>NZ_JBAWKE010000002.1:965969-1047050 GCF_037095655.1 Frigidibacter sp. MR17.24
GGCTCGGGGGGGCCTCGCAGGCCCCCCCGACCTTCCGCCCGGCTTTCCGCTTGCCGCATCGCGAGGCGCTGCCTAGATGAGGGGCATGAAACTCAAGGTCCCGTTCCGGTCCCGTCCCCCGATCGTCCCGGTGATCCGTCTCTCGGGCGTGATCGGCGGTGGCGGCCGCCTGTCCCCGGGCCTGACGGATGCCGGCCTCGCGCCGCTGATCGAGCGCGCGTTCCGCAAGGGCAAGCCCGCCGCCGTGGCGCTGGCGATCAACTCGCCCGGCGGCTCGCCCGCGCAAAGCTCGCTGATCGGGGCGCGGATCCGCCGCCTCGGGGACGAGATGAAGGTGCCGGTGCTGGCCTTCACCGAGGATGTCGCCGCCTCGGGCGGCTACTGGCTGGCCTGCGCCGCCGACGAGATCTTCGCCGACGACACCTCGATCCTCGGCTCGATCGGCGTGATCTCGGCCAGCTTCGGCTTCCCCGAGTTCCTCGCCCGGCACGGGATCGAGCGGCGGGTGCACACCGCGGGCGGATCGAAAAGCTTCCTCGACCCGTTCCGGCCGGAAAAGCCCGACGACATCGCGCGCCTGACCGCGCTGCAGGAACAGATCCACCGCACCTTCATCGCGCATGTGCAGGCGCGGCGCGGGGCGCGGCTCGACACGACCCGCGATCTCTTCACCGGCGAGATCTTCGTCGGCGCGGCCGCGGTCGAGGCGGGACTCGCCGACGGCATCGGCCATCTGGCGCCGGTGCTCAAGGAACGCTTCGGCGACAAGGTCCGGTTGCAGCCGATGGGCCGGAAAAAGCCGATCTGGCGCCGCCTCGGCGTGGGGCCCGCGGGCGGCGGCGCGGCGGCGGACATCGCGGCGCAGGTCACGGCAGAGGCACTGGGCGCGGTCGAGGACCGGGCGCACTGGGCGCGGTTCGGGCTTTGATGATCAAGGTCATCTCCCTGTTCCTGATCGCCATGCTGGTCATCGGCATGTTCGGGGCGTTCCGCGTGCGCGGGCAGCGCTGCCGGCGCTGCGGCCGCCCGCTGGTGGCCCGGCACGGCGAGGCCTGCCGCTGCAAGACGCAAGGAACGGGGACGAGATGAGCACGGGCGACGGCGTGGGCAAGGCACTGGTGACGGGGGCGGGCGCGCGGCTCGGCCGGGCGATGGCGCTGCATCTGGCGCGCCGTGGCCACGACGTGGCGGTGCATTACGCCGGGTCTTCGGCGGCGGCCCAGGAGGTGGTGGCCGAGGCGCGGGCGCTGGGCGTGCGCGCCGAGGCGCTGCAGGCCGATCTTCTGGACGAGGCCGCGGCCGCGGCGCTCGTCGGCCGCGCGGCGACTGCGCTGGGCGGGCCGCTCACGGTGCTCGTCAACAACGCCTCGATCTTCGAGCATGACGACATCGCCAGTGCGACCATGGCCAGCTGGGAGCGCCACATCGGCTCGAACCTGCGCGCGCCGTTCCAGTTGATCCAGGCCTTCGCCGCCCAGGCCCCCGCCGCCGGCACCGCGGACGGCGAGCCGGTGGCGACCGGTCTCGTGGTCAACATGGTCGACCAGCGGGTGCTGAAGCCCACGCCCGAATTCGTCACCTACTCGATCGGCAAGGCGGGGCTGTGGTGGCTGACCCAGACCGCGGCCCAGGGCCTCGCGCCGCGGATCCGGGTCAATGCGATCGGCCCCGGCCCGACGCTGAAGGGCGCGCGGCAGTCGCCCGAGCACTTCGCCGCGCAGCGCGCGGCGGTGCTGCTGCAGCGGGGCGCCGACCCCGACGACATCTGCGCCGCGCTGGATTACCTGCTCGCCGCGAAGGCGGTCACGGGGCAGCTGATCTGCGTTGACGGGGGGCAGCATCTGGCCTGGCGGACACCCGACGTCCTGGGGGTCGAGTGACCCCGCGGCAGGGGGCGCGCGGCAAGTTATGCACCTGCCCAAAATCCGTCACGCAGCCGTGATGGAACTTTAATGAAATCAACGTTTTGCCGCTGATGAAAAATAATATCGTTTATCATCAGTAAGTTAAAAAACAGCCCAAACTTTGGGCGAACCGATCCGAGAGCCCGAAAACAAGGGGAATTGCGCGAAGCCGGAAGTTTGTCTCCAGACTTATCCACAGAAACGGTGGAGAGTTTCCGCCTTGCCTCGGGGGCTTCGGCATTGCAGCGAGACCGAGAATCGTTGAGCCAGCAACCATGACCCATCCAAGCGATCCGAACCTGCATCCGGAGGCTGACAAGGGCCCCGCCGCGGCCGCCGAAACCGGCCACGCGGTGATCGCGCGCGAGGTCCGCAAGCTGGATGGCTCGCCCGGCGTCTACCGGATGCTGAACGCGAAGAACGAGGTGCTGTATGTCGGCAAGGCGCGCAACCTGAAGGCGCGGGTGTCGAACTATGCCCGGCCCTCGGGGCATTCGGGGCGCATCGCGCGCATGATCCGCGAGACCGCCTCGATGATGTTCCTGACCACGCGCACCGAGACCGAGGCGCTGCTGCTCGAACAGAACCTGATCAAGCAGCTCAAACCCCGCTACAACGTGCTTCTGCGCGACGACAAGTCGTTCCCGAACATCCTCGTCAGCCACGAGACCGCGTTTCCCCAGATCAAGAAGCACCGCGGCGCGAAGAAGGAGAAGGGCGAGTACTACGGCCCCTTCGCCAGCGCGGGCGCCGTGAACCGGACGCTGAACCAGTTGCAGAAGGTGTTCCTGCTCAGGAACTGCTCGGACGCGATGTTCGCCAGCCGCACGCGGCCGTGCCTGCTCTACCAGATCAAGCGCTGCTCGGCCCCCTGCACCGGCCTGATCGGCGAGTCCGAGTACGGCGCGCTGGTCGCCGATGCCGAGCGCTTCCTCCAGGGCCGCTCGACCACCGTGCAGGAGGAGCTGGCGGCGCAGATGGCCGCGGCCTCCGAGGCGATGGAGTTCGAACGCGCGGCGGCGATCCGCGACCGGATCCGGGCGCTGACCAACGTGCAGCAGGCGCAGGGCATCAACCCGCGCGGCGTGGCCGAGGCCGACGTGGTGGCGCTGCACATGGAAGGCGGGCAGGCCTGCGTGCAGGTGTTCTTCATCCGCGCCAACCAGAACTGGGGCAACCACGACTTCTACCCCCGCACCGGCTCGGGCGCCGACGAGGCCGAGGTGCTCGAGGCGTTCCTCGCGCAGTTCTACGACGACAAGCAGCCGCCACGGCTGATCCTGCTCAGCCATGCGATCGAGGACGAGGACCTGACGGTCGCGCTTCTGTCCGAGCGCGCGGGCCGCCGGGTCGAACTTGCCGTGCCGCAGCGGGGCGAGAAGGCCGAGCTGGTCGAGAACGCGGCCCGCAACGCCCGCGAGAGCCTCGCGCGGCGGATGAGCGAGAGCGCGACGCAGATCCGCCTGCTCGAGGGGCTGGCCGAGGCCTTCGGGCTCGACGGCCCGCCGCAGCGGATCGAGATCTACGACAACTCGCACAACCAGGGCACCGACGCCGTCGGCGGCATGGTCGTCGCGGGGCCCGAGGGCTTCGTGAAATCGCAGTACCGCAAGTTCAACATCCGCGGGACCGACATCACGCCGGGCGATGACTTCGGCATGATGAAGGAGGTGCTGACCCGCCGTTTCCAGCGCCTGCTGAAAGAGGACCCCGACCGCCAGACCGAGGCCTGGCCGGACCTGCTGCTGATCGACGGCGGCGCGGGCCAGGTCTCGGCGGTGCAGTCGATCCTCGAGGATCTGGGGGTCGAGGACGTGGCGATGATCGGCGTGGCCAAGGGCATCGACCGCGATCACGGCAAGGAAGAGTTCCACCGCACCGGCCGCCAGCCCTTCGCGCTGCGCCACGACGACCCCGTGCTCTACTTCGTGCAGCGCCTGCGCGACGAGGCGCACCGCTGGGCGATCGGCGCGCATCGCACCAAGCGCGCCAAGCATGTGGGCGCGACTCCGCTCGACGACATTCCCGGCGTCGGCGCCGCGCGCAAGCGGGCGCTGCTGGCGCATTTCGGCTCGGCCAAGGCGGTGGCGCGCGCGGGCCTGTCGGACCTCAAGGCCGCCCCGGGCATTTCCGAGACCATGGCGCAGGCGATCCACGACCACTTCAACGCCAGAGGCTGACGCCCCCGTCCAGCTTTCGCGTTGGTCGAAATATCCCGGGGTCCGGGGCAGCGCCCCGGTCCGACGCCCGCCTCTTGCGCGAAGACGATGGGAAAGGGGTGGGGGGGAGCGAATTTGGCCCACCGCTCCCCCATTCGCGCCACCGGCACCGGAGATCCGGAGCTTGCATCGCCGGTGATGCGATCCAGTGGTGCCGGGGGGGAACGACTGTCGCCCCCTTGGCACCGTTAGCGTTAACATATGCTGTGCGCATCGCTTGCGCAAGGATTTCCTTTCGCAGTAATCAGGTGTCAACCGAGGAGCGAGGACGCGCGAGTGAGTACGCCAACCATGCCGACCGATCCGCGCCGACCGCTGACGCTGCGCGACGTGTCCGAAGCCTCGGGCGTGTCCGAGATGACCGTGAGCCGGGTGCTTCGAAACCGCGGCGACGTCTCGGA
The DNA here is from genome assembly GCF_037095655.1 of Frigidibacter sp. MR17.24. NCBI lineage: Bacteria > Pseudomonadati > Pseudomonadota > Alphaproteobacteria > Rhodobacterales > Paracoccaceae > Frigidibacter > Frigidibacter sp. MR17.24. Next base: position 970,494 of record NZ_JBAWKE010000002.1, read on the forward strand.
CGCCACCCGCGAGCGGGTGCTGGCCGCGGCGAAGTCGCTGGGCTACGTGCCCAACAAGATCGCGGGCGCGCTGGCCAGCCAGCGGGTGAATCTGGTGGCGGTGATCGTGCCCTCGCTGTCGAACCTCGTGTTCCCCGACGTGCTCACCGGCATCTCGCGCACGCTCGAGGATACCGGGCTGCAACCGGTCTTCGGCGTCACGAACTACCGCCCCGAGCGCGAGGAGGCTGTCCTTTACGAGATGCTCAGCTGGCGCCCGACCGGGGTGATCATCGCCGGGCTCGAGCATTCCGAGGCCGCGCGGGCGATGATGATGAACGCGGGCATCCCGATCGTCGAGATCATGGATGTCGACGGCGAGCCGATCGACAGCGTCGTCGGCATCTCGCATTTCCGCGCCGGGCACGAGATGGCCAAGGCGATCGTCGCGGCGGGATATCGCCGCATCGGCTTCCTCGGCACGAAGATGCCGCTCGACCATCGCGCCCGCAAGCGGATGGAGGGGTTCGAGCGCGGGCTCGCCGAGGCGGGGCTGAAGCTTCAGGACCGCGAGTTCTACGAGGGCGGCTCGGCGCTGGCCAAGGGCCGCGAGATGACCGCGGGGATGATGGCGCGCAGCCCGGATCTGGATTTCCTTTACTATTCCAACGACATGATCGGCGCGGGCGGCCTGCTGTGGTGCCTTGAACAGGGCATCGACGTGCCGGGCCGGCTGGGGCTTGCCGGGTTCAACGGCGTCGACCTTCTGGAGGGGCTGCCGCGGCGGCTGGCGACGATGGATGCCTGCCGGCACGAGATCGGGCGGCGCGCGGCGAAGCTGGTCGCGGGCCAGAGCGAGACGGGTCTGGTGGGCGGCGAGCGGGTCGAGCTGACGCCCACGCTCGACATGGGCGACACGATCCGCAGGCGATGATCGGCGCGGGTGCCCGCACCGATGGACATTCGCGCATGGCTGGGGCATTAACCGCCGCGATCCAGAGCATGCGAAGCAGGGGGCGACGGGATGACCGACGTATCCATCGTGATCCCGATGAAGAACGAGGAAGGCAATGTCGCCAACCTGCTGGCCGAGATCCAGCAGGCCTGCGCGTCCGGCCCGTCCTTCGAGATCATCGTCGTCGATGACGGCTCGACCGACCGCACGGGCGAGATCGTGGCCGACCTGTCGAAAACGATGCCGAACCTGCGGCTGCTGCGCCATCCCGCGTCCGGCGGGCAGTCGGCGGCGGTGCATTCCGGCGTGACCGCGGCGCGCGGCCACATCTGCGCGACGCTCGACGGCGACGGGCAGAACCCGCCCTCGGAACTGCCGCGGCTGATGGCGCCCCTGCTCGAGGACCCGGCCGGGCGGATCGGCCTTGTCGCCGGCCAGCGCGTCGGCCGGCAGGACACCGCGTCGAAGCGCTATGCCTCGAAGGCGGCGAACGCGCTGCGGGCGCGGATGCTGCACGACGACACCCGCGACACCGGCTGCGGGCTGAAGGCGTTCCGGCGCGAGGCCTTCCTGTCGCTGCCGTTCTTCAACCACATGCACCGCTACCTGCCGGCGCTGTTCATCCGTGACGGCTGGCGCGTGGCCCATGTCGACGTCAGCCACCGCGAACGGCAGTCGGGGTCGTCGAACTACAGCAACTTCCAGCGCGCGATGGTCGGCGTCTACGACCTGATCGGCGTGGCCTGGCTGATCAAGCGGCGCAAGACCGCCCGCGCGACCGAGGTCAGGCTGCCCGGGTCCCCGCGATGAAGGACCTGCTGTTCGAGGCGCTGAACATCGATCACTGGGGCGAGTTCTGGTGGATCGTCATCGGCCTGCTGGGGCAGGCGATGTTCACGGGCCGCTTCCTCGTGCAGTGGCTCGCCTCTGAGAAGGCGCGCAAGTCGGTGGTGCCGGTCGCGTTCTGGTGGTTCTCGATCGGTGGCGGCCTGATCCTGCTGGCCTATGCCGTCGCGCGCCACGACCCGGTGTTCATCATCGGTCAGGCCACGGGCCTGTTCATCTACATCCGCAACCTCTGGCTCATCCGGGCCGAGCGCCGTGCGGGCTGACCGCAGCCTCTGGATCGCGCCCGCACTGGTCTTTCTGGCGGCGCTGACGGCGCTGCGGCTGGTCACCCTGGCGCTGACGCCGATCGACCTGTTCGTCGACGAGGCGCAGTACTGGCTGTGGGGGCAGAACCTCGCCTTCGGCTATTACTCGAAGCCGCCGCTGGTCGGCTGGGTGATCCGCGCGACCACGGCGCTGGGCGGCGACGGCACGTTCTGGGTCCGGCTCGCGGCGCCGCTGCTGCACGCGGCGACCGCGCTGATCCTTGGCGGGCTGACCGCGCGGCTGGCGGGGCCGCGCGCCGCGCTTTTCGTCGCGATCAGCTATGCCACGCTGCCGATGGTGGCGCTGTCGTCGATCCTGATCTCGACCGACACGGTGATGTTCCCGTTCCTCGGGCTCGCGCTCTGGGCCTGGGTGATCGCGGCCGGGCGCGGCGGCGTCGGGCCGGCGGTCTGCGCGGGGCTCGCGCTGGGGCTGGGGCTGATGGCGAAATACGCCGCCATCTACGTCCTTGGCGGTTTCGTCCTGCTGCAGGCCCTGGTGCCCGCGCTGCGGCTGGGGGCGCGGCAGTGGCTGGGCTTCGGCCTCGCGCTGCTGGCGACGGTCGCGCCGAACCTGCTGTGGAACGCCGCGCACGGTTTCTCGACCTTCGAGCACACGCTCGACAATGCCGACTGGGTCCGCGATCCCGAGGACCGGATCGCGCTGTCGCCGGCCCGGGCGGCCGGCTTCCTGCTGGCGCAGTTCGGCGTCTTCGGCCCGGTGCTGTTCGGGGCGCTGATCGCGCTGGTGGTCTCGGTCGCGCGCGGGGCGACCGGGGCGCCGCAGCGCTGGCTGCTGGCCTTCGTGCTGCCCGCGATCGCGGTGGTGACGGCGCAGGCCTTCCTGTCGGGGGCCTATGCGAACTGGGCGGCCTCGGCCTATCTGGCCGCCACCGTCGCGCTGGTGCCCTGGCTGATGGGCCGGGCGCGGGTCTGGCTGGTGGTGTCGCTCGCGCTCAACACGGCGCTGGCGGTGGCGCTGGCGGTCGGCACGATCTTCGCCGACCGGATGCCGGGGCTTTACGCGCGCTACCTCGGTCGGGCCGAGGTCAGCCACCGCATCCTCGAGACCGCGCGCCAGCAGCAACTGCAGACCGTGGTGGCCGCGGATCGCGGCCTGCTGGCCGACCTGTTCTACACCGGGCGCGACAGCGGCCTGCTGCTGCGCGCCCGCCCCGAGGCCGGACGCCCGAGCAGCCATTACGCGCTGAGCTATCCGCTCGAGCCCGGCATCGCCGGCGACGTCCTTTATGCTGACCGGTCGGACGATCCGCCCGCCTGCCCGGACCGGGCGGTCGAGGTGGGCGTCTTCACCCCCTCGGCGGGCGCCTGGGCCGGCGACGACATCCACATGTACCGGGTGCCGGCCGACTGCCTTGCCGTCGTGGCTCAGGCGGGCGGCCTCTCGGGCAGCTCGACCGGCACGCCGGCGCCGCGCAGCAACCCGTAAAGCGCCGCGAAGGCCTCGGCCGAGCCGGTGGCCTCGCCCTTGCGCTGGCTCAGGAACCGCTCGGCCGGATCGGCGAAGGCCAGCGCCTGGTCGGTCTCGGGATCGGTGCCGGGGCGGTAGGCGCCGATGCGGATCAGGTCCTCCATGTCGGCGAAGCGCGCCATCGCCCGGCGCGCCGCCTCCATGATGGCGTAGTCCTGCGCCGAGTGGCAGCCGGGCAGCATCCGGCTGAGCGAGCGCTGCAGGTTCACCGCCGGGTAGCGCCCGCGTTCGGCGATCCGGCGTTCGAGCACCACGTGGCCGTCGGTGATCCCGCGCACGGCGTCGGCGATCGGCTCGTTGTGGTCGTCGCCGTCGACGAGCACGGTGAACAGCGCGGTGATGTCGCCCGCGCCCCGAGGGCCGGGGCCCGCGCGTTCCAGCAGGCGCGGCAGCTCGGCGAAGACGGTCGGCGGATAGCCCTTCGCGGTCGGCGGCTCGCCCGCCGACAGGCCGATCTCGCGCTGCGCCATCGCGAAGCGGGTGACGCTGTCGATCATCAGCAGCACCTGCTTGCCACGGTCGCGGAAATGCTCGGCCACCGCGGTGGCGGTCCAGGCCGCCTGCCGGCGCATCAGCGGCGGCTCGTCCCCGGTCGCGGCGATGACCACGGCGCGCGCCATGCCCTCGGGGCCGAGGTCCTCCTCGATGAAGTCCTGCAGCTCGCGCCCGCGCTCGCCGACGAGGCCGATCACGATCACCTCGGCATCGGTCTGGCGCGCCAGCATCGCCATCAGCGTCGACTTGCCCACGCCCGAGCCGGCGAAGACCCCCATCCGCTGGCCCCGGCAGATCGGCGCGAAGATGTCGAGCGCGCGGATCCCGGTCTCCAGCCGCGCGCCGACCCGGCGGCGGCCGAAGGCGGGGGGCGGGGCGGCCCGCACCGGGCGCAGCGCGGTCCCCTCGAAGAACCGCGCCGGGTCGAAGGGCCGGCCGAGCGCGTCCAGCACATGGCCGATCCAGGTGTCGTCGGGCGCCAGCATCGCCGGGCCCAGCAGCTCGACCCCGTCGCCGATCGCGACGCCGTCCCAGTCGCCGAACGGCAGCACGCTGAGCCGGCCGTCGGCGATCGCCACGACCTCGCCCTCGACCGGCCCGCGCCGGCCATGCACGCGCACCCGGTCGCCGAGCCCCGCCGCACGGTCGAGCCCCGCCGCCGACAGCGTCATGCCGCCGACCGCCGCCACGCGCCCCTCAATCCTTGCCTCGGGCAGGGAGCGCAATTGAGAGGTCAACCCGGAAAAGATCGTGTGCATGAATTAACTCTATCAATCCTTGGAGCACATGCTATGTATTGCAAGGATAGTTCGAGGCGGACAAGATGAAACTGGATGAGATGTCGTTTTTCCGGCTCGCATCGCAGCGGCTGGACTGGTTGAGCGGGCGGCAGCGGGTGCTGGCCGAGAACATCGCCAATGCCGACACGCCCGACTATCGCGCCAAGGATGTCCAGAGTTTCGAGAGCTTCCTCGAGGACGGCGCCGCCGAGAGCGCGCGGCAGGCCGAGGCCGGGGCCGATCCCTCCAGCCTGCTGGGTCCGCGGCGCGAGGTCGAGGATGCCGAGACCGAGGCCGCCTGGGGCGAGAGCTTCGACGGCAACAACGTCACGCTCGAGCAGCAGACGATGCTGTCGAGCGAGACCGCGGGCCAGTACCGGCTGGCCGCGAGGCTGTACCGCAAGGGCTATGAACTTCTGACCGTCGCCGCGACGGGCAACCGCTGAGGCTGAGGAGGCTGCACCATGGATCCGCTGAGCTCTATCGGGAAGATCGCGTCGAGCGGGCTGCGCGCCCAGAGCGAGCGGCTGCGGGTCGTGGCCGAGAACGTCGCCAACGCCGATTCCACCGGTGACGCGCCCGGCGCCGATCCCTACCGGCGCAAGACCATCAGCTTCGAGGAGATGGTCAACGACGCCACCGGCGACAGCGAGGTCGACGTGTCCGAGATCGGGCGCGACCGGACCGAGTTCACCCTGACCTATGATCCCGCCCACCCGGCGGCGAATGCCGAGGGCTACGTGAAGATGCCCAACGTCAATCCGCTGATGGAGATGGGCGACATGCGCGAGGCCTCGCGCAGCTATGAGGCCAACCTGAACATGATGGAAACGGCACGGCAGATGCGCCAGCAGATCATCGATCTGCTCGGCTGAGGGTGAACGGAATGGTCGAGATCACGAACACGTCTATCATCGCCTCGTCGGCGGCGCGGGCCTACCGCGGCGGCCAGGCGATGGGCGGCTCGGAAGAGCTGCTGCCGCTGGTGGCCCCGGCCGAGAGCCAGCCGCAAAGCTTCGCCGATGTCCTGCGCGAGACCGCCGAGCAGGCCGTGCGCACCGTGCAGGAGGGCGATGTGGCCGCCCGCGCGGGCATGGTCGGCGCGATGCCGACCCAGCAGGTCGTCGAGGCGACGATGGCGCTGGAATCGACCGTGCGCACCACGGTCGCCGTCCGCGACCGGCTGGTCGAGGCCTATCAGGAAATCATGCGGATGCAGATCTGACGGATCATGAACGAGGCCGATGTCTTCACGATGCTGCGTGACACGATCCTGGCGGTGCTGATCGCCTCGGGTCCCGTTCTCGCGCTCGCGCTCATCGTCGGCCTGGTCATCGCCTTCTTCCAGGCGCTGACCCAGATCCAGGAGATGACGCTGACCTTCGTGCCGAAGATCGTCGCGATCTTCCTTGGCATCGTCGCCTCGCTGCCGTTCATCTACGCCACGCTGACCGGGTTGTCGGACCGGGTGTTCGACCTGATCGGGCGGGGCGGGCCATGAGGGCGGCGGCGATCGCCCTGCTGGCCGTCATGGCCCAGCCGGTGCTGCCCGCCGCGGCCCAGGGATGGGGCGGCGGGCTGTTCGCGTTTCCGGCCGGGGATGCCGGTACTGGCGACGATACTGGCGACGGCATGGGCGACGCGACGACGCTGGCCCCGGCCGGGGTGCCCGGCGCGGCGCCGCTGCCGGCCGCCCGGGCGCCGGCCTCGGCCTTCGGCGGCGAGGGCGCGCGCCCCGAGCCCGGCAACGGCCGCGCCGGCACCCCGGCCTATGACTTCGAGACCGACGTCGCGGGCGAGGACGGCGCCTGCCTGCGCGAGATCCTGACGGCACAGACCCGCTACGGCATCCCCAACAACCTGCTTCTGGCGCTGGGGCTGCAGGAGGCGGGGTTCAACCGCCGCTCGGGGCTGACGGTCTGGCCCTGGTCGGTCAATGCGGCGGGCGAGGGCCGGGTGTTCAAGAGCCGCGACGCCGCGCTGTCGTGGGTGCGCGCGCGGCAGGCCGCCGGGATCACCTCGATCGACGTCGGCTGCATGCAGATCAACCAGAAATGGCACCCCGAAGCCTTCACCACGCTGGAAGAGGGCTTCGATCCCCGCCGCAACGTCGATTATGCCGCCCGCTTCCTGCTGTCGCTGCACGAACGCACCGGCGACTGGCTGCAGGCGGCCGGATCCTACCATTCGTTTAACCCCGGGCCGCGCTCAGTCTATCTCGCCTCTCTCAGGAAAAACCTCGAGGTCGCGAACGCCCGGATCGAGCAGTTCTATGCCAAGGCCGAGAGCGCGGGCCTGACGCAGATGATGCTGGCCTCGGCCGAAACCGGCAGCGCCGACTGGGGCAGCGCCGACTGGGATGGCGCGGACCGGGGCGGCGATGGCGCCGCGCGCGGCCGGCCGATCGCCAACGTGCCGATCGGCAGCTATCGCCCGAACCCCGACGCCCCGCCGATCGCGGTGTTCAACCCGCTGCCGCGCCGCCCGGGCGCGTCCCCCGCGCGGACCCGCGTGGCCGCGGCCGAGCCCGACGCGCCCTTCGTGCCGCCCACGGGCCCGTTCTGGAGCGCGGGCATCAGCCAGCAGGACGCGGCCGTGCTTGCCGATGCCAGCGGCCAGAATGCCGACGCGGTCGCGGCCTCGGTGCGCCGGTCGATCTACAGTTCGCAGGATCTCGAGCCGATCCTGCCCAACTTCACCCCCGTGTTCTGAGGCTCTCCCGATGGCCGCCCAGCCCCGCCGCATCGCCTCCAGCCGCCCGGTCGCAGCGCTCGGCTCGTCCGCGCAGTTCCGCCGCGGCCTGAACCTTGGTCTCGCCAACCGCGACATCGCCTTCGCCGTCGGAGTCTGCCTCATCCTCGGCATGCTGTTCGTGCCGCTGCCGACGGTGCTCTTGGACTTCGGGCTGGCGGTGTCGCTGGCGCTGTCGGTGCTGGTGCTGATGGTCGCGCTGTGGATCCCGCGGCCGCTGGATTTCAACAGCTTCCCGACGCTGCTGCTGGTCGTGACCATGCTGCGCCTGGCGCTGAACGTCTCGTCGACCCGGCTGATCCTCAGCCAGGGCCACACCGGCACCCAGGCCGCGGGCGACGTGATCCAGGGCTTCTCGCGCTTCGTCGTCGGCGGCGACTTCCTGATCGGCGTGGTGATCTTCGCGATCCTCGTCGTGATCAACTTCATCGTCATCACCAAGGGCTCGACCCGGATCGCAGAGGTCTCGGCGCGGTTCTCGCTCGACGCGATGCCGGGCAAGCAGATGGCGATCGACGCCGACCTGGGCGCCGGCCTGATCGACGAGGAAGAGGCCAAGAAGCGCCGCAAGGATCTGGCGGACGAAAGCGCCTTCTTCGGGGCGATGGACGGTGCGTCGAAATTCGTGCGCGGCGATGCGGTCGCGGGGATCATCATCACGATGATCAACGTCATCGGCGGCATCCTGATCGGGCTGTTCTCGCATGGGCTGTCGCTGAGCCAGGCGGCGAACAACTACACGGTGCTGACCATCGGCGACGGCCTGGTCACGCAGGTGCCCGCGCTGATCGTCTCGCTGGCCGCGGGCATGATCGTGACCAAGGGCGGCACCGAGGGCGCGACGAACGAGGCGCTGTTCCAGCAGCTCTCGACCTTCCCCAAGGCGCTCTACATGGCGGCGGCGCTGCTTCTGGGGCTGGGCCTGCTGCCGGGCTTCCCGTTCCTGGTGTTCCTGCTGCTGGCCGCGATCATGGCCGCGCTGGGCCGCGTGGTCGAGACGCAGGCCGCCGAGCGCGAGCGGGCGGCCGCGGCCGAGACCGTGAAGAAGGACGAACCCGCGGCCGAGTCGCCCAAGGACCTGCTGAAGGTCGACGACCTGCGGCTGGACCTGGGCCAGACCCTCGTGCCGCTGATCGCGAGCAAGGAGGCCGCGCTGCCGGGCAAGGTGCAGTCGCTGCGCAACCTGTTCGTGCGCGATTTCGGCTTCATGCTGCCCTCGGTGCGGATCAAGGACGACCCGGCGCTGCCGGTCACCAGCTACGCGATCCTCGTGCAGGGGGTCGAGGTCGGGCGCGGCGAGATCCGGCCCCATTCGCTGCTGGTCATCGACCCGCAGGGCTCGATCAGCGACCTGCCCGGCGAGAAGACGCGCGAGCCGACCTTCGGGCTGGCCGCGATCTGGGTCGACCGGCAGCATGCCGAGCTGGCCGAGCAGCGCGGCTATACCGTCGTCGACCCCGAGAGCGTGATCACCACCCACCTGACCGAGGTGGTCAAGGACCACCTGCCCGACCTGCTGACCTACGGCGCGGTGCAGGAGCTGGTGAAGGGGCTCGACAGCGACTATCGCAAGCTGGTCGGCGAGATCCAGAACCCGAGCCCGGTGATCCTGCTGCAGCACGTGCTGCAGGCGCTTCTGGCCGAGAAGATCTCGATCCGGAACCTGCCGCTGATCACCGAGGCCGTGGCCGAGGCCGCCGCGACCTCGAAGAACGTGACCACGATCACCGAGCATGTGCGGCGCAGGCTTGCGAACCAGATCTGCCGCTCGCTCGCCGACAAGGCGGGCTATGTGCCGGTGATCGTGCTGTCGAATTCGTGGGAAAGCGAGTTCACCGCCGCGGTCAAGGGCGCGGGCGACGACAAGACCTTCCTGATGTCGCCGCAGCGGGTGCAGGAATTCATCCTGGCCGCCCGGCAGGAGATCCAGAAGTTCGCCGCCCGCGACGAGTGGCCCGCGCTGATGGTCAGCCCCGAGACGCGCAGCTTCGTGCGCTCGATGCTCGAGCGGGTGTCGCCGATGACGCAGGTGATCTCGCATTCCGAGGTGCACAGGAAGGCCTCGCTGCGCACCGTCGCGACGATCGGCCCGTGACGTGGATCCCGCGGGGATCATCAGCGCGCAGGTCTTCGGCTGGATGCTGGTCTTCGCGCGGATCGGCTCGGCGCTGATGTTCCTGCCGGGCTTCGGCGAGACGCAGATCACGATCCGCGCCCGGCTGATGTTCGGCATCATCCTGACGCTGGTGCTGTACCCGGCCTCGCCGGTGCCGGCGATGCTTCCGGGCGACGCGGTGCAGATGGCGCAGCTGATCGGGACCGAGGCGCTGATCGGGCTGTGGATCGGCAGTGTCGCGCGCACGATCCTGTCGGCGCTGGATTTCGCGGGCTATCAGGCGGGCTATGCCACCGGCCTTGCCAATGCCTTCTCGCCCTCGCTCGGCAGTTTCGAGGGGGCGACGGCGGTGGCCTCGTTCCTGCTGATGTCGGCCACGGCGCTGATCTTCGTGACGAACCTGCATCACGTGATGCTGCGCTCGCTGATGTTCTCCTACGAGGTGTTCCCCTTCGGCACGCTGATGCCGGGCGATCTGGCCGACCAGTTCGCCAAGGCGCTGGCGGGCTCGCTCTACATCGGGGTGACGCTGGCGGCGCCGTTCTTCGTGATGGGCCTGCTGATCAACCTCGGGCTTGGCCTTGCCAACCGGATGATGGCCAGCCTGCCGGTGTTCTTCGTCGCGGGCTCGGTCCTGACCGGCGCGGGCTTCCTCGTGCTTGCCTTCGCCGCGCCGGCGATGCTTCATGGCTTCCTCGATCGCCTCGCCGACTGGCTGGGCACCTTCCGGTTCTAGCACGGGGTCTGGGGCGCGCGGATGGCCGAGGGCGACGAGGACAAGGACCAGCGCAGCGAGCTTCCGACCGAGAAGCGGATGCGCGACGCGCGCGAGAAGGGCGATGTTCCGTCCTCGCGCGAGGCGGGGGCGATGATGACCGCCTTCGGGATGTTCCTGCTGATGGTCTTCGTGCTGCCCGCGACCGCGCCGCGGATCACCGGCGGGCTGGCCGCCCTGTTCGAGATGGTGGGCCAGGCCCATGTCGGCCGCGGCACCGCGGGGCTGTCCGACCTGCGCGACCTGCTGTCGGGCTATCTGCTTGCGATCGCCATCGCGGCCGCGCCGGTCTTCGGGGTGCTGATCCTCGCCGCCGCGGTCGCGGTGCTGATCCAGGGCGAGATCGTCGTCGCGGCCGAGCGCATCCGCCCCCAGCTCAGCCGGCTGTCGCCGATGGCGGGGATCGGGCGGCTGTTCTCGTGGAACACGCTGATCGAATTCGCCAAGAGCGTGACCAAGGTGCTGATCGTCGGCGCGGTGGCGGTCTGGATCGCCTGGGCCGCGATCGACCGGCTGCTGCCCGGGGTCGAGATGCTGCCCGAAAGCCTGCCGGCCTACCTGTCGGGCTATGCCGGCCGGATGCTGATCGGCTGTTCGATCTTCCTCGTGCCGGTGGCGATCCTCGACATCATCTGGAAGCGGATCCAGTGGATGCGCAAGCTGCGCATGACGCTGCAGGAGGTGAAGGACGAACGCAAGGACGCCGAAGGCAACCCCGAGATCAAGGCCAAGCGCATGCAGATCCGCCGCCGCCGGGCGCAGCAGCGCATCGCCCAGGCGGTGCCGACGGCGACGATGGTGCTGACGAACCCGACCCACTACGCGGTGGCGCTGCGCTATGACCGGGGCATCGACCCGGCGCCGGTCTGCGTGGCCAAGGGGGCGGACCTCGTCGCCGCGCGGATCCGCAAGATCGCGCATGACAACGACATCCCGGTGATCGAGAACCGCGACCTGGCGCGGGCGCTGCATGCCGCGGTCGAGGTCGACGACGTGATCCCCGAGCAGCACTGGCAGGCGGTGGCCGAGCTGGTGAGCTTCGTGATCGACCTGCGCCGCCGGATCCGGCGCCGCCCGCCCGCCGGGTCCGAACTGCGCGACGACTGAGCGGCGCCGCGCGCCCGGGCCGTCAGGGCACGCGCACCTGCACCGGCCGCTGGTCGCCCGGCATCTTCGAGCGCTCCATGATGATCTTCGAGATCGCGCGCACCCGGTCGGGCTTCATCTTGGCCATGATCCGTGCGGCGCTGCGCTCGTCCATCTCGGCCAGCGTCAGCACCGACACCTCGAGGTCGAGCTCGTTCATGATCGTGGCGGCGTCGTTGGGCTTCATGCCCTTGTACAGCGCGACCAGCTTGTCGAGATCCTCGATTCGCTGCGCCGAGGCACGGTCCAGCAGCGCCTGCACGGTGGCGCGCAGCTCCTCGAGCTGGGCGGTCTCGGTCTTGATCGATTCATGCGCCAGATCGGTCTCGGCGGCGCGGGTCGCGATCTCGGCCTTCTGCTTGTCCAGAAGAACCCGCTCGCGGTCGATCGCGGCCAGAAGCTCGGCCGGGGCGTCGCAGCCCGCGACCTGCGTCGGCAGCGGCACCTCGGCGCTGCCCGCGGGCAGCTCGGCCAGCGCGGGCATCGCGGGTTCGGGCGCGGCGAAGGCGGCAAAGCTCGTGTCGCCGCCAAGCGCCAGCAGCCCGAAGCCGAGCTTGGCCGCGCACAGGACCGCGAGACCGCCGCCGAGAAGGACCGCGCCGCGCGCCATCAGACCGCCCGGCTGCGCGAGGTTTCGAAGAAGCTGCGCACGAGATCGGCCTTGTCGGCGCCCAGCTGCATCAGCCCTGCCGTGGCGGCCGCCGCGATCGGCGCCGCGGCGCCGGCGCCGGTGCCGCGACCGCGGCGCGAGGCGAAGGTCGCGTCGCCCTCGGCCATCACGCGGGCCGCGGCGGGCATCGCCACCTGCGCCGGCGCGACCGGCGCGGCGGCGGTCATCCGCGGCTCGACCCGCTGGGCGGCGGTGGTCTCGGCGGCGGTCTTCAGCTCTTTCACCGATTCCTCGGACTTGTCGACCGCGGCCGAGAACGCCCGCACCATCGGTTCAAGCTCGTGCAGCACGGCCATCAGCCGCGAGACGCGGCGCGAGATCATCCAGCCGTAGACCAGCGCGGCGCCCAGAAGGACGACGATGACGGCATCAATCGCGAGCGAGATCATGGAGGGCCTCCTTCGAAGGGGTCAGGTCTTTGGTGATGCGCAGCGCGACAGAGCCGTTCTGGCGCCGCCCGGTGGCGCCGCGGAACACGGGCTCGCCGCTGCAGAAGACGGTGGCCTCGTGGTCGAGGCCGACATGCAGGTCGATCGTCGTGCCGGCCTTCCAGCCCAGCACCTCGGTCAGCGGCACCTCGATCTCGTGCAGGACCGAGGTCAGCTTGACCGAGGATTGCGAGATCCGCTCCTGGATGTGGTCGCGCCAGCCCTGGTCGGCGCCAAGCCGGTCGCCGAAGAACACCTTGGCCAGCAGCGGCCGGATCGGCTCGACCGCGTGGTGCGGCAGCAGGATCGACAGCCGGCCGTGGGTGTCGCCGAGGCGGACGTTGAAGCTGGCCAGCACGCAGGGGCTGATCGGCTTCGAGATCGAGGCAAGCTGGGGCGACCCCTCCATCCGCTCGACGCTGAAGACGACCTCGGCCACCTGCCGGAAGCTCGAGCCAAGCTCGCGCAGCATCAGCTCGGCCAGCGTCTGGCCGATCCGCCGCTCGATCGCGGTGAAGCCGCGGCTGGTCTTGGCCGTCGGCGTGTTGCCGTGGCCGCCCAGCATGATCTCGAGCGCGGAATACAGGAAGTCGCCATCCATCCCGACCGCGAAGGCGCCGTCCCAGCTCTCTTCGTGGGCGATCGCCAGCAGGCAGTTTTCGGGCAGCTCGCGCAGGGCGCCGGCATAGGTGGTCGAGATCAGCTTGGTCATCTCGACATCGGCGACGGTGGCCGTGAACGACTTCAGCGCCGCCGCATAGGCCAGCGCGAACCGCTCGAAGATGACGTCGAGCATCGGCAGACGCTCGAAATTCGTCATCGACATCGCGATGATCTGTTCCTCGATCGCCTCGCTTCTGGGATCGCGCATCGCCATCGCCCCTATTGCACCACCAGGTCGCGGATCAGCACTTCGCGCGGGACATCCGCCCCCATCACCGCCTTGGCGCGCTTCAGCAGCTCGGCCTTCACCGTCGCGAAGCCCAGCGAGCCGTCGAGGTCGCGGGTGGTGATCTGGCGCAGATAGTCGAGGAACACGTCGCGCAGGTGCGGGATCGAGGCGTCGATGCCCGAGGGTGCGGCCTCGCCGCCGCCATGGCCGCCCCCGGCGGCCTCGGGCGCCTCGCCCGCGTGCCGCTCGAGCGCGTCGGCATCGTAGGACAGCGTCATGCTGATCCGGATCAGCCGGTCGACCGGCGCGCCGGTCGGCGTGAAGCCGCGGATGTTCAGCGTCATGTCCTGAAGCTCGTAGAGCGCCTCGGCGCCGGGCTCGGCCGGCTCGGCCGCGCCGTGGCCCTCGGCGGCATGCTCCTCGCCGCCCTCGGCCGGCGCCTCGCCATGGCCGTCCTCGGCCGCGGTCTCGGTCGTGTCGCCGTCGCGCATGAACAGCGCGAAATACAGCCCGCCGCCACCGGCCAGCAGCGAGACCGCGATCACCGCGATCAGGATCAGCTTGCGCCGCCCGGTTCCCGCAGGCGCGGCCCCGGCCGCCGCGGGCGCGGCGTCGGCACCCTTGCGGGCAGAGGCGGGGGCTTTCGACATGACCAGATCCGGCTGCAAGAAGAAACAAGATGATTATCTGGCAATGTTGCAAGTATAGCAAGATTTTCTTTGCTTGATACGGGCGGGTGTCGTAAGAATTGTTCATGAAACGGAAGCATTGACAGAGGGCCGTGTGAACCAGCTTCTCGCCAACCTGCGGGCGCTTGGGCGCGGACGCCTTCTCACGCTGGGCGGCGTGGGCCTCGGCGTCGTGCTGGCGGCGCTGTTCGGCCTGTCGACGGTGATGACGCCCGAGTACCGCGCGCTCTACACCGGGCTGTCGGCGACGGATGCCAGCCGCATGGTCACCTCGCTGGAGCAGGCGGGGTTCTCTGTCCGCGTTTCGGATGACGGCTCGGTCGTCAGCGTGCCCGAGGGCGACCTGCCGCGGGCGCGCATGGCCGTGGCCGAGACCGGGCTTCCGGACCAGGGCATGCCGGGGTGGGAGCTGTTCGACCAGACCTCGGGCCTCGGGATGAACAGCTTCCTGCAGAACGTGAACCGCCTGCGCGCGATGGAGGGCGAGCTTGCCCGCTCGATCCAGACGCTGGACGGGGTGGAAAGCGCCCGCGTCCACCTGGTGCTGCCCGAGCGCGAGGCCTTCACCCGCGACCTGCCCGAGCCCTCGGCCTCGGTCGTGATCCGCACCGCGCGCGGGGCCGACCTGTCGCGGCGCGAGGCGCTGGCGATCCGCAACCTCGTGGCCTCGGCGGTGCCGGGCCTTTCGGGCACCCGCGTGACCGTGCTGTCGGCGACCGGCGAGACGATCCTGGCCGAGGATGGCGCGGACGGCACCGAGGCCGGGCTGGAAGGCAAGCGCGCGCAGCTTGAAGACCGCATGGCGCGCAACATCGAGCAGATCCTCACCGCCCGCGTCGGCGCCGGCAATGCCCGGGTGCAGGTCTCGGTCGAGCTGAGCCCCGAACGCCAGGTGGTCGTCGCGCAGACCTACGATCCCGATCAGCAGGTCGTGCGCTCGACCACGACGCAGGAAGACCAGCAGCAGGGCCAGGAGGCGCAGGGCGCCGTGGGCGTGCAGGGCAACCTGCCGCCGGCACTGGCACCGAATTCCGGCCAGAACACCAATTCGAACAGCCGCGCCCGCACGCAGGAAAGCACCAGCTACGAGATCGGCAACACCCGCCGCGAGACGGTGACCGAGGCCGGCTCGATCCGGCGCATCACCGTGGCGGTGCTGGTCAACGGCATCTTCGAGATCCAGGACGGCGGCGACAGCCAGTATGCCGAGCGCAGCCCCGAGGAACTTCAGCGCCTGACGCAGCTGGTGCAGTCGGCGGTAGGCTATGACGAGGCCCGCGGCGACCGGGTCTCGGTCGACAGCCTGCGGTTCATGGACTACTCGATGGGGCTGGGCGAGCCCGAGCGGCTGACGCTGGGCCAGCAGCTGCTGGCCTCGCTGCCCGCGGCGCTGCGCTGGCTGTTCGCGCTGTCGATCGTGGCGGTGGTGCTGTTCTTCGGCGTGCGCCCGGCGCTGAACCGGATCCGCGCCGAGGGCGAGGCCGCGGCGGCGCTCGCCGGTCCCTCCGGCGCCGCGCCCGAGGGGCTGCCCGGCGGTGCGCCGGGCGTCACCGGCGAGACGCTCGGCGCGGCCGAGGACATGGGCCAGATCGCGGGCGGGCAGCGGCCCGGCGCGATCCCGGGCCAGCGCGGCCCGATCGGCCTGCGTCGCCTCGACCCGGTCGAGATCGAGGCCGAGGACGCCGATTTCGTTCATCTCGCGCCCGGCGGGCTGCGGCCCGGCCATCTCAAGGACCGGCTGGCGGCCATGGCGCAGGTGATCGACGAAGAACCTGAGGCGGCGCTGCGGATGCTGCGCGGCTGGCTGGCGCAGAGGGCATGACGATGGCGGCCAAGGGCGTTTTCCTGCGCAATTTCGACGAAGAGATCGAGGCCGAGCGCCGGGCCCAGGACCTGTCGCTCGCGCAGCGCTTCACCGAGGACGAGATGGCCGAGGCGGTGGCCGAGGCCCGCGCCGAGGCCTTCGCCGAGGGCCGCGCGATCGGCAAGCTCGACGGGATCGAAGAGACCCAGGCGACGCTGGCCGCCCGTCAGGTCGAGGTGCTGGCCGCGATGATCGGCCCGCTGCGCGAGATCGCCGAGCGCACGGGCGAACATCATGCCGCGCTCGAGACCCAGGTGACGGATTTCGCGCTGTCGGTCTGCGAGCGGGTGTTCCCGGAATTCCTCGCCACCCGCTCGGTCGCGGCCGCCCGCACCGAGGTGCGCCGCGCGCTGGCGCTGGCGCTTGGCAAGCCCGCGGTGAAGATCCGCCTCTCGCCCACCAGCCACGCGATCCTCGCCTCCGAGATCCGCGACCTCGTCGAGGGCGAGCCGGGCGCCCGGCACGTCGATCTCGCGCCCGACGCGAAGCTGGGCGACGGCGATGTCGAGGTCGCCTGGGACGACGGCTTCATGAGCTATGGCTACGCGCAGGTCTGCGCGCGCATCCTTTCCGCCCTGCGCCAGGTCGCGGGCGGTTCGCAACCGCAACAGAAGATCGGGACCGATAGCGATGACTGACCCCGTTCCGCCCGGCGGCAACGACACCCCGCCCGGCGCCGCCTCCGACCCTCAGCGCGAGACCCTGCGCGACAGCGGCGTGCTTGGCGCGATGATCGGCGACGATCCGAACGCGCTGACGCCGCGCTCGCCCACCGCCGAGGCCGGGCACAACATCAACGCGATGCTGAACGTCAGCCTGAATGTGCAGATCGTGCTGGGCCAGGCGCGGATGCCGATCGCGCAGCTGCTGACGCTGTCGCGCGGGTCGGTGATCGAACTCGACAAGCGCATCGGCGAGCCGGTGGACGTGATGATCAACGACCGCCTCGTCGCCCGCGGCGACCTCGTCAAGGTCGGCGAGAACCGGATCGGCGTGACGCTGACCGAGATCGTCAAGGACTACGTGTCGGACCTGTGATGGCGCGGCCCTCCTCCCGCCTGATGCGCCCGCTGCTGCTCTCGGCCCTGGCCGGAGGGCTGGTGGCGCTTGGGGCGGGCATGGCGCTGGCGCAGGATGTCGCGCTGCCGCCATCGGGGGGCGACCTGCTGGGCAGCCTGTCGCAGGCGCTTGACGGGCTGACGCAGGGCGCGGGCGGGGCGGCGGGCGGCAGCCAGACGCTTTCGGGCCGGATCCTGCAGCTGATCGCGGTGATGACGGTGATCTCGATCGCGCCGGGGCTGCTGGTCGTGATGACCAGCTTCACCCGCTTCGTGATCGTCTTCTCGATGCTGCGCTCGGCGCTGGGGCTGAACCAGACCCCGCCGAACATGGTGCTGTCGGCGCTGGCGCTGTTCATGACCATCTACGTCATGCAGCCGGTGTTCGACGATGCCTGGTCGAACGGCCTGCAGCCGCTGCTCGAGGGCACCGAGACCGAGCAGCAGGCGCTGCCGGCGATCGCGGCGCCGTTCCACGCCTTCATGGCCGCCAACACCCGCGAGCTGGACATGCGCCTGTTCCTGAACCTGACCGAGGCGGACCAGCCGATGCCCGAGGACCTGTCCGAGGTGCGCTGGTCGGTGCTGGTGCCCGCGTTCATGATCTCGGAGATGCGCCGCGCCTTCACGATCGGCTTCCTGGTCTACCTGCCCTTCATCGCCATCGACCTGATCGTCGCCTCGGTGCTGATGGCGGCGGGGATGATGATGCTGCCGCCGGTGATGATTTCCCTGCCGCTCAAGGTTATCTTCTTCGTGCTGATCGACGGCTGGTACATGCTGGCCGGATCGCTGATGCAATCCTACGCCGCCGCGACCTGACGGAGAGCCGACATGGCCACGCCCGACAACTTCGACGACCTGACCGGCATGGAAAAGGCCGCGATCGTGTTCCTGTGCCTGGGCCAGGC
Source organism: Frigidibacter sp. MR17.24 (assembly GCF_037095655.1). Lineage (NCBI taxonomy): Bacteria > Pseudomonadati > Pseudomonadota > Alphaproteobacteria > Rhodobacterales > Paracoccaceae > Frigidibacter > Frigidibacter sp. MR17.24. Next base: position 988,648 of record NZ_JBAWKE010000002.1, read on the forward strand.
GCGCGGCTCGAAGCTGATGCAGCAGCTCGAGGAGCAGGAGATCCAGTCGATCTCGCTGGCGATGGCGGCGCTGGGGTCGGTGACGCCCGAGATGGCCGAGCGGGTGATGTCGCAGTTCGTCTCGGGCATGGCCGACGGCGGCGGCATCTTCGGCTCGCAAAGCGCGACCGAGCGGATGCTTGCGGGCTTCCTGCCGCAGGAGAAGGTCGCCGGCATCATGGCCGAGATCCGCGCCCCGCTGAGCGGGCGCAACGTCTGGGACACGTTCAACCAGCTGAACGAGCACGTCATCGCCGGCTTCCTGAAGGACGAGCACGACCAGACCGCCGCCGCGATCCTGTCCAAGGTCAAGGCCGACGTGGCCGCGAAGGTGCTGCCGCTGCTGGGGCCCGAGCGGATGGCCGAGGTGACCGGACGGATGCTCGACATCGACACGCTGCCGCGCCACGTGCTCGAGGATATCGAGACCGTGCTGGAAAAGGACTTCCTCGGGGCCGTCACCCACCGCACCGGGCCCGACACCCAGCAGCGGATGGCCGACCTGTTCAACAAGATGGACAGCGCGGTCTTCGAGCAGCTGTCGCAGCATCTCGAGGTGCGCGCGCCCGAAAGCTTCAGCGAGATCAAGAAGAAGATGTTCACCTTCGACGACCTTGCGCGGCTGGATGCGAATTCGCTGGCCCGGGTCATGCGCGCGGCCGAGGGCAACGCCCTGCCGCTGGCCCTGCGCGGCGCCAAGAAAGAGGTGCGCGACGTCTTCCTCGGCGCGCTGCCGGCGCGGTCGCGCGAGATGCTGCTGGACGAGATGAACACCATGGGCGCGGTGCGCGCCAAGGAGGTTCAGGGGGCGCAGGTCACGCTGGTCGAGGCGGCGATGGAGCTTGCGCGGCAGGATGTCATCACCCTGCCGATGACCGACGACGACATGCTGGTCGACTAGCGGTAGCGCGAGGCCGAGAAGCCCTGCACGGCCTCGATGTCGATCGTCACCGGCACGAACGTGCCCGAAGAGCTTGAGGTCATCAGCTGGATGATCGGGTTCGACGACAGGTTGTCCGACGCGGTCTGCGCATCCGAGATCGCGAGATAGGTGCGGATCAGCTTCTCCTGCACCTCGGGGTCCTGCAGGTCCTCGATGTCCATCTTCTTGGCGAACAGCTTCGCCTGCATGTCGACATCGGCGGTGGACAGGCTGTCGGGCAGGCCGAGCGCGGTGCGGATGAAGCCGCTCATCGTCTCGTCCGCCAGCACCTTGTACCAGCTGGTCAGGGTCGAGGCCTTCTCCTTGAACTCGAGAGCGGCCCCGACGGACTCGTTCTCCTCGCTCTCGGAGTTGATGAACACCTGGTTGGTGTACTGCGCGACCAGCTCTTCGACCCAGTCGGCGTTCTGGAACGTCTCCTCGGTGCCCGAGGCGAAGTCGAGCCCCTCGTAGATGGTCTTGAAGCGGGTGTCGGTCAGCTTGTTGACCAGCGCATCCTCGTCCGAGCTGTCCTGGCTGAGGATCTTCTTCATCATCGCCTTGCCGAAGATCTGGTCCTCGAGGTCATAGGCCTTCATGACGAAGCTGTAGACTTCGTAATTCTCCATCAGGTCGTCGACCGAGGTGATCGACGCGGCGTTCTCGCGGAAGGCCGCGATCTCGCGCTTGGCGAGACCCTGGTTCGCGGTGATCTCCAGCTGCTTGTCGCGGGTGCGCTCGATCAGCGAATAGGCCACCGACCCGGTGAGACCTGCCGTCAGACTGACCATCTCAGACCTCCTCCTCGGGCGGGGCGGGGGACAGGCTGGCGACGATGTGTCCCAGCACGGTCTCCTCGTGGCGCATCACCGGGCGCATGGCGCGCAGCGCGGCGTAGTAGTTGCCGATCGACACGTTCGAGGCGGCCTCGAACACGTTCTGGGCGATCTCGGGGCGGAACACCGGCACCAGCTTGGCCAGCAGGGTGCGGATCTCGGGCCCGAGGCTGTCGCGCAGGTCGGACTGCAGCACGCAGCACTGGATCATGAAATAGGCCTGTGCCGCCGGGCTGGTCACCGGCGGCTCGTCGATCAGTTCGTTCTCGCGGATGACGTCGGCGCGGTTCTCGATGACGAAGACCTGCCGTCGGTCGGCGTTGCGGATCACGCAGCCGTTGATGACCACCCGTTCATTCGGCTTGAGCGTGAGCTTGAGCGCCATGATCCGTCTCAGAAGGCTCCGGCAGCGGCCGGGCGGTCGCCCGCATCACCGGCAAGACCGGCGATGATGTTGCGGTTGATGTCGATCAGCGGCGTGACGCGCGCGGTCCCGCCCAGAATGGCATTGGTCTGGCGGTCGACCCAGTGCGACAGCGACAGCAGTGCCGCGCGCAGACCCTGGGGCAGGGTGTTCTGGGGGCCGGCGAGGTCGGCACGGAAGGCGAACCACACCTTCTGGTTCTCGACCAGCGCCTCGCGCAGGCCCTGCGACAGCACGCCGAGCCGGTCGGCGCTGTCCTGGGCCGCATCATAGGCGGCGGCGAAGGATTCCAGCTTCACGTTCGCGGCCAGCAGAATGCGCCGTTCGATCTGGCGCGGGTTCTCTGTCTCGCGGATGGTGCGCTTGTATGCGAGGATGCTCATGCCTGTGTCTTCCGTATCTGATCGCTGCCAAGGCCCGGCTTCTGGCGGCCGGGACTACTCGTCGGTCGGAAATAACGCGGTCTCCGGCGGGCCTGGAGAGCGGGGGCCGAAGCCCCCGCCGAAGACCGCGCGGTACGGGTTACTGGAACAGGCTGAGCAGGTTCTGCGGCGCCTGGTTGGCGATCGACAGCGACTGCGTGGCCAGCTGCTGCTGGACCTGAAGCGCCTGCAGGCGGGCGGCTTCCTCTTCCATGTTGGCATCGACCATGGCGCCGACGCCGGTGTCGATGTTGTCCGAGAGCTGGGTCAGGAATTCCTGCTGGTTCTCGATCGACTTCTCCGACACGCCCAGCGAGGTGGCCGCTTCGGTCGCGCGCGACAGCACCGATTCCGACGAGCTCAGCACACCGGCAAGATAGTCGGCGCCGACGGTGCCGCCCGAACCGTTGTCGGTGGTATTGGCGCCGTTGGTCGCGAAGCTCGAGGCGATGGCCGTGAAGTCGGCCAGCATCGCCGAGAGGTCGACGGTGCCGATGTCCATCTTCGTCGCGGTGATGCCCGAAGCGGTCCGGGTGATGCCGGTGACGACGCTGCGGTCGGCCGGCGCGGTGTAGCCCGCATCCGCCGTGGCCGAGGTCAGCACGCCGGTGGAGGCATCGACCGCGGCGTTGGCAACCGAGCCGGCATTGGTCGCGTTCACCATGTCATCGCCGTTGAAGGTCGAGGACTGGATGGTGTTGGTCATCTGTTTGACCAGCGAGTCGAGTTCGGTCTGGATGTCTTCCAGGCCGCCGGTCGCACCCTGGGCGAACGACACGCGCTCGACGAACTGCTGGGCCAGCTCCTGGAAGCTTTCGGCGCCGAGGCGCGCGGTCGCGACCGAGTTCTTGGTCAGCGTCAGGCCGTCGTTGATGGCCGTGTACGACGCCGAGTCACCCTTCATCGTCTCGGAGATGTTGAAGTAGGCGGCGTTGTCCTTGCCCGACGAGATCTGCAGGCCGGTCGAGATGCGGCTCTGGGTCGTGTTCAGGTTCGTGTTGATGTTCCGCAGCGTCGACAGCGCGTTCATTGCGGAGTTGTTGGTCATGATCGACGACATGTGTCGTTACCCTTCGTGCTTTCTGCTTCGATGTTGCCCCGGATCTTTTCTGCCCGAGGGTGAGGCGCGTCCGCATTCTGCGGTTCGGCTCTCACGCATATGAATAAGCTAAACAATTCGGGCGCAATTGTGGCGAGTGTTGATCACCTTCTGGACCACACAGAATGCGGGTCACCTGTTGCGCAACGGCAACTTAACGGTGAGTCAGTCGTGCAACCCCCGCGCGAGGGGCGGGGGCGCATCTCAAAGCGCGCGGTCGATCCGGTCCTTGCCGGGTCCCTCGTCGCGCTCGCGGGTCTGGCCGTCGCGACCATAGAGCCCGGCGGTCGAATGCCGGTCCCTTATCCGTTGAATCTCGTCCGAAATCAGCCGCGCGCTCTCGGCCGCGGCGGACAGCATCGCGGCATTGCGCGCCGCGGTCGCGCGCAGCTGGTCAAGCCTGGCGCGCAGGGGCTCGTGCTGTGCAAGCTGGTCCTGAAGGCCGGGCAGGCCGGCAAGCCGCTCCTCGACCCGGGCCAGCGCCTCGGCCTTGCGCGGCCCGCTCTCGGCCAGGGTGGCGAGGCGCCCGGTCTCGGCGGCGCGGGTCTCGGCCTCGAGCACGGCGATCAGCTCGCCGATCTCGCGGTCCAGCACCGCCAGCTCGGGGTCGGCGGGCGGCGAATCGGGGACCGCTGCCGCCAGGCGCGAGTCGCGCAGGCGGTCGACCATTTTCTGTCCGAAGCGCGCGATCAGCTCCCGGGGATCCTGCCCGCCACCGCTCATGTCTCGCCTCCGCCCTCGGTCTCGCCATAGGCGCCCAGCATCCGCTCGATGCTCTGGGCGATGCCGGTGGTCCGGCTCTCGGCGATCTTGCCGGCAATCGCCTCGGCGAGGAAGCCGTTCCAGGTCTTTTCCGCGTCGCTGGATCCGATGGCGCCGGTGCCGGCCTCCTTCAGCATCTGCTGCACGGTCTCGGTCAGGAACACCGCCTCGAACCGCGTCGCGACCTCGGCCCGCTTCTGCGCCGCCGCAGATGTGCCCGCCGCAGACGTGCCTGCCAGCGATGTGCCCGGCATGCCCGTGATCCCGGGGGCGACCGCGCGATCGACCATCAGATCACCTCGAGGTCGGCATGCAACGCGCCCGCGGCCTTGATCGCCTGCAGGATCGAAATCGTCTCCTGCGCGCCGATCCCGATCGCGTTCAGCCCGTCGACGAGGTCCTGCAGGCTCACGTCGCCCTGCAGCAGCGCGAAGCCGGAATTCTTCTGCTGCACGTTGATCTCGGTCTCGGGGACGACGACGGTCTCGCCGATGGTGATCGGGTTCGGCTGGCTGACGTTGGCGCTTTCGCGCACCATGACCGTCAGGCCGCCCTGGCTGACCGCGACCTCGTCGATGCGCACGTTCGAGCCGATGACGATCGTGCCCGACTTGGCGTCGATCACCACCTTGGCCGGGCTGTCGGGCTGCACGCGCAGGTTCTCGATCCCCGCCATCAGCCCGGGGATGTCGGTCTTGTCGACGATGCCGACCTCGACCGTGCCGTTGTCCAGCACCCGGGCGCGGCCCATGCTTTCGTCGTTGATCGCCTCGGCGATGCGCTGTGCGGTGGTGAAGTCGGGCTCGCGCAGGGCGAGGCGCAGGTTGTTGAGGTCGTTCAGGCGGAACTCGATCTCGCGCTCGACGATGGCGCCATTGGGGATCCGCGCCACGGTCGGCACGCCGCTGACGACGCTGGCCGCGGTGCCCTCGGCCGCGTAGCCCGAGCTGGAGACCGGGCCCTCGGCCACCGCGTAGATCTCGCCGTCGGCGCCGGCGAGCGGGGTGACGATCAGCGTGCCCCCGCGCAGCGAGGTCGCGTCGCCCAGCGACGAGACCATGACGTCGATGTCGCCGCCGCGCCGGGCGAAGGGCGGCAGGCGGGCGGTGACCATGACGGCGGCGGTGTTGCGCGTCTTGATCTGGTCGTTGGACAGGTTGCCCACCCCCAGCCGCGCCAGCATCCCCTCGATCGACTTGCGGGTGAAGGGGCTGTTCTTGAGGCTGTCGCCCGTGCCGTCGAGGCCGACGACAAGGCCGTAGCCCACCAGCTGGTTCTCGCGGACGCCCTCGAACTGGACGATGTCCTTGATGCGGACGTCGGCCTGGGCCGGGGACAACAGCAGCAGGCCGGAACAGGCCAGGCCTGCCAGCTTTCGCAGCGAACGGACGGTCCGGGTCTTGGGCATGGTCGTCAGGGGTCCTCGTCCACGGGTCTGTGGAAACCTTATCCAAGAATTGGGGCGCGTTCAAAGAATAAAATCGGCACTTGTTCAGTATACCCATGAATTGCTTGACAGCATCGCCGAATTTACTGATGTTAATTCTTACCTATACTTGCTTTTCCGCGCCAGGCGGGAGGTCCGATGCACATCTACGTCTACGAGACACGACCGGAGCGTCACGCGCCCCTGGTGGCCGAGCTCACGGCTGTCGGTCTTGCGCCGGCTCTCGTTGACCCGGGCTTCTTCAGCCGTGACATCGACCAGCTGACGCGGCGCGGCGCCGACACCCGGCCGATCCTGATCGCGGCGGCGCCGGGAATGCCGGTGGCGCCGGCCGAGCTGATCCGCGGGATCCGCGGGGCGGGGGTGCAGAACCCGGTGATCGTGCTGCGCGACACCCGCAACGCGCGCGAGGCGGCCGAGGTGCTGGACGCGGGCGCCGATGATGTGGTCGTGGCGCCGCTGAAGGGGATCGAGCTGGCGAGCCGGGTGCATTCGATCCTGCGCCGCTCGCACGGCTTCGCGGCCGAAAGCGTGACCGTGGGCGAGATCACCGCCTATTTCGACGGGCGCGATCCCGAGGTCTCGGGCGAGCGGCTGAAGCTGTCGCGGCGCGAGCACGCGATCTTCCAGCACCTGATCCTGAATTCGAACAAGGTGATCTCGAAGGGCGCGATCTACGACGCGGTCTACGGCATGAGCAGCGAGCAGCCGTTCGACAAGGTGATCGACGTCTACATCTGCAAGCTGCGCAAGAAGATCGGCGATGCCGCGGCCAGCGGCCAGCAGTACATCGAGACCGTCTATGGCCGGGGCTACAAGTTCGGGCTGGCCGAGGCGCGCGCCTCGGCCTGAGGGCGTCAGAGGAAGTTCAGGATGCTCATCTCGTTCAGCCGCGCGGTCACCGCGTAGCTGGCCTCGATCTGGCTCTGCAGCAGCGTCACCCGGGTCGCGGCCTCGTAGGGATCGACGCCCTCGAGATCCACGATCTGGTTGTTGTACAGATCCGACAGCGTCTGCTGGCGCGTCGTCTGCTGCTCGACCATCTTCATCTGGTTGCCAAGGATCGAGCGCTGCTCGTCGATGCCGTCGATGCCGCCTGACAGGGCCGAGATCGCCTCGCCGACCCAGGCGGAATAGGCGTCGGCATCGGTGATCTGGCTGACGTCGGTCGTGGCCAGCATCGCAAGCCCGCGCAGCGTGTCGAGGATCGCGGGGTCGTTCGCCTGGATGCCGTAGTCAAGCGTCACGCCGTCGGCGACGCGCACGGTCTGGCGAGCATTGGCGACGCCGGCGGTCTCGGCCGGGGTGCCGTTGTAGAACGTGCCCTCGAAATCCGCGTCGGTGCCGGTGCTTGATGCGAACATCTGCTCGATCTGCGCGATCATCGCGGCGGCATCGGCGGCGGTCAGCGGGCCGTCGCCCACGGCATCGGCCATCGCCGTCTCGGGCGAGACGCCGGTGGTCGCGCTCTGCGCGCTCCAGGACTGCAGCGCCGAGCGGTTGGTCGCGGTGCCCGAGAACAGCGCGCTGCCGGCATAGTTGCTGTTCAGCGCGGTGACGATCTGGTCGAAGGCGGCCTTGGCCTGCATCTGCAGCGTGCCGGCGGTCTGCGTGATCTCGGTCGCGTTCGGGATCGCGAGCGCCAGCACGTCCTGCGCCGCGTCGCGCGCGGTCGACAGGGCGCTGTCCATCGCCGACATCCGCCCGCTGACCGAGGTGTTCGACACCACGAAGGCATCGGCCAGATCCATCTGCTGGCGCAGCATCAGCGTCTGCGAGGCCCGGCTGCCCAGCGCGCCGTAGACGTCGCTTTTCAGCCCGGTCGAGACTTCCTGGTTTGCCGTCAGCAGGTCCGCGTTCAGCCGCGCGATCTTCAGGCGGTTGTCCATGCTCATCTGGTAGGTCGAGACGGTGGAGACGGTGGTCATGGTGAAGTCCTCAGACCGCGTTCAGCAGCGTGTCGAGCATGTCGACCAGCGTGGTGAGCACCTTGGAATTGGCATTGTAGTTCTGCTGGATCAGCAGCAGCTTCTGCATCTCGTCGTCGATGTTGACGCCGCGCAGGTTCTCGCGCGTGGCGCTGACCGTCTCGGCCGAGACCGCGAGCGCGGCGCTGCGGTCCTCGGCGCTGCTGACCGTGGTCTGCTGCGCCGTGACCATCTGCGCGACATAGTCGCCCAGCGTCATGTTGCTGCCCAGCCCGGTGCTGGCATCGAAGCTCTGGTTGCTTTCCAGCACGCCGATGAAGGCGTTGATCTGGGTCGCGTCGCCCTCTTCGGTGATGGCGCTGGTGCCGAAGCCGTCGCGGATCAGCGAGACGCTGCCACCCTGCGTGGTGTCGGCGGCGGCATTGACCTCGATGCTGGCGGCGAGCCCCTCGATCGAGGTGCCGTCCCAGGCAAGGCCCGCATCGGTGAACAGCCCGGCCTCGCCCGCCGCAAGCGAGGCGTCGGCGGCCTGGAAGCCCGAGATCAGCGTCGCCGCCATCGCGTCGAGCTGCGCGGTGAAGGTCGGCAGGATGTCGGTCTTCAGCTGGAACAGGCCCGACAGGCTGCCCTCCGAGAAGCCGCGCGCCGTCGTGTCGCCCGGGGTGACGTCGACGCCGCCAACCGTCAGCCGCTCGCCGTCATAGCTCAGCTGCTGCGTGGTCTGACCGTCGACCAGCGTCATGCCGTTGGGCGCATAGACCGTGGTGATCCCGGTCTGGGTCTGGCTGACGCGGAAGTCGACATAGCTCGACATCTCGTCCAGAAGCCGGCCCATCTCGTCCTGCAGGTCGCCGTTCTCCAGCGTGCCGGCGGTCGTGCGGTTCAGCTGCACGTTCAGCTCGCCGATCTGTGTCAGCAGGTCGTTCATCCCGTCGACCTGCGCGCCGATCTCGCTCTCGACCTGGGTCGAGACCTGCGCCACCGCGGCGGCATTGTCGTTGAGCGAACTTGCGAGCGCGCGCGCGCTGTCAAGCGCGCTGCGCTGCGCCACCGCGCTCGACGGGTCGCTCCCGAGCGTCTCGAGCGAGGTGCGGAAGTCCGTCAGGTAGCTGACGAGCGAGACCTCGTCATCGGGCTGGCCAAGCTGGGCGCTGTAGCCCGCCAGCACCGAGGCGATCGTGTCCTGGCGGGCGATCTCGGCGGTGCCCTGGCGGGTCATCGCGTCCAGCGACACGCTGACGCTGCGGGTATAGGCGCTGACCGTCACGCCGCCCGACAGGGTGGTGATCTGCGCGTCCTTGCGCGAATAGCCCGCGGTCGAGGCGTTCGCGATGTTGCGCGACACGCTGTCGGCCCAGGCCTGCGTGGTGCGCAGCCCGCTCGCGGCGATGGTGAGCCCGGTGCTGAGTGACATCGGTCAGTCCCCGTCAGCGTTTGATCTGGGTGGTCTCGGTCAGCATCTCGTCCGCGGTCGTCACGACCTTGGCGTTCGAGCTGTAGGCGCGCTGGATGCGGATCAGGTCGGTCAGTTCCTGCGCGATCTCGACGTTCGAGGCCTCGAGCGCGCCCGAAACGATCGTGCCCGCACCCGAGGCGCCGGCCTGCTGGATGTTCAGCGTGCCCGCCTCGCGCGAGACGCGGTAGGCGTTGGCATCGACTTCGGACAGGCCGTCGGGATTGGTGACGGTGGCGACCGGGATCATGTAGAGCGCCTTGCGCACGCCGCTTTCGTAGACGCCCCAGACGGTGCCGTCGTCGGTGATCTCGGTGCGCGACAGGGTCGAGACCGGGAAGCCGTCGGTGGTGAAGTCCTGCGCCGAGAAGTCGCCCGCGAACTGGGTGATGCCGTCGAGGCTGCCGGGGGCGCCCATCTCGAAGCTGACGACCTGGGGCGAGGTGGCGTTGTCGATGGTCAGCGTCGCGGTGCCGGTCGCGGTGTCGAAGCCAAAGCCGGTGCCGGCGCTGACGACGGTATAGCTGGCGGGCGACCCGGCGGTGGTGCCGCTGTCGGCGAAGGTCACGTTGACCACGCCCAGCTCGGTGCCGTTCGAGTCGGTGAACGAGATGTCCCAGCTGTTGGCCGTGGTGGTCGGCGTCCAGGTCATGCTCAGGCTCTGGGTCGCGCCCAGCTCGGTGTAGAAGTTGGTCGACGAGATGAAGGCGGTGCCGGTCGAGGCCGCGCCCGTCTCCTGCGACGGCAGGTTGCCCGCGACCGAGATCGACGTCGTCGGGCTCGCGTCGAGCGAGCTGTCGGTCAGGTTGATCGTCTCCATCGACGAGAAGCCGTTGGCGTCGAAGGCGGGAAGGGTGCCGTCGTCGTTGTAGGCATAGCCCGATAGGTAGTAGCCGCCGGCATTGCGCAGGTAGCCCTCGTCATCGACGGTGAACGAGCCGGCGCGGGTCAGCATGTAGTTCGCAAGGATCGTCTCGTTCGGGTTCGAGGTGACGACGAAGAAGCCGTTGCCCGAGATCGCGAGGTCGGTGACAGAGCTGGTGGCGGTGATCGCGCCGGCCTGGCTGACGCTCTTGGTCACGTCGGCGCCGACGCCGCGGCTGGCGACGGCCTGGCCGGTGGTCGAGGTCACCATCTGCGCGAAGCTGCGCTTGTAGCCCACGGTCGAGGCGTTGGCGATGTTCTCGGAGACCTTCTCGATCGCGACCGAGTTCGCCGTCAGGCCGCTCACGCCGGTCTGCATCGCGTTGGAGATGCCCATTCCGCCTGTCCTTCGTCTCTCGCGCCGCCTCGGTTTCCCGCCGCGACGACGCCTGCCTCGATTGATTGGGGTTGCCGGCACAGGGCTGCCCGCCTCGCAGAATAGCAGGGCCGGATTTAAATGACGTTAAGAGATTGGTAACTAATCCACAGGACACCACCAGAACGTGTCCCGGCGGCAACAGCGTTACTGGCTTGGAGTCCCGCCCGTCCCCTCGGCGCCGGTGGCCGCGACCGTCTGCAGGTCGCGCAGCTGGGTGACCGCCTGCTCGGTGCGCGACATCCGCCGCTCGATCGCCTCGTCGCGCAGCGGCACGATCGGCTCGGGCGTGGCAAGGATCGTTTCCGCGACCGTCTTCCAGCCCGCGTCGCTGGCAAGGTCGGGGAAGGCCTGCGCGACCGTGCTCGCGACGACGCCATCGCCCGACCGGTGCGCCGACAGGAACAGCCGCGCGGCGTCGGCAAAGCCGAAATCGCGCGGGTGGTCGTGCCAGAGCGCGCGGTACAGCTCGGCCGCCTTCGCCCAGTCGGACCGGTCGAAACGGGCGTCGGCGATCCGGCGCAGCTCGGTCGTGCCGGGGTCGCTGCTCAGCGGTTCGCGCGACAGCTCGTCCAGCGCGCCGCTCGCCCACAGCGCCTCGACCCGCAGCTGCGCCAGCCGCTGTTCGGTCTCGGGCGCGATCCGGCCCGCCTGCGCGGGCGCCAGCAGCGCCAGCGCCGCGGGCACCTGCCCGCCGGCGATCAGCGCCTCGGCCTCGTCGAGCCGGGCCGAGGTCTCGCGCTCGGCCGAGACCTCCCACAGCCCGGCGGTGGCGCCCTCGGCCAGCCCGCCGCGGATCGCCGCGAATTCCTCGGCCGCCGCGGCAGTGGCACCCAGCGCCAGCAGCCGCTGGCCCAGCTTGCGCGCCTGCAGGTCGAACCCCTCCATCCGCAGGAAGTCGGGGGCGATGTTGCGGTGCAGCCGCAGGAAGGTGCCGATCTCGATCCGGCCGGCGCCGCCGTCGGTATAGACCCGGTTGAGAAGCGCGCCGGTCTCTTCCTGCGCGTGCGCGGCCTCGGGCGTGTCGGGGAACAGCGTCAGGATCTGGCCGTACCAGCGCAGGGCCGCGGGCGCGTTGCCGATCCGCTGCTCGACCCGGGCGAGCCGGTCCAGCAGCCCCAGCTCCAGCGGGCCGCCGCGCCAGTCGTAGCGCACCGAGGTCAGCATCTCGGCGGTCTGGCGCAGGCTGGTCCCGCCCGCGGCGATCCCCAGGTCGGCCAGGGCGAGCCGCGCGCGCTGCGCATCGGCGCCCTGGCCCGAGGCGGCGCGGGCATAGGCGTCGAAGGCGGCCTCGGGCTGGCCGCTCGCCGCCGAGGCCTTGCCCAGCAGCAGGTTGTAGCCCGGCGCGTCGCGCAGCCCGGGGCGCGCCGCGATCCGCTCGGCCAGGGCGCCCGACAGATTCCACTGCCCCGCCTCGATCGCCGCGTCCAGCAGCGGCAGCAGCACCTCGTCGGTGAACGGCGTTGGCTGGTGGTCGATCATCTCGATCGCGCCGGGCAGGGTGGCGGCGACCAGCGCGTGGTCCCCGGCGCGATACCCCGCGAGCGCGGCCCACAGCGGCCGGTCCGCCCAGGCGCCGGGCCCCTCGGCCAGCGCGGGCGTGTCGGCGGGCACGGTCTCGCCATCCATCAGCCGGAACGCGGTCTGCAGCGCGCCAAGCCGCGCCGCCGTGGCGGGCTGCATCGCCGCGGGCGACAGCGCCGCGAGGATCGAGCGCCCCTCGGGGCGCATCTGGTGCGCGAGATAAAGCGTCGCCAGATCCATCGCCGCCGCGTCGCGCGCGGCGTCACCCGTCGCGGCGGCATAGGCGGCCGACAGCCGCGCCCGGTCCCGCAGGAAGCTCGCGGCGCGGTACTGCCCGAGCGCGAGTGGCGGCGGGGCGATGGGCGGGGCCGCCGTCACCGGCTGCGGCGCCGTGCCGGGTGTCCCCTGCGGCGCCTCTTCGGCCAGGGTCTGCGGCGCCGTGCCGTGGCCGGAGGCCGCCGGGGCAACCGGCTCCGCCGTGCCATGCGGCGCCGCCTCGTGCGCCGTCGTGTCCCCGTGCGCCGGTGCGTCCCCGTGCGCCGTCGTGTCCTCGTGCGTCGGTGTCGGGCCATGCGCCGGACCATGTGCCGGGGGTGCGTCCGTGGCCTGCGGCGTCGCGTGCCCCTCGGCCTGCGGCGCGTCGTGCGTCGGCGCGGCGTGGAAGGCGGGCCCCGGGGCCTTGACCCGGACCGGGATGCCCGCCGCCGGCTCGGCCTCATGGCTGGTTGCGTGACCCGTCGCCCCGGCGGGTTCGGCGTCCGCCTGCGCGGCGACCTCCTCGATCGAGGGCAGCGCCAGTTCCAGCGGGTTGTCGGGACGGATCTGCGGCCGCGGCGTGTGCTCGACCGCGCGATGGGTGGCGTCCGGCGCGATCAGCCGCAGGTCCTCGGGCCGGTCGTTCGGGCGCGGCGGGTCGATGGCGATCACCTGGGCCAGCGCGGCGCTGCCCGACAGCGCGACCAGAAGCCCCACGCGAAGGGCCCCCCGCGCGCCCGTCGTCCCGAGCTTCAATCCATCTCGTTTCATGGCACTTCATTTGCGCGGCGGATCGCCTGCTTAAGGATTATTATGAACAGTGCCATTGGTAAATGCTTTCTTTTCATGCTGGATCATTCTATACCTTGCGCAAGGTCCGGGGTCTGTTTCCGGGCGGGTCTGACCAACGGGCGGTGGAATGGACAATTCCAGTTACATCTCGCTGACGCTCGCCTCCTCGCTCGAGCGCAGCCTGGACATCTCCGCGAACAACCTCGCGAACGTGAACACCGCCGGCTTCAAGGGCGAGCGGACGCTGTTCGAAAGCTACCTGCTGCAGCCGACCGACATCGGGAAGGACGACGTCTTCTTCTCGATCGACAGCGGCAGCTACATGGATCCCACCCAGGGCGCGCTGATCGCGACCGGCAACCCGCTGGATGCCGCCGTGCTGGGCGAGGGCTGGTTCGCCTATCAGGCCGAGGGCGGGCAGACCGCGCTGGGCCGCAACGGCCAGTTCGTCGTCGATGCCGACGGCGCGCTGCGCACGGCGGGCGGGGCGCAGGTGCTCGACGCCGGCGGCGGCCCGATCGCGATCCCGGTCGAGGCGACCGCGGTCTCGATCGGGGCCGATGGCACGATCTCGGACCAGAACGGCGAGGCGGTGGCGCAGCTCGGCGTCTTCGCGGCCCCCGACATCCAGAGCTATGCGCGCCTGACCGGCGGCATGTTCGCCCCCGCCGACGGCACGGCCCCGCCGCTGCTCGCGGTCGAGGCGCCCCGGCTGCTGCAGGGCCACCTGGAGCAGAGCAACGTCGAGCCCGTGGTCGAGATGACCCGGATGATGGGCATCCAGCGCGCCTACGAACGCGCGATGACCCTGCTCGAGGACGAGAATTCGCTCAGGCGCGACACGTTGCAGCGCCTCGGGCCGACGAGCTGATAGGGAGATCGCGCGATGAGAGCGATGGGCATCGCCGCCACCGGCATGATGGCGCAGCAGACCAACGTGGACGTGATCGCGAACAACATCGCGAACGCCAACACCACCGGCTTCAAGTCGATGCGCGCGGCCTTCCAGGACCTGGTGTACCAAAGCCAGATCCGCGAGGGCGCCCTGACCAACGAGGATGGCACCGCCCGCCCCGTCGGCGTCGACATCGGCCTGGGCGTGCAGACCGCCGGCGTGATCCGGCTGAACACCCAAGGCGGCCTGACCGCGACCGAGAACCAGCTGGACGTCGCCATCGACGGCAAGGGCTTCTTCGTCGTCAACATGCCCGACGGCACCCAGTCCTACACCCGCGACGGCAACTTCCAGCTGTCGGCCGAGGGCACGCTGGTGACCAAGCAGGGCTACGAGATCGACCCCGGCGTCACCATCCCCGAGAACACGACCAGCGTCGCGATCTCGGAACAGGGGATCGTCAGCGCCTATGTCGGCAACGACCCGACCCCGGTCGAGCTGGGCCAGCTGAGCATGGCCACCTTCGTCAACGAGGCCGGCATGAAGGCCGAGGGCGACAACCTTCTGTACGAAACGACGGCCTCGGGCGAGGCGGTCGCCGCCAACCCGGGCGACGAGGGCGTGGGCGTGCTGCGCCAGGGCTACCTCGAGGCGTCGAACGTCAACATCATCCAGCAGATCACCGACCTGATCACCGCCCAGCGCGCCTACGAGATGAACTCGAAGGCGATCGAGACCGCCGACCAGATGCTGTCCTCCGCCAACCAGATCCGGTGATCGCCATGTCCCGCAGGTTCGTCTCCCTCTGCCTTGCCGCGCTGGCCGCCGCAGTGCCCTGCGGCGCCGCCCGCGCGGTGCCGCTCGACCAGCTGGTCGAGGAGAAGGCGACCGAGACCTGGGGATACCAGATGCCCGAGGCCGGCACCTTCGACATCGCGGTGCAGTCGGCCCCGCCCTCGAGCGAGCCGCTGATGATCTCGGACTGGTGGCTCGACCAGCAGACCGGCCAGTTCGTCGCCAATGTCGTGACCCGCGAGGGCGCGACCGAACGGGTCTGGGGGCTGGCCACGCTGACCGTGCCGGTGCCGGTGCCCACGCGCCGGATCATGCCCGGCGAGACCATCACCGGCGCCGATCTCGAAGAGGTCGCGCTGCCGGCCGCCAGCCTTGGCACCTTCGCCGTGACCCGGGCCGAGAAGCTTGACGGGATGGAAGTGCGCCGCGTGCTGGTGCCCGGCCGCCCGGTGATGATCCAGTCGGTGGGCGAACCCATCGCCGTTCCGAGGGGCGAGCGCGTGACCCTGTCCTATCGCCACGGCGGGCTCAACCTGACCGCGCCGGGCCGGGCGCTCGGCGACGGGCTCGAGGGCCAGGAGGTCCGCGTCGTCAACCTGCAAAGCAACAAGACCGTCATCGGCATCGCCCGCGCCGACGGCACCGTGGAGGTGACCCCGTGACCCGTTCCGCCGTGACCCGTTCGGCCGCCGCGCGCGGTCTTCGCCCCCGTCTCGCGCTCTCGGTCGCGGCGATCGCGCTCGCGGGCTGCGCGGGCGATCCGTTCCAGCGCGATCCCAAGGTCTCGGACCTCACGCTCGACGCCAGCACCATGGCCGAGGCCGGCCGCGTGCAGGTGCCGATGCCCGATCCCGAACCCTACCGCGCCCCCACCCGGGCCGAGGCCGCTTCGCTGTGGCAGCGCGGCTCGCGCGGGTTCTTCGGCGACCAGCGCGCCAGCCGGGTCGGCGACCTGCTGACCGTGACGATCGAGATCAAGGACGAGGCGCAGCTCGAGAACGAAAGCGACCGCTCGCGCAGCTCTTCGACCAGCGTCGACACCCCCTCGGTGCTGGGCCTCGACGTCTCGAGCCTCAGCTCGAACGGCCGCCTCATCGACCTGAATTCCGAAAGCGCCGAAAACGGCCAGGGCTCGATCCAGCGCAACGAGACCATCAGCCTCAAGATCGCGGCGCTGGTGACACAGAAGCTTCCGAACGGCAACTTCGTCATCGCCGGCCGGCAGGAGGTCAAGGTCAACCACGAGCTGCGCGAACTGCGCGTGGCCGGCATCATCCGCCCGGTCGACATCGAGATGGACAACACCGTGCCCTACGACAAGATCGCCGAGGCCCGCATCACCTACGGCGGCCGCGGCCAGCTGTCCAAGGTCCAGCAGCCGCGCTATGGCAGCGACGCGCTCGACGTCGTGCTGCCGTATTGAGCGCGGCCTCCGCCCGGACCGGCGCCGAGGAGGACCGCAAGCGCTGGCTGCGGCTGCTGCTGCTGCTGCCGCCGGTGCTGTGCGCGCTGGGCGGCTTCATCGCGGGCGAGCGGCTGCGCGAGCAGCGCCAGCGCTCCGCGCTCGAACGCCAGGCCGATACCGAGACCTTCGCCGACTCCCGCCTCGTCCAGCTGGGCCGGGTGGCGCTGCCGCTCGAGACCGGGCTGGCCGCGATGACGCTGACCGCCACCGTCGACGTGGCGCTGAGCGATGACGACGTCGCCTATGCGACGCGCCGCGGCGACGGGCGGGCCGAGATCAAGGACGCGGTGATCCTGGCGCTGGCAGATGCGATGCAGGTGCCGGGCGTGCAGCAGAACCTGTCCGACAGTGCCCGCATCGCCGATCTTCTCGCCCGCGACCTGCGCCGCAGCCGCCCCGACCTCGCCGGGGTGCGGCTGACCGGGCTGCAGGTCGTCGATGCCCATGGCGTCAGCCTCGACCTGACGCGGCCGCTGCCCGGCAGCTGACCGCGGGCCCGGGGCGCGCCCCGGCTCAGTTCACCGCGAGGATCGCCGACATGTCGACCGAGGTGCCGTTGCCCAGCCGCAGCATCGCGCCGCTCTCGGCCATCACCACACCCTGCACGGTCGCGGCGGCATAGGTACTGCCGCTGACGGTCGAGCCGGCGGAATCCGTGGCCACGATCTGCACGTTGTAGGTGCCGTCCTCCATCAGGTTGCCCGCGTCGTCGAGCCCGTCCCACGAGACGTCGTGCAGCGTGCCGCCGGTCACCGCGAGGTCCGAGATCGTGCGCACCGCGTTGCCCGAGCTGTCGGTGATCACCGCCCGCGCCGTGGCGGCGGTGCTGTCGAGCGCATAGCTGAACGACGAGGCGCCGTCGGCCATCCCCAGCTGCGAGGTCTCGACGGTGACGTCGCGCCCGATCAGGTTGACCCCCGAGAGCGAGGCCGCGGCCGAAAGGCTGGCCACGATCGATTCCAGCTGGCTGTTGGCCTGAACCGACTGCTCGACCTGGCTCAGCTGCGCAAGCTGGCTCACGAATTCGGTCGAATCCATCGGCGCCAGCGGGTCCTGGTTCGAGATCTGCGCCGTCAGCAGCTTCAGGAACGCCTCGTAATCCTGGCTCAGCGAGGCAAGGCTCGAGGCGCTGGCCGTGGTGCTGGTGCTCGTGGTGGTGGAGGCGGTGGTGCTGTCGACGGCCATGGCAGGCTCCTCAGGTCAGAAGGTCGAGACGGCCGTCCGCGGCGATCATCCGCGTCGGGCCGGCCTCGGCCTCGGTTTCGCCGATCTCGGCGATCTCGGTGCGGCGGCCAGAGGTGGCGCGCCGGTCGCGGTCCTGCTGCTGGCCGCCGAACTGCTCGAAGTCGGGGCCGCCGCCCTGCATCGAGAAGCCGCGGTCCTGCATCATCTCCGTCATCACCAGCCGGTCGGCGCGCAGCGCGTCCAGCACGATCGGGTTCTCGGCCCGCATCGTCACCTTCAGCGTCCCGTCGGGCGCCTGCGCGATGTCGATCTCGATCTGGCCAAGCCCGTGCGGCCGCAGCTCGATCCGGGTGCTGCCGTCCTCGATCGCGACGCCGCGCACCTGGTCGGCCACCGACTGCGCCAGCCGCTGCTGGGCGGGCGTCGGATCGGCCGGGGCCTGCGCCGCCGGTGCGGCCGTGGCCTCGGTGCGCGAGGTCATCGATGCGGCCGCAAGGCCCGCCGCCGATGCCGCGCCCGCCTGGCTTGCGGTGGCCTGGCTTGCGGTGGCCTGGCTTGCGCCGGCCGGCGCGGCGCCCGCCGGGTCGGTTCCCGTGCGGGCCGCGTCGGCCAGGTCGGCACCGGGCTGGCCGGCGCCCGACAGCGCCGTCTCGCCCGCGGCCCGGCCGGCCTCGGGCGCGTCCGCCGCGCGCCCGGTGCCGTCGCGCAGCTTCGCCACCAGCGCGTCGAAGGGTTTCGGCGGGGCGGCGGCGGTATCCTCCGCCGTGTCCGCGGCATCGCCTTGCGACGTCGCGTCCGTCGTCGCGGCCACCGTGGGCGCGGCGGTCGCGATGACGGGCGCCTGTGCCGCAACCGCAGCAGAGGCCGCGGCAGGGCCGGTCGGCGCCAAAGCCTGCGTCGCCGGGTCCGGCGCCGCCGCGCTGTCGGCCGCCGTGCCACCGGCAAGCGACAGCGCCGCCGGCGACAGCGCGGGCGGCAGGTCCTGCGGCATCAGCCCCGCGATCAGCGCGCCGATCTCGTCCAGCAGCGCCTCGGCCGGGTCAGCAGCCTCTGCGTCCCCGCCGCTCTCGTCGGCGGTCGCGGCGCTGTCCGGCCCGTCGGGCGCCAGCGTCGCCAGCGCCTCGGCGAAATGCCCGGCGGCGGTCGCGGTGTCCTCGGCGGTGCCGGGGCGCGCGGTCTTCAGCGCGTCGCGCAGCGCGCTCAGCACGTCCTGCAGCGCCTCGGGGTCGTCGGTGCCGCTCTCGGCCAGCGCCTCGAGGCTCTCGGCCGCGGACTCGAGCACCTCGTCGGCGGTGGGCGCGCTCTCGTCCCCGGCCGGCTCGCCGCCCTGGGGCAGGCTCTCGCCCTTGGGCTTCACCAGCTGGTCGAAGCGGCGCGCCGTGTCGCCCGCCACGCCGATGTCGGCGGCGCTGCGGCTTGCAACGGCCTTCGACCCGGCGGCGCCAAGCGCCCCGAGCCCCTGCATGATCTCGATTGCCAGTCCAGCCACCCGCACCCCCCGGACCCTACCGGAACAACGCCCGCCTAACCTTGCCGATCTTGCCAGACCGGCGGGTTTGTCGGAAGGAAAACGTCGTTAAGCAAAGATTAAAGGCAGCAGTTCATGCGCAGGTGATGCAGTCGCGCACCGCGCCCTGACCCTCATCGGTCGTGCCCCGGGGCAGGACGTCGGGGCAGCGCGGCAGCTCAGGCGGCGGTGGGCGCCGTCCCGAGATGGCGGCGCAGCGCGCCCGCGACGGCCGCGGCCCAGTCCTCGAACCGGCGCGACAGGCTCATCGGCTGCAGCAGCAGGTCGGGCACCGCCGCCGCCGGCTGGCCCGAGAACGCCGGGTCGAGCGCGCGCAGATAGCGGGTGACCTCGTCGCGGTCGAGGAAGTCCGCGCCCTGGATCGGCGCCATCGCGTCCCCGGCCCAGAACCGGCCCAGCGCGGCCGCAAGACCCTCGCCGAAGTCCAGCGCGTCGAAGCCCGGCAGGTGCCCGGCCAGCTGGTGCCCGCGTGCGAGGCTGGCCCGCGCCAGCCGCACCAGCGCCTCGGTCTCCTGCGTCACCGGCAGCTCGGCCCAGCCGACCAGCCGCTCGAGCAGGTCGCCCATCGCCTCGCCGGCCAGCCGCGAGGTCGAGCTTTGGCCGCCGACATCGGCCACCAGCACCAGCGTGCCCGTCGGCACCTCGAGGCCCATCTCCTCGACCAGCACGTCGCCCAGCGGCAGGTCCGGAAGCAGCTCGGCCGAATCCGGCAGCAGCAGCGGCCGCGCGAGGCAGTGATGGTCGAGCGCCAGCAGCCGGACCGGCAGGAAAGCGTCAAGCATCGCCGCCAGCTCGGCCGTCGCGTCGCTTCCGGCGGGGCGCAGGTTGCCCGTCCAGATCTCTTCAAGAAGCGCCGCGGATTGCATAGGGGTAGTGGCCTCACTTAGGTGTGACACTAGATATATCGGCAACAACGCGCATCTCGAAGGCATTAACTGTTAACACCTGTTGACGAGCCGGGGTCCTTTCCGGCCCGGCTTATCCACAGGCGGGCGGACGGGCGCGGAATGCGGTGCCCAAGATGTCGCGAATCAGGGGGTGGGAAACTAAATGTTGTGGCTGACCCTGAAGTTTCCCACAGTCCGCGGTGAGTCGGGTGCCTGCCGGGTTTAAGGCCGTCTTAACAATTCGGCGCCTTGACCCTGCCGTCAGCCCTCGAGCCGGTAGCCTTCGCTGCGCACGGCGGCGACGTGGTAGCGGTCGCCGAAACTCAGCGACAGCTTGCGCCGGATCCGGGTGACATGGACGTCGAACTTGCGGTCGCCGTATTCCCAGTCGCAGCGGTCGATCTGGCGCGACAGCGCGTCGCGGGTCACGGTCCGGCCGGCCTCGCGCACCAGCACGCGCAGGATGTCGGCCTCGTTCGGGGTCAGGCGCAGCGGTTCGGTCCCGGTGCCGGGGTCCAGCTCTACCGCGTCGCCGGCGCGGCTCGCGGCCAGCCGGTACAGCAGCGGGTCGCCGCGCCCGGCGATGGTCGGGATCCGGCGCAGCCGCGCCTCCAGCTCGGCCCGGCACAGCGGCAGCCGCACCGCCTCGTCAAAGCCCGCGCTCAGCGCGGCGGCGAGGCCCGCGCCCTCGGGCGCCGGGTCCAGCGCCAGCCGCAGCTCTGCCGGCAACAGCGCGGCGGCGGCGGCCGCGGCGGGGGTCGGCAGCTCGACCGCGACAAGACGGCCCGGGCCGGCGAGCGCGCGCGCCTCGTCCAGCCGGGCGGCGTGGCTGGTCCACCAGCCGAAGGTCGTCGCGAACAGATCGACCAGCGTCGCCACCAGGGCGGGGTCTGCGCTGACCACCACCGCCGACGTCACGCGCGGCAGCCCGGAGGCGTCCGGGTCGATCTGGTCTGGAATCGGTGGTTGCATCGCTCTCTTCCGCAAGCCTCCGACATGGCCCGTTCGGGCGCCCCGGGTCAAGTCCAGTGAACCGTGCCGAGGAAGATGTAGCCGGCGCCGTAGATCGTCTTGATCAGGCGCGGGTTTTTCGGGTCCTCGCCCAGCTTGGTGCGCAGCCGCGAGATCCGCACGTCGATCGCGCGGTCAAAGCCCTCGCCGGCGGCGCCGCCCAGCGCCTGCTGCATCTGCGCCCGCGTCATCAACCGCCGCGGCGCCTCGAGGAACAGGCGCAGCACCTCGCCCTCGGCCTGGCTGAAGGCGGTCTCGGCGCCGCCGGCATCGATCAGCGCGAAGCGGGCGAAGTCGGCGGTCCAGCCCGAGAAGCGCGCGACCTCGGGCCGGGCCGGCCCCTCGCTGCGCGGGCGGCGCAGCCGGGCGCGGATCCGGGCCACGACCTCGGCGGGGTCGAAGGGCTTGATGATGTAGTCGTCCGCGCCCAGTTCCAGCCCCGTCACCCGGTCCTGCACCTGCGCCCGGCCCGAGATGATGATGATCGCCGCCCCGCTGTCGAGCGCGAGCCGGTGCACCAGCGCCAGCCCGTCGCGGTCGGGCAGGCCCAGGTCGACGAGGCAGACATCGGGCGCGGCGCGGCGCAGCGCGGCCTCGAACTCGGTCGCGCGGGCGAACTGGGTGGTGCGGAAGCCGGCCTCGTCCAGCGCGTCGGCCAGCAGCCGGCGGATCTCGGGCTCGTCGTCCAGGATCGCGACGTGCGGGGCGTCGGGGGCGGGACAGGCGGTCATGCGGCATCCGCCCCCGGCCGCACCGGCGGCAGCCGCGCGGCGAGCGCGGCGCCGGCCACGGGCTTGGACAGCACCGGGCAGGGCGCGCGGGCGCGCAGACGGTCGCCGGGCGGCAGCGCCGTCATCAGGCAGGCGGGCAGGTCGGGCCGCAGCCGCGCCGCCTCGGCCACGAGGTCGATCCCCGAGAGATCGCCGGGCAGGTTGATGTCGGACAGAAGGAAGCCGACTTCGGGCAGCGCCAGCAGGTCGAGCGCCTCGGCCGCGGTCGCGGCCTCGATCACCGCGTGGCCGAGCCCGCGCACGAGGCCGCGCAGCTCGGCCCGGATCGCCTCGCTGTCCTCGACCAGCAGCACCAGCCGCGGCTCGCCCTGCGGGGCGGCCGGGCGCAGCGGCAGCCGCAGCGTGACCCGGGCGCCGCCGGTGTCGCGGTTGGCAAGCTTGACGGTGCCGCCCGCGAGCCGCGCGTGGTCGAAGACCATCGACAGCCCCAGCCCCGATCCCTCGCCGCCCCGCGTGGTGAAGAACGGGTCGAGCCCCTGCGCCAGCGCCGCCGGCGAGAAGCCGGGGCCGTCGTCCTCGACCGTGACCGACAGCCAGGTGTCGCCGGTCGCGTCGGCGCGGATCGCCACGGTTCCGGGCCGGCCGGCCAGCGCGTCGCGGGCGTTCAGCAGCAGGTTCAGCAGCGCGTCCTGCAGCGAGCCCGCATCGAGCATCAGCGGCGCCTCGGGCCCCGCGACCTCGGTCGTCAGCGCGATCTCGGGGCCCAGCGTCGGCCCGGCAAGGACCACGAGGTCGGCCAGGAAGGGGCGCAGGTCGACCGGGTGGGGCGAGAGTTCGCGCGGGCCCGAGATTGCGGCGATCCGGTCGAGAAGCGTGCCGCCGCGCCGCGCCGCCGCCTGCGTCGCCGCGATCAGACCGCGCGCCGCGGGCGTCATCCCCTCGGCCCGGTCGAGCCGCGCCTGCAGCCCCAGGATGATCGTCAGCAGGTTGGCGAAGTCATGCGCCAGGCCCGAGGTCAGCTGCGCCGCCAGTTCGCGCTTGGCGCCCTGCACCAGTGCTGCGCGGGTCTGCGCCTCGGCGGTGACGTCGGTCGACAGGATGTAGACCCCCTGCACGCCCCCCGACCCCGCGGGGCCGCCCGGGGTCTGGCCATCGGCGCCCTCGTCCGGGGTCAGCGCGATCCGCACCCGCCGCCCCGAGGGGACATGGGTGATCTCGGTCACCTGCGCCGTGCCCGCCAGCGCCCGGTCGATCAGCGGCAGGATCCGCGCCGCCGTCTCGGGGCCGAGGCAGTCGGCCATCGGCATCCCGACGATGTCGTTGAGGCTGCCCGGCATCACCGCCGACAGCCGCCTGTTGGAATAGGTGTAGACCCGGTCGCGGTTCACATGGGCGATGTGGGCCGGCGTCGCCTCGGTCACCAGCCGGATCCGGGCCTCGGCCTCGGCGCTGGCGGCGCGGCTTTCGGCCAGCGCGGCATTGCTGGCCGCCAGCGCCCGGTTCGTCGCCGCCAGCCGCTCGGCATGGGCCAGAAGCTGGTCCGACAGCTCTTCCGAGCGGGCGCGCAGCAGCGCCTCCTGGCGCTTGATCGCGGTGATGTCGGTATAGACCGTGACCCAGCCGCCCTGCGGCAGCGGGCTGCCCTCGACCGCGACCCAGCGGCCGTCGGCGCGGCCGCGCTCCATGTAGTGCGGCACGAAGGCGCGCGCCTGTTCGACCCGCTGGCGCACCGCGGTCTCGATGTCGTCGACGGGGCCGTATTCGCCGCGCCGGACAAGGAAGCGGATCGTGTCCTCGAAGCTGGCGCCGCGGGCGGCCAGCGCGTCGGGCAGGTCGAACATGCGCTGGTACTGGCGGTTGCTGACCGCGAGGTTCAGCGCGCTGTCGAAGATCGACAGCGCCTGGCCGATCAGGTTCAGCCCCGCCTGCACGAGGGTGTCGCGGTCCTGTGGTGCCACCCGTCGCCCTCCCTGCGCCAAGCTGCACGCCATCTGGCGACGCGCCGCGCCGGGGGTCAAGCGTGGCGCAGCGTCCCGGCGGGGCGGTGAAACATTTCGTTGGGATTGCGAAAAACTCGCGTAATCTTTCCCGGCAAGCCTGAGGGCCGGTGCAGCGCGGAAGAGGAGCCGCGCGGCGCCCGGTGCGGCGGGTCCCCCCTGACGGGGGGCGGTCGCGGGCGAGGGAGGAGAGAGCGGTGAGCGAGCACGCGGCTTCGGGCGCGCCCGGGACTGTTGCCGAAACCATTCCTGCGCTGCTGGCGCTGAACGCGCGGCGCCACGCCGGCCGGCCGGCGTATCGCGAGAAGGAATTCGGCATCTGGCAGCAATGGACCTGGGCCGAGGCCGCGGCCGAGGTGCGGGCGCTGGCGCTGGGGCTGATGCGGCTGGGGCTGGGGCCGGGCGACCACCTGGCGATCATCGGGCGCAACCGGCCGCAGCACTACTGGGCGATGATCGCCGCGCAGATGTGCGGCGCGGTGCCGGTGCCGCTGTATCAGGACGCGGTGGCCGAGGAGATGGCCTTCGTGCTGGGCCATTGCGGGGCGCGCTTCGTGCTGTGCGGCGACCAGGAGCAGGTCGACAAGGTGATCGAGGTGCAGGGCGCGGGCGGCGGCGCGCGGGTGGCGCACGTGCTTTACACCGACGGGCGCGGGCTGCGGAACTACGACCACGGCGGCATGGATTCGCTTGAGGAGCTGCGCGCCAGCGGCCATGCCGCGGGGCCCGAGGTGGCGGCGGCGCTGGACGCCCGCATCGCCGCGCTGGGGCCCGAGAGCACCTGCGTGATGCTGTACACCTCGGGCACGACGGGGCGGCCGAAGGGCGTGGTGCTGTCGATGCGCAACATCCTGGCCACCGCGCGCAACACCGCCGAATTCGACGCGCTGCGGCCGGGCGACGAGGTGCTGGCCTATCTGCCGATGGCCTGGGTGGGCGATTTCATCTTCTCGATGGGGCAGGCGCTGTGGACCGGGTTCTGCATCTCGTGCCCCGAGAGCCCCGAGACGATGATGACCGACCTGCGCGAGATCGGGCCGAGCTATTTCTTCGCCCCGCCGCGGGTGTTCGAGGGGCAGCTGACGCAGGTGATGATCCGGATGGAGGATGCGGGCGCGCCGAAGCGGTGGCTGTTTCGCCATTTCATGGATCTCGCCCGCCGCGTCGGTCCCGCGATCCTCGACGGCCGGCCGGTGGGGCTGGTCGACCGGCTGCACTACGGGCTGGGCCGGGTGCTGGTCTACGGGCCGCTGAAGGACACGCTGGGTTATGGCCGCATCCGCGTCGGCTATACCGCCGGCGAGGCGATCGGGCCCGAGATCTTCGACTTCTACCGGGCGCTGGGCATCAACCTCAAGCAGCTCTACGGCCAGACCGAGGCCTCGGTCTTCATCACCCAGCAGCCCGACGGTCAGGTCCGTGCCGACACCGTCGGCGTGCCGAGCCCGGGGGTCGAGCTGCGCATCGCCGAGAGCGGCGAGGTCTTCTATCGCTCGCCCGGCAGCTTCGTGGAATATTTCGGCAATGCCGAGGCCACCGCCGCGACCAAGGACCGCGAGGGCTGGGTCGCGACCGGCGACGCGGGCTTCATCGAGCCCGAGACCGGCCACCTGCGGATCATCGACCGGGCCAAGGACGTGGGCAAGATGGCCGACGGCAGCCTGTTCGCGCCGAAATACGTCGAGAACAAGCTGAAGTTCTATCCCGACATCCTCGAGGCCGTGGTGTTCGGCGCGGGGCGCGCGCAGTGCGCGGCCTTCCTCAACATCGACCTGGCGGCGGTGGGCAACTGGGCCGAGCGCACCGGCATCGCCTATGCGAGCTATCAGGAGCTGGCGGCGCATCCAGCGGTGATCGCGCGGCTCGCCGGTCACGTGGCCGCGGTCAACCGCTCGATCGCCGGGGACCCGATGCTGTCGGGCTGCCAGATCCGCCGCTTCCTGGTGCTGCACAAGGAGCTGGATGCCGACGACGGCGAGATGACGCGCACGCGCAAGGTGCGCCGCGGCGTGATCGCCGAGAAATACGCCGACCTGCTGGCGGCGCTTTACGACGGCTCGGCGCGGGTGCGCACGGCGACCGAGGTGACCTACGAGGACGGGCGCAAGGGCGTGATCCGCGCCGAGCTGGCGATCACGGAGGCCGACTGCGTCCCCGTGGGGACGTCGGGGCAACTGGCAACGGGAGTGGCGGCGGAATGATGATGCGCGACCTGCAGGCGCCCCCGGAGGCCGGGGCCGGAACCGGGACCCAGACCGAAGCCGGGCCGGGACCGGGCCGGCGCACCGGCGCGGTGGTGATGGAGCTGCGCAACATCACCCTGCGCTTTGGCGGCGTGGTGGCGATCAAGGACATCTCCTTCGACATCCGCGAGGGCGAGATCCGCGCGATCATCGGCCCGAACGGTGCGGGCAAGTCCTCGATGCTGAACATCATTTCCGGGTTCTACACCCCGAGCGAGGGCCAGGTCGTGTTCCGCGGCCGGCCGCGCCCGCCGATGCGGCCCTATCAGGTCGCGGCGCAGGGCATCGCGCGCACCTTCCAGAACATCGCGCTGTTCGACGGGATGACGGTGCTGGACAACATCATGACCGGGCGGCTGACGCGGATGCGCTCGGGGCTCATGGCGCAGGCGCTGTGGTGGGGCCGGGCCGAGGCCGAGGAGCTGGCGCACCGTGCCCGGGTCGAGCGGATCATCGACTTCCTCGAGATCCAGAAGATCCGCAAGACGCCGGTCGGGCGGCTGCCCTACGGGCTGAAGAAGCGGGTCGAGCTGGCGCGGGCGCTGGCGGCCGAGCCCGAGATCCTGCTGCTGGACGAGCCGATGGCGGGGATGAACGTCGAGGAGAAGGAGGACATGTGCCGCTTCATCCTCGATCTCAACGACGAGTTCGGCACCACGATCGCGCTGATCGAGCATGACATGGGCGTGGTGATGGACCTGAGCGACCGGGTGGTCGTGATGGATTACGGCAAAAAGATCGGGGATGGCACGCCGGACGAGGTGCGGGCGAACCCCGAGGTGATCGCGGCCTATCTGGGGGTGGATCATGCGTGATATCAAGGATTTGACGGGGGTGACATCCGTGCGCCCCCTGTGCACCCCCCGTACACCCCCACCGCGCGGGCCGTTCACCGGGGGGAAACGCCATGCAGCTGCCTGACCAGCTTCTGTTCGCGATGGAGGTCACGCTGAACGGCCTGATGGCGGGCGTGATGTACGCGCTGGTGGCGCTGGGCTTCGTGCTGATCTTCAAGGCCAGCGGCATCTTCAACTATGCGCAGGGGGTGCTGGCGCTGTTCGCGGCGCTGACGCTTGTCGGCATCCAGTCGGGGCAGGTGCCCTTCGCGCACCTGATCAACGCGGTCTTCGGCACCAGCCTGCACCATTTCGGCTGGACGGTGCCCTCGGTGCTGGCGATCGGGCTGACCGGCGCGGTGATGGTGGGGCTGGCCGTGCTGGTCGAGCGGCTGGTGCTGAAGCATCTGGTCAACCAGCCGCCGATCATCCTGTTCATGGCCACGATCGGGCTTGCCTGGTTCCTCGAGGGGCTGGGCGACGTGATGTGGGGCGCCGACATCAAGACGCTGGACGTGGGCCTGCCGCAGGGCATCTCGGACAGTGTCGAGGCGGCGACGGCGGCGGTGTTCGGCTATGGCTTCTTCATCGACCGGCTGGACGTGGTCGCGACGCTGATCGCGGTGGCGCTGGTCGCCTGCCTGACGCTGTTCTCGCAGTATTCCAAGCAGGGCCGCGCCCTGCGCGCGGTCGCCGACGACCACCAGGCGGCGCTGTCGGTGGGGATCAGCCTGCGCTTCATCTGGGTGCTGGTCTGGTCGATCGCGGGCTTCGTCGCGCTGGTCGCGGGGATCATGTGGGGCACCAAGTCGGGGGTGCAGTTCTCGCTGAGCCTGATCGCGCTGAAGGCGCTGCCGGTCTTGATGCTGGGCGGCTTCACCTCGATCCCCGGGGCCATCGTCGGCGGGCTGATCATCGGCGTCGGCGAGAAGCTGTTCGAGTTCTGGGTCGGCCCGATGGTCGGCGGCGCGACCGAGACCTGGTTCGCCTATGTGCTGGCGCTTCTGGTCCTCGTGTTCCGGCCGCAGGGCCTTTTCGGTGAACGAATTATCGAGCGGGTATGAAAATGTTCAGGAACGACAGGTTCATGACAGGTTTTGCTGCGCTGCGGCGGGGAATTGCCCTTGTGGATGGTTTAGGAATCATGTCCTTTGGTCTGCGTCAGGCTGTCGCAGCCGGGGAGGGCCCGACAGCAGACACGCTGATTGCAGCGGACGATCGGATCGGACTTGGGAGGGTTCGTCACGATGCGGATGCAGATGCGGCTTGCCGCGTTCGCGTTCATTATCGGCTGGTCTTCGTTGCTGGCGTTCGGCTGGCTGGCGCTTTCGGCGCCGGCCAGCGACTTTCCCCCGATCATCGTGACCGACAGCCTTCTGGCCGCCTGCGGGGGCGCCGCCGGGCTGTGGTCGTGGCTGGCGCTGCGCCGGGCGATGCCCTGAGCCGCCTGCCGTCCAGCCGGCCCGCAAGCATCCGGCCTGCCGCGCGCCGCGCCGCCCCGCATGTGGAGGCCGCGTGATGCTGTACCGCGAGGCCGGAGACTTCAAGACAAGCTACCGTGACGATGGCCAGACCTTTCCGATCAGGTTCGACCGCTGGGCCTATTACGCGCTGGTGGCGGTGGCCTTCGCCGTGGTGCCCTTCGTCATCGACGACTACTGGGCCAACGCGGTGCTGGTGCCGTTCCTGATCTACGCGATCGCGGCGCTGGGGCTGAACATCCTGACCGGCTATTGCGGCCAGGTCAGCCTGGGCACCGGCGGCTTCATGGCGGTGGGGGCCTATGCCGTCTACAAGCTGATGACCGCCTTCCCGGCGGTGCCGTTCCCGGTTCACGTGCTGATCGCGGGCGCGATCACCGCCGGGGTGGGGGTGCTGTTCGGCCTGCCCTCGCTGCGCATCAAGGGGTTCTACCTCGCGGTGGCGACGCTGGCGGCGCAGTTCTTCCTGGTCTGGCTCTTCAACAAGGTGCCGTGGTTCTACAATTATTCGGCCTCGGGCCAGATCACGGCGCCGGCGCGCGAGCTGATGGGCATCGCGATCACCGGCCCGGCCGCGAGCGCGGGCGCGCGCTATCTGACCTGTCTGTGCTTCGTCTTCGTGCTGGCCTGGGTCGCGCGCAACCTGACGCGGGGCGCGGCGGGGCGGCGCTGGATGGCGATCCGGGACATGGACATCGCCGCCGAGATCATCGGCGTGAACCCGATGCGGGCGAAGATGACGGCCTTCGCGGTCTCGTCCTTCTTCATCGGCGTGGCGGGGGCGCTGTTCTTCGCGGTCTACCTGGGCGCGGCCGAGGTCGGCGAGGCCTTCGGCATCACCAAGAGCTTCCTCGTGCTGTTCATGGTGATCATCGGGGGGCTGGGCTCGATCTTCGGCAGTTTCGCGGGGGCGGCGTTCCTGGTGCTGCTGCCGGTGGCGCTGAAGAACCTGCTGGTGGGCAGCCTGGGCTGGCCGACGGATCTGGCCGCGCATGTCGAGCTGATGATCGTGGGCGCGCTGATCGTGGTCTTCCTGATCGCCGAGCCGCACGGCCTGGCCCAGCTGTGGCGCATGGCGAAGGAGAAGCTGAGGCTTTGGCCCTTCCCGCATTGAGGAGTGCGGGCCGGGCCGGAACAACCATCCGAGGGAGGAGACCGAGGGATGAAGACCAAGACCATGACGCTGATCGCGGGGGCGCTGGCGGGCACGCTGGCGCTGGGGGGCGCGGCGCGGGCCGAGCTGATCGTGCCGGACCTGAGCTATCGCACCGGGCCCTTCGCCGCCGGGGGCATCCCCTATTCCGACGGCTTCCACGACTATTTCACGCTGCTGAACGAACGCGACGGCGGCATCGGCGGCCAGCTGGTGAAGGTGCCCGAATGCGAGACCGCCTATAACACCGAGAAGGGGGTCGAGTGCTACGAGGCCACCAAGGGCAACAGCCCGCTGGCCTACAACCCGCTGTCCACCGGCATCACCTATCAGCTGATCCCCAAGGTCAGCCAGGACGGCGTGGTGCTGTACACCCCCGGCTACGGCCGCACCTCGGCCGCGAACGGCAAGACCTTCGAGTGGATCTTCAACTACCCCGGCAACTACTGGGACGGGGCCAGCGTGATGATCAAGTACCTGCTGTCGGAGAACGGCGACGATCTGAAGGGCAAGAAGATTACGCTGCTCTACCACAACTCGGCCTATGGCAAGGAGCCGATCCGCACGCTGGAGGAGCTGTCGAAGAAGCACGGGTTCGAGTTCTCGACCATCCCCGTCGACAGCCCCGGACAGGAGCAGAAGAGCCAGTGGCTGCAGATCCGGCGGGAAAAGCCCGACTACGTGCTGTTCTGGGGCTGGGGCGTGATGAACCAGGTCGCGATCCAGGAGGCCGCCAACATCCGCTTCCCGATGGAGAACATGATCGGCATCTGGTGGGCGGGGTCCGAGAACGACGTGAAGCCCGCGGGCGCCGGCGCCGACGGCTACAAGGCGGTGACGCTGCACGGCCTGGGCATGGACTATCCGATCTATGCCGACCTGAAGACCCATGTCTATGACGCCGGCAAGGCGGCGGGCGCGGGCGACCAGGGGGGCACGGCGGTCTATTCGCGCGGCATGTACGCGGCGCTGGTGATCTCCGAGGCGATCCGCAAGGCGCAGGAGCTGGCGGGCCATGCCGATGTCACCGCGGCCGAGGTGCGCGAGGGCTTCGAGAACCTCGAGATCACCGAGGCGCGGATGACCGAGCTGGGCCTGCCGGGGTTCGGGCAGCCGTTCAAGGCGACCTGCGAGGATCATGGCGGCCCCGGCGCCGCGATGGTGCAGCAATGGGACGCCTCGGCGCAGAAGTGGACGCTGATCACCGACTTCATCGCGCCGGATGACGAGGTGCTGACCCCGCTGATCGCCGAGGACAGCGCCGCCTATGCCAAGGAGGCGGGCCTGACGGACCGCTGCAACTGACCTGACCCGGGGGCCGGTGTGCCGGCCCCCCTTTTCCTGCGGAGGATGCGATGCTGGATGCACGGGCCCAGGCGAGGGCGGCCGAACCGGACGGAGCCGAACCGGCCGGGGCGGGCGAGAGCCTGCTCGAGGTCAACAACATCGAGGTGATCTACAACCACGTGATCCTGGTGCTGAAGGGCGTGAGCCTGAGCGTGCCCAAGGGCGGGATCACCGCGCTTCTGGGGGGCAACGGCGCGGGCAAGACCACGACGCTGAAGGCGATCTCGAACCTCTTGCGCTCGGAACGCGGCGAGGTCACCAAGGGCCAGATCCTCTATCGCGGCGTGCGGGTGCAGGATCTGGACCCGGCGGCGCTGGTCAAGCGGGGCGTGATCCAGGTGATGGAGGGGCGCCACTGCTTCGAGCATCTGACCGTCGAGGAGAACCTGCTGACCGGCGCCTATACCCGCACCGACGGCCGGGCCGCGATCGCGGCGGATCTGGAGATGGTCTATTCCTACTTTCCGCGGCTGAAGGAGCGGCGCCGCAGCCAGGCGGGCTATACCTCGGGCGGCGAGCAGCAGATGTGCGCGATGGGACGCGCGCTGATGAGCCGGCCCGAGATGATCCTGCTGGACGAACCCTCGATGGGGCTGGCTCCGCAGCTGGTCGAGCAGATCTTCGAGATCGTGCGCGCGGTCAATGCCGGCGAGGGGGTCAGCTTCCTGCTGGCCGAGCAGAACACCAGCGTGGCGCTGCGCTATGCCCATCACGGCTACATCCTGGAAAGCGGCCGGGTGGTGATGGACGGGCCGGCCGCGGCGCTGCGCGAGAACCCGGACGTGAAGGAGTTCTACCTCGGCATGTCCGAGGAGGGACGCAGGAGTTTCAGGGACGTCAGGAGCTATCGGCGCCGCAAGCGCTGGCTGGCCTGACGCCGGAGGAGGGATCATGGCAGAACTGGCAGCACGC
This sequence comes from Frigidibacter sp. MR17.24, assembly GCF_037095655.1. NCBI lineage: Bacteria > Pseudomonadati > Pseudomonadota > Alphaproteobacteria > Rhodobacterales > Paracoccaceae > Frigidibacter > Frigidibacter sp. MR17.24. The sequence goes on from NZ_JBAWKE010000002.1 coordinate 1,020,317, forward strand.
CCGGGGTACGCGCCCGCGGCGACCGGGGCGGCGCGTCCCTACGACGCGCTCGAGGGCCGCTCGGCCGACGCGCGGGCGGCGGCGCTGGCACGCGACCTGCCTGCGGCGGTCGCGCGGGCGCTGGCCGCGCCGGGGCTGGCGGCGCATCTGGGCCGGGTCGACCCGGCGGCGGTGAGCGATCGCGCCGGGCTTGCCCGCCTGCCGGTGCTGCGCAAGTCCGGGCTGGGGGCCGCGCAGACGGCGGCGCCGCCCTTCGGCGGCTTCACCCTCGCCCCCGCGAGCGGTTTTGCCCATGTCTTCCAGAGCCCCGGCCCGATCTATGAACCCGGCGGGACCGGCCATGACTGGTGGCGCATGGGGCGTTTCCTGCATGCCTGCGGCGTCGGGCGCGGCGACATCGTGCAGAACTGCTTCGGCTATCACCTGACCCCGGCGGGGATGATCTTCGAAAACGGGGCGCGGGCGGTGGGCGCCGCGGTGCTGCCCGCGGGCACCGGCCAGACCGACCTGCAGGTGCAGGCGGCGGCCGATGTCGGCGCCACGGTCTATTGCGGCACGCCCGATTTCCTCAAGGTGATCCTCGACCGGGCCGAGGCGCTGGGCGTGGCGCTGGGCTTCACCCGCGCCGCGGTCGGGGGCGGGGCGCTGTTCCCGTCGCTGCGCGCCGAGTACGAGGCGCGCGGCATCCTCACCCGCCAGTGCTATGCCACCGCCGATCTGGGCAGCATCGCCTACGAGAGCGCGCCGCCCGGCCAGACCCCCGAGGGGATGATCGTCGACGAGGGCGTCGTGGTCGAGATCGTGCGCCCCGGCACCGGCGACCCGGTGCCCGAGGGCGAGGTGGGCGAGGTGGTGGTCACCACGCTGAACCCCGACTATCCGCTGGTGCGCTTTGCCACGGGCGATCTGTCGGCGGTGCTGCCGGGCACGTCGGACTGCGGGCGCACGAACATGCGCATCCGCGGCTGGCTGGGCCGCGCCGACCAGACCACGAAGATCAAGGGCATGTTCGTGCGGCCCGAGCAGGTGGCGGCGCTGGTCGCGCGCCACCCCGAGATCGCGCGCGCCCGCGTCATCGCCTCGCGCGAGGGCGAGATGGACGTGATGACCGTGCGCATCGAGAGCCCGGCGCCCGACGGCGCGGTCTACGAGGGATCGGTCATCGAGGCGCTGAAGCTGCGCGGCCGGGTCGAGCTGGTGGCGCCGGGCAGCCTGCCCAACGACGGCAAGGTGATCGAGGACCTGCGGGTCTACGACTGAGCCGCGAGCGATCCGGGAGCGGCCCCCCCCCGGATCGGCCCCCCGGTCCGGTGCGGGCCGGCGCTATTCCGCGGCCTGCCGGGGCGCGGCGAAGCGGGCGGGGCGGAAGGCCGCGAGCAGCGGATGCTCGATCCCCAGCGCGATCTCGTCGGCCATCAGCTCGCCCGCGATCAGCCCGAGCGTGGCGCCGGAATGGCTGAAGGCCGCCCAGACCCCGGGCGCCGAGGGGAGCGGCCCGAACACCGGCTCGCCGTCGCCCGGGATCGGCTTCGGCCCGGTGTGGATCTTGCGCACCGTCAGCTCGGGTGCGGGCGAGAGCACGCGGCGCGCCTCGGCCAGCAGGCCCTCGACCGTCTCGGGGCGGATCTCGATGCGGCCGTCGGCATGGTGGATCACCTCGGCCTCGGACCAGCCGCTGTCCATGTAGAGCCCGCCCGCGGGCGTCGGGCGCAGCGAGACGCGGGGCGTGTTCATCACCGCGCGGATCGGGTGGTCCAGCGGCTCGGTCTCGACCACGAGGCCGGTGGGCGAGCCGTTGCCGATCGGCGTGCCGAGCGCCCCGGCAAGCGCCGGGGTCGCGGCGCCGCAGGCGATGACCAGCGCGTCCGCGCGCAGCGTGGTGCCGTCGGGCAGGCCGAGCCCGGGGCCGTCGGCGCGCGGCGTCGCGGGGCCGTCGAGCGTCAGGATCCGGCCGCCCAGCGTCCCGATCTCGGCGGCCAGCCGGGCGATCAGGCTGGGCAGGTCGACCCAGCCCTCGCCGGGGTTGAGGATCGCGCCGGGCGGGGTGATCGCCTCGGCCGCGACGCCGGGCACCCGGGCGGCGGCGGTCTCGGGCGGCAGCAGCAGCGCCTCGTAGCCGATGGCGCGCTCGTGCGCCCAGACCTCGGCGATGCGGTTGCCCGCGCCGGCCGGGTCCCAGGTCAGCCCGCCGGCGAAGGTGATCCAGTCCGCGCCCGGATGCGCGGCGGCCAACGTGCGATAGCGCTCGATCCCCGCCATCCGCAGCCGGTGATAGGGCTCGGAGCGCTTGCGGGCCGAGTTCAGCCAGGCGAGCGAGCGGCCCGAGGCGCCGGCGGCGAGCGGCCCCTCGGTGACCAGCGTCACCGTCAGGCCGAGCCGCGCGAGATGCACGGCGGTCGAACAGCCGAGGATGCCGCCGCCAAGGACGATCGCGCTCTGGGGCGCGCTGCGGGGAAGGGAGGTGTCGGTCATCGGTCTCTCGCGGCGGGAGGAAGGATCGGTCAGGGCGTTTCCCAGCCGCCCGAGCGCATCGCGCGGGCGGTGGCCGACAGCGCGGCGGCGGCGGCGGTGATCTGCGCCATCTCGGCGGCGAAATCGGCGGGCGTGCCGGTCGCGACGAGGCGGGCGAAGGTCTCGGCCTGGGCGGCGTACTGGTCGGCGGCCGCGATCTGCTCGGTGCGGGCGCCGCCGCCCGCCAGGTCGCGGCCGTCGTCGATCACCAGCCGCGCCGCGTGGTCGCGCGGGGCGTTGTAGGGGATGTCGAGCGTGATGCGCCCGGTGGTGCCGATCAGCATCAGCGACTGGGTCAGCACCGCCTGGGTCGAGACGGTGAAGGCGAGCTGCCCGCCGCCGGGGAAGGCCGCGAGGCCGCTCGTCAGCCGGTCGGTGCCGAAGGCGGGGTCGATGTCGGCCAGCGCTGCGACGCGCTCGGGCTCGGTCCCGAAGAACCAGCGGCCCGCCTCCAGCGCGTAGCAGCCGACGTCATAGAGCCCGCCGCCGCCGATGTCGGCCTGGTTGCGGACATTGGCCGGGTCGGCATTGGCATAGCAGAAGGCCGCCTGCACCGCGCAGAGCCGCCCGATGCCGCCGTCGCGCACGATCGCGCGGGCGCGCAGCCATTGCGGGTGGTGGCGGACCATGAAGGCCTCCATCACCAGCCGGCCCGAGGCCGCCTGCGCCGCCGCGACCTCGGCCGCGCCGTCGGGCGTCAGCGACAGCGGCTTTTCGCACAGCACGTGCTTGCCCGCGGCCAGCGCCGCGCAGGTCAGGGGCACGTGCAGGTGGTTCGGCACCGGGATGTAGACCGCGTCGATCCCGGGGTCGGCAATCAGCGCGTCATAGCTGTCGTGGCTGCGGGGGATGGCGAAGTCGTCCGCCATCGCCCGGGCCCTGGCGCCGTCGCGCGAGGCGATGGCGTCGATCCGGCAGCCCGGCGCGGCCAGCAGCCCCGGGATCATCGCCTTGCGCGCGATCCCGGCGGTGCCGAGGATGCCCCAGCGCAGCGGGCCGCTCATGCGCCGTACCCGTAGACGCGCGCCGCGAAGCCGGCCGAGATCCGCCCCTCGCGCAGGTCGCGGGCCACGGCCTCGGGCGCGCGGGCGCCGGGTGCGCCGAAGCCGCCGCCGCCGGGCGTGGTGATCGACACGATCTGGCCGGGCACGAGGTCGACCATGCCCGCGAAGGTCGTGCGCCCGTCACCGAAATCGAGCTGGCTGCACGCGGCCTCGGCGCCGCCCTCGAGGCCCCAGGGATGCGAGCCCATGCGCGAGCCCTCGACGGTGAAGCGGCAGGCGCGCTCGGCGCGGTAGACGCGGCGGATGCCCATGCCGCCGCGCTGGGTGCCGGGGCCGGCGCTGTCCTCGACCAGCTCGTAGCGCAGGAGCGTGAGCGGGTATTCCAGCTCCAGCGCCTCGACCGGCAGGTTCGAGGTGTTGGTGAGGCTGACGTGGATGCCCGACAGGCCGTCGGCCGCCGGCCGTGCGCCGCCGCCGCCGCCGATCGTCTCGAGATAGACCCAGATGTTGCCGTTCTCGTCGGTGCCGTTGAACAGCGCCCCGGTGCAGCAGCCGTTGCCGGCCGCCATCACCCGGCCCGGCAGCGCCTGCGCCAGCGCGCCGTAGACCAGGTCGCAGACCCGCTGCGCCGCCGCGATCCGGCCGTCGACCGCCGCGGGGTGTTCGCAGTTCAGGATCGAGCCGCGGGGCGCGGTCACCGTCAGCGGCCGGGCGAGGCCGGCATTGGGCAGGATCGTCGGGTCCAGCACCGATTTCACGGTGAAGTAGCAGGCCGCGAGCAGCGAGGTGTAGATCAGGTTCAGGCCGCTGCGCACCTGCGGCGGGCCGTCGAAGTCCAGCCGCATCTCGTCGCCGGCGACCGTGATCGCGACCTTGAAGGTCATCGCCTCGGGGCGCTGGTTGCTGTCGAACACGTCCTCGAAGGCATAGGTGCCGTCGGGGATCGCGGCGATGGCGGCGCGCATCTTGCGCTCGGCATAGTCCTGCAGCGCCTCGCCGGCGGCGAGCACGAGGCCGGTGCCGTACTTGGCGCACAGCTCGGTCATCCGCTGCACGCACAGCCGGTTGGCCGACATCTGCGCCCGCAGGTCCGACATCCGTTCGCGCGGCACCTGGCAGTTGAGCAGGAACATCTCCTGCAGGTCGCGGTTCAGCTCGCCCTTGCGGTAGAGCCGCACCGGCGGGATCCGGATCCCCTCCTGGTAGATGTGTTCGTGCCCGCGGTCGGCGAAGTCGGAATGGTGCGCGGTGTTCACCGCCCAGGCGACCAGCGTGCCGTCGACGAAGATCGGCTCGGCCAGAACGATGTCGGGCAGGTGGGTGGCGCCGCCGGCATAGGCGTCGTTGGCCATGAACACGTCGCCGGGCGCGATGTCGCTGGCCACGAACCGGTCGCGGATCGCCGGGATCACGCCGAGGAACGATCCCAGGTGCATCGGGATGTGTTCGGCCTGGCACAGCGTGTTGCCGTGCAGGTCGAACAGCGCGGTCGAGCAGTCGCGCCGTTCCTTGATGTTGGTCGAGTACGAGGCGCGCACCAGCGCCTCGCCCATCTCCTCGACGATCGACTGCAGGGCCGAGCCGATGACCTCGACGGTGATCGGGTCGATGGCCGTCGTGCTGGAGGCGGGCGTGGTGGAGGCGGGCGCGGCGGTGGCGGGCGTGGTCATCTCGGCGAGGGGGCTCATGCCGGAAGCTCCAGGATCAGGTTCAGGTAGGGATCGACGGTGCCGGTCATGCCGGGCAGGATCACGGTGGTCGTGTCCATCTGCTCGACGATGGCGGGGCCCTCGACCACGTTGCCGCAGCGCAGGGCGGCGCGGGCGTAGACCGGGCAGGGGGTGAAGCCGCCGGCCTCGGGCATCCAGACCTCGCGCGTGCCGATCTTCGCGGCGGCGGCGTCGGGGCCCTCGGGCTCGGCGGGGCGGAACTCGGCCTTCTGCACGATGCCCGCCGCTTCCATCCGCAGGGTGACGATCTGGATCGCCTCGCCCTCGGCCACGAAGCCGAAGCGCTGGCGGTGCGCGGCCTCGAAGCCCTCTTTCAGCGCGGCGAAGGTCGCGGCGGTGATCGGGCCGGCCGGCACCTGCACCGGCAGCTCGTAGTTCTGGCCCATGTAGCGCAGGTCGGCGGTGCGGTTGAGCACGCGGTTGCCCGCGGCGATCGCCTCGCGGTCGAACCAGGCGGTGGCCTGGGTCTCGAGCCCGGCGAAGCCGTCCTCGACATCGCCGCCCCGCGCGGGGTCGAGCGCCATCAGCCGCGAGGTCGCGAAATCGGCGCGCAGGTCGGTCAGCAGCAGCCCCAGCGCGCAGAGCGTGCCCGGGGTCAGCGGCACGATCACCCGGCCCATGCCCAGTTCGCGGGCGAGCCGCGCGGCATGCAGCGGCCCGGCGCCGCCGAAGGCCATCAGCGCGTAGTCGCGCGGATCGTGGCCGCGCTGGACCGAGATCACCCGGATCGCCTTGGCCATGTTCGCCGTCACCACCGAGATGATGCCCTGCGCGGTGTCCATGGTCGACAGGCCGAGCTTTTCGGCCAGCCGCGCCACGGCCGCCTCGGCCAGGTCGCGGCGCACCTTCATCCGCCCGCCGAGGATCTCGACCGGGTTCAGCGTCTGCAGCACGACGTTGGCGTCGGTGACGGTGGGTTCCTCGTTCCCGAGGCCGTAGCAGACCGGCCCGGGATGCGCCCCGGCCGACCGCGGGCCGACCTTGAGCAGGCCGCCGCTGTCGACATGGGCGATCGAGCCGCCGCCGGCGCCGACGGTGTGGATGTCGAGCATCGGCGCCTTGATCGGGTAGCCGTGCACGTCGGCCTCGCCGGTCAGGCCGCAGACCCCGCCGCGCAGCTGCGCCACGTCCGACGAGGTGCCGCCGACGTCGAAGGTGATGATGTTGTCAAAGCCCGCCATGCGCCCGATCGCCTGCGCCGCGACGACGCCGGTCGAGGGGCCCGAGAGCACGGTGCGCACCGGCAGCTCGGCCGCGGTGTCGAAGCCGATGACGCCGCCGTTCGACTGGGTGAGCTGCGGCGCGACCGTCAGGCCGATGCCGTCGAGCCGTTCCTGCAGCCGGCGGATGTAGCGCTGCATCACCGGGCCGAGATAGGCGTTCACGACCGTGGTCGACAGCCGCTCGAACTCGCGGAACTCGGGGGCGACGTCGCTCGAGACCGAGACGAAGACCTCGGGCAGCTCTTCGGCGAGGATCGCGCGGGCGCGGGCCTCGTGCTCGGTGTTGAGGAAGCCGTAGAGGAAGCAGACCGCCACCGCCTTGACGTCGGCCTCGCGCAGCGCGCGCAGCTCGGCGCGCAGCGCCGTCTCGTCCAGCGGCAGCTCGACCGCGCCCGAGTGGTGGATGCGTTCGGGCACCTGCCGGCGCAGATCGCGCGTGACCAGTTCCGCGGGCTTCTCGGCCATCATGTCGTAAAGGTTCGGGCGCTTCTGGCGGCCGATCTCGAGAAGGTCGCGGAAGCCGTCGGTGACGACCAGACCGGTCCTGGCGCCCTTCAGCTCGATCAGGGCGTTGGTGGCGACGGTGGTGCCGTGGCCGAGGAAGCTGAGGTCCTTGGCCGCGGCGCCGACCTGTTCCAGCCCCTCGACGACGCCGGCGGTGATGCCGCGCGACGGGTCGTCGGGCGTCGAGGAGACCTTCCAGATCTCGACCCGGCCGGTCTCTTCCTCGAACAGGCACACGTCGGTGAAGGTGCCGCCGGAATCTACGCCAATTCTCCAGGTCATCGGTTCGGGTCCCTGTGGTCTTGAGGGTGTGTGGTCAGGCCGCGCGGGCGGCGGTGGTGCGGAAGCGGTCGAAGCGGAACGGGGCGGGATCGACGCAGGGGGTGACCCCGCGCAGGATCTCGGACATCAGCCGCCCCGCGCCGGGGCCGATGCCGAAGCCGTGGCCCGAGAAGCCCGAGCATATGTGAAGCCCGGGCACCCGGTCGATGGCGCCGATGGCGGGGATCGCGTCGGGCGTGGCGTCGATCATCCCGGCCCAGGAATGGGTGCGCCGCGCCGAGGCGAAGGCGGGGAAGGCGCGCTTGAGGTTCTCGAAGCCCTTCGACAGGTGGCCCTCGTGCGGGACCGGGTCCAGCGTGCGGATCCGTTCGAACGGGGTCGCGCCGTCCAGCGCCCAGCGGCGCGGCATCGCCAGCTCGGTCACGAACTGGCCGTTCAGCCGCAGCGACAGCTCGCGCCAGCTGGTCACCAGCGTGGGCAGGAAATCGCGCAGCAGCCGGAAGCTGTCGGGGGTGATCGGCGCGATGTTGGCATTGCGCAGCGCGATCGACCAGCCGCCGTCCAGCCGCTGGCGGAAGGCGAAGTCGCCGCCGCCGACCGGCATCGCGGGCACCGCGCCCGGGCCCTCGACCCGGGTGACCGAGCCGATGATCTTGAGCTGCGGGAAATCGAGCCCGAGGTTGCCCAGGAACAGCCGGCTCCAGACCCCGCCGGCGACGACGGCGCGGGTGCAGCGGATCGTGCCGCGTTCGGTCACCACGGCCGAAAGCGCGCCGCCCGCGGTCTCGATCCCGCGCACGGCGCAGGTCTCGAGGATGGTCGCGCCAAGCCGGATCGCGGCGCGCGCCATCTGCGGCACGGCGCGCCAAGGCTCGGCGCGGCCGTCGTCTTCGGTCCACAGGCCCAGCGAGTAGCGCCCGGTGGCGATGCCCGGCAGGTGGCGCGCCAGGGCCGGCCCGTCGAGCAGGTGCGAGCGCAGCCCGCCCGCGCGGGCCTGTTCGGCCCAGCCCTGCGACTGCGCGATTTCGGACGCGGTGCGGCTGACATAGGTGATGCCGGTCTCGCGGAAGCCGGTGTCGATCCCGAAGCGCCGGTCGATATCGTGCCAGAGCGCGAGGCTTTCCACCGACAGCGGCATCTCGCGCGGGTCGCGGCCCATCTGCCGGACCCAGCCCCAGTTGCGGCTGGACTGCTCGCCCGCGATCACGCCCTTCTCGCACAGCACCACGCGCACGCCGGCCTCGGCAAGGAACAGCGCCGTGGTCACCCCGGCGATGCCGCCGCCGATCACCACCACGTCGGTCTCGGCCGGGACCGGGGGCGGGGCGGCGGTCCTGGGGGCGGGGTCGAGCCGTTCGATCTGAAGCGTCTGCATGGCACGGGAGTCCTGGCTGGATCGCCGGACGCGCCCGGCGGGTCACTTGCACGTTCGGCCACCGCGGGCGGTGGCGTTGAGTCGATCCATGCTCATTCATGATCGTTTGTGAAGGAAATTCGGAATCTCCCGCGCCAAGCCTGCCCGTTCGCGCCCAAATATGCATCGTATGCGCAGATTAGCGGCGGATTCCGGGCGTCGATCTGGCCGTATGTACGTTTTCGTTGACAGATCCGTCAGTGCTCGGGCTGCATTCATGCACGAAGTTGCGCATTCGATCGTCAAGCGGCCCGCAGAGGCTGCACGGATCGCCAGCCCGGGCCGCCGGCGCGGTCGCCCGACACCAACAGGGAAACGCGAAGATGACAGTCTCACGCAGGATGTTCATGGCCACCGCGGCCGCCGCCGCCACGCTTTCCGCCACCGCCCGCCCGGGGCTTGCCGCCCCGGTCCGCTGGGACATGGCCGACGAATACGGCGCCGATGCGCTGTCGGGAAAGGCGTCCAAGCACTTCATCGAGACGCTGGCCGCCAAGGTCGGCGACGCCTTCGAGATCAGCTATCAGGGCGGCGGGGCGCTGGGCTACAAGTCGGCCGACCAGTTCGACGCGGTCGCGGACAACGCGGTGCAGTCGGCGGTGACGCTGGTCACCCAGCTGGGCGGGGTCGACCCGTTCTTCAACCTCTCGTCGCTGCCCTTCATCGCCTCGACCCCGGACGAGGCCTACCTGCTGTGGCAGGCGGCGCGGGCCGAGTACGAGAAGATCTTCGACGACAACGGCATGGTGCTGCTGTGGGCGATGCCGAACCCGCCCTCGGGCATAGCGGCGCCGAAGCCGGTGACGGATGTCGCGGCGCTGGCCGGGCTGCGGATCCGCACCTATGACGTGAACGGCACCCAGACCCTGCGCAACGCCGGCGCGGCGCCGCTGCAGGTCGCCTGGTCCGACCTGATCCCGCAGCTGTCGACCGGCGGGCTCGACGGGGTGCTGACCTCGGCCGACGGCTGCACGCAGCTGTCGATCTGGGACTACGTGCCCACCTTCACCGAGCTGAACTATGCCATGGGCCTGTTCATGTGCCACGTGAACAAGGAGGACTTCGAGGCGCTGCCGGCCGAGGTGCAGGCCGCGATGCGCGAGATCGTCGAGGACTGCGACAAGTTCAACTGGTCGATCATGGTCGACAGCATCGAGACCGCCTATGCGAAGATGGAGGCCAGCGGCATGACCGTGACGCGCGCGTCGGGCGTTCCGGCGGCGGTGTTCGAGGGGCTGCAGGCGGCGGGCAAGCCGGTGCGCGAGGCCTGGGTCGAGCAGACCGCCCCGCGCGGCGCGAGCACGCTGGACGCCTTCGAGGCGCTGAAGGCCAGCGCCGGCTGAGGCCGGCCGCCGCGCGCGCCCCGGGCGCGGGCAGACACCCCGCGCGCGCAGCCCTCTCCATGCGGTGTGCGCGGGGCCGCCGCGGCCCCCCCGCCCGCCCGTTCCCCCGGGCAGGCCGCGGGGGGGCCGCACGCAGCCCGACGGCGGTCGATGCCGGTCGGGATCACGTCAGCGGGAGTGCATCATGCGCCTAGAGGCGACCACCGAGACATTCGACGCCGGTCACGCCGCCGCCGGTCCCGCCACCAGTGCCGAGCCGCGCTGGCTGGCCGCGATCGCCGCGCTGTCGGGCNATCATGCGCCTAGAGGCGACCACCGAGACATTCGACGCCGGTCACGCCGCCGCCGGTCCCGCCACCAGTGCCGAGCCGCGCTGGCTGGCCGCGATCGCCGCGCTGTCGGGCGGGCTGAACCGGCTGGCGGCGGTGCTGGCGGGGGCGATGCTCGTCGCGATGACCGCGCTGATCCTGGTCGAGATCGGGATGCGCTTCTTTTCGCGCTCGACCTACATGGCCGATGTCTTCGGCGGCTACGGCGTCGCCGCGATCACCTTCATCGCCGCGCCCTGGGCGCTGGAGCAGGGCTCGATGATCCGGGTCACGGTGATCACCGACCGGCTGCCGGGCCTGCTGCGCCGGCTGGTCGAGGGCGCGGGCCTGGTCGCCGCCGGGGCGATCCTGTGGTTCCTGCTGGTCTACGAATGGTCGACGGTCGCGCGGTTCTGGTCGCGCGGCACGATGAGCCAGCATTTCATCCCGGTGCCGCTGTGGATCCCCGAGGCGTTCTTTGCCGCGGGGCTGGTGCTGATGCTGCTGCAGGTGGCGGTGCGCCTGCTGCGGCTGTGCGTCACCGGGCGCACCGACGACACCACCCTGTCGCTGTGAGGACAAGCCGATGACCGTCGCCCTTTCTTCCGCCGTGCTTCTCGGGCTGCTGGTGCTGTTTCTCGGCGCCGGGATCTGGATCTTCGCCGGCCTGATGCTGGTCGGGGCCGGCAGCATGTACTTCGCCGGCGACATGCCGCTGGCGCGCATCGGCTCGGTCGCGACCAAGGTAATCTCGTCCTCGGCCATCTCCTGGGAACTTGCCGCGATCCCGATCTTCATGTGGATGGGCGACATCATCTTCCGCACCGACATCTCGCAGCGGCTGTTTCGCGGCCTTGCGCCGATGGTGGCGCGGGTGCCGGGGGGGCTTTTGCACACCAACGTGCTGGGCTGCACGATCTTCGCCGCGATCTCGGGGTCGTCGACCGCGACCACCGCCACGGTGGGCAAGATCACGATCCCCGAGCTGATGGCGCGCGGCTACGACATCCGCCTCGCCTCGGGCTCGCTGGCCGGGGCGGGCAGCTTCGGGCTGCTGATCCCGCCCTCGATCGCGATGATCGTCTACGGGGTGCTGGCCAATGTCTCGATCGCGAAGCTGTTCGCGGCGGGGCTGATGCCGGGGCTGATGATGGCGGCGCTGTATTCGGGCTATATCGCCATCTGCTCGGTCCTGCGCCCCGAGCGCGCGCCGCGGTTCGAGGGCGAGGTCTCGGCCCGGACGCTGGCGCGCGGGCTTCTCGACCTCGTGCCGATCATGGTGCTGATGGTGGTGGTGCTGGGCTCGATCTATTCCGGCATCGCCACCCCGTCCGAGGCCGCGGCCGTGGGCGTGCTGGGCGCGGTGCTGATCACCCTCGTCACCGGCCAGTTCTCGGTCGCGCTGATGCTCGACAGCCTGGCCAGCACGATCCGGGTCTCGGCGATGATCCTGATGCTGATCGCGGCCTCGAGCTTCCTGTCCGCGGCGCTGGCCTACCTGCACCTGCCGGTCGAGATCACCGAGGGCATCGCCGGGCTGAACCTGTCGCCCTACGGCGTGCTGGCGATTCTGGCGCTGCTGTACATCGTGCTGGGGATGTTCCTCGACGGCACCTCGATGACGGTGATGACCGTGCCGATCGCGGTGCCGCTGATCACCCAGGCCGGCTTCGACCCGGTCTGGTTCGGCATCTACCTGGTGATCATGATCGAGATGAGCGCGCTGACCCCGCCGGTCGGGCTGAACCTGTTCATCCTGCAGGGGCTGACTCGCGCCTCGACGCTGGAGACGGTGCGGGCGGCGCTGCCGTTCTTCCTGCTGCTGTGCCTGGGCGTGGTGCTGCTGGCGGTGTTCCCGGGAATTGCCCTGTGGCTTCCGAACCGGCTATGACCGGACCATCCCTGCCGCCTGAGGACCCTGCCCATGACCGACGACGGCCATCCCGTGCCCGCTGACGACACCGCGATCGACCTCGCCGCCGAGGAGATGCTGCCGGCCGAGCGCCGCCAGCACCTGATCGACTGGTTCCGCGACAACAACGCCGGGTCCAGCCAGGACATCGCGCGGATCTTCGGCATCTCGGCCTCGACCGTCCGGCGCGACCTGGACCTGCTGGCCTCGGACGGGATCGTGCGGCGCACCCATGGCGGGGCGGTGCTGATCCGCTCGCGCTCGACCTTCGAGCCCTCGACCGAGATGTCGCGCCGCACCGCCGTCGAGGAAAAGCGCGTCATCGTCGCCGAGGCGCTGCGGCTGATCGAGCCCGAGCAGTCGATCCTGATCGATACCGGGTCGGTCGTGTGCCACCTGCTGGCCGATGCGATCGCGACGCTCGAGATGCCGCTGACGGTGATCTCGAACGATCTGCACGTGGCCAAGGCGCTGACCTACCGGCCGAACATCCACCTGTTCGTGCCGGGCGGGGCCTGCCGCGACGGGTCGTTCAGCCTGCTGGGCGAGCCGGGGATCAGCTTCCTGCGCGACATCCGGTGCGACCTGCTGTTCATGTCGGCCGCGGCGGTGGACGAGGTCTGCCTGTCCGAGACGCATCTCGAGCTGGTGCACCTCAAGCGCGCGATGATCGCGGCGGCGGCGAAGGTGGTGCTGATGGCCGACAGCAGCCGGTTCATGTCGCGCGCGCTGCACCGCTCGGCCACGATCGACGAGATCGACATGATCATCACCGACGAGGGGCTGAGCGCCGAGGACATCGCCCGATTCCCCGCGCCGGGTCCCGAATTCCGCCTCGCCCGGCTCTGATCCGATTCGGGCCGGGCCGGCCCCGGGATGGGCGGGTCGCGACGGCGCCGCGCAACGGAAAAGGCCGCCGGGTTGCCCCGACGGCCGCATCCTGTCAGCTCGTGACCTTGCGGTCCGCGCGTGTCAGGCCCCAGGGATCAACCCTGGCGGGCCTTGTAGCGCTTCTGCGTCTTGTTGATCACGTAGATGCGGCCTTTGCGGCGCACGACCTGGCAATCGCGGTGACGCTGCTTGAGCGAGCGGAGCGAGTTACGGACCTTCATAGGTCTTCTCCCATTCGCGGCGCGCGTGCGCCTTGAAAAAAATGTGCCCCCGTTGCCGGGGGCGGTGATGGTGGGCGCGACAGGGATCGAACCTGTGACCACTACGATGTCAACGTAGTGCTCTACCGCTGAGCTACGCGCCCGTCCTCGTCGTCTTGCCCCCCTGTTTCTTGCCGAACCAGCGGGGCAGGTCGTCTCGGTCCCGGGGTCTATAGACAGTTCCAAAAAGGCTTTCAAGGGCTTTTGGCAAACTCGTTCGCAGGACTATATTGCACCTGCCATGGAGCTTTACGAAGACACCCCCTCCTACCGCCTGCGGCTGCCGCACCGGCCTGCCGGGGCGGTGGTCTTCGCCTCGCCGCACAGCGGGAACGAGTATCCGAAGGCCTTTCTGGACAGCGCCTCGCTTGATCCGCATGCCATCCGCTCGTCCGAGGACGCGTTCATGGACCGGCTGCTGGCGCCCGCGCCCGGGGCCGGGGCGCCGCTGCTGAGCGCGGTGCTGCCGCGGGCCTTCGTCGATCTCAACCGCGCGGCCGACGAGCTGGACCCGGCGCTGATCGAGGGGGTGCGCGGCACGCCGCACAACCCGCGAGTCGCCTCGGGGCTGGGGGTGATTCCCCGCGTCGTCTCGGCCGGGCGGGTGATCCGGCAGGGCAAGATGCCGCGCGCCGAGGCCGAGGCGCGGCTGGCGCTGGCCTGGCATCCCTATCACCGGCGGTTGTCGCAGCTTCTGGACCAGACCTGGGGCGCGCAGGGGCAGGCGATCCTGGTCGACATGCATTCGATGCCGCACGAGGCGGTCGAGCAGGGCCGGGGCCCGCGGCCGCAGGTGGTGATCGGCGACCGCTTCGGCGCCACCGCCAGCGCCGGCATCGTCCACCGCATCGAGGCCGCCTTCGAGGCCGAGGGCCTGCGCGTCGGCCGCAACGTGCCCTTCGCGGGCGCCTACGTGGTGCAGGTCCACGGCCGGCCGGCGTCGAATCGCCACGCGGTGCAGATCGAGATCGACCGCGCGCTGTACATGGACGAACGCACGATCACCCCGCATGCGGGCTTCGACGACTTCGCCGCGCTGATCGGGCGGGTGATGGCGCGGATCATCGACATCGGCCGGGCCGAGGCCGAGCCGCTGGCCGCCGAGTGAGGCGCCCGTACCCGCCCCCGCGCCAGCGGTGCCGCGCGGCCCGCTAGCGCAGGCTGCGGCCCTTGCGGATCGCGTCGGCGCCGAATCGCGCGCGGATCGCGTCGGTCGCACGCTCGGTCGCGGCGCGGGTCCGCGCCCCGGGGTCGAGCAGGTCGCCAGTGAGGTCCGCGCCCGAGGCCGGCACCAGATCCGAGATCCCGACCCCGATCAGCCGGAACGGCCCCGGGTCGCGGTTCGCGCGCATCAGCGCCTCGGCCTCGGTCCAGATCACGTCGGCAAGCTGCGTCGCCTGCCTGAGCGCGTGGCGCCGGGTGATCAGGGTGAAATCCGCGCGCTTGAGCTTCAGCGTCACCGTCCGCCCGGCCAGCTCCTTGGCCTTGGCGCGGTCCGACACCTGCTCGGACAGCCGCCAGACATGGCCCAGAAGCGTGTCGAGCGCGGCCGTGTCCTCGTTGAACGTCGTCTCCTTGGAAATCGACTTCACCGGGTGGTGCGGCGAGACGCGCCGGTTGTCCTGCCCCCGCGCCAGGTGCCACAGCCGGTCGCCCGAGGCGCCGAACCGCTCGGCCAGGTCGCGCCGGTCCCAGCGCAGCAGGTCGTCGAGCGTGCGGATCCCCGCGCGTTCCAGCGCCGCCTGCGTGGCCGCGCCCACCCCCCAGATCAGGCCGACGGGCTTGCCCTTCAGGAACGCCGCCGTGTCGCCCCGCCCGATCACCGAGAAGCCCTTGGGCTTGTCCAGATCCGAGGCGGTCTTGGCCAGGAACTTGTTGTGCGACAGCCCGATCGAGCCGGTGACGCCCAGCTCGCGCTCCATCCGCCCGACGAGTCGCGCCAGCAGCACCGCCGGCGGCGCGCCGTGCAGCCGCGCGGTGCCGGTCAGGTCGAGGAACGCCTCGTCGAGCGACAGCGGCTCGATCAGCGGGGTCAGCTCCTCCATCATCGCGCGGACGGCGCGGCTGACCTCGACGTAGCGGGCCATGCGCGGCTTCACCACCGCCGCGTCGGGGCACAGCTTCAGCGCCTGGAACATCGGCATCGCCGAGCGCACGCCCGAGATCCGCGCGATGTAGCAGCAGGTCGAGACCACGCCGCGGGTGCCGCCGCCGACGATGACCGGGCGGTCGGCCAGCGCCGGGTCGTCGCGCTTTTCGACGCTGGCATAGAAGGCGTCGCAGTCCATGTGCGCGATCGACAGCTCGAACAGCTCGGGATGCGCCAGCACCCGCGGGCTGCGGCAGGCCGGGCAGCGCGCGCGGCCACCCGCCGCCGCCTCGAACCGGGCGAGGCAGTCGCGGCAGAGCGCGGGAAGGGGACCGGTGGCAGGCGGGGTGGACATGGCCCGATCATATCAGCCGCCGCGGCCGGGGGCAGGGGGCATCGGCAGGGGGGCATCGGTGGTCGCCCGCGGTCCCGCCACCCCGGCGCCGGGGTCCCGGCCCCGGTGGTCCCGGCCCCGCGCGCCCGGGTCCGGTGATGCAGATCGGGCGCAGCCCTGCGGCGATCGCGCAACCGGGCGCTGCGGGCGCTTGACCGTTAACCTCTGCACCGGTCAGTACAGTTGGGCCTGAGGGGGCGAGATCAATACCCGGCGGCTTGGCCGTCCGGAGCAGGAGGTTACAGACCCATGGCCATCATCCAAGGCCGCACCGCCCGTGCAGGCGCCATCGCCATCACCCTTGCCACCGCTGCCGCAGGCAGCGCGCAGGCCGCCGATTTCGTGATCGGCGCCGGCCGGCTCGACTACAGGAACGACGACGCGGCCTATCTCGCGCTTGAACTGCACAGCGAGACGATGTGGTCGCTTGGCGGTCTCGACGTCGGGCTCGGTCTTGGCGCGGTGTTCAGCGATGCCAGCAGCTCGTGGCTCGGGGGCGGGGTCACCGCGCTCTACCCGATCGGCTACCGCTGGTTCGTCGAGGGCAGCTTCATGCCCGGGCTCTACGATGCCGGCGGCTATGCCACCGACCTTGGCAACGACCTCGAGTTCCGCACCCAGATCGGCATCGGCTATCGCCTGAACGAGCGCAGCGCGGTCTCGCTGGCCGCGAGCCACATGTCGAATGCCGACACCGCCGACGAGAACCCGGGCGTGAACGGCGTCTCGCTGCGGCTGCGCACGAACTTCTGACCGGGGCAGGCCGGGGGGGCGCGGCCCCCCCCGGACCCCCGCGGGATATTTCCGCAAAGTCGAGACAGGCGCCCGGTCCGCCGGGCGCCCGGTCGTCACTTCAGAAGGGTGATGTCGCGCACCGCGCCCTTGGCGGCCGAGGTCGCGAAGGCGGCATAGGCCTTGAGCGCGGTCGAGACCTTGCGGTCGCGCGCGACCGGGGTGTAGGCGGCCGCGCCGCGGGCTTCCTGTTCGGCCCGGCGCGCGGCCAGCTCGTGGTCGTCGATGCGCAGCGCGATGGTGCGGCCGGGGATGTCGATGTCGATCATGTCGCCGTCCTTGACCAGCGCGATCGCGCCGCCCTCGCCCGCCTCGGGGCTGACGTGGCCGATCGACAGGCCCGAGGTGCCGCCCGAGAAGCGGCCGTCGGTGATCAACGCGCAGGCCTTTCCGAGGCCCTTCGATTTCAGGTAGCTGGTCGGATAGAGCATCTCCTGCATGCCCGGTCCGCCGCGCGGCCCCTCGTAGCGGATCACCACCACGTCGCCCGCGACCACCTTGCCGGTCAGGATCGCCGAGACCGCGTCGTCCTGGCTTTCGTAGACCTTGGCCGGACCCGAGAACTTCAGGATCGATTCGTCGACGCCCGCCGTCTTCACGATGCAGCCGTCGAGCGCGATGTTGCCCGCAAGCACCGCGAGGCCGCCGTCCTGGCTGAAGGCATGGGTCTTCGAGCGGATCACCCCCGTCTCGCGGTCGGTGTCGAGCGAGGTCCAGCGCTGCTGCTGGCTGAAGGCGACCTGCGTCGGCACGCCGCCCGGGGCGGCCTTGAAGAACTCCTGCACCTGTTCGGAGGGGTCGAGCGCGATGTCCCAGCGCTCGATCGCGGCGCCGATCGAGGGCGAATGCACCGTCGGCAGGTCGCGGTGCAGAAGCCCCGCGCGGTCGAGTTCGCCAAGGATCGCCATGATGCCGCCGGCGCGGTGCACGTCTTCCATGTGCACGTCCTGCTTGGCGGGCGCGACCTTGCACAGGCAGGGCACGCGGCGCGACAGCCGGTCGATGTCGTCCATGGTGAAGTTCACCTCGCCCTCGCTCGCGGCGGCAAGCAGGTGCAGCACGGTGTTGGTCGAGCCGCCCATCGCGATGTCGAGCGACATCGCGTTCTCGAAGGCCTTGAACGAGGCGATCGAGCGCGGCAGGACCGAATAGTCCTCTTGTTCATAGTGCCGGCGCGCGAGGTCGACGATCAGGTGGCCGGCCTCGACGAACAGCCGCTTGCGGTCGGCATGGGTCGCGAGGGTCGAGCCGTTGCCGGGCAGCGACAGCCCCAGCGCCTCGGTCAGGCAGTTCATCGAGTTCGCGGTGAACATCCCCGAGCACGAGCCGCAGGTCGGGCAGGCCGAACGCTCGATCACCTCGACCTCTTCGTCGGTATAGCTTTCGTCGGCGGCGACGACCATCGCGTCGACGAGGTCGAGCGCGACCTCCTTGCCCTTCATCAGCACCTTGCCGGCCTCCATCGGCCCGCCCGAGACGAAGACGGCCGGGATGTTGAGGCGCATGGCGGCCATCAGCATGCCGGGGGTGATCTTGTCGCAGTTCGAGATGCAGACCATCGCGTCGGCGCAGTGCGCGTTGACCATGTATTCGACCGAGTCGGCGATGATCTCGCGCGAGGGCAGCGAATAGAGCATGCCGGCGTGGCCCATCGCGATGCCGTCGTCGACGGCGATGGTGTTGAACTCCTTGGCGACGCCGCCCGCGCGCTCGATCTCGCCCGCGACCAGCTGGCCGAGGTCCTTGAGATGGACGTGGCCCGGCACGAACTGGGTGAACGAGTTCACCACCGCGATGATCGGCTTGCCGAAATCGCCGTCCTTCATGCCGGTGGCGCGCCACAGGCCCCGGGCACCGGCCATGTTGCGGCCATGGGTCGAGGTGCGCGAACGATAATGCGGCATGGGTCTGGTCCTTGGCTGGGGGCCCGCGCCGGCGCCCCTCGGGGCCGCCGCGGACGTGAGTTCCTCGGGCGCGGACCATACAGAGACGCAAGCGGAAGGAAAAGCGCCGAACGCCGGGCCGAATGTTTCGTGAAGCCGCGGCGCGGCGCAGCTTTGTGATCCGGCGGCGCGGAGGACGCGGGCGGCGATGGGGCTTCGGACGGCCTTCGGCGGGATTCCGCGACTCCGGCGCGGGCGCCCGGAACTGCGGATGGGCCGGCCGGGTTGTCTGCCCAGAACCTGTGAACTCAGGAGGACATGACATGCAGGACAACTACGGCAACGCGCCGCGCGACCCCGCTCTCGATCCGCGCCTTCAGACCACCCGCAGCTCGGGCGGCAATGGCATCTTCTTCATCCTCGGCGCCATCGTGGTGGCGCTGGGCGTGATCTTCTTCCTCGTCTCGGGCAACGAGCCCTCGGCTCCGGCCCCCGACACGGCGATCGAGAACAACGTGACTGCGCCCGCCGCGGACACCGCCGCGCCCGAGGCCAGCGCCCCGGCGGCGACCGCCCCGGTCGAAGAGCCGGCCGCTCCGGCCGCCCCGGCCCCGGAAGCCGCCCCCGTGGATCAGGGCACCGAGACCGCGCCGGCGCCGCAGAACTGATCGCGGCCCGCGCAGGGCACTAAGCCAGACGGACAGGGGCGGCCTTCGGGCCGCCCCTTTTTCGTGGGTCCCATTTCACGGGCCCCGCTTCACCGGCGAACGCGCGGGCGGTCGGCGGCCGACCCGCGCGACGCGGGCGGCATCACTCGGGCGCGTCGAACCCCATCTGCTTCAGCATCGCCTTCATCGCGGCGATCTCCTTTTCCTGTGCGTCGACGATCGCGCGCGCCAGCGCCAGCGTCTCGGCATCCTTGCCGTGGTCCAGCTCGACCTGCGCCATGTCCAGCGCCGACTGGTGGTGCGGGATCATCATCATCAGGAAGTCGGCATCGGGATTGCCGGTCGAGGCCATCCCGCCCATCGCCGACATCATGTCGTCCATCGTGCCCATCAGGGCGGGCATCGCGCCGTCGGCATCGCCCATCGCGGCCATGTCGTGGCCGGAATGGGACATGCCCTGCGCCGCGGCCGGCAGCGTCATCGCCAGGCCAAGCGCGGCGGCGAGCGAGAGGGTCCTGATCGTCATTTTCGGGGGCTCCGCTGGGATTTATCCTTGCATCGCAGAAATATGGCCGCCAGCGAGGCCCGTCGGTCAATCCCCGGCCCGATCACGTTCCCGCGCAGCCCGCCACGGCGGGCCCGGCGGCCGGCAACCGGGTCGGCAGATGCGGTCGGCGGATGGGGTCAGCGGTTGGGCCGCATCGCCCGGGCCGAGGCCATCTCGGCCACGATCGCGGCGGCGGCGGCGCGGGGGTCGGCGGCGCGGTGGATCGGGCGGCCGACGACGATGTGGTCGACGCCGTCGGCGATCGCCTGCGCCGGCGTCGCGATGCGCTTCTGGTCGCCCAGATCGGCACCGACGGGGCGCACGCCCGGCGTGACGATCAGCCGGCCGACCGCCTCGGGCAGGGCGCGCACGCGCGCGGCCTCCTGCGGCGAGCAGATCACCCCGTCGGCGCCGGCGGCCAGCGCCCGCGCCGCGCGCTCGATCGCGATGTCGTGGATGTCGCCCGCGACCATCATCCCGTCGTCGAGATCGCCACGGTCGAGCGAGGTCAGGACGGTGACGGCCAGGATCTTCGTCGCCGATCCGCCGGCGCCTTCCTTGGCCGCGCGCACCACGTGGGGGTCGCCGTGCACGGTGAGGAAATCGAGGTCGAACCGCGCGAGGCCGCGCACCGCCGCCTCGACCGTGGCGCCGATGTCGAACAGCTTCATGTCGAGGAAGATGCGCTTGCCATGCTCGCCCTTCAGCTCGTTGGCGAGCGCGAGGCCGCCGCCGGTCAGCATGCCGAGGCCGATCTTGTAGAAGCTGACCGCGTCGCCCAGCCGCTCGGCCAGCGCGAGGCCCTGCACCGCGTCGGGCAGGTCGATCGCCACGATAAGACGGTCGTCGGCGCGCGGCGCCAGCGTGGCTTCGGTCATCGGATCACCCCTTGGCTGGATTTTCCCTGCTCTGCCGCCAGCGCGGTCCGAGGTCAAGGAAAAGCCGAAGCGGGGATCCGGCGCCCGAGGCAGCCGAGGATCGGGCGTCGGCCCTTGGGGGGGCCCACCCGGCGGCAGGTCAGGGGTGGCGGGTCAGGCGGCGAAGCGGGCGCGGGCCAGCGACTGGCGCTGGTGCAGCATCCGGGCACTGCCGATCAGCCGGTCGCGCAGCGCCCCCTCGCCATGCACCGGGGCAGAGGTCAGCACCCGTGTCTCGAACGGCACGGGGCGACCCTCGGCCTTGACGAGAAGGGTCACCATCGCCTCGACGCAGCCGAAATCGCGCAGGCGGCGGGCATGGGTCACTTTGGCAGAGAGAACGCGCATTTCGGGGCCCTCCTTCGGGCGGGGCGGCCAGGTGCCGCGGGTCAGCCTTGATCCTGCAACGCACTGGGAAAGAAATGGTTTCGCGATCGTGGCGCCCGCGTGACCATTGCGCGGCCCCCCTGCGGCCGACCCCGCGACAGCGCCCGTCACCGGCCCCCCGGCGGGGCGCGCCGGCGGGCTGCGCGAATGCCCCCCGGCAGCCCTTGAAACTGTTGCCCGATGACCACAGATTTTTCCCGAGACCTGCGGGTCCCGTGCCGAATGCGGGCGGGGCCGGAGCGGGGGCTTAACGGGAAAGGGGATATGCCGATGAACATGGAAAAGTTCACGGAGCGCGCGCGCGGCTTCATCCAGGCCGCCCAGACCATCGCGATGCGCGAAGGCCACCAGCGACTGATGCCCGAGCATCTGCTGAAGGCCCTGATGGATGACGACCAGGGACTTGCCGCGAACCTGATCCGCCGCGCCGGGGGCGAGCCCGCCCGCGTGACCGAGGCGGTCGAGCTGGCGGTGTCGAAGAACCCGAAGGTGTCGGGCGACGCCGGCCAGGTCTATGTCGACCCGGCGCTGGTGCGCGTGCTCGACGAGGCCGAGAAGATCGCCAAGAAGGCCGGCGACAGCTTCGTCCCGGTCGAGCGGGTGCTGATGGCGCTGGCGATGGTCAACACCAAGGCCAAGGACGCGCTGGATGCGGGCGCGGTGACGGCGCAGAACCTGAACGCCGCGATCAACGACATCCGCAAGGGCCGCACCGCCGACACCGCCTCGGCCGAGGAAGGCTATGACGCGCTGAAGAAATACGCCCGCGACCTGACCGAGGCCGCCGAGCAGGGCAAGATCGACCCGATCATCGGCCGCGACGACGAGATCCGGCGCACCATGCAGGTGCTGAGCCGGCGGACCAAGAACAACCCGGTGCTGATCGGGGAACCCGGCGTCGGCAAGACCGCGATCGCCGAGGGCCTCGCGCTGCGCATCGTCAACGGCGACGTGCCCGAGTCCCTGCGCAACAAGAAGCTGCTCGCGCTCGACATGGGGGCGCTGATCGCCGGGGCGAAGTACCGCGGCGAGTTCGAGGAGCGTCTGAAGGCGATCCTGAAGGAGATCGAGACCGCCGCGGGCGAGGTGATCCTGTTCATCGACGAGATGCACACGCTTGTCGGGGCCGGCAAGACCGACGGCGCGATGGATGCCGCGAACCTGATCAAGCCCGCGCTCGCGCGCGGGGAGCTGCACTGCATCGGCGCGACCACGCTCGACGAATACCGCAAGTATGTCGAGAAGGACGCGGCGCTGGCGCGGCGCTTCCAGCCGGTGATGGTGTCGGAACCCACGGTCGAGGACACGATCTCGATCCTGCGTGGGATCAAGGAGAAGTACGAACTGCACCACGGGGTGCGGATCTCGGACTCGGCGCTGGTGGCGGCGGCGACGCTGTCGCACCGCTACATCACCGACCGCTTCCTGCCCGACAAGGCGATCGACCTCGTGGACGAGGCCGCGAGCCGGCTGCGGATGGAGGTCGACAGCAAGCCCGAGGAGCTTGACCAGCTCGACCGCCAGATCCTGCAGATGCAGATCGAGGCCGAGGCGCTGCGGAAAGAGGACGACGCCGCCTCGAAGGACCGTCTCGAGACGCTCGAGAAGGAGCTGGCCGAACTGCAGGAGCGCGCCGACGGCATGACCGCCAAATGGCAGGCCGAGCGCGACAAGCTGGATGCGAGCCGCGGGCTGAAGGAACAGCTCGACCGCGCGCGGGCCGAGCTTGAGCAGGCCAAGCGCGAAGGCAACTTCGCCAAGGCGGGCGAGCTGCAGTACGGGCGCATCCCGGACCTGGAGAAGAAGCTGGGCGAGGCCGAGGCGGTCGAGGACGGGCTGATGGTCGAAGAGGCCGTTCGCCCCGAGCAGATCGCCGAGGTGGTCGAGCGCTGGACCGGCATCCCGACCTCGAAGATGCTCGAGGGCGAGCGCGAGAAGCTTCTGAAGATGGAAGAGGTGCTGAGCGGGCGCGTCATCGGCCAGGCCGAGGCGCTGACCGCCGTCGCCAATGCCGTCCGCCGCGCCCGCGCGGGCCTGAACGACGAGAACAGGCCGCTGGGAAGCTTCCTGTTCCTGGGCCCGACCGGCGTCGGCAAGACGGAACTCACCAAGGCCGTCGCCGAATACCTGTTCGACGACGACCAGGCGATGGTGCGCATCGACATGTCCGAGTTCATGGAGAAGCACGCGGTGGCCCGCCTGATCGGCGCGCCCCCGGGCTATGTCGGCTATGACGAGGGCGGCGTGCTGACCGAGGCCGTGCGCCGGCGCCCCTACCAGGTGATCCTGTTCGACGAGGTCGAGAAGGCGCACCCGGACGTGTTCAACGTGCTGCTGCAGGTGCTGGACGACGGGGTGCTGACCGATGGCCAGGGCCGCACGGTCGACTTCAAGCAGACGCTGATCGTGCTGACCTCGAACCTTGGCAGCCAGGCGCTGAGCCAGCTGCCCGAGGGGACGGACTCGACGCTGGCGCGGGCGGCGGTGATGGAGGCGGTGCGGGCGCATTTCCGCCCCGAGTTCCTGAACCGGCTGGACGAGACGGTGATCTTCCACCGCCTGACCCGCGACAACATGGACGGGATCGTCACCATCCAGATGGCGCGGCTGGAAAAGCGGCTGGCGCAGCGCAAGATCGCGCTGGAGCTGGACGAGGCCGCGCGGCAGTGGCTGGCCGACGAGGGCTACGACCCGGTCTTCGGGGCGCGGCCGCTGAAGCGGGTGATCCAGCGCAACCTGCAGGACCCGCTGGCCGAGATGCTGCTGGGCGGCGAGGTGCGCGACGGCGAGACCGTGCGCGTCACCGCCACCGACAGCGGGCTCGTGGTCGGCAGCCGGGTGCGGCCGTCGGCGCGGGTGAAACCGGTCGACGCCTCGGTGCACTGAGGGCCCGCGCGACGGGTGGACGGAAAAGGGGGGCGGTTCCGCAGGGGGCCGCCCCCTTCCGTCAGGCGGCCCGGGTCAGGATCACCGGCCCGCGCGCGGTCGCGACGACGGTGTGTTCATACTGCACGACCGGGGCGCTGGGCAGGCCGTAAAGCGTCCAGCCGTCCTCGCCGGTCTCGGCCATCTCGGCGCCCAGCGACAGGAACGGCTCGACCGTCAGCACCTGCCCCGCCCTGATCCGCCGCCGGTCGCCGCGGGTGGGCCAGGTCGCGATCTCCTCGGGCGCCTCGTGCAGCGCCCGGCCGATGCCGTGGCTGGCGAGGTTCTGCACCAGCGTATAGCCGTTCGCGCGCGCGAAGGCGCCGACGGCGCTGCCGATCCCGGCCAGTTGCCGTTCGGCCCGCACCTGACCGATGCCGATCGCGCAGGCCCGCTGCCCGTCCCGGCACAGCCGCTCCAGCAGCGCCCGGCCCGGCGGCACCACGAACGAGGCGCCGGTATCGGCGAAATACCCCGCCTTCGACGCCGAGACGTCGATGTTCACCAGGTCACCGGCGGCGATCCGGCGCGGGCCGGGCACGCCATGCGCCACCTCTTCGTTCACGCTGATGCAGGTGGCGCCGGGAAAGCCATAGCTCGCCTCGGGCGCCGAAACCGCACCCTCGCGCTCCAGGAACGCCCGCCCGATCGCGTCCAGCTCGCGCGTGGTGATCCCGGGCTCGAGCGCGCGGCGCATCGCCTGCAGCACCTCGGCCACGATCCGCCCGATCTCGCGCAGCCCGGCAAGCTCGTCTTCGTTGGTGACCGTCATCGCGCTGCCCTTTCCCGTTCGCGGCGCCAGCCTATCCCCGCCCGCCGCCGATGTCTTCCGCCCGCCCCCGCCACCGCGGCGGCACCGGCGGTCACAACCCGGTGTAGCGGCGTGAACGGACGTGAGGGATGGATCGCGCCGCGCTAGCGTCGTTCCTGACAAGGTCGAGCGGTCGTGATGCCCGGCCGCAGAACCGGGCGGCCCGCCCGCACGTACCGAGGACATGGCGCCCGGCGCCGCAACGCAAAGGACACCGAGATGACCCGAGACAACGCCCGTATCGGCCCCACCATCGGCTGGTCGCAGGTCACCCCGCGCGCGGACTACCTCAACCGCCGCCAGATCATGGCCGGCGCGCTGGGCCTCGGCCTTGCCGGCCTGGCCGGCCCGGCCGCGGCCAAGCTCGACTACGTGCCCTCGAAGTTCTCGACCGACGAGACGCCGAACACGCTGGAAGAGATCACGAGCTACAACAACTTCTACGAATTCGGCACCGGCAAGTCCGACCCGATGAACTACTCGGGCCAGTTCCAGCCCGAACCCTGGACGGTCGAGATCGGCGGGCTCGTCGACAAGCCCGGCACATGGGGCCTCGACGACGTGCTCAAGGGCATCACCCTCGAGGAGCGGATCTATCGCCTGCGCTGCGTCGAGGCCTGGTCGATGGTGATCCCGTGGATCGGCTTCCCGCTTTCGGCGCTGCTCGAGAAGGCCGGGCCGCAGCCGGGCGCGCGCTATGTCGCCTTCGAGACCGTCGTGCGCCCCGAGGAGATGCCGGGCCAGCGCGCCCGCTTCCTCGACTGGCCCTACCGCGAGGGGCTGCGGATGGACGAGGCGATGCACCCGCTCACCATCCTCGCCACCGGTCTTTACGGCGAGGAGCTGCCGAACCAGAACGGCGCGCCGCTGCGGCTGGTCGTGCCGTGGAAATACGGCTTCAAGGGGATCAAGAGCATCGTGAAGATCACGCTGGTCGCCGACGAGCCGCCCGCGACCTGGAAGATGCTGCAAAGCAATGAATACGGCTTCTACGCCAACGTGAACCCCAAGGTGGACCACCCCCGCTGGAGCCAGGCGACCGAGCGGCGCATCGGCGCGGGCCTGTTCGGCGGCCGGCAGGAGACGCAGATGTTCAACGGCTACGGCGATCAGGTGGCCGATCTCTACAAGGGCATGGACCTTGCAAAGTTCTATTGACGGGCTGCGGCGGTCCGAACCGGTGGCCTGGGTCAATGCCCAGGTCCGCCGCCTGCCGGTCTGGGCGGTGTACCTGCTGGGTGCGCTGCCCGCGGCCTGGATCGTCTGGCTGACGCTGACCGGCGGGCTCGGCGTCGACCCGGTGAAAGAGATCGAGCATCGCC
The DNA here is from genome assembly GCF_037095655.1 of Frigidibacter sp. MR17.24. Lineage (NCBI taxonomy): Bacteria > Pseudomonadati > Pseudomonadota > Alphaproteobacteria > Rhodobacterales > Paracoccaceae > Frigidibacter > Frigidibacter sp. MR17.24. The sequence goes on from NZ_JBAWKE010000002.1 coordinate 1,046,434, forward strand.
TGGGCAAGCTTGGGCTGCAGTTCCTGCTGGGCGGGCTCGCGGTGACGCCGCTGCGCGCCTGGGCGGGGGTGAACCTGCTGCGCTTCCGCCGGGCGCTGGGCCTTCTGGCCTTCTGGTACGTGCTGGCGCACCTGTTCGCCTGGGTGACGATCGACATGGGCCTGTTGTGGGGGCAGATGGGGCGCGACATCCTCAAGCGGCCCTACATCACCATCGGCATGGCGGCGCTGGTGCTGCTCTTGCCGCTGGCGGTGACGTCGAACAGCTGGTCGATCCGCCGCCTCGGGCCGCGCTGGCGCCAGTTGCACCGGCTGGTCTATGTCGCGGCGGCGCTGGGCGCGATCCACTTCATCATGCTGGTGCGCACCTGGCAGCCCGAGCCGCTGCTGTACCTCGCGGGCATCCTTGCGCTGCTGGCACTGCGCCTCGGGCCGCCCAAACGTTGACGAACTGCCCCCCGGACCGCGCGTTGGGGGTGTACAGGGGGTGCACGCGTGGTGCACGCACGGCACCCCCTTTCCGTCGGCGGTCGAAAGTTCTCCGTGGCGGGCTGACTCGCGCAAGGATCTGAGGGTGGGGGTGATCCCGTAGTGGTGGTGCTGGCTTCTGCCCCCATA
>NZ_JBAWKE010000003.1:0-151143 GCF_037095655.1 Frigidibacter sp. MR17.24
GACGTCGATCTGGCGATCGGCGGCTCGGGTGGCGGTGATCTCGACCCGAGTGACACGGATCTTGCGTTGGATCTGGGACCGATCGACGCCGAGGTTCCGCTCGATGCTGCGGAGGTGCTGATCGACGATGCCGACCTGACGCTTGATGTCGACGGACTGCTCGATCTCTCGGGCGACGCGCTGTTCGCCGAGACGACCGCCGACACGTTCTCCAGCACGGATGCGTCGGCGGATCTGTGGGCGATGACCACGGACACGGCCAGCAGCACCACGGTGAGCAGCAGCAGCGTGACGGCCATGCCGTTGCCAGAGGCCGACGTGTCGGTCGGCATAAGCCTGGTTGCGGTAAGTTCGACGGTCAAACTCAGCGGCTGGGGCTCTCACTCCCTGTTTTGACGAGAGGCCGAGGTCGCCCAGGTGAAGATGAAGCGCACTCCGTTGGTCTTGGCCACGCTTTCCATCGTTGTGCTTGAATTGGTCGTGCCAGTGACCGTGCGGCAAGTCTACGACACCTTCATCCCGAACCAGTCGCTCGACTCGCTTCGGGTGATGGCTGGCGCGGCGGTGCTGGCGCTGGCGCTGGATGCCGTCCTGCGTTGGTCGCGGGCGGCGCTGCACGGTTGGCAGGGGGCAAGCGATGCCCACCGTGCGGGGTGCCGGACGATGCAGACGCTGCTTGCCGGCGGTGTCGAGCCCGGACGGGCGAGCATCGGTGGCAAGCTCGCGCTGCTCAGCCTCGTGCGCGGGATGCACGGGGCGGGTGCCGGGCAGGGGGCGATGACCCTGGCAGAGCTGACGATCCTGCCACTGGTGCTGGTGCTGATCGCCCTGATCGCCGGCCGGCTGGTCTTGGTCACGCTGGGGCTGATCGCGCTGTTCGGCCTTTTCACTCTGGTGGCCGGCAGCAGGCTTCACCGCGCCCGCGAGGAACGCCAGCTCAGCGATACCGCGCGCATGGATTTCATGGTCGAGACGCTTGGCGCCGGGCAGACGGTCAAGGCGCTGTCGGCCGAACGGATCCTGTCGGGGCGGCACGCCGAGCGGAAGTTCGAAAGCACCGTCGCACAGTACCAGGTCAGCTCTCGCCAGACGCTGATCGCGGATCTGACGCAAAGCTTCGGCACGGTGATGATCTTTGCCGTCATCCTCTACGGGGCGCTGCTCGCCCTTCAGGGCCGGATTTCGGTCGGCGCGATGGTGGCGTCGATCATCCTGTCGGGCAGGGCGACGCCGCCGCTGCAGAAGGCGCTGGCGGTGTTGCATCGCCAGCAGGCGCTGCGGATCGAGCGGGCGGAGGTCGGGCGGCTTCTGGATGCCGCGCCCCCGCCCGAGCCGCTGGCGGCGGCGGATTGCCCGGCCAACACGGGCCAGCTCGCGCTGGAATCGGTGGTGATCGTCGAGCAGGGCGCCCGCGATCCGCGCCACGCGACCCTGCTTGAGCGCACGAGCCTGGTCTTTCCAGAGCGCGACATCAGCCTGATCGACGGCGCAACCCATGGCGAGTTCGCGCAATTCTTCGCGACGCTCTGCGCGCTCAGCCCGCCCGAGGAGGGGCAGGTGATGTTGAATGGCGCCGATATCGCCCGGCTGCCGCCGGACCGGCGCGCGGCCCAGATCGGCTATTTGCGGCCCGAGACCGTCCTCTATCGCGGCACGATCATGGACAACCTGTCGCGCTTCGGCCAGGTGCCGGTGTCGGACCTGATGTTCGTCGCGCACCAGCTGCGGCTTGACGAGGATTTGCGCGCGCTGCCGCAGGGGTTCGACACGACGCTGCGCGGGGACGGCGGCGATCCGGTGCCGCCCGGCCTGCGCCAGCGCATCGCGCTGGCCCGGGCGCTGGCGTCGCGGCCGCGGGTGATCCTGTTCAACCATGCCGATACCGGTCTCGACCGGCGCAGCTATACGGCGCTTTACGACCTGTTCGCACGCCTGCGCGGGCAGGCGACGGTCCTGATTGCCAGCGACGACCCGACGATCAGGGCCCTCGCGCATCACCGCTTCGTGCTGCAGGGCCGGCAGCTGACCAAGGACGCGGCGGTTGCGCGGCGCGGGCCCGGCGTGATGCCCTATCGCGAGTTCCGGCTGTGATGCGCGCCGTTGCCACTGTGCCGGCGCGTGCTGCCGTGGCCGCGGGCGATGCCCCGCCGGCACGCGCGGCCGAGGCGCCGTCTCAGCTTGCGGACGCGGCGGCGCGGCTGCTGCAGGCCCGGCTGAAGGCCGCAGCCTGGAGCGTCGCGCCCGGGGACGAGCCGCTGGCGCTGTGCTTTTGCCTGCTCATCGGTCGGCTGGATCCGCTGATCGCGCCCCGAAGCATCGCCGCGGTGCTGCGCGGGGCGGAAACCGGCCGCTTCGACGAGATGACGCTGATCAACGCGATGGCGCGGCTTGGTTTCCGCTACCTGCGGCTGCGGGCGGCGCGGCCGGTTGAGCTTGACCCCCGCCTGCTGCCGGCGCTGGTGCGCGGGCCCGCCGGCGGCTGGTCCGTCTGCCACGAGGATCGCGGGGTGCGCCGGCTTTACGACGGGACCGACGGCAGCTACCTGCCGCCCGCCGAACTGGATCGCCGCTCCGAGGTGCTGATCTTCTCGCGCATCCGGGACGAGGATCTCGACACGTCGAAGGCCCGTCGCGACAGCTCGCGGCTCAGCTGGTTCCAGGTCGTTCTGCGCCGCTTCCTGCCGCACATGCGCGCGATGCTGGCGCTGGGGATCGGGCTGAACCTCTTGTCGCTGATGGTGCCCGCGCTGATCCTGATCGTGCATGCCGAGGTCATCGACAGCGGCGACGGCCGGCCGCTGGCCTACCTGACGCTCGGCGCGGCGCTGCTGGTCGGGATCGAGATCTTCCTGCGCCGCCTGCGCTCGCGCTTCGCGATCTGGATGATGGCGCGGCTCGACTACCTCGTGGGGGTGGCCAGCTTCGACAAGCTGCTCGGCCTCTCGGCGGGCCAGCTTGGCGTGGCGGGGATCTCGTCGCAGATCGCGCGGATCAAGACCTTCGAGGCGGTGCGCGATTTCCTGTGCGGCCCGTTGCTGGTCTCGGCGATGGAACTGCCGATGACGGTGCTGGCGGTGGGGTTGCTGATCTGGCTCGGCGGGGTGATCGTGCTGCCGGCACTCGCCGCGATCGTCGTGCTGCTGGCGGTGATCTTCGCCGCGCAACGCGCCGCCGGCGTGCGGATCCGCGAGGCGGCGGTCGAAAGCTCGCGGATGCAGCAGTTCACCCTCGACACCTTCGCCAAGCTGGACGCGATCCGGCTGGACGGGCTGGCGGACAAGTGGCTCGACCGGTTCCGCGAGCTGTCGGGGCGCGAGCAGATGGCGGCGCTGCGCATGAGCCGCATCGGCGCCGGGGCCGAGATCGTCGCGCATCTGGTGCTGGGCCTGTCGACGATCGCCACGCTTTATGTCGGCGCGACGCATATCTGGGCCGGCGCCATGGGGCCCGGCGCGCTCATCGCGTCGGTGATGCTGCAGATCCGGGCGCTCAGCCCTTTGCATGCCGTGGTCGGCATGGTGCCGCGGCTCGAGCAGCTGAAGAATGCCGTGATCCAGATCGACCGCCTGATGGAGATGGAGGAGGAAGACCCGGTCTCGGGCCCGCGGACGACGGCGATGGTCAAGCTTGGCGGGCAGATCACGCTGGTCAACATCGCGCTGCGCTACGGGCCGAAGGCGCCGATGATCTTCTCGGGTCTCAACCTCGAGATCGCGCAGGGCGAGACCATCGCCATCACCGGGCCGAACGGCAGCGGCAAGTCGAGCCTTCTGAAACTTCCGCTCAGCCTGGTCGTGCCGCAGTTCGGGGCGGTCCGCATCGGCGGCTTCGACATCCGCCAGCTGAACCCGGCCGAGCTGCGCGAGCAGGTGGCCTATTACCCGCAATATGTCGACCTGTTCAGCGGGACGCTGGCCGAGAACCTGCGGCTCGCGATGCCGATCGCGCGCAACCGCGACCTCGAGGAGGCGCTTGAGGCGGCCGGGGCGATGCCGGCGGTGCGGGCGATGCCCGGCGGGCTCGAGACCCATATCGACCCGGTGCGGATCGCCGCGACCATGCCGCTTCTGCGCGAGCGGATCGGGCTGGCGCGGGCGTTGCTGCGTGACGGTCAGATCCTGCTGATCGACGAGCGTCCGACGATGCTGCTGCTCTCGGGGCTGGATGCCGACATCGCCCGCGCGATCGAGGAACGGGCTGGGCGGCGCACGACCCTGTTCGTCAGCTATCGCACCGATTTCCTGCGCCGTGCCGATCGCGTGATCGCCCTGTTCGGCGACGGGCGGGCGCAGGTGGGGACGCTCGACAAGATCATGAGGAAGATGTGAGCATCCGGTCGCACCAATTCCAGGCAGGGCCCGCGGGCGATGCCGCGGTCCCCGGACGCGACCCGGCGGTCGCACCCGGCGCGACGGCACTCCCGGCCCCGGCATTGCTTGCCTCGGCGCCGGGGTCGGCGGGCGAGGTGGTGATTCCGGCCGGGCTGCTGCCGGAGGGGCTGCTGACGGACGACCTGCTGACGAGCGCGGCGCCGGACGGGACCCGCGCGCAGCGATCGGTTCCGGCGGCGCGGGGGGGGCAGACCGCGCCGAAGGAGCTGATCGAGGCGACGCCGCCCCTCGTCAGGCTGCCGCGGTTCCGCCAGATCGTGCGCGAGGCGCACATGCGCCACCTCGCCGAGAGCATCCGCCTCGAGGAGCGCCCCGAAAGCCTGAGCCTGCGCCTCACGATCTGGGGCATCACCCTGTCGCTGGTGCTGGTCCTGCTCTGGGCCGCCTTCGCCCGGCTGCCGGAGACGGCGCGCGGCGTCGGACAGATCATGCCGCGCAGCTACGAGCGCGAACTCGTCCACCGCGAGGCGGGGCGGGTCGTCGCCCTGCCGGTGCATGACGGCCAGCCGGTCCTGGCAGGCGAGGTGATCGCGCGGCTCGACGACGATGCCCAGCAGGCGGATCTGCGGATCGCCCGCCGCAACCGCTTGTCGCTTCAACTCAAGCTCGAGCGGCTGTCGGCCTTCGTCGAGGATCGCCCGCCGGGCTTCGTCGGGGGCGACGCCCCCGGCGCCGGTCCCGGGGCGGCCGGCGGGCCGACCGCGGAGACGGCCGTCGAAGGCGCCGCGGACGGCGCCGAATATGCCGAGGCCCGGCGCGACTGGCAGGCGATGGTCGCGGCCTACGAGGATCAGAAGCGGATCATCACCGACCAGCTTGCCAAGAACGAGCGCGACCTCGAGATCGTCGAGCGCCAGATCGCGGCCCAGCGGACCGAGCTTGCGGCCGCGCGCGACCTGCTGGCACGCCGCGAGACGCTCTATGACCGCGACCTCGTGCCTTACCCCGTGTTCCTGCAGTCGCGCCAGGCGGCCGATACCGCGGCGGCGGATCTCGACGTGTTGGTGTCGCAGCGCGCGCGCACGCTTGATGCGCGCAGCGAGCTGTCGGGGCGCCTGTCGTCGGTGACGAGCGACCGGTATGCCGTGGCTCGCCAGGAGATGGAGCAGGTGCGCGCGGACCTCGCCGAAAACGCGGTGCTGGTCGGCGCCCTGTCGGCGGCCGTCGACCGGCGGCTGATCCGGGCACCGATCCCCGGCGCGGTGAAATTCCCCGAGCGGCTGGCCGTTGGCGATTACGTCGCGGCGGGCGAGCCGATCGGCCATGTGGTGCCGACGGGGGACGAGCTTGTGGCGCGGATCCGGATCCCGGTCCGGCAGATCGCCAACATCCACCCGGGGCACCGGGTGACGCTGAAGGTCACAGCGCTGGATTTCGTGCGCTACGGCAAGTTGCAGGGAGAGCTTGTCAGCCTGTCGCCCTCGGCGCTGATCGGCGAGGACGGCGCGGCCTATTACGCGGGCGAGGTGGCGCTGGCGGCGGATCACCTGCGCTACGCCGGCAGCGACTATCCGCTCATCCCCGGCATGGCGGTGCAGGCCGAGCTGATTAACGGATCCGGAACCGTTCTCCAGTATCTGTTCCGGCCGGTGAAGGAGGCTGTCCAGGGCGCGTTCCACGAGGGTTGAGGCCCTTGCGCGATGCGCGCGGCCACATGAGGTGACCCTGTCCGGCAGTCGGGCAGGGGCGGCGCGACGGGGTATGCGCGATGATGGAAGCCCGACGGCCCGCATTCGCGCGCCATGCCAAGATCCTTGCCATCGACGACGACCCGGTCGCGCTGATGGTGATCCAGGCCTTGCTGAAACGGCTGGGCTACGACGCCGAATCCGCCCCGAACGGCGAGGTCGCGCTGGACATGCTTGTCGGCGACTACCGCCCCGAGGCGATCCTCGTCGACCGCGAGATGCCCGGGATGAACGGCGTGAGCTTCGTGCGCGAACTCAAGCGCGACCGCGGCCTGTCGCAGATCCCGGTGATCATGGTCACCGGCTCGGACGATCCGGAAGAGGTGCGCGAGGGCCTGGATGCCGGCGTCTTCTACTATCTCCAGAAACCCGCCGACGTCGGCATCCTCGCCTCGGTCCTGGCCGCGGCGCTGCGGCAGGCGGACCAGACCCGCCAGCTTGAGACCGGCGAACGCTCGACCACCGGGTTCGATCTGGCCGAGGCCGCCAAGTGGCGCTTTCGCACCCTGCACGAGGCGCTCGCGCTTGCAGGGTTCATCGCCAACTACTTTCCGGACCCCGACCGCAGCGTCGACGGGATCGCGGCGCTGCTGTCCAATGCCGTCGAGCACGGCATCTGCGAGATCGGGTTCGAGGCCAAGGGCCGCCTGCTCGAGGACGGCCGGCTGGACCAGGAGATCCGCGAGCGGCTGCTCGCGCGGGCCGACCGCTCGGCCACGGTCGCGGTGCAGCGCCGCGACGACGGGGTGCTGATGATCGTCGACGACCCCGGCAAGGGCTTCGACTGGAAGGACTACATGACGATCGAGATGTCGCGCTCGTCGGCCTCGCATGGGCGCGGCATCGCGCGGGCGCGGGCCACGGCCTTCGACGAGATCCGCTATAATCCGGCCGGCAATCGCGTGGCGGCCCTGATGCGCAAGGACGCGACCTTTGGATGGTGACATGATCCCGGACCGGCCCACCGTGCCGTCCCCCCGCCCGATCGACATCCTCGATCCGGTCGAGTCAGGCAATGCTCCCGGCCGGCGGAGCGTTCCGCTCCTCGCGACCGCGATGATCGCCACCTTCGTGCTGGCGCTGGTGCTGGACTACCTGCTCTTGCGCAACGACTACCTGCATTACCTCGACCAGCAGGACCAGGTCTTCGAGGCGGCACTGAGCGGCTCCTTCGGCAGCTCTCTCGAGGAACCCGTCCACAACCTCAGGGCCCTGCAGGCGCTGTTCAACTCGGTGGAGCAGGTCGATCCGGGCGAACTGTCGGAATTCGCCGCGACGGTGATCGGCCGCGGGGTGGACGTCGCCAACAACTACGGCTGGATCCCGGTCGATCCCACCGCGCCGCTGAGCATGATCAGCGACAATTCGCGGACCCGCAAATTCGCCCGCTCGGAGCTGTCCTATGCGCATCTCGAGCTTTTGCGCCAGCTCGAGACAGGCGGGTCCCCGGACGCGATGATCCTGCGCGGGGGGCTGGTGCCCGGGCAGGCGACCAACACCGATCTCGTCACCGTGCTGCGCCCGATCCTGCGCGGCGGCCCCGCGGCACAGTACCGGGGCGCCTTGTTCGTGACCTACAGCATGCGCCGCCTGCTGCTGTTTGCCAACACCGCGCCGGAGCTCTGGGTTACCAAGATCGAGCTTCATGACAATGCCACCGCGCAGACCGTGTTCCAGCGTGCGCCGCATCCGGATTTCGGTCGCAGCATCGTCACGAAAATCGACGAGGGGCCGATCCATCTGGACATCACCGCGCAGACCGACACGCTGCACTTCTGGGGCTTCGTCGTGGAACGCAAGTCCGCCAACCAGATCCTGCTGATGGCCGGCGTCGCCCTTTTGGCGAGTTCCGCGTTCCTGAACCTGCGCCAGATCCGGCTCAGCCGCCAGGCCGAGCGCGCCTCGACCTCGGCCAACTACCAGAAATCGCGCTTCCTCGCGACGATGAGCCACGAGATGCGAACGCCGCTCAACGGCATCATTGGCATGTCCGACCTGCTGCTCGACACCGATCTCACCGGCGAACAGCGGCGCAACCTGATGACGCTCGGCCAGTCCGCCGAAAGCCTGCTTGCCCTGATCAACCAGATCCTCGACTTCTCGAAGATCGAGGCCCGCGAGGTCGTCCTCGACAGCAAGCTCGTCGATCTGGGCAGCGTGGTGGCGAATGTCGCGAACGCGGTCGGCATCCTCGCGTCGGACAAGAAGGTCGAGCTGGTGACGATCCTGCCGATGCAGGTCAGCGTGCAGGTCATGGTCGATGACATGAAGCTGCGCCAGGTGCTGACCAACCTGCTGTCGAACGCGATCAAGTTCACCCGCGAGGGCAGCGTCACGCTGCGCGTCGATCTGGTCGAGAAGGCCGCGGACGAGACCGCGCTGTTCCGCTTCAGCGTCGAGGATACCGGCATCGGCATCCCGCCGGAACGGCTCAAGACCATCTTCGACCCGTTCGAGCAGGGGGAAAGCTCGACATCGCGCAATTTCGGCGGCACCGGGCTGGGGCTGACGATCACGCGCGAGCTGCTGTGGGCGATGGGAAGCGAGATCCGCGCCCGCTCGACCCCCGGCATGGGCTCGATCTTTTCGTTCGAGCTTCGGCTCGAGGCGGATACCCACACCCAGTTGCTGCGCAAGGAGCGCTGCATCGTCGGCATCCAGAACACCCTCGTGGTGATGCCGGACACGCCGCGCCGCATCGCGGCGCTGGTCGCGCTGGAGTCGGCCGGTGGTCAGGCGGTGGCCGCCAGCGACAGCGCCGATGCGCTGATCCATATCGAGGCGGCCCTGCAAAGGCTTGACCCGATCGACCTGATCCTCGCCGGCGACGCGGCGATCGCCAGTGAATTGCAGGCCTACTTCAAGGGCCGCAGCGAGCTTGCGCGGGTCAAGATCGGCATCCTGCGCTCGTCGATCCTCGGGGCCGAGCCCCTTTCCCGCGAGGAACTCGGGGCGGCCTCCTTCGTGATCCCGTCGCCGCACAGTGCCGTCAGCGTCACCCGTGCCGTGGCCCAGGCCTTCCACCACCGGGTCTATTCCGGGATGACCGGCGACCCCGAGGCGCCGCCGAAGCGCGAAACGCGGGTGACCTTCAAGGGCGTGCGGGTCCTGCTGGTGGACGATGACAAGGTGAACCAGCTGTACGGGATCGCGCTGCTCAAGAAGCTTGGTTGCGTCGTGGGCACCGCCTGGGACGGGCGCGAGGCGATCGAGACCTTCGGATCCGGCGCCGACTGGGACGTGATCCTGATGGACTGCCAGATGCCGGGCCTCGACGGGTTCGGAGCCACCCGCGAATTGCGGGCGATGATGGCCGCGGGACGGGCGCGCCGGGTGCCGATCGTGGCGCTGACCGCGAATGCGCAGAAGGGCGACCGCGAAGCCTGTCTCGAGGCCGGCATGGATGCCTTCCTGTCCAAACCGGTGCGGCAGGCCGAGATCGTCGCGCAGCTGGGCGACCTGCTGCCGCTGAGCGCGGCGCACGAGGCGGTCGAGCGTCCGGCCACAGAGCCGTCGCGGGCCGAGCGTGCCCGCGGTGCGGCGGCGGTGGCGACCCAGGGCGCCAAGGTCCCGCCGGACGACGCCGGGCGCGAGGTTTCCCCCGCTGGCGGGGCGCCGGTCGCAGGCCCGGCGGTCGAAGGCAAAGCGGGCGGAGGCTCGGCGGTGGGAGGCAAGGCGGCCGAGGTGCCGCCGCTCGAGGGGCCACCGATCAGGGCCGTGACGCTCGCGGCCGTGCCCGACCCGGTTTCGCAAGACCCGGCGCCGCTGTCCGATGCGCCGTCGCCTGCGGTGACACCGGCCGCCGCGGACGGCGGGCGCGATCCGCTCACCGGGGCCGAGCCGCTGCACATCGTTGTAAGCCGTCCTGCCGCCCTGTCGGGAACCCTGCCAGAAGGGTTGGAGCGACCTCCCGAGGCACAAGCGCCGCGGGCAGGGGACGGGCGCCCTGCGGCACCGGCCGAGGCGGAACCCGCCTATCGCCCCGCGGCAGAGATCCTGTCGGTGCCGGTGATGCAGGAGACCAAGGAACTGCTCGGCGAGGGGTTCGGTGTCCTGCTGCAAACCTTCATCGGCGGCACGCCCGAACAGCTGACCGCGATGGATTTCGACATCGACGCGCGGCAGTACGAACAGGTGCGCCGCACGGCGCACACGCTCAAAAGTTCGTCGAAGATGGTCGGCGCGATGGCCATGGCCGAGGCCGCCGAGAAACTCGAGGCCGAGGTGCGCAAGACCGAGCCGTCGGAGCGCGCGGCGGTGACCTATGCCCATGCGCTGCGGGCTGCGTTCAACGGCTATGTCGACATCCTGCGCGGCGCGGCGCGCCAGCGGCGCAGTGCATGAGGGGGTCCATGACCATGCTCGCCTTCCGATCCGGGCTGCCTGTCCCGCGGCCCCTCCTCCTGGTGCTGGCGCTTGCGCTGGCGGCGCCGGCCGCCAACCCGGGGGCGGCGCAATCGGTCTCTCCGGCCGAGGTGCCGGTCGCGGTGATCGTCAACGACCCCTCGAACGCGTTCTGGTTCACGGAAGGGGTCCTTGCCAAGCGGGCGGCGCAGCGGCTTGGCTATCAGGTCACCGTCTACGCCCATTCCGGCGACGTCATCACCGAGCGCGACCTGATCCGCCGGGCGATCGACAACGACGCCGTGGCGGTGCTTCTGGACCCGGCGCATCGCCTGAACTCGCGGGACGCGGTGCAGACGGCGATGGACCAGGGGGTCAGGGTGCTGGTTCTGAACGCGCCGATCGAGCGTGGCATGACGGCGGGGCAGTTCGGGGCCGACAACCTCTCCTGCGCCCGGCGCTCGGCCGCGGCCTTCGCGCGTCTCATGGGGGACACGGGGCGATACGTTCAGCTCGACGGACCGACGCGCGATGCCAATGCCACGCTTCGGGCGCAGGGCTTCGCGTCGGTGCTGGACAGCCGGCCCGGCCTCGAGCGGGTCAGGTCGATCAACGGCCAGTGGAGCCGCGAGACGAGCTATACCGAGCTGAAGGCGCTGGTGGCGGAAGGGGTGCGGTTCGACGGCATCATCGCGGCAAACGACGAGATGGCGCTCGGAGCGCTCGAGGCGGTCCGCGACGAGATCTGGGCGAAGGACCTGGTGATCGGCGGCTTCGACGGATCGCCCGACGCGCTGCGCGCAATCGAGCTCGGGACGCTGAGCTATACGGTGGTGCAGCCTCTTGAAGAGCTGACGAGCGCGGCTGTGGCGGAAATGGATCGGCAGGTTCGGGGCCTTGACGGCGGCGGGTATCGCAACGATCTGCGGCTGTTCGGCTGCGACCTGGTCGAGACGGAGCCGCACTGACCGGCGACGGCGGCGCCCATGCGGTGTGGCCGACCCCGATCCCGCGGCACGACACCCGAAGCCGGCGCGCCGCGGAGCGGGCCGGGTCAGGACGGCTGCGGATCGGCGAGTCTGTCTGCCGGCGCGTTCCGGCGACGGGCGGTTTCATCGACGATGGCCGTGTAGTGATGGGGTAGCCGCATGGTGAGCAGGTCCTTCCGCCGCACGACGGTCGTGGGGTAGGGCGAGGCTGCAAGCTGCGTCAGGTCGATGTCGAGCGTGCACAGGTCCGGGCCTGTCAGCACCGGGCTTTCGTGGCGCGGGAACGAGAAGGTGTCGGGCCCGAAGATCCCGCTTTCCCCCGGCAGGTCGCGCCCGGGATCGCAGAGATTGGCGAGCGCGAGGTAAAGATTGTTCTCGCCGGCACGGCAGCGGAAGGCGTGCCAGTGGAACGGGTCCGCGCCGCGCGGGATCGGCGCGTTGTGCGGGATCGCGGTGCCGGCATGGGCGCCGGTGAACCCGCGCGGCAGGTTCGCGGGGCAGGCGATGACATCGCAGCCCTCGATCGCGAGCACGCGCGCCGCCTCGGGCTGCAGCGCGTCGTGACCGCAGAGCAGCCCCAGGCGGCCGAAGGGGAGGTCGAACACGGCCCAGTCCTGCCCGGCCGTCGCCCAGGTTCGATCCGTGGTGGACAGGTGGATCTTGCGGTAGCTGCCAAGCCGCCCCTCGGGGCCCGAGAGCACCAGGCTGTTGAAGCACCGCGCGCCGTCGGTTTCGGCAAATCCCGCCACGATGTGAAGCCGCCGGCGCATGGCGATGGCGGTGAAGGCCGCGACGAGCGGCCCGTCGACGGAATGCGCCCGCGCCGCGGGGTCCCGGTCGCCGGTGAGCGACAGCTCGGGCAGGACCAGCAGCTTTGCCCCCTGCGCCACGGCGGCGTCGGCGATCCGCTCGATTTCGGCAAGGTTGCGCGCGGGGTCATCGGTCGGCGTGAACTGTGCCACGGCCAGCGTCGCCGGGCCGCCGGCGGGGATCGGCTGGTGCCCGTAAAGCTGGAAGAAGTCGCGGGCGTTCCAGGTGAAGCTGTTCGTCATCAGCGTCTTGTAAAGATCGGGGCGCCGGGTGTCGAAGACGGGTTCGCCCAGCACCAGCCGCGACCGCGAGAGGGCGGGATCGACCTGCGCCGCGACGATGCCGTCGCCGGCGTCGATCTGCGCCACGACCTCGCCCCCGGGCGCGATCACGCAGCTTCCGCCCGAGAATTGCACCGTGCGCTCCAGCCCCCAGCGGTTTGCCTCGATCACGTAGCAGCCGTTCTCGAAGGCGCGGTTGATCCAGTAGGGGGCGGGGGCTCGCTCGGCCAGCCAGTTCGAGACGTGGCAGATCACGTCGGCGCCATCGAGCGCCTCGACCCGCGCGGTCTCGAAGAAATGCAGGTCCATGCAGATCAGGATGGCGATCCGCCCGAGCGCGGTTTCGAAGACCTGGTGGCCGAGATCGCCGGAGGCCGCCCATTTCGGCTCCGCGATGTAGGGATGGGTTTTGCGATGGGTGCCGATCACGCCCGCGGGCCCGATCAGCACCGCGCTGTTGTAATAGAGCCCGGTCGCCGGATCGACCTCGGGCATGCCGATGACGATATGCGCATCGTGCCGGGCCGCGAGCGCGGCGAAGCGGTCGGTCGTGGGGCCGGGAATGGTCTCGACCTCGGGGGCGACCTCGGCGCGGCTGAACCAGCAGTAGCCGGTCGTGCCCATCTCGGGCGTGACGATCAGCTTGGCCCCGTCCCGCGCCGCGGTCTCGCACAGCGCGAGCAGCCGGCAGATGTTCTCTTCCTTGCGGAACATGGTCGGCTCGAACTGGATCGCAGCAGCCGTGAAGGCGGGGGGAGTGGTCATGGGTGGCCTCGTGCGCGCGGTGTTCCCGGCAATTCACTTGCCGTTTGAATAGTTGAATGTGACACAAAGCGCATGGCCGACCGTGCAATGCAAGTCCCAAGATCGACCGGATGGCGCGATTGCCATCAGCCGCTTTGCCGCGATTTCGGCGCCGATTCTGGGATGTCGCCGGCATTTTCGCCCATGATGTGGGCATGTCGCGCCATTTCAGCCGAGAAAGAAGGCAGAAACCCGCGCATGGAAAACAATGATTAATAGATATTTGCGTTTTCAAGTAATCCGCGTCTGATCAGGGAAACTTTCAGACAGGGACCTGCCATGACACTGATCAGCCGCCGCCGACTCCTGCAAAGCACCGGCACTGCCGCCGCCCTCACGCTTGCCGCCCCGCTCGTCGCCCGCGCGGCCGGCGACACCATCAAGGTCGGCGGGCTGCACGACCTGTCCGGCGCGCTCGACGCGGTCGGCGTGCCGATGAACCAGGTCTTCCAGATGGCGATCAAGGAGATCAACGAGGCGGGCGGCCTGCTGGGCAAGCAGGTCGAGGCCGTCGTCTACGATCCGCAGTCTAACATGTCGCTTTATTCGCAATACGCCACGCAGATGGCGCTGAAGGATCGCGTCGACGTGGTCATGGGCGGCATCACCTCGGCCTCGCGCGAGACGATCCGCCCGATCTTCCACCGCTATGACACGTTCTACTTCTACAACACCCAGTACGAAGGCGGCGTCTGCGACCGCAACGAGATCACGCTGGGCACAACCCCCGCCCAGACCGTCGCGCGGCTGATCCCTTACGGGATGAAGCTTTACGGCAAGAAGGTCTACACGATCGCGGCCGACTACAACTATGGCCACATCACCGCCGCATGGGTGAAGCGCTATGTCGAGGAGAACGGCGGCGAGGTCATCGAGACCGAGTTCTTCCCGCTCGACGTGGCCCAGTTCGGCTCGACCATCTCGAAAATCCAGGGCGCGAAGCCGGACTTCGTGCTGTCGGCGCTGGTCGGCACCTCGCACCTGGGCTTCTACCGCCAGTGGGCGGCTGCGGGCATGAAGGCGCAGATCCCGGTGATGTCGACCGTTCTGGGCGCCGGCGGGTCGGACCAGCTGATCCTGACCGCCGAGGAAGGCAACGGCATCACCGCCTCGTTCGGCTATTTCGAAGGCATCGACAACCCGACCAACAAGGCGTTCCTGGAAAAGGTCGCCGCGGAATATCCCGACAAGAACTGGGTGATGTCCGAGATCTCGGAAGTGACCTACGAGGGCATGATGATCTGGGCCGACGCCGTGCGCGAGGCCGGGTCGACCAAGCGCGACGCGCTTCTCGAGGTGCTGACCTCGGGCAAGGCCTACGACCTGCCGGCGGGCAAGGTGAAGATCGATCCCAAGACCCAGCACGCCGTGCGCGACGTCTACATCGCCGAGCTGAAGGACCAGGTCTTCGAGATCAAGGAAAGCTTCCCCGACAGCCCGCCGACCGACACCCAGATGGTCTGCGACCTGATCGCCAATCCGAAGTCGAACCAGCACTTCGAAATCAGCCTCTGAGGCTGCGCGCGGGAGACGGGCATGGATTATGCACTCGTAGTGGCGCTTGAGATGGTGCGTGCGATCGCGTGGCTGGTGCTGCTGTCGGCAGGGCTGGCAATCATCTTCGGCATGATGCGCATCATCAACTTCGCCCATGGCGAATTCCTGATGCTGGGCGGATACACGGTGGTCATCTCGACGGGCCACGGCGTCAACGAATGGGTGGCCATGCTCGTCCTCGCGCCGATCGTGGTCGGCATCTTCGGCGTGCTGGTGGAGAGGC
Organism: Frigidibacter sp. MR17.24; assembly: GCF_037095655.1. Lineage (NCBI taxonomy): Bacteria > Pseudomonadati > Pseudomonadota > Alphaproteobacteria > Rhodobacterales > Paracoccaceae > Frigidibacter > Frigidibacter sp. MR17.24. The sequence goes on from NZ_JBAWKE010000003.1 coordinate 15,088, forward strand.
TGGTGATCCAGCGGCTCTACGGCCGGATCCTCGACAGCCTGCTGGCGACCTGGGGGCTGTCGATGCTGATGATCGGCGGGGTCACGATGATCTTCGGCAACTCCGTCACCGGGGTCGCCACGCCGCTTGGCGGCATGGCGATCGGCGCCTACCAGGTGCCGCGCTACAACTTCGTGCTGATCATCGCGGCGGCGCTGCTGCTGGTGGCGATCTGGGCGGTGCTGAAATTCACCAAGGCCGGGCTGATCGCCCGCGCCACGATGCAGAACCCCGACATGGCCGAGACGCTGGGGATCCGCACCCGCTGGGTCTACATGCTGACTTTCGGCATCGGCTCGGCGATCACCGGCCTCGCGGGGGCGCTGCTGGCGCCGCTGACGGGCGTGGTGCCGACGATGGGGGTGAACTTCATCGCGCAAAGCTTCATCACCGTCATCACCGGCGGAGCGGCGGTCATCACCGGCACCCTGTCGGCGGCGACGCTTCTGGGCACGATCAGCCAGGGCACGACCTTCCTGAGCGGCCCGGTCTACGGCGATGCCGCGCTTCTGGTCGCGGCGCTGGTCCTGCTGCGGCTGCTGCCGCAGGGCATCACCGGCCGCATTTTCAAACGTTCGATCTGAGGAAGCAGGGACATGGAAAAACCCGTCACCCGCGATCCCGGCTTCTACATCATGCTGGCGATCGGACTGGCCGTGATGTTCATAGCCCCGGTCTGGCTTGACCTGTTCACGATCATGCAGATCACCCAATACGTCGTGCTGGCGGTCTTCGCGCTGTCGCTGGGCTATATCTGGGGCTTCGGCGGGATCCTGAGCTTCGGCCAAGCCGCGTTCTTCGGCCTGGGCGCCTATACCTTCGCCGTGGCCTCGATCAACATCGGCGAGACGACGATCCCGCTGATCCTCGCCTTCGTGATCCCGACGATCTTCGGGGCGGCGCTTGGCTATTTCATGTTCTACGGCCGCCTGTCCGACGTCTATCTCGGCGTGGTGACGCTGGTGGTGGCGCTGATCTTCTGGAAGCTGATCAACCACACCGCCGGCCCCGAATACTCGATCGGCGAGGCGCGCCTGGGCGGGTTCAACGGCATCCCCTCGATCCCGACGCTGAACATCCCCGGCGAGCCCGACGCCTGGCTGGACCCCGCGCAGATGTTCCAGGTGTTCATGGGCATCCTGATCGTGATCTACGTGGCGCTGCGGCTGCTCATCGCGTCGGACTTCGGCCGGGTATCGATCGGGATCCGCGAGAACGAGACCCGGGCCGCGCTGCTGGGCTATGACGTGCGGCGCCAGAAGGTGATCGTCTTCGCGATCGGCGCGGGCATCGCGGGCCTCGCCGGGGCGATGTGGGCGACCTACCAGGCCTTCATCGATCCGAACGCCTTCTCGATGGAGATGTCGGCCAAGGCGCTGGTCTGGGTCATGGCGGGCGGTGTCGGCACGCTGGTCGGCCCGATCATCGGCTGCATCGTGCTGCAATGGCTGACGCTGAAGCTGGGGACGATGGCGCTCCTGAACTCGATCGCGGTGCTGGGCGGGATCATGATGCTGCTGGTGCTGATCCTGCCCAAGGGCATCGTGCCGACGCTGAAGATGCTGGCGATCAACGGCTGGACGCTGTGGCGCCAGGGCAAGATCGGCGGCGCGGTCGCGAAGAAGGCGGTGAAACATGACTGACGCACCCCTCTACAGCATTCTCGAGACCCGGGGCCTGACCATGCGCTTCGGCGGGGTCACCGCGGTCGACAACGTCGACTTCCGCCTCCGCGACGGCGAGCTGCGCTGCCTTCTGGGGCCGAACGGGGCGGGGAAATCCACCTTCTTCAAGTGCCTGACCGGGCAGCTGACGCCCTCGTCCGGCACCGTGATCTTCGACGAGCAGGAGATCACCGGCTGGCACACCCACCAGATCGTCAACCTCGGCGTCGGCATCAAGACGCAGGTCCCGAACGTGTTCGACGGGATCAGCGCCTATGAGAACGTCCGCCTGTCGGCGCGGCGCAAGCACATCCCCTCGGTCGCCAAGGACCTGACCCACCACACGATGGAGCGGTGCGGCATCACCCATCTGGCCAGGCGCGACGTCGGGCTTCTGAGCCACGGCCAGCGCCAGCTGGTGGAACTGGCGATGGTGCTGGCGGGCGAGCCGCGGCTGATCCTGCTGGACGAGCCGGCCGCCGGCATGACCGGCGAGGAGCGCGACCGGCTGGCGGGCCTCGTGCTCGAGGCCGCGCGCTCGGCCGCGGTGGTCGTGGTCGAGCACGACATGGCCTTCATCCGCCAGATCGCGAAGTTCGTCACCGTGTTCAACCGCGGCGCCATCTTCCGCGAGGCGATGATCGCCGACATCATGCAGGACCGCGAGGTCCAGGAGATCTATCTGGGGAAACAGGCCAATGTTGCTTGACGTCACCGGGCTGACGGCGGCCTACGGCCTCGTGCCCGCGCTGCACCGCGTCGATTTCCACGTCCAGCCGGGCGAGGTCGTCGGCATCCTGGGGCACAACGGGATGGGCAAGACCACCCTCATGCGCTCGATCATGGGCTTCGTGAAGGTCACGGGCGGCGACATCCGTTTCGAGGGGCAGTCGATCCTGGGCATGTCGGTCAACGCGCGCGCGCGCATCGGGATCGGCCTGGTGCCGCAGGGGCGGCAGATCTTCCCCAACCTGTCGGTCGAGGAGAACCTGAAGGTCGGCATCCCCGGCAATGCGAAGGTGATGGCCGAGACCAGCGAGGAGATGCTGGAGCTGTTCCCGCGGCTCAAGCGCCTGCTCGATCGCCGCGGCGGTGCCCTGTCGGGGGGCGAGCAGCAGCTGCTGGCGCTGGCGCGCTGCCTGTGCCGGCGCCCGAAGCTGATGCTGCTCGACGAGCCGACCGAAGGCATCCAGCCCTCGATCATCGACGAGATCGCCGAGACGCTGAATGCCCTGACCCGGACCCGCGACATCACCATCGTCCTAGTCGAGCAGAACCTCGACTTCATCGCCAGCCTCTCGCAGCGGGTCTACGCGATCTCGAACGGGGTGCTGGACCGCCAGATCCCGCGCGAACAGCTGACCGACAGCCGCGCCGTCAGCGAATTCATGGGCTTCGTCGCCTGACCCCAGATGCCCACGGCCCCGCGGGGCCGGGGCCCGCAACCCGTTTTCCGCCGCGCCGCAGCCCGTCGCCCGATCTCTCGGGCGCTACCGGGACCGGCATGCGCCCCTTCACGACAGGACAGACCATGGCAGTGAAACTTCCCACCGATGCGCAACTCGGCGATGTCGCCGAACGACTGGGCTTCCACCTCGACGATGCCGCCATCGCGTCGTTCAAGGGCCTGATGTCGGCCTATGTCGACAGCTACAATGCCGTCGACCTGATGCCCGACGCGCTGCCCGAGGTCACCTATCCGCGCACCCCCGGCGTGCGCCCGGCCCCCGCCGACAACCCGCTGAACGCCTGGTACGTCAAATCCACCGTCGCCGGGTCGGGCAGCGGCAAGCTTGCCGGCAAGACCGTGGTGCTGAAGGACAACGTCATGCTGGCCGGGGTGCCGATGATGAACGGCTCCTCGACGCTGGAAGGCTACGTGCCCGATGTCGACGCGACGATCGTGACCCGCATGCTCGACGCCGGGGCGACGATCGTGGGCAAGGCCCATTGCGAATGCTTCTGCATGTCGGGCGGCAGCCACACCGGCGCGCAGGGCCCGGTGCTGAACCCGCATGACCCGACGCGCTCGGCCGGCGGCTCGTCCTCGGGCTCGGCCGCGCTGGTGGCGGCGGGCGAGGTCGACATGGCCATCGGCGGCGACCAGGGCGGCTCGATCCGCATGCCCTCGGCCTTCTGCGGCACCGTCGGCATGAAGCCGACCCATGGCCTCGTGCCCTATACCGGCGTCGTGCCGATCGAGATCTACATCGACCACACCGGCCCGATGACGGCGACCGTGGCCGACAACGCCCTGATGCTCGAGGTGCTGGCCGGTCCCGACGGGTTCGACAGCCGCCAGTTCGACTGCACCGTCACCCCCTACACCCCCGCGATCGGCAAGGACGTGTCGGGGATGAAGGTCGCGATCCTGACCGAGGGGTTCGGCCATCCCCAGTCGATGCCCGAGGTCGACGCCAAGGTCCGGGCCGCGGCCGATCGGCTGGCGGGTCTGGGCGTGACGGTCGAGGAGGTGTCGATCCCGATGCACCTCGACGCGATGCACATCTGGGCGCCGATCGGGCTGCAGGGTCTGACGCAGACGATGATGCTGGGCGATGGCTACGGCACCTCGCGCCAGGATCTCTACGTGACCAGCTTCATGGATTTCCACCGTGGCTGGCGCAACCGCGCCGACGAGCTGTCCGAGACGCTGAAGCTTGCGATGCTGTTCGCGCAGTTCGCCGACGACGTGCACGGCAAGCGGTTCTACGGCAAGGCGGTGAACCTCAGCCTGAAGCTGCGGGCGGCCTATGACGCGGTGCTGTCGGGATATGACGCGCTGCTGATGCCGACGGTGCCGATGGTCGCGACCAAGCTGCCCGCGCCCGGCGCCCCGCGCGAAGAGATCGTGGCGCGCGCCTTCGACATGCTGCCCAACACCGCGCCCTTCGACATCTCGCACCACCCCGCGCTGACCGTGCCCTGCGGCTTGGTCGAGGATCTGCCGGTCGGCCTGCAACTGGTGGGCAAGCTGTGGGACGAGGCGACGCTTTACGCGCTGGGCGCGGCCTTCGAGGCCTCCGGCGACTGGAAGACGTTCTGAGGCCGCGCGCTGTGGACATGACACCCGACGAGGCGCCGCTGATGCTGACGGCCGTGCTGGGGCAGGCGGATGACGCCCCCTGGCACGACCGGCTGCACGCGATGGAGCATCTGGGCCAGCTCGAGGTGCTGGCGATCCCCGAGGCCGAGGCCGCGCGCAAGCGGCTTCGGCTGCGCACCGACCGCGGGCGCGACTGCGCGGTGGCGCTGCCGCGCGACCAGGCGCTGGTCGATGGCGCGGTGCTGCTGGCGCGCGAGGACCTGGCCATCGTGGTGCGGGTCGATGGCGGCGCGCGGCTGCGGCTGGTGCCCGAGACGGTCGACGACGCGCTGCGCCTTGGGCACTGGTGCGGCAACCTGCACTGGAAGGTCGTCTTCGGCAGCGGCGCGATGGAGGTGGTGATGGACGGCCCCGAGGCGCGCTATCGCGACCGGCTGCGCGACCTCGAGCCGCTCGCGCGCTTCACCATCGACGGCTGAGCGATGACCGACGCCCTGCGCCTGGCCCGGATGCTGCAATTCGCCGACAGCGCCTTCCCGGGCGGCGGCTTCGCCTTTTCCTGGGGGCTGGAGACGGCGCTGGCCGAGGGCACGGCGGACCGCCGCGACCTGCGGGCCTGGATCGCGCAGGACCTGCGCGGGCGCTGGCACCCGTTCGACCGGCTGGTGCTGGCGGGCGGCCACCGCCTTGCCGGCGCCGCGCTCGCCGACTGGGCGGCGACCGTCGACGCCCATGTGGCGCTCGAGCGGCAGCGTCAGGCCAGCCTGCAGTCGGGCGAGGCGCTGATCGCCGCCGCGCGGGCGATCGGGCTGCCCTGCGACCCGGTGATCGAGGCGCTGCGCGACCGCGGGCACGGCCATTTCGCGCTGGTGCACGGGCACCTGCTGCGCGGGGCCGGGCTCGACCTTGCGGCGGCGCTGGTGGTCTCTGCTTCGGGGGCGGCGCGGCAGGCGCTGTCGGTGGCGGTGCGGCTCAACGCCCTTGGCGCCATCGGCACCCAGCGCGAGCTGCTTGCGCTGCAGCCGCTGATCGCGGCGCTTGCCGGCGATCTTCCGGACGGGACCGAGCCCCTGTCCAGCTTCGCGCCGCTGGCCGAGATCGCGCTGATGCGCCCCCGGCCGGACCGGCTGTTCGTGAACTGACGCCCAGAGAGGACCGCCATGCACCTGACCCCGACCGAGGCCGAGCGGCTGACGATCTTCACCGCCGCCGAGCTGGCGCGGCGCTACCGCGCGCTGGGGATCCGGCTTGCGCATCCCGAGGCGGTCGCGCTGCTGGCCGATGAACTGCTGACCGTGGCCCGGCTGGGCTACGACCATCCCGCCATCGTCAGCCATGCGGGCACGATCCTGACCGCCGCCGATGTCGAACCCGGCGTCGCCCACCTGCTGCGCACCTTCTCGGTCGAGGTGTCGATGGCCGAGGGCACCAAGCTGGTGACGGTCTTCGACCCGATCGCCCCCGGACCCGACGACCCGGTGCCGGGCGAGGTGATCCCCGCCGAGGGCGAGATCGAGCTGAACGCCGGTCGCCCGCGCACCCGGCTGACGGTGCTGAACACCGGCGACCGCACGATCCAGGTGCGCAGCCACGCGCATTTCTTCGAGGTCAACCCGGCGCTGTCCTTCGACCGCGCCGCTGCCTACGGCCTGCGCCTCGACCGGCCGTCGGGCGGGGGCATGCGCTTCGACCCCGGGATCGAGAAGGAGGTCGACCTCGTGCCCTATGCCGGGCTGCGGCGCGTCCACGGCTTCGCGGGGCTGACCGGGGGCGATCTCGAGGCCGAGCGCGGCGCCGCGCTCGACCGGGCCAGGGCACGGGGGTACGTGGAATGAAGCTGTCACGACGCGACTACGCCGCGCTCTACGGCCCGACGACGGGCGACATGGTGCGGCTGGGCGACACCTCGCTTCTGGCCGAGATCGAGCGCGACCACGCCTGTTACGGCGACGAGCTGACGACCGGCGCGGGCAAGATCATGCGCGATGGCGAGGGCTTCCGCACCACCGGCACGCAGGCGGCGGGCGCGCTTGACATGGTGATCCAGAACGCGGTGATCATCGACGCGCTGCTGGGGATCGTGAAGGGCGACATCGGCATCCGCGACGGCCGGATCGTGGCGATCGGCAAGGCCGGCAACCCCGACATCATGGACGGGGTCCACCCCGAGCTGGTGACCGGGCCCAACACCACCGTCGTGCACGGCGACAACCATTTCGTCACCGCCGGCGCGATCGAGGCCCATGCCCATTTCCTGTCGCCCCAGCAGTGCTGGCACGCGCTGGCGGGCGGCACGACCACCATGATCGGCATGTCGCCGGGGCCGAATTTCGATGTCAGCTGCTCGGGGCCGAACGTGCTGGGCCGGCTGATCCAGGCCGCCGACGAATACCCGCTGAACTTCGGCTTTCTCGGGCGCGGGGCCTCGGACCCGGAGGCGGTGGCCGAAAGCGTTTCCGGCGGCGCGCTCGGTGTGAAGATCCACGAGGATTTCGGCGCCTCGCCGGCCGTTCTCGACGGCTCGCTCATTGCCGCGGACCGGGCCGATTTCTCGGTGCACCTGCACACCGACACGATCAACGAATTCGGCTTCTACCAGACGACGATGGAGGCGATCGCGGGCCGGTCGATCCACATGTACCACACCGAGGGCGCCGGCGGCGGCCACGCGCCCGACATCCTCGTCGTGAACGGCTGGCCGAACGTGCTGCCCTCGTCGACCAATCCCACGAACCCCTTCACGCTGCCCGCGCTCGAGGAAGGCGTGCCGATGACGATGCTCGCCCACATGATGAGCTTCGAGCTGATGGAGGACGTGGCCTTCGCCGAGGCGCGGATCCGCCCGCAGAGCATGGCGGCCGAAGACATGCTGCACGACATGGGCGCGATCTCGATCTTCGCGACCGACACCCAGGGAATGGGGCGGCTGGCCGAGAACGTCGCGAAATGCTGGCAGCTGGCCTCGGTGATGAAGGACCGCATCGGCCGCCTGCCAGAGGAGACGACCGCGCGCGCCGACAACCAGCGCATCCTGCGCTATGTCGCGAAATACACGATCAACCCGGCGATCGCGGCCGGGATCGACGACCACGTCGGATCGATCGGGCCGGGCAAGATGGCCGACATCGTGCTGTGGCCCTTCGCCTTCTTTGGTGCCAAGCCCGACCTCGTGATCAAGGGCGGGACCATCGTCTGGGCGACGATGGGCGACGGCAACGGCAGCTTCTCGGGCTCGCAGCCGCTGGTGCACCGCCCGATGTGGGGCGCGCTCGGCTCGGCCCGCCGCCACCTCGGGGTGACCTTCGTCAGCCGCCTTGCGATCGCGGCGGGAACCGAGGCGAAGCTGGGGGTGCAGAAGCGGTTCGTGCAGATCAAGTCGGTGCGGGCGCTTGGCAAGTCCGACATGGTGCGCAACGCGGCGCTGCCGAAGGTCGAGGTCGATCCGCAGACTTTCGCGGTGACCGCCGACGGCGTGCCGATGGTGGTGGAGCCGGCGCGCGAGGTGCCGCTGGCACGGAGGTATTTCCTGCGATGACGGCGGCACGGGTAGGGATCGGCGGTCCGGTCGGATCGGGCAAGACGGCGCTGATCGAGGCGATGCTCGGCCGGCTGGCCGAGCAGGGGATCGACACGGCGGTGATCACCAACGACCTCGTGACGGACGAGGATGCCGAGCGGCTGCGCCGCAGCGGCAAGCTCGATCCCGACCGGGTGCGGGCGGTGCAGGCGGGCGCCTGTCCTCACACCGTCATCCGCGAGGATCCGACGCTGAACATGGCCGCCGCCGACCGGCTGGAGCGCGACTATCCCGGGCTTGACCTGATCTTGCTGGAATCGGGGGGCGACAACCTCGCCTCGACCTTCTCGCCGGACCTCGTCGACTTCTGGATGTTCGTCATCGACGTCGCGGGGGGCGACGACATCCCGCGCAAGCGCGGGCCGGGGATCGTGCAGTCGAACCTGCTGGTGGTGAACAAGGCCGACCTCGCGCCCCATGTCGGCGTCGACGTCGCACGGATGCTGGACGAGGCGCGCGGCGTGCGCGCGGGGGCACCGGTGCTGCCGACGGTCTGCCGCACCGGCGAGGGGATCGACGCGGTGATCGCGCACCTGCGCCACGAGGTGCTGTTCAGGTGAACGCGCGTCCGACACCACCGGCCCGCGCCGCCACGCGGGCGGTGCCGGCCGAGCAGTTCCGTCTGGTCTGCGGCCCGATGCCCGATGGCGGGACCGGCATCCTCGAGCGGCACGTGGAATGGCCCTGGTCCTTCCCGCGCGGCTACCGCCGCGAGGGGCGGACCGGTCCGCTGACCGTCCTGCCGCAGACCGCGGGCGCGGCCCTGCTGCCCGGCGACGACTGGGGCCATGCGCTGCGGCTGGAGCCGGGGGCGCGGGTGCGGCTGGTCAGCGCCGGCGCGATGCTCGTGCATGCCACGCCGCGGGCGCAGCCCGACGCCCCGCCGGGCGCCGTCCGCTGGCGCATCGAGGTCGGTGCCGGGGCCGAGCTGCAGTTCGTGCCAGACCCCTACGTGCTGTCGCCGGGGGCGCGGATCCGCCAGACGCTGGATCTGACGGTGCGCGAGGGGGCGAGCGCGGTGGTGTTCGACGGCTTTTGCCGCCGCGGGCCCGGGGACGGGTCCACGGCCGAGGACACGGGCGGGTGGTGGTCGTCATGCCTGACCCTGCGCGATGCGGCGGGGCGGGTCGTGCTGACCGACAGCCAGCGCGCGGACGAGGGCCAGCTTGCCGCGCTGCGCCGGATGCCCGGGCGGCCGGCCGCCTTCGGCAGCGTCGTGCTGGTCGGCCCGGCCGCCCAGCGGGCCCGCTGGGCCGGCCTCTGGCCCGAGGGCGCGGTCGCGATGGCGCAGTGCCATGCCGCCTCGGGCGCGTTGCGGGGCGGGGCGGGACAGGTGCTGCGGATCGCGGCCGAAAGCGGCGGCGCGCTCGACCAGGCCTTCGCGACGATTGCCCGGGCGCTCGGGGCCGGCGGTTAGGGCGGACGCGGCGATCGGGTGGCGCGTCTCAGGCGGCGGCGCGGCCGGAAAGCCGGTCGCAGACAGCCTGCGCCGGCACGACATCTGCGAACAGCGTCAGCATGTTGACCAGCGCCGCCGTGTGTTCGGCATCGCTCAGCGTGGCGTTCGCATCCTCGACGAAGATGACGTCATAGCCATGCTGGAGCGCGTCGCGCGCGGTCGACTCGCAGCAGCAGTTGCTGAGCGTGCCCACCACGATCACCGTCCGGATGCCCCGTCGCTCCAGCCAGCCCGGCAGGGGGCTCGTGCCCGGCGTGAAGGCGCTGTAACGGCTCTTGTCGAACACGAAATCCCCGCCCGCGACCTCGAGCGCCGACCACAGCTGCAGATCCGCGGCCCCCGGCGCGAAGGCGTCCTTCTGCTCCTGCGCGATCTCGGCGTTCAGGAAGCGGTCGTAGAACACGGTCCAGGGATGCGGCTCGTCGGGAAGGTAGGCGAAGCGGCTGAAGGCGACATGGCCGCCGGCCGCCCGCAGGTCCGCCGCGAGCCGGTTCACCACCGGCACGATCTCTCGCGCGAGTGGCACCTCCAGCAGGGCGCCCTCGCGCAGGAAGCCGTCCTGCAGGTCGATCACCAGAAGCGCGGTCGTCGCGGGATCCAGCCGGTCGAGAAAGCTGCGGCCCAGCCGGCGTGCCCGCGTGCGCGCCAGGATCTCGTCGGGGATGGCGGTGCTGTGCATCCTGTCCCCCTCAGCCGCGGAAGCCGGACAGGTCGGGGCGCAGCGTGTGCCAGTCGGTCACCGTCTGGAAGGCATGGCCGGCGCGGAACAGCGTGGCCTCGCCCAGCGCGTGGCCCATCAGCTGGAACCCGATCGGCGCGCCGCGCAGGTCCATGCCGCCGGGGAGCGTCAGCGACGGATAGCCGGTGAAGTCGGCGGGCGCGGTGTATTTCAGCAGGTCGCCCAGGTTCGCGTCCGACCCGTCCGCCGCCGGCGCGCCATAGGCGTTGTCGAGATAGGGCAGCGGCGCGCCGGTGACCGGCAGCAGCACCATGTCGACGCCGGCCATCGCCCGCGCCATCGCGCCGTTGTAGACCAGCCGCCACTGCATCGCCCGGCCGACGGCATCCGCGGACAGGCCCAGCCCCATGTCCAAAAGCCCGGCCAGGTGCGGGCCATAGCCCGACTTCTGTTCGGGGTAGCGGCCGGCATGGGCGATCGCGACCTCGATCGCGCAGAGCACCGTCCATTCGGTGGTCGCCTCTTCGGGCCAGGGCAGGCTCACCGGCACCAGGATCGCGCCGAGCGCCTCGAACGCGGCCATCGCGGCGCGCAGGACCTCGCCCGTCTCGCTCGACACCTTGTCGAGAACGGCGGCATCGATGCCGATGCGCAGGTCGCGGATCGGGGCGCCGCAGGCGGCAAGGTAATCCGGCACCGGCGCGGTCAGCGCCGTCGGATCGGCGGCATCGGCCCCCGCAAGCACCGACATCATCGCCGCGCAGTCGGCCGCCGTGCGCGCCATCGGCCCGACGTGGTCAAGGCTGTCGGCCAGCGCGAAGACCCCGTGGCGGCTGACGCGGCCCCAGGTGCCCTTCATCCCGGTGATGCCGTTCGCGGCCGAGGGGAAGCGGATCGAGCCGCCGGTGTCGGACCCGAGGGAGCCGAAGCAGAGCCCCGCGGCCACCGACGCGCCCGAGCCGGACGAGGACGAGCCGACCCAGCACTGCTCGTTCCACGGGTTCGTCGGGATCGGCATGTCGGGGTGGTGGCCGGAATAGGCGCCCTCGGTCATCGCAAGCTTCCCAAGGATCACCGCGCCGGCCTGTTCCAGCCGGCTCACCACCGTCGCGTTGCGGCCGGTCGCATTGTCCTTGAGCAGCGAAAGCCCGGCCGAGGTCGGCGCGAAGTCGGTCTCGCACAGGTCCTTGACCGCGACGGGCACGCCGTGCAGCGGACCCCGGTCAAGGCCGCGGGCCCGCTCCTCGGTCGCCTGCGCCGCCCGGGCCAGCGCGTGCTCGCGCGTCACGGTCACATAAGAGTTGATCCGCGGATCGACCGCCTCGATCCGCGCGAGGACCGCCTTCGTCACCTCGAGCGGCGTCGCGGCGCCGCCAGAGATCAGCCGGCTTGCCTCGAGCAGGCTCAGGTCCGCAATCTCGCGCGTCGCGAGCATGTCGATGGTGGCCGGTTTGTTCATGACTCAATCCCCTTGGTGATCTGCAGTTAATGGAATTGTAGATAGTAGAAGATGCAATCAAAATGGCCGCTGCGACGCCACGTGGTAAGAGCCTGATTAATATTTCGGCGCCGGTGGCTTCGCTTTGGGCAATGCCAGCCCGTGGCGCTGACGCCGCGGCAGGTTGTCGCCACGCGGGACACAAAAGTTTTTCGCAGGCTCCGGCGCCATGCTTCAGTGGCCTCCATGAAACTCGGACTGATCCTCTCTCATCGCGGACTCGCCGGGATCTGGACCCCGGGCTGCCAGGCGAGCGCCGTGCTCGCCGCGGCCGAGCTGAACGCGGCCGGCGGCGTCCTCGGCACCGAGGTGGAGCTGGTCCACATCGACTCGGGCGAGACGCCGCAATCGGCCTACGAGGCGGCGCAGCGGCTGGCGATCGAACAGAATGTCGACGCCGTGATCGGCCTGCAGGCAAGCAACCTGCGCTCGGCGGTGCGCAAGGGCCTGCACGGGCTCGCCCCCTATGTCTACACGCCGCATTACGAGGGGGGCTATTGCGGTCCGGGCACGGCGACGCTGGGGATCACCGACAGCGAGGTGCTGGAACCCGGCATCGCCTGGCTTGCCGCGCACCGGCGCGCGCAGCGGTTCTTCTTCGTCGGCAACGACTACATCTGGCCCCGCGTCGCCCATGGCTCGGCCGAACAGGCGATCTCGCGCAATGGCGGGCGCATGGTCGGACGGGCGCTGATGACGCTGGGCGACCGCGACTATGACGCGGTGCTGGCCGCGATCCGGCGCAGCCGCGCCGATGTCGTCGTCATCGCCATGCTCGGCGAGGACGCGATCTGCTTCAACCGCAGCTTCGCCGAGGCCGGGCTGGCGCGGCGGACCCTGCGGCTCAACCTCGCCTTCGACGAGACGCAGCTTCTGGGCGTGACCGAGCAGTACTCGGAAAACCTGTTTGCCGCGCAGGGATATTTCGACGCGAGCCGCGGGTTGGACCGCGACGGCATGGTCGAACGCTACATGGACAATTTCGCCGAGCAGACCTCGTGCGTCACCGCGAATTCGGTGAACTGCTACGATGCGGTCTACCTGATCGCGGCGCTGGCGCAGCGCGTCGGGCGCGTCGACGGCCACCTGATGGCCCGCCACCTGCGCCACCACGTGGACCGCGCGCAATCCTATCGCCTGATCGGCCGGTCGAGCCGCGACGCGAGCGTGCGGCTGGCAGAGGCCGACGGCATCGATTTCCTCGTGCGCCACACCGTCTGAAGCGCCGCGTGCCCGCGTTCATGGCGTGCGGGTCACGCAGCGGCGGCTTCGGGCGGCCCCGAGGATCCCCGGGCTGGAATAACTGTCGATAATGCTATATTTGGAAATGAAAGGATGTCAGGCAGGCAGACAGATGGCGGACGCGAAGCTTACGGAACAGATCGGCTATCTGATCGCGCGCGCAAATCGCCTGATCGAGGATGACCTTGCCAAGCGCCTTCAGCCCGGCGGCATCGCGATCGAGCAGTTCCGGGTGCTGAAATCCCTTGAGCAGGTCGGGCCGCTGCCGATGGGCCAGCTGGCCGAGCGCGTGCTGGTCGAGCCTGCGACGCTGACGAAGATCATCGACCGGATGGTGCGCGAACAGCTGGTGGTCCGTCAGGCCGATCCCGACGACCGGCGCAAGGTGCGCGTGGCGCTGGCGCCGGCGGGGGCGAAGCTGTGCAGCAAGCTGGGCGATGTCAGCGGCGATCACGAGCAGCACATCGCCGAGACGTTCAGCGAAGACCAGATCCGCCAGATCCGCCTCATCCTCGGCGACATCGGCGGCTGAGCGCTAGCGGGCCGCCGTTGCGGGCACGCGCAGCGGGATCTCTGACAGGCTTTCGATCACGGTGACCTGTGCCGGTGGCACGCCCTGGCGCGACAGCGGCAGGCCGGTCGTGACCAGAAACGGGTGCATCCCGGCGGACAGGGCCGCGCGCATGTCCGTAGCGATCTGGTCGCCGACCATCGCGATCCCCTCGGCCGGCACCTGCAACCGCCGCGCGGCCTCGATCAGCATGTCCGGCGCGGGCTTGCCGAGGACGGTGGGCACCAGTCCGGGGACGGCGGCCACGAACAGCGCCACCAGCGCGCCCACGCAGGGTTCGGGCCCCTCGGGCGTCGGCGACAGCAGGTCCGGGTTGGTCGCGACCAGCCGCGCGCCCGCCAGCAGCGCCCGGGTCGCCTGCCGCAGCTTGTCATAGGTCAGGTCGTAGTCGGTCCCCAGCAGCACGAGATCGGCAGAGGCGTCGGCCACGATCTCGGCGCCCGCCGCCAGCGCCGCCCCGGCCAGGCCCGCGTTGCCGATCACCATCACCCGCGGCCCGGGGGCGAACCCCGAGCGGATCAGCGTCTCGACCGCGCCGATCGGGGTCACGATCCGGTCGGCGCCGACCGTGATCCCTTCGGCCTTCAGCCGCGCGGCGAAATCCGCCGCGGTGAAGGACGAATTGTTGGTGACGAAGGCGAAGGGGATCGCGCGGGCCTGCCAGTCGATCAGTGCCGCGAACGCCGTGGCGATCGGCGTCTCGCCGCTGAAGATGACGCCGTCCACGTCGCACAGGACGGCGCGGATCTGTCGGGTCATGATCTCTCCTGCGTCATCTTTCCCGCGTCCCGGAAACGGGACTTCGCGGGCAGGGTGGCGGCCGCGGCGGTCCTCATGGCCGTCGGCGGCAGGCCGAAGCGGCGCGAGAAGCTGCGCGAGAAATGCGGGACGCTCTTGAAGCCGGTGCGGAAGGCCGCCTCGGACACGGTCAGGCCGTGGCCGGCCTCGGCCACGAGGATCTCATAGGCCGCCTGCAGCCGGCTCGACTGGATGTAGTTGCCGACCGTGGTGCCGGTGTCGGCGAACAGGGCGTGCAGGTGGCTGACCGAGATGCCGTGCGTGCGCGCAAGCTGCGCCGGGCGCAGGTCGGGGTCAGCCAGGTGGTGGGCGATGTAGCGCATGATCCGGTGGCGGGTCCGGGCCCGGCCAGTGCGCCCGACCCCGGGCGCGGGGACCGTCTCGGCGCGCAGGACAAGGGCCACCAGCGCGACGATCTCGGCCGCGAGCGCCTCGGGCTGCGCGGGGGGATGGGCATGGAACAGCGTCGCCGTCGTCTCGATCATCCGCGCAAGCAGCCGGGCCATCTGCGGATCCTGCGCGCACCGCCCCGCCAGATGATCCTCGATGGCCGGGATCCGTAGGCGCGTCTCCTCGGCCGGCAGGGACACCGACCAGAAGCGCTGCGCCGGCGCGCCCGAGATCGCGAAGAACCGTGCGCGGTCAAGAAGCAGGTAGCCACCCTCCGCCACCTCGCCGGTCCGGTCCGCGTGGTGAAAGCGCAGGGCGCCGCGGCAGGGGATCACCAGCGCATAGCCGTCGGATCCCGGACCCGAGGGCTGGTGCAGCCGCTCCGGCGCGGCCAGCCGGTCGCGCCGGATCGTCAGCCGCCCGAGCGCGAGCGCGCGGCCTGTCTCCGGGCTGTCCATCCCGAGCCGCTCGATCAGCATGGCGCGGCCCCGGGGCACGGGGCCGCTGCCCGCGCCTGAATGGCGGTGCCGTCGCGTTGGCCCGCCGCCGGGCGCCAATGCGGGGATGTGGGCAGAACAGTCAGGGCATCGTCCTTGAAACCGGGGCGCGCCAGTGCGCCGCCGCCCGGGTACCGTCATCCGATATAATTGAAACGGCAATTATCTGCGCGCGGCGCCGTCTGGATGGCGTGGCGGATGCCTGCATCTTGGGCGGGCGTCGCGCGGGTGCGGGCCTTTCGGGCAGCCCGCGGACGGCTCGCGTCAGGCGCGCCGCAGCCAGTCGGCGAACCGCGGATCGCGCATCATCGCCTTGCCGCGCATGTACTTCCACAGGCCGTATTTCTGGAAATCGAAATCCCAGTCGGACAGCTTGCGGTTCACCACCGCCCAGCTGCCCCATTTCAGGTCCGCGAGGATGCGGTTGAGGTTCACGCGGGCGATCATCTGCGGCGTCACCCGGCCGAAATAGGCCTCGATCAGGGCCTCGGTCTCGTCATCGTCAAGGAACATCTCGCAGGCGAAGACGCCGATGTCGTAGCTGCGTTCGTTCGTCGAGGCGAATTCGTAGTCGATCAGCCGCATCGGCCGCCCCGGCGCGATCAGGAAGTTGCCCGGCATCGGATCGTTGTAGCAGGTCACCAGATCCAGCCCCGACGCGAGCATCGCCGCCCGGATCCGTTCGTAGTGGTGCAGCAGCCAGCCGAGGTCCCCGGGCATGTCCGACTGCAACGTCCGCGCCTGTTCGAGATGCTCGTCGATCAGGTCGAAGATCGTCTTGACCAGCGACAGCCGCGGGCCGGAATGCAGGGTGCGGAACAGGCCGATCACGTCCGCGCGGATCTCGGGGCGGGCGAAATCGGCGGTGGTGCAGGTGAGGTAGCCATCGAGGAACTCGTGCACCTCGGTGCCGTCCTCGGGCGCATAGAAGATGACCTCGGGCGCGATCCCCAGCCGGTGGGCGTTGACCGCGGCCTCGTTCGAGGCGGCGCGGTCGATGAAGATCTCGGTGCCCGCCCCGGGGACCTTGAGGAAGTAGTCCCGCGTGTCGCCCGCCACGCTGATGCGCCAGTTGCGGTTGTTCAGCCCGCCGACCAGCATGCCGTAGCTGACATCGTGCAGGCGGTCCTGCCACTGCGGCACGCGCCGGATCGCGGCCTCGGCCGTGCGCTCGTCCGCCGTCTCGCCCTCGCCGAGCCTGCGGTTCAGGATCATGCCGCCACCCCCAGCCGCTCACCGAAGCGCGGGTCGCGGATCGCGATGCGCGCCCGCAGGAAGCGCCAGATCCCGAACTTGTAGAATTCGTTCTGTGTCCGGCGCGGCGAGACGTGGTCGAGCACCATGGCGATCATCGCCCAGCGCAGGTCGTCGGCGACGCCGTAAAGGCGGGCGGCGGCAAAGCCGCGCTCGGGGTCGATGCCAAGCCCCTCCCACATCGGCAGGCAGCGCGCGAAGACCTGCCGCGCGGCGGGGTCGAGTTCGCACATCTCGACCAGCGCCGAGCCGATCTCTTCCAGCGGGCTGCCGACGCCGCAGCGGTCGAAGTCGACCAGCCGGATCCGGCCGTCGGCGGCCGTCATCACGTTCGACAGGTTGCCGTCGCCGTGGATCACGACCCGTGCGGCGCAGGCGCCCCGCGCCTCGGGGGCGGCGCGCATCACCGTGTCGAAGACCCAGCCCATGTCCGAGGGGACCGGGGCCCCGGTGTCGCACAGCATCGCGTGGAACAGGGGCAACTCGGTGAAGACGTCCACGGCCCGGGTGATCCCGGGCAATCGCGCGCAGTCCGCGCGGCGCTGCAGGAGCCGATCGGCAAAGCCGGCCCGGGCGACGCGCTCCAGCCCGCAGACCTGCCAGCCGGGCGACAGGTCCTCCATCACCAGAAGGCCCTGCGAGGGCCGTGCCAGCAGGACCCGCGGGCCGATCCCGGCCGCGCCGGCCGCGGTCGCGGCGGCGCAGGCCGCGTCAGGATCGATGTAGAAGGCGGTGTCGGGATGCAGGCGCTTGACGAACAGGCTGCGCCCCGCGGCGCGGTTGCGCACGATCAGCGGCGCGCCGTCGACCCCGCGCCAGCTGGGCGAGGCCAGCACCGGGAAGGCGGTGCCGATCTCGAGATCGGGCGTGTCGAAGCCGTCGATGCCGCGCAGCGCCGCGCGAAGCTCCTCGTCTTGGGCAACTTGGGTCATCCGGGGTCCGCTGCAGATCCGGCCGCGCGGGGCCGGGGGCCGTGGTGTCACCCGCAAGACTGCCCGCTGGACCGGTCGATGTATATCGCGGGCAGGCCGGGGATTTGCCTGCGGCTCCAGCGTTTCATGCCTGAGCCTCCGCCGGCGCCCCGCGCGGCTGCATCGCGCGCGGCGAGGATCTAGTCAGGGCCGAGTACCCCGTCCCCCAGCCGAAGGTCGCCGCCATGCCCGACACCCTGATCGACCTTCTCGCCCGTTTCGCCCGGATCGGCGCCACGCCCGGGGGCGGGGTCCGCCGGCTGACCGCGAGCGACGAGGATGGCGCCGCCCGGGCACTGTTCGCCGAGGAAGCCCGCCGCCGCGGCGCCGGCGTGCAGGTCGACAGGATCGGCAACATGTTCGCGACCTTCCCGCTGGCACCGGCGGCGACAAGCGCGGTTCTCGTCGGCTCGCACCTCGACTCGCAGCCGACCGGCGGGCGGTTCGACGGCGTGCTGGGCGTGCTCGCGGGGCTCGACGCCGCGGCCGAGGTCGCCGCGCGGGTCGCGGGCGGCCGGATCGCGGCGCGCCACGACCTGACGGTGGTGAACTGGACCAACGAGGAGGGCGCGCGCTATCAGCCGAGCCTGACCGGCAGCCGCGTCTTCACCGGCGCGATGCCGCTCGCGCAGGCGCTGTCGCTGCGCGACCGCGAGGGGCGCGCGCTGGGCGACGAGCTGTCGCGCATCGGCTTCCTCGGGGCCGGGGACTTTTCCCTGCAGGCGCGCTGCTATCTCGAACTGCATGTCGAGCAGGGCGACGTGCTGGAAACGCAAGGCATGGACATCGGCATCGTCAACGACTCCTGGGCCGTGCGCAAGCTGACGCTGGCCTTCGTCGGCGCGCCCTCGCACACCGGGCCGACGCCGATGGCCCGTCGCCGCGATGCCATGCGCGCCGCCGCAGCCGCGATCTCGCGCTTCCACGAGATCATGGAGGACGCGGCCGGGGCCGACACCTATCACTGGTCGGCGGCGAAGATCGTGGCGGAGCCCGACAGCCCCAACGTGGTGGCCCATCGCGTCACCGTCTGGTTCGAGATGCGTCACCGGGAGATGGCCCGCGCCGCCGCCGTCGGCGAACGCGTCCTTGCCGCGCTGCGCCCGATCGCCGCCCGGCAGGAGATCGGGATCGACGTCGTCGCCGACGAGCATCGCCCGGGCACCACACTCGACCCCGCCCTGCGCGCCACGCTGATGCAGGCCGCGCAAAGCTGCGGGTTGCGGGGGATGGCGATGTCGTCGATCACCGGCCACGACGCGCTGGCGCTGCAGGGCGCCTTGCCGAGCGGCCTTGTCTTCGTGCCCAGTGTCGGTGGCCTCAGCCACACGCCGGCAGAGCTGACCCATGACCGCGATTGCCTCAATGGCCGCGATGTCCTCGTCGCGGCGCTGTCGGCGCTGGTGGAACGCTGATCGGCGGCGCGCGGGCCTGACGTGGCCCTGTCGCGCAATCCTGGGGGGCCGCGACCGGCGCCGCCGGCCCCGCGCCGTCTTGACGGCCGATCGCATTAGCTTTTCCCTAAGCGCTGCTGACAAAGAACGTAATTTTTTGCAACCCAGTGCGGATGTAAGCAGGGAGCCGGACGTTAGCCTGAAGGAAACCGACGATGCCCGTTGAGACGATCGATACGCTGGTTGTGGGGGCCGGTCAGGCGGGTGTCGCGATGAGCGAGCACCTGACCCGCGCGGGCGTGTCGCACCTGGTGCTGGAGCGGGACCGGGTCGCGGAATCGTGGCGGACCCGGCGCTGGGATTCGCTGGTGGCGAACGGCCCGGCCTGGCACGACCGCTTCCCCAGCATGGATTTCCCCGACATCTCGCCCGATGCCTTCGTGCCGAAGGATCAGGTCGCGGATTACTTCGAGACCTACCTCGGGCGGTTCGGCGGTGACATCCGCTGCGGCGTCACGGTGACGGGCGTCGCCCGGCTTGACGGGCGTCCGGGCTTCCGGGTCGAGACATCGCAGGGCGTGATCGAGGCGCTGAACGTCGTCGTCGCGACCGGGGCCTTCCAGACCCCCGTCGTCCCGGCCATCGTGCCCGAGCAGCCGGGCGTTCTGCAGATGCATTCCTCGGGCTATCGCAATCCCGCCGAACTTCCGCGCGGGGCCGTCCTTGTCGTCGGCGCCGGGTCCTCGGGCGTGCAGATCGCGGACGAGATCCAGCGGGCCGGCCGCAAGGTCTACCTGTCCGTCGGCCCCCACGACCGTCCGCCGCGCAGCTACCGCGGCCGCGATTTCGTCTGGTGGCTGGGCGTGCTGGGCAAGTGGGACATGCAGGCGAAGGCGCCGGGGACGGAGCATGTCACCATCGCGGTCAGCGGCGCGAACGGCGGGCACACCGTCGATTTCCGCGAGCTGGCGGCGGCGGGGATGACGCTGGTCGGCCGCACCGAGGCCTGCAGGGACGGCGTGCTGTCCTTCGATGCCGATCTCGAGCGCAACATCGCCAACGGCGACGCGAACTACCTGTCGGTCCTGCGCGAAGCCGACGCCTATATCGCGCGCAACGGCCTCGACCTGCCGCCCGAACCCGAGGCGCATGCGATCGCGCCGATGCCTGCCAGCGTCACCGATCCGCTGACCGCGCTGGATCTCAAGACCGCGGGCATCGGCACGATCATCTGGGCCACCGGCTTCAGCAACGACTACGGCTGGATGGCGGTCGACGCCTTCGACGCCCAGGGCCGCCCCAGCCACCAGCGCGGCGTGTCCTCCGAACCGGGGATCTACTTCCTTGGCCTGCCCTGGCTCTCGGGCCGGGGGTCGAGCTTCATCTGGGGCGTCTGGCACGACGCCAAGTATCTGGCCGACCACATCCAGATCCACGCCCAGTACCGCGCCTATCGCCCGCAGGACGACGTGCCGCTGTCCAGCGCCAGCAACGCCTGACCTTTCCCACGCCCTCCAGAAGACACGGATCCCAGATGGCCCATACCCGCATCCGCCCGTTCAACACCAAGGACACCTATCCCGAGCAGAAGCTCGACAACGACCTGTGCCAGGCGGTCGTCGCCCGCGGCACCGTGATCTTCCTGCGCGGCCAGTGCCCGCAGGACCTGGACACCGCCAAGAACATCGACAGCCACGACCCGGTCGAGCAGACCCACAAGGTGATGCAGAACATCCGCCAGCTGGTCGAGGAATCGGGCGGCAAGATGGAGCATGTGACCAAGCTGGTCGTCTACCTGACCGACGTGCGCCACCGCGAGGCGGTCTATCGGACCATGGGCGAATACATCAAGGGCGTGTTCCCGGTCTGCACGGGCCTGGTCGTCGTCGCGCTCGCCCGCCCCGAATGGCTGGTCGAGATTGACGCGACCGCCGTGATCCCCGACTGAACGCCCCAAGACACTGCCACGACCCCGAAGGACCCGCGCTGCCATGACGTTCTCGATCGTCGCCCGTTGTGAAGAAACCGGTCAGTTCGGGGTCGCGATCTCGTCGTCCTCGCCCGCCGTCGCCGCGCGCTGCGCCTGGGTCCGCCCCGGCGTGGGCGCGGTGGCGACGCAGAACGTGACCAACCCCGCGCTCGGGGACCGGGTGCTCGACCTCCTCGCCGCGGGCGAGGGGCCGGCCGCCGCCGTGGCCGCCGCGCGCGACGGCGACGCCCATCCCGACTATCGCCAGCTGCTGGCTGTCGACGGCTCGGGCGCGACGGCGATCCATTCCGGCCCGCGCGCCCTTGGCGTCTGGAGCGAGGCCGCCGGGCGCAACTGCGCGTCGGGCGGCAACCTGCTGGCCGATGCCGGCGTCCCCGCCGCCATGGTGGCCGGGTTCGAGGGCGCGACCGGGTCGCTGGGCGACCGGCTGACGGCCGCGCTTCAGGCCGGACTTGCCGCCGGTGGCGAGGCGGGCCCGGTGCGGTCCGCCGGGCTGCTGATCGCCGGGACGCAAAGCTGGCCCTATGTCGACCTTCGCATCGACTGGCTGGACGAGGGCTGCCCCATCGCCGCGCTGGCGCGGGCGTGGGAGGTCTATCGCCCGCAGGCCGACGATTACGTCACCCGGGCGCTGAACCCCGTCGCCGCACCGTCCTACGGCGTGCCGGGCGACCGGTAATGCCGCTGCGCGTCACGCTCAGACAGCTCGAATACTTCGTCGCCGTCTGCGATTGTGGCTCGATCGCGCAGGCCGCGCAGAAGGTCAACGTCTCGTCCCCGACGATCTCGACCGCCATCGCCCAGCTCGAGGCCGAGTTCGGCCTGAAGCTGTTCGTGCGCCGCCATGCCCACAGCCTGTCGCTGTCGCACGCCGGCTTCCGCTTCCTGACCGGCGCGCGCGAGACCCTGGCCAGCGCGCAGGGCCTGACCGATCTGGCCAATGACATCGCGGGCAAGGTGCGCGGAGAGCTGCGCGTCGGCTGCCTGCTGACCTTCGCGCAGATCCTGCTGCCCCGGCTGCGCCGCGGCTTCGTCGATCTCTACCCGGAGGTCACCTTCCACCAGTACGAGCGCGACCAGTCGGAACTGCTGGCGGACCTGCGCACCGCCAAGCTTGACGTGGCGCTGACCTACGACCTGAACATCCCGGCGGACTTCACCTTCCTGCCGCTGGTCGACCTGCCGCCCTTCGCCCTCTTCGGCGAGGGGCACCCGCTGGCCGATCGCAGCCATGTCTCGCCGCTCGACCTTGCGGACTACCCGATGGTGCTGCTCGACCTGCCGATGAGCAGCGACTACTTCCTGTCGTTCTACTCGACCCTCGGCGTGCGCCCCGACATCGTCGAGCGCACCCGCGACATCGCGGTGATGCGCTCGCTCGTCGCCAACGGCTTCGGCTATTCGGTGGCCAACATCCGGCCCTTGTCGAACGAGGCGCCCGATGGCGGCAAGCTGCGCTTCGTGCCCCTGAGCGGCCCGGTGCGGTCGCTGCGGCTGGGCCTTCTGATCACCGATGGCATGGACCGGTCGCGCACGGTGTCGGCCTTCGTCAGCCACGTGCAGCAGAACATCACCTCGGCCACTCCGTTCAGCATGAACGCGGGCTGAGGGCCGGGGCGGTCAGTCCGCCCCCGGCTCGGACAGGCCGTGGACATGATTGACCCGCCCCCATCCCGCCGCGTGGCGCAGGAAGGCGTCGACACCCTGCGGCAGGATGAACCGCTCGGCCAGCAGCGCGCGGGCCGCCGTGCCGATCGCCTGCGCATAGCGTTCCGGCGTCGGGAACAGCGACAGGATCGCGGGCCGCGGGTCGGCCTGCGCCGCCGCCTCGGCCTTAGTCACCGCGAAGGGGATGTAGCCGCCCGCGAACGAGAACAGCCGCACGCCGCCCTGTTCGGCCGAGCGCAGGTTCCAGCCGGTGTAGCTGCCCAGCGGGGCGTCGAGCATCGGCGGGCGGATCCCGCCGAGGTCGTTGCCGGTCGCGTCGCAGGCCGGGACCAGCGTCACGTAGCGCCGCGCGGGATCGGGCCGGGCGTCCGCGGCCGCCGCGCCACCGGCGGCGAAGGCGGTGCCATAGTCGATCGCCTCCAGCCGG
Source organism: Frigidibacter sp. MR17.24 (assembly GCF_037095655.1). Lineage (NCBI taxonomy): Bacteria > Pseudomonadati > Pseudomonadota > Alphaproteobacteria > Rhodobacterales > Paracoccaceae > Frigidibacter > Frigidibacter sp. MR17.24. The sequence continues at coordinate 38,252 of NZ_JBAWKE010000003.1, forward strand.
TTGTCGTGCCGGGGCAGGGCGGTGCCCTCGGGGGCGGGGAACCGGGCAAGGCACTCCTCGGGCGACACCAGCGTCGCCGCGGCGCGCGTGGGCACGCGCGAGGGCGGCGGCAGGGCCACGCCGGTCAGCCAGTCCTGCATGATCTGCAGCAGCCCCTGTTCCAGCGGCGCGACATAGACGGTGTTGCCCAGCTGCTGGCAATAGCCGCGCACCGGCCGCACCGGCGGGTTGGGCGGCACGTGATGCGCGCCGGCGAACAGGTAGCAGCGCAGCCCCTCCGGTTCCGGCAGGTCGTTTCCCTGCGTGTCCGTGTGCACGAGCGAGCCGCGGCGATGCCAGTACTCGGCCGAGGTCTGGCTGTGGATCACTTTCGGATCGATGCCGGGCCGCTTCAGGATCGCGTCGCGGCGGCCGCTGAGATGGTCGGTCGAGGCCGCGTAGGCGAAGGGGAACAGGTCCGACGGATGGGCATGATCCTCGTAGTCCCGCGACGAGGGGATGTTGAGATTGGCGTAGCGGTTCATCGCGATCCGGCCCGCGCCCGCGACATGCGGCAGGATGCCGTCGAAGACCGCCCGGCCGGCGCTGTCGCGGTTGAAGCCGCGCCACAGGAATTCGCGCAGCGCCCGGCCCGATTGCGACTGCCCGATGCCGATGGTCCGCGCGATGCGGCCGGCCAGCGGATTGCCCGCGCCCCCGTGGCGCAGGAAGGCGACGGTTTCGGCGATCGCGACGAAACCGATGTCGAAGGCAAGGGCGCCGGTCGCCTCGTAGTCCAGCTCGTAGATCCAGCCCGGCTCGAACCCGGCGGGCAGGTGCAGGTGCTCTGCGCTCGGGGTCACCGCGATCTTCGCGGGCGGGCCGAACCGCCCCGCGGCCGAGGTTTCCACCCGTTCGAAGGCCCAGCCGTCCAGCGGCTCGCGCGGGCTCTCGGGCCAGCGGCGGCGGGTCAGGCGGGCCCGCGCGGGATCGGTCGAGGTCGCGGGATAGCTGCGCACGATGATGTCGCCCGACAGCGGCAGGCAGGTGTGGCCGGGATCGTTGACCACGTATTCGGTGGCGATCCGGGTCGGGCGATCGTCGGTGAACCCGGGAAGCCGCGCCGTCAGCCGCCCCGCGCCCGGCAGCAGATCCCCCTGCCAGGCCAGCGACAGCAGGGTATAGCCCTGCTCCATCAGCCAGCCGTTCCCGGCCTGATCCGCCGTGACGGGTCGGTTCGCCTCGGGCGCGTCGCAATAGGTGGACAGCAGCCGCGTGCGCCCGCGGTTCACGAATTCGACCAGCAGCGTGCCGTTGCCCGTGTCAGGCACCAGCAGGGTGGCGTCGCACTCCGCCCGGATCAGGCCCGCCGGGTCCGTCGCAATCCGCTCGGGCGTCCAGATGCCGTCCGCGCCGATCTGCTCGGGTCGGATCGCCAGCCGGACCCGACCCTCGGACGCGGTATAGCGCCCGGCGGAACCGAAGGTGCGGCCCCCGGCGAATTCGGCCTGCGTCGCGATGTCGAGCGCGATCAATGGCTGGCTCCTTTTGCTGCCGCCCCCTGTCTACCGCGCCGGCGGGTTAGCTTTAACCGCGCCCGGCGCCGCGGGTCACGGGGCGATGCAGCCGCGCATCGCCGTGTCGGCGGTGGCCGCGGCGCGGCCGGGGCACTGTCGGCCGGGGCGTCGCCATCATGCTGTATTCAATCGGAAAAATATGGACGGTCAGGGCGCCTTCAGCGCCGTCGACAGGCCCCCGGCACCCTTCGTATTTTCCTAACCCAACCTAAAGTATTTCTTCCTTTTCCTGACGCGGCGCGCACGGCAGGTTCGGCGGCAGGGTGCCTCCCCGGCCCTCCCCGTCTTGCCGCCTCCCAGCGCGACCCTGACCGGAGATGCACCCGCCAGACGGGCGAGCCCGCGTCCCGCAAACCGACAGGAGCGTCAGATGAACAAGGTTACCGCCGCGAAGGAACTGGCCGACAACGTCGCCACCCCCTTCGAAAGCGCGCAGGCGATGCCCGCCTCGGTCTACAAGTCACCTGACTTCCTGGCGCTGGAACAGTCCGAGATCTTCGCGAAAAGCTGGATCTGCGCCGGCCGGGCCGATGCGCTGAAGGGCCCGGGCGCCTACATGACGCTCGAGGTCGCGGGCGAGGCGATCATCGTCGTCCGCGATCAGGACGAGGTGCTGCGCGCGATGTCGAACGTCTGCCGGCACCGGATGTCGATCCTGCTGGAAGGGCGCGGCACCACGCGCACGATCACCTGCCCGTACCACGCCTGGACCTATTCGCTCGACGGCTCGCTGCGCGGCGCGCCTGCGATGGAGCTGAACGGGAGCTTCTGCAAGAAGGACACCCGCCTGCCCGCGATCCGCTGCGTGGACTGGAAGGGCTGGATCATGCTCACGCTCGACGACAGCCTGCCCGAGCCGGACGTGGTCTTCGCCGGCGTCGACGACCTGGTCGGCTATCTCGACATGTCGAGCTATGTCGAGACCTTCCGGGAAGAGCACCGCTGGAACACCAACTGGAAGATCCTCGCCGAGAACTTCATGGAGAGCTACCACCTGCCGATGTGCCACGGCGGCACGATCGGCGGCGCGACCAAGCTCAAGGACATGGTCTGCCCCGAGGGTTATCCGGGGTTCAACTATCACCACATCCTGAAGGACGACACCGTCCCGCTGGCGCTGGCGCATCCGACCAACACCGTGCTCGAGGGCGAGGATCGCCGCCGGACATGGCTGCTGGCGCTGTATCCCTCGCTGATGATCACGCTGACGCCGGGGTATTTCTGGTACCTGTCGCTGGTTCCCGACGGTCCCGATCACGTCAAGATCCTGTACGGCGGCGGCCTGTCGCCCGAGTTCATGCAGGACCCGAAAGCGCCCGAATATTTCGCCGCGCTCAAGGCCCTGCTCGATGACGTGAACGAAGAGGACAAGGGCTGCACCGAACGCGTCTGGCAGGGGCTGCAAAGCCGCTTCGCCGTGCCGGGGCCGCTGTCGCACCTGGAGCGCCCGAACTACGAGTTCGCGCAGTGGATCTCGGGCAAGGTGTCGCCCGGCTCCGTCCCCGCCTGACCTTCCTGCCTTCCCGGGCCCGATCCGGCGCTGCGCGTTCCCCGCGCGGCGTCTTTCGGCTTGCCCGGCCCATCGAACGGAGACCCCCTGACATGCCGCGCATCACATGGATCTGCGCCTCGGGCCGCGAGGTCGAGGCAGAGGTGGCCGTGGGCCGCACCCTCATGGAGGCCGCCCGCGGGCTGGGGATCGAGGGCATCCACAGCGAGTGCGGCGGCAACCTGGCCTGCGCGACCTGCCACGTGGTGGTGGACCCCGCCCGCGCCGCCGCCCTCGGGTCGCCGGACGCGATGGAGGACGACATGCTCGACATGGTCGATGCCGGGCGCGAACCGACAAGCCGGCTGAGCTGCCAGCTGACGGTGACGCCGGCCTTCGACGGGCTGCGCCTGACGGTTCCGGGGGTCTGACATGGTGGCCGACATCGTCATCCTGGGGGCCGGGCAGGCCGCCGTGTCCGCGATCGAGACGCTGCGCAAGGCCGGCAGCACCGCCGCGATCACCCTGATCGGCGACGAGACCGCGCTGCCCTATCAGCGCCCGCCGCTGTCGAAGGCGATGCTGAAGGGCGAGGTCGAGGCGGCCACGCTCTCGCTGCGGCCGCAGGCCTGGTACGAGGGCGTGACGCTGAGGCTGGGCGTCCGGGCCGAGCGCATCGACCGGGCGGCGGCTTGCGTGCAGCTATCGGATGGCACGGCGGTCCGCTTCGACCGGCTGCTGCTGTGCACCGGGTCGCAGGCCCGGCGCCTGCCGTCCGGGATCGGCGGCACGCTGGCGGGCGTGCTGTCTCTGCGCGGCCTCGGGGACGCTGTCGCGCTGCGCGGCGCGCTTGCCGGTGCCAGGCGGCTGGCGGTGATCGGCGGCGGATATGTCGGGCTCGAGGTCGCGGCGGTGGCACGCGGTCTGGGGCTTGAGGTCACGCTGGTCGAGGCCGGCGCGCGCATCCTCAACCGCGTCGCCTGTGCCGAGACGGCGGCGCTGCTGCGGGCCCGGCACAGGGCCGAGGGCGTGCGCATCATCGAGGGATGCGGGGTCAGCCGCATCCTGGGCGAGACGCGGGCGCAGGGCGTCGAACTGGACGATGGAACGGTGGTGCCCGCCGACCTCGTGCTGGTCGGGATCGGCGCGGTCGCCGGGGATGCGCTGGCGGCGGCGGCGGGCCTTGCCACGCGCAACGGCATCCTCGTCGACGGCTTCTGCGCGACGGAGGATCCGCGGATCTTCGCGGCCGGGGATTGCGCGACCTTCCCGCTGGGCGGCGTGCCGGGGCGGCTCGAGTCGGTGCAGAACGCCATCGACCAGGCCGCCTGCGCGGCGCAGAACATGCTGGGGGCGTCGGTGGCCTATGCGCCGGTGCCGTGGTTCTGGTCGGACCAGTACGACCTGAAGCTGCAGATCGCCGGGATCGGCACCGGCGCCGACCGGATCGTCACCTGCGCGGGCAAGCGCGCGGGCGCGGTGTCGCACTGGTATTATGCCGGTGACCGGCTTTGCGCCGTCGATGCGGTCAGCGATCCGGCGATGCACATGCTGGCGCGCCGGTTCCTTGCCGCCGGGTCGGCCCCCGCCCCCGACGCGGTGGCCGAGGGCTGGCAGGCGGTGATGGCCTTCTCGAAAGCCCCCGCCTGATCCGGGCGCCTGAACCGGACGCCTGAGGCAGACGCCTGATACCGAAGCCCGACACCGAAGCCCGAGCCAGGCGCCCGACACGGGCGCCTGTCCATCCGGCCGGCCGGCCCCTGATCGGCGGCCGGGGCCGCTCAGGCCCCGGTCTTGGGCGGCAGCGTCGCCGTCGCCGAACCGATCGCCAACCCGGCCTCGCGCCCGCCATAGCTCTCGATCAGCGCGTGCTGGTCCGCGAAGGCCTGCGCGTCGACGGCCACCGGGTCGCAGATGCTGCGCAGCGCCTCGTACATCTCGGCCAGCTTCTCGGCGCAGGCGGGGTCTTCGGCGCGGTTGACGATCTCCTGCGGGTCGGTGGTCAGATCGAACATCTCGGGCCGGAAGCCGTGGTAATGCACCAGCTTCCAGCCGCCCTTGCGCACCATGAAGCAGCCCGACACCGCGCCGACCGCGTGATATTCGCTGAAGACGATCCGGTCGGGATCGTCGGGCTGCGCCGCGATGTCGTAGAGCGATGCGCCGGGACGCTCGCCCGCGAGCGTCGCGTCGAAATGGTCGAGGATCGTCTCGGAAACGTCGAGCAGGCTCACCGGCGTGCCGCAGACAGCGCCCTCGGCGGCGGGGGGCACCACCAGCAGCGGGATCGACACCGATTCCTGGTACATGTTCGCCTTGCCCCACAGCCCGCGCGCACCGACGTTGTCGCCATGGTCCGAGCTGTAGATCAGCGTGGTGTCGTCCCCGAAGCCGGTCGCGTCCAGCGCCGCGACGATCTGGCCGATGTTGTGGTCAAGCCAGGTGCACAGCGCGTAGTAGACGCGCCGCGCCATCTGGCGCTCGTCCTCGTCCTTCATCGCCTCGTCGCCCCCGAAGGTGGCGTTGAGCTTGGCGATCCAGGGGTGCTGTTCGTAGCCGTCGCGCGGGTGCAGCTTGATCGGCGGCAGCGAGTCCGCGGGATAGAGGTCGAGGTATTCCTGCGGCACGATCAGCGGGAAATGCGGCGCGACGAGCCCGACATAGAGGCACCAGGGGCGCTGGTCGCCGTCTGCCGCGGTCTCTTCCAGCCACAGCTTCGTGCGTGCGACCACGGCGGCGTCGTAGCGGGTGTAGGGGCTTTCGCCGGGGCCGATGTAATCGCCCAGCATGCGTTCGGACTTGGTGACGCGCTCGTCCTCGCGCCGGATCGAGCCCCAGACCATGCCGTGCCCGCCCGCGACATGCATCGGGATGTGCTGCACGTCGAAACCGGTCGGGTCGTCGTCGTCGCGGTAGTGCAGCTTGCCGATGGATTCGACGCGCACGCCCTTGCGCTGGAGCGCATGGCCCCAGCCCTCGGGGTCGCCGCGATAGGGCATCGCGTTGTCCCACAGCCGGTTCTGGTGCGCGTAGCGCCCGGTGGCGAAGGCCGCGCGGGCGGGCACGCAGATCGGCGTCGGCGTGTAGGCGCCGGTGAAGCGGACCCCGCGCGCGGCCAGCGCGTCGAGGTTCGGGGTCAGCACGTTGACATCTGCCGCCGCGCAGCCCAGCGCGCTCGCGGTGTGTTCATCGGACAGGATGACGATCAGGTTTCCGGATCTTTTCATGGGGGTCTCCTTCGGCGGTCAGGACCGGCGGCGCGGGTGCCGGGGGGCGGGGCAGAGGGGCGGGCGGGGAGGGTCAGCGGACGGTCAGGGAACCTGGTCGAGGATCGGGTGCAGGTCATCGACGTCGAAGGGCACGCCGGGGAATTCCGCGATCGCGGCGATCGGCACCGAGCGGACGGAATGGAAGCCCGCGGGCGTGGCCAGCAGGTCGCCCATCCGGCCGCGGATGCCCCCGCGGCTGTCGATCAGGGCCGCCAGCAGCGGGCCCGCGGCGGCATGGTCCTGCCATTCCCCAAGCGTCGACCAGGGGGTCAGCGGCCCCGCGACCTTGCGGCCCGGCAGCTCGATCATCGCCTCGCACCGGATGTCGCGGGACGAGCTGCCGATCCGCACCGTCGCCGCACCGCCCTGGTGGACCCAGGCCCGCGACGGCATGTGCCAGTGGGTCAGCCGGTCGCGCCGCACCGGGATCGCGACCCTGCGGCTCTCGCCGGAGGCGAGGTCGACCTTGGCCCAGCCGCGCAGCTCTTGCGGCGGGGTGATCATCAGCCGGTCGTGGTCGGTGAGATACAGTTGCACCACCTCCGCCCCGTGACGCGGGCCGGTGTTGGTGACGGTCAGGCGGGCGGTGAAGGCGATGTCGTCCTGCGGCGCGTGCACCTCGATCGCGAGGTCGGCATGGTCGAAGGTGGTGTAGGACAGGCCGTGGCCGAAGGGGAAATCGACCGCCATCCGGCGGGCGTCGTACCAGCGGTAGCCGACGAAGATCCCCTCGCCATAGGTCACGTGCTGATGCTCGCCGGGGAAGTTGAGGAAGGCCGGCGTGTCTTCCAGCCGTTCGGGCAGGGTTTCGGGCAGCTTGCCGCTGGGGTTCACCGCGCCGGTGAGGATGTCGGCGATGACCTCGCCATGGGCCTGTCCGGTCAGCCAGAACTCGACGATGGCGCCGACGCTGTCGCGCCAGCCATGGGTGGTGACCGCGCCGCCGTTGCACAGCGCGACCGCCTTCGGCGCGCGGATGCCCTGCAGCCGGTCGAGAAGCGCCAGCTGATCGGGCGGCAGCGCGATCGTCGACCGGTCGCGGCCTTCGGCGTCATAGGCGTCGGGCAGGCCGAGGACCAGGATGACCAGATCGGCAGAGGCGGCCAGATCGGCGGCGGCGGCGATCAGCTCGGTGCTGTCGGTCCCGGGGTGCAGCGAATAGCCTGGCGCGAACACGACCTCGGCCCCCGCCGCGGCGGCCGTCAGCGCCTCGAGCGCGCCGGTGCCGGGCTGGCGGGCATTCACGAACGAGCTGCCTGCGCCCTGGAAGCGGGGTGTCCGGGCAAGCTCGCCGATCACCGCGATGCGCCTGTGGGCGGACAGGTCCAGCGGCAGCGTGCCGTCGTTGCTCAGCAGCACCGCCGACTGCGCGGCCGCCTTGCGCACCAGCGCGTGGTGGGCGTCGTGGTCGGGGGCCGTGGCCGCGCCCTGCGCGGTGCGGGCGGCGAGGGTGCGGAAGCGGTTCACGGTCTCAAGAAGCCGCGCGTCGTCCACGCGGCCCGCGGCATGGGCCGCGCGCAGGCGCTGGTCGTCCTGCCGTCCGGGCATGCGGATGTCGAGACCGGCGGCCAGCGCGCGGGCCGGGTCGCCGCCGCCGCCCCAGTCGGACACGACGACGCCGTCAAAGCCCCAGTCATCGCGCAGCACCTCTGTCAGCAGCCAGCGGTTCTCGGCGACATGGGTGCCGTTGACGCGGTTGTACGACGACATGACCGCCCAGGCGCCGCCGTCCTTCACCGCGATCTCGAAGCCTTTCAGGTACATCTCGCGCAGGGTGCGTTCGTCCGCCTCGACGCTGACCCGCAGGCGGTCGTCTTCCTGGTTGTTGGCGATGAAGTGCTTCACGCAGGCGGCGACGCCCTGGCCCTGCAATCCGCGCACATAGGCGGCCGCGAGCGTGCCCGACAGCAGCGGGTCCTCGGAGTAGTATTCGAAGTTGCGCCCGCACAGCGGGCTGCGCTTGAGGTTCAGGCCCGGCCCCAGCACCACGTCGACCCCCTGCGCGCGGGCTTCGCGGCCATGGGCCGCCGCGACCTCGGCGATCAGGTCGATGTCCCAGGACGAGGCGAGCGTCGTCGCGGGCGGGAAGCAGGTCGCGGGCAGGCTGCGGCCGATACCGAGGTGGTCGGGCTCGTCGTCGTTCTGCAGCCGCAGGCCGTGCGGGCCATCGGCGAAGCGCAGCGCGCGCAGGCCGTGGGCCGGCGCGGCGATGCTGGTCCAGTAATCGGCGCCGGTCGTCAGCGAGATCGCCTCGTCGGCATCGGCAAGGACAGTCAGCTGGTCATCGGGCATGGAAGGGCTCCGGCAGGGTCGGAAGGGGCCGGGCGCGGCGCGGCCCGATCCCGGTGGCTCAGGCGACCCGGGCGAAGTCGGGCCGGACCCGGACGATCCAGTCCGGGTCCATCTCGGGCGTCGCCTCGACCAGCTGGCGGGTGTAGGGCTCGTCCGGCTGGTCGAGCACCTCGGACACCGAGCCCGCGTTCATGACCTTGCCGTGGCGCATGACCACGACGGTGTCCGCGATCTCGCGCACGGTGGCGACATCGTGGGTGATGAAGATCATGCCCAGCCCGAACTCCTCGCGCAGCTTCCTGAGGATCTTCAGCACCCCCGCCGCCACCAGCTGGTCGAGGGCCGAGGTCACCTCGTCGCAGATCAGCAGGTCGGGCTCGGCGGCAAGCGCCCGGGCGATGGCGACACGCTGCTTCTCGCCGCCCGACAGCTGGTGGGGATAGCGGCTGGCATAGCTCGCCGGCAGTTCCAGCATCTCCAGCAGGGCGGTGACGCGGGCGGCGAGTTTCGCGCCGCGCAGGCCGTGGAACAGCTGGGCCGGGCGGCCGATGATCTTGCCCACGCTCTGCGCCCCGTTCAGCGCCAGGTCGGGCAGCTGATGCACCAGCTGGATCCGGCGCAGCGTGTCGGCCTTGCGCGCGCTCAGCTGCGCCGGCAGTTCCCGGTCGTCGAAGATCATGGCGCCGCCGGTCGGCGGCAGCAGGCCGCAGATCGACCGGGCGAGGGTGGACTTGCCCGAGCCGCTTTCCCCGACGATGGCGACGGTCTCGCCGCGATGAACGCGCAGGTCGACGGCGTTCAGCACCTTGGTGCCGGTGCCATAGCGCGCATCCAGCGCGTCGATCCTGAGCAGCGGACGCTCGTCCGCGGGCCGCGCGGCGGCCTCGACGCGTTCGGAGCGCAGGCCCTTGAGCAGCGCCCTGGTGTAGTCCTGCGTCGCGGCCGACAGCAGCTGCCGGGTCGGCGCGACCTCGACCGTATGGCCGTGGCGCATCACCATGATCCGGTCCGAGACCTGGGCGACCAGCGCGAGGTCGTGCGTGATGTAGATCCCCGCCGCCCCCGACCGTGCCATGGCGCGGCGGATGCAGCCCAGCACGTCGAGCTGCGTCGTGACGTCGAGCGCGGTGGTGGGTTCGTCGAAGATCAGCAGGTCCGGGTCGGTGGCCATCGCCATCGCGATCATCGCGCGTTGCAGCTGGCCGCCCGAAAGCTGGTGCGGATAGCGGCCGCCGATGCGCTCGGGCTGCGGCAGGCCCAGCTCGGCATAAAGCTGGGCGGCCTTCGCGTCGATCTCGGCCCGCTTCATGCCGCGCTTCCTGTGCAGCACCTCCGCGAACTGGTCGCCGATCGTGTGGGCGGGGTTGAAATAGCTTGCCGCCGATTGCGCGACATAGGCCACGCGCAGGCCGCGGATGCCTTCCAGCACCGCGGTCGGCGCCCCGATCAGCTCGGTCCCGTCCAGCACGACGCTGCCGCCCGCGAACCGCCCGCCGGCGCGGACATAGCCCAGCGCGGCAAGGCCGATCGTCGATTTGCCCGCGCCGCTCTCGCCGATCACGCCCAGCATCTCGCCCCGCGCAAGCTCGAGCGAGACGCCGTGCAGCACCTCGGTCCAGCCGCCATCCTTCTCGACCTCGATGCGCAGGCCGTCGATTTTCAGAAGGGTCATGGTCAGCTCCTCAGGCGCGGCGCTTGGCGCGGACCAGCGCCTCGGATGACAGGTTCACGGCGATGGCGAGCATGGCGATCACGGCGGCGGGGAAGAACGGCGCCAGCACGCCGAAGCTGATGGCCGAGGCATTCTCGCGCACCATCGAGCCGAGGTCGGCCTCGGGCGGCTGCAGGCCAAGGCCCAGGAAGCTGAGCGCGGCGATGAACAGGAAGATGAAGCAGAAGCGCAGGCCGAACTCGGTGATCAGCGGCATGCGCACGTTGGGCAGGATCTCGTGCAGCATCAGCCAGCGCAGGTTCTCGCCGCGCAGGCGGGCGGATTCGAAATATTCCATCGCGCAGATGTTCATCGCGACCAGCCGTGCCAGGCGGAACACGCGGGCGCCGTCCACCACCGCGATGATCGCGACCAGCACGCCGACCGACGGGCCGACGGCGGCGATCACCAGCAGCGTCACGATGAGCGTGGGGACGGCGATGATCAGGTCGGCCACGCGCGAGCATGCCATGTCGATCCGGCCGCGGGCGATCGCGGCCCAGAAGCCGAAGCCGATCCCGACCGCGAAGGCCGCGAAGGTCGCGCCCAGCGCGACGGTCAGCGTGTTGCGCGTGCCGTAGAGCAGGCGCGAGAGCAGGTCGCGGCCCAGCTGGTCGGTGCCCAGCACCTGCCGCGCGGTTTCCGAGGTGTCCTGCCAGAACGCGCCGTTCCACATCTGGCCGACGATGTCGTTGGGCTTGTAGGGCGCGACGAATTCGGCGCCGAGCGAGGCGAGGACCCACAGCACGACGATGCCGCGCAGCCCCCAGCCGATGATCTTGAAAAGCGTGGTCATCATGGCGTCACCGGGGGAAGCGCAGGCGGGGATTGAAGGCGATGGCCAGCACGTCGGCGACCGTGTTGAGCGTCAGGTAGATCGCCGCGAAGATCAGGCTGCCGGCCTGCACCAGCGGCAGGTCGCGCTGTGCCACGCTGTCGATCAGCAGCTGGCCGAGGCCGGGGTAGACGAAGATCACCTCGACCACGACGACGCCGACGATGAGGTAGGCAAGGTTCAGCACGATCACGTTGATGATCGGGGCCGCGGCGTTCGGCAGCGCGTGGCGCAGGATCCGGCGGCGCAGCGGCATGCCCTTGAGCTCGGCCATGACCATGAAGGGGCTGCCCAGCACGTCGAGGATCGCGGCGCGGATCATCCGCATCATGTGCGCGACGACGGCGAAGGCCAGCGTGATCGCGGGCAGGATCAGCGCGTCGAGCCGGTCGAGGAACGTGCTGTCGGTGGTCACGGTCGAGATCGGCGGGAAGATCTGCCAGTTCAGCGCGAACAGCGCGACGAGCGAGTAGGCCACGAAGAATTCGGGCATCGAGATCGCGCCGAGCGTCACGATGCTGGCGATCCGGTCGAAGGCCGAGCCTTCCCAGAGCGCCGAGCCGATGCCGAGCGCAAGCGCCAGCGGGATCGAGATCGCGGCGGCCAGCGCCGCGAGCCACAGCGTGTTGCCCAGCCGGAACGAGATGATGGTGGTGACCGGTTCCTGCGTGGTGATCGACGTCCCGAAATCGCCGTGCAGCACCCCCCAGGCCCAGTGCGCGAACCGCCAGACCGCCGGTTCGTCGAGGCCGAGCTTGGTGCGCAGCGCCGCAAGCGCCTCGGTCGTGGCCGAGCTGCCGAGGATGGCGCGGGCGACGTCGCCGGGCAGCATGTCGACGGCAAAGAAGATGAAGACCGAGATCAGCACCAGCATGATGATGCTGGCGGCGATCCGGGTGAGGATGGTGCGGGTCAGGACGGTCAAGCGAGGGTCACCTGGATGAGGGCCGGGGAGAAGATCCCCCCGGCCGGTGTCTTGGTTGGATGCCGATCAGGCGAACCACCAGCGTTCCGCTGCGCGGAAGCCGTCGAGGTCCCAGTCGTTGCCGATCGTGTCGAAGGCGATCTTGCTGCTGGCGGCATCGGTGAAGTTGGCGAAGGCGAAGATGTTCGCCGAGCCGCGTTCGTGGATGATCTGCTGCATGTCGAAGTACATCTGGCGGCGCTTGGTCTCGTCCAGTTCCTTGCGCGCCAGGAGGACGAGCTGGTCAAGCTGGTCGTCCTGCATGCTGGTCTCGTTCCAGCCGGCCTGCACCGCGCTCTTGGTGTAGACGCCGCCGATCATGATGTCCTCGGTCGGGCGGCCCGACCAGCGGCTCGCGCAGAGCGGCGACTTGATCCAGACGTTGTCCCAGTAGCCGTCGTCGGGCACACGCTTGACGTCGATGGTGATGCCGGCGGCCTCGGCATGGCTCTTGAACAGCACCGCCGCGTCGGTCGCGCCCGAGAACGGCACGTCCGAGACGTTGAGTTCGACCTTGAGCCCCGACATGCCGGCCTTGGCCAGCAGCGACTTCGCCTTCTCGGGATCGTATTCGCGCTGCGGCAGGTCCGCGTTGTAGTAGCGATAGGCCGAGGAGATCGGCTGATCGTTGCCCACGGTGCCGTAGCCGTTGAGGATCCGGTCGACGAGGTCCTGGCGGTTGATCGCGTATTTCATCGCGGCGACCACGTCGGGGTTGTTGAACGGCGCCAGCGTCATGTTCATCGGGAAGACGTAGTGGGCCTTGGACGCCTGGCTGAGGATCTGGATGCCGGCGTTGCGCTTGAGCAGGTTGACCGTCTTGAGGTCGACCTGGTTGTAGGCGTCGATCTTGCCGCCGACCAGGGCCGCGGTCCGGGCCGAGGGGTCGGCGATCGCGATCAGCTCGACGCTGTCGAAATGGCCGCGGCCCTCCTTCCAGTAGGACGGGTTCTTGCTGAACGACGCGCCGATGCCGGCCTGCCAGCGCTCGAGCTTGTAGGGGCCGGTGCCGTTGCCGTCGAGCGGGTCGGTGGTGCCCTCGGCCAGCATCGCCGCGGCGGGCACGGTCAGGATCGCGGGCAGGCCGACGTTGCCGTCCGCCAGGACGATGGTCACCTCGTCCGGGGCCGTCGCGGTCACGCTGACGATCGACTTCAGGAACGGCTTGATCGCCGAGGTGCTGTCGGCGGCCACGTGCTTGTTGAGGGTGAAGATCACGTCTTCGGGCCCGAAGGTCTTGCCCGAGTGGAAAGTCACGCCCTGGCGCAGCTTGAACACCCAGGTCGTGGCATCCGCCGAGCTTTCCCAGGACGTCGCGAGTTCGGGGATAAGTTCGCCGTCCGGCGCGACTTCGACCAGGTTGTTGCGCAGGATGAACTGCGAGATGTTGTAGAACTTCGTGTCGTTGGACGTGGTGTCGAGCGTGTCGGTGGTCTTGAAGTCGCCGATGCCGATGCGGAAGTGCCCGCCGGTCTTCGGCGTCGCCGCGCGCGCGGTCCCGGCGCCCAGCAGAAGGCCGGCGCCGATCGCGCTGGCCCCCGCCAGGAAGCCGCGACGGCCGATCTGGGGCAAGGAACTGGTGTTGAACGTCATCGGAAACCCTCCGTCGATGCGAGGCGGGGGAGGCCGACCGTCGCATGGCTGTTGCTGTGGCTTTTCTTGGTTTCAGGGCCGGTCCGGCGTTGCGGTCCCGGCGGTCCGGACCCGCGGTGGCGGGCCCGGGCACGCTTTGCGGCGCGGGGTCAGTCCCGGTAGTCGGGGCATTCCTTGTCGAGGATCAGCTTCTCCTCCTCGAAGTGGCGGATCGAGAAGTTGGCGATGCCTTCCCAGTCCTGCGCGGTCTGTTCGGCCACCTCGGGGCTGAGGTGCTTGAGCGGCCGACCCGTCGACATCGCGGCGACGACGATCTGGGCCGAGCGGTCGAAGGTGTAGATGTCGTCCCAGGCCTCGCCCACGGTGGCCGCGGTGATCATGATGCCGTGGTTGCCCATCAGCAGGCGGCTCTTGCCGTCCAGCAGGCCGGCGAGGCGCGCGCCCTCTTCATCGGCATTGGCCATGCCGCCGTAGTGCAGGTCGACGGCCAGACGGTTGTGATAGCGGGCCGAGTTCTGGTCGATCGCGGGCATTTCCGGCGGATCGAGGCTGGCGAGCGCCGTCGTCATGATCGGGTGCAGGTGCATGATCACCCGGGCCGAGGGGCACAGGGTGTGGACCTGGCCGTGGATCACGCGGGCGGTGGTGTCCAGGTCGGGGCGGCGCTTCTGGCTTTCGGGGTCGTTCATGTCGACGAGGATCAGGTCCGAAGCGCGGACGCGGGCGAAGTGCATCCATTTCGGGTTGATCAGGAACCGCTTGCCATCCGCCGAAAGGGCCACCGAGTAGTGGTTCGCGACCGCCTCGTGCATACCGGCGCGGGCCGTCATCCGCAGCGCGGCCGCAAGGTCGATCCGGGCTTGGGTTTCGTCAAGGACAGTCTGGTCCAGCATGGTGTTCCCTTTCGTTCGCGGCTCGCCGAGGCGCCTCATCGAGCGGCGTTGACGTCAGAGGTGCGGACAAGACGGGCTTGGGCGAAACTTCAAAAATCCGCAGCTTTGGATAGATAAATTCTAACTCCGTCTGAAATATGTATTAATATCATATAAATGCTTTTTCCCGCCCCGAGATTTCCCGATGGGGCGCCGGCCGGCGAGGCACCGCCGTGACACCGCCAGCATGAAAATTGTGCGCTTATGTCTTGCGGCGATGACGATATGGGCGATCCGTTGAGGTTTCGTTTCGTGTTGACGAGACCCTCGGCGCCGGCCGGCGGGCCGATCGCACAGATCCCGTCGGCGATTCCCCCGTCGCCAGTGCTGCCGATGCCCTCTCGGATGGACGGCAGGGGCAGGCGGGTGTCGCTGGCACGCGGGGGGCCCGATCCGGGCGGATCGCGCGCGCGTTGGCCGCCTCGCGATCGCGACAGACCCGGTCGCGGATCGAAGCCTCTGTGACGGGTGGGTCGGGATCCTGCCGCCACGGACATCGACCCCTTGCACCGCGCGGCGACGACGCGGCACGGGCGGATACCCGCCGAGACGGCTCGCATGGGTCGCATGGCGGCGACAGGCCCCTATAGTCGGAAGGGCCCCACCCGGACCGGCCCCTCCCCGTGCCGCGAGCGGCCCCGGGGCGTCCGAGCGGGCCGCTGGTGCCCGCGGTGATCTCTGGGAGGAGACATGACCCTGCAATCCCTTCGCGCCTTCGGGCGCCCGTCCTCGTCCGCGCGCCGTCTTGGCGGGCTGACCGGGGCGCTCGTCTTCGGCCTCGCGCTGCCCGCGGCCGCACAGGATGCGCCGACGCGCGACGAATTCTTCTGGCTCGGCCAGATCAACAAGGCCACGGCCGTGATCAACAGCGAGGCGGGGCTGCTGCCGTCGGACAAGGTGCCCGGCATCGCCAAGGCGATCGACACCGTGATCACCGCCGGCGCCGAGGAGGGCGCCAAGCGCCCCTCGACCGTCATCACCTTCGAGCCGCTGCTGATCGAGGCGGGCAGCATCGACGTGACGCTGCTGCACGCGGGCCGGTCGAGCCAGGACATGCACGCGACCTATCGCGCCGCGATCCTGCGCGACGACATGCTGTCGCTGGCCGACCAGCTGAACACCACGGCCACCACGCTGGTCGACCTGGCCGAAGAGCATCGCGACACCATCGTCCCGAACTACACGAACGGCGTCGCGGCCCAGCCCAACAGCTACGGGCACATGCTGCTGGGCCATGCCGCCGGCCTCGACCGCGATGCCGAGCGGATCCGGCAGGCCTATGCCCGCATCGACCGCTCCGCCATGGGCACCACGGTGCTCAACGGCTCGAGCTGGCCGCTCGACCGGCAGCGGATGGCCGACTACCTCGGCTTTGCCGGCACCGTCGAGAATGCCTATGACGCCTCGCAGATCAGCTCGATGGACCAGCCGGTGGAGGCCGGGCAGATCGTCGCCTCGGTCGCGCTGCATGTCGGCAACTTCGTCGAAGACGTGATGACCCAGTATGCCCAGAGCCGGCCGTGGATCCTGCTCGAGGAAGGCGGGGACAACACCTATGTCTCGTCCGCGATGCCGCAGAAGCGCAACCCGGGCATCCTGAATTCGACCCGCTCGGATGCCTCGACCGCGCTGACGCTGGCGCTGGGGCCGATGCTGCAGACCCACAACATCACCCCCGGCATGTCCGACCCGAAGGATGACGATGCCAATTCCGCGATGGTCGCCGCGGGCACCAAGGCGCTGGACCGGCTCGACCGGGTGCTGAAGGCGCTGCGCATCAACCCCGAGCGCGCGCTCGAGGAGCTGAACGGCGACTGGACCGCCTCGCAGGAACTGGCGGACCTGCTGATGCGCGAACACGGCATGCCGTTCCGCGAGGGGCACCACGTCGCCTCCGAGATGGTGACCGTCGCGCGCCAGCAGGGGATCGGGCCGCTCGACTTCCCCTATGACGAGGTGCGCCGGATCTATGCCGAGACCGTGGCCGCGACCGAGTCCGGTGTCGAGGTTCCGGCCGAATTCCCGCTGACCGAGGCCGAGTTCCGCGCCGTGCTCGACCCGGCCGCGATCGTGCGCAACCGCGCCACCGCCGGCGGGCCGCAGCCGGCCGAGATGGACCTCATGCTGGCCTCGGCACGAGAGCGGCTGACGGGCAACCGGGACTGGATCGCGGCGCAGCGGGCGCATGTCGATGACAGCCTCGCGCGGCTGGATGCCGATTTCTCCGCGCTGCTCGGGGGCTGAGGATGGCCGTGCCGGTGACCGCATCCGCCCGCGTCAGGCGGCGCCGTCGCCCGGCGCGGCGCAGGTCGCCGGCCGCGTAGATGCGCCGCAAGTCCGACCTTCCCAGCAAGATCTGCCCGGTCTGCGGCCGGCCCTTCGCCTGGCGCAAGAAGTGGCAGCGCGACTGGGAGAACGTCGTCTATTGCTCCGAGCGCTGCCGTCGCGAAGGCCGGGGCAAGGCTGTTCCCGACCCGACAGCGCCGCCGCCGGTGGCCACCGGCCGGCGGCGCTAGCCGGCCACGGCGACGACGTGTCGGGCCGGCGGATCACTTCGCCCGCGGCGTCTCACCGGCGGCGGGCGCCCTGAGCTGGTCGAGCACGATCCGGCGCATCGAGCGGATCGCCCGCTGGTAGTTGAAGGTCGGGAACATGACGTTGCGAAACAGCGCCCCGTCCAGGAAGGTCGAGATGAACAGCGCCATCTCGTCCGGGTTGCCGCTGCGGAACGCGCCGTCGCGGATGCCCTCGGCGATGGTCCGGCTGAGGATCGCGGCTTCCTTTTCGTAAAAGTCGCGGATGGCGCGGTCGACCAGCGGCGTGCGGTTGTGCGAGCTTGCGTAATCGAGGCTCATCTTCGCGACCTTCTGCAGCCGCACGAAATCGGTCACGTGCATCTCGATCCACTGCGACACCAGCGCCTCGGGCGAGGTCGCGTCGCGCGTCAGCGTCTCGAAGCGGGCGAAGGCCTCTTCGACCACGCGGGAGATCGTCTTCATGAAGAGATCCTCCTTGTTGTCGAAGTAGTAGTAGATCAGCGACGGGTTCATGCCCCCGGCCCGGGCGATGTCCTTGATCGTGACGCTCGAGTAATTCTGGTCGGCAAACAGATCCAGCGCGACGCGGCACATCAGGTCGGGCGGCGATCCGGGCGGGATCGTCAGGCTGCCGTCGCTGTCGCGGCGCGCGCGCACCGAGCGCGCGGTGCGGCGGGGCCGGGTCGTCGAGGTGTCGTCACCGTTCATGCTCGGGCTCGCAAGGGCAGGGCTTCTGGGGTCGGATCGATCGGCTTGGGCGCCGGGGGGCGGCAGGGTCGGCTCACCCTTGGATATACCACGTGGTCGTGCTGCCTCCGTCTATGACCAGCTCCTGTCCCGTCACATACCGCGCGCCTGCCAGATAGGCTACCGCCTCGGCCACCTCCTCGGGCGTTCCCGCGCGGGACAAGGGGATCTTCAGCACCTCCTCGGCGAGGGCGGGCTCGTGGGCCTGCCAGGCGCCGTCGGCGGGGCGCACCGGCCCGGGAAGGACGCAGTTCACCCGGATGCGGTGCGGGGCCCATTCCACCGCCATCTGCCGCGCCGCGGCCAGCACCGCGGCCTTGGACGGCGCATAGGCCCCCGCGCCGGGATAGCAGCGCTGCGCCGAGGCGCCGGCGATGCCGATGATCGCGCCCTCGACCCCGGCGGCGATCATGCGGCGCGCGGCGGCGGTCGCGACGTGGAAGAAACCCCGCGCATGGACCGCGAAAAGATGGTCCCAGTCGTCGCCCGACAGCGCGAGCAGCTTGCCGCGTGCCGAGGCGCCGGCGTTGTTCACCACGATCTCCGGCGGGCCCAGCTCTGCCGCGATCCGGTCGAACGCCGTCTCGACCGAGCCGCGGTCGGTCAGATCCATCGCGTAGGCGCGCCCGCCCAGCCGCGCCGCCGTCGCCGCGGCCCCTGCCATGTCCGACCGGCCGGTCAGCGCGACCCGGGCGCCCCGCTCGGCAAGCCCGGCGGCGATCGCGGCGCCGAGCCCCTGGGCGCCGCCGGTGACCAGCGCCACCTGGCCGGAAAGATCGTTCGTCATGCTGCGGTCTCCTTCGCGACGTCTGCAGGGGGGGTGGCCAGCCGGTCGAGCAGGGTGGCGCCCGCGATCCAGCCCCATGTGAGGTTCGGCCCGATGGTGGTGCCGGCGCCCATCGCGCGGGTGCCGAAGGGATTGGCCATCGCGACGCCGGCGCAGCACAGGCCCGGGATCGCGCGTCCGTCGCGGTCGAGCACGCGGGCGCGGGCATCCGTGCGCGGCCCGCCCTTGGTCGAGAGGAACACGAGGTTGAAGGGCAGGGCCCAGAGCGCCCCCGCCAGCGGCCGCAACCGGCGCGGATCGGGACCCGACCACGGATCGAGATGGCGGCCGAACCGGGGATCCCGGCCCTGTGCCGCACCGGCGTTCCAGTCGGCGAGCGTCGCCTCGAGCGCGCCCGGGGGCAGCGCCAGCGTCGCGCCGAGCCGGGTGGCATCGGAGGCTTCGCGCGCCCAGCCCGGGGCCGCGCGCAGGAACCAGCGCAGCATCGGCGCCCCCGACAGCGCGGCGGCATCCCCGACGAGCCAGCAGGGAAGATGCGCCGCCGCGCCGTCGCCGCGGCGTTCCAGCAGCACCTCGCCAAGGTTGAAGGCCCATTCGTCGACGAACCGCCGCCCGTCCGGCCCGACGAGGATCGCCCCCGGCTCGCGGTGGTGGAAGGTCCCGATCGGAAGCGCGCGGCCGCGCAGCCGGGCGGGCAGGGCGGGGGCGACATTCGCCTCGGACATGTGCGCAAGCTCGGCGCCGATCTCCTCGGCGATGCGGGCGGCACAGCCGAGATTGCCGGGCGACGAGGCGACCAGATCGACCGGGCCCGCGAAGTGGCGCGACCTGCGCGACAGGTCGCGTTCGAACCCGCCCGTCGCCAGCAGCACGCCCGCCGCGGCCCCGATCCGCCGCCGCCCGCCATCGGGCCCCTCGGCGAAGACGCCGCGGACCGCCCCGCCCGCCGCGCGGTCGAGGCCGGTGACGCGCCAGCCGGTGCGGATCTCGACCCCCGCGGCCAGCGCGGCCCGTGCCAGCCCCGCGATCAGCGCGCTGCCCTGCGCGCGCCGCCCGGTCGCCAGCCGCCAGGCCAGTCGCGGCGCCAGCGCCGCGATCGTGCGCAGCGGGTGGTGCCAGGGATCGCGGGACTTCAGCTCCTGATAGGTCAGGACATGCGGCACATGCGCCGGCTGCAGGCGGAACCCCGGCACCCGGGCGCGAAGCGGCCGCGGCGACAGCATGCGGCCCCGTGGCAGGGCGCCCGGCGCCGCAGGCCAGGGGTCGGGATCGTCGGCCAGGGCGAAGCGCAGGGCGCTGTGGCGTTCGAGGAAGTCGATCATGCGCGGCGCCTCGGCGACGAAGGCCTGCCACAGCGGATCCTCGGACCCTTGCCAGCCGTCCGGGCTGGCCGCGCGGATATAGGCGAGCGCGCGGTCGGCATCATCCGCGATCCCGGCCGCACGGGCGCGGGCGTTGGCCGGAATCCAGGTGCCGGCCCCCGACATCGCCGTCGTGCCCCCAAGGCAGTCCGTCGCCTCGAGCAGCAGGACGCGCGCCCCGCCCCGGGCCGCGCGCAGGGCCCCGGCGAGGGCCGCGCCGCCGGATCCCGCGACGATGATGTCGGGGTCGTCCTTGGGCAGGGGCACGGTGCGGCGGGCCATGCGATCAGGCGAAGCCGATCACCGGCCGCGGGCGGTAGGGCGCCTCGAGCGCGGCGATCTCGTCCGGGGTCAGCGTCAGGTCGAGGGCGCGGGCCGCGGCCTCGAGATGCTCGGGCCGGGTCGCGCCCATCACGGGGGCGGCGATCCCGAGCCGCGACAGCAGCCAGCTCATCGCCACCTCGGCCTGCGAGACGCCGCGGGCGGCGGCGATCTGCGCGACCTGGCCAAGGATTTCGGCCTCGCAGGCTTCCTCGGTGCGGTAAAGCTGCGGCGTGTAGCCGTCGGTCGCGGCGCGGTCGCTGCCCGCGCCGACCGGCCGCGACAGCCGGCCGCGCGCCAGCGGGCTCCAGG
This sequence comes from Frigidibacter sp. MR17.24, assembly GCF_037095655.1. Lineage (NCBI taxonomy): Bacteria > Pseudomonadati > Pseudomonadota > Alphaproteobacteria > Rhodobacterales > Paracoccaceae > Frigidibacter > Frigidibacter sp. MR17.24. Next base: position 58,958 of record NZ_JBAWKE010000003.1, read on the forward strand.
GGATCACGCCGACACCGGCCTCGCGGCAATAGGGCAGCATCTCGCGCTCTTCCTCGCGGTAGAGCAGGTTCATGTGGTTCTGCATCGCGATGAACCGCGCCCAGCCGTTGGCCTTCTGGGTTTCGATCGCGCGGCACAATTGCCATGCCCACATCGAAGAGGCGCCCAGATAGCGCGCCTTGCCCGCCTTCACCACGTCATTGAGCGCCTCGAGCGTCTCTTCGAGCGGCGTCGTCGGATCCCAACGGTGGATCATGTAGACATCGACGTGATCGGTGCCGAGCCGGCGCAGGCTGGCGTCGATCTCGGCCATGATCACCTTGCGCGACAGCCCGGCCCCGTTCGGGCCGGGACGCATCCGGTTGAAGACCTTGGTCAGGATCACCACGTCCTCGCGCCGGACCTCGCGCAGCAGGACCTCGCCCAGCGTCTCCTCGCTCGCGCCGGCGGAATAGGCGTTGGCGGTGTCGAAGAAGTTGATCCCGAGGTCGAGCGCCTTGCGGAAGAAGGGCTTCGATTGCGCCTTGTCGAAGAGCCAGCCGTGCGAGGCGGTCGGGCCGGCGGCATAGCTCATGCACCCGAGGCAGAGGCGTGACACCTCGAGCCCGCTCGCGCCGAGTTTGACGTAGTCCATCGTGGTTCCTTTCGCTGGCGCGCTCAGAAGCGACCGCCGCCGATGCCGTCGCGCACCCAGTCGGCCAGCTGCCAGACCGGGAGTTCCAGGTGGCTGAGCCGCCCCGGGCGGGCGAGGCGCGAGGCCGCGCCGCGCTGCTGCAACGTGTTGACGTCCAGGTCTTCCTTGGCGATCACGTCGCCGCTGGTCTTCAGGCGCGCCATCAGCTCGGCAAAGCCCGGATCCTTGAGCGCGTCGCGGTGCACCAGGTAGTGGCGGATCCACCAGCTTTCGGTCGCCGAGATCGGCAGGACCGCGGTCCAGCGCATCGCGTTGGCCGAGGTGCCGACGAGGTGGTTGGGGAAGACGTGGTAGAGACTGCCGATGCGGATCTGCTCCTCGGTCCAGTCCTCGAACACCGGCAGGCCCGGGGTCAGCGCGTGTTCATGCCCAAGATCCGCGCGCAGCGGGTGGCGCGCCACGATCCAGCCCTGCTCGGGGTCTTCCTTGAAGACGCCGTAGCTGTCGCCGCCCGGCGAATGCGGCTGCAGCGTCTTCGAATGCGCCCCGATGTGGTGATAGCATTCCATGAAGGTCTCGACCGCGATCTTCCAGTTGAACGGGCAGGGGAATTCGACCGAGAAGCCGATCACCAGATCGTCGAGCGGGATGTTGGAATATTCCCGCGCCAGCCCGTCCATCCGCGGCGCCAGCGGCTCGGCATCGCCCGATAGATTCACGTAGATTGTCCCCAGCACGACCTCGGCGCGGAATTCCGGCAGCTTGCAGGCCTTGGGATCGAAGCCCGCGGCCTGGTCCATGAAGGGCGCGCTGCGCAGCTGGCCGGTCAGGTCGTAGGCCCAGCGGTGGAACGGGCAGGAGAACATCTTGGCGTTGCCCTTGCCCGAGACCACCGGCGCCCAGCGGTGCAGGCACACGCGCGACAGCACCCGGATCCGGTCCGCGGCGCGCACGACCACCATCGGCTCGCCCAGCAGGTCGATGGTGAAGTAGTCGCCCACCTCGGGGATCTGCGCCACGTGGCCAAGTGCCATCCACCCGCGCCGGAAGATCATCTCGCGCTCGCGCTCGAAGAAGGCCTGCGAGGTGTAGGCCTCGGGGGGCAGCGTCTCGGAATCCGCGAGCGTCTGGCCGCGGCCGCCGTGGACGCGGGCCTCGATCTCGGCGATCGGGGGCTCGGCAAGGCGGTCGATGCCGGCGGTGTGGGGCAGGGCGTCTGTCATGGCGGCTCCGGGGGCAGGCTTCTGAAGGGGTCAGGCGGTGACGGCCGCGTCGGCGAGCGCGCGGCGCAGCACCGGCAGCACGCGGTCGCCGAAGGTCTCGAGCGAGCGGCGCGCGATGCTCATCGGCAGTTCGCCGAACTGGAAGAAGCAGTTGTAATGCGTCGGGCGCATCCGGGTGCATTCGTCCAGGATCCGCTCGATGACGTGATCGGCAGGGCCGATGATGACATTGTCGCGGAAGGTCTCCAGCGGCGGTTCATCGGGCAGGGGAGGCGCGTCGATCATCGGGCCGCGGCGCGCGATCTCGGTCGCGCGCAGCCCGCTTGCCATCCGGCCGACGAAGCGGGCGCAGTCGGCGGCGATCAGCGCCTCTTCGGGGCTGTCGGTGACGCAGACATACTGCTGCACCCCAAGCCGGGCGGCGCCGTCCAGCCCGGCCGCCGTCCAGTCGGCGCGCGCCTTCGCCGCCATCTGCACCAGCGCCGGCGTGCCGCGCCAGCCCGCGGTGATGAAGGGCGTCGCCCCCAGCGGGCCGAGCCGGCCAAGGATCCGCGGATCGCCGCCGGTGACGAACAGCGGCGGCAGCGGGCGCTGCACCGGGCGCAGCAGGACCGGCGTCTCGGGCAGGCCCGCGCGCGCGGCGGTGTCGCCCGCGATCTCGCCCGTGGTCAGCGCCGCCTCGAGCAGGTCCCAGTGCTGAAGGAAGATCTCGTTGCGCCGGCCGACCTCGACCCCGAGGCGGTCGAATTCGAACGGCTGGTAGCCGGTGCCGACCCCCAGCACCAGCCGCCCGCCGGACAGCTGGTCGACCAGCGCGATCTCCTGGGCGACGCGCAGCGGCTGATAGAGCGGCAGCACGATCACCGCCGTGCCCAGCCGGATGCGGCTGGTGGCGCCGGCCATGTGGGCGGCCATCATCAGCGGCGATACCGAGATCGAGTAGTTGGTGAAGTGATGCTCGGCGAACCAGGCGACGTCGACGCCCACGTCCTCGGCCAGCCGCACCATCTCGCGCGTGTCCGCGATCACCCCCGGCACGCCGGCCGGGTGGTTGCGATAGGACATCAGGTTGAAGATACCGAATTCCAAGGGTCTGTCCTTTCCGGCGATCAGCGCGGCGCTTCGGCGTCGGTGCTGCGCGGGCGGTAGCCGCGGTTGTAGTGCCGCTCGATCCGGCTCTGGATCAGCGTCAGGACACTGGTCGCCACGAGGTACCAGATCGAGGCGACGATCAGCATCGGTATGGTCTGGAACGTGCGCGAATAGATCGTCTGCACCGAGTAGAGCAGGTCCCAGAGCGCGACGATCGAGACGATCGAGGTGCCCTTGAGCATGCCGATGGTCTGGTTGCCGGTGGGGGGCACGATGAAGCGCATCGCCTGCGGCAGGATGATGAGGCGCAGGGTCCTGATGCGGCTGAAGCCAAGCGCCTTGGCCGCGTCGCGCTGGCCGCGTTCGACGCTGTCGAGCCCGGCGCGCACGATCTCGGCCATGTAGGCGCCCTCGTTCAGGCCCAGCCCGAGGATCGCGGCGGTGTAGGGTGTCACCAGATCGTTGAACGAGCCTTCGGCGAAGGTGATGCCGGTGAAGGGGATGCCGATCGCGTAGCGCGGGTAGAGCGCGGCGAGGTTGTACCAGAAGATCAGCTGCACCAGCACGGGCGTGCCGCGGAAGAACCAGATGTAGCCGCCGGCGAAGGTCTTCGCCGTGGTGCCGCCCTGCGTCAGCATCAGCGCGAGCAGGATGCCGAGGATGACGCCGATCGCCATGGTGACCGCCGTCAGCCACAGCGTGGTCGCAAAGCCGTTGAGCACGGTGGGCGCGAACAGGTACTGCCCGACGACGTCCCACTGGAAGCGCGGGTTGGTCGCGACATTCTCGAGCACCGTCAGCAGCAGCCCGAGCCCGATGACGGCGGGCAGTGCCCGGCGCGGCGAGATCGCCTGCAGGAGCGTGTCGCGCAGGCTTCGCGTCGGTGCGCGGCGGGGGTCGAACATCTCGGTCATGGGGTCCAGTCCGGAAGCGGAAAGGCCCGCCGGCGTACCGGCGGGCCCAAAGGCAGGATCACTGCGACAGCGGCTTGGTCGTGGTCATGTTGATGCCGAACTCGCTCAGCGCGGCATGTTCCAGATCCCATTTCGCGAAGATCGCGTCATAGGTCCCCTGCTTCTTCATGTATTCGAGCGCGGCCTGCAGCGCCTGCTGCAGTTCGGTGTTCTCCTTGGCGACGACGATGCCGAGGTAGTGGCGCTCTTCGGTCGGGTCGACGATGGTGCCGATCTCGACCGGGTTGTTCGCGCGCACCTCTTCCACCGCCGAGGCATCCGACAGCGCCCAGTCGATCCGGCCCGAGAACAGCGCCAGCAGGACGGCCGACTGCTGCGGGTACTCGCTGATCTGCAGGTCCTTCAGGCCCTGATCGGTGCACCACTTGCCGAAGGTCGCCAGCCGGCTGAGGAAGTCGGTGCCGCTCTGGCCGGCGGTCTTCAGACCGCACAGCGATTTCGGGTCGTCGGCCACGATCGCGCTGTTCGAGGCAAGGTAGTAGGCGGCGTTGCCGTAGGTCAGCGAGTGGTTGACGAAGCTCACCACCTCCTCGCGCTGCGGACGGTCGGTGATGCATTCCATCGACATGTCGTAGCGGCCGCCCTGCACGCCGGGGATCAGCCCCGCGAAGTCGATGGATTCGACATCGAGGGTCACGCCGAGCACCTGGGCGAGCGAGTCCCAGATGTCGACCTCGTAGCCGACCATCGTGCCGTCGGCGTCGTGCCACTGGCAGGGCGGGTAGTTGGCGTCGGTCACCAGCCTGATCGTCTTGCTCTCCTGGATCGCGGCCGGCAGCATCGCCGCGATTTCGGGGACCGCGTCCAGCGCGGGGATCGGCGTGCGGGGCGGGAAGCCCTCGGCCGAGGCCGGGGCGGCAAGCACGAGGCTCGCGGCGATCAGGCTGGCCGGTCCGAGGAGGCCGGCGGGGAGGTGCAGCTTCATCATCGTCTCCATGTTGGAACCCGTCCGGCGGACGGGCGACGGGCAGGTTGGGCCGACCCTGTTTGATTGTGTGTTCAATTTCTGGCGGCACATCGCCCCATGGGGGAATGGCAAACCGGGCCGTTTCCGGGCTTGGTCCTGAACTTCGCGCATCTGCGGAATCTTTTGGCGCCATTTCCACGCATCTGCATCCCAAGCAGGCCGGTTCTGTCTGGCTGGGCCCGCGAATCGCCGTGATTTACCCGGCAAAATTGATGTTTGGCTTGAAGATTCTGTTCAGCTCCCCGTGCCGGAACGGGGTGCGCCGCCGTGCGGACGCGCTTCGACCCGGCCGGATTTTCCCGATATTTTCCTCGTGACTTTGCATGTGAGGGCTTGATCGGCGTCTTGCCGCCCCGGATCGCCAGCGGCGGGCGGTCAAAATTAAATTTGAACAATCAATCAACACCGACAATGATCCTGACAGGCTCCCCGTCCGCAGGAGAGAGCCGGCAACAGGAGAGAACCATGACCCTGGAAGAGGCGATCGCCCGGTTCGAGGCCGAGCGCGAGAAGATCTGGATGGAAAGCCCGCCCGACGTGACGGACTTGGGCAAGGGCATCGTGCCGCGCAACACCGGCGCACGGGGGCAGTACCTGTCCACGATCATCTTCGCCGAGGGCGAGGCGCGCACCTATGCCGACGAGATGCTCTGGGGCATCATCCGCGTCTGCGAGGATACCGACGCGGACCTCAAGACGCTGCAGGCGATCATCGACCAGATCATCGGCTACAAGGCGGCGTTCTTCGACTTCGTGTCGCTGCCGTCGGCGGCCGAGATGGGGCGGCTCTATGTCGACGCCTCCAAGCTCTGCACCACGACCGAGGACCTTGCGCGGCTGTCGCATGCCGCGCTGGGCTATGCCAACCGGCTGCACATGTGGGTGGATTACATCCTGCCCTGGGGCCTCGGCGCCGCCTTCCGCAAGCAGAAAACCGCCTGAGATCCGGAGATAGACATGCAACTCGTCCTGAGCGTTGACGGCACCGACATTTGCCGGATGGAGATCTGGGAGGACAAGGCGCCGCAGCTGTGCGCCCAGTTCCGCGAAAAGCTGCCGATGAAGTCGATGCTGCAGCATGCCAAGCTGAACGGCGACCTGATCTTCTTCACCCTGCCGCTCGTCGCGCCGTGGGAGAACAAGTACCTGACCCAGGACGTGGGCCGGGAGCGGATCGCGAAATACGGCAAGGTCGCGGGCGCGGTCTGCTTCTACTCGCCGCGCCAGCAGTTCTGCATCAACTACGGCGAAGACACCACCGAAGAGCCGCTGCCGATCTCGTACATCGGCGAGGTGATCGAGGGCGAGATGGCGCTGAAACTGACCGGCTACGAGACCTGGGCCGACCAGAGCCGCGTCGTCGAACTCCGCATCGCCGCCTGAAGCCGGGACGGAACCGAGGATCATCCGAATGTCTGACGCAGAGATCGAGGCGCTCCGTGCCAAGCTGGAAGAGCGCGGGGTCAAGTATTGCATGGGCGCCTACGTGGACATCCACGGCGTGCCCAAGGGCAAGGTGGTGCCGCTGCCGCACCTTGCCCACATGGCGCATGGCTCCGAACGCTATACGGGCTATGCGCTGGACGGGCTGGGTCAGGCGCCGAACGACGACGAGCTGACCTCGGTTCCCGATCTGGACCGCTGGATCCAGCTGCCGTGGGAGCCGAAGGTGGCGTGGTTCCCCTCGGACAACGAGTTCCGGGGCGCGCCCTATGCGCTCAACACCCGTGTCGCGCTGAAGACCCAGCTGGCCGAGGCCGCGAAGATGGGCTTCGGCTTCAACCTCGGGGTCGAGTGCGAGATCTTCCTGCTGCGCAAGACCGAGGACGGCCGGCTCGAGACGCCGACCGCCGATGACGTGCTGACCAAGCCCTGCTACGACCTGCGCAGCTTCATGGACAACTTCCGCTGGCTCGACCGCATGGCCGAGACCATCGACGCGCTGGGCTGGGATCTGTACTCGTTCGACCACGAGGATGCGAACGGTCAGTTCGAGTTCGACTTCCGCTTCGCCGACGCGCTCGAGACCTGCGACCGGGTGACCTTCTTCCGGATGATGGCCAAGCGCTATGCGGCGGACGAGGGGCTGATCGCCACGATGATGCCCAAGCCCTTCGCCGACCGCACCGGCAACGGGGCCCATTTCAACATGTCGCTGAGCGACCTGCAGACGGGGGCCAATCTCTTCGCCTGCGATCCGGCCGATGACCCGCGCGGTCTGGGGCTGACCGAAACCGGCTATCACTTCATCGGCGGGATCCTCAAGCACGGGCGCGCGCTCTGCGCGGCCTTCGCACCGACGGTCAACAGCTACAAGCGGCTCGTCCGCCAGGGCGGCATGGCGACCTTCTCCTGGGCGCCGGTGTTCAACTCCTACGGATCGAACAACCGCACCAACTCGGTCCGGGTGCCGGCCGGCGGCGGGCGCTGCGAAAGCCGCAACGCCGACGGCGCGGTCAATCCCTACCTGGCGGCGGCGCTGGCGCTGGCGGCCGGGCTTGACGGGATCCGCAACCGCATCGACCCGGGCGCGCCCAACGAGGACAACCTCTACACCATGTCCGAGGCGGAGCGGGCGGCGCGCGGCATCGATTTCCTGCCGCAGACCCTGCAGGAGGCGGTGGCAGCCTTCGCCGCCGATCCGCTGGTCGAAGAGGTGCTCGGGCGCGAGCTGCGCGACGAGTTCATCCGCTACAAGTCCGAGGAATGGCAGGAATACCACCTCACGGTCAGCGCCTGGGAGATCGAGCGCTACAGCCACCTGTTCTGACGATGGAGCGCGCCTCGCCCCGCAGGTTTCCCCTCGCCGGCTTCGTGCCGGCGGGCGGATCCTTCCCGATCGAGCCCTGGCTGTCGCACAGAAGCTGGGGCCAGCTGGCGCCCGACGGGCGCAACGCGATCCTGCTGCCGTCGCATTACACCGGCACATCGGACAGCTATGACGCGCTGATCGGCCCGGGCCGGGCGCTTGATCCCGGCCGGCATTTCATCGTCGCCGTCGACATGTTCGGCAACGGCCGCTCGACCTCGCCAAGTCACGCCCCGACGCCGGCCGCCCGCGCCGCCTGGCCGCTGGTCACCATCGCCGACAACATCCGGGCGCAGGCGCTGCTGGCCGAGGCCCTCGGCATCCGCGGCTTCGCCCTGGTGCAGGGCTGGTCGATGGGCGCGCTGCAGGCCTGGCACTGGGCGGCCATGTGGCCCGACAGGGTCAAGGCGATCCTGCCGGTGTGCGGTGCGGCGCGCTGCTGGCCGCAGAACCGCGTCTTTCTCGAGGGCATCCGCGCAGCCCTGACGATGGAGCCCGGCTGGCAGGGCGGCGCCTATGCCACCGCGCCCGAGGCCGGGCTGCGCGCCTTCGGGCGGGCCTATTGCGGCTGGGCCTATTCGCCCCGGTTCTTCCGCGACGAGATGTGGCGCGCCGCGGGCTTCGACAGTCTCGAGGCGCTGCTGCTGGACTGGGAGCGCGATCACCTCGGCTGGGAGGCCGCCGACCTGATCGCGATGCTCGACACCTGGGCGTCGGCGGACCTTGGGGTGCCAGCCGCCGCCTGGCACTCGGCGCTCGCCTCCGTGCGGGCCCGGGCGATCGTGATGCCCTGCGACACCGATCGCTATTTCACGCTCGAGGAGAACGCGATCGAGGTCGCCTGCGTCCCCGGTGCCGAGCTGCGGCCGATCCTGTCCCCCTTCGGGCACTCCGCCGGTGCCCCGGCGCGCTGGCCGGATCCCAGCGCGCAGATCGAGGCCGCAGCGCGCGAGCTTCTGGGGACCTGACCTGGGATCGAGGCGCAACCGCTTGTGGCGCATGGACGCTCGGTCGCACTACAAAGCCCTCTATAAACTAAATTGTAAATACATAATCAGGATTGGCAGTCACACTCAGTGTAGTCGCAAAGCGATATTGTCACCCATGAGCAAAGCGAAAGTGTCACTCTCCTTTTCCCGGTTGGGATCGAGGGAGAGCGATCATGGGATGGATTGTGATGAGCGAGCGCGAGCTGCGGCGGATCGAGATCCTTGTCGAGGTCGAGCATGGACGGTTGAGCGTGGATGCGGGCGCCGGCATTCTCGCGGTCAGTCGTCGGCAGATGTTCCGATTGCTTCAGCGGTACCGGCGGCTCGGCGCCTGTGCTGTTCGTCACCAGTCTCGCGGTCGCGCTGCGAGCAATCGCATTCATGACGCGCGGCGCGACTATGCGCTGACGCTCGTCCGGGAGAGCTATGCGGATTTCGGGCCGACGCTCGCGGCCGAGAAGCTGGCCGAGGATCATGGCCTGACTGTCTCGCGCGAGACCTTGCGCAAATGGATGATCGCGGCGGGCCTTTGGGTTTCGCGCAAGCATCGTCACTGCCTGCATCAGCCGCGTCTGCGCCGGGCCTGCATCGGTGAGTTGATCCAGATCGACGGATCCGAACATCGGTGGTTCGAAGATCGCGCCGCTCCCTGCACGCTTCTGGTCTTCATCGATGATGCGACGAGCCGGTTGATGCATCTCGAGTTCGTGCCCTCGGAAAGCACCTTCAGCTATTTCGGGGCGCTCGAGCGCTATCTGGCCACGCATGGCCGCCCTGTGGCCTTCTACTCAGACAAGCACACGGTGTTCCGGGTTCCCAAACCCAATATGCATTCCAATGGGATGACCCAGTTCGGGCGGGCACTGGCCGAATTGAACATCGAGATCCTCTGCGCCAATTCCAGCCAGGCCAAGGGTCGGGTCGAGCGCGCCAACCGCACGTTGCAGGACCGACTGGTGAAGGAACTCAGGCTTGCCGGGATCTCGGACATGGATGCGGCCAATGCGTTCCTGCACGGGTTCATCGCGCGTCACAACGCCCGCTTCGCCCAGGTGCCTGCGCAGACCACAAACCTTCATCGACCGCTGAACCTCGCCCCGGATGCGCTGCGCGAGGTGCTGTGCCTGCGCGACCAGCGCCTGCTCGCGAAGACCCTGACGATCACCTACGATCGCAAGAAGCTTCTCCTCGAGGACAACGACCTGGCCCGCGCCGCGGCCGGGACCTATGTCGATCTCTACGAATTTGCGGATGGACGGCTGCAGGTGCGTCACAAGGGCATGGCCCTTCCCTTCCGCCTTTTCGATCCGCACCAGCAACGCGTGACCCATGCCGCGATCACCGAGAACAAGCGGCTCGCGGAGGTGCTGACCTATATCAAGACCGAGCAGGAAAAAGCCGTCCGCGATGTGCGCGTGCCGCCGTCGAGCGCGAAGAACGGATACAAGAAAACCGGCCGCACGAGCCTCGACCGGACACCGCCGCGCCGTCGCAAACTCACCGGAACCTCCGCCGCCGCGGCTGGACAGACCTGCGATTGATGGGGATCTACGGCCTGTCCAGCCGCTCCCGACATCGCTCCGGTGACAGTTTCGCTTTGCAGCTAAGGTGACGTTTCAGCTTTGCGTTTACACTCAGTGCAGTCGGGTGGATTCAAGTTGGAACTGCGACTTTGTCGTAAGATCAATGTCTTGCACAAAGGAGGAGTTCGCATGCCAGCCCCTTACCTGCATATCGGCCTCGACGAGCGGCGCAAGATCGCGCGCTGGCGTGAGGCAAAGGTGCCTGCGACCGAGATCGCAGCGCGGCTTGGCCGTCACCGCTCGACGATCTTCCGCGAGCTGCGGCGCAACCATTTCCATGATGCCGAGTTGCGCCACATCTCCGGCTATTACGCTGCCAATGCGCAGGCGATGGCCGAGGCCCGGCGTGCCAATCAGCGCAAGCTGATCCGCGATCCCGCGCTGCGCACCGCGGTCGTGGACCGGTTGCATGCGGGCTGGACACCCGAACAGATCGCCGGCCGCCTGAAGGTCGAACAGGCGCCGCAGCGCGTCAGCCACGAGACGATCTATCAATACGTCTATTCGAAGGACGGTCAGGCGATCGCGCTCTGGCGCCACCTCCCCGACCACCGCCGCAAGCGCCGCGGCCGAGGCCGGCGCAAGCCCCAACGTATTAGGTTTGCTGACGAAATCTCCATCCGGCACCGCCCGGCCGAGGTCACGGCGCGGACCGTCTTCGGGTCATGGGAATGCGATCTGATTCAGTTCCGCAAGGAGTTCGGCGGCACCAACCTGACCTCGCTGGTCGAGCGCGTCAGCCGGTTCACCGTGCTGATGAAGAATGCCGATCGCCGCTCGCGCCCGGTGATGGACGGGCTGATCGGCAGCCTCTCGCCGCTGCCGGCCCATGCCCGCCGCTCGATCACCTTCGACCGGGGGCTGGAGTTCCTGGCCTGGCCCTATCTGCAGGCCGGCCTTGGCGTCGCGACCTGGTTCTGTGACCCGCAGGCGCCCTGGCAGAAAGGCACGGTCGAGAACACCAACGGCCGGGTCCGCCGTTGGCTGCCGCGCGAGGTCGATCCGAAGACGCTCACTACCCGGCAGGTCAACGCGATCTGTCAACAGCTGAACGCGACGCCGAGAAAGTGCCTCGGCTATCGAACACCCGCCGAGGTCTTCCGCGACAAACTCATGGAAGGTGACACCGCCCTGCCCTAACCTCGCCAGCGACCAAGTCGCCCTTCAGCGTGAAACCACACACGGGTACGCGCTACCCTGAACTCCGACTTTCGATCTGTGACAGGATGTTGCAAACCGAAAGGATATCCTGAATGAAGCGGCGCGACAGCCACCTGACGCTTGCCGACAGGCCCGGATCGAGCGCTGGCGGCGCGGTCGTCATCGCTCCACCGGGTTCCTCGATCTCCGCCGTCCGGCCCTAGCCCGCGTTCCAGCTCTTTGCCAGCATGTAGGCGGCGACGACGAAGATCAGGCAGGCGAAGACAGTGGTGAGCGTGCCGGCCCCGGACAGCCGCCGCGCGGCGGAAGTGCCGACAAGCCCGCCGGCGATGCCGCCCGCGATGAAGACAAGCGCGATGCCCCAGGCGACCAGCCCCGACGCCGCGTAGTTCAGCGCCGTCGTCAGCCCGAAGGCGGTCACGGCGACGAGGCTGGTGCCGACGGCATTGATCATCGGCATGTGGGTCGAGGCCATCAGCCCGGGCACGATCAGGAAGCCCCCGCCGATGCCGAAAAAGCCCGAGAACGTGCCGGTCCCGAGGCCGAAGCCCACGACCTGCGCCGCATTCTCGCGCGAACACTGCGCACCCGGGATCCCCTCGGCCTTGCGGTTCTTCAGCATCAGCGCACCGACGACCAGCATCAGCAGCGCGAAAAGTGACAGCAGCCTGTGCCCGTCGATCGCCTTGCCGATCGTCGAGCCGAGCAGCGCCCCCACCACCCCCGCCCCGGCGTAGATCGCGCCGCAGCGCCACTTGACGGTATGGGCCCGGGCATGGTGGCTGAGGCTTGTCGCCGCATTGACCGCGACCGCCAGCGCCGAGGTGCCGATCGCCACATGCGGGTCGCTCACGCCGACGACATAGACCATCAGCGGCACCGCGAGGATCGAGCCGCCGCCCCCGACAAGGCCAAGCGTCAGCCCGACCAGCCCGCCCGACAGGCCCCCGAGAGCGTAATGCAGCGCGTCGTACATGGGCCTGTCTCCGGTTGCGGTCTGGGCGTCAGCATAGGCCCGGCGGGAGGGTCGCGTCGTGCATGACGCCCGGTCGCCTGAGTGGGATCGCGAGAGGCGGGCCCGGCGCCCGTCCGCTCCCCCGGCGCACGGGACGCGGACCGATCCGGCGCACCGGCATGACGGGGCGTCGCGGCCTGCCGGTCACAGCCCGTTCAGCGGCACCTTCAGGAACCGCTTTCCGGTCTCGTCGGCGGGCGGAAGCTCTCCGCCGCGCATGTTCACCTGCAACGAGGGGATGATCAGCTTCGGCATCGCCAGCTGGGCGTCGCGCTCGGTGCGGAACTTCACGAACTCGTCCTTGGTCCGGCCGCCGCCGACGTGGATGTTGTGCGCCTTCTCCTCGGCCACCGTCGTCTCCCACCGGATGTCGCGGCCGTTCGGGCCGTAGTCGTGGCACATGAACAGCCGGGTGTCGCCCGGCAGCGCGAGCACCTTCTGGATCGAGTCGTAAAGTTCGCCCGCGTCGCCGCCGGGGAAATCCGCCCGGGCCGAGCCGCCGTCGGGCATGAACAGCGTGTCGCCGACGAAGGCCGCGTCGCCCATGACATGGGTCATGCAGGCCGGCGTGTGCCCCGGCGTGTGCATCGCCACGCAGTCCAGCGTGCCGATCCGGTAGCGGTCGCCGTCGTCGAACAGCCGGTCGAACTGCGAGCCGTCGCGCTGGAACTCGGTCCCCTCGTTGAAGATCTTGCCGAAAGTCTCCTGCACGAGGGTGATGTTGCGCCCGATGCCAAGCCTGCCCCCCAGCACGCCCTGGATGTAGGGCGCGGCCGACAGGTGATCGGCATGGACATGCGTCTCGATCAGCCATTCCAGCGTCAGGCCGTGGTCGCGCACGAAGGCGATCATCCGGTCGGCATGGTCGTAGGTGATGCGACCTGCCGCATAGTCCATGTCCATGACGCTGTCGACGATCGCGCAGGACGGCGAGCCCGGATCCTTCACGACGTAGGAGATCGTGTTGGTCGCCGGATCGAAGAAGCCGGTGACCTCGGGTTTCTGGGCGTGATCGGTGGCATAGGACTGGGTCACAGCAGGATACTCCTGTTCAGGCGGAGGGAGGCGTGGGAGAGAGGCGCGGCAGGCGCTTGAGCCCGCGTGCCGCGAGGATGCCGGCCAGCAGCGCCGCGACGAACAGCACGACATCGGGGATGCCGGTGCCCAGCGCGGGAAGCGCCGCACCGGGGCAGAAGCCGGCGATGCCCCAGCCGATGCCGAAAAGCGCCGAGCCGCCGACCAGCGCCGGGTCGATGCGCCGGGTCTCGGGCAGCTGGAAGCGCGGCGCGTAGGCCGGGGCGCGGCGCGCGAGCACGATGCGGTAGCCCGGAATCGCCACGGCAAGCGCCCCGGCCATCACGAAGGCAAGGCTCGGGTCCCATTGCCCGGCGATGTCGAAGAAATTCAACACCTTCGCCGGGTCGATCATCCCCGACACGGCGATGCCGCTTCCGAACACAAGGCCGATCAGCAGGGCGGTCAGCAGGCGCATGTCAGGCTCCGATCAGGTGACGCGTCACGTAGACCGTGACGAAGGCGGTGGCCATGAAGCACAGTGTCGCGATCATCGAGCGGCGCGACAGCCGGGCATTGCCGCAGACGCCGTGCCCCGATGTGCAGCCGCCGCCGAAGCTGACGCCGATGCCGACGATCAGCCCGCCGATGACGATGGCGCCGCGCCCGACCGGAATCGTGATGTCCGGGTGCCAGCCGGTCAGCGCCGCAATCGCGACGGGGGCCGCGATCATGCCCGCGACCAGCGCCGCGCGCAGCCGCCAGTCGGCGCCGTCGCCGCCGCGCATCAGCCCCGACAGGATCCCGGTCGCGCCAAGGATGCGCCCGTGCAGCGCCATCAGCAGCACCGCCGCCAGCCCGATCAGCGCACCGCCCAGCGCAGAGGCCAGCGGCGTGAACCCGGTCGCGACGCTCATTTCCGGCAGGTCCGCAGGCCGAAGGGCAGGTAGGCGGGGCAGAACCTGAACAGGCCCGTCGCCAAGAGGACAAGGCCGATGATCCCCGCGACGACGCCGACCGTGCCCGCAGGCAGCATGCCCCCCAGCGCAAGTGCCAGCAGCCCCGCGCCAAGCACGATGCGCAGGGCGCGGTCGATCCCGCCAACGTTGCAGCCCATGTCCAGACCTCCGATTTGGCATCCGTCCCCGGATGCGACTGACAGGCCCGTTCTACCTGAAGCGGGCGTTGCAGTCTGTGACCTTGGTCACCAAGCCGGAGGACAATCGCCTGTCGCCCGGCGGGCGCCGTTGCCGACGGACCTATCGGAGAGGCGGGTGCTGCGCCAGCGGGGACGGCCCCGCCGGCGCGGCGTCGACGGTCAGCCGAGCAGGCGGACCACCCCCAGCGTCACCACCGGGAACAGGATCAGCAGTGCGATCCGGATGATGTCGCTGACGAGGAAGGGCATCACGCCGCGGAAGCTTTCGGCCATGCGCACGTCCCGGGCCATGCCGTTGATGACGAAGACGTTCATCCCCACCGGCGGCGTGATCAGCCCGACCTCGACCACGACGACCGCAAGGATGCCGAACCAGATCAGCGTGTCCTCGCGCGGCATGCCGAAATCCAGCCCGCCGATGATCGGATAGAAGATCGGGATCGTCAGCAGCAGCATCGACATCGAGTCCATGACGCAGCCAAGCAGCATGTACAAAAGCAGCATCGCCAGCAGCACCAGCATCGGCGACAGCCCCGAGGTCGAGATCATGTTCGCCGCCAGCATCGGCGTCTGGGTCTGGGCGAGGAAGGCGTTGAACGTCTCGGCCCCGAGCAGGATCAGGAAGATCATGCCGGTGGTCCGGGCCGTTCCGCGGATGCACTCGACCAGCCCCGAAAGCCGCATCCCGCCATGCAGCACCGCCAGCACCAGCGTGCCGAAGGCGCCGATCGCCGCGGCCTCGGTCGGGGTGAACCAGCCGCGGTACATGCCGGTGATCACGAGGCCGAAGATCAGGATGATCGACCAGGTCTCGCGCAGGGCGGCCAGTTTCTCCGCCCACGAGGCGCGCGGTGCCGCTGGCCCGGCGCCGGGGTTGCGCCGCACGAAGACCGCGACCGCGATCATGTAGCCGATGGCGGCCAGCACCCCCGGCACGATCGCCGCCATGAACATCTTGGCGATGTTCTGCTCGGCCATCAGCGCGTAAAGCACGAGGATCACCGAGGGCGGGATCAGGATCCCGAGCGTGCCGCCCGCCGCGAGCGAGCCCGTGGACAGAGCGCCCGAGTAGTTGTAGCGCCGCATCTCCGGCAGCGCGACCTGCGCCATGGTGGCCGCTGTGGCCAGCGACGAGCCGCAGATCGCCCCGAAGGCCGCGCAGCCCCCGATCGAGGCCATGGCAAGTCCGCCCGGCCGGTGGCCGAGGAAGGCCGCGGCGGTGCGGAACAGCGCCCGGCTGAGCCCCGCCTTGGTCGCGAACTCGCCCATCAGCACGAACAGCGGGATCACCGACAGCGAATAGGTCGAGAACTGGTAGTAGGTCGAGGTCTTGAGGAACGCGAGCAGCGGCGTCACCCCGGTGTACAGGCCGTAGCCGCCGATGCCGACGCCCAGCATCGCCACCCCGATCGGCACCCGGATCGCCATCAGCGCCAGAAGCACCGCAAATCCCGTCAGCCCGGCGGCGATGCCGGTCATGCCCGCTCTCCCCGGACCGCGGCGCGCAGGTGATGCGCCAGCGTCGCGGTGCAGGTCGCGACCAGAAGCGCCATCGCCGGCAGGATGATGGCAAAGCTCCACCAGACCGGCAGGCGCAGGACCATGGTCTGTTCGTCGTACATCCGCATCTCGACCGCGCCATGCCAGCTGCGCCACAGCAGCAGCGCCGCGAGCGCGAGGTACAGAAGGTCGCCGAGCGCCTCGAGCAGGTGCTGCACCCGGGCCGAGGCGCTGGTGGTGAAGAAGTCGACCACCACGTTGCCGCCCTCCATCTGGCAGATCGGCAGGAAGCAGAAGATCACGATCGCGCTGGCCAGCTCCACAAGTTCGAAATCGCCCGCGATCGGGCGCCCGAGTGTGCCGCGCAGGACCACGCTGGCGACGGTCATCAGCATCATCGCCAGCAGGACCGCGCCGCCGATCCCGGCGAAGACGCGCACTGGCAGCGCCAGCCAGCGGGGGGCGCGCGGGGCGCCCCCTTCGGTCTGGTCGGGAAGGTCGTTCGTCATTGTGGTCCCGTATCCTGCCTTCAGCCCTGCCTGCCTTACGCCCTGCCCGCCGTCAGCCCTGACCGGCCGCGGTGATCATCGCGCGGGCGTCCTCGAGGATCGCCTTGCCGTCCAGGCCCTTGTCGTCCATCGACTTCACCCAGGCATCGATCACCGGCTGCGACGCCGCGTGCCATTCGCCAAGCTCGGCCTCGGGGATCACGGCGACGGTGCCGCCAGCGGCGATGGCGGCGTCACGCTGCGCGGTCTCGGCCGCGTCGAACGCCGGGCCCGCGATCGCGGCGAGGGTCGCGCCGGTGGTCTCGTCGATCACGGCGCGCAGGTCGTCGGGCAGGCTGTCGTACTTGGCCTGGTTCATCACCAGCGCCATGACCGAGGTCGACAGGCCGCCGTCCTCGACGCCGATCTCGGTGTGGTACTTCGCCAGCGATTCCAGCCGGAGCGAGCCGAAGACCTCCCACGGGATCACCGCGCCGCCGATCACGCCGGTGGTCATCGCCTGCGGCACCTCGGGCACCGGCATGCCGACGGCGACGGCGCCGAGCGCGTTCAGCCCGTCGGTCATCGTGCGCGACGGGGCGCGGATCTTCATCCCCGACAGGTCGGCGAGCGTTTCCACCAGCTTGTCGCGGGTGTGGATCTTGTAGGCCGAGGGCGCGTGGATCAGCAGCGGGTGCACCTGCGCAAGTTCCTCGGTCAGGTACTTGGCCTGGAACTGCTGCAGCGCCTCGGTGGTGGCGGTGGCCGAGCCCGCGACGAACGGCAGCTCGAACACTTCCGAGATCGGGAAGCGGCCGGGGGTGTAGCCGAGCAGCGTCCACGAGACGTCGACGATCCCGTCGCGGGCCTGATCGAACAGCTGCGGCGGCTTGCCGCCCAGCTGCATCGCCGGGAAGATCTGCACGGCGATGCGGCCGCCCGATTTCTCCTCGACCATCTGTTTCCAGGGCTCCAGCACGCCCTTCTGGATCGGCGCCTCGGCCGACAGGAAGTGGTGGACGCGCAGCGTCACCTCCTGCGCGGCGGCGGCGGTCAGGCCGGCGATCATCGTGCCCGCGGCCAGCGCGAGCGTCGCGACGGTGGTCTTGAACGGCATCTTCACGGGTCTTTCCTCCTCAGCAGACCTTGTGTTGCGGGCCCCTCCCCGAGGCCCCGCGGGACCTCAGTAGGGCAGCCCCACGTAATTCTCGGCAAAGGCGCGCTTCTGCGCCTCGCTGTCCTTCAGGAAGCCCAGGTCGGCCGCCTGCATCTTCACGTCGAACGGGCTCTGGTCCGGGAAGCGGTGCATCAGCCCGCTGAACCACCACGAGAACCGCTCGGCCTTCCAGATCCGCGCCAGCGCCCGCTCGGAATAGGCGTCGATCCCCGCCTCGCTGCCACTGTCGTAATACTCGGCCAGCGCGCGGTACAGGTAATTTACGTCGGAGGCAGCGGTATTTAGCCCCTTGGCCCCGGTCGGCGGCACGATGTGGGCGGCATCGCCGCACAGGAACAGCCGCCCCCAGCGCATCGGCTCGGTCACGAAGGACCGCAGCGGCGCGATCGACTTCTCGATCGAGGGGCCGGTGACCAGCCGGTCGGCCACCTCGGGCGGCAGGCGGCGCTTCAGCTCTGCCCAGAACGCCTCGTCGCTCCAGTCCTCGACGCGGTCGGTCATCGGGCACTGGATGTAGTAGCGGCTCAGGTGGTCGTTGCGCATCGAGCACAGCGCGAAGCCACGCTCGGAATTGGCATAGATCAGCTCGTCCGCGACCGGCGGCGTCTCGGACAGGATGCCGAGCCAGCCGAAGGGATAGACCTTCTCGTATTCCCGGCGCAGGTGTTCGGGGATCGACTTGCGCGACACGCCGTGGAAGCCGTCGCAGCCGGCGATAAAATCGCAGTCGATGCGCCGTTCGGCCCCGTCGCGGATGTAGGTGACATACGGCGCGGCGGTGTCGGCGCCGTGGATCACGACATCCTCGACCTCGAATTCCGTCCGCAGTCCAGCGGCTTGGCGGGCGTCGTAAAGGTCGCGCGTGACCTCGGTCTGGCCGTAGACCACCACGGCCGATCCGGTCTGTTCGCGAAAGTCGACGCGGAAGCTGGTGCCGTTGTAGACGACGAGCGTTCCGTCATGCTCGTGCCCCTCGGCATGCAGCCGGTCCGCGACGCCGGCTTCCTCCAACAGCTTCACCAGCCCCTGTTCCAGCACGCCGGCGCGGATGCGGCCCAGCACGTAGTCGCGGGTCTTGCGTTCCAGCACCACGGCGTCGATGCCGCGGCGGTGCAGCAGCTGTCCAAGCAGCAGCCCCGACGGACCGCCGCCGATGATGGCGACCTGTGTGCGCATGCTTCCCCCCATGCTCTCCTCGATCCCGAGCTTCACATATTGAAATTGAAAACTGAAATGAGTTATTTGGAATGTTAGTTATCGAAATCGGCAATCATGGACGCGCGGATCAAGCTTCGGCACCTGCAGGCCTTCGTGGCGATCACCCGGCAGCAAAGCCTCAAGCGCGCGGCCGAACAGCTGCGGCTGACGCAGCCCGCGATCTCGCGCACGCTGGCCGAGCTTGAGGACATCCTGGGCGCCCGGCTGCTGTCGCGCGACCGCGGCGGGGTGACGCCGACCGCCGAGGGCGCGTTCTTCTTCAGCTTCGCCGAGGCGAGCCTCGGGGCGCTCGACCGCGGGATCTCCGGCCTTGGCGGGTTCGCGCGCGAGACGGGTCTGCGGGTGCGGATCGGGATGCAGCCCTCGGCCGCCGCGGGGCTTGGCCCCGGGCTGGTGGCCGCGCTGGCGCGGGCCAAGCCCGACCTGCGCCTCGAACTGGTCGAGGGCCCGCATGACGAGCTGCATCGCCGGCTTCGGACCGGAGAGCTGGACCTGCTGGTCGGCAGGCTGGCCGAGCCCGAGCAGATGGGCGACCTGAGTTTCACCCAGCTCTGCACCGAGGAGATCGCCTGCGTGACCCGCGCCGGGCATCCGCTGCTGTCGTCATCCGACCTGCAGCGGCTGGTCGACTGGCCCGTGGTCTATCCGCCGCAGGAGGACGCGATCCGCCCGGCGGTGCGGCGGCTTCTGGTCGGCGCCGGCGTGCCGCTGCCGCCCGACCGGATCGAGACGGCGGCGCCCAGCTTCGGGCTGATGCACGTGCTGGGGGGCGACGCGGTCTGGATCGTTCCGCGCGGGCTGGTGGCGGCGCATCTGGCGGCGGGGAGGCTGGCCGCCCTGCCCTT
Organism: Frigidibacter sp. MR17.24; assembly: GCF_037095655.1. Lineage (NCBI taxonomy): Bacteria > Pseudomonadati > Pseudomonadota > Alphaproteobacteria > Rhodobacterales > Paracoccaceae > Frigidibacter > Frigidibacter sp. MR17.24. The sequence goes on from NZ_JBAWKE010000003.1 coordinate 78,806, forward strand.
CGACATGGCCGCGACCGCCGGGCCGGTGGGGATGATGACCCGCGCCGGCGAGGAGACGACGGCCGGGCAGCGGCTGCTGCTGCCGCTTCTGCGGCAGGTCGCGGTGTCGGACTGGCAGGGCCTCGCGTCCCGGGCCTGACGGCCGTCGGCGATCAGCCCGGCGGGCGCCCTGCCCCTGCCCCTGCCTCCTGCCTTCGGGTCCTCGGTTCAGTCCGGGCGCGGTGCCGCGACGCTGCGCCGCTCGACCAGCTCGACGGGCAGCAGCCGGCTGCTGTAGGGCGCCGACGGGTTGGCCATGCGCGCGCGCAGCGCCAGGACGGCGGCGTCGGCCTGCGGCTGGCAGGACTGGCGGATCGTCGTCAGCGCAAGGTGGCTGCCGCTGGCGAACGGCACGTCGTCGAAGCCGACGATCGACATGTCCTCGGGGATCCTCAGGCCGCATTCCGCAAGCCGGTTGATCGCGCCGAAGGCAGAGAAGTCGTTGTCGGCGAAGATCGCCGTCGGCCGCGGCGTCAGGGCCAGCAGCGCGTCGACCGCGCCCCGGCCGCAGGCGAAATCGTGGTCGCCCTCGACCTCGATCGGGGCAAGTCCCGCCACCGCCATCGCCGCGAGATAGCCGCGCTGCCGCTCGGCCGAGCCCGGGGCGATGCCGCCGGTGATGTGCGCGATCCGCCGGTGACCCCGGGCGATCAGGTGTTCGACCGCCTGCCGGGCGCCGTCGGCATTGCGCGCGCCGATGGTGCTCAGGCGCGCGATCTCGACATGCTCGCCGACGTAGACGCAGGGTTGGCGCTGCGCGATCTGGGCGATGGCGGCGGGACGCCGCGGGGTGGCGACCATGATCAGTCCGGCGATGCGCAGTCCGCGCAGCCGCTCGGCCTCGGAGACCGCATCCTCGTCGGTCTGGGCCCTGAGCGACAGAGTCGCCTCCAGCCCGACCCGCGCCAGCGCCGCGTCGAGCGCGTGGGCCATGCGGATCTGGAACGGGTTCAGCGGCTCGCCGATCAGGATGCCGACATTCGTGCCCTGGGCCGAGGCGAGGTGCCGCGCGGCGAGGTTGGGGACATAGCCAAGGCGGTCGGCGGCCTCGCGCACGATCTGGCGGGTGCTTTCCTTCACGCCCGGATCGCCGCGCAGGGCCCGGCTGACCTGTGCCCGCGACAGGCCGGTCGCGCCCGCGACGTCTTCCAAGGTGACGAAGCCCTTGTCCTGCATCTCTCGTCCGGCCCTCCCCGCCGTCAGGCAATCGCGCGCATGTGCGCTTGCGCACATATCGCCCTGTGCCGTCTGCGTCGACCGGTCGGGCGCCCGGGGCTGGGTCTCGGCGGGAAATCGCCGGTCTTCGCCGTCGCCCGTGCGCGCAGAAGGGCCGGCCTTCTCTGACAAACGCATGAGATCGCTCTCGGTATCCCGCAATCGGATTGTCGCGCCGCGTGGCAGGTCGGACCGGGAGGTGGCTCCGCGTTGGCATCGGCGACATTCCAACGATGCGCGGGCCCCCTTCGGCGCAGGCCATCGACGCGCTCGAGGCCGCGTTCACGGATGCAGGCATCGACAGCTTCGAGGCGATCCGCGATGCGGCCGCGCTGGAAGATCCTCGAGACCTTGCGCTTGAACACCAGCGTCAATTCGACCGTGGCAATCGCACCGTCCCCGATCCGAACGAACCCCGGGCCCCGCCCTTCGACACCGAGGGCTTCGTCGTCCCCGAGCGGCCGATGCCTCATGACGCCGACCCGCGTGCTGGCAGGCGTGTGCAGCGCCCGCACCGCCTTGCCTGACGGCGATCCGGCCCGCCGCAGCTGCGACGATGTCGAGGGCGGCGGGCTGCCGTAGGACGCGGCCTGCGCCAGCGGCCACCAGCCTGACGGCACCGGCAGCGCCGAGGGCTGCTATCCGTCGTCGATTGCCTCGTGCGCCACCGGGGCCCGAGACCGAACAACCTGATGATGACAGTACTGGACGGCGTGCACCGCAGCTGGGCGGGCGCCAGCGCCGAGATGCCGGGCTTCGTCGGGACATGGCCGACGCGCAGGTCGCCAGCCAAGTGGCGACCCGCTTCCGGCAATCCGCAGGCTGCCGCCTCGGTCGCGATTGTGGCCTCGACAGTGGAAGAACTGCGCGCCGGCGGGCCGGTCAGACGCTCTCGGGCGTCACGATCTCGAACGGCAGGATCCGCTGCAGGGTCGCCGCAGGCCCCTCGGCGCGCAGGACGTCGATCATCGTCTGCACCAGCAGCGCCGAGGTCGCGTCCAGCGGATGGCACAGCGCCGCGGTGATCAGCCCCTCGGACAGGCCCTTGCGGGTCTCGGGGCCGATGTCGCGGCAGATCACCCGGATCTCGCGCCGCCGCGCCTCGGGGATCTCGCGCAGCGCGCGCAGCACGCCCGAGATGCCGCCGCCGAAGATCAGGATCGCCGCGAGGTCCTCATGCCGTGCCGCCAGGTCCTTGACCATGCGGTAGGCCTCGCTCGCCTCCTCGTTGGTCGGGCGCGCCTCCTCGACGATCAGATGCGGCGCGTGTTCGCGGACATAGGCGCGGAAACTGGCATCGGCGACGTCCTGGCAGAGGTACCGGAAATTGCCGAGAAACACCGCGACCCGCCCCGGCCCGTGCGTCATCCGCGTCACGAGATAGGCGGCGGTGCGGCCCATCTTCCAGTTGTTCATGCCGACGAAGGCCGCCCGCTCGGGGGCCGACTGGTCGGTGATGTAGGTCACGACCGGCGTGCGCGCCTCGTGCAGGTCGCGAATCGCGTTGCCGATGACGGGATGATCCGCGGCGATCACCGCCACCGCGTCGCATTCGCGGCCCAGCGCGCGCAGCCGCGCGGCGATGTTCTCGGGGGTCAGCAGGTCGACGAAATCCACCAGCGGCTCGATCACCTCGTCCTTCCGCGCCCGGCTCGCCTCGACGATCTTGCGCGCGAACAGCTGGTAAAGCTCGCGGCTCGACTGCTGCAGCAGGAAGCCGAGGCGATAGTGGGGCGTCGTCTTGCGCAGCCGGTCCTCGATGGCGCCGACTCCATAGAAACCAATCTTTTCGGCCGCCGCCTGCACGCGCTGGATCGTCGCCCCGCGGACCGAGGCGCCGCCCCCGAGGATCCGGTTCACGGTCGAAACCGAGACCCCCGCCTCTGCCGCGAGATCCGAGATCGTGGGTCGATTCATGTCGGGGTTCCTCCTCCTCGCCGTGTCATCATGAATGACATTCTTTGAGACAATTGCAACGATCCATCTTCGCGGAGATTTCAAAACCCTCCCGGATTCGGTAGCAGATGTTGCGTGAGGCATCCCTGTGGGAGCGGGGATGCGGAGGAGGAAACGGATATGACGATCAAGAGCAGGCTCGCCACCACCGCGATGGTGGCGCTTGTCGGGGCGTGGGCCGCCGGCAGCGCGATGGCCGCGAACATCTTCGTGATCGGCGGCAAGCCGGACGATCCCTTCTGGTCGATCGTCAAGCGCGGCGCCGAGGATGCCGGCATGGTCGCCGAGGCGCAGGGCGGATCGGTCACCTGGCTGGGGCCGCAGAACTACGACAACCTGGGCGTCGACGCGGCCGAGCTGATCCGCCAGGCGATCGACCAGGGCGCAGACGCCATCGTCGGCCCCGACTGGGTGCCCGAGGCGATGGACCCCGCCTTCCAGGCCGTGGTCGCCAAGAACATCCCGCTGGTGATCTACAACGCCGGCGGTCTGGCCGCGGCGGACCGGCTGGGCGCGATGAACTACGTCGGGTCGGACGACCGCAAGGCCGGCGCCGCGGGCGGCGAGCATCTGGCCAAGCTTGGCAACACCAAGGGCGTCTGCGTCAACACCCTGCCCGGCGCCGCCAATGTCGAGCAGTTCTGCGCGGGCTTCGTCGAGGGCATCACCGCCGCGGGCGGCGAGGGTTCGGTCCTGCCGCTGCCGGCGACCTCGTTCGGCTCGGCCACGGCGGTGGCGCAGGCGGTGCGGGCGCACCTGCTGCAACACCCCGAGATCACCGCGATCTTCGCGGTCGGCGACGGCGACTCGGTGTCGGCGCTGTCGGGGATCCAGCAGGCCGGCAAGACCGGCAAGGTCGCCGTCTGCGGCATCAACTTCAACGAGACCGTGCTGAACGCCATCAAGGACGGCACGATGGCCTGCGCCGTCGACCAGCAGGGCTACCTGCAGGGCTATCTCGCGGTGTCGATCCTGAACGCGCGCGTCAATCACGGTCTGAGCGTGCCGACGCGCGAGATCCTGACCGGCCCCGGCATCATCGACAGCTCCAACGTCGATGCCACGATCGCCGGCGTGAAGGCCGGCACGCGCTGAGCCGCACCGGCCTGGCGTGACCGGATCGCCCGCCCCGCGGCGGCGCGGGCGATCCCCACGACACACCACACGCGAAACGCTGCTTCAGGGAGGACGCATGGTCGCCGTCACACCTACCCAACCCGCCGTCGCGAACGGCGGCAGCCCCGCCCCGGCCCGGTCGCTGGGGGCGCTGATCCGCCGCCCGGAAACGGGCTCGGTCCTCGGGCTTCTGGCAGTGTTCTGCCTGTTCACCATCGCCTCGGGCGCGATCTTCGTCTCGCCCGCGGGCTTCGCGAGCTGGCTCAACGTCGCGGCGGAGATCGGCATCGTCGCGATCCCGATCGGCCTGCTGATGATCGCCGGCGAGCTGGACCTGTCGGTCGGCGCGGTGATCCCCGCGGCCTCGCTCACCTTCGCGATCCTGTGCGGCTATTACGGCCTGCCCGAGATCGTCGGCATCGCCGCCGCGCTGGGCGTGGGCCTGGCCGTGGGCGCGGTGAACGCGGCGCTGGTGCTGCGCACCGGGCTGCCGTCGCTGATCGTGACCATCGCGACGATGTTCGCGGTGATGGGCCTGACGCTGGGCCTGTCGGTGGCGCTGACCGGCTCGACCTCGACCAACGTGGTGCCGGGACCGTTCTGGAAGGCGGCGATGGGCACCTTCATCGGCGGCATGTTCCAGGTGACCATCTTCTGGTGGCTGGGCTTTGCGCTGGTGATCGGGTTCCTGCTGCACTTCACCCCCTTCGGCAACTGGATCTATGCCATGGGCGGCGACAAGGTCAGCGCCCGCAACGCCGGCATCCCGACCGCGCCGCTGACGGTCAAGCTGTTCATGCTCTCGGGCGGGGCCGCGGCCTTCGTCGGCATCAGCCAGGCGATGGTCTACCAGAGCGCGCAGGTCCAGGGCGGGCAGGCCTTCATCTTCAACTCGATCATGTGCGTGGTCATCGGCGGGGTGCTGCTGACCGGCGGCTTCGGGTCGGTGGCGGGGATCGTGCTGGGCACCATCACCTTCGCGATGGTCAACCAGGGCATCTACTTCACCAGCTTCGACCCGAACCTCGGCTCGGTCATCATCGGGGCGCTGCTGCTGCTGGCGGTGCTGATGAACGACACCTTCCGCCAGCTCGCGCTGTCCTACACCAAGAAGAAAGGCTGAGACGATGTACGACCTCCTCGTCGGAAGCATTCTCAGGCGCCCCGAGGCCGGGGCCCTGTTCAGCCTGGTCGCGGTGGTGGCGTTCTTCGTGGTCTTCGGTGGCGTCGACCTCGGCACGCTGTTCGGCGCCGCCAGCTGGGTGAACTTCGCCGCCAACCTCGGCATCGTCGCGATCCCGGTCGGGCTGCTGATGATCGCGGGCGAACTCGACATCTCGATCGGCGCGATGATCCCGGCCGGGTCGATGACGATCTCGATCCTGTCGGGCCACTACGGCCTGCCGATCGAGATCGGCATCCTCGCCACCCTCGGCCTCGGCGTCTGCGTCGGGCTGGTGAACGGGATCCTGACCGTGCGCACCTCGGTGCCCTCGCTGATCATCACGCTGGCGACGCTGGTCGCGATGCAGGGGATCGTGCTGTCGGCTTCGGTGCTGCTCACGGGCAAGGCCTCGGTGCCGCTCGCGGCGCCGGTCTGGGCCAAGACGATCTTCGGCCAACTGATCGGCGGCTCGTTCCAGGTGATCATCATCTGGTGGCTGGCGATCACCGTCATCGCCTGGGCTGTCGTGCACCACTCGCGCTTCGGCAACTGGCTGTTCGCCATGGGCGGCGACAAGGTCAGCGCCCGCAACGCCGGGATCCCCACCACGAAGATGACGATCTGGCTGTTCGTCCTGTCGGCCACGGCGGCGACCTTCGTGGGGATGTGCGGCGCGATCCTGTTCAACTCGGCCCAGGTCTCGGGCGGGATGAACTACATCTTCAACGCCATCGTCTCGGTGGTGGTGGGGGGTGTGCTGCTGACCGGCGGCTTCGGATCCATCACCGGGATCTTCGTCGGCACCCTGACCTTCGCCATCGTGAGCCAGGGCATCTACTTCACCCAGATCGACCGCAACTGGTCGAGCCTGATCATCGGCGCCACGCTTCTGTTCGCCGTGCTGATGAACAACAGCTTCCGCTCGCTGGCGCTGGATTACGCACCGCGCCGCAAGCGCCCTTCCAAAGCGTGAGGATCATCCCATGACCGCACCGGTTCTGGAACTTCGCAACGTCAACAAGTCCTTCGGGCCGATCGACGTTCTGCACGACATCAACCTTTCGGTCCGCGCCGGCGAAGTGCTGTGCCTGCTGGGCGACAACGGCGCCGGCAAGTCGACGCTGATCAAGACGCTCGCCGGCGTGCACAGGCCGACCTCCGGCGCGATGCTGATGGATGGCGAGGCCGTGGCCTTCGCCAAGCCCAAGGACGCGGCCGACCGCGGCATCGCCACGGTGCACCAGTTCGGCGGCACCTTCCCGCTGATGACCATCGGGCGCAGCTTCTTCGTCGGCTGCGAGCCGACCAAGCGCATCGGCCCCTTCAAGGTCTTCGACCGCAAGACCGCGAACGAGACCGCGGTGCGCGCGGTGCAGGAATTCGGCATCACCCGGATCGACGACGGCGACCGGCTGATCGGCGGCCTTTCGGGCGGCGAGCGCCAGTCGCTGGCGATCGCCCGCGCGGTGCACTTCGGTGCGCGCGTGCTGATCCTCGACGAGCCGACGGCGGCGCTTGGCGTCAAGCAGGCCAGCCACGTGCTGCGCATCGTGCTCGAGGCCAAGAAGCGCGGCATCGCGGTGATCTTCATCACCCACCAGGTGACCCATGCGATGGCCGTGGGCGACCAGTTCGCGGTGCTGATCCGCGGGGCCGTCGCCGCCAACTTCCGCCGCGGCGAGAAGAGCCGCGAGGAGATCACCGACCTCATGGCCGGTGGCGAGGCGCTCGCCGATCTCGATGCCGCGATGGAGGGCTACATGCAGACCCACGACGGCCACCCGCCGCAATCGGCCTCGCGCGCCACCGTCGCCTGACGGTCGCCACCGCCGAAGACAGACCCCCGGTGCGCCCCGCGCGGCCACCGGACCGGACGACGCATCCTTCCGGGAGGAGGACCAAAGACCATGAAGATCGCACTCGACCCGTTCATGCACCGACACCTGAGCCTTGAACAGCTGCCCTCGAAGGTGGCCGAGCTTGGCTACGAGTGGATCGAGCTCAGCCCCCGCGCCGACTTCCTCGAATGGTTCAAGGCGCCGCGCGTCTTCCCCGAACGGGTGAAGAGCTTCAAGAAGGCGCTGTCGGACGCCAACGTGGGCATCTCGTCGCTCTTGCCGATGTACCGCTGGGCCTCGAACGACGAGGCCGAGCGCCAGGCGGCCGTGCGCCACTGGAAGCGCGCGATCGAGATCGCGGTCGAACTGGGCGTCGACACGATGAACTCGGAATTCGGCCGCGGCCCGCACCCGGACAAGGGCGGCTGCTACTGCTGCCACACCGGCAGCATGATCGAGACCTGCGAGGACGCCTGGTGGCGCTCGATGGAAGAGCTGGTGCCGATCGTCGAGCGCGAGGGCATCATGCTGCACATCGAGCCCCACCCCGAGGACTGGGTCGAGCAGCTGCAGCCGGCGGTCGACATCATCCGCACGGTGAACTCGAAGAACGTCAAGTTCCTGTACTGCGCGCCGCACACCTACTACTTCGGCGACGACACCAAGGCGATGCTGCGCGAATGCGCCGACGTGCTGGCCCATGTCCACGTGGCCGACACGTTCAACCACAAGGCCAGCTCGGGCCTGCGCTACATCCTGAACCCGCCCGGCACCCAGGCCCGCATCCACCAGCATCTCGACATCGGCCAGGGCGAGGTCCCGTGGGACGACTTCTTCGGCACCCTCGCCGAGATCGGCTTCGACGGGATCATGACCGCCTGCGTCTTCGCCTGGGAAGACCGGATGGACGCCTCGGGCAAGTTCATGCGCTCGGAGATCCAGCGCTATCTCGACAAGCATTTCAAGTGAGGTCGGACACATGACTTTGAACGTCGGAGTAATCGGGACCGGCATGATCGGTCAGGACCACATCCGCCGCCTGACGCAGGTGCTGTCGGGCGTCGCCGTCACGGGCGTGACCGACATCGACGCCGCCCGTGCCACCGCCGCCGCTCCGAAGGGCGCGACGGTCTTCGCCACCCCGGCCGAGCTGATCCGCTCGGACAAGGTGGACGCGGTGGTGATCTGCTCGTGGGGCCCCGCGCACGAGGAACAGCTGCTGGACTGCATCGCCGCCGGCAAGCCGGTGTTCTGCGAGAAGCCGCTGGTCACCTCGGCCGAGGCCGCGCTGCGCGTGATCGACGCCGAGGTCGCCTTCGGGCGGCGGCTGGTGCAGGTGGGCTTCATGCGCCGCTTCGATGCCGACTATCGCCGGCTGAAGGCGGTGCTGGACGGCGGCACGCTGGGGGCACCGCTGATCTACAAGTCGGTGCACCGCAACGCGAGCGTGCCCGCGGGGCTCTACACCTCGGACATGCCGCTCAACGACACGCTGGTGCATGACGCGGACATCTCGCGCTGGCTTCTCGACGACGAGATCGCCGCCGTGGAAGTCCGCCTGCCGCGCCGGTCGCGTCAGGGTGGCGAGCTGCGCGACCCGCATCTGGTGATGCTGCACATGGCCGGCGGCGCGATCGTCGATGTCGAGATCTCGGTCAATATCGCCTACGGCTACGACATCCGCGGCGAGGCCTCGTGCGAGAAGGGCATCGCCGCGCTGCCGAACCGCCCCGCGACCGTCGTGACCGACGCCCATGGCATCCGCCAGGCGATCCCCGAGGACTGGCGCGAGCGCTTCATCGAGGCCTACGACCAAGAATTCCGCGAATGGATCGTCGCGGCGGGCGCCGGCACCGCGACCGGACCGTCCACCTGGGACGGCTATGCCGCGACGCTCGTGGGCGACGCGGCACTGCGCGCGGTCGCCAGCGGCGCGCGTGAACCCATCGCCATGCGCGACAAGCCGGCGCTTTACGCCGCGCCGGTCCGCAAGGCCGCCTGATCGGAGACCGGGACGATGAAACTTTCGATCTGCACCGACGTGATGGGCGCCCTGCCCTTCACCGAGATGCTCGACAAATGCGTGGCGCTCGGCGTCGAGGGCATCGAGATGACCGGCGGCGGCTGGTCGCCGGCCCCGCATTTCCGGGCCGAGACGCTGCTGGCCGACAAGGCGCTTCTCAAGTCGCGCTTGGCCGAGATCGAGGCCCGGGGCCTCAAGATCGCGGCACTGAACTGCTCGGCCAACCCGCTGGACCCGGGCGCGATGGGCACGCGCCACCGCAAGGAGATGGAGGACACGATCCGCCTTGCCGGCGAGATCGGCGTGACCAAGATCGTCACCATGTCGGGCCTGCCCGAGGCCGCGCCCGGCGACACGGTGCCGAACTGGCTGGTCTACACCAAGTCCTGGCCCGCCGAGATGCCCGAGCGCGACCGCTACCAGTGGGAAGACCGCGCCTTCCCGCTGTGGCACGACCTCGTGGCCCATGCGACCGCTTCGGGCGTCGAGAAGATCGCGTTGGAAAACTTCTCGGCCATGCTGGTCTGGAACCCGGAAACGCTGTTCCGGCTGCGCAACGAGGTCGGCCCGATGGTCGGCATGAACCTCGACCCCTCGCACCTGTTCTGGAAGGGCGCCTGCCCGATCGCGGTCGCCCGCGCGCTCGGCCCCGCCATCCACCATGTCCACGGCAAGGACACGCGGATCGAACGCGGCCTCGCCGACGTCAACGGCCTGCTGGAACTGAAGGAGGTCACCGACGTCGCCAACCGGTCCTGGAACTACGTCGCCGTCGGCGCCGGCCACGACCTGCAGTGGTGGAAGGAGTTCTTCTCGGTCGTGGGCATGATGGGCTACGACGGCTGGGTTTCGCTGGAGATGGAGGATTTCACCATGTCCACCGAGGCCGGCATCCAGTCCTCGATCGACGCCCTCAAGGCGACGATCATTCGCTGAAGGGGGTCGGGGGATGCGCATCGGGGTCGTCGGTTACGGGACGGGAGGGCGGCATTTCCACGTGCCGTTCATCCAGGCCGCGCGCGGGGTGACGCTGGCAGGCGTCGTCGCGCGGGCCCCCGCGACCGTGGCCGCGGTCCGCGCCGACCTGCCCGGCACCGCGGTCTTTTCCAGCCTGACCGAGATGCTGGCCGCAGGGACCTGCGACGCGGTGACGATCACCACCCCGCCGCAGACCCGTGACGCGCTGGTGCGCGAGGCGCTGGCGGCGGGCGTGGCGGTGATCGCCGACAAGCCCTTCGCCCCCTCGGCCGCCGCCGGGCGGTCGCTGGCGGCGGCGGCGGCGGAAGCGGGCGTCCTGCTTGGCGTCTATCACAACCGGCGCTGGGACGCGGACATCCGCACCCTGCGCCGGCTGATGGACGCGGGCGCGGCGGGCACCCCCTGGCGGCTGCACAGCCGGATGGACTTCGACGATCCGGCGACGCTCGAGGCCGGGCCGACCGGGGGGCTCCTGCGCGACCTCGGCGCGCATGTCGTCGACCAGGCGCTGTGGCTGATGGGGCCGGCGGTGTCGGTCGATGCGCAGCTCGACATGGTGGATCTGCCCGAGGGGCGGACGGATGCGGGCTTCACCCTGACGATCCTGCATGCCTCGGGCGCGCACAGCCATATCGCGGCCAGCAAGCTCAACCGCCTGCACTGCCGGGAACTGCGGCTCTACGGCGCGGCCGGGTCCTACGTCGCGCAATCGAGCGACGTGCAGGCGCAGGCGATCTTCGCCGGGGCGCGGCCCGCCGACGACCCCGCCGGCTGGGGCCGCGAACCCGAGACCTGCTGGGGCACGCTCTCGACCGCCGACGGCCGGATCCGCGTGCCGTCCGAGGCCGGGGCCTACCACGCCTATTACGAGGGCTTCGCCGCCGCGCTGCGCGACGGCACCCCCCCGCCCGTGACCACCGACGAGGCGATCGCGACGCTTGCCGTGCTGGACGCCGCGCGGATCAGCGCCACCGAGCGCCGCCGCGTCGCGCTGACCGAGATCGAGGAGGCCTGAGATGTACAAGTTCATCATCACCATCGACTGCCAGCCCGGCACCCGCGCCCGCATCCTCGAGCGCGCGCCCGCGGCGCAGGCCGCGACCCGGGCCGAGCCGGGCTGCCTCGCCTACGACTTCTACACCTGCACCGACGATCCCGACCGGCTGGTCTTCGTCGAGAGCTGGCGCGACGAGGCCGCGCATGCCGTCCACATGGAGCAGGCGCACACCACGGCCTTCATCGCCTTCCACGAGCAGTTCCACCGCAGCCTGACCTTCGAGACGGTCAACGCCGCCACCGCCTGACCACTGACCCGCCGCCCGGATCGGGCCGGCAAGCCGAAGACCCCGGGGAGGATCCCATGACGAAGACACTGGACGTGATCACCATCGGCCGCGCGGGCGTCGACCTTTACGGCGCGCAGATCGGCGGCCGGCTCGAGGACATGGGATCGTTCGACAAGTACATCGGCGGCTCGCCCACCAACATGGCCTGCGGCACCGCGCGGCTGGGGATGAAGTCGGCGCTGATCACCCGCGTCGGCGACGAGCACATGGGCCGCTTCATCCGCGAGGAGCTGGTGCGCCACGGCGTCGACGTGCGCGGCGTGACGACCGACCCCGAGCGGCTGACCGCGCTGGTGATCCTGGGCATCCGTGATCAGTCGCAGTTCCCGCTGATCTTCTACCGCGAGAATTGCGCCGACATGGCGCTGTGCGAGGCCGACATCGACGAGGGCTTCGTCGCCTCGGCCCGCGCCGTCGTGGCCACCGGCACCCACCTCAGCCACCCCGGCCCCCGCGCGGCCGTGCTGAAGGCGCTCGCGATCGCGAAGGCCTCGGGCGGGCAGACCGCGCTCGACATCGACTACCGCCCGAACCTCTGGGGCGTCGCCGGCCATGGCGACGGCGAGAGCCGCTTCGTCGAAAGCGCCCGCGTCACCGCTTCGCTGCAAGAGACGCTGCCGCTCTTCGACCTGATCGTCGGCACCGAAGAGGAGTTCCACATCGCCGGCGGCTCGACCGACACGATCGCGGCGCTGCGCGCGGTGCGCGCCGTTTCGGGCGCGACGCTGGTGTGCAAGCGCGGCCCGATGGGCGCCGTGGCCTTCGAGGGCGCGATCCCGGACAGCCTCGACGACGGCCAGACCGGCCCCGGCTTCCCGATCGAGGTCTTCAACGTGCTGGGCGCGGGCGACGGCTTCATGTCGGGCCTGCTGAAGGGCTGGCTTGATGGCGAGGCCTGGCCGGTCGCGCTGAAATACGCCAATGCCTGCGGTGCCTTCGCGGTCAGCCGTCACGGCTGCACCCCCGCCTATCCCAGCTGGGAGGAACTGAAGTTCTTCTTCGCCCGCGGCGTGCAGCGCCCCGACCTGCGCAACGACCCCGAACTTGAGCAGGTGCACTGGGTCTCGAACCGCACCTTCTCGCATGGCGGCGACTGGACGACGCTGCGCACCTTCGCCTTCGACCACCGCCTGCAGCTGGAGGAGATGCCGGGGTACACGCTGGCCAAGGGTGGCGCGTTCAAGTCGCTCTGCCTCGAGGCGGCGCTGAAGGTCCAGGGCGGCCGGCCCGGCTATGGGATCCTGTGCGACAACCGCATCGGCCGCGCGGCGCTGCATGCGGCCTCGGGCTCGGGCCTCTGGATCGGGCGGCCGACGGAATGGCCGGGCTCGCGCCCGATCGCGCTGGAACCCGAGCTTGGCTCCGACTGCGGGTCGCTGAAGGAATGGGCGCGCGAGGATGTGGTGAAGCTTCTGGTCTTCTGCCACCCCGACGACGACGCCGAGACCCGCGCCGCGCAAGAGGCGAAGGTGCTGCAACTTTGGACCGCCGCGCGGCGCAACAACCTAGAATTCCTGCTGGAAATCATCCCCTCGAAGGTGGGCCCGGTCGACGAGACCACCACCGCGACCCTGATCCGGCAGTTCTATGCGGCCGGCATCTATCCCGACTGGTGGAAGCTCGAACCGTTCCGCACCGAGGCCGCCTGGGCCGCCGCCGTCGCCGCGATCGAGGAGAACGACCCCAACACCCGCGGGATCGTGGTCCTGGGCCTCGACGCGCCCGAGGCGGAGCTGGCCGAAAGCTTCGCGCTGGCCGCCCGCCAGCCGCTGGTGCGCGGCTTTGCCGTGGGCCGCACGATCTTCGGCGATGCGGCGCGGGCCTGGATGGCGGGCGCGATGACCGACGAGGCCGCGGTCGCGCAGATGGCCGAGCGGTTTGCCCGGCTCTGCGCGGTCTGGGACGGGGCGCGCGCCAGCGCCGCCCGTGCCGCCGCCTGAACGACGACAGTTGATTGGGGCCCCGCGGGGTCCGGGAGGAAGACGATGACCGCAACGATCCGGCTGACGGCCGCTCAGGCGATGGTGAAATGGCTCTCGGTGCAGATGACCGAAGAGGGCGAGCGCTTCATCGAGGGCGTCTGGGCCATCTTCGGGCATGGCAACGTGGCGGGCGTGGGCGAGGCGCTGCACCGCTACCAGGACGTGCTGCCGACCTGGCGCGGCCAGAACGAGCAGACCATGGCCCATGCCGCCATCGCCTATGCCAAGACGAAGAAGCGCACCCGCGCCCATGCGGTGACCTCGTCGATCGGGCCGGGGTCCACCAACCTGGTGACGGCGGCGGCGCTTGCGCATGTGAACCGCCTGCCGCTCCTGATGATCTGCGGCGATGTCTTCGCCAACCGCCGCCCCGACCCGGTGCTGCAGCAGATCGAGGATTTCGACGACGGCACGATCAGCGCCAACGACTGCTTCCGCCCGGTGGTGCGCTATTTCGACCGCATCACCCGGCCGGAACACCTGCTGACCTGCCTGCCGCGCGCCATGGCCACGATGACCGACCCGGCGAATTGCGGGCCCGTCTGCCTCGCCTTCTGCCAGGACGTGCAGGCCGAGGCCTTCGACTATCCAGAGGCCTTCTTCGAGCCCAAGGTCTGGCGCATCCGCCGCCCCGAGCCCGACCCGCGCGAACTGGACGACCTTGTGGCCGCGATCCGGGCCGCGAAACGCCCGCTGATCGTCTCGGGCGGCGGCGTGCTCTACTCGGGCGCCGAGGACGTGCTGCAGGCCTTCGCCACCCGCCACAACATCCCCTTCGTGGAAACGCAGGCCGGCAAGGGCGGGCTGTCGTGGACCGATCCGCTGAACTTCGGCTCGCCCGGCGTCACCGGCTCGGCCTGCGCGAACGGGCTGGCGGCCGAGGCCGACCTGATCCTGGGCGTCGGCACCCGGTTCCAGGATTTCACCACCGGCAGCTGGACGGTCTTCGCCGCCGCCGACCGCAAGCTGATCTCGGTCAACCTCGCGGGCTACGACGCGATGAAGCACGGCGCGATCCCCTGCGTGGGCGACGCGAAGGTGGTGCTGGAGAAGCTTGGCGCGGCCTTGGGCGATCTGCGCTTCGACTGGCATGACGCCGCCGCGCGCGACGGCTGGCACGACCGCGTGCGCGCGGTGACCGCCCGTCCGGGGATGAAGGGTCTGCCGACCGACGCGCAGGTGATCGGCGCGGTGCAGCGCGTCTCGACCGAGGCGAGCGTCGCGATGTGCGCGGCCGGCACCATGCCGGGGGCGCTGCAGGTGCTGTGGCAGGCGGCCCGGGGCGGCTACCACATGGAATACGGCTTCTCCTGCATGGGCTACGAGGTCGCGGGCGCGATGGGCATCAAGCTTGCCGCCCCCGAGAAAGAGGTGATCTGCTTCGTCGGCGACGGCAGCTACATGATGGCGAACTCGGAACTGGCGACGGCGGTGATGCGGCGCGTGCCCTTCACCATCGTGCTGACCGACAACCGCGGCTACGGCTGCATCAACCGGCTGCAGATCGAATGCGGCGGCGCCGAGTTCAACAACATGTACAAGGACAGCCTCGTCGAGGTGCAGCCCGAGATCGACTTCGTCGCCCATGCCGGCTCGATGGGGGCCCATGCCGAGAAGGCCACCGACATCGCCGATCTCGAGGCCAAGATCGTGGCGGCGCGGTCGCGCGACATCCCCTCGGTCATCGTGATCGACACCACCGCGGTGCCGGGCACCGACGCGGGCGGGCACTGGTGGGACGTGGCGGTGCCGCAGGTGGGCGGGCCCGACCGGCTCGAGGCCGCGCGCGCCCGCTACGGCGCGATGCACGCGACCCAGCGCGTCTTCAACTGACCGTCTTCAACCGACCGGCGGCGGCGGGGCAGACCTCGCCGCCGCCCCCGGACGACACTTGCAGGAGGCTTCGATGAGCCCGCTTCTTCACCGCCCCTTCGGCACCCATGGCAAGGTGCACGAGATCACCCCCGCCTCGGCCGGCTGGCGCTTCGTCGGCTTCTCGCTCTATCGCCTGCGCGCGGGCGAGACGGTGGCCGAGACGACCGGGGCGCGCGAGGTGATCCTGGTGATGGTCGAGGGCAAGGCCGCGCTCACCGGTGCCGGGCAGGACTGGGGCGTGCTCGGCGACCGGATGTCGGTGTTCGAGAAGACGCCGCCGCATTGCCTGTATCTGCCCGACGGCAGCGACTGGCAGGCGACGGCGACGACCGACTGCACGATCGCCGTCTGCTCGGCCCCCGGCCACGGCGGCCACGCGCCCCGCCGGATCGGACCCGAGGGCATCACCCTGACCCAGCGCGGAGAGGGGCCGAACACCCGCTTCATCAACAACATCGCCATGGAAAACGAGGATTACTGCGACAGCCTGCTGGTGACCGAGGTCTTCACCCCGGCCGGCAACTGGTCGTCCTACCCGAGCCACCGCCATGACGAGGACGACTTCCCGCGGATCACCTATCTCGAGGAGACCTACTATCACCGCCTGAACCCCGCCGACGGCTTCGGCATCCAGCGCGTCTATACCGACGATCTGCAGCTGAACGAGACGATGGCGGTGCATGACGGCGACGTGGTCTGCGTGCCGCGCGGCCACCATCCCTGCGGCGCCCCGCATGGGTTCGAGATGTACTATCTGAACGTGATGGCCGGCCCGCTGCGCAAGTGGCGCTTCGTCGCCGCCGACCACGTTCGCCACCTCTGACCGCCGAGCCCTCCCCGGCGTCAGCCCTGCCGGCATCCTGCCCAGTTCCTCCCGGGGGCAGGATGCCGGCGCGAAGGGGGCCCTGAAACGGAAGATGCCGCCGCGATCGCTCGCGGCGGCATCCCTGTTTTCGGCTCCGGGCGCGGATCAGTTCGTCGCGATCTTCGCGTCGACGCCCATCTCGGCGCGGATCCGGGCCACGTCCGCGGCATTCACCGGGGCGGCGGCATTGCCCCAGCTGTTGCGGATGTAGTCCAGAAGCCCCGCGACCTGCGCGTCGTCGAACTTCCAGCCGAAGGCCGGCATCCCGCCCGCGGTCGGCAGCGTCTCGGTGTGCACGGCGCGGGCGCCGCGCAGCACCGCCGCCGCGATCGAGGTCACGTTGTCGGACTGGATCGCGTGATTTCCGGCGAAGGCCGGGGCCAGCGCCTCGATCCCCTCGCCCTGCAGGCCGTGGCAGGCCGAGCAGTTGACCTCGTAGGCCAGCGCCGCCTGCTGCATCGCCGGGCCGTCGCCCATTGGCTGCGGCTTGCGATTGGACGACCCGGGCAGCGACACGAGGTAGGTGCCGATCGCCTTGGCATCTTCCGGCGTCAGGTACTGGGTCGAGTTCTCGACGGCCTCGGCCATCGGGCCGGCGGCGAAGGCCACGCCGTCCGAGCCGGTGGTCAGATAGCGCGCCACGTCCTCGGCCGAGCTTCCGCCGAGACCCACGTGCGGGTTCGAGGTGAGTTCCGGCGCGAACCAGCCGTCGATCACCGCGCCCTGCAGGTAGGTGGCGGCGATCTCCGCCCCCAGCCCGTTGCGCGAGGTGTGGCAGGACGAGCAGTGGCCGGCCCCGTCGACAAGGTACTTGCCGCGGTTCCATTCCTCGGTCTCGCCGGCGACGGGTTCGAAGCCGGAGTTGTCGAAGAACAGCATGTTCCACCCGGCCATGGCGAGCCGGATGTTATAGGGGAAGGGCATGCCGGCGGTCTCGTCGACCGCGTTCTTCACCGGCGTGACCGTGGACATGTAGGCCCACAGGTCGTGCATGTCCTGATCGCTGAGCTTGGCATAGGCGGTGTAGGGCATCGCCGGGTAGAGCATGCCGTCCCCGCCCCGGCCGTGGCGGAGCGCGTCGAAGAAGTCGCGCTCGGTCCACGACCCGATGCCGGTGTCGCGGTCGGGGGTGATGTTCGAGGCCACGAGCGTCCCGAAGGGCGTGTGGATCTCGTAGCCGCCGGCGAAGGCGCCGGCATTGCCCGCGCCCTGGCCGGTGTGGCAGGCGACGCAGTCGCCGCTGCGCATCACGTATTCGCCGCGGGCGACCGCCTCGGGATCGGCATCGCTTAGGTCGGCGAGGGCGACCTTGTCATCGGCCACGCCCGAGCGCCCGGTGTTGAGCGTGGTATAGGCCCAGGTGCCCGCCGCCGCGACGGCGACGATGGCCACGGCGCCAAGGCCGAGCCCGATCTTGTTCCAGTTGGCCATGGTCTCAGCCCTCCACCAGCGCGCCGGGGTTGTTCACGTAGGTCTGGTGGATCGCCTGCGCCGCCCGCACGGCCAGGGCGCCCACGGTCAGGGTCGGGTTGTAGCCACCGTTGTTCGGGAAGGCCGAGGCGCCGACGACGAAGACGTTGTGCACCTCCCAGCTTTGCAGGAACGGGTTCAGCGCCGAGGTGGTCGGATCGGCCCCCATCACCGCGCCACCGATCGTGTGGCTCGAGTGCTGCATGTAGGGGTTCCAGCTTTTCTCGGACTGGTTGTCGATCATGATGTCCTCGCCGCCGGCCTCGCGCATGATCTCCAGCGCCCGGTCGGTGGTGAACTTGGTCATCGCGATGTCGTTGCGGTTCCAGTCGAAGGTCAGGCGCATCAGCGGCTGGCCGTGGCGATCCTTGTAGGTCGGATCGAGGTCGATGTAGGCGTCGCGCACCGGCATCGACGTGCCCTGGCAGAAGATCGTCGCCGCTTCCTGGTAGTCGCGCCCGATCGCGGACTTCCACTCCGAGCCCCAGCGCTTGGTGCCCTTGCGCAGACCGTTCATGTTCTGGATCGGCCGTCCGTTGGTCGAGAAGCCCATGATCCCCGCGCCGCCGATGAAGTCGAGGTCGGAGTGGTCGAAGTTGTCGCCGTTGAAGTCGTCGATCTGCACCGCCAGCGCGCCGGCGCCGATGAACGGGTTCATCTTCTGGCCCGGGAAGAACCCGGTCACGGACGAGCAGGTCTGGTACGAGTAGTTGCGCCCCACGGTGCCCTCGCCCGTGCGCGGGTCGTAGGGGGTGCCGATCCCGCCCAGCAGCATCTGGCGGACGTTGTCCATCTGGTAGGCGGTGATGCAGACGACGTCGGCGGGCTGGAAGCCCTCTTCGCCATCCTTGGTGACGAACTTCACGCCCTTGGCGGTCTTGCCGTCGTCATGCTTGACGGCGTGCAGCACCTCGGTCTCGGTCAGGACGGTGAAGTTCGGACGCCGCATCAGCACCGGCAGGATGCAAGCCTGCGGCGAGGATTTCGAGAAGTTGCCGCAGCCGTGGAAGTCGCAGAAGCCGCAGTAGGTGCAGGGCCCCATCGCGACGCCGAGCGGGTTGACATAGGCCTGGCTCAGGTTGCCCGCGGGCACCGTGAACGGGTGATAGCCCATGTCGCTCACGGTCTGGCGGTAGGTCGCCATCCAGTGGGTGTCCTTCAGCGGCGGCGTCGGATAGTCGCGCTTGCGCGGCCCCTCGAAGATGTTGCCCGCCGCGCGGCTCTCGCCGTTCAGGTTGCCGGCCGCGCCCGAGGTGCCCGCGATCCGCTCGAAGCGGTCGTAATAGGGCTCCATCTCCTCGTAGGTCACGCCCCAGTCCTGCACCTGCAGGCCCTCGAGCTTGGCCGCGCCATAGCGTTCGCGCGTCATCGTCGCGGCCTGGAAGTCCCAGGGCAGGAAGCGCCAGGACATGCCGGCCCAGTGGGTGCCGGCCCCGCCGACTTCCCAGCCGTACTGGAAGGCCGACCAGCTGCGCACCGGCGCGGCGGTCTGGCCGACGCGGTTGCGGAAGGTCGTCGTCTCGACGCTCATCGGCTGCAGCATGCCGCGGCGCGTGTGCCAGCGCAGTTCGTCCGCGGCGATCGCCGGCGGGAAGTCCGTCGAGGTGTCGCGCCACTTGCCGCGCTCGATCGCGACGACCTCGAGGCCGGCGCGCGTCAGTTCCTCGGCCATCACCGATCCGGC
This sequence comes from Frigidibacter sp. MR17.24, assembly GCF_037095655.1. Taxonomy (NCBI): domain Bacteria; kingdom Pseudomonadati; phylum Pseudomonadota; class Alphaproteobacteria; order Rhodobacterales; family Paracoccaceae; genus Frigidibacter; species Frigidibacter sp. MR17.24. The sequence goes on from NZ_JBAWKE010000003.1 coordinate 98,358, forward strand.
CCAGCCCAGACCCACGATGACCACATCCGCCCTCGGGCGTTCGATTGTCATGTCAGATACTCCTATGGGTCAGTCGTTCGGGATCAGGCTGACGGGGGTCAGGCCCAGATCCTCGCCGCGGCGCTCGATGTAGGGACGGAAGTCGTAGCGCGCGCCCGGAAAGCCCATCATCTTCCAGCCGGCCATGTCCTTGTTGCCGCCATAGAGCGGGTCGGCCAGATAGCCCTCGCGGGCGTTCTGCAGCATCAGCTCGAAGAAGGCCTGGCCGTTCACGCCGTCGGGCAGCTCGATCTCGCCGGCCTCGAGGCCGGTCAGGATCTCGTCGATCCGGTTCGGCGAGAGGATCGCGAAGGCGACGCCGTCGGTCGACTGCGCATAGGCCTCCAGCGCCGCGAGACCGCTTTCATAGCGCTCGCGCGGCGTTGCAAGAAATTGAGGCTGACCCATCATCGCCTCGTCATTTTCCTGGTTCAGCGGGCCTTCCAGATACAGCGCCGCGCCCGAACCGAACGGGCCTGCGAGCTGCGCGTCGAGGAAGTCGATGCAGCCGGCCTCGGTGGCCGAGGGGCCGTTGGCATCCGACGGGATCAGCCGGTCGAACACCGCCGCCAGCGTCTGGCGGTCGGTGTCGCGCGTCAGCACCTGGAAGCCGCCGCCGCGGCGCACGGGCGAGGGAAGGTGATCGGGGCTGATCCCGGTCGCGGCCGGAATGCCCTTGATCACTTCGGCCTGGGCCTTGCCGGCGGTGACGAGCGTCGCGCTCGCCGTCGCCGCGGCGCCAAGCGAAAAGAGCGCCTCTCTTCGGTTCATGGGGAGGTCCTTCTGGAGAGGGAGCCGCCGGCAACCGGGCATGCGCCATCGGTCCGCGGCGGCACCGCAGTCTGGATATCGGGGAGGGGAGGATTGGGTGGTGGTGGTCTGCCGGGACGCGGGGGCCGCTCAGGGCGGCGCCGAGGTCGAGTGGCGGTCAGCAAGATGCCCGGCCGGAACGGCCCGCCTCAAACACGAAACTGATCCGGTATGGCACTGCATGCGATCCGGTTAGGAGGTCCGGCCGGATGCGGCAATAGCTCGCACGACGGCGAGTGGCGGATCATGTCATTATACGTCAGTCGTTCACTCAATTTGACCGTATCAGGACCTCATGGCACGCCGAAAGACCATCTCCGACCTTGCGGAAGCCGCCGGTGTCAGCGTCTCGACCATCGACAGGATTCTCAGCGGCCGCGGTCCGGTGAAGCGGCTGACGGTCGAACACGTCCTCGAGACCGCCGAGAGGATCGGCTTTCACGCCACCGGCGCGATCCGGGGCAAGCTGACCGAGGATGCGCCGGAACGCACGCTGGGCTTCCTTCTGAACGCGCGCGAGCGCAATCTCTACGCCCAGCTCGGCGAAGGGCTGTCGCGCGCGACCGCGGCCTCGTCGCTGATGCGCGGGCGCGCGGTGCTGCGCTATCTCGAGAGCATCGACCCCGAGGAGGCGGCCGTGGCGCTGCGCGCGCTCGGGCGCGAGGTCCACGCGATCGCCGCGGTCCTCGTCGACCACCCGCTGGTCAACCTCGCCGTGTCGGACCTGACGCGGGCCGGCGTGCCGGTGTTCTCGCTGATGTCGGACATCTCGGCCCCGCAGCGCACCGGGTTCCTCGGCGCGAGCGACTGGCAGCTTGGCCGCACGGCGGGCTGGTTCATGCAGCGCCTGCGGCCCGAGGGCGGGCGCGTCGGCATGCTGGTCGGATCGGGCCGCTACCTGTGCCAGCAGGCGCACGAGATGAGCTTTCGCCAGTACCTCGCCGACAGCGGCGCGCCGCACGAGGTGCTGCCGAGCCGCCACACGATGGAAGAGGACAAGCGCGCCTATCAGCTGACGCTGGAGCTGCTGGCGGCCGAACCGAAGCTTGCCGGGCTGATGGTGGCCGGCGGCGGGCTCGACGGCGTCATCGCCGCGATCCGCAAGCGCGACCGCCGGGATGTGGTGGTGATCGGGACCGAGCTGACGGACGCGATCCGCCCGGCGCTGCTGGACGGCACCGTCGACGTGGTGCTGTCGCATCCGGCGCTGGGGCTGGTCGACCGCACCGTCTCGGCCATGGTCGACGCGCTGGAACACCCCGGCGGGCCGCCGATCCAGCACATCGTCCCGTTCGAGATCGCGATTTCCGAAAACGTCTGACGGCCGGCGCCCCCTCGCCGGCGGGGGCAGTGCGGTCCGGGCGCCTGCCCGGATCCGCCCCCCTGCGTACCGCGCCGCAGCTGACGGCGCCGCAGTCGCCGCGTCTTGTCCAGTCCGCGCGACGGCGCCCGCCCGGCGCGGGCGACCGCGCCGTCCCGCCCGTCATGAAACCTTCTGGAAACCGTGATCTGCCCGAGATCATTCGCGGGCAAACGCTCCGGCCAGAACGAGACGACGGAGCGATCGATGGCGCCACATTCCCTGACCCTGTCCGGAATCGGCAAGGGCTTCGGCTCGACCGAGGTCCTCAAGGGCATCGACCTCGCGATCCGGCCCGGCGAGTTCCTGTCGCTGGTCGGCATGTCGGGCTGTGGCAAGTCCACGCTTCTGCGCATCATCGCCGGGCTCGAGACCGCCGACCGCGGCCAGGTCGCGATCGGCGGCACCGACGTGACCGGGGTCGATCCGACCGACCGGAACCTCGCGATGGTGTTCCAGTCCTACGCGCTCTACCCGCACATGACGGTGCGCGAGAACATCGCCACCCCGCTGCGGATGCGCGAGCTGCGGCTGGCGCAGCGGCTGCCGCTGATCGGGCGGCTGCTGACGCCGCCTGCCCTGCGCGCGCGCATCGCGGCCGCGGTCGAAGAGGCGGCCGAGACCCTGCAGATCGCGACGCTGCTCGACCGGCGGCCGGCGCAGCTGTCGGGCGGCCAGCGGCAGCGGGTGGCGCTGGCGCGGGCGCTGGTGCGCCAGCCGGCGGCCTTCCTGATGGACGAGCCGCTGTCGAACCTGGATGCCAAGCTGCGCGCGCACATGCGCGACGAGCTTGCCGCGCTGCACCGGCGGCTGGGCGCCACCTTCGTCTATGTCACCCATGATCAGGTCGAGGCGATGACGATGTCGGACCGGATCGCGCTGATGTCGGACGGCCGGATCGAGCAGCTTGGCACGCCGGACGAGCTGTACCGCGCCCCCGTCAACCTCACCGTCGCCCGCTTCATCGGCGCGCCCACGATCAACCTGATCCCGGTCGAGGCCGATGCCGGCGGCGATCTCTCGGCCTTCGGCCAGGCGCTGATGCTGCGCGCGCCGGGCCCGGGTCCGGCGACGCTGGGACTGCGGGCCGAGGATCTGCGCATCGCTGCCGCAAGCGATGCGCCGGGCTTCGACGCGCGGGTCCTGCGCAGCGAGACCCATGGCGCGGACCGCTTTGTCACCTGCGCGATCCTCGCGGCCACCGACCTGACCGCGACCCTGCGCCAGCCGGTCTCGGCCGGCCCCGCGCCGGCGGCCGGCGCGCGGGTCAGGCTGGGTTTCGCCGCGCAGCATGCGCATCTCTTCGATGCCGATGGGTGCAGAAAAATGCTGCGCAGCGCCGCCGGGGTCGCAGCATGACCGCAGCATTTCCCGCCGCCATTCCCCATGCCGCACCGCGGCGAGACGCCCGGGCCCGGCGCATGATCCGCCGCGGTCTGGCCTTTGCCGCGCCGGCCGCGGTCCTGCTGGTGGTGATCTACCTGCTGCCGCTGGTGATGCTCGCCGGCTTCTCGGTCACCGACTACCAGCTGGGCGCGCTCCGCTGGAGCTTCGTCGGCCTGAAGAACTTCGCCGCGGCCTTCCGCGACCCGGTCTTCCTGCGCGCGCTTGGCAATACCGCGCTTTATGCCGCGATCGTCATCCCCTGCGGCATCTTCCTGTCGCTGGGAGCGGCCCTGCTGGTTCACGGCACCCGCCGCAGCCGCGCCCTGTGGGAGATCGCGTATTTCCTGCCCGTCACCGCCACGCTGGTCGCGATGGCGACGGTCTGGCAATTCCTGCTGCACCCCACCCTTGGGCCGGTGAATGCCGCGATCACCTGGCTGGGGGCGGCGCCGGTGTCGTTCCTTGGAACGCCCGCGCTGCTGATCCCGACGCTGGCGCTGATCGGCACCTGGCAGATCATCGGCTTCAACATGGTGCTGTTCCTGGCCGGCCTGACCGCGATCCCGAAGGACCTGACCGAGGCCGCGCGCCTTGACGGCGCGCGTCACCCGGTCGACCGCTTCCTGACGGTCACCTGGCCGATGCTGGGCCCGACGACGATGTTCGTGGCCGTCACCACCTCGATCTCGGCCTTCAAGGTGTTCGAGACGGTGGCCGTCCTGACCAAGGGCCGCGCCGGGTCCGAGACGCTGCTCTATGCGCTCTATCTCGAGGGCTTCGACTATTCCAACACCGGCTATGCCGCGGCGCTGACGCTGATCTTCCTCGCGATCGTGCTGGTCCTGTCGATCGGGCAGACGCTGCACCTGGAAAAGAAGGTGCACTACTGATGTCGGCCCTCTCGCCCCGCCGCTGGCTGCCCCACCTTGTGCTGGGCCTTGGCGCCCTGGTCATGCTGCTGCCGTTCTACTGGATGATCCTGACCGCGATCCGCTCGCCGTCCGAGATCTTCGACATATCGCTCTGGCCGGTCCCGAAGCACTTCGCGGGGATCGAGAATTTCACCCAGGCCGCGACCTCGGTGCCGATGGCGCGGTTCATGCTCAACGGCGTGATCGTCTGCGGCGGCATCCTGATCGTGCAGGTGCTGACGGCGGTCCCGGCGGCCTATGCGCTGGCCAAGCTGCGCTTTCCGGGGCGGCGGCTGATGCTGTCGCTGGTGATCGCCGCGCTCTGCGTGCCGATGCAGGCGCTGGCGCTGCCGCTGTTCGTCGGCCTCGCCAAGGCGCAGCTTCTCAACACCTATTTCGCGATGATGGCGCCGTTCCTGCTGTCGGTCTTCGCGATCTTCCTCTTCCACCAGTCGTTCCGCTCCTATCCCGACGAGATCATCGAGGCCGCGCGGCTCGACGGCTTCTCGGAACTCGAAATCTGCTGGCGGCTGGTGCTGCGCGGCTCGCTCCCCTCGCTCGCGGCCTTCGCGGTCTTCTCGGTCGTGGCGCACTGGAACGACCTCTACTGGCCGATGATCGTGGTCACGAGGACCGAGCTCGCGCCGCCGCCGCTGGGGATGCTGTTCTTCTCGGATGCCGAGACCGGCGCGAACTACGGGGCGCTCATGGCCGGCGCCACGCTGATCACCGCCCCGATCGTCCTGTGCTTCCTTGCCGCCCGCAAGCAGTTCGTCGCGGGCATCACCATGACCGGCGTCAAGTGACGCCGTCCCCCTTCCCCCCGTTTCCGGAGATCACGATGCACCCCAACCGCCGCACGATCCTGGCCGGCCTTGCCGCCGGCCTGTCGCTGACCGCGCTGTCGGCCCCGGCCTTCGCCGCGGACGTCACGCTGAACGTCCTTTACAACATGCCGGGCTTCACCAAATTCCACCAGCCGCTGGCCGAGGCGTTCGAGAAGGCCAACCCGGGCGTGAAGATCAACTTCCTCGCGCCCGCCGCCAACTACACCGAGGGCCAGGCCCAGGTGCTGCGCGCCGCGGTGACGGGCGAGCTGCCGGACGTCTACTTCTCGGGCTACAACCTGACGGCCGAGCTTGTCCACACGCTGGAGCCGCGCGGCCAGATCACCGATCTCGGCCCCTTCATCGAGAAGGACGGCGGGCAGGCGTTCCTCGATGCGAACTACACGCCGAACATGGCCGCGCTGGGCCAGATCGACGGCCGGCAATGGGGCCTGCCGGTCAACGCCTCGTCGCCGATCCTCTACATCAACGCCGATCTCGTGACCGAGGCCGGCGGCGATCCCGCGAACATGCCCGACACGATGCCGGCACTGATCGCGCTGGGCGCCAAGATCCACGCGATGCACCCCGACATCGCCGGCATGGCCTATGACATCTCGGGATGGCCCGACGACTGGCTGTGGCAGGCGCTGATCTTCGAACAGGGCGGCACGCTCGTCGACGCGGCGACGGGCAAGGTCGCCTTCGACAACGAGATCGGCCTGAACGCGATGAAGATGATCCGCCAGATGGCCGAGGAGGCCGGCGCGCCGACGCTGGACTGGGACCAGGCTCGCCAGCAGTTCGGCGCCGGCAAGACCGGGTTCATGGTCTCGACCCCGGCGCATGTGCAGACGATCGAGGGGCTGGTGGGCGATCGCTTCCCGCTGGCCACCGCGACCTTCCCGCTCGACGACAAGGCGAAGGGCGGCGTGCCGACGGGCGGCAACTCGGCCGTGATGCTGACGCAGGACCCGGCCAAGCAGGACGCCGCCTGGGCCTACCTCAAGTGGATCACCGGGCCCGAGGCGCAGGACGTGATCGTGCGCATCACCGGCTACCTGCCCACCAACAAGAACGCGACCGGCGCGGCCTATCTCGCGCCCTATTACGCCGATCACCCGAATGTCGAGACGGCGTCGAAACAGGCCGACCGCTCGCTGCCCTGGGCCGGCTACCCGGGCGGTGACTCGGTGCGGATCTGGCGCACCCAGCGCGACATCATCGGCACGGTGATGCGCGGCGAGGTCACGCCCGAGGACGGGCTCGCCCAGCTGGTCCGCGAGACCAACGCGCTGATGCAGTAAGACCCCTCCGGGTCACGGGATGCGGGGGGCCGCCGGTCCCCCGCATCGTCTTGCGAGGACAGACATGAAGATCATCCAGATCACCGACACCCATCTCGTGCCCTCGGGCCGCACCGCCCACGGCATCGACCCCGAGCGTCAGCTGCGCGGCGCGATCGCCGACATCACCGCCCGGCACGCCGATGCCGACCTTGTCGTGATCACCGGCGATCTGTGCAACGACGGCGAGCCCGAGGCCTATGCGCTGCTGCGCGAGATCCTGCGCCCCGTCACGGCGCCGGTGCGGCTGCTGCTGGGCAACCACGACCATCGCCCGAACTTCCGCGCGGCATTCCCCGACCATCCCTGCGACGCCGCGGGGTATGTCCAAAGCGCGATCGACACCGCGCAGGGCCGGCTGATCTTCCTCGACACGCACGAGAAGGGCGTCGTCGGCGGGATCTTCGGAGCCGACCGCATGGCCTTCCTGGCCGATGCGCTGGCCGGCGCCGGCGACCAGCCGGTCACGGTCTTCGTCCATCACCCGCCGCTGCCCGACGGCATCCGCCATTTCCGCGACATCGGCCTGCACGACAACGGGCGGATGCGCGCGGCCCTTGCCGCCCATGCGCCCGGCGTGCGTCAGGTGGTGTTCGGCCACATCCACGTTCCGATGACGGGCATGACGCCCGACGGCCTCGCCTACAGCTCGGGCCAAGCCTGCGCGCACCGCTTCGTCACCGATGTCGACGCCGCGACCCCGGACTGGACCGGGGGCAATCCCTGCTACCGCGTGATCCACATCGACGCGCTGGGCTTCCGCGCCTACATGGCCGAAGCCGGCCAGGCCGCGACCGCGCCGTCGCAATACTGCGCGGGCCCCTGACCTGCGCAGCCCCCTGGGCCGCGTCAGCCGCCAACCGCCGCGCGGGCGTAGTGGTCGCGCTTCTGCGCATACATCGCCTGGTCCGCGCGGCGCATCATCGCCTCGAGCGCCTCGCCCTGCCCCTGCGTCGAGGCCGCCATCGACAGCGACATCGGCATGCCCGAGTAGAACTGGTTGTTGACCTCGACCAGCTGCGCGATCGCGGCCAGCGTCGTCGCGGTCTCGGCCGCGTCGGCGCGCGGCATCAGCAGCACGAACTCGTCGCCGCCGACCCGCGCCGCGTGCCAGCGCTCGCCCGCGGCCTCCTTCAGCACCTCGCCGATCCGGCGCAGCAGCGCGTCGCCCGCGTCGTGGCCCCAGTCGTCGTTCACCGCCTTCAGCCCGTTGATGTCCAGCACCACGGCCGAAACCGGGCTGATCCGCTGCCGCGTCAGCCGGTTCAGCATGTCGATGTAATGGCCCCGGTTATAAAGCCCGGTCAGCACGTCGTGCTTGCCCAGGTAGACCAGATAGGCCTCGGCCTTCTTGCGCGCGGTGATGTCGGTCAGCGACACCAGCACCCGCGACCAGTCCGCCTCGCGTCCCGGGATCACCGAGAACTGCATGATCGCGTTGCGGTCGGTCCCGTCGAGCGCGTAGTTCAGCACCTCGCGGCTGTGCACCAGCCGGCCGTTCCACAGCTCGATCAGCTGTTCGCGGAAATGCGCCTGCATCCCGTCGCGGAACACGTGCTGAAGGTTCTCGAGCAGCGTCGGCGCATCGGGCGCGCAGAACATGTCGAGCGTCGCGCGGTTCACCTCGATCACCCGGATCTCGGACATGCATTCCAGCACGAATTCGGGATGCACGTCGGTGAAGACCCGCAGGTCGGTGATGCCCTGGAAGCGCAGATCCTCCAGCATCTCGCGGATCCGGCTGAAATCCTCGACCCACAGCGAGACCGGCGAATGTTCGAACAGCCCCTCGGCATACTGGCGGTTGAGAAGCTCGCCCCGCAGCGCCTCCTCGCGCGCGGTCACGTCCTCGGCGGTCAGCAGCACGCGCGACAGGTCGGTCTCGTGCCCCGGCAGCACCGTCGCCCGCAGCTGGATGTCCAGCCGCCGGCCGCCCAGCGTGTAGTTCACCGCCGCACTGCTGAACCCGCCCGCGCCGTCCCACAGCTGGCACAGCTCGCCGATGTGGGTCAGCAGCATGTCGTCGCGGAACACCCGGTCGAGATTGGCCACCAGATGCGCCTCGCTCTCGGCCTCGAACAGCTCGAGCGTGCGGTCGTTGACCCGCAGCACCCGGATCCGCGACGAACACTGCGCCACCCGTCGCGGGTCGGCCATGAGATGGGCGCGCAGGTTGGTCACGCCCTCGGCCCGCCAGGCGTCGAACTGCGCCTTCACCGCGCTGAAATCCTCAAGCCACATCGAGACCGGCGCAAGATCGAAGATCGCGCCGGCATCTCCGGCAATGGGCGTCTGTCCCTTGGAACGGGACACGGAAGGGCTGGTCATGGGCAGGTTCCCGGGCAGGCGGCCGGGCCGGGCCGCGCTCGGGGCCAGTTAACCGCCCCGGGACGCCGCGGAAAGTTACAAAACGGCCGCCCGGCATTTCCGGGCCGGTTGTTGCCCAAGGGTCGCGGGCAGGCGCGCCCCGCCCGCCGGGCGCCGCCAAAGCCGCCGGCGGCGGCCTTGCCGCGCGACCGGCCCGGCCTAAGCTGTCGGCCATGCACCGCGCCTGGCCCCTTCTTCTCGTCGCGCTGATCGCGCCGCTGCCCGGCCTCGCCGATCCGCTGGCGGGGGTCTGGCGCACCCAGGCCGGCCGCGACGGCGGCTTCGGCGAGGTGACGATCACCCCCTGCGCCGACCGGCTTTGCGGCACCGTCACCCGCACCTTCGACGCCGCCGGGCGCGAGACCCGCGGCCCCGACCTTGGCGCCGAGATCCTGCGCGACCTGCGCGGCGACGGCGGCGGCAGCTATCCCGAGGGCACGATCACCGATCCCGAAAGCGGGCGCAGCTATCGCGCGCGGCTGCGGCTGACCGGCCCCGACCGGCTCGAGGTCGGCGGCTGCATCATGGTGTTCTGCCGGACCGCCGGCACCTGGCAGCGGGTCGAGTGACCACCCCGGGCCTGGTCCGCGGATGGCGCATCGGTCTGGTGTGCCCGGCGCTGCCCAGTCACCTCGCGGTCTTCGAGGCGCTGGCCCAGGGCCTGCGCGACCGCGGCCACCACCCCGAATTCCTGCTCGAGCCCGGGGTCGCGCTGCCCGGCCCCACGCCGCGGCGCGCGGTGCCCGGGGGGCGGGCCTTCGGGCGGCGGCTGCCGTTTCTGGGCCAGATCCTGTCCGGGGCCGAGCGCACCGACCGCCTGTACCGCGCCGGCACCGCCCTTGCCCGCGATCTCGACCTGGTGATCGCCGACCAGATGGAGCCCGCGGGCGCGCTGATCGCGCGCCGGCTCGGGCTGCCGCTGGTCGCGGTCGCCGCGGCGCTGCCGCTCGAGCCCGAACCGGGCCTGCCGCTGCCCTTCCTCGACTGGCCGCACGATCCCGGCCCCGACGGGGTGCGGCGCGCGCGGGGCGGCGCGATGGTCGCGCGGCTGCTGCTGTGGCCGCACCGCCGGGTGATCCGACGCCATTCCGACGGCGCCTGGGACACGCTCGAAGCCTGCCTGCCGCCGCGGCCGACGCTGGCCCAGACCATCCCCGGCTTCGAGCCGCCCCGCCCGGTCTCGGGCGGGCGGCTGCACCTTCTGGGGCCGCTGCGCCCGCCCGGACCGTTGCCGCCGCTGCCCGACGACATCCGCCCGGACCCGGCGCGCCCGCTCGTCTACGTCTCGCTCGGCACGCTGTTCGGCGGCCGGCGCCGGCTTCTGCTGCGCGCCGCGCGCGCGGCCCGGGCGGCCGGGGCGCAGGTGCTGGTCTCGACCGGCGGCGCGCCCGAGGGCGGGGCCGCGCTTGGCGAGGCGGCCGACTGGGTGCGCCGCTTCGTTCCGCAAGAGGCGGTGCTGGCGCGCGCCGATCTCTGCGTCACCCATGCCGGGCTGAACACCGCGCTCGAATGCCTGCGCCACGGCGTGCCGATGCTGGCGCTGCCGCTGGCCTTCGACCAGCCCGGCGTCGCGATGCGGATCGCGCGCAGCGGCACCGGCATCGCCCTGCCCCGCCACCGCCGCGGGGCGGCGGCGCTGCGGGCCGCGACCGCCCGGCTGCTGGCCGACCCGGGCTTTCGCGCGCGGGCCCGCGCCTTTCGCGACGCCGCGACCGGCTGGCCGGGGCTGCCCGGCGCGCTGGCCGCCATCGACGCCGCCATCGCGGAGGCGACCGAAGACGCGCGCGGCGCGCGGAAATAATCCCGCGCAGCCATGGCCTTCGGTCCCGTCACCGCTATGTGCGGGGAATGATCGACTTCACCAGGGCGGACATCATCATCGCCGGGGGCGGGTTGGCCGCGTCGCTGGTGGCGCTGCGGCTGAAGGGCGTGGCGCGGGTGCTGATGATCGATCCCGCCGTCCGCCCGCTGGCCGCACACACCTGGTCCTTCCACGACAGCGACATTCCCGACCCCGCCCGCGACTGGCTTGCCCCCGCCGTCGCCCGGCGCTGGCCCTCGCAAGAGGTGCGCTTTCCCGGCCTGCACCGCGTGCTGGCGACCGGCTATGCCTCCGTCACGCCCGAAAGCCTCGGCACCGCGCTGACCGGGGCCGGCAACCGGCTTCGGGCAGAGGTGGCCGCGATCGACCCGACCGGCGTCACCCTCACCAACGGTCGCCGGATCGCCGCGCAGATCGCGATCGACGCGCGCGGCTTCGCGCCGGACCCGGCGCTGGTGCTGGGCTTCCAGAAGTTCCTCGGGCTCGAGATCGAGACCGAGACGCCGCATGGCATCACCCGGCCGGTGATCATGGACGCGACCGTGCCGCAGCAGGATGGCTATCGCTTTCTCTACCTGCTGCCCTTCACCGAGACCCGGCTGCTGATCGAGGACACGCGCTATGCCGACGGCGCCGATCTGGCGCCTGCGGACCTGCAGGCCGGGCTTCTGGCCGAGATCGCGGCCCGCGGCTGGCAGGCCCGGATCGCGCGCGAGGAGACGGGCGTGCTGCCGATCGCGATGGGCTTCGACGCCGCGGCCTTCTGGGCGCGCCAGCCGGACGACCTGCCGCTGATCGGCATGCGCGCGGCGCGATTCCACCCGGTGACGGGCTATTCGCTGCCCGAAGCCGTCCGCAGCGCCGAGACGGTCGCGGCGCACTGGCAGGACGGGGCGCCGGCGCTCGCGCGCGCGCTGCGCGACGAGGCGCTGGCGGCGGCGCGCGAGCAGGCGTTCTATCGGCTGCTGTCGCGGATGCTGTTCCGCGCCGCGCGGCCGGGCGAGCGCTGGCGGGTGCTGGAGCGGTTCTACCGCCTGCCCGAGCCGCTGATCCAAAGGTTCTACGCCGGACGTACCACCTGGCAGGACCGGGCGCGGATCCTCGTCGGCAAGCCGCCGGTGCCCGTGATCCGGGCGCTGACCTGCCTGCCCGAGCCGCGCCCGCCACGGACACCCGAGCGAAAGGCCCCGGCCCCCGATGCGTGACACGACCCAGGACCCCGCCGCATCCCCCCGCACCGCCGCCGTGATCGGCGCGGGCCTCGGCGGTCTCGCGCTCGCGATCCGGCTGCAAAGCGCGGGCATCGCCACGACGGTCTTCGAAAAGCGCGACAAGCCGGGCGGGCGGGCCTATGTCTACGAGGATGCGGGCTTCACCTTCGACGCCGGGCCCACGGTGATCACCGATCCCGACTGCCTGCGCAAGCTCTGGGCGCTGTCGGGCCGGCGGATCGAGGAGCATGTCGATCTGATGCCGGTCACCCCGTTCTACCGGCTGTGCTGGGAGGACGGCACCGTCTTCGACTATGCCGACGACCAGGACGAGATCGACCGCCAGATCCGCGCGATTTCGCCCGCCGATGTCGAGGGTTATCGCCGCTTCCTCGCCTATTCGCGCAGCGTCTACCGCGAAGGCTATGAAAAGCTTGGCACGGTGCCGTTCCTGTCCTTCGCCTCGATGATGCGCGCGGCGCCGCAACTGATGCGCCTGCAAAGCTGGCGCTCGGTCCATGCCAAGGTCGCCGACTACATCCGCGACGACCACCTGCGGCAGGCCTTCAGCTTCCACAGCCTGCTGGTCGGCGGCAATCCCTTCGCCACCTCGTCGATCTACGCGCTGATCCACGCGCTCGAACGGCAGGGCGGCGTCTGGTTCGCGCGCGGCGGCACCGGCGCGCTGATCCGCGGCATGGTCGCGCTGTTGCGCGAACTGGGCGGCACGCTGCACCTCTCGGCGCCGGTCGAGGGGATCGAGACCGAGGGCCGGCGCGTGACCGCGATCCGGGCGATGGGGGCGCGCCACCCGTTCGACATGGTGGCCAGCAACGCCGACGTCGTGCACACCTACCGCAAGCTTCTGGGCGACGCGCCGCGCGGTGACCGGCTGGCGGCCAAGCGCCATTCGATGTCGTTGTTCGTGATCTACTTCGGCCTGAAGGGCGAGCGGCGCGACCTGCGCCACCACATGGTGCTGTTCGGCCCGCGCTATCGCGAGCTGATCCACGAGATCTTCACTGCCGACGGCCTTGCCGACGACTTCTCGCTGTACCTGCACGCGCCCTCGGTCACCGACCCCAGCCTCGCGCCGCCGGGACACAGCGCCTATTACGTCCTCTCGCCGGTGCCGCATCTGGGCACGGCCGACATCGACTGGGACACGGCGGGCCCCGCCTATCGCGACCGGATCCTCGACTATCTCGAGGCGCGCTACATGCCGGGGCTGCGCCGCGACCTGGTGACGGTGCGCCACTTCACCCCGCACGACTTCCGCGACGAGCTGAACGCCCATCTCGGCTCGGCCTTCTCGATCGAGCCGATCCTGAGGCAAAGCGCCTGGTTCCGCCCGCACAACCGCGACGACCGGCTGTCGAACATGTACATCGTCGGTGCCGGCACCCATCCGGGCGCGGGCATTCCCGGCGTCGTCGGCTCGGCCGAGGCGACGGCGGGGCTGATGATCGCGGCGGCGGCCGCGGTGCCGGCATGAGCGCCGACCGCATCGTCGCCGAAAGCGGCGAGAGCATCGCGAAGGGCTCGCAAAGCTTCGCGCAGGCGGCGCGGATCTTCGCCCCGGCGATGCGCGCGGACTGCGTCATGCTGTATGCCTGGTGCCGGCATTGCGACGACGTGATCGACGGGCAGGTGCTGGGCCACGGCCAGGACCCGCGCTATCGCGAGGGACAGGCCGCGCGCCTCGCGGCCCTGCGCGACGAGACGCGCGCGGCGCTGGCCGGCGACGCCCCCGTCGCCGCCCCGTTCGAGGCGCTGCGGCGGGTCGCGCGCCGGCACGACATTCCCGCGCGCCACCCCGAGGCGCTGCTGGACGGGTTCGCCATGGATGCGGCCGGAACCGCGCCCGCGACCCTGCCCGACCTTCTGGACTACTGCTATCACGTCGCGGGCGTCGTCGGGGTGATGATGGCGCGCATCATGGGGGCGGGCGATCCCGCGACGCTTGACCGGGCCTCGGACCTGGGGCTGGCGTTCCAGCTGACGAACATCGCCCGCGACGTGGTCGACGACGCGCGCGCGGGCCGTGTCTACCTGCCGCGCGACCTGCTGGCCGCCGAGGGGATCGCCGTGCCCGCGCCCGACGATCCGGACCAGCGCGCCGCGCTGCACAGGGTGGCGCTGCGGCTGCTGGACCTGGCCGACGACTATTACGACAGCGCGCTGGCGGGCATCGCCGTGCTGCCGGCGCGACCCGCGCTGGCGATCGCCGCCGCGCGGCGGATCTACCGCGCCATCGGGCAGAAGCTGCGCGCGGCCGGGCCCGCGGGCTGGGACCGCCGGATCTCGACCAGCGGCGGCGAGAAGGCCGCGCTGATCGCGCTTGCGGTCGGGGACGTGCTGCGCGCGCGGGCCGCGGGGGCCGGCGGGCGGCCGCGCGGCAATCTCTACCAGCGCCCGGCTTGAGCCGCGCGGGGACTAGTCCCGGCCGGGGGCGCGCACCTTGCGCCCGGCGGCGCGCGCGCGGTCCAGCTCGGCCGCCAGCGACCGGACCGGCGGGGCGTAGATGAAGCCGAAGCTCACGCAGCCATCGCGGCCCTCGACCGCGTGGTGCAGCCGGTGCGCCTGGTACAGCCGCTTGAGATAGCCGCGCCGGGGGATGTAGGTGAAGGGCCAGCGCTTGTGGACGAGCCCGTCATGCGCCACGAAGTACAGCAGGCCGTAGCCGGTGACCCCGATCCCGAGCCAGGTCGCCAGCGGGTGGTCCTGTCCGACCCAGAACAGGGCGATGGCGATGGCGGCGAAGACCACGGCATAAAGGTCGTTCAGCTCGAACTTGCCGGTGTGGGGCTCGTGGTGCGACTTGTGCCAACCCCAGCCCCATCCGTGCATGATGTACTTGTGGGTCCACCAGGCGACGGCCTCCATCAGCGCGACGGTGGCGACCGCGACGGCGAGGCCCGCGATCCAGCTCATGCCCCGAGGCCCCCGAGGGGTCCAAGCGCCGCGGGATGCGCCGGGGGCGCGGCGGTCGGCGCCGAGGCCCGCTGCAGCACCGGCGCGAACAGCCGGTCGATCATCGGTGCGAACACCGCCCGGTCGATGCGCGCGAGATCGAGCCCGCCGTCGACCGCGGCGAGCAGCATCCGGCAGCGCGCCACCGCCGCCTCGGGCCCGAAGATCGCCGCATAGGTGGCCTTGCCCGCGTCCTGGCCGCAGTCCTTGCCCGCCACCTGCGCGTCGAGGAAGAGGTCGCCAAGGTCGTCGGCGATCTGGAAGGCCTGCCCCAGGTCTTCGCCCAGGCGCGCGAGCGGTGCCCGGCAGTCGGGCGCGCGGCCGGCGATCACCGCGCCCATCTCGAGCGCCGCCGACAGCAGCACCGAGGTCTTGAGCGAATTGATCCGGGCGACCCGCGCCGCCTCGGCCACGCGCCGGTCGCCGGTCAGCGGCGGCGTGTCGCCGGCGCCGAAGCCGTTCACGTCCAGCTCCTGGCCCGCGCAGAGCCCCTCCCACCCCATCGCCCGCGACAGGATCGCCACCAGCTCGACCCGCCGCGCCTCGGGCACGCCCGGCAGTTCGGCGAGGATGCGGGTGGCATGGGTGATCAGCCCGACCGCCGACAGGATCGCGGTGGCCTCGCCGAACCGGCGATGCGTCGTCGGCCGGCCGCGGCGCAGCGCGGCATCGTCCATCGACGGCAGGTCGTCGAGCACGAGCGAGGCCGAGTGCACCATCTCGAGCGCGACGCCGGCCTCGAACGCCGCCTCGGCCCGGTCGGGCCCGGCCACGAGGCACAGAAGGACCGGCCGCATCCGCTTGCCCGCGGCGGTCGCGTCGAGGGCCGCGCCGCGCAGCCGCTCGGGCAGTCCGGGCAGCGCCGCGAGGTGACCGGCCATCCGCCGGTCGATCTCGGCCGCGACCGAGGTCGTCCAGGGCGCGGGCGGCGCGGCCTCGGGCCTCCGGGGGGCCGGGCCGTGGGGATCCGGGCGGGCAGGCTGTCGAAGTGGGCTCATCTGCATGCGCGTGTCGCCTTTCTGCCATTGCCCCGGCGCACCGGGCGTCTAGGTTTTGATCTGACTACGATGCGGCGGGCGCAGCCGATCACACCAGACAGGAACTAGGCTGCAAATCATGATGGCCAATCGAAAAAACGAGCATCTCGACATCGTCCTGTCCGGTGGCGCCGGCCCCGACGGACGCGATCCGACCGGCCTTGGGCGGGTGGTGTTCGAACATGTCGCGCTGCCCGAACTGGCGATGGCCGAGATCGATCTGCGCTGCGACTTCCTGGGGCGGGCGCTGGCGCTGCCGATGATGATCGGCTCGATGACCGGCGGCCCGGCGCGGGCGGCGGCGATCAACGCGACGCTGGCCGAGGTCTGCGAGGCGAAGGGGATCGCGCTCGCCGTCGGCTCGCAGCGCGTCGCGCTCGAGGGCGAGGGGGACGCGGGGCTGGGGCCGGAGCTGCGCCGCCATGCGCCGACGGTGCCGATCCTGGCGAATTTCGGCGCGGTGCAGCTGAACTGCGGCTTTGGCATCGACCAGGCGCGGCGCGCGGTCGACAGCATCGGGGCCGATGCGCTGATCCTGCACCTCAACCCGCTGCAAGAGGCGCTTCAGCCTGAGGGCGACCGCGACTGGCGCGGGCTTCTGGCCCGGATCGGCGCGATCGCGCGCGCGCTGCCGGTGCCGGTGATCGTCAAGGAGGTCGGCGCGGGGCTGTCGGGCGCGGTGGTGGCACGGCTGGCCGAGGAGGGCGTCGCGATCTTCGACGTCGCCGGCCGCGGCGGCACCTCGTGGTCGAAGGTCGAGGCCGCGCGCGCCCGCGACCCCGCCGAGGCCGAGATCGCGCGCGTCTTCGCCGACTGGGGCATCCCGACGGCCGAGGCGATCGTCGCCGCCCGCGGCGCCGCGCCCGGGGCCACGGTCATCGCCTCGGGCGGGCTGGCGAACGGTCTGCAGCTGGCGCAGGCGTTGCGCCTTGGCGCCGATCTCGGGTCCTTCGCGGGCGCGATCCTCGGCGATGCGCTGGCGGGGCCCGACGCGCTCGCGGCCCGGATCGACGTGATCGCGGCGCAGCTGCGCATCGTGTGCTTCTGCACCGGCTCGGCCGATCTCGCGGCGCTGCGCCGCGCGCGCTGCACCGGCGTGCCGCCGGCGGAATAATACCTGACAGGCTTTCTCGGATTTTGACTTGCCGTCCGCGACCGACGGGCGTAACCGGGTGACCCAGACGGTGCCGCGGCCTGTCCGGGGCACGAAGCTTCCAAGGAGGCCGCCATGCTGGCACCCTTTCTGATCATGCTGCGCGAGGGGATCGAGGCGGCGCTGATCGTCGGCATCATCGCGGGATACCTGCGCCAGACCGGGCGCGGCGGCTGGCTGACGGCGGTCTGGGCGGGGGTCTTTCTGGCCATCGCGGCGTCGCTGTTCGCCGGGGCCGGGCTTGAACTGCTGAGCGCGGGCTTCCCGCAGAAGCTGCAGGAGGGCTTCGAGGCCGCGGTGGGCACGGTGGCGGTGGCGATGCTGCTGTTCATGGTGCTGTGGATGAAGCGGGCCGCGCGCAGCCTGAAGGGCGCAATGCACGACGGCATCGACGATGCCTTCTCCTCGGCCGGCGGCGCGACCTGGGCGCTGGTCGGCATGGCCTTCTTCGCCGTCGCCCGCGAGGGGCTGGAATCGGTGTTCTTCCTGCTGGCGATCTTCCAGCAGAGCCCGGGGATCGAGGGGCCGGCCGGCGCGCTTGCGGGGATCGCGGTCGCGGCGGTGCTGGGCGCGGGGCTTTACCTCGGGGGGCTGCGGATGGACCTGCGGCGGTTCTTCCGCTGGACCGGGGCCTTCATCATCCTGGTCGCGGCGGGCCTGTCGGCGACGGTGCTGGGCAACCTGCACGAGGCGGGGATCTGGAACCACCTGCAGACGCCGCTGTGGGACCTGAGCCGGGCGCTGCCCGACGCCTCGGCGCTTGGCACCGTGCTGGGGGGCGTGCTGGGCTATGACGAGGCGCTGACGCGCGGCCAGGCGCTGGTCTGGGTGCTGGTCTGCGGGCTTGGGCTCTGGGCGTTCCTGCGCCCGGCCGGCGCGCCGCGCCGCGCGGTGGCCGTACCGTGAGCCGCCCCATGCCCGCCATGCCGACCGCCACCCAACCCGCCACCCCGCCCGCCTTCCTGCCGCTGCTTCTGGCCGGTTCCGTCGCGCTGACCGTCGCCGGGATGGGTGCCTTCTGGTACGCCGGCACCCGCACCGCCGGCCCGGCGGATCCCGGCGCGACCCTGGTCAGCGTGACCGAGGACAGCTGCACCCCGTCCGCGCTGACCCTGCCCGCCGGGCGGGCGCGGATCACGGTGCACAACGCCTCGTCCCGGCCGCTGGAGTGGGAGATCCTCGACGGCGTCATGGTGGTGGCCGAGCGCGAGAACATCCTGCCGGGCATGAACGCGACCATCGACCAGGCGCTGCGGCCCGGCCGGTTCGAGATCACCTGCGGGCTGCTGTCGAACCCGCATGGCACGCTCGAGGTGACCGAGACCGCGGCCTCGGCGGCGGCGGCGGCCCATCCGCCGCTGCGCGCCTTCATCGGGCCGCTGTCGGAATACCGGTTCCGGCTGGCGCGCGACGCGGGCCGGCTGGTGACGGCGACCGAGGCGCTGCGCGCGGCGATCGCGGCGGGCGACCTCGGGGCGGCGCGGGAGGCCTGGCGCGCGGCGCGTCTGCCCTACAAGCGGCTCGAGCCGGTGGCGGGGCGGATGTCGGACCTGGCCGCGCGGATCGATGTCGAGCCGCGCTATCTGGCGCAAGGCGCCGAGGACCCGGCCTTCGCGGGCTTCCACCGCCTTGCCCGCGGGCTTTGGCCCGAGACTGGAAGCGAGACCGGAGCCGTGGATCTTGCCGCGCTGGCGCCGGTGGCCGACAGGCTGGGGCGCGACGTGGCCGAACTGAAGACGCGGCTGTCGGCTGTCGACCTCGCGCCCGGCGATCTCGCGGACAATGCGGCCCAGCTGGCGCGCCGGCTGGCCGAAGGACAGGCCGCGACCGGGGGCGATCCGGGCGCGGGCAGCGACCGGGCCGAGCTGATGGCCGGGCTCGACGGGATCGACACCGCCGAAACGCTGATCGATCCGCTGCTGGCGGCCGCCGATCCGCAGGCCGCCACCCGGATCCGCGACGCCGCCGCCGCGGCGCGCGCTGCACTTGCCGCGCTGCCCGAGGGCGTCGACTACCCCGCCCTGCCCGCGCCCCGGCGCGCGCGCATCGCCGCGGAATTCGCGACGCTCGCCGCGGCGCTCGAGACCGCCAACCCCGCCATCGGGATCGACTGAACATGGCCGACGACACCCCCGCAGGCTTCCGCCCCAGCCGCCGCGGCCTTCTGGCCGGTGCCGGCGCGCTGGCGGTCGGCTGCCCCTTCGCCGCCGCGGCGGCGTCCGCCCGGGTCGCCGATGCCCCGGCCGCCGACCGCGCGGCCGAGGCGCAGAGGGTTCCGCCCTTCGGCCCCCACCAGGCCGGCATCGTCACCCCGCGCCCCGCGAACGGCCTTGTCGCCAGCTTCGACGTCCTGGCCGAAAGCCCCGAGGCGCTCGAGCGGCTGCTGCGCCGGCTGACCGAGCGCATCGCCTTCCTGACCCGCGGCGGCGCGACCGAGACGCTGGACCCAAGGCTGCCGCCCGCCGACAGCGGGATCCTCGGGCCCGAGATCAGCCCCGACGCGCTGACGATCACCGTCTCGCTCGGCGCGTCGCTGTTTGCCGACCGCGACTGGCTGGCGCCGCTGGCGCCGCGGCAGCTGCGGGCGATGGACGCTTTCCCCAACGACGCGCTCGACGCGCGGCAGTGCCACGGCGACATCGCGGTGCAGATCTGTGCCAACGGGCAGGACACGGTGCTGCACGCGCTGCGCGACATCATCAAGCAGATGCCGGACCAGATGATCCTGCGCTGGATGCAGGCGGGCTCGGTGCCCGTGGTCGCGCCGGCGGCCGACGGCACCACCGCCTCGGCCCGCAACCTGATGGGGTTCCGCGACGGCTCGGCCAATCCCGACAGTGCCGAAGGCGCGCTGATGGACCGCGTGGTCTGGGCGGGCGCCCCCGAACCGGCCTGGGCGCGGGGCGGCAGCTATCAGGTCGTGCGGCTGATCCGGATGTATGTCGAGCGCTGGGACCGCACGCCGCTGCGCGAGCAGGAGCGCGACTTCGGCCGCACGAAGATCACCGGCGCGCCGCTCGACCGTCCCGGCGGCACCGAGGCCGACGTTCCGGACTATGCCGCCGATCCCGAGGGCCGGGTGACGCCGCTGGGCAGCCACATCCGCCGCGCCAACCCGCGCACCGCCGACACGGCGCGAAACCTGATCCTGCGCCGCCCCTTCAACTACGCCAACGGCGTGACCCGCAACGGCCAGCTTGACCAGGGACTGCTGTTCATCTGCTGGCAGGCCGACCTGCAGGCGGGCTTCGTCGCCGTGCAGAACCGCCTGAACGGCGAGCCGATGGAGGAATATTTCCAGCCCGTCGGCGGCGGCTATTTCTTCGCGCTTCCCGGCATCCGCGATGCCGACGACTTCCTTGGCAGCCAGCTTGTCCGTCAGCTTCGCCAGCCCACCCCCGACAAGGCGTGACCGCGCCGTCGGACCAGACCCCGAGGACAGAGATGACCCGTTCCACCCTTCCCCTGACCGCCGCGCTGGCGCTGGCGGCCCTGGCCCATGCCCCGGCGGCGCAGGCGCGCGACGCCTCGCTCGACCTTGTCGGGCCGATCACCGACTACAAGATCTGGGTCGCGGACGAGCTTGACCAGCTGGTCGCCGACACCGGCGCCTTCACCCGCGCGGTCAAGGCCGGCGACCTCGAGACGGCGCGCGCGCTGTATGCCCCGACGCGGGTGCATTACGAGATGGTCGAACCGGTGGCCGAGCTGTTCGCCGATCTCGACGGCGCCATCGACGCGCGCGAGGACGATTTCGAGGCGGGGCCGACGGACCCCGGCTTCACCGGCTTCCACCGGATCGAATACGGGCTGTGGCACGAGGGGTCGACCGACGGTCTGGCGCCGATCGCCGACAAGCTGCTGGCGGACGTGACCGATCTGGACCAGCGCATCGCCGGGCTGACCTTCCCGCCCGAGACCGTCGTCGGCGGCGCGGCCACGCTGATGGAGGAGGTCGCGGCGACCAAGGTCTCGGGCGAGGAGGACCGCTATAGCCACACCGACCTGTGGGACTTCCGCGGCAATGTCGACGGCGCGCAGAAGATCGTCGCCCTGACCCGGCCGCTGATCGAGGCCGACGAGCCCGCCTTCCTGGCCAAGGTCGACGAGAATTTCGGCACGATCGACACGATCCTCGCGAAATACCGCGAGGGCGAGGGCTTCGTCAGCTACGACAAGCTGTCCAACCACGACCGCGTCGTGGTGCAGGCGGCGGTGAACACGCTGGCCGAGGATCTCTCGACGCTGCGCGGCAAGCTCGGCGTCGACTGACGCGCTAGTCCGGCAGCCCGGCCAGCGCCGCCGCGATCTGCAGCGCGAAGCGGGCCGAGGCCACCGGCAGCGTCCGGCCCCGCATCTGGCCCAGGAACACCGCGCCGCGCGGCACGTCGCGCTCGGCCAGCGGCCGGGCGACCAGCGCGTCGGGGGCATCGGGCACCGCGGGCACGCGCAGGCCGATCGGGATCTGGAAGCCGATCGCGCGTTCGTGCACCACGTAGTGGCGGATCAGCTCGAAGCTCTCGGTCTCGACGGCGGGGGCGAGGCTGTGCTGCAGCCGCCGCGCCGCGCGGTCGAGGATGTGGCGCACGCCGTAGCGCGCCGTCGGCAGCACGTAGGTCTGCGCCAGAACGTCGCGCAGCCGGATCTCGGGCTGCGCGGCCAGCGGGTGGTCGGCCCGCATCACCGCCATCACCCGTTGCGGCGCGGCGTGCAGGATCTCGAAATCCACCAGCGACACCGGCTCGAACACCAGCACGAGGTCGCTCGAGAAGCTTTGCAGCTCGGCCTCGGCCTGGGCGCGGTCGCGCACGTTCACGGCGAAGCTGACGCCCGGGTGGTCGGCGCGGTAGCGCGCGATCTGCTGGGGCAGGAAATAGGGCAGCAGCGCCTGGCTGCAGGCGACGCGGACATGGCCGCGCCGCTCGCCCGACAGGTCGGCCACCTGGCCCTGGACCCGCTGCAGGTCGGACCGGATCGTGCGGAAGTGGTGCAGGATCATCTCGCCCGCCGGGTTCAGCCGCACCCCGCCCGGCAGCCTCTCGAAGATCTCGCAGCCGAATTCCGCCTCGAACCGCCTGATCCGGCGGTTCAGCGCCGAGGCGGTGATGTTGGCGTCCTCGGCCGCGCGGCGCATCGAGCCCGCCTCGGCCACCGCCGCGATCAGGGTGAAGGTGTAGAGATGTCTCATCGCGACCTCCGCTGCCGGCGGTGCATTTTGGGCAACGGGTCGGTGAATTCATAGCAATTTTGTCGAACGGCTGCGCGTCCCATGCTGACCGGGCCATTCACCCCGTTTCCCGCCAGCAGAAAGGGTCTTCCCCATGCGTCTTTCTCGCCGCGACATTCTCAAGACCGGCATGATGTCGGCCGCCCTGCCCTTCGCCCGCGTCCTGCCCGCCAGCGCCGCCCCGCGCGACGCGCTGGTCGCCGTCAGCGCCCAGACGATCAACTCGCTCGACCTGCACCGCACCGGCACGAACCGCGCGAGCTATGCGATCGCGGTCAACTGCTATGACCGGCTGCTGACATTCGGGTCGAAGACGCTGGCGGACGGCAGCCTCTCGTACGATTTCACCAAGCTCGAACCCGAGCTGGCCGAAAGCTGGGAGGTCTCTCCGGACGGGCTGACGGTGACCTTCAGGCTGCGCCCGAACGCCACCTTCCAGGACGGCAGCCCGGTCACCTCGGCCGACGTCAAGTGGTCCTTCGACCGCGCCGTCAGCGTCGGCGGCTTCGCCACCACCCAGATGAAGGCCGGCGGCTTCAGCCGGCCCGACCAGTTCAGCGCCCCCGACGACATGACCTTCGTCGTCACGCTCGACCGCGCCTCGAAGCTGTCGCTGCCCGACCTCGCGGTGCCGGTGCCGTTCATCATCAACTCGACCCTGGCCAAGAGCCACGCGACCGAGGCCGACCCCTGGGCGATGGAATACCTGCACCAGAACACCATCGGCTCGGGCGCGTTCAAGGTCACGCGCTGGGACCAGGGCCAGCAGGTGGTCTACGAGCGGTTCGACGGCTGGGTCGGCGGGCCGCTGCCGGCGATGCGGCGGGTGGTGCTGCGCGAGGTCCCCGCGACCGCGACCCAGCGCGCGCTGCTTGAACGCGGCGACGTCCAGATCGCCTTCGACCTGCCCGACAAGGACGCCTCGGAACTGGCCGAGAAGCTGACCGTCTATTCGACCCCGGTCGAGAACTGCATCAACTGCCTGTGCATGAACTTCAGCTTCGAGCCGTTCCAGGACGCGAACGTGCGCAAGGCCGTGGCCTGGGCCGTGCCCTACGAGGCGATCTTCCAGACCGCCGCCTATGGCCGCGGCCTGCCGCTCTGGGGGGGCGAGGCCGAGATCACCGATACCGCCTGGCCGCGCAAGACGCCCTATTCCACCGACCTGGCCAAGGCCAGGGAGCTGATGGCGCAGTCGAACTATCCCGAGGGCTTCGAGACGACGCTGTCGATCGCGACGGACCTTCTGTGGATGGAGCCCGCGGCGATCCTGGTGCAGGAGGCGATGGCCCAGATCGGCATCCGCTGCACGATCGACAAGATCCCCGGCGCCAACTGGCGCACGGCGAGCCTGGTCGACAAGCGGCTGCCGTTCCATTTCGAGAATTTCGGCGGCTGGCTGAACACGCCCGACTACTATTTCTTCTGGGCCTACCAGGACGGCCATCTGTTCAATTCGTCGAACTATCGCAACGAGGAGATCGAGACGCTCACCAACGAGACGCTCGACATGGCGATGGACGACCCCGACTATGCGCCCAAGATCAAGCGGATGTTCGAGATCGTACTGGACGAGCTGCCGCGGATCCCGCTGTACCAGCCGGCGCTGAACGTGGCGGTGAACGGCGCGGGGGGCTATGAATTCTGGTTCCACCGGATGCTGGACGCGCGCAGCCTGACCGGCGGCGAGGCCTGAGATGGCCGCCGGCGGGACGTCGCGGCGGATCGGGGCGGTCGGAAGCCGCATCCTGCAGGCGGTGCCGGTGGTCTTCGGGGTCATCGTCATCAGCTTCCTGCTGACGCGCGCGCTGCCGGGGGATCCGGCGGTGCAGTTCGCGGGCCAGATGGCCACCAAGGAGTCGATCGAGGAGACCCGGGTGAAGCTCGGGCTCGACAAGTCGCTGCCCGAGCAGTTCCTCGTCTATCTCGGCCAGCTTGCGCGGGGCGACCTCGGGCAGTCGGTCTCGACCGGGCAGCCGGTGACGCGGGACCTGGCGAACCGGCTGCCGGCCTCGCTCGAGCTGACGTTCTGCGCGCTGATCCTGTCGTGCCTGATCGCGATCCCGCTCGGGGTGATGGCGGCGACGCGCCCGGGCAGCGCGGTCGACCAGGTCTGCCGGATCCTGGTGACGGCGGGCGTCTCGCTGCCGACCTTCTTCACCGGGGTGCTGCTGATCTACGTCTTCTACTACATCCTCGGGATCGCGCCCTCGCCGCTGGGCCGGCTGGATTTCCTGTACATCGAGCCGCCGAAGGTCACCGGCTTCTTCCTGGTCGATGCCGCGCTGATCGGCGACTGGGAGACCTGGGGCGCGGCGCTGCGCCAGCTGATCCTGCCGGCCTCGACGCTGGCGCTGTTCACGCTGGCGCCGATCGCGCGGATGACGCGCGCGGCGATGCTGTCGGCGCTGTCGGCCGATTACATCCGCACCGCCCGCGCCGCGGGCCTGGGCCGGGCCAGGGTGCTTTACGGCTATGCCTTCCGCAACGCGCTGCTGCCGGTGGTGACGACGCTGGGGATGGTCTTCTCCTTCGTCCTCGGCGCCAACGTGCTGGTCGAGAAGGTCTTCGCCTGGCCGGGCATCGGCTCTTACGCGGTCGAGGCGCTGGTCGTGTCGGACTATGCCGCGGTGCAGGGCTTCGTGCTGGCGATGGCGCTTCTCTTCGTCTGTCTCAACCTGGTGATCGACCTCGCCTATTCGGTGATCGACCCCCGCTTCGGAACGGAGGCACAATGACCGACGTCCCCCTCTCTCCCGCTGCCGTGCCGCCGCGCCGGCAGGGCTTCGCCGGCCATGTCGGCCATGTCCTGCGCGAGAACCCGGTGACGGGGCTGTCCTTCGCGATGTTCGCGGGCCTGGTGCTGGCGGCGGTCGCGGGGCCGGCGCTGGTGCCCTACGACCCGCTCGCCACCGATGCCGCGAACGCGCTGCAGGCGCCCTCGGGCGCGCATTGGTTCGGGACCGACAACCTCGGGCGCGACGTCTTCAGCCGGGTGGTCGTGGCGACGCGGCTCGACCTGATGATCTCGGTCCTGGCGGTGGCGGTGTCCTTCGTCGTCGGCTCGGTGCTGGGCGCCGTCGCGGGCTATCGCGGCGGCTGGACCGACGCGGTCACCAGCCGGGTGCTGGACACGATCATGGCCTTCCCGCTGTTCGTGCTGGCGATGGGCATCGTCGCGGCGCTGGGGAACTCGGTCGCCAACATCATCTGGGCGACCGCGATCATCAACATCCCGTTCTACGCCCGCGTGGTGCGGGCCGAGGTCAACATCCGCCGCGAGGCGGGCTTCACCCTCGCCGCCAAGCTTGCCGGCAATTCCGACGCGCGGGTGCTGGCCGTCCACATCTTCCCCAACGCGCTGCCGCCGATGATGGTGCAGGTCTCGCTCAACCTCGGCTGGTCGATCCTGAACGCGGCCGGGCTGTCGTTCATCGGCCTCGGAGTGCGCCCGCCGACCCCGGAATGGGGGATCATGGTGGCCGAGGGCGCGAACTACATCATCTCGGGCGAGTGGTGGATGGCGGTCTTCCCCGGGCTTGCGCTGATGCTTGCGGTCTTCACCTTCAACCTGATGGGCGACGGTCTGCGCGACATCGTCGACCCGCGCCGGAGGACCTGAGCCATGCTCTCTGTCAAGGACCTTCAGGTCGCCTTCCGCACCCGCAGGGGCGAGGTCAACGCCGTGCGCGGCATCTCGTTCGAGCTGGCGCGTGGCGAGCGTCTGGGCATCGTCGGCGAGAGCGGGTCGGGCAAGTCTGTCACCTCCTACGCGCTGATGCGCATCCTCGACGCGGGCGGGCGGATCAAGGCCGGCGAGGCGGTCTATTCCGGCCTCGACCTGCGCCGCGCCTCGGAACGCGAGATGAAGGACATCCGCGGCCGCGAGATCGGGATGATCTTCCAGAACCCGCGCGCGGCGCTGAACCCGATCCGCAAGGTCGGCCACCAGCTCGAGGACGTGCTGATCCGCCATGCCCGCACCACCCGCGCCAAGGCCCGGGGGGCGGCGATCGCCGCGCTCGAGGCGGTGAAGATCCGCGATGCCGCCGCGCGCTACGACGCCTATCCGTTCGAGCTGTCGGGCGGGATGTGCCAGCGGGTGGTGATCGCGATCGCGCTGGCCTGCGACCCGCGCCTGCTGATCTGCGACGAGCCGACGACGGGGCTCGACATCACCACGCAGAAGGCGGTGATGGACCTGGTGGACGAGCTGGTGCGCGACCGCGCCATGTCCTCGATCCTGATCACCCACGACCTCGGGCTGGCGTCCCAGTACTGCGACCGGATCGTGGTGATGAAGGATGGCGAGATCGTCGAGGAGGGCGCGCCGGCGCGGCTGTTCACCGCGCCCGCCCATGCCTACACGCGCAAGCTGGTCGACGCGACGCCGCGGGTCGGTGCCTCGCTGCGGTCGCTGCTGCCCGAGGAGGCGCGCACGCCGCTGCCGCCCCGCGCGGTCCCGGACCGGCCGCTGGTCGAGATCCGCGACCTGGTGAAGACCTACCAGGGCAAGTCGGGGCCGGTGCACGCGGTCAAGGGCGTGTCCTTCACCCTGCACGAGGGCGAGAGCCTGGGCCTTGTCGGCGAATCCGGCTGCGGCAAGTCGACGACCTCGTCGATGCTGGTGCGGCTGCTCGACCGGACTTCGGGGCAGATCCTGTTCCGCGGCGAAGACCTTGGCGCGATCCCCGCGGCGGGGTTCGCCCGCCACCCGCTGCGGTCGCGCATCCAGATGGTGTTCCAGGACGCGACCGACAGCCTGAACCCCCGCGCCGCGGCCCGCGACGCCATCGCCGAGCCGCTGCGCCGGCTGTCGGGGCTGTCGGGGCTGTCGGGGGCGGCGATGGCTGCGCGGGTGGCCGAGCTGGCGCGGCTGACGGGCCTGCCCGAACACCTGCTCGACCGCTATCCGCACCAGCTGTCGGGCGGGCAGAAGGCGCGCGTCGGCATCGCCCGCGCGATCGCGCCGGAGCCTGACCTGCTGATCCTAGACGAGCCGACCGCGGCGCTCGACGTCTCGATCCAGGCGGTGGTGCTGAACCTGCTTGCCGACCTGCGGGCGCGGCTGGGGATGAGCTATCTGTTCGTCAGCCACGACCTGAACGTGGTGCGGCTGCTGTGCGACCGGGTGATTGTGATGCAGGGCGGCGAGATCGTCGAGGAAGGCCCGGCCGAGCGGGTCATGTCCGCCCCGGCGCATCCCTACACGCGCGCGCTGCTGTCGGCCGCGCCGCGGGCCCCCGCCCGCCCCGCAGCCTGAACACGGGCCCCGCCGTCGCCGCGACCCGGCCCGGTCAGCGGCGATCCCCCGCCCGGCGCGCCTGCCCCCGCGCCGGTTCTTCCCCGCATGCCCAAGGACCAGACCCCATGACACATCCCGCTTTGCAGTCGCTGCCCTTCACCCTGCCCGCGCTGCGCGCCGCCTATGCCGCCGGCATCCGCCCCGAGGCGGTGATCGCCGAGGCCTTCGCCCGGCTCGACGCGCTTGGCGATCCCGGGATCCTGATCCACGACGCGCGGGCGGCGGCCCTGGCCGAGGCATGCGCGCTAGGGAGCGGCCCCGGGCGGCCCGACGACCGCCCGCTCTGGGGTGTGCCCTTCGTCGTGAAGGACAACATCGATGTCGCGGGCCTGCCCACCACCGCCGCCTGCGCCGACTTCGCCTATCTGCCGCAGGCCGACGCCACCGTCGTCGCGGCGCTGCGCGCGGCCGGGGCGATCTGCCTCGGCAAGGCCAACCTCGACCAGTTCGCCACCGGACTCGTCGGCACGCGCACGCCCTGGCCGGTGCCGCGCAACGCGCTCGACCCCGCGATCGTGCCCGGCGGCTCTTCCGGCGGGTCGGGCGTCGCGGTCGCCGCCGGGATCGCGGCCTTCGCGCTGGGCACCGACACCGCGGGGTCGGGCCGGGTGCCGGCGGCGCTGAACGGGATCGTCGGGCTCAAGCCCTCGCTCGGGGCGCTGTCCGCCACGGGGATGGTGCCCGCCTGCCGGACGCTCGACACGGTCTCGGTCTTCGCGCTGACCGTGGCCGACGCCTGGGAGGTCTTCGCCGCCGCCGCCGCCTTCGATCCGGCCGACGGCTATTCCCGCGCCTTCGCGCCCTTCCGCCCCGAGGCGCTGCCGCCCGGCGCCACGATCGCCGTGCCGGACGCGGCCGCCCTTGCCGCCGGGGCCGATGCCGACGGCCGGGCGGCCTTCGCCGCGACCGCCGGGCGGCTGCGCGCGCAGGGCTTCGCGCTGCGCGAGATCGACATGGCGCCGTTCTTCGCCCTCGCCCGGCTGCTCTACGACGGCGCCTGGCTGGCCGAGCGCGCGGCCGCCCTGGGCGAGCGGCTGACGGCGGCGCCCGACACGCTGCACCCCGTGACCCGCGCGATCATCGCCAGAGGCCTCGTGCCGACCGCCGTCGACGCCTTCCGCGCCGACTATGCCCGCGCGGACCTGCGCCGCGCCTGCCAGCAGGCGCTGGAGGGCGCCGCGCTTCTGATGGTGCCGAGCATTCCGCGCTTCGTCACCCGGGCCGAGGATGCCGCCGACCCGATCGCGCACAACTCCGCGCTTGGAACCTGGACCAATTTCGTCAACCTGCTGGACCTCTGCGGGCTGGCCGTGCCGACCGGCCCGCGCGGCGACGGCCGACCGGGCAGCGTGACGCTGCTGGCCGCGGCGGGTCTCGACGGCCGGCTGGCCTGGCTGGCCGAGCGGATCGAGGCCGGGCCGATGGGGGCGCTGGTCCCGCCCCGCCCGGGGCCGGCGCTGGCCACGGCGCCCGCGACCGGCGAGATGACGATCGCGGTCTGCGGCGCCCACATGTCGGGCCTGCCGCTGAACCCCCAGCTGACCGGGCGCGGCGGCAGGTTCCTTGGCACCGCCGAGACCAGCGCCGACTACCGGCTTTATGCGCTGGCCGGCGGCGGGATCGCGCGCCCCGGCCTCGTGCGCGGGGCCAAGGGCAGCGGCGCGCCGGTCCCTCTCGAGCTGTGGGCGCTGCCGCTGGCCGAGGTCGGCGGCTTTCTTGCCGGGATCCCGGCGCCGTTGGGGCTTGGCACAATCCGCCTGGCCGATGGCGGCAGCGCCACGGGCTTCCTGTGCGAGGGCGCGGGCCTTGCGGGGGCGACGGACATCACCGCCTCGGGCGGCTGGCGCGGCTATCTTGCCGCGCAGGCGCTGTCGCCGGCGTGACTCAGGGCGCCGCCAGCGCCTGCCCGAGGTGATCGAGCAACGCCCCGACTCGGCGCGCGTCGTGCAGCCGCGCCGGCGTCACCGCGTAAAGGTTCGTCGCCTGTGACAGGAACGGCGCCAGCACGCATTCGAGCCGGCCCGCCGCCACGTCCTCGGCCACGTCGAAGCTCGACTTCAGGATCACCCCCGCCCCGGCCACGGCCCAGTCGCGCAACGTTTGGCCATCGTTGACCTGCCGGTTGCCCTGCACCCGGACCCGGAAGCCGCCCTCGGGGCCGCGGAACGACCAGAAGGCCTGGGTGTCGCGCGGCCCGCCCAGCACGATGCAGTCGTGCCGCGTCAGCTCGCGCGGGTGCTGCGGCCGGCCCCGCGCCGCCCAGTAGGCCGGCGCGGCGCAGACGCACTTGTGCCCGCGCAGCAAGAGCCGCGCCCGCAGGTCGCTGTCGGGCAGCGGCCCGGTGCGGATGCCGATGTCATAGCCCTCGTCGACAAGATCGACCACGCTGTCGGACAGCATCAGCTGCAGGCGGACCGCGGGATGCGCCGCCGCGAACCCGTCGAGCAGCGGCGCCAGGCGGTTGCGGCCGAAATCGTTCGTCGCCGTGATGCGGATGCTGCCCGACAGCGGCCCACGCTCGGCAAAGCCCGCCATCGTTTCGTCGATCTCGGCCAGAAGCCGGCGGGCGCGGGCAAGGAAGCTGTCGCCCTCGGGGGTCAGCGACAGCTGCCGCGTCGTGCGCAGCACCAGCTGCGCGCCCAGCTGATCCTCGAGCTGCCGCAGCCCGAGCGACACCGTCGAGGGCGAGACCCCCCACCCCCGCGCCACCGCCGACAGGTTGCCGGCCTCGGCCACCGCCACGAACAGCCGCATGCTGCGCACCGCGTCCATCTTTTCAATCCATCGCAAAGACCTGTGATCCGACATAGCATTTTCTTTTCGGATCGAAAGCTATCTGGTCGCCTCGAACGACGAGGGACGCGATGATGACGACACCACATGCATTGGTCGCCGGCGGGCTCGGGGTGATCGGCCGCAACCTGGTGACCCACCTGGCCGGGGATCTCGGCTGGAGGGTGACCGCGATCTCGCGCCGCGCGCCCGATTTCGACACGACCGCGCGCTATGTCTCGGTCGATCTCGAAGACGCGGCGGCGACGCGTGCGGCGCTGGCCGAGGCAGGCCCCTTCACCCACGTGTTCTACGCGGCCTACCAGGAGTGCGGCGGCGACGCCGCGCGGCAGGTCGCGGTCAATCTCGCGATGCTGCGCAACTGCGTGACGGCGGCGCATGACGCCTCGCCCGGGCTGGAACGCGTGCTGCTCTACGAAGGCGCGAAATACTACGGCGCGCATCTTGGCGCCTTCCCGACCCCGGCGCAGGAGGACGACCCGCGGGTGATGCCGCCGATGTTCTACTACGACCAGGAGGACTGGCTGACCGGCTTTTCGAAGGGCAAGCGCTGGGACCGGGTCGTGATGCGCCCCGACGTGGTCTGCGGCTTCGCGGTCGGCAACCCGATGAACCTCGCGATGGTCATCGCGGTCTATGCCGCGATCTGCCGCGAACTCGGCCTGCCGCTGCGATTTCCGGGCAGCGCCGGCTGCTACGGCCGGCTGGCGCAGGTGACGGACGCCGCGCAGCTTGCCGCCGGATCGGCCTGGGCCGCGACCGAGGCCGCGGGCGATACCGCCTACAACCTGACGAACGGCGACGTCTTCCGCTGGAACCGGCTGTGGAAGGCGATCGCCCGGCACTTCGACATGGACCCGGCCGAGCCGATGCCGATCCCGCTGGCCGAGATGATGGCCGACAAGGCCCCGGTCTGGGAGCGGATCCGCGAAAGGCACGGGCTGGTCGACGTGCCCTTCGACAAGATCGCCGCCTGGGGCTTTGGCGATTTCATCTTCAACTGCGACTGGGACGTCGTCTCCTCGACCACGCGCATCCGCCAGGCGGGCTTCGCGCCGGTGGTCGACAGCGAGGCGATGTTCCTGCGCCTCTTCGACGAGTTCAAGGAAAGGAAGGTCATCCCATGACCCGCACCGGCACTGTCCGCGGCATCGAGCACATCGGCATCACCGTGCCGGACCATGCGCAGGCGCTGAGGTTCTTCGGCACTGTCTTCGGGACCGAGGTGCTGTATTCGTTGACCGACACCTCGCGCGATCCGCTGCCGGCCGACCAGCTTGGCCCGAAGAACGGCCTTGCGCGCGGCACCGCGATCGTCGCGGTCTCGATGCTGCGCTTCGCCAATGGCCCGAACCTCGAGGTGTTCCAGATCGACCGCCCGAGGGGCGAGGGCAAGGCCGGGATCGCCGATCTCGGGATCAGCCATTTCAGCGTGACGGTCGACGACATCGACGCGGCCTCGGCCAGCTTCGCGGCCGCCGGCGGCACGCTGCTGGAAGGACCCTATGCGCTGAGCGACCAGGAGGAGGGGCCCGGCAACCGCGGCCGCTTCGGGCTGACGCCATGGGGCCTTCTGATCGAGATCGAGCAGCTTCCCGCGCCGATGGACTATGACGGCGCCCCCACCGCGACCCGCTGGCTGCCCGCGCCCGCGGCACAGACCGGGGAGGCCTGAGATGAGCCTGACCGATCACAGGATCCTTGTCGTCGGCGGCTCGTCCGGCATCGGCTTCGGGGTGGCCGAGGCCGCGCTTGCGGCCGGGGCGCGGGTGACCATCGCTTCGCGCTCGGGCGACAAGGTTGCGGCGGCGGTGGCGCGGCTGGGCGGCCGCGCCGAGGGCGTGACGCTCGACACCGGCAACTGCGCGATGCTGGCCGAGCATTTCGCCGGCCGCGACGCCTATGACCACGTGTTCTGCTCGGCCGCGCGCACCAAGGTGGCCGCGGTGCGCGATCTGCCGCTGGAAGACGCCTACAATTCGGTCGACAGCAAGTTCTGGGGCGCCTACCGGCTGGCGCGCGCGGCCAGGATCCGCGACGGCGGGTCGCTGACGCTGACCTCGGGCTTCCTGTCGGTGCGGCCCAAGGCCGGTGCCGCGATCCAGGGCGCGATCAACGCCGGGATCGAGGGGCTGACCCGCGGTCTCGCGCTGGAATTCGCGCCGGTGCGGGTGAATTGCGTCTCGCCCGGACTGGTGGAGACCGAGATGTACCAGACGCTCGACGGCGACGGCCGGCGCGCGATGTTCGACGGCGCCGCGGCGAAGCTGCCCGTGGGCCGGGTCGGCCAGCCCGCGCACATCGCCATCCAGGCGCTGGCCTTCATGACCAATCCCTACATGACCGGCTCCACCGTCTTCGTCGAGGGCGGCGGGGCGCTGGTCTGACCGAGAGGAGACGACAGATGCAGAAGAAGACCCTTGGAACCACCGGTTTCGACATCGCGCCGATCGTGTTCGGCGGCAACGTGCTGGGCTGGACCACCGACGAGGCGGAAAGCTTCCGCGTGCTCGACGCCTTCGTGGATCACGGCTTCGACGCGATCGACACCGCCGATGTCTATTCCGCCTGGGCGGACGGCCACAGGGGCGGCGAGTCCGAGACGGTGCTGGGCAAGTGGTTCGCCGCCCGCCCGGGGATGCGCGATCGCGTGAAGCTGTTCACCAAGGTCGGGTCGGACATGGGCGGGCCCGGCGAGAAGGGCCTGTCCGAGGCCTGGATCACCACCGCGGTCGAGCGGTCGCTGCAGCGGATGGGGGTCGAGGCGATCGACCTGTATTTCTCGCACTGGCCCGACCCCACGGTCGGCCATGCCGAGACGCTGGGCGCCTATGACAAGCTGCTGAAGGCGGGCAAGATCAAGGCCATCGGCGCGTCGAACTACGATGCCGGGCTGCTGGGCGGCGCGCTGAAGACCGCCCGCGACGAAGGGCTGCCCGCCTATCAGGTGATCCAGCCTGAGTACAACCTTTACGACCGCGGGGCCTTCGAGGGGCCGCTGCGCGACCTCTGCCTCGAGAACGGCATCGGCGTGGTGACCTACTTCAGCCTCGCGGCCGGGTTCCTGAGCGGCAAGTACCGCAGCGCCGCCGACCTGTCGGGGCGCAAGCGCGGCGGCATGGTCGAGAAATACCTGACCGAGCGCGGGATGCGGATCCTCGACGTGCTGGAAGAGGTGGCCCGGGCGCAGTCCGCCGCCCCGGCCGAGGTCGCGCTGGCCTGGCTGATCGCGCGCGAGGGCGTGAGCGCGCCCATCGCCTCGGCCACCACGGTCGCGCAGGTCGAAAGCTTCGCCAAGGCGGCGAGCCTGACGCTGTCGGACGACGAGATGGCGCGGCTGACCGGGGCGGGTGCGTGACCGCGTCCCCGGCGCGCGGGACGGCGGCGCAGCGCGATGCATGACGCGCTGCTCCTGATCCTCGCGGCGCTGATCGTCGGCGCGTCGAAGGGCGGGCTTGCCTCGGCGGCCGCGATCGCGGTGCCGATGCTGGCGCTGTTCATGAACCCGGTGACGGCGGCGGCGACGCTGCTGCCGGTCTATGTCGTCACCGACTGGATCGGGGTCTGGCTTTACCGGCGCAACTTCTCGCGCCGGAACCTGGCGATCCTGACGCCCTCGATCCTGTTCGGGGTGGCGATCGCCACGGTGATCACGCCCTACACGCCCGAGGCGGCGCTGCTGATCTTCACCGGCTGCATCGGCCTGTGGCACTGCCTGCGCAGCTGGCTGCGCCGTAATGCCACCCACAAGGCCGAGGCGCGGGTGCTGCCCGGCGTCTTCTGGGGCACGCTCACCGGCATCGCAAGCTTCATCACCCATTCCGGCGCCCCGCCGACGCAGGCCTACCTGCTGCCGCAGAAGCTGCCGAAGCTGGAATTCGCCGGCACGATCGCGATCAGCTTCGCGATCGGCAACCTGGTGAAGCTGCCGGCCTACTGGGCGATCGGGCAGCTCGACGGGCTGAACTGGGGGCTGATCGCCGGCCTCGCCGTCGCGGGGATCGTCGGCACGCTGCTGGGCCGGTGGCTGACGCGCAAACTGCCCGAGGCGCTCTATGTCCGGGTGATCCAGCTGATGCTTTTCGCGCTGTCGTGCATACTGCTGGTGCGCGGCGGGATGCAGATCCTCGGCTGACCGGGGTCAGTCCTCGCCCCGCGCCGCCCGGGCCCTGCGTGCCGCCGTCAGCCGCATCCCCGGCGCCGCCAGCCGGTCCTGCCCGCCCAGCCAGGCATAGGCCAGCAGGCAGGGGTCCTGGTCGCCGGTGGTGATGCGGTGTTCATGGCCGGGCTTGTTGAAGATCAGCGATCCCGGGGCGTAGACCGCCATCTCGTTCTCGGACCAGGCGCCGGCGACCGAGATATAGCTTTCCTCGATCCCCGAATGGCTGTGCTGCGGATAGGTCGTCGACGGCGCGAACAGCACGAAGCCCAGGATCAGCTGGGCCGACTGCACCGGGCCCTTCGGCCCCAGCACCTCGCAATAGGCGTATTTGCGCGCCAGCGCCTTCGGCATCTTCTCGTAGCCGTATTCCCAGCTCAGCCGCCCGCGCACCTCGCGCAGCGCCCGCGCCATGCCCTGCATCGCGCCCCGCTCGCCCAGGTCCAGCGCGCGGCCCAGATGCGCGGTCACCGGCAGCTGCACGGGCGCGCGCTCAAGGACAGGCGGGTCGGCGGCGAACACCGAGGCCAGCGCGGTGCGCACCCGGGCGCGGTGGCTGCGGATCAGGTCGCTGCCCCCGGCCGAACCCTGCCGGTAGAGCGCGTCGAACTCGCGCAGCAGGTAGTACCACCCCGGCACCTCGCGCAGCGACAGCGGACCCGTGCCGGCGGTCGGGGCGGCGGTCGGATTTGCGGTCGGGGGGGCGTCCTGCATGGCGGTCTCCGGTCCGGTGCCGGCGCCCGAAGCGGGGCCCGCGCGGGCCCGAGAGTGCCGTGAAACCCGGGCCGCCGGAAGGCCCCGCGCAGCGGATTTCGCCCCGGTCGGGAACCCGATCCGGACCGTTTGGTTGAGGCTCGGGCCCGGTGCCGGTAACATGTCGGTGACGGCGGGACCCCGCCGCGTGCCCTTCTTCGACGGAACAACCACAGGACAGAGATTTGACCGATACCCCACAGGCCCCGATAGACGCCGCCTCGGCCGAGGCGATACCGGCCCCCGAAGGACCGACCCAGCTCATCGAGACGCCCTATGAGATCGGCCAGGACAACATCAACTACCGCCGCCGCTTCGTGTTCGAGCTGGACATCCACAACGTGGTGTTCTCGGTCTCGGCGATCGGCGTCGTGGCCTTCGTGATCCTGACGCTGATGTTCCAGAACGTGCTGGGACCGATGTTCACCGGGCTGCGCGACGCGCTCACGTCCAATCTGGACTGGTTCTTCCTGATCACCGGCAATGTCTTCGTGCTGCTGTGCATCGCGCTGGTGGTGCTGCCCTGGGGCAGCATCCGGCTGGGCGGGCCGCAGGCGACGCCGGATTACGGCTATGCCTCGTGGTTCTCGATGCTGTTCGCGGCCGGGATGGGCATCGGGCTGATGTTCTACGGCGTCTCCGAGCCGCTGGGCAACTATACCGCCGCCTTCGACGGCCCGACCTATGGCGCCGACGGGCTGCGCACCGACTGGTCGCCGCTGAACGGCGTGCCCGGCGATGCCGAGGGCGCGCGGCGGCTCGCGATGGCCGCGACGATCTTCCACTGGGCGCTGCACCCCTGGGCGATCTACGCCGTGGTCGCGCTGTCGCTGGCGCTGTTTGCCTACAACAAGGGCCTGCCGCTGACGCTGCGCTCGATCTTCTACCCGATCTTCGGCGAGAAGGTTTGGGGCTGGCCGGGCCATGTCGTCGACATCCTCGCGGTCTTCGCCACGCTCTTCGGCCTGTCGACCTCGCTCGGGATCGGCGCGCAGCAGGCAAGCGCGGGGCTGAACTTCCTGTTCGGCATCCCGGCCACCACCGGCGCGATGATCTTCCTGATCATCATCATCACCGGCATCGCGACCTTCTCGGTCGTGGCTGGCATGGACAAGGGCGTGAAGCTTCTGTCCGAGGTGAACATGGGCCTCGCGCTTCTGCTGCTGGTGTTCATCATCGCCGTCGGCCCGACCACGCAGATCGCCACCGGCTTCTTCAAGAACCTGCTTGCCTACGCGGAATACCTGCCGGCGCTGTCGAACCCGTTCGGCCGCGACGACGACAACTTCCGCCAGGGCTGGACGGCGTTCTACTGGGCGTGGTGGATCAGCTGGTCGCCGTTCGTGGGCATGTTCATCGCCCGCGTCAGCCGCGGCCGCACCGTGCGCGAATTCGTCGTCGCCGTGCTGCTGATCCCCTCGGTCGTCTCGACGATCTGGATGACCGCGCTTGGCGGCACCGCGATCAGCCAGGTGGTGAACCAGGGGCTGACCTCGGTTCAGGATGCGGCGCTCGAGCTGCAGCTGTTCGAGATGCTGGCGCACCTGCCGCTGACCTCGATCACCTCGCTGATCGGGATCGTGCTGGTGATCGTGTTCTTCGTCACCTCGTCGGACTCTGGCTCGCTGGTGATCGACACGATCAGCGCCGGCGGCAAGATGAACGCGCCGGTGCCGCAGCGGGTGTTCTGGGCCACGTTCGAGGGGCTGGTGGCGATCGCGCTCTTGCTGGGCGGCGGGCTTGCCGCGCTGCAGGCGATGGCGGTCTCGACCGGCTTCCCCTTCGCGATCGTGCTGCTGGGCGCCTGCGTGACGCTGGTCATGGGCCTGCGGGCCGAGCCGCGCTGACCCCTGCAGGCGGCGCCCTGTCGACGGGCGCCGCCTCCCCTCGCCTCTTGCCGCGCAAGGCGCTAGTGTCCCGCCGCAACATCGACGGAGAGACGGGATGACGACGCGGGTGCTGGTGATCGGAATGGGCGGCACGATCGCGATGACGCCGGGCGCGGCGCCGGGCGTGGTGCCGAAGCTGTCGGCCGAGGCGCTGGTCGCCGCTGTGCCGGGCCTTGCCGCGGTCGCCGAGGTCGAGGCGATGAGCTTCCGGCTTCTGCCCAGCGCGCACCTGACGCTCGACGACATCGAGGCGCTGGCCGCGCTGATCACCGAGCGCGCGCCGGGCCTTGATGGCGTCGTGGTCACCCAGGGCACCGACACGATCGAGGAAACGGCCTTCGTCCTCGACCGATTGCTCGACCTGTCCCTCCCCGTCGTCGTCACCGGCGCGATGCGCAACCCCTCGCTGCCCGGGGCCGAGGGCCCCGCGAACCTGCTTGCCGCGGTCACCGCCGCCGCCGCGCCCGAGGCGCGGGGCGCCGGCGTTCTCGTCGTGATGAACGACGAGATCCACGCCGCGGCCTTCGTGCAGAAGCGCCACACCACGTCGACCGCGGCCTTCGTCTCGCCGGGCCTCGGCCCGCTGGGCTGGCTGAGCGAGGGCCGCGTCGTGCTGCCCCTGCGCGCCGCCGCCCGACCCGCACCGCTGCCCCCGGCCCGCGAGGGCGACCGCGCCCCGAAGGTCGCGCTTGTCACCGTCGGCATGAACGACGGCGGCGAGCTGATCGCGGCGGCGCTTGCCGCGGGCTTCGACGGCCTCGTGGTCGCCGGTGTCGGCGGCGGCCATTGCGCCCCCGGCGCGATCGAGCAGCTGGCGCTTGCCGCCGAGCGGATGCCGGTGATCCTGGCCAGCCGGACCGGGGGCGGCCGGGTTCTCAGCGCGACCTACGGCTATCCGGGGTCCGAGATCGACCTGATCGGGCGCGGGCTGATCCCGGCGGGGCTGCTCGACCCGGTCAAGGCGCGGCTCCTGCTGCTGATGCTGCTGCGCCGCGGGGCCGACCACGCCGCGATCGCCGCCGCGTTCTAGGCCCGGCACATCGGGTCGGCGGCTGGACAAGCCGGCCGCCGACGTGTATCCGACAAAAACGCTAGCCAATTCGTGCCGCGCCATCGCGCGGTCTGCGTCTTCAGCCCTGCGACATCGCTCTCCAGGGCCGAAAGACCGCAACACATGACACATCACGCCACGGGCGGCCGTCCGGCGCGCCCCCTCCCCCATCTCTCCGCGCTGCTGGTATCCGCAGCGATCCTGCCCGCCCCCGCCGTCGCACAGCAGCTCGTGCAGCTGGACCCGATCACCGTCGAGGCAGCCGCTGGGGCCGGCGACGGAAGCGGGGGGGACACCGGCATCGTGGCGCAGGGCGCCGGGACCGCGACGAAGACCGACCGGCCGATCCTCGACACGCCGGCCGCGATCTCGGTCGTCACGCGCGAGGAGCTGCAGGTGCGCAAGCCCGCCTCGCTGGAACAGGCGCTGGCCTATACCTCGGGCGTCACCACCGACGAATACGGCTCGGACAACCGCTACGATTTCTTCCGCATCCGCGGCTTCCTCGCGCAGGGTCTCGGCACCTATCGCGACGGGCTGCCGCAGCGCACGCTCAGCTTCACCAACGCGCGGCTCGAACCCTACGGGCTCGAACGGCTCGAGGTGCTGAAGGGATCGACCTCGTCGCTCTTCGGGCTGAACGGGCCCGGCGGCCTCGTGAACGCGATCTCGAAGCGGCCGCGCGCGCAGCCCTTCGGCGAGGTCTACACCACGCTTGGACAGGGCCATGCCGAGGTCGGCACCGACTTCGGCGCGCCGCTCGATTCCGAGGGGCGGCTGGCCTATCGCGTCACCGCCAAGTGGCAGGACGGACAGGACGGCCGCTCGCACCACATGAACGACGACCGGCTGTACTTCGCCCCCTCGCTGACCTGGGCCCCGACCGAGGACACCTCGATCACCCTGCTGGCCAGCTATTACCGGCGCGAGGGCAACAGCGGCAACGCGATCCCGCTCGGGGGCGGGGTCGACATCGACACCTATCTGGGCGAACCCGATTTCAACGCCATGGACACCGAGGAGACGAGCCTTGGCTATGCGATCGAGCATCGCTTCGCCCCCGGCGTGACCCTGCACCAGGACCTGCGCTATTCGCGGATGCGCCTGGATTACGAACAGGTCGGCGACCCGGCGCTGGATCCCGCCACCGACCGCAGCGCCTTCCAGCTGCGCGGCGAGACCGAGCGCTTTGCCGTCGATACCCGGCTGCAGTTCGACACGGCCCTCGCCCCGCGGCTCGACAGCCGCACGCTCGTCGGGCTCGACCATACCGACGACCACGTGACCGAGTGGGACCAGCGCGGCGGCAGCGCCCCGGGGCTCGATCCCTTCGCCCCGGTCTATTGCGGCCGGGCCTGCATCTTCCTTCCGGCAGGCTTCGGGCGCGAGATCGACCAGACGGTGACCGGCGTCTATGCCCAGCAGGAATTCACCTTCGACGAGCGCTGGATCCTCGGCCTCGGGCTGCGGCAGGACGCGGTGCGCACCACGACCGACGGCCAGCGCCAGGA
This sequence comes from Frigidibacter sp. MR17.24, assembly GCF_037095655.1. Classification (NCBI taxonomy): domain Bacteria; kingdom Pseudomonadati; phylum Pseudomonadota; class Alphaproteobacteria; order Rhodobacterales; family Paracoccaceae; genus Frigidibacter; species Frigidibacter sp. MR17.24. Next base: position 138,288 of record NZ_JBAWKE010000003.1, read on the forward strand.
CGACGACGCGACCACCGGCCGCGCCGGGCTGACCTGGAAGGTCACCCCCGGGCTGTCGCTTTACGCGAACTACTCGGAGTCGTTCCAGCCGATCGCCGGCGGCCGCCCGCAGGAGGGCGACCAGAAGGAGATCGGCGCCAAATGGCACCCCGCCGGGACCGATGCGCTGTTCACACTGGCCCTGTTCGACCTGCGCCAATCCAACGTCGTCTCCTATGTCGGCTCGGAAATGGTCCAGACCGGCGAGATCACCGTGCAGGGCCTTGAGGCCGAGGCGAAATACGCCCTGACCGAGCGGCTGAACCTGTCGGCGGGCTATGCCTTCTGGGATGCCGAGATCACCCGCTCGACCGCCGGGACCGAGGGCAACCGCCCGCAGCTGGTGCCCGAGCACACCGCCTCGCTCTGGGCCGACTACACGTTCGAGGCGCCGGGGGCTCTGGGGCAAAGCACGCTGGGCGCGGGCCTGCGCTATGTCGGGTCGAGCTACAACAACGATGCCAACGACGTGAAGCTTGACGACCGGATCACCGTCGACCTCGCGGCCAGCACCCGGATCGCGCGCAACACCGACCTGTCGGTGAACGTCACCAACCTTTTCGACGAGGACTACGTCGCCGCGCTGAACTTTGCCGGCACCACGGCCTTCTACGGCGAGGGCCGCGTGATCAGCGCCACCCTGCGCCGCAGCTGGTGAGCGGCGCAAACAGGAGCCAGCCCCATGCCCAGCCTGCACCGGCGAACCCTGCACCGGCGAACCCTGCACCGCCGAACCCTGCTCGCCGGTATCGGCGCCGCCCTCGCCGCCCCGGCGCTGCCGGCGCGCGCGGCCGAGATCCGCATCGCGCATGCGATGGGCGAGACGGTGCTGCCTGCGCCTGCCGCGCGCGTCGTCTCGCTGGGCTTCACCACCCATGACACGGTCCTCGCGCTGGGGGTGCAGCCGCTCGCGGTGCGCTACTGGTACGGCGAGGCGCCGGGCGCGATCTGGCCCTGGGCACAGCCGCTGATCGAGGGCCCCGCGCCCGAGGTGCTGACCGGCGAGGTCTCGGCCGAGCGGGTGGCGGCGCTGGCGCCCGACCTGATCGTCGGCATCGGTTCGGGGATCTCGCGCGCGGAATACGACCTGCTGTCGCAGATCGCGCCGGTGCTGATGCAGCCCGAGGGCCAGCCGGCCTATGGCCTGCCCTGGGCCGGGGCCACGCGGCTGATCGGCCACGCGCTGGGCCGCGAGGACCGGGCCGAGGCGCTGATCGGCGAGACCCATGCCGCGATCGCCGAGATGCGGGCGCGCCATCCCGGGTGGATCGGCCGCAGCGCGGCCGCGGCCTATCACTTCGGCGGCGACACCGGGGCCTTCACCGCGCGCGACAACCGCACCCGGCTGCTGACGGATCTGGGCTTCGTCCTGCCGCCGCAGATCGAGGCGCTGGCCGCGCCCGAGGGCTTCTATGCCCCGCTCTCGCCCGAGGATCTCTCGCCGCTCGACGCCGACCTGCTCTTGTGGATCGCCGGGCAGGAGAACCTTGCCGACATCGCCGCGCTGCCGATGCGCCGGGTGCTCGCCGCGCATCGCGAGGGGCGCGAGGCGCTGGCGGCGGGCGATCTGGCCGCGGCTTTGTCCTTTGCCAGCGTCCTGTCGATCCCCTACGCGCTCGAGCGGCTCGAACCCGAACTGGCGGCGGCGCTCGACGGGGATCCGGCGACGCTGCCGCCGGCGGCAGAGGCGGCGGGCCTGACGGCGTGAGGACCGCCGCGATCCTGCTGGTGCTCGTGGCCACGGCCGTGGCAAGCCTGTCGCTTGGCCTGCGCAACGCAGGGCCGGCGGCGCTGTGGCACGCGCTGGCCGCACCCGAACCCGCGACCGCGCTCGACATCACCCTGCGCGAGATCCGGCTGCCGCGGCTGCTGGCGGGGCTGCTCGCGGGGGCGGCGCTGGGGATGGCGGGGACGGTGATGCAGGCGCTGACGCGCAACCCGCTTGCCGATCCGGGGCTTCTGGGCATCGGCGCGGGGGCGGCGCTGGCGATCGTGCTGGGGGCGCTGGCGACGGGGCGGGCCGATGGTGGCGCGATGGCGATGATGGCCTTTCCGGGCGCCGCGGCCGGGGCGGCGGCGGTCTTCGCGCTGGGCGGCGGGTTCCGGGGCGAGATGGGGCCGGTGCGGCTGACGCTGGCGGGCGCGGCGCTCAATGCCTTCCTGCTGTCGCTGGTCACCGCGATCGCGCTCCTGCGCGGCGACGCGCTCGACATCTGGCGCAACTGGGTTTCGGGCTCGCTCGCCGCCGCGGCGACCCGGCCGCTGGCGGCGATGGCCCCGATCGCGGCGGCGGGCGCGGTGCTGGCACTGGTGATCGCGCCGATGCTCGAGACGCTGGCGCTGGGGCAGGCGCTGTCGCGCGGGCTTGGCGCGCGGCTCTTGCAGACGCAGGGGCTGGCGCTTCTGGCCGTCACGCTGATGACCGGCGCGGCGGTCGCGGTGGCGGGGCCGCTCGCCTTCCTCGGGCTGGTGACGCCGCTTCTCGCGCGGCGGGTCATGGGCCAGTCGCTGCGCGGGCAGCTGGTCGGGGCGGCGCTGCTGGGCGCGACGATCCTCGTGGCCGCCGACCTTGCCGGCCGGCTGGTGGTGCCCCCGGCCGAGATCCGCGCCGGCGTGATGGTGGCGCTGATCGGCGCGCCGGTGTTCCTGTGGATCGCCCGCCGCCTCGCGCCCGGGGCGGGGACATGAGGCCCGCCCTGCCAATGGTGCTGCCGCTGGCGCTTCTGGCCGCGGTGCTGGCGGCGCTTGCGCTGGGCGAGGTCGCGCTGCCGCCGGTGACGCTGTGGCACGGGCTGGTCGCGGGCGAGGGGCCGGGCGCCTTCACGCTGCGGGTGATCCGCGGCCCGCGGGTGGCGACGGCACTTGGCGCGGGGGCGGCGCTCGGCCTGTCGGGCGGGCTGTTCCAGGCGCTGTTTCGCAACCCGCTCGCCGCGCCGGACCTGATGGGGTTCAACGCGGGCGCGGGACTTGCCGTGCTGCTGGCCACGGCCGCGGGCCTTGCGCTGCCGATGCCGCTGGTCGCGGCGGCGGGGGGGCTGGCGGCGGCGGCGGCGGTCGCGCTGCTCGCGTGGCGACCGGGGCATGCGACCCCGGTTCTTGCGCTGGTCCTGACCGGGCTTGGCCTTGGCTTCGCGCTGTCGGCCGCGGCCTCGGTGGTGATGCTGGCCCTGCCGCTGGAACAGGCGGCCGAGGCGCAGCGCTGGCTGACCGGCTCGCTGGCCGCGCGCGGCTGGCACCACGCGGGCCAAGTCGCGCTGCTGGCGTCGGGGCTGGCGGCGCTGACGGCGCTGCAGATGCGGGCGCTGGGGCTGCTGGAGCTGGGCGTGCCGATCGCCACCGGCCTTGGCCTTGCGGCGGGCCGCGCGCGGCTCGCGATCGCGGGGACGGCTACGGTGCTTGCCGCCGCGGCGGTGGCCGTCGCGGGACCGGTGCCCTTCGTCGCGCTGATGGCGGCGCCGCTTGGCCAAAGGCTAAGCGGGGCGCGCCGCCCGGGGGCGCGGCTGGTCGCGGCGGCGGTGACGGGGGCGCTGATCATGGTGCTGGCCGATCTCGCCGCGCGGGCGGCGATACCGGGGGTGCAATTCCCGATCGGGGTGATGACCGGCCTTCTGGGCGCGCCCTACCTGATGTGGCGCCTTGCGCGCGAGATGACGGAGCAGCGACTGTGAGCGACCCCGCCCCGACCCTGGCCACGCAGGACCTTCGCCTTGGCTACCGCGAGCGTGCGGTCATCGACGGGCTGAACCTGTCGTTCCCGCCCGGCGCCGTGACCGCGATCCTGGGGCCCAACGGCTGCGGCAAGTCCACGCTCCTGCACGCGCTCGCGCGGCTCGCGCCGCCGCGCGCGGGCCGGGTGACGCTCGGGGGCGAGGATGTCGCGCGCATGGCGCCCCGCGCGCTTGCGCGGCGGCTCGCGATCCTGCCGCAGTCGCCGGTCGCGCCCGAGGGCATCACCGTGGCCGAGCTGGTGCGGCGGGGCCGCGCGCCCTGGCGCGGTCTGCTGGCGCCGTTCTCCGCCGCGGATGCGCAGGCCTGCGCCGAGGCGCTGGCGGCGGTGGCGATGACCGGGCTTGCCGAGCGGCCCATGGCCGAGCTGTCGGGCGGCCAGCGCCAGCGGGCCTGGGTGGCGCTGGTGCTGGCGCAGGCGACGCCGCTTCTGCTTCTGGACGAACCGACGACCTTCCTCGACCTGCCGCACCAGATCGAGCTGCTGGCGCTGCTGCGGCGGCGCAACCGCGCGGCCGGGACCACGGTGATCGCAGTGCTGCACGACCTGAACCTTGCCGCGCGGTTCTGCGATCACCTCGTGCTGCTCGGACCCGACGGCCTGGTGGCCGAGGGGCCGCCGGACAGGGTGATGACCGAGGCCGCGCTGATGCGCGCCTTCGGGCTGGCGGCGCGGGTGCTGCCGGACCCGGTCACGGGCGGGCCGATGGTGGTGCCGCTCTAGGCCGCGGCCACTCGCCGTCAGTCGCGGAAGTCCGCGGCCCTGATGCCGTGGCGGGTGAGCTTGTCGTAGAAGGTCTTGCGCGGCAGTTTCAGCCGCTCCATCGCGCGGCTGGCGTTGCCCGAAGACAGCCGCAGCGCCTCGCGGATCAGCTCGGCCTCGTAATCGGCGACAAGGTCGCCGAGGCCGGGCGGCGTGCCGTCGCCATCCCCGCCGGGCAGGGGCGCAAGGCCAAGCGCCGTCGCCTCGACGAACTGGCGCAGCTCGCGCAGGTTGCCGGGCCAGCCGTGGCCCGCCAGCCGCGCCCGCACCGCCACCGTCATCTGCGGCAGCGGCAGCCCGCCGCGGGTGCAGGTGTCCACCAGCAGCCGGCGGAACAGCGCCGGCAGGTCCTCGCGCCGCGCGGCCAGCGGCGGCACCGACAGCGCCACGCCCGACAGCCGGTAGTGCAGGTCGGGCAAAAGCCGCCCCTCTTCGGCCATCCGCCCCAGATCCTCGCGCGACGAGGCCAGCAGCCGCAGGTCGAGCGGGCGCGCCGCGGCCGCGCCGGGCGGCCAGATCTCGGAGGCCTCGATCAGCGCGAGAAGCCGCGGCTGAAGCACCGGCGCCAGCCTGTCGATGCCCGACAGGTAGAGCGTGCCGCGATGCGCCCGCTCGAGCCGCCCCTGCACCCGGCCCTGCCCGGCGGCGCCGGGGCTGCCCAGCATCTCGGCCTCGAACCGGGCGGGGTCGAGCGTCGGGCAGTCGATGGTGACGAAGGGCCGCGCCCGCAGCGGGCCGTCGCGGTGCAGTGCCTCGGCCACCGCGCTCTTGCCGCTGCCGGCGGGCCCGAGGATCAGCACCTCGGCCCCGCTTTCGGCAAGCCGGCCGATCGCCGCGCGCAGGTGGCGCATCGGTGCGCTGTCGCCGTCCAGCACCGGGTCCGCCGGCGGCGGCGCCTCGCGCGCAAGCTGGCGCAGCGCCCGGTTCTCGATCACCAGCGCCCGGGCCGCGGTGGCCCGCCGCAGCGCCGCCGTCAGCTCGTCCCGCGCGACGGGCTTGGTCAGGAAGTCCCAGGCCCCCGCCTTCAGCGCCGCCACCGCCATCGGCACGTCGCCGTGGCCCGTGAGCAGGATCACCGGCAGGTCCGGGTCGCGCCCGGCCAGCAGCCGCTGCAGCTCGAATCCGTCCAGCCCGGGCATCCGCACATCCGACAGCACCACGCCCGGGTAGTCCGGCCCCAGCCCCTCGAGCGCGGCGCGCGGGTCGGCGAAGGGTTCGACCCGGAACCCCGCGCGGCGCAGCGACTGGATCTGCGCCGCCAGCAGGTCGGGATCGTCGTCGATCAGCCGCACCAGCGGCGCGTCGGTCTCGGGCCGGGTCTCGGGCGGGGTCTCGGGCGGGGTCATGCGCGCCTCAGGCTCAGTCGGAAGGTGGCGCCCTGCCCCGGTCGCGGCGGGTCGGCCGCAAGATCGCCGCCGAAGTCGCGCGCGATCTCGCGCGCGATGACAAGGCCAAGGCCGAGGCCGCCGGGCTTGGTGGTGGCGAAGGGCGTGAACAGCCGCTCGGCCACGTCCGGATCGAGACCGGGGCCGTTGTCCTCGACGGTGAGGGTGACGCTGTCGGGGCCGGCGGCGATGCCCAGCGCGATGCGCGGCGCCGCCACGCCGTCCTGCGCCTCGCCCGCGTTCTGCAAAAGGTTCACCAGCACCTGCTCCAGCCGCACGGTTTCGGCCATGACCCGCAGCCCGGGATCGATCGGCGCCATCACCAGCGGGATCGCGGCCGAGCGGCGCCGGCTCTCGGTCAGCAGCAGCGACGCCTGCACCGCCTCGGCCAAGGGCACGGCCGCGACCTCGCCGCTGGCCTTGCGCGCGAAGTTGCGAAGCTCGGTCGTGATCTGCGAGATCCGCGTCGTCATCCGCACGATGGTCGACAGGTTCTCGCGCACCTCGGGCGCGCCGTCATCGCCCATCACGTCCAGCCCGGTCTCGGCCAGCAGCCGAATCGTGGCGAGCGGCTGGTTCACCTCGTGCGCGACCCCTGCCGCGGTCTGGCCGAGCGCGGCGAGCTTGTTGGCCTGCACGAGGTCGGCCTGCAGCTCGGCCAGACGGCGCTCGGCCGCGCGCCGCTCGCGCATCTCCTCGGACAGCGCATGCGTGCGCTCGCCCACCGCCCGCTCGAGGTCGTCGAGATAGCGCCGCTCGGCCGCGGCGCGCCGTGCCGCGCGGGCCTTGGCCCGCCGCGCCCGGCCAAGCCCCGCGCCGGCGACGGCCAGCACCAGCCCCATGCCGCCCGTGGCCAGCATCGCCGATTGCGCGGCCGGCACGGTCGAGACCTGCTGGCGCAGCCTCCAGTCGGCGCCCGTCACCGGCACCGCCACCGCCAGCGCGTCGGCCGGCACCGCCGGCAGCGGCGCGAAGCGCTCGCCCGCGCGGCTCGACAGGATCACCGTGTCCTGCGCATCGGTCACGCGGGTCACGTCGCGACTGGCCGCCCAGGCGGTCTCGACCGCGTCGAACTCGACCTTCACGACCACGACGCCGGCGACCCCGCCGGGCCCGCGCACGTCGTGCGACAGGTAAAGACCGGGGCGGCGGCTGACGGTGCCCAGCGCATATTCCAGCGCCGTGCCCTCGGTCAGGGCCTGCCGGAAATAGTCCCGGAAGCTGTAGTCCTGGCCCACGAAGCTGCCCGGCTCGTCGAAGTTCGAGGCCGAGACCGCGCGGCCCTCGCGGTCGAGCAGGTAGATGACCGTGCTGTCGGTCTCTTCCTGCAGCCGTTCGAGCTTGCGCGAGACCTGCGGCCCATAGAGCCCCTCGGCGAGCGCGGCCGCCACCTCGCGGTCGTCGGCGAGGATCGCGGCCACGGCGCGCTGCTTGGCGAGGATGCTGTCGAGGGTCAGCGCCCGGATCCGCGCGGCCGCCAGCGTCTGGGTCTCGAGCCGGCGCAGCGCCTGTTCGCGGGTGGCCGCGAAGATGCCCGCCAGCGCGACCAGAAGCACCGCCCCGGCCAGAAGCCGCAGCCCGAGGCGGGGGCGCGGCGCGGGGCTGGTCAGCGGGGATTCGTCCGGCGGTGTCATGCGCTCTGGTACCACTGTGCGGATTTTCGCACCACGCATTTTCGCGTGTTTCCATTTCCACACGCTTTTGCCTGTGCGGCCCCCATCAAGAGCCATGAAAACAGTGCATTGCCGGTTTGCGCCCGCTTTTTCACCGCTCTGACACCGCGCTGTATGCTGGGCGACACAGAAGTGTCATCGCAGGTGGAGGAGACCTCATGCAGATCGACCAGACCGCCGCGCCCAAAGCGCCGCGCCCGTTCTATCGTCAACTCTACGTCCAGGTTCTGGTCGCCATCACCATCGGGGCGCTGCTCGGGCATTTCTACCCGCAGACCGGGGCGGCGATGAAGCCGTTCGGCGATGCCTTCATCAAGCTGGTGAAGATGATCATCGCGCCGGTGATCTTCCTGACGATCACCACCGGCCTGGCCGGCATGGGCACGCTCAAGGGCGTCGGCTCGGTCGTCGGCAAGGCCTTCGCCTATTTCCTGACCTTCTCGACGCTGGCGCTGATCGTCGGCCTGATCGTGGCGAACGTGATCCATCCCGGCGCGGGCATGAACATCGATCCCGCCACGCTCGACGCGACGGCGGTGAACGACTACGCCGCCAAGGCGCATGACACCACGGTCACCGGTTTCCTGACCGACATCATCCCGACGACGCTGGTCGGCGCTTTCACCCAGGGCAACATCCTGCAGGTGCTGTTCATCGCGATCCTGTTCGGCATCGCGCTGATCATGATCGGCGAGAAGGCCAAGCCCGTCGTGTCGATCCTCGAGGCGATCAGCCTCGCGATGTTCCGCGTCGTCGACATCCTGATGAAGGCCGCCCCGATCGGTGCCTTCGGCGCCTTCGCCTTCACCATCGGCAAGTACGGCATCGGCTCGGTCGTCAACCTCGCGGCGCTGGTGGGCACGTTCTACCTGACCTCGATCCTGTTCGTGGTGGTGATCCTCGGTTCGGTCGCGGCGGCCAACGGCTTCTCGATCTTCCGGCTGATCGGCTATCTCAAGGCCGAGCTGCTGCTGGTGCTGGGCACCTCGTCGTCGGAATCGGCGCTGCCCTCGCTGATGGAGAAGATGGAGAAGGCCGGCTGCTCGCGTTCGGTCGTGGGTCTGGTGGTTCCGACCGGCTACTCGTTCAACCTCGACGGCACCAACATCTACATGACGCTGGCCGCGCTGTTCATCGCCCAGGCGACGAACACCCACCTGGGGCTGGAACAGCAGCTGCTGCTGATGGCGGTCGCGATGCTGTCGTCGAAAGGCGCCGCGGGCGTCACCGGGGCCGGCTTCATCACCCTCGCCGCGACGCTCTCGGTCGTGCCGACGGTGCCGGTGGCGGGCATGGCGATCATCCTCGGCGTCGACCGCTTCATGTCGGAATGCCGCTCGCTGACCAACTTCATCGGCAACGCGGTCGCCACGATCGTCGTCAGCCGCTGGCAGGGGGCGCTGGACCGCGACGCGCTGAACGCGGCGCTGGCCGGCGGCGCCACCGCCCCGGCCGCGCCGGTGACCGATCTGCGCGGCGCCCCCGCCGGCCTGCGCCTGTCGGAATCGAACGCCGACTGACCGAACCCGGGCCCTCCCCGCAAGCCTGGTCGGGCGTCCCTTCGGGGGCGCCCGTTTCCGTTTTCCCCCGCCGTCCACCGCCCAGCCCGCGCCCGGCCCGCGCCAAGGCCCGCCGCGATCCCGGCCGTCGCGGGCCGCCGTTCAGCCAGAGGGTGATTAACCCTTGTGCAGGGCGCCCTGTGGAAAGCGCGCCCCGCACGGCAGCCCACGATCGGCACGATCGTATGCACACAAACCTTTTCCCGAGCCGGCAACGGGGCGTCTACTCGACCCGGGCGAGATCCGCCCGGGGGAGTGACCGTTGCCGAGAGCCGAGGTCTACACATCCTGCACGCTTGATTGCCCGGACGGCTGCGGCATCCTCGCGACGGTCGAGGACGGCCGCGTCACCGCGCTGGCGGGCCATCCCGACCATGCCTTCACCCGCGGCTTCCTCTGCGCCAAGACCTATCGCTACCCGGCCCGGGTCTATGCCGACGACCGCCAGCTGCACCCGCTGATCCGGCGCGAGGGGCGCACCGGACCGTGGTCGCGCGCGACCTGGGACGAGGCGCTCGACCTGATCGCGGCACGGATCCGCGCCCTGGTCGCGCGCGACGGGCCGCTGGCGATCCTGCATTACCAGCGCACCGGGTCATGGGGCGCGACCAAGCTGCTGAACCGGCGCTTCTGGAACCTGCTCGGCGGCGCGACCTCGACCCGCGGCTCGCTGTGCAGCGGCGCGGCGCGGGCAGGCCAGGCGATGGACTTCGGCACGCGGCTGGGGCACGACCCCGCGGACCTCGCCAACAGCCGGATTATCCTGCTGTGGGGGCGCAATCCGCTGGTGACCAACCTGCACCTCGTGCCACCGATCAAGGCGGCGCGTGCCGCCGGCGCGCGCGTGGTGCTGGTCGATCCCGTCCGCAGCGAGAGCGCGACGCTCTGCGATGCCCATGTCCAGCCCGCGGTCGCGCGCGACGCCGAGCTTGCGCTGGGCATGGCGCGGGTGATCCTCGAGGAGGGGCTCGAGGACCGGGCCTTCGTCACCGACCATGTCGCGGGCTTCGAGGACTATCGCGCGCTGGTCTTCAGCCGGTCCGTCGCCGGCTGGGCGGCCGCCGCGGGGGTCGCGATCGGGACGCTGCGCGCGCTCGCGCGCGACTATGCCACGCTGAAGCCGGCCTCGATCCAGCTGGGCTGGGGGCTGAACAAGTATCGCCACAGCGCCGAGATCTTCCGCTGCATCGACGCGCTGGCCGCGATCGCCGGCCATGTCGGCCGGGCCGGCGGCGGCGTCACCCACGGCTTCGACACCCGCCGCCATTTCGCCGCCGACATCGAGGGCTTCGACACCGCCGCCCACCGCCGCACGATCCCCGAGCCGATGCTGGGCCGCGCACTGCTCGAGACCCGCGATCCGCCGATCGGCATGGTGATGGTCAACGGCGGCAACCCGGTCAACCAGTCGCCCAATTCCGACCTCGTGGCGCGGGGTCTCGCAGCGGTCGGCTTCACGGTGGTGATGGACACGGTGCTGACCGACACCTGCGATCATGCCGACGTCTTCCTGCCCAGCACCACCTTCTTCGAGGAGGAGGACGTGCTGGTGTCCTGGGGCCACAACCTGATCGGCGGGGTGAACCCGGTGATCGCGCCCCCGGGCGAGGCCCGCAGCGACCTGCGGATGTACCAGGATCTCGCGCGGCGGCTGGGACTGGCGGGGATGGAGGGCAGCCCGCGCGACTGGCTCGGGCGGATCCTCGCGCCGATGGAGGCGGCGGGGCTGCCGGTCGACCGGGTGATGGCCGGTCCGCAACCCTGCCCGACCGCGCCGATGGTGCCCTTCGCCGACCGCCGGTTCCCCACCGCCTCGGGCCGGGTCGAGCTGATCGGCAGCCTGCCCGAGACGACGCGCGCGGTGCCGGGCTTCCCGCTGGTGCTGATCACCACCTTCGAGAAGAAGTGGCTGCTGTCGCAGATCGCCCCGGACGAGCATCCGGACCGCCCGGCGGTGCGCGTGCATCCGGACACGGCCGCGGCCTGCGGCGCGCCGGATGGCGGCACGGTCCGCATCGTCTCGCCGGCCGGGGCGCTGGCGGCGGTCGTGCGCCACGATCCGCGCGTGGGCCCGGGCATCGTGCTGGCGACCGTCGGCACCTGGATCAAGCGCGGCGGCGGCGTGAACCGCCTGACCGAGGACCGGATGACGAATTTCGGCGAGATGGCGGCCTATGGCGACACCCGCGTCAGGCTCGAGCCGCTCGCCGCAGCGGCGGACACTGCCGGCCGTGCGGCCGATGACGCGGCCGATGACGCCGTCGGGGCTGCCGCCCCGGGCTGAGCGCCCGCGAACCCTTCCCCGGCGCGCAGGAGCAAGCCCCGCCGCGCGCCGGATGCGAGGCCCCGCACGGGGCCCCGCGCCCCCGGGGCGGATCACGGGACGCGGCCGCGCTGGCGGCGGGACGTTCCGGCCAACAGGATGGATGGAAGATGACCTTGTTTTCCCGCCGCAGCCTCGTGTCGATCGCCGGCGCGGCCTTGCTTGTCCCGCTCGCGGGCGCGCTGCCGGCCCATGCGCAAAGCTATCCCGACCACCCGGTGACCATCGTCGTCGCCTGGCCCGCGGGCGGCTCGCACGACCTGGCCGCGCGGCTGGTGGCCGAGCATCTGACCAAGCACATGGACGCGACCTTCGTGATCAAGAACGTCCCCGGCGCCGCCGGGTCGACCGGCGTGCGCGAGGTCGAGACCGCCGCGCCCGACGGCTACACGATCGGCGTCATGGGCCTGCACGCGATCGCGCAGTCCTACATGAACCCCAATGCCACCGCGCTCGACAAGATCGCGCCGCTCGCGGTCTTCGACAAGAGCCCCGCCGCGCTGACCGTCGGCGCCGACACCGGCATCGACACGCTCGCCGATTTCGTCGCGAAGGCGAAGGAGGAGCCGGGCGCGATCGTCAACAGCACCGACGGCCCCGGCGGCTTCGCCTTCCTGACGCAGATGGTGATGCAGAACGCGCTGGGGATCGAGCTGACGAACATCCCCTACCAGGGCTTCGCCCCCGCCGTCGCAGCGATGGCCTCGGGCGAGACGATGGCGACCACGGTCAACGTCGCCTCGGCCGCGCCGCTGATGGACGCGGGCAGCGCGAAGATCCTCGGCGTCGCCGGCACCGAGCGGCACTTCCGCGTTCCCGAGGTGCCCACCTTCGAGGAAGCCGGCTTCCCCTTCGTCTTCGCGGACTTCATCGGCTTCTTCCTGCCCGTCGGCGTCGACCCGGCGATCTCGACCAAGCTCGAGACCGCGATGATGGCCACCGCCGCCGACCCCGCCTTCGTCGAGGCGGCGCGCAACGCGGGCCTCGTGCTTGCGCCCGGCGGCGCGGCCGAGTTCGCCGCGTTCATCAAGGCCCAGGACGAGGCGGTCTACCCGGTGCTCGAGGCCGCGGGCCTTGTCGAAGCGAACGCGCGGCCGTGACGATGACGCATCCCGCCGGCCCTGCGCCCGAAGACGAGACCCCGGGCCTGGGCGCGGGGCTGATCCTGCTGGGCTGGGCGCTGGTGGGGTGGACCTCGCTTCTGTCGAACGCGCCGCTGCTGGCGACGCTGAACGGCCGCTCGCCCGATCCGGGGCCGGCGGCGATGCCGATCGCGATCCTCGGTCTGCTGACGCTGGGGTCGCTGTGGCTGTGCCTGTCGGGCTGGCGCGTGCGGCGGCTCGGGCTGACGCGCGCGCCGCGCCGGGCGGGGGGGGGGGGGGGGGGGG
>NZ_JBAWKE010000003.1:151211-464449 GCF_037095655.1 Frigidibacter sp. MR17.24
CCCCGCGCCGGGCGGTCGCGGCGGCGGCCGGGTTCTGGACGCTGACGCTGGTGCTGGGGGTGGCGCTGAACACGCTGGGCTTCCTTGTCGCGGGCTTCGTGCTGGCGGCCGGATGGCTTCTGGTGCTCAGCCGCCCCGCAAGCCCGACCGCCGCCGCGACCGACCTCGGGCTCGGCTTCGTCGCCGCCGCGGCGATCCAGCTGATCTTCGCGCGGTTGCTGATGGTTCCGCTGCCCTGAGGCCTGTCGAATGCTGATCCAAGACTTCCTGCTGGCGCTGGCCGGCTATGCCACCTCGCCGATGCTGCTGGCGCTGATCTTCGGATCGGTCGTGCTGGGCGTGGTGATGGGCGCGCTGCCCGGCATCAGCTCGACCATGGCGCTGGCGATCCTGCTGCCGGTCACCTTCGGGATGGAGCCGCACTGGGCGATCTCGGTCCTGCTCGGGGTGCTGGTGGGCAGCGTCTACGGCGGCTCGATCTCGGCGATCCTGCTCAACATCCCGGGGACGCCGGGCGCCATCGTCACCCAGTTCGACGGCCACCCGATGGCGCGCGCGGGCCGCGCGGGCGAGGCGATGAGCCTCGCGCTGCTGGCCTCGACGCTCGGCGGTCTGGTGGGGCTGGTGGCGCTGGCGCTGATCGCGCCCACGCTGGCCAAGTTCGCCATGAACTTCCGCAGCCCGGAATTCTGCCTGCTGGCGGTTCTGGGGCTGGTGCTGCTCGCCTTCACCAGCGGCGCCGCGATGCTGGCGGGATTGCTGTCGGGGGCGATCGGGGTGCTGTGCGGCCTTGTGGGCTTTGACGTGATCACCGGCATCGCGCGGTTCGATTTCGGCGCGGCCCCGCTGCAGAACGGCATCGACATGGTGCCGGTGACGATCGGGATCTTCGGTCTGGCCGAGGTTCTCAAGACCATCGCCGCGCCGGGCGGCATCGCGCTGCCGGTGCCGCCGCCGGTCGGGCGGATGCCGATGCCGCTGGGGCAGATCGCGCGCAGCTGGAAATCGGTCGCGCGCGGCAGCTTCATCGGCATGTTCGTGGGCGCGATCCCCGCCGCGGGGTCCTCGATCGCGGTGGCGCTGGCCTATGCGCAGGAGCAGCGCTTCGCCCGCCCCGGCGCGCGTTTCGGCAAGGGCGAGCCCGCGGGCATCATCGCCCCCGAGGCCGCCAACAGCGCGCTCACCGGCGGCTCGCTGATCCCGGTGCTGACGCTGGGGATCCCCGGGGATTCGATGTCGGCGATCCTGATCGGCGGGCTGATCATCCACGGCCTGCGCCCCGGGCCGATGCTGTTCACCGAGCACCCCGAGGTGGTGGCGGGGATCTACGTGGCGATCCTGCTTGCGGTGGTCTTCACGCTTGTCGCGGGCTGGGCGCTGCTGCGCCCGATCGTGTCGCTGATGCGGGTGCCGCCGCGGCTGATGGTGCTGGTCATCGCGATGCTCTGCCTCGTGGGCAGCTTCGCGATCCGCAACGCGATCACCGACGTGGTGGTGATGATCGTCTTCGGCGCCATCGGCTATGTCTTCAGCCTGTTCCGCATTCCGGTGGCGCCGCTGGTCTTCGGCCTGATCCTTGGCCCGCTGATGGAGGAGAACTTCCGCCGCTCGCTGATGCTCAACCGCGGCTCGGCCTCGATCTTCGTGGAACGGCCGATGTCGCTTGCGATCCTTGCGGTGATCGTGGCGGTGCTGGTGATGGGGCTGCGCGGGCGCGCCCGGGCCGGCGCGGCGGTGGCGGGCGGCTGAGGCCGCCCACCCGTCCCGGCACCCGCGCCCTGCTGCCCGCCCTGCTCTGGCCCGCCCGGCTCTGGCCCGCTCAGGCCTGCCCGGGCGCCGTGGTCACGCCCAGCGACAGCATCAGCCGGTTCGCCCAGTTGAAGAACGAGATCGCATAGACCGTGTCGGCGACCGCCTGGTCGTCCAGCCCGGCGTCGCGCAGCGCGGCGACATGCGCCGGGCCGAAGGTCGAGGGGGTCGCGCTCAGCGCCACCGCCGCGTCGATGATCGCGTCCCAGCGCGGATCGATGCGGGCCGTCACGCCCTCGTCCAGCAGGCGCTGGACATCGTCGCGGCGCTTGGAATGCTGTACCGTGAACCGCGCGTGCACCGAGGCGCAGTAGACGCAGCCGTTGAAGCGCGAGGCCGCCGTCGCCGCCAGTTCCCGCTCGGCCCGCGGCAGGCCGAAATCGGGATTGTGGAAGATGTCCATGTCGGTGCGGGTGCGATATTCGAGGATGTCGGGATCGCGGGCAAGCAGCATGAAATAAGGCGATTTCGACCGCCCTTTCTGCACCAGCGCGGTCCAGTGCCGCTCTGTCAGGTCGTCCTCGGTCAAGGGCGGCAGCCAGGGCGCCCAGCCCAGCATGTCCTGGGTGAAGCGCTCGGGTTCGGCCCCGGGCTGGTCGAGAAGCAGCGTGTCGGTCACCGTCTCAGCCCTCCGCCGGCATCGAGGCCAGCACCCGCAGGCCGGCGCCGGCCCTGATCTGGAAGCACAGGAACGACACGACCTGCGCGAGCGTCACGATCTCGGTCGCGCCCCAGCCCGCCGCGACGAGCGGCTCCAGCGCCGCCCGCCCCGCGTCGCGCGGATGGAAGACGAGAAGATGGGCGTAATCCAGCGCCGCCGCGAGCCGCGCGCCGAAGGCCGCGGTTTCGACCCGAAGCGTCGGGCCGGAGCGGTCGCCGTTGCCATAGGGGCCGGTCGTCGCCGCCGCGCGCGCCACGCGGCGCAGCGCGGGCAGCAGATCGGGCACGGGTCCGCGGTCCCCGCACTGGCCGAGCGGCGCCTCGTACCGGGCGATGGCCGGCGCATCGCCGTGCAGCAGCGCGACGAAGACCGCGACGGCCAGCCGCTCGACCAGCGGCATCGAGCCGGGCGCGGGGGCGACGAACAGCGCGTCGTGGCTTTTCTGGGCATAATCGCGCGCCGTGGGGCGCGCCGCGCGCAACGCGCTGGCCGGCGGCAGGCCGGCGAGCAGGTCGATCACATCGGAAGCTTCGGTCATGTCGGGGAGGTTCCTTTCCGCGCCGCAGCCGTGCCTGTTTGCCGCCGGTTGTCAATCGCCCGTCGCACCGGGGCGCGCCACGCAGCGCCCATCGGCAGGGTCCACTGGCGGGGCCCTCTGGCCGGACCCTCGGGCGGGTCCGGCCGCGGGCGCGGTGCCCATGACGCAGGCGGATCCGGCGGATCGACGGAAAACGACGCCCCGCGGTCGCGCGGATGTCATTTCGGGTTGACCCGCCCCGCGCCTTGGCCTTTTTCGGTCGAAACGCCACCCAAGTCGCACCCGGAGTCGCCGATGATCCCGAAATCCCTGATCCTGTCGGGCGTCGCCGCCCTTGGCCTTTTCTCGGCGGGCGCCGCCGCCGCGCAGACCTACGTCGCCAAGATCGGGCATCTCGAAAGCGCGCAGCAGACCCGTCACCAGACGCTCGAGAAGGTCGCGGCGCTGGTGAAGGAGCGCACCAAGGGCGAGGTCGAGTTCCAGATCTTCCCGCAGGGCCAGCTGGGCGACCAGCGCCAGATGAACGAGGGCGTGCAGCTGGGCACGATCGAGGCGACGGTCGCGCCCGCGGCCTTCCTTGGCGGGTTCAACCCGGTGGTGTCGATCCTCGACATCCCCTACCTGCTGCCCGAGGATGCCGCGAAGGCGCAGGCGCTGCGCGACGGCGCCTTTGGCCAGCAGCTTCTCGACAGCTTCAAGGACAAGGGCATGGTCGCGATCACGCTCTGGCCGAACGGCAAGAAGCAGTTCACCTCGAACCTGCCGATCGAGACGCTGGCCGATTTCGCCGACCAGAAATTCCGGGTCATGGACAGCTCGATCCTGATCGAGCAGTTCCGCGCGCTTGACGCCTCGGCCGTCGCCCTGCCCTTCGGCGAGCTTTACACCTCGCTGCAGACCGGCGTCGTCGACGGCGAGGAGAACCCGCTCGACACCATCGCCGCGATGAAATTCTACGAGGTGCAGAAGAACCTCGTCGTCTCGGACCACGGCGCGATGGAGGACGTGGTGCTGTTCAACCCGATGTGGTGGGCCAGCCTGCCCGAGGCCGACCAGAAGATCATCACCGACGCCTTCCACGAGGTGATCCCCGAGATGACCGCCGCCAAGGCCGCGGCCGTGGCCAAGGCGCTCGACACGATCAAGGCCGCCGGCACCAACGTGCGCGTCGCGGGCCCGGAGGAACGCGCCGAGCTGCGCGAGACGACCTTCGGCCCGGCCTCCGAGGCCTATGTCGCCCGCGCGGGCGAAGCCGGCAAGGCGCTGCTGGCCACCTACGAACAGGCCTACGGCGCCCTGACGAAGTGAGCCGGCCCCCCGGCCGGTTCCCGCAGCCCGAGAGAGAGGCAGATGAAGGTCCTGCGACTTCTGCGCATCGCCGAGCGGACGGTGCTCGTGATGCTGTTCCTGACCATGGTCGCGCTGTTCTTCACCAGCGTCGTCACCCGCGAGATCGGCGGCAGCCTTGCCGCGCGCTTCGTCTGGGTCGAGGAGGCCGTGCGGCTGATGAACATCTTCCTCGTCTTCCTCGCGCTGGGGCTTGCGCTTGAACGCGGCAAGCATGTCGCGATCACCAACCTGCGCGACGGCGGCCCGCCGTGGCGGCGCCGCGCGCTGCGCCGGGTCATCGATCTGGCGGGGCTGGGCTTCTCGCTCTACATCGCGTGGCTCGGGCTCGAGATGGTGCGCTTCGTGCTGAAGATGGGGCAGACCTCGCCGACGCTGGGGATCCCGATGGGCTGGATCTACGTCGCCCCGGTGGCGGGCTTCGCGCTGCTGGCGCTGCGCTACGGGCTGAGCCTGTTCGGGATGCTCGACCGGTTCGCCCCCGCGGGCCGCGACACCGCGGAGGCGCCGCGGTGATCGTCGCCCTGATCGTGCTGCTGGCCATGGGGCTGCTTGCCGCCGGCTTCGAGATGCTGATGGTGCTGGGCCTGCCGGCGCTGGCCTACAAGCAGGCCTTCTGGCCGACGCTGCCCGACCCGGCGGTGGTGCAGAAGATCCTTGGCGGTGTCGATCACACGACGCTGCTGGCGATCCCGTTCTTCATCCTCGCCGCGAACCTGATGGGGTCGGGGCAGATCGCGACGCAGCTCGTGAGCGTGGTCAAGGCGCTGGTCGGCCACACCCGCGGCGGCATCGGCCATGTCACCGTCGGCGGCGCCATGGCCTTCGGCGCCGTCTCGGGGTCGGCCCCGGCGACGGTCGCCGCCATGGGCCGCATGGTCTATCCCGAGATGCGGGCCGCGGGCTTTTCCGAGAAGTTCAGCCTTGGCCTGCTGGTCTCCTCGGCCGAGACCGCGCTGCTGATCCCGCCCTCGATCACCTTCATCATCTACGGCTGGATGACCGGCACCTCGATCTCGCGGCTGTTCGCGGGCGGGCTGGTCGTCGGCATCGTGCTTGGCCTCGCCTTCGCGCTCTACGTCCGGCTGCAGGCGGTGCGCGACGGCGTGACCTCGGCGCCCCGGATGCCGTGGTCCGAGCGGCTGGCGGTGATCCGGGCGTCGAAATGGGCGCTGGGGATGCCGGTGATCATCCTCGGGGGCATCTACTCGGGCCTGTTCACCCCGACCGAGGCCGCCGCCGTCAGCGTCGTCTACGCGATCGCGGTCGAGATGCTGGTGTTCCGCAGCCTCACGTGGCCCGCGCTGTTCCGGCTGACCGAGGAAAGCGCGATCAACACCGCGATCATCTTCGTGCTGCTGGCGATGGGAGGGCTGATCAGCTTCTTCGTGACGCTGGCGCAGGTGCCCAACGGCATCCTCGCGTTCCTGCAGCACATCGACGCCGGCTGGATCAGCTTCCTGATCGTCGTCAACATCTGCTTCTTCATCGCCGGGATGTTCATCGACCCGAATTCGGCCCTGCTGATCCTGGTGCCACCGCTGTTCCCGGTGGCGACGGCGCTGGGGATCGACCCGGTGCATTTCGGGATGATCGTGACGCTCAACATCAGCCTCGGGATGATCACGCCACCGTTCGGGCTGGACATCTTCGTGGCCTCGTCCACGCTGGACAAGCCGGTGACCGAGATCATCCGCGGCGTCTGGCCCTTCGTGGCGATCAACATCCTGGTGCTGCTGGTCATCACCTACGTGCCGCAGATCTCGCTCTTCGTGCCGCGGCTGTTGTTCGGCTGACGCGTCGGGGGCGTGCCGGCGTCAGGTCAGCTGGCGGCGCATCGCGCTCGGGCTCTGGCCGAAATGCGCCCGGAACGCGCGGGAAAAGGCGCTCGCGTCGCTGTAGTTCAGCCGGTGCGCGATCTCGGTCAGCTGCGCGCCGTCCTCGCGGATCCACTCGGCGGCGATGTCCATGAGGATCTGGATGCGCAGGCTGCGAAAGCTCGTGCGGTCAAGCTGGCAAAGCCGCTGCAGCCCGCGCCCCGACTGCCCCAGACGTGCCGCGACGGCATCGACCTGCGGGAACTGGTCGTCGGCCAGCATCTCCTCCATCACCGCGCGCAGCTGGCGCACCAGCGCCGAGGCGGCGCCCTGGATCGGCGGCTCGCGGCGCAGGTGATCGGCCAGCACCTGCGCCAGCACCGGGTCCGCCGCCGGACAGGGCAGGTCGAGCAGCGCCTCGGGGATCGAGACCGCGTTCAGTCCGGCGTCATAGTCCGGCGCGACGGCGAAGGGCCTGTCGTCGGCAGGCGGGCGACGATTGGGGGCGGCATGGCCGAAGTGCAGCCGCGTCCCCGCCAGCCGAGACCCGCAGACCTGCCGGATATAGCCCAGCACGATGCCGACCGAGAATTCGGCGTCCTGCCGGCGATCATAGGGCAGCGGGTCGCGCGCGTCGTAGCTGACCAGGACCCGGCCATCCGCCAGGGCGATGCCGACCCGGGTGTGGCTCTGGACCTTGTCGTAATGCGCGACATAGGCCTCGAGCCCGTCGCGCAGGCTGCCGGCATGGTGCATGCGGTAGCCCAGCGCGCCGATCCGGCGGATGTCGAACCGCTCGGCGAAGCGCAGGCCAAGGTCCGGGGTCCGGCTTGCCGCCGCCGCCTGCTCGAGCGTCGAGGCGAAGCGCAGCAGCGGCATGGTGCCGCCCGCGCCGGCGTCCCCCTCGGGCAGCGCCATGGCGATCGCACCGGCGCCGTGCGCGGCGCCAAGCTGGGCGAGGCACTGCGCCAGCCCCGAGGCCGCGGCGGTGGTGACTTGCGAAAGGGACTGCGGCATGCGGCTTGCCTGGATCGGGCCGTCGACAGTGTCGCGGCGGGGCGGGGCCCGGGTGAAGGGATGCCATGCCATCTGCCGGGCGCGATCGGGCGCTTGTCAATCGGCGCCGGGACCAACTGTCAAGAAATTGGCGCAAGATGTCATGCACCGCCACCGGGGCGGGCATAGCGTCAGCATACCGCACGATCCACCGTCGCTGTCGCGACCGCAGTCCCCGGATGCCGATGCACCGTCTTGCCCCGTCCCTGCCCGCTTCCGCCGACCCGGCGCCCGACCGCGCCGGGCGCGAGCTACGGATCTTCATCGCGCTGATGCTGGCGCCCGCGCTGGCGCTGCTGGCGGCCTTCACCATGCTGCCCTTCGCGGTCAGCGTCTGGCTGAGCGCGACGGACTACATGCTGTCGAACCCGCCGACGCGCTTCATCGGGCTTGGCAACTATGTCGAGCTTCTGGGCGCGGCCGAATTCTGGGCGGCGCTGCGCCGCTCGGCGGTCTTCGTGACGCTGGCGGTGACGCTCGAGACGGTGGCGGGGCTGGTGCTGGCGCTGGCGCTGTTCCGCACGGCCGAGCGGTGGTCCGGCCGGCTACGCACGCTGTTCATCCTGCCGCTGGCGGTGACGCCGGTCGCGGCGATCTTCACCTTCCGCATGATGCTGAACCCGGGCCTTGGCGTGACCAACCACCTGTTGTCGCTGGTCGGGCTGCCGGCGCAGGACTGGCTGGGGTCGGGCGTGCTGGCCATGGGATCGCTGGTGATCGTCGACGCCTGGCACTGGACGCCGTTCATGATCCTGATCCTGTCGGGGGGCCTCGCCTCGCTGCCGGCCGAACCGGTCGAGGCGGCGCGGATCGACGGGGCGCGCGAATGGCAGGTGTTGCGCTACGTGACCCTGCCGATGCTGATGCCCTTCGTCACCATCGCCGTGCTGCTGCGCGCGATCGATGCGCTGAAGGCCTTCGACGCCTTCTACATCCTGACCGGCGGCGGCCCGGGCCAGAGCACCACCACCCTCAATGTCTTCGCCTTCAAGGAGGCGCTGGAGTTCACGGCGCTCGGGCGCGGCTCGGCCATCGCGATCCTGATGATGGGGCTGATCATCCTGATGTCGCAGCTGCTGTTGCGCCGCACGCGGATGCTCAGGATCGCCGGGGAGGGCCAGTGATGCCGGCCGAAGGACGCACGGGCGGGATCGGCTGCTGGGCGCGCCGCGCCACGCTGGGGCTGTTCCTCGTCTGGACGGTGTTCCCGATCTACTGGCTGCTCAACACCTCGCTGAAGCAGCCGGTCGACGTGGTCGCCCGCCCGCCGAGCTTCGTGTTCTGGCCCACGCTCGGCAACTATGCGGCCGTGCTGCAGGACCCGGTCATCCTTGGCTATTTCATCACCAGCTTCGTGGTCGCGATGGCGACGATGGTGCTGGCGATCCTGATCGGCACGCCGGCGGCCTACGTGCTGGCGCGGTTCGACTTCCGCGGCTCGACCGACCTCGGGTTCTGGATCCTGTCCACCCGCTTCACGCCGCCGGTGGCGATGCTGATCCCGTTCTTCGTGATCTTCCAGCGCCTCGGGCTGCTCGACACCCATGCCGGCCTGATCATCTCGCACGTGGCGCTGAACCTGTCGCTGGTGATCTGGCTGATGCGCAGCTTCTTCGCCGAGATCCCGAAAGAGCTGGAGGAGGCCGCCTATATCGACGGCGCCAGCCACCTGCGCACCTTCGCGACGGTGATCCTGCCGCTGGCGCGCACCGGCATCGCGGCGGTCGCGGTGCTGGTGTTCCTGTTCACCTGGAACGAGTTCCTGTTCTCGCTGATCCTCGGCGGGCAGATCCCGATGATCTCGGTCGGGCTCTACAAGTTCATCGGCTACCAGCAGATCGAATGGGGCCATCTCTCGGCCGCCGCGGTGCTGATGCTGGTGCCGGTCATCGCCATCCTCGTCCTTTTCCAGCGCCAGCTCGTCCAGGGCCTGACGCTGGGCGCCGTCAAGTGACAGAGCCGCCGCAGCGGCCATCCCGCCAACAGGAGTAAGCCAATGGATCCCAAGACCCGCCGTCGCCTCCTCACCCGCCGCCAGGCCGGCCGGCTGCTGCTCGGCACCACCGCTGCCGGGCTTGCCATGCCCTCGATCCTGCGCCGGCCCGCCGCGGCGCAGGACACCGACCTGTCCGACTACGCCGCGGCCGGGATCGACTGGAAGCAGGCCGCGGGGGCCAAGATCACCCTCGCCGGCGCGACCCATCCGTGGTCGGACGGGATCCGGCCGCTGATCCCGCTGTTCACCGAACTGACCGGGATCGAGGTCGTCAGCGACTTCCAGTCGGAATCCGAGTTCCTGACCTCGTTGCCGATCCGCCTCGGCTCGGGCAGCACGACGCCGGACGTCTTCATGTACCTCTCCTACGGCCAGGGCATCGGCGCGGGCTGGCTCGAGCCGCTGAACGCCCATTACGCCGACACCGAACTGTTCGACGCCGCATGGTACGACGAGGACGACCTGCTGGGCGCCGCGCGCGGCTTCCCGGTCTGGGCGGATGGCGAACGCTATGCCTTCCCGATCACCGCAGAGTCGGTGATCATGTTCTACAATCAGGACGCGATGGCCGACCGCACCGCGCCGGCGACCTTCGAGGAACTGCACGACCTTGCCGCCAGCCTGAAGACCGACGCCATGGCCGGCATCGCGCTCAGGGCCAAGGCCTCGTCGGGGGCGACGGCGGCCTCGATGGCGTGGCTCTTCTCGCACGGGGGCGCGATGGTCGACGGCGACGGCAAGGTCGCGTTCCACAGCGCCGAGGGCATCAAGGCGCTGGACATCTACGGGCGCACGCTGCGCGACGCGGGCCCGCTCGGCGTCGGCAGCTACGACTGGTACGAGGTGCTGAACGACTTCACCCAGGGCGCCTGCGCCATCGCCGCCGACAGCTCGAACTTCGCCACCACCATCGGCAACCCCGAGCGCAGCCGGGTCGCGGGCAAGGCCGGCTTCTCGTCGCTGGTCTCGGACGGGGTGCACCCGGTGACGCCCTACATGTCCTGCTGGCAGGCCTGCATCAACGCCAAGTCGGAACAGAAGCGCGCGGCGTTCCTGTTCATGACCTGGGCGACGTCGCGCCCGACCGCGCTGCGCGCCGCCGCGGGCGGCCTGGCCACAACCCGCGCCTCGGCCTGGGAAAGCGCGCCGTTCCAGCAGGCCTTCGGGGCCGAGGCCGCGGCCTCGGCGCTGCACAGCCTCTCGACCTCGGACGTGAGCCCCTCGAAGCAGATCCTGTTCCATCCGCAGGCACCGATGATCTTCGACGCCTTCGCCACCGCGACGAACGAGATCGTCACCGGGGGCGTGCCCGCCGCCGACGCGCTGACCCGCGCGGCCGAGCGCGCGAACCGCGCGATCCGCTGAGCGCGCCGCCCGCCGCCTGCCGCCACCCGGTCCCGGTGCCCCAGGCGCCGGGCCCCGCCCCTGACGTCGAACGGACCCCCCGAATGCACCTGAACCAGCTGAGCGCCGCCGACATGGTCGCGGGCTATCGCGCGGCCCACTTCTCGCCCGTCGAGGTCGCACGGGCCTGCCTCGCGCGGATCGAGGACACGCAGCCGAGCCTCAATGCCTTCTGCCACCTCGACCCCGACCGCACCCTGGCCGAGGCCGCGGCCTCGGAGGCGCGCTGGCGCGACGGCGCCGCGCTCGGCCCGCTCGACGGGGTTCCGGTCTCGGTCAAGGACCTGATCGACGTCGGCGGCTGGCCCACGGCCTGGGGCACGACCGCGGTGCCCCCGGCCCGGCCCGCGCGCGACGCGGGCATCGTCGCCCGGCTGCGCGATGCGGGGATGGTGATCACCGGCAAGACCACGACCACCGAGTTCGGGCACAAGGGCGTCAGCGACAGCCCGCGGACCGGGCTGACGCGGAACCCCTGGAACCTCGGGCTGACGACGGGCGGATCGAGCTGCGGCGCGGGCGCCGCCGCCGCCGCCGGCATCGGGCCGCTGCACCTGGGCAATGACGGCGGCGGCTCGGTGCGGATCCCGGGCGCCTTCTGCGGCGTGGTCGCGATCAAGCCCGGCGCCGGCACCGTCACCCCCGACCGGCCCGCGATCACCGGGCCGCTGGTCGCCCCCGGCCCGCTCGCGCGCCATCTGGGCGACGCGATCGCGATGTACGAGGTGCTGCGCGACCCGGGCGCGGGGCCGCGCGTGGCCGACGGCGCCTGCGTCGCCGGCACGGCGGGCGCCGAGGCTTTGCGCATCGGCCACCTGCCCACGATCTCGGCGGCGCCGGTCCTGCCCGAGATCGCCGCGGCGGTGACGGCCGCGCTCGCCCCGCTCGGCGACAGCGTGGCCCCGGCCGAGCTGGACCTGCCCGGGGCCGAGGAGACCTATATCACCATCCTCGGCGCCGGGACGGCGATGATGATCGACGAGCTGCCGCCGGGCGCCGCGGCGGCGCTCGAACCGGCGCTGGCCGAGCTGGTGGCGGTCGGCCGCGCCGTCGACGGCATCGCCTATGCCCGCGCCTGGCAGATGCGCCGCTGCGACTACATCGCGCGGTTGCGGGCGCTGTTCGCGCGGTTCGACCTGCTGGTGCTGCCGACGATGCCGGTGCCGGCCTTCCCGCTGCTGCACGACTATCCCGGGCCGCAGGGGCGCGGCTGGCACGCGGACTGGACGCCCTTCACCTTCCCCTTCAACCTCACCGGCCTGCCGGCGATGACCCTGCCCTGCGGGCTGACCTCCGAGGGGCTGCCGATCGGCCTGCAGATCGTCGCGCCCTGGGGCCAGGAGGCCCGGATGCTCGGCCTCGCGACCCGCCTCGCGCCATCGCTGCCACGGCTGCGCCCGCCGCTCTTCGTCGGCGCCGGCGACGCGAACCTGCTGCCGGAGGCGCTCTGATGGCCTCGGTGACTATCGACAACCTGCGCAAGGACTATGGCGCGACCCGGGTGCTGCACGATGTCGGCCTGCAGGTCGGCGACGGCGAATTCGTCGCGCTGATCGGCCCCTCGGGCTGCGGCAAGTCGACCCTCCTGCGCTCGATTGCCGGGCTCGAGGGGATCACGGGCGGCGACATCCGCATCGGCGAGCGGCTGGTCACCACGGTGCCGCCGCGCGACCGCGACATCGCCATGGTGTTCCAGAACTACGCGCTCTACCCCCACATGACCGTCGCGCAGAACATGGGCTTCTCGCTGAAGCTGCGCGGGGCCGATCCGGCCGAGATCACCGCGAAGGTCGGGCGCGCGGCCGAGATCCTGGGACTGGGCGCCCTGCTTGGCCGGTTTCCGCGCCAGCTGTCGGGCGGGCAGCGCCAGCGCGTGGCGATGGGCCGCGCCATCGTGCGCGACCCGCAGGTGTTCCTGTTCGACGAGCCGCTGTCGAACCTCGACGCCAAGCTGCGCGTGCAGATGCGCAGCGAAATCCGGCGGCTGCAGAAGGCGCTTGGCGCCACGGTGATCTACGTCACCCACGATCAGGTCGAGGCGATGACCATGGCCGACCGCATCGTCGTCATGCGCGGCGGCCATATCGAGCAGCAGGGCGCGCCGCTCGAGCTGTTCGACCGCCCCCGGACAGGCTTCGTCGCGGGCTTCATCGGCTCGCCGGCCATGAACATGCTGGACGGGCGCATCGTCGCCGCGGGCTTCGAGACGCGTGCGGGCACGCTGGTCGCGCTGCCCCGGACCGACATGCCGGGCTGCGGCCAGCGCGAGGCGGTGCTTGGCATCCGGCCCGAGCATCTGGAACTCAGCGACGCGCCCGACGCGACGCCGGCGACGCTGCTGCTGGTCGAGCCGCTGGGGTCCGAGACGCTGCTGCTGCTCGATCTCGACGGGCAGGAGGTTCAGCTGCTGCTGCGCGGGCGCACGACGCTCGCGGCCGGGACCGGCGTCGGGCTGCGCGCCCGGCCGGGCACGGCGCATTTCTTCGAAACGAGGGACGGGGCGCGGATCGGATGAACGCAGCGGCGAGACTGGAGGGCGGCAGCTTCCCGCCCGAGGGGATCAGCGACGTGCATGTCGGGATCTTCGATCTGGACGCGACGTTCCGGCACAAGCAGGTCGGCGCGAAGAAGGCGGCGAAGCTGCTGCGCGAGGGCTATGCCTTCTGCGACGTGATCCATGCCTGGGACAGCGCCGAGGTCACCTGGGATGACGGGGATGCCTATGGCGACCGCCCGTGCGAGCTGTTTGCCGACACGCTGCGGCTCTGGCCCTTCGGTCCGGGCGCCGCGGTGTGCCTTGCCGACTTCACCGGCGACTACGGCGAGCGATCGCCGCGGCGGCAGGCCGCCCGTCAGGTGGCGCGGGCCGCGGCGATGGGCTTCGACGTCACCGCCGCCTTCGAGTTCGAGTTCTTCGTGCTGGACGAGACCGACGTCACCCTGCGCGAGAAGCGGCACCGCGACCTGACGTTCCTCGCGCCGGGCAACCGCACCTATTCGCTGCAGACGGCGGCGCTGCATGCCGACCTGTTCGACGGGCTGAAGGCGGTGATGGCCGACCTCGCGATCCCGCTCGACAGCCTGCACACGGAACTGGGCCCGGGCTGCTTCGAGGCGCCGCTGGGCGTGGCGCGCGGCCTGCGCGCGGCCGATGACGCGGCGCTGTTTCGCAGCTTTGCCCGCGCCTATCTCGCCCGCCGCGGCCTGACCCCGGTCTTCATGTCGAAGCTGCGCCCCGATCTTTCGGGCCAGTCCGGCCATTTCCACATCTCGCTGAGCGATGCCGACGGCCGCCCGGCGTTCTGGGACCCGGAGGACGCCGACGGGCTGTCGGCGACGGCGCGCCACTTCATCGCCGGCATCGTCGCCCTTGCCCCCGAGCTTCTGGCGATGAGCGCCCACACCGTGAACGCCTACCGGCGGATGGTGCCGGGCGCCTGGGCCCCGACCTGGGCGAACTGGGGCGTGCAGAACCGCACCTGCGCGGTGCGCGCGGTGCGGGGCGGGCCCTCCGAGACGCGGGTCGAGTTCCGCGTCTCTTCGGCCGACACCAATCCGCATGCCACGATGGCGATGGTGCTGGCGGCCGGCCTGTGGGGGATCGAGACGAAGGCCCCCTGCCCCGCCCCGATCGAGGGGTCGGCCTATGCCCTGCCGGTGCCGCCCGCCGCAGCCTTCCCGCGCGACCTGCACGAGGCCGCCGAGCGGCTCGACCGCTCCGCCATCGCGCGCGCGACCTTCGGCGACACCTTCATCGACCATTTCGTGCGCTCGCGCCGGGTCGAGGCCGCGGCGGCTGCCCGCGCCGTCTCGCACTGGGAGATCGAGCGCTATCTCGACCTGTTCTGAGGCCCTGCGATGACCGACCTTCCCCCCGCCCGCACCTGGTCCTGGCCGACCGAGATCTGCTTCGGCCCCGGCCGCGCCGCCGAGACGCCGGCGCTGGTGCGGCGCCTCGGCGCGCGCCGACCGCTGGTGGTGACCGATGCCACGCTCGGCGCGATGCCGATGGTGACCGACCTTCTTGCCGCGCTGGCACGGGCCGGGCTGCCGGCCGGCGTCTTCTCGGACGTGCACCCGAACCCGACCGGCGCCGCGGTCGCGGCCGGGGTCGCGGCGTTTCGCGCCGGCGGGCACGACATGGTGGTGACCATCGGCGGCGGCAGCGCGCTCGACGCCGGCAAGGCGGTCGCGCTGATGGCGCGCCAGTCGCGGCCGATCTGGGATTTCGAGGATGTCGGCGACAACTGGCGCCGGGTCGACACCAGCGCCCCGGTGCCGGTGATCGCGCTGCCGACGACGGCGGGCACCGGGTCGGAGATGGGGCGGTCGTCGGTCATCACCGATGCCGGGCGCGGCCGCAAGGTGATCATCTTCCACCCGGTCATGATGCCGCAGATCGCCGTGCTCGACCCCCACCTGACCGTCGGCCTGCCGCCCGCGCTGACGGCAAGCACCGGGATGGACGCGCTGTGCCACGCGCTCGAGACCTTCATCACCCCGAACTTCCACCCGATGGCGGACGGGCTGGCGGTGCAGGCGCTGCGGATGATCCGCGACGCGTTGCCCCGCGCGGTCGAGGAGGGCGGCGACCTCGCGGCGCGCAGCGACATGCTGATCGCCTCGGGCATGGCCTGCGTGGCGCTGCAGAAGGGGCTTGGCGGGGTGCATGCGATCTCGCATGCGCTGGGGGCGGTGCACGACGCGCCGCACGGGTTGCTGAACGCGATGCTGCTGCCGCATGTCACCGCGCTGAACCTCGGCGCCGCGCGCGAGCGTCTCGCCTGCCTCGCGCAGATCCTCGACCTGCCCTCGCGCGATGCGGGCGCCGTGGTCGACTGGCTGCACGGGCTGAACCGGCGCCTGGGGATCCCGGCGACGCTGGCCGCGATCGGCATCGCCGAGACCGACCCTGCGCGGGTCACCGCGCTCGCGCTCGCCGATCCCTGCGCCCCGGCCAACCCAGCGCCGCTCGACGCGGACTTCGTCGCCGCGGCGCTGGCCGCAGTGGGCTGAGCAGTGGGTTGAGCGGCGGGCTGAGCGGCGGGCTGGGCGGCGGGGCCGCTAGAACAGCAGCCGCGCGATCGCAAGCCCGGTGCCGACCGACACGGCGGTGCAGATCAGCACCGGCACGAGGAACGAGTGGTTGACGATCAGCGCGCCCACCCGCGTCGTGCCGGTCTGGTCGATCTCGACCGAGGCGAACTGCGAGCCGTTGACCGGCAGGAACAGCACCCCGATCACCGCCGGCCAGACCGCGACCAGGACCGCCGGCGGCAGCCCCACCGCCAGCCCGATCGGGATGACCGACAGGGTGGCGCTCGACTGGCTTGCCGTCACCGCCGAGACCGAGAAGAGTGCCGCCCCCAAGAGCAGCGCCCGGTCCTCGGTCCCGGCGCCGAACAGGCCGGCGATCAGCCCGGCATGGGCGGTCAGCAGCGTGCTGGCCATCCAGCCGATGCCGAACAGCGTCACCATCGCCGACAGCCCCAGCCCGAACAGCGGGCTTTTCGGGATCTCCGAGGCGCGCACCCGGCAGCTTGCGACGATCAGCGCCGCCGTGGCCAGCATCACCATCTGGATCATCTGCCCGGTGTCGAGCGGGACCCGCGCCCCCGCCGGGCCGACCAGCGGGCGCACGCCGCTGAACCCGGCCGCCATCACCACCCCCAGCCCCAGCCCGAAGATCATGGCCGAGCGGCGCCCCGTCGCGGTGACAGGGTGATGCGCGGCGCCACGCATCTGCGGCACGATCACGCCGGCGGCGCAGCGGCGGCGGAATTCGGGGTCGTCGGCAAGCTCGGCCCCCAGCCGGTTGGTGACGAAGGCCCCGACCAGGATCGCGGCGACCGAGGCCGGCACCACGATCACCAGGATGTCGCCCAGCGTGAAGCCCGAGGGCGCGAGCAGCCCGACCATCGCGATCATCGCCGCCGAGACCGGGCTTGCCACCAGCGCCAGCTGCCCCGCCGTGGCCGAGAGCGCGAGCGGCCGCTCGGGCCGCACGCCGGCCGAGACCGACACCTCGTAGATCACCGGCAGCAGCGAGCAGAAGACGTTGCCGGTGCCCGCGCCCGCGCACAGCACGTAGGTCGCGAGCGGGGCGACGTAGGTCACCCGGCCGGGGCGGCGGCGGATCAGCCGTTCGCCCAGCGCGATGAGGTAGTCGAGCCCGCCCGCCAGCTGCATCGCGCCACCGGCCGTGACGACGGTCAGGATGATCAGCATCGCCTGCACCGGCACCGGGCCGGGCGCCAGTCCGAACAGCAGCACCAGCACCAGCACGCCGAGGCCCCCGAACAGGCCGATGGCGACGCCCCGGAAGTGGATCCCCGTGGCGATGACGGCCAGGAAGATCGCAGACTGCACGGCCAGGATCAGCAAGGCGCAGGCTCCGCGTGAACTGGAAAACGGGCAACAGGAGGGGGCGGTGGAAACGTCGGCGGCGGCCGCGCCACGATGTGCCCGCCGCGGGACGTTGGCAAGCGCCGAGATGCCGAGCCTTGCCGTGCACCCGCCCGCCGCGAGATGAGCCGTAGACCGCCGGGACCGGGCGTGGCATTGCTGGCACCGGGCGAACCGGAGCGGGCGGAGAACGGCAGATGACGCGGGGCAGGATCCACAGGGCAGGGGCGCGCTGAGCCATGGCCGAGCGCAGCCTTCCGCCCACCGCCGCCAGCAGCGGCGCCGGTGCCGCCCAGACGGCCCCGGGCACGGCCCCTCCCCCTGCGCCGTCCGGCACCGAGGCGCTGGTCCCCTCCGGCGCGGCCTTCTACCCGCTGCCCGACCCGGTCGAGACGCGCCGCTATGCCTTCGTGCTGGTGCCGGGCTTCACGCTTCTGGCCTTCAGCGCCGCCGTCGACCCGCTGCGCATCGCCAACCAGCTGTCGCAGCGGCCGCTCTACCAGTGGCGGACCTATTCCGACGACGGCCAGCCCGTCGCCAGTTCGAGCGGCATCCCGATCGTGATCGACGCCCCGCTCGCCGAGCTGAGCCGCGAGACCAGCCTGTTCGTCTGCGCCGGCACGATCTCGGCGCGCAGCACCTGGCCCAAGGTCGCGGCGGCGGTGCTGCGCCACCACCGCTTCGGCGGCATCGTCGGCGGGATCTGCACCGGGGCGCTGGCGCTGGCCAAGGCGGGGCTGCTGCGCTCGGGCCACTTCACCCTGCACTGGGAAAACCAGCCCGGCTTCGTCGAGCTGTTCCCCGAGCTGCACCCGACCCAGAGCCGGTTCGAAACCGACGGGCGCATCATCACCTGCGGCGGCGGCGCGGCCTCGACCGACATGATGCTGTCGATCATCGCCCGCGACCACGGCGCGGAATTCGCGGCGCTGGTGTCCGAGATGTGCCTGCGCCACGTCACCGTCGGCGCCGAGCCCGCGCAGCGCAGCTCGCTCGGGGCGATCCTGCAGACGCGCAACCCCGCGATCATCGGCATCGCGCGGCTGATGTCGCAGCACCTCGAGGACGTGCTGACGATGGAAGAGCTGGCGACGACCTCGGGCTATTCCCGCCGGCACCTCGAACGGCTGTTCAAGTCGACGCTCGGCGTCTCGCCGTCGAGCTACTATCGCAAGCTGCGGCTCGAGCGGGCGCGCTCGCTGCTGTCGACCACCGACATGACCCTGACCGAGATCGCGACGGCGACCGGCTTCGACACCGTGTCCTATTTCGCCCGGGTGTTCCGCGCGCAATACGGCTGCGCGCCCAGCAAGCAGACCCGCCGCCCCCGCGGCGGCCGCGTCAAGCAGGGCCGCGCCGTCTGACCGCCGCCGCCGGTGGTCAGGTGGCGGCCTCGTGCACCACCTTGCCGCCGCAGACCGTCAGCGCGATGCCAAGGCCCGGGATCGCCGCCGGCGCGCAGGCCTCGATGTCGCCGCCCAGCATCACCAGATCCGCGGCGAGCCCGGGGCGCAGCGTGCCGGTGACATGGTCGCGATGCGCGGCCCAGGCCCCGCCGGCGGTATAGGCGCGCAGGGTCCCGGCCAGGTCGAGCCGCTCGTCCGCCGCGCCGTCGTAGGGCACCCGGGTCAGCGCCGCCGCGATCCCCCGCAGCACCGAGACATCCGTCACCGGCCAGTCGCTTGAGAAGGCGATCGCCGCCCCGGCCCCGGCCAGCGTGCGCCACAGGTAGGCGTCGGGCCAGCGCGCCGGCCCGATCCGGTCGAGCGTCGGCTGCGCGGGGAAATCCATCGCGCCGGGGGCATGCGGCGGCTGCAGGCTCGCGGTGATCCCCAGCGCGCCGAGGCGGGGGATGTCCGCGCGGTCGATCATCTCGATATGCTCGATCCGGTGACGGCTGTCGCGCGGGCCATTCGCCTGCACTGCGGCCTCGAAGCCGTCGATCGTCCCGCGAACCGCGCCGTCTCCGATCGCATGGACGGCGATCTGCAGGCCGCGCCGGTCTGCCTCGATCGCGATCTCGCGGAAGCGGTCGGCGGGAAACAGCGGCTCGGACCGGTGACCGGGCTGGTCGGGGTAGTCGTCCAGCCGGAAGGCGGTGCCGCTGTCGATCACCCCGTCCATGAACATCTTGACGAAGCCCGACGACAGCCAGTCGTCGTCGAACGCCGCCGTCATCGCCGTGGCCCGGTCGAGCGCCGCGAGCGGCATGTGCGGCTTGAGGTGGAACGGCACCTTGACCCGCAGAAGCAGCGTGCCCTCGGCCCGCATCTCGTCCAGAAGCGCCAGCGTGTAGCGGTTGCCGTCCATGTTCACCAGGCTGGTGATCCCGTGGGCCGCGCAGTGGCGCAGGCCACCAAGGATCAGCGCCTTGTCCGCGGCACGTTCGGCCGCGGTCGGCCAGGGATCGGGTTCCTCTCCGGTCGCGATGCCCAGGTTCAGCCGTTCCTCGCCGCCCAGCCGGATCAGCGCGGCGAAGGCCTCGAATTCGCGCAGCTCGCCGGTGGCGAGACCGTCGGGGCCCAGCACGACCTCGTGGCCATGCGGCATCTCGGCGCCGTGCAGCAGGCCCGCGGCCGCCAGCGCGGCGGTGTTGGCCCAGACCGTGTGCAGGTCCGCCGCCATCAGGGCGACGGGCCGGTCGGGGATGATCGCGTCAAGGTCCCGGCGCGTGATCGGGGCACCGAAGCTGCCATAGCTGGCGCCCTTGGCCATCAGCAGCGGCCGGCCGGGATGCGCGTCGGCAAAGGCGCGCAGCGCCGCGCCGATCGGGCCCGCGCCCTTCAGGTGGCCGATGTGCAGGTGCGTCAGCTCGGCACCGCCAAGCCCCAGATGCACGTGCCCCTCGAAAAAGCCCGGCAGCACCGTGCGCCCGCCGGCATCGATGACCCGGGTG
Organism: Frigidibacter sp. MR17.24; assembly: GCF_037095655.1. Classification (NCBI taxonomy): domain Bacteria; kingdom Pseudomonadati; phylum Pseudomonadota; class Alphaproteobacteria; order Rhodobacterales; family Paracoccaceae; genus Frigidibacter; species Frigidibacter sp. MR17.24. The sequence continues at coordinate 171,141 of NZ_JBAWKE010000003.1, forward strand.
CCGGGGCCGGCCAGCGCCGCGATCTCGTCGTCGGTGCCAAGCGCCTGCACCCGCCCTGCGCCAAGCGCGATCGCCGCGGCGCGCGGGGTGGCGGGGTCCATCGTCAGGATGCGGGCGCCAAGGACGACCAGATCGGGCGCGGCCATCGGCTCAGCGCAGCTTGATGCAGAAGTGCTTGCGCACCGGGGACACGACCTGCCAAGTGCCGGAGAAGCCCGGCTCGACCACGAAACCGTCGCCCGGGCGCAGGGTCACCGGGGCCGCGCCGTCGGCGGTGATGACGATCTCGCCCTCGATCAGGTGGACGAATTCGTAGAACTGGTAGCGCGCATGCCAGGTGCCCGGGGTCGCGGCCCAGGTGCCGCTGATCACGCTGCCGTCGATCGAGGTGTGCTGCACCCAGGTCTTCATGCTGGGGTTGCCCTCGATCTTGGTCCAGCCGTCAAGGTCGGTGACCATCGGCTCGGTGCCGGGTTCGGGGAAGCGGAAAACCATGTCGCTCATGTCGTCCTCGCGGGGCTGGAACTGGGCCGGGTGCCCAGTCGTAGGGCGGCGCCCGCGAACCGGCAAGAGGGCGCGCGAACGGGCTGGCGCGGGCGCGCGAAATCGTTGATGTATCGGGCCGGGGCCCGCGTCGGCGGGCCGGCACGGGGACGCCGAGAAAGGGCCGGGACGAGATGCTGATCCGCAACGCGACGGCCGGGGACGCGGCCCATCTGACGCGCTTCATCAACATGGCGGCCGACGACCTGCCGCTGCATTTCTGGCGCAAGTCCGCCGGGCCCGGGGGCGACCCCTGGGCGCTCGGCCGCGAGCGCGCCGCGCGCGACACCGGCAACTTCTCGTACCGCAACGCCTGGTTGGCCGAGGTCGATGGCGCGGTCGGCGCCTGCCTGCTGGGCTACCCGGCCGAGGACACGCCCGAGCCGATCGATCCCGACACGCCGCCGATCTTCGTGCCGCTGCTTGAACTGGAGGCGCTCGCGCCGGGGTCGTGGTACCTCAACGTGCTTGCCACCTATGCCGAGTTCCGCGGCCAGGGCCTTGGCAGCGCGCTTCTGGCCAAGGCCGAAGAGGTGACGCGCGCCGCGGGCCGCGCCACGATCAGCCTGATCGCCGAGGACACGCATCTGGACGCGCTGCGCCTCTACGCGGCCAAGGGCTTTAGCGAGGTCGCGCGCAGGCCGGTGGTCAAGGGCGACTGGGCGGTCGACGCGACGGACTGGATCCTCTTCACCAAGACCCTCTGACAGCCCCTACCGAAGGCACCGACATGACCCCTCTCAGCAGCTCGTCGTCGCAAAGCTACGTCAAGGACCCGCGCAACGACGGTGTCGAGATCTACGTGAACGGCGCCTTCTTCCCGCGCGACGCGGCGAAGGTGTCGATCTTCGACGCGGGCTTCGTGCTGGGTGACGGCGTGTGGGAGGGGCTGCGGCTGGTCAAGGGGCGGCTGCTGTCGCTCGACGACCATATCGACCGGCTGTTCGAGGGGGCGAACGCGATCCGGCTCGACATCGGCTTCGACCGCGCGGGGCTGGTCGAGGAAATCTGGAAATGCCTGCGCCACAACGGGATGGAGGACGGCGTTCACATCCGCCTGATGATCTCGCGCGGGTTGAAATCGACCCCGAACCAGGACCCGCGCTTCATCGTCGGCGGCGCCACCATCGTCATCGTCGCCGAGTGGAAGCAGCCCAACCCCGAGCTGAAGGCGCGAGGGCTCACGCTGATGACCTCGGCGATCCGCTGCTCGACGCCCGACGTGTTCGACCTGCGGCTGAACTCGCATTCGCGGCTGAACTTCATCCAGGCGCTGATCCAGGCGATCGACATGGGCGCGGACGAGGCGCTGATGCTTGACGACCGCGGCTTCGTCGCCTCGTGCAACTCGACGAACTTCTTCATCTTCCGCGGCGACGAACTCTGGACCTCGACCGGGGACGCCTGTTTCAACGGCATCACCCGCAAGACCGCGATCCGGCTCTGGCGCGAGGCGGGATTCACCGTGCGCGAGAAACGCTTCACCCTGGCCGAGACCTATGCCGCCGACGAGGCCTTCGTCACCGGCACGCTGGGCGGCATCACCCCGGTCGCGACGATCGACGGCCGCCGGATCGGCGCCGGCCTTCCCGGGGCGCACACCACCCGGCTGAGCGAGATCTACCAGGCCTATGTCGCCGGCTGAGCCGCCACCGCGGCGCCCGCCATCGGTCTGCCGTCAGCCCGTCATCAGCAGCTGCGCCTCTGCGCGCTTCAGCAGCGGGCGCGCCGCGCGGCCGTAGCTGTTGGGATCGGCGCGCAGTTCGGGGAAGATCGCAAACAGCTCCTCGCGCGCCGGGGCGTCGAGCGTGCCGATCCCGACGGCACCGGGATGGAAGCTTTCGGTGGCCGCGCCCTCGGCATAGATCACCTGGTGGCCGTCGAACAGGATGTGGATGTAGGTGACAAGCCCGCCCTCCTCGATGCTCACGTGACGGTTGTCGACCATGTGGCGGGCCGCGGCCAGGACTTCGGACGCGCCGAAATGCAGCTCGGCGCGCCAGCCGCGGTGCAGCATCCGGTGCTGCGGCGAAACGACGAGGTCGCGCCGCAGCCCCGGCAGAGTGCCGGCGCGGATCCTCACCGGCGCCAGCCGCCCTTCGGCCGGGACCGTGCGCCGGCCGATCCAGCGGATCGGGCGCAGCCCGTGGTCGCGGGTGACGACCTCGTCGCCGATGCGCAGGCTCTCGACCGGCCGCTCGCCGGCGGCGGTCAGGATCCGCGCGCCGGGGGTGAAGCAGATCACCGCCTCGAGCCCGGAGTAGCTGATCACGGTGCCGTCGGCGAGGATCACCCGCCCGCTGATCGCGCCGGTCGACGGGTCGGTGGCATCGACGATCTTGCGATATCCGGTCGCGCTGCCCAGCGACAGGATGTTGCCCGTGGGCGAGGCCCCCGCCGCGGCGCCGGTCACGGTGACGTCGCCGCCGCCGCCGACGGTATCGTCGTAGAGATAGCTGTTGGCCCCGGTGCCGCCGCTGACCACGTCGCCGCGGCCGAAGACCAGCAGGTCGTTGCCCGCGCCGCCCGACAGGGTGTCGGCCCCGGCGCCGCCGACCAGCGTGTCGTCGCCCGCGCCGCCCTCGAGGCTGTCGGCCCCGGCGCCGCCCTGCACGAGGTCGCCGCCCGCGCCGGCGTCGATCGTGACGCCGTTCGCCTCCGCGCGGGCATCGATCGTGTCGTCGCCCGCGCCGGTGCGCAGCAGCTCGATCCCGCTGAAGCGTGTCGTGCCGCTCAGGTTGGTCAGCGTGCCGCTGCCGCTGCCGGTGAAGGTCGCGGCGGTGCCGATGGTCAGGCCCGAGCCGTCGATCCGGTCGGTCGAGCCCAGCGTGTCGTCGCCGCCAAGGATCGTGTCCTGCCCGGTCGCGTCGCCGAAGGTGAAGATGTCCGACCCGTCGCCGCCGTCGAGCAGGTCGTCGCCCGCGCCGCCGTCCAGCCGGTCGCTGCCGGCGCCGCCGGTGATCGTGTCATTGCCCTCGCCACCCGAGAGCGTGTCCGCGCCGCCGCCGCCGTCGATCGTGTCGTTGCCGGCCCCGCCCGCGATACTGTCGTTGCCGCCGCCGCCCAGGATCAGGTCGGCCCCCGCGCTGCCGGTCAGCGTGTCGCTGAAGTTCGACCCGATCACCCCTTCGAAGCCCGAGAGGGTGTCGCCGGTCGCATCGCCCCCCGTCGCGGTCTGGGTGGCGAGGTTCACGCTGACGCCCGCGCCGCTGTCGGAATAGTCGACGAGATCGGTGCCCGCGCCGCCGGCGAGCGAATCCGCGCCCGCACCGCCGCGCAGCGTGTCGTTGCCGTCGCCGCCAAGAAGCGTGTCGGCGCCCGCGCCCCCCAGCAGCAGGTCGTCGCCCGCGCCCCCTTCAAGCCGGTCGTTGCCGCCGTCGCCCGAGAGCGTGTCGTTGCCCGCGCCGCCATAGAGCATGTCGTTGTCGTCGCCGCCCGAGACGGAGTCGTTGCCGTCGCCCGCGATCACCGTGTCGTTGCCGGCACCGGCGGTGATCGTGTCGTTTCCGGTCCCGGTCTCGAGCGAGCCTGACTGGGCGGCGGGACCGCCGTAGATCAGGTTCGCCCCCGAGGTGCCGACGCTCGCATCCCCCGCCGCCGTGCCGTAGGTCGTGGTGAAGGTGACATTGGTCAGCGTCGGCAGGACCGACAGCGTCGCGCCGATCAGGTCGCCGTTCGCGGGCACGTAGTAGATCGCGCCGTTCGTCGCCTGGTAAAGCGTGCCCGTCGTCGCGCCAAGCTGGATCAGGCCGATGATGTTGATCGCGGCAGTGCCGGCACTGCCCAGCACCGCGGCCTCGGTGAACGAGCCCTGACCACCGAGGCTGACGCCGCCGACCGAGGCGATGCCACCGACCGCATCGCCATTGGTCGGGCCGTTGCTGCCGGTCGACACCAGAAGGCCGATACGCGTGTCGCCAGTCGCCATGAGCGCAACCCTCTGCAAAGCGGGATCAGGACATGGCTAATGCAACCTTAAGACGTGTTCAGACCTGAGGCGAAATCGTGGCAGGATCGTGGCGGCGCACGCTGGGGTTGCCGCCCGGCGCGCGGGTGCCCCCGCAGCCGGGTTGCCCCCGCGCGGGACAGGGCCGGGCCACGGCCTTGCGAAGAATGCGCTGGCGCCGGGCGCCGGGCGGCCGCATCATCCCCCGCGGCGAGGCTCGGCTCGCCGTCCCTCCTGCCTGACGCCCGACAATGGACCCGACCACGCCCGCCGGCCCTGCCCCCCTGCCCGACATGTCTCTGGCCGAAATGTCCTTGGCCGAGCTGCGCGCCGCGCTCGATCGCGGTGCGGTCTCGTGCGTGGCGCTGGTCTCTGCCTGCCTCGCGCGGATCGCGGCCGACAACCACGCCGGCCGGGCGCTGCACGCCGTCATCGCCGTGAACCCCGCGGCGCTGGACGCCGCGCGCGTCTGGGACGACGCCCGGGCCCGCGGGCAGGCGCCGCCGGGTGCGCTGTCGGGGATCCCGTTTCTGGCGAAGGACAATTTCGACACCGCCGCCATGGCCACGACCGGGGGCTCGCTCGCGCTCGCGGGATCGGTGCCGGCCGCGGATGCGGCGGTGGTGCGCCGGCTGATCGAGGGCGGCGCGATCCTTCTGGGCAAGACCAACCTGTCGGAACTGGCGGCGTCCTGCGGCTGGCTTGGCCACAGCTCGGTCGGCGGGCAGGCCGTGAACCCGTTCCATCCGCTGCGCGACCCCTCGGGTTCAAGCGGGGGCTCCGCCGTCGCGGTGGCCGCGCGCTTTGCCCCCTTCGCGCTGGGAACCGACACCAGCGGCTCGATCCGCGCGCCCGCCGCCACCACCGGCACCGTCGGCCTGCGCCCGACCCCGGGGCTGACCAGCCGCGCCGGTGTCATCCCGCTGGCGCTGTGCTTCGACACCGTCGGCGCGATCACCCGCACCGTCGCCGACCAGGCCATCGTCCTCGACGCGATCCGCGGCCCGGATGCGGCCGACCCGGCGACGGACGCCACGCCGCAGCCGGTCACCCCTTTCGTCGCGCAGCTGGCCTGCGACCCGGTCCCCGGCGCCCGGCTCGGGGTGGTCGGCAATTTCCGGGGCGCCAATCCCGAGGTCGACGCCCTGTTCGCCGCCGCGGTCGACAGGATCGCCGCCGCGGGGGCGTCGATGGTCGCGGTGACGTTGCCCGAGCCTTTCACGCGGCTCTGGCCGCTGGTGCTGGAGCCGGTCGGGCGGGCCGAGTTCCGGCCGCAGTTCGACGCCTATCTCGCGGGTCTCGGCCCGGACCAGCCCCGCGACATGGCGGCCTTCCTGCGCCGGCTGTCGGCGCTGACGGGGGCCGGCACCGAGCGGATCAACCCCGCCCGCTACCGGGCGCTGACCGAAGCCTTCGAGGCGCACGAGGACCCCGCCACCGCGACCGCGCGCGACCTGGCCCTGCGCAAGACCATGCCCGCGCTGCGGCGCGCGCTGCTCGGGCTGTTCGACGACGGCCGTCTGGACGCGCTGGTCTTCATGACCATGTCCTGCCCGGCCTCGGTGATCCGCGGCCTCAGCGACCCGAGCTATGCCTGCGACTGCGCCGATCCCTATGCCGCCTGCTACATCGCCCCGGCGACCGGCTGCCCCGAGCTGTCGATCCCGGCGGGGGTCGTGGCCGCCGGCGTGCCGGTGGGGCTGTCGCTGCTGGGCCGGCCGGGGGCGGATGGCGGGCTTCTGGCGCTTGGCGCGGCCATTGAGCGGCTGTGCGGCTGATCGGGTCGAATCATTCGGCCACCCCCGGTGCCGTCCCCCCGGGCGCGGAGATAACGCCGACGGATCTGCAAGACCGGACTGGACTGCGGGACTCGTCAAGCCTCCGAAACGGATCGCGTTTCTCTGCTCCGTGACGGCCGGAGGGCAGGACGTCGGCCCGCAAGATTGTTATTGAAAATAACCGTTATGAAGAATAGCAATATCGGCAGGAGGAGAGCCATGCCGAAACTGGACGAGTCGCCCGATGACGCGATCCCCGAGGACCGGATCGGCCCGAAGGTGGAGGACGGCGTGCTTGGCAACCTGATCGGCTACGGGCTGAAACGTGCCTACATGCGCATCCACCCCGAGGCGCAGCGCGTGCTGGCCGAGGACGACCTGCGCGTCGTCAGCTTCTCGTGCCTGTCGATGATCGTCGACAATCCCGGGATCGCGCAGACCGAGCTGGCCGCCGCGCTTCAGATGGAGCGTTCGAACCTCGTCGTCATCATCGACGCGCTGGAAGAGCGCGAGCTGATCGAGCGGCGCAAGGTTCCGACCGACCGCCGGCGCTTCGCGCTGACCGCAACACTGCGTGGCCGCCACCTGCGCGACCGCGCCGCCGAACGCGTCCGGCTGGCCGAGGAGGCCGCGCTGGACAGGCTGGACGACGACGACCGCGCCCGCCTGATCGCCGTTCTCGAACGGCTGCTCGGGGCGGGCGCGCGCTAGACGACCCCGTATCGCGCGGCGGCAGAGGAGGCCGGACCCGCGCGTCATGTTCCAGGGAGGATCACCATGACACCGCGCATTGCCGCGATCGCTTTCGCATGCTCGATTTCCACGCTGGCGCTTGCCGCGGGTCCGGCGACCGCCGAGACGATCCGCGCCACCAGCGCCTTCGGCCCCAACCACGCGATCGCCCGCGACGTCTACCCGACGCTGTTCGCCAAGCTCGCGGCGCTGACCGACGGGCGGTGGGAAGGGACCGACACGCCCTCGGGTCTGGTCGCGCCGAACGAGATGTCGACGGCGCTGCGCGACGGCGTCACCGACTTCGGCCCGCTGCTGATGCCGTATTTCATCGCCGAATATCCCGACAGCGCGCTGCCGACCGAGCTGCCGATGCTGGGATCGAGCGCGCAGGTCGTCTCGTCGGCGGTCACCGAGTACATCGCCACCTGCGCCCCCTGCCAGGCGGAATTCGCGCGCAACGGCCAGGTCTACCTCGGGCAGGACACGACGCCCGTCTACCAGATGCTGACCACCCGGCCGGTGCGCACGCTTGCGGACATGAAGGGGCTGAAGCTGCGCGCGGGCAGCCCGTTCTACGCCGCCTTCATCGAGGCGATGGGCGCGGTGCCGGTGCAGATCCAGTCCTCGGACCTGTTCGAAAGCCTGAGCCAGGGCGTGATCGACGGCACCTTCAGCTCGCCGCACGAGATCATCGCCAACCGTCTTGGCGACGTGGTGGGCTATGTGACCGAGATCGACCAGGGCCTGTTCAACGGCGCGGCCGTGACCACCGCCAGCCAGCTGCTGTGGATGCGGATGGAACCCGCCGACCGCCATGCGCTTGCCACCGCGTCGCAATACGGGCTCGCGGCCGGCGCGGCCGGGTTCGACAGGCAGATCGCCGAGGTCCGCGACCAGAAGCTGGTCGAGTTCATCGAACCCGACGCCGAACTGGTGGCGGCGCGCGACAGCTTCAACGCCGGACGCCTGTCCGGCGCGGCCGCGATCCTGCAGTCGCGCGGCGTCGACGACGCGCAGGCCAAGATCGACCGCTACGCCGCGCTGGTCGAGAAATGGGAAGGCCTCGTCACGCCGCAGATGACGCCCGACGAGCTGGGCGCGCTGCGTGACCGCGAGATCTGGGCGAAGGTCGACTTCGCCGCCTACGGCCAGTGACCGCGACGGACCGGGCGGGGCCCGGTCCCGATCCCCCAACGCCGCAGCCGGAGCCTCCGATGCTGAAGCCGATCGAAACCGCCGTGGAGCGGTTCAGCCTGATTGCGGGCGGTCTCGTCCTGGTCGCCATGATGCTGCAGGTCGTCGCCGACGTCCTGATGCGGGCGATCCTGGGCGCGGGCTTTCCCGCCACGCCCGATCTCGTGGGCAAGTACTACATGGTCGCGGTCAGCGTCCTGCCGCTGGCGGTGACCGAGCTGAAGCGGCGCCACATCGAGGCGACGATCTTCACCCAGGGCCTCGGGCCGCGGATGCTGGCAACGGTGCAGCTGTTCGGCTTCGTCGCCTGCGCGGCGGTGATGGCGGTGCTGATGTACGGCTCGACGCTCGAGGCGCTGCGCCAGACCGCGCGCGGCGCCTATATCGAGGCGGGCTCGATCCGCTTCGTCACCTGGCCCAGCTACTGGATCCTGCCGTTCTCGTTCGGGCTGACGCTGCTGGTGATGGCGATGCGGGTGCTCAGCGTGCTGACCGGCAGCTTCGAGGGTGACGAGCCCGACGTGATCAACCAGCTCGAACCGCTGCGGGAGAACGCGTGATGGATCCGGTGATGATCGGCGTTCTCGCGCTGGTGGCGCTGCTTGGGCTGATCGCGGTCAGGGTGCCGATCGCGATCGCGCTGCTGGCGGTGTCGTTCCTGGGCATCTGGACGATCGCCGGCCTCAGGCCCGCGATGTCGATGCTCTCGACCATTCCCTACACGACCTCGGCCAGCTGGACGCTCAGCTCGATCCCGATGTTCCTGCTGATGGGCTTCATCGCCTATCACTCGGGCCTGACCCGCGGTCTGTTCGAGGCGGCGCGGGTCTGGTGGGGCTGGCTGCCCGGCGGGCTTGCCATCGCCTCGCTGGCCGGGGCCTCGGGCTTTGCCGCGGTCTCGGGCTCGTCCGTGGCCTGCTCGGCCGCGATCGGGCGCATCGCGGTGCCCGAGATGGCGCGCCAGCGCTACAACCTGTCGATCGCCACCGGCTCGGTCGCCGCCGGCGGCACGATCGGCGCGCTGATCCCGCCCTCGATCATCCTGATCCTGTTCGGCATCCAGGCCGAGACCTCGATCAACGAGCTGTTCCTGGGCGGGCTGGTCCTGGGCCTTGCCTCGCTGGCCTTCTACGTGGTCGCGGTGCTGGTCGTGTGGTGGCGCGATCCCGACAGCCTGCCGCGGGCCGAGCCCTACACGATGGGCGACCGCTGGCGGAAGACGGCCGAGATCTGGCCGGTGCTGGCGCTGATCGCGGCGGTGTTCGGCGGGCTGTTCACCGGCTTTCTGACCGCGACCGAGGCCGGGGCCTTCGGCAGCTTCGTCGCGGTGCTGATCGGCGTGCTGCGCCGCTCGCTCAGCTGGCACGACTTCCGCGAGAGCCTGGTGGACACGCTGCTGTCGTCGGGGTCGCTGTTCATCATCGCGATCGGCGCCAACCTCTTCACCCGGCTGGTCGCGATGTCGGGTCTGTCGATGCAGATCGGCCGCTTCGTCGAGGGGCAGGCGCTCAGCACCTTCGCGCTGCTCTTGGTGATCGTGCTGATCTACCTGGTGCTGGGGATGTTCCTCGAGCCGATCGGGGCGCTGCTGCTGACGCTGCCGCTGTTCCTGCCGCTGGTGGCGCAACACGGGATCGACAAGTTGTGGTTCGGCCTGCTGGTGGCCAAGCTGCTCGAGATCGGGATGATCACCCCGCCCGTCGGCCTGAACGTCTTCGTCATCCACTCCGTCGCGCGCGACTATGTCCGGCTGGAACAGGTCTTCGCCGGCATCGTGCCCTTCATCATCGCAGACCTCGCGCTGGTCGCCGCCATGCTGGCGCTGCGCGGCTTCATGTAAGGACCCCGACCGATGCGCATCGACGGAGAGATCGCCCTCGTGACCGGCGCCGGCAGCGGCCTTGGCGAGGCCACGGCGCGCCGCCTCGCGGCCGCGGGCGCGCGGGTGGCGGTGATGGATCTCGGTGCGGCCGCCGCCGAGCGGGTCGCGCAGGAGATCGGCGGGCTGCCCCTCGCCGCCGACGTCTCGGACGCGGCCGCGGTCGAGGCCGCCTTCGCCCGCACCGTCGCCGAGCTGGGCACGCCCCGGATCGTGGTGAACTGCGCCGGCATCGGCACTGCGGCGCGGATCCTGCCGCGCGACGGCGCGCTGCCGCTCGCGGCGTTCGAGCGTACGCTGCGCGTCAACCTCTACGGCAGCTACGTCGTGCTCAGCCATGCCGCGCGGCTGATGGCGCAGGCGCCGACGCTCGATGCCGACGGCGCGCGCGGCGTGATCGTCAACACCGCCTCGGTCGCCTGGCAGGACGGCCAGATCGGCCAGGCCGCCTATGCCGCGTCGAAGGGCGGCATCGCCTCGATGACGCTGCCCGCCGCGCGCGAGCTGGCGCGGTTCGGCATCCGGGTGATGACCGTGGCGCCGGGCCTGTTCGAGACGGCGATGAGCGCGGGCCTGCCGCCCGAGGCGCGCGCGGCGCTCGAGGCCGGGCTGCCGTTTCCCGCCCGCATGGGCCGGCCCGACGAATTCGCGCAGCTGGTGCAGGCCATCGTCGAGAACCCGCTGCTGAACGGCGAGGTGGTGCGCATCGACAGCGCCGTCCGCCTCGCCCCGAAATGAGAGGATCGCCATGACCGCCCAAGCCCGCCCGACCGCCCCGACGGAGACCCGGATGCCCGATCACGCCCCGTACCTGACGACCGAGACCGACGGCCAGGTCGCCACGATCACCCTGATCCGCACCGACAAGCGCAACGCGATGAGCGACGGGCTGATCGCGGCGATCGAGGCCGCCTATGCCGGCCTGCCGCCCGAGGTCCGGGTGGTGATCCTGACCGGCGCCGGCGGGCACTTCTGCTCGGGCCTCGACCTGTCCGAGCATGTCCACCGCTCGGCCGAAGAGGGCGTGCACCATTCGCGCAACTGGCACCGGATCATGGAGATGATCCAGTTCGGCGGCCGGGTCACGATCTCGGCGATGACCGGGGCGGTGATCGGCGGCGGGCTCGAGATGGCGGCGGCGACCCATGTGCGCATCGCCGAGCCCTCGGTGATCTTCCAGCTGCCCGAGGGCCGGCGCGGCATCTTCGTCGGCGGCGGCGCCTCGGTGCGGGTCGGACGGATCCTCGGGCCCGACCGCATGGTCGAGATGATGCTGACCGGGCGGCGGTACGATGCCGACGAGGGGCTGCGGCTGGGCCTGTGCCACTACAGCGTGCCCGAGGGCGAGGCGCTGCCGCTGGCGCGCCGGCTCGCGCGCCAGATCGCCGGCAACGCGCCGATGTCCAACTACTTCATGATCCAGGCCCTGTCCCGGATCAACGACATGTCCCGCGCCGACGGCCTGTTCACCGAAAGCCTCTGCGCGGCGCTGGTGCAGACCACGCCCGATGCCGAGGAGGGGCTGCGCGCCTTCCTCGACAAGCGCGCGCCCGTGTTCCGCTGAGGTCCGACATGAGGGGGGACGAGACGATGACCATCGCCGAGGCGATCGAGATCCCGGCCACGACGCCCGGGAACTTCCGCGAACGGGCCGCCTGGGCGGCGGCGCGCACCGTGACGCGCTACCTGCCGCATTCGGTGATCCGCGAGGACCGCGCCGACGGCACGATCCTGCTGCGCTCGGGCCACGACCTGCCGCCGGTGGCGCGCAACAGCGGCGAGTGGCTGCACCGCTGGGCGGCCGAGGCGCCCTATCGCGTGGCGGTGGCCGAGCGCGAGGGGCCGGGCTGGCGCAACGTGACCTATGCCGACCTGCTGCGCTTCGTGCGTCGCGCCGCCTCGGGCCTGCTGGCGCGCGGTCTGGGGCCGGACGACTGCATCGCGATCCTGTCGGGCAACGGTGTCGACCACCTGATCCTGTCGCTGGCCGCGCAATACGTGGGCATTCCCTTCGTGCCGCTGGCCGAGCAGTATGCCCTGATCCCCGAGGCCCACGCCCGCCTCGTCTACGTGCTGGACAAGACCCGCCCGCGGCTTGCCTTCGCCGACGACGCCGGCCGCTATGCCGCGGCGCTCGCCCTGCCCGAACTGGCCGGGGCCGAGGTCGTCTGCTCGCGCGCCGAGGGCGCCGGTCGCCCGGTGACGCCGATGCTCGCGCTGCTGTCGCACGCGCTGCACCCCGGGCTCGACGCCGCCCATGCCGCGGTCGGGCCCGACACGCTGGCCAAGATCATGTTCACCTCGGGCTCCAGCGCCGATCCCAAGGGGGTGATGACCACCCAGCGGATGATGTGCGTGAACCAGGCGCAGATGGCCAGGGTGATGCCCTATCTCGACGACGCCCCGCCGCGGCTGACCGACTGGCTGCCGTGGAACCACGTCTTCGGCGGCAGCCACAACGTCAACATGATGCTGGCCCATGGCGGCACGCTGCATGTCGACAGCGGCAAGCCCACCGCGCGCGGCTTCGCCGAGACGCTGGCCAACCGCGACGCCTATCCCGGCACGCTGGCCTTCAACGTCCCCGTCGGCTACGCGATGATCACCGAGGCGATGGAGGCCGACCCGGCGCTGCGCCGCCGGATCCTCAAGGATGTCGACCTGATCTTCTACGCCGGCGCCTCGCTGCCGCAGGACGTCTGGGACCGGATCGAGCGGCACATGATCGAGGTCCGCGGCGGGCTGCCGATGATGGCCTCGAGCTGGGGCCTGACCGAGACCGCGCCCGCCTGCGTCATGGTGCACGAGCCGATCGGGCGCTCGGGCGTGATCGGGGTGCCGCTGCCGGCGGTCGAGATCAAGCTGATCCCCGATGCCGAGATGCGCTGCGAGATCCGCGTGCGCGGCCCCAACGTCATGCCGGGCTATTATAAGGACCCCGAGCGCACCGCCGCCGCCTTCGACGACGAGGGTTTCTTCATCACCGGCGACGCGGTGCGCTTCGTCGATCCCGACGACCCGCGGCTGGGCCTCGTCTTCGACGGCCGCGTGTCCGAGGACTTCAAGCTGCAGACCGGGACATGGGTGCAGGCGGGCGCGCTGCGGATGGCGGCGCTGAAGGCGGTGACGGGTCTTGCGCAGGACGTGGTGATCTGCGGCCACGACCGCGGCGAGGTCGGGCTGTTCGTCTTCCCGCTGCCGGGTCTCGCACGTCCCGAGGTCACCGCGCGCGGGGCGGTGACGGACCCGGTGCTGATGGCGCGGATCGAGACCGCGCTGCGCGCGATGAACGCGGGCGCCACCGGCTCGGCCAAGCGCGTGACCCGCGCGCTGATCCTGGCCGAGCCGCCCTCGGTCGCGGGACAGGAGATCACCGACAAGGGCTCGCTCAACATCAAGAAGATCCTGACGCGCCGGGCCGACCTGCTCGAACGGCTCTACGACAACGAGGACCCGGCGCTGATCCGCGTCTGACGAGGCAGAAGATGAAGAACATCGATTTCGACAAGATCCGCGCGATCGACTTCCACACCCATGCCGAGGAGGCCTGCGGCTGCCATGCCGACGACGGCTATGACGAGCTTCAGTCGACCATGGCGCAGTACTTCGGCGCGCCCTGGGCGCATCCACCGACCATCGACCAGACCGCGGCGCATTACCGCCAGATGAACATCGCCGCCGTGATCTTCCCCGTCGATGCCGAGCGCGAGACCGGGTATCGCCGCTATGACAACTACGAGGTCGCCGACGCCTGCGCCCGGCACGACGACATCCTGATCCCCTTCGCCTCGATCGATCCCGCCAAGGGCCGGCTCGGCGCGCGCGAGGCGCGCGACCTCGTGGCCAACCACGGGATCCGCGGCTTCAAGTTCCACCCGACGATGCAGGGCTTCTACCCCAACGACCGCATGGCCTGGCCGCTTTACGAAGCGATCGCCGAGACCGGGATGCCGGCACTGTTCCACACCGGGCAGACCGGCGTCGGCTCGGGGATGCGCGGCGGCAACGGAATGCGGCTGAAATACTCGAACCCGATGTTCATCGACGACCTCGCCGTCGACTTCCCCGACATGCCGATCATCCTGGCGCACCCGTCCTTCCCCTGGCAGGAAGAGGCGCTGTCGGTCGCCCAGCACAAGCCCAACGTCTACATCGACCTGTCGGGCTGGTCGCCCAAGTACTTCCCGAAGATCCTCGTGCAATATGCCAACACGATCCTGCGCAAGAAGATGCTGTTCGGATCGGACTGGCCGATGATCGCGCCCGAGAAATGGCTCGACGCCTTCGACGGCGCCGCGTTCCGCGACGAGGTGCGGCCGATGATCCTGAAGGACAACGCGTTGCGCCTGCTCGGCCTTGCCTGATCCCGTTCCCTTGCCGGTGAGCCTGCCATGATCGCCTTCCGTGCCCCCGTCGACGACATCTTCTTCAGCCTGCGCAGCGTCGCCGGCGACCTGCCCGGCTGGGATGCCGAGCTGTCGCGCGAGGTGACCCAGCATTTCGCCGCCTTCGCCGAGCAGGTGCTGGCACCGCTGAACGGCCCCGGCGACCGTCAGGGCTGCCGGCTGGAGAACGGCCGCGTGCGGATGCCCGGGGGCTTCGCCGCCGCCTTCGCCGCGCTGGCCGAAGGCGGCTGGCAGGGCCTGGGCGCACCCGAGGCGCTTGGCGGGCAGGGCATGGACCGGCTGACCGCCGCCGCCACCTCCGAGATCTTCACCGGCGCCAACCACGCGCTGCAGATGGTCACCAGCCTGGCAGGCGGTGCGATCTCGACGCTGATGGCGCATGGCAGCGTGGCGCAGCAGCAGGCCCACGTGCCGCGGCTGGCGGCGGGGGATTGGCTGTCGACCATGTGCCTGACCGAGGCCGGCGCGGGGTCGGACCTGTCGCGGATCCGCTGCCGGGCCCGGCGCGACGGCGACGGCGACGGCTGGCGGATCGAGGGCCAGAAGATCTTCATCTCGGGCGGAGACCAGGACTTGTCCGCGGGCATCCTGCACCTGGTGCTGGCGCGCACCGGCACGCCCGAGGACGGGGTGAAGGGTCTGTCGCTGTTTCTCTGTCCGTCCGAGGTCGACGGGCTGCGCAACGCCGTCACCGTGACCCGGATCGAGGAGAAGCTGGGCCTGCACGCCTCGCCGACCTGCCAGCTTGACTTCGACGGCGCGCGGGCCGAGCTGGTCGGGGCCGAGGGGCGCGGCCTTGCTGCGATGTTCACGATGATGAACCATGCCCGGATCGACGTGGCGCTGCAGGGCGTCGCCCATGCCGCCCGCGCCCACGACATCGCGCGCAGCTATGCCGCGGACCGCCGGCAGGGCCGGCGCGCCGACGGCGGCCCCGCCGCGCTCGACGACCATGCCGACGTGCGCAGGATGCTGGACGAACAGCGCGCGCTGGCGATGGGGGCGCGGGCGATGTGCCACCTCGCGCTGGCCGAGATCGAGCGCGCGGCCCGGCCCGCGCTGGTCGACTTCCTGACCCCGCTGTGCAAGGTCTTCGCGACCGAGGCCGGCATCCGCTCGGCCGACCTCGCGATCCAGATCCTTGGCGGCTACGGCTATCTCGAGGAATACGGGGTGGCGCAGATCTGGCGCGACGTGCGGATCACCGCGATCTACGAGGGCGCGAACGGGATCCACCGCACGGCGCTCGCGACCCGGGGCCTGCGGCTGGCCGGGGGCGCGGCGATCGCCGAGTTCGCGGCGCTGCTGGGCGATCTCGCGCCCGGGGCGCCCGCGCTGGACGCGGCGGTCGCCGACTGGACCGTGACGGCGCGCGACCTGGCGGCGGCCGAGGACGGCGCGGCGCGCGCGCATGATTTCACGCAGCGCACCGGGCAGCTGTTGCAGGCGGCGGTCTGGCAGCGCCTGGCCGCGACCGCCCGCGCCGAGGCGCGCGCGGATGCCGATGCGCTGGCCGGGATCGCGGCGGACATGCTCGCCCGGCTCTGAGCCGGCGGCTCAGGCCGAGATGATGTCGATGAAGGGCAGGTTGCCGCCGGTCAGCCCGGCGTCGACGGGCAGCACGGTTCCGGTGATGCCGCTCGCCGCGGGCGAGGCCAGGAACAGCGCGGCGTTCGCGACCTCGGCCGGGCTCACCAGCCGCCCCAGCGGATAGAGCGCGGTGACCCGGGCGAAGATGTCGGGCTGGCGCGCCTTGCGCGCGTCCCAGGCCGGCGTGTGCACCGAGCCGGGTGCCACCACGTTGGCGCGCAGGCCGTGGCGCCCCTCCTCGGTCGCCAGCGCCCGCGCCCAGGCGATGATGCCCGCCTTGGCCGAGGAATAGGCCGGGCTGCCGAAATGGCTGATCCCGTTGACCGAGGCCACGAAGACCGCCGCCGATCCGCCCGGCCGCCCGCGCATCGCCGGCAGCAGCGCGCGGCTGAACACGGCCGCGCCGGTGAAGTTCAGCGCCATGTCGTGCAGGATCGCGGCCGTGTCCGTCGCCTCGATCCCGTCGACCCGGGTGCCGCCCGCGTTCGAGATCAGGACGTCGACCGGGGCCGCCGCGATCCGCGCCGCCGCCGCCTCGGTCTGCGCGACATCGGTGATGTCGAAGGCCACGCGCTCGTCGGCCTCGATCGCGGCGCAGTCGCGGTCGCAGGCCACGACATGCGCGCCCGCGGCCTTCAGCGCCGCCATCAGCGCCGTGCCGATGCCGCCACCGGCGCCGGTCAGCACCACCCGCTTGCCCGCCAGCATCATGCCCCCGCCTCCTCGCCCGCGACCGGGGCGGCATCCAGTCCCAGCGGGTCCGCGACCTTGGGCCAGAACCCGTCGCCCGCCTTCTGATAGGCCGTCTCGGCCGGCTTGGTCGGATAGGACGAGGGGCTGTCGACATGAATGATCCGCGACGACACCGGCGCGAACCCGGCGTGGAAGTGGTTGGTGGACTTCACCAGCAGGATCTCCTTGGCGGCGAAATCGACGCCCTGGTTGGAAAACAGCGTCGGCTCGTAGGTCTGGGTGCGGCTCGTGATCAGCACGATGTCGATGGCGGTGCCGACGATGCGCACCGTGGCCGAGCGGCCCAGCGTCACCCGGCTGGCGCGGAAGCTCTGCCAGCCTTCCTGCGCCAGGTGAATCACCTCGATCTCGGCGTCGATCGGCGGGCCGGCCTCGGCCCCCGCCTTGCCGCCAAAGCGCAGCTTCAGCCGCGCGCCAAGGCCCGCGGCATGGCAGAAGCTGACCGCGACCGGGTCCCAGATCGCGCCGACGCCGACCCGGTCGACCCCGCGCGCGATCAGCGACATCAGCACATGCGTGCCGTCGCCGGCACAGCCGCCGCCCGGATTGTCCCAGGTGTCGGCGATGGTGACCGGGCGCGCCGGGTCCCCGGCCCGCACCTGCAGCGCCAGGTCGATCCCGTCCTCGTAATCGAGGATCGGCATCGCCGTCTGCCCGCGCAGCGCGTAAAGCTCGGTCCCCAGCCGGCGGGCAAGCGCCGCGCCCTCCTCGGGTGCCGCGTCGCTGACGACAAGGATCCGCGTCCCCATCTCGGGCACGTCGCCGGCCATGAAGCCGTGGATGACCGAGCACGACAGGATCCGGCCCCGTCCCTCGAGCGCCTTCATCCGGTCGACGAAGCCGCGCATCGGCTGCTGGCTGGTCGGATAGAGGCCGATCATCCTGCAGTCGAAGGTCGAGATCACCGGCCGGATCTCGCCGCGCAGCGCCCGCAGCGCCAGATCGACGACATGGGCGCCGCGATCGTGGAAGTCGGTGTGCGGGAATTCGAGGAAGGTCGCCGCGATGTCGAGCTGCGCCACCCGCTTCGCGGTCAGGTGGCTGTGGGGATCGAACTCGGCCGCGACCAGCACGTCGGGGCCGACGATCGCGCGCACCCGCGCCAGAAGGTCGCCTTCGCAGTCGTCATAACCCTGCGCGACCATCGCGCCATGCAGGCCCAGCACCACGCCGTCGACGGGCATCGCCGCGCGCAGCTGCCCGAGGATCTCGTCGCGCAGCTCCTCGAAGGTCTCGCGCTTGATCAGCCCGGCCGGCTCGGCCCAGGTCGAGGTGCCCTCGATCACGGTGAACCCCTCCTCGCGGCCGCGCGCCCGCAGGATCGGCACCGGCGAGGAGCAGAGCGTCGGCGTGTCGGGATGCTGGCCCGGCGCGGCGTAGAAGGCGGCCTCGAAGGCGGCACGGTCGGTCGGCAGCGGCGAGAAGGTGTTGGTCTCGGTCGCCAGCGACGCGGTGAAGATCCTCATGCGGGATGCCTCCTTCGGCGGGGGCGCATCGGGCGCCCGGTGGATTTCGGCGGCTCAGGCCGCATCGCGCGCGGGCGTGCCAAGGGCGAGGATCGCGGCGCCGACCAGCCCCGGCTCGGTCCGGCACTGGGCCTGCACGACCAGCGGCCGCGCGGGGCGCGCAAGCGTCAGCGGCCGGGTCGCGCCATCAAGCGCGGTGATCAGCCCGGCGTCGTTCGACAGCCCGCCCCCGACCGCGACCACGGTGGCCCCGGTCAGGTTCACCACCATCGCGAGCGGCCCCGACAGCAGTTCGAGCCAGGCCGCGACCGTCCGCGCCGCGCCCGGATCACCCCGGTGCCACAGCGACAGGATCTCGCGCGAGCCGAGGGTCGCGCCGGCGATGTCGCGGTGCAGCCGCTCGATCCCCCGCGCCGAACAGGTGGCGTCGAGACAGCCCTTCAGGCCGCAGCCGCACTGGTAACGCGGCAGCGGCGCATCGAGACAGTCGAGCAGCCGCTGCGCGACCGGCCCGTGGCCCCATTCCCCGGCATAGCCGCCGCCCGAGGCGATCAGCCGTCCGTCCGCGACCAGCCCGCCGCCGATCCCGGTGCCGATGATGGCGCCGAAGACGACGTCATGGCCACGGCCCGCGCCGGCGCCGGCCTCAGCCAGCGCGAAGCAGTCGGCATCGTTGGCGACCAGCACCTCGATCCCCAGCGCGGCCGAGAGTTCCGGCGCCATGCGCCGCCCGGTGAGGCAGGGGATGTTGGCCACGATCGCGCGGCCCGTGCGCGGGTCGACCACCCCGGCGATCGAGATCGCGATCCGGTCGGGCCGGGTGTCGAGCGCGGCCATCGCCCCGCGCAGCGTGGCGACGAAGGCGTCGAAATCGTCGGTCGGCGTCGGCAGCCGCGCAAGGGCGCGCACGTCGCTGGCCGAGGAGGCGATCGCGGACTTGACCGCCGAGCCGCCGATGTCGAAGCACAGGATCATGCCGCCGCCCCCGCTGCGGCGCGCTGGCCGCCGGTCCAGACCGCGCCAAGCGCCAGCGCCGCGTCCAGCACGAGGAAATCCGCCCGCGCCCCGGGCACCAGCCGGCCCACGCCCGTCAGTCCCGCCGCCTCTGCCGGCGCGGTCGTGGCCATGCGCAGCGCCTGGCCAAGCGGCAGCTCCAGCGCCGTCACGCAGTGGCGCACCGCGTCCAGCATCGAGATGTCGGCCCCCGCCAGCGTGCCGTCCTCCAGCGTCAGCCGTCCGCCCGCGCGCAGGATCCGCCGGCCGTTCAGCGTGATCTCGGACAGCTCCGACCCGGTCGCGGCCATCGCGTCCGACACCAGGAACACCTGTCCCGGTCCGCGCTTGGCCCGCAGCGCGATCGCCATCGCCGCGTCATCGACATGGTGGCCGTCGGCGATCAGCCCGCAGCTGAGCCCGCCCGCGTCCAGCGCGGCCCCGACCAGCCCGGGCGCGCGGTGGCCCATCTGGCTCATGGCGTTGAACAGATGCGTCACCATCCGCGCCCCGGCCGCGACATAGGCCATCGCGGTCGCGTGGCTGCAATCGCTGTGCCCGAGCGAGACGGTGATCCCCGCCGCCGCCAGCCGCGCGACCTGCGCCGTCGTCGCGGCCTCGGGCGCGAGCGTCACCACCAGCCGGCCGCAGGCGGCCGCGCCCGCGATCATGCCCGAAAGGTCGGTCTCGTCCATCGGCCGCAGCATCTGCGGCGCATGGGTGCCCTTGCGGCGCGGGTCGAGATGCGGCCCCTCGAGATGAAGACCCGCAAGCCCGACCTGCCCGGCCGCGCGCGCCTGCGCGCAGGCCGCGAGCGCCGCCGCGGTCTTGGCGGCGGTGTCGCTGATCAGCGTGGCAAGGATCGTGGTCGTTCCCAGCGCCCGGTGCGCCGCGCAGATCGCGGCCAGACCGGCCGCATCGGTGCGGTCGTTGAACTGCACCCCGCCGCCGCCGTTCACCTGCAGATCGACGAAGCCGGGCACGATCAGGTCGACCTCGGGGGTGCCACCGGGAATCACGCCCGTCACGCGGCCGTCTTCATGGGCAAGCGCGGCCGTCTCGTGCCAGTCGTGGCCGTCGAACAGGCGCCGCGCCACCGGGGAGTGCAGGGCCGTCATCGCGCGCCGGTCTCCGTCCTGCGCGGTGGCAGGGGGGTGCCGGCCCGGCTCTGCCCGAGACTCGGGCAGAAACTGAAAATGAATTTCATCATTCGCGTCGTCCATCGCATTTCTTATTGACTGTCACGATTTCGCTTCCCAGTCTACGAAAATAAATTACGAAATCCGGTCGACCGGGCCAGCGTGCAAGATGGCCCGATTCCGCCGGGAACGAGAACAGGGAACGAGAATGAAAGTCGGCATCGTCGGCCTTGGCTATCGCCTTGGCTACCTCGCGCAGGTCTTCACGCAAGTTCACCCCGACTTCCGCATCGCGGGCTATGTCGATCCGGCCCCGGCCGGGATGGGCCTGCTGACCGACAAGGGCATCTCGCCCGGCACCCGCTACGACAGCGTCGAGGCGCTGCTGGCGGGCGAAAGCCTCGACCTGCTGATGGTCGGCTCGCCGAACTTCCTGCATCTGGGCCACATCCGCGCCGGCCTCGAGGCCGGGGTGAAGGTGTTCTCGGAAAAGCCGGTCGTCACCACCGCCGAGGACAGTTTCGAGATCGCGCGGCTTCTGGCCCGCCACGGAGCCGACAATCTGCTGATCGGCCTCGTGCTGCGCTATGCCCCGCTTTATGCCGACCTGCGCGCGGCGCAGGCCCGCGGCGATCTCGGCGAGGTGGTCTCGATCGAGGCGAGCGAGCACATCCCGCCCTATCACGGCGCCTTCTTCATGCGCGACTGGCGCCGCTACGATCGCTGGGCCGGCGGCTTCATGCTCGAGAAGTGCTGCCACGACATCGACCTCTACAACGGCGTGATCGGCGCGCGCCCCGAGCGCGTGAGCAGCTTCGGGGGCCGGCGCACCTTCGTGCCGGCGAACGATCCGCGCGAACGCGGCATCAACGACATGGATGTCTACACCCGCAAGCCTTCGGGGTGGAACGGGTCCGACAAGGTCTTCGACAGCGATGCCGAGATCATCGACTATCAGGTGGCGATCGTCGAATACGCCAACGGCGCGGCGCTGAACTTCCACACCAACCTCAACGTCCCCGACGATTTCCGCCGCTTCGCCGTGATCGGCACCCGCGGCATGGCCGAGGGCGATTTCGTGCGCGGCTTCCTGAACGTCACCGACAGCCACACCGCCCGCCCGATCGAGCGCAAGAACTACGAGGCCTCGGCCCTGTCGCACCACTACGGCGCCGACGAGGAGATGGCGCGTGGCGTCGTCGCCTCGGTGCTGACCGGTGCGCGCCAGCCGGTCTCGGTGATCGACGCGCTCGAGGCGGGGCTTCTGGCGATGACGATGGACGAGGCCCGCGCCACGCGGAAGGTGATCGAGATGGCCCGCATCTGGGACCAGTTCGACACCGCGCTGCTGTCGAAGGTGCCCGCCTGATGCCGGGTCAGCGGTCCGCCGTCCTCTTCGCCTGGATCCTGCTGGTCCCGGCGCTTCTCTACGTCGCCGCGATCGTGGCCTATCCGCTGCTGCAGACGATCCACCTGTCGTTCACCGACGCCTCGCTGCGGCGGACCACCGACTATGTCGGCTGGGAGAACTACGCCAGGATCTTCGACGCGGAATTCGCGACGATCATCGGGCGCACCTTCCTGTGGACCTTCCTGTCGGTCGCGCTGAAGATGGTGATCGGCACCTGCGGGGCGATGCTGCTGAACGCGGCGATCCCGGGGCGCACGGTGTTTCGCATCCTGACCATGCCGCCCTGGATCGTGCCGATGGCGATCGGGATCTTCATGTGGGGCTGGATGTACAACGGCCAGTTCGGGATGATCTCGGGGCTGATGCAGCGCTTCGGCCTTGTCGACGGGCCGGTCGCGTTCCTGGCCTATGGCAGCACCGCCTTCTGGGCCACGGTCATCACCGATGTCTGGATCGGCGTGCCGATGGTGACGATGTACATGCTGGCCGCGATCCAGTCGGTGCCGCAGGACCTGCACGAGGCCGCCTGGACCGACGGCGCCAGCCGCTTCTACCGGATGCGCCGCATCACCCTGCCGATGATCCTGCCCGCGGCGATCACGATGTCGATGATCTCGCTGATCTCGACGTTCAATTCCTTCGACCCGATCTGGATCCTGACGCAGGGCGGTCCCTCGGGCTCGACCACGACGATGATCATCGACACCTATTCGACCGCCATCGGCTCGAAACGTTTCGGCGAGGGCGCGGCGCGGGCGGTGGTGATCTGCCTGTTCCTGTCGGCCTTCGCGCTGCTCTACTTCCGCGCCGTCTCCGGCCTGTCGAAAAGGATGACGTCATGATGAAGAGGAACGCCATGATCGACCGCTACCGCTGGTGGCAGGTGATCCTGATGTACTGCGGAATCTTCGTGTTCCTGTTCTTCCTGCTTGCGCCGTTCATCGAGGGCTTCCTCGTCTCGCTGAAGCCGCTGGGGCTGCTGTTCTCGACCCCCTACCGCTTCCTGCCGGAGAACGGGTCCTTCGACGCCTATTTCTCGATGTGGAAGAGCGTGCCCGAGTTCGGGCGCTACATCTTCAACTCGTTCTTCATCTCGACGGTGATCACCGCCATCGTGCTGCTGCTGGTGGTGCCCGCGGCCTATGCCTTCGCCCGGATCAAGTTCCGCGGCGCGGGGCCGCTGCTGGGGGCGTTCCTGGCGGTGAACATGTTCTCTGGCGCGGTGCTGCTGATCCCGCTGTTCCGCCTGATGCGCGCCTACGGGATGCTGAACACCTACTGGTCGATGATCGTGCCGGGCGTCGCCTTCCTGATCCCGACCGCGATCTGGCTGCTGTCGGCCTACATGCGGCGCATCCCGCGCGAGCTGGACGAGGCCGCCTTCGTCGACGGCGCGGGGCATTTCTACATCCTGCGCCGGGTGATCCTGCCGCTGGCGATGCCCGGCATCACCGTCGTCGCGATCACCACCTTCATCGGCGCCTACGCCCAGCAGTTCATCTTCGCGCTGACCTTCAACTCGAAGACCGAGTACATGCCGCTGCCGATCGGGCTTTACGCCTATTTCGGCCGCCAGGAGGTGATCTGGAACGAGCTGATGGCGGCGAGCTTCGTCGGCATCACCCCGGCGATGATCCTGATCTTCGCGCTGCAGCGCTACCTCGTCGCCGGCCTGACCGCGGGCGCGGTCAAGCAGTAAGCCGATCCGGCCCGCCCTTGCCGGGGCGGGTCCAAGACGCCCCCGAACGGGGCCCAAGCGCCGCCCGGAACGGGCACCAACAGGAGAGTATGGAACCATGACGAAAGCCCTTCTTCGCACCGGTGTCGCCGCGGCCGCGCTGATGGCCGCGATGCCCGCGATGGCCGAAGAGATCACCATGATCGTCTGCGGCGACGCGATGAACCCGGTGCAGCAGAAATACATCGACCAGTGGGTCGCCGAGAACGAGGGCTGGACCGTCGCGACCGAGGTCGTCGGCTGGGGTCAGTGCCAGGACAAGGTCACCACCCTCGCCGTCGCCGGCACCCCGGTGGGCCTTGCCTATGTCGGCTCGCGCACGCTCAAGGAATTCGCGGATTACGGCCTGATCGAGCCGATCCCGATGACCGACGAGGAAAAGGCCGCCTACTACCCCAACGTGGTCGATACCGTCACCTACGAAGACCAGCAGTGGGGCGTGCCGGTCGCCTTCTCGACCAAGGCCTTCTACTGGAACAAGGATCTGTTCCGCGCCGCCGGGCTCGACCCCGAGACGCCGCCCAAGACCTGGGCCGAGGTGATCGAGGATGCCAAGGCCATCACCGAGAAGACCGACGCCGCGGGCTTCGGCCTTGTCGCCAAGACTTTCGACAACACCGTCCACCAGTTCCTGCACTGGGTCTACACCAACAACGGCCAGGTCGTGGATGCCGAGGGCAACATCGTCCTGAACTCGCCGCAGAACCTCGAGGCGCTGCAGGCCTACAAGGACCTCGTGCCCTATTCCGAGGAAGGCCCGACCGCCTACGAACAGAACGAGGTCCGCGCGATCTTCCTCGACGGCGGCGTCGGCATGATGCACGCCTCGATCAGCGCGGTCTCGCGGCTCAAGGACACCCAGATCGACTGGGGGATCGCCAACCTGCCGCTCGGCCCCGAGGCCAAGGGCCCGGGCACGCTGCTGATCACCGACAGCCTCGCCGTCTTCTCGGGCACCGGCTACGAGGAGAAGGCGATCGAGCTGGCGAAATACATCACCGCGCCCGCCCCGCAGGAGGAATACGACCTCGACCAGGGCCTGACGCCGCTGCGCCCCTCGGCCAAGATCGACTCGCTGGTGGCCGAGCATCCCTACTGGGCGCCCTATATCGACGGGATCGAGTTCGGCGGCCCCGAGCCGCTGTTCACCGACTACCGCGGCTTCCAGAACATCATGATCGAGATGGTCCAGTCGGTCGTCACCGGCCAGGCAGAGCCCGCCGACGCGCTGGCCAAGGCCGATGCCGCACTGAAGGACCTGAAGTGATCACCGCCTGACCCCGGTCCGGGCCGCTGCGGCCCGGACCCTGCGAACACGAAAGGAATCCGGCCTTGGGACAGCTTGCCCTGAGCGGTGTGAAGAAGCGCTTCGAGAAGCTCGAGGTCATCCATGGCATCGATCTCGACATCCGCGACGGCGAGTTCGTCGTCTTCGTCGGGCCCTCGGGCTGCGGCAAGTCGACCCTGCTGCGGATGATCTGCGGGCTCGAGGAGATCTCCGAGGGCGACTGCACCATCGACGGCGTGCGGGTGAACGACCTGCCGCCGGTCAAGCGCGGCATCGCCATGGTGTTCCAAAGCTATGCGCTCTACCCGCACATGAGCGTGTTCGAGAACATCGCCTTCCCGCTGCGCGTCGAGAAGCTGGCCGAGGCCGAGATCAAGGCAAGGGTCGGGCGCGCGGCGGCGGTGCTGCAGCTTGAGAACCGCCTGCACCAGAAGCCCGGCAACCTGTCGGGCGGCCAGCGCCAGCGGGTGGCGATCGGCCGGGCGATCGTGCGCGAGCCGTCGATCTTCCTGTTCGACGAGCCGCTGTCGAACCTGGATGCCGCGCTACGGGCCGAGATGCGGATCGAGCTGACGGCGCTGCACCAGAAGCTGAAGGCGACGATGATCTACGTCACCCACGACCAGGTCGAGGCGATGACGATGGCCGACCGCATCGTGGTGCTGGACGGCGGCAGCATCAGCCAGGTCGGCGCGCCGCTGGAGCTTTACCACCACCCCGACAACATGTTCGTCGCGGGCTTCATCGGCAATCCGCGGATGAACTTCATCCCCGCCACCTGCACCGCCGTCACCGACGCCGGCGCCACGGTCGCGCTGGCGACCGGCGGCGCGGTCACCGTGCCGGTCGCGGCCGGGCCGGCTCTGGTCGGTCAGGCGCTGACCCTGGGCATCCGCCCCGAGCACCTGTCGCAGGGCCCGGGCGACGTCGCGGTCGACGTGACCCCGACCGTGGTCGAGCGTCTGGGCGTCAACACCGTCGCCTATGCCGACCTGCCGGGCGTGGGCACCGTCGCCGCGCTGCTGCCGGGGGCGGCGACGGTCGCGCCGGGCGTCCCGGCCCGGCTGTCTTTCGGCGGCGCCGACTGCCACCTGTTCGACGCCGCGGGCATGGCGCTGCCGCGCCGCGCGATGACCCCCGCCGAGACTGCCTGATCGCACCCGGGGCGCCGGGGGCGGCGATGCCGCCCCCCGCCGCTTCGTCCGCGTCACCAGACCGTGCCGCGTGCCGCGACCGGCAGCACCCGCGTCACCCGCGCCCCGTCGTGGAAGACCATCCGCTCGTAGAGATTGGTGATCACGCAGGTGTGGTTCGGGATCACCCGGACCATCTCGCCCACCTCGGGTCGTGCCCCCTCGACCGCCGAGAGGTCGACGACGCCGTGTTCCTCGGACAGCGCCGTGATGCGCGCGCCGGGATAGCCCACCACCAGCCCGTGATCGGCAAAGCCCAGCAGGTCCGAGGTCAGCGCCTTCGACCCCGCGTCGATCACCGCCCGGTCGGGCGTCGGCCGCGAGACGACCGTGGCCAGCAGGTGCATGGCGCAATCCGCTTCGGTCGCGTGGCCGGCGCGGATCATCGAGCGGTCATTGTAGACATAGGTGCCCGCCCGGTGCTCGGTCGCCGAGGGCACGGCGCCGGCGGCGAAGAAATCCGGCGTGCCGCCGACCGTCACCACCGGACAGCCGAGGCCGGCCGCCGCCATCAGCGCCTGCGCCGCCGTCACGAAGGCCTCGACCGCCGCCGCGCCGCCAGGGGCGGGATAGGTCATCAGCCCGCCGAAGCGCAGCCCCGGCGCCGCCGCGATCCGCGCCGCAAGCCCGGCCGCCGCCTCGGGCGTCTGCACGCCGCAGCGCCCGCCGCCGGTGTCGCATTCCACCAGCACCGTCAGCGGCCGGTCGGCCGCGAAGCGCGCCGCCAGCCCCGCCACCACCGCCTCGCCATCCGCCGTCACCGCCAGCCGCGCCACCCGCGCGTTCAGCGCGGCAAGCCGCGCCAGCCGCACCGGCCCAAGCACGTTGTAGGTGATCAGGATGTCGTCAAAGCCCGCATCGGCGAAGACCTCGGCCTCGGTCACCTTCTGGCAGTTGAGGCCGACCGCCCCCGCCGCAAGCTGCGCGCGCGCGACCTCGGGCAGCTTGTGGGTCTTGATATGCGGCCGGAACGCGCGGCCAAGGCCATCCATGTGCGCCTGGGCCCGGGCGATGTTCGCGGCCATGCGGCCCTCGTCGATCACCGGCATCGGCGTCATCACCTCGGCCAGCGGCGTGCCCGGCGCGGGCCAGATGTCGTCGGGGGCGCCCATCAGTGGCCCCCATAGGGCAGGTAGCCGACGAAGCCCGCGATCTTCCAGCCCTCGGGCGTCTCGCGGCAGGTGTAGAGCGTCTGCCACAGCATCCGGTCCTCGCCGCCGTCGGCCCGCGCGATGCGGCCGTCGAACTTCTTGCGCACCAGCGCCGCGCCGTCGGCGATCTCGATCTCCTCCAGCCGGGTCGCGGCGAAGATCGCCGCCCGCGCATCCTCGGAATAGGCCACCGCCTGCCCCGCGCGCGCCTGGCGCAGCCATTCGTCGCGATAGGCCTCGAGCGAGGCGAAGGACAGCCGCCAGGACTGCGGATCGGCCGCGAACCGGCCGTCGAGCCCGGTGAAGCCCGCGGCGATGAAATCGCCGGCGACCGCCGACCAGTCGGCGGCGAGATAGGCGTCGATGTCGCGCGGCACCAGCATGTCCCAGATCGCGCGGCGCGCGGGATCCCCGGCCGGGAACGGGTTCTGCATCGGGTCGCGCGAAGACGCGGTGGGATCAGCTGACATGTCGAAATTCTTTTCGCGTTTTCGGGAAAACTCTGGCCATTCTTGGGGTGTCATGCGACTGTGTCAATGAAACCAAGAAAATCATTTTCGGATCTGGCGGGGTCGCGCGCTGCGACAACGCCCTGGGACAGGCGGCAGGGGACGCATGGACATCTTCGCGACGCTGGCCCAGGACGGGCTGAAGCTTTCGCAATCCGAACAGCGGCTGGCCGATCTGGTGCTGAAGGATCTCGACTTCGCCGTCAACGCCTCGATCACCGATCTGGCGGCGCGGGCCGAGGTCTCGCCGCCGACGGTGACCCGCTTCTGCCGGCGGCTCGGGTGCAACTCGTTCTCGGACTTCAAGGTGACGCTGGCGAAGTCCTCTTATGTCGGGCTGCGCTACCTGCGGCCCGAGGCGCGGTCCTCGACCCCGGCCGAGGTCGCAGAGGACATCGTGACCAAGGCGCAGAAGGCGCTGTTCACGATCCACGACCAGCTCGACCTTGCGGCGATCGAGACGGCGGCGGCGATCGTGGCCCGTGCCGGCATGGTCTATGCCTTCGGGTCCGGCGGCAATTCCTCGATGATCGTGAGCGAACTGCAGAACCGGCTGTTCCGCCTTGGCATCCGCATCACCACCTCGACCGATCACGGGATGCAGATGATGCTGGCCTCGGCGCTGGCGCGCGGGGACGTGGTCATCGGCTCGTCCTTCTCGGGCCGCAACGACGAGCTGGTGCGCAGCTTCGCGCTGGCGCGTGCGCAGGGCGCGCAGACGATCGCCCTGACCCAGGCGCGTTCGCGCGTGGCCGATGCCGCCGATGTCGTCATCCCCGTCGACCTGCCCGAGGGCGAGAACATCTTCCGCCCCACCTCGACCCGCTACGCGATGCTGGCGGTCGTCGACATCCTGGCCAACCTCGTCGCCTATGCCGACCGCACCAGCACCGCCACCACGCTGCGCCGGATCAAGGAAAGCCTGATCCGCCACCGCGACGGCGACGACAGCCAGCTGCTGGGCGACTGATCCCTCCCACCCGCGAGACCACGCCCATGACCCAAGCCAAGCGCATCGCCGTCGGCGGCATCCACACCGAATGCTCGACCTACAACCCGGTGCTGATCCGCGAACAGGATTTCACCGTGATGCGTGGCGACGCGCTGACCGGCGCGGACTACTTCGCCTTCCTGCCCCAGCCCGATGTCCAGATCCTGCCGCTGCTGCATGCCCGCGCCGTGCCCGGCGGCCCGGTCGAGCGGGCGAGCTACGAGCGGCTGAAGGCCGACATGCTCGACCGGCTCGCGGCGGCGCTGCCGCTTGACGGGGTGTATCTCGCGATGCACGGCGCGATGCATGTCGAGGGGATGTGGGACGCCGAGGGCGACTGGATCAAGGCGGTGCGCGACCTTGTCGGGCCGGCGATCCCGATCGCGGTCAGCTATGACCTGCACGGCAATGTCAGCCAGCGCATCATCGACCAGATCGACATCTTCGCCGCCTATCGCACCGCGCCGCACATCGACGTGCGCCAGACGATGGAGCGCGCCTGGGCGATGCTGCTGCGCAGCCTGCGCACCGGCGAGCGTCCCTTCGTCACCTGGGCGAAGATCCCGGTGCTGATGCCGGGCGAGCGGTCCTCGACCGAGGATGCGCCGGCGCGGGGGCTTTACGCGGCGCTGCCGGGCTTCGACGCGCGGCCGGGGATCTGGTCGGCGGACCAGATGGTGGGCTACGTCTGGGCCGACGAGCCGCGCGGCACGGCCGCCGCCATCGTCACCGCCACCGATCCCGCCGCGGCGGCGGATCTGGCCGCCGAGATGGCGCAGGCCTATTGGGCGGCGCGGCACGACTTCGCCTTCGGGCCGGTGACGGGCACGCTTGACGACATGCTCGACCGTGCCGCCGCCGCGACCACGTCGCCGGTGATCCTGGCCGAAAGCGGCGACAACCCGACCGGGGGCGGCGTCGGCGACAACGGGCTGGTGCTGGCGGCGCTGATCGCGCGCGACTGGCAGGACGCGCTGGTCGCGGGCATCACCGACGCGGCGGCGGTCGCGGCCTGCTTCGACGCGGGCCCGGGGGCCGAGATCACGCTGTCGGTGGGCGCGGGCCTCGACCCGTCCGGCACCGCGGTGACCGCGCGCTTCACCGTGCTGCGGCTGCTCGACGGGGCGGGCGGCGCCTTCCGGCAGGCGGTGGTGACGACCGGCGGCATCACGCTGGTGCTGGCCGCGCGGCGCAGGCCCTACCACAACCTCGCCGATTTCGCCGAGTTGGGCCTTGATCCGCGGGCCGTGCGGCTGCTGGTGGTCAAGTCGGGCTATCTCTCGCCCGACCTCGCGCCGATCGCCAATCCGAACCTGATGGCCCTGACCGAGGGCGTGGTCAGCCAGGACATCGCGCGCATCGCCAACCTGCACCGCGCGCCGGGCATCTTCCCCTGGGCCGAGCCCGAGGGCTTCACCCCGGCCCCGCAGCGCTCGGCCCGAAGCCTCGCCCGCGCCTGACGCCCCCCTTCCAACACCGCCCCCGTCCCGAGCCCGCGATGTTCGACCTCCTCAAGATCCTGAAGGCTTCGCCGGGGCTGCGTTCCTGCGCGCTGGCGATCTTCCTGTGCGGCATCGCCGCCGCGGCGACCGCGCCCTACAAGTCGGTGGTCGCGATCCGCGAGCTGGGGCTGTCGGATGCCGCCTTCTCGGCGCTGACGCTGGCGGCGGCGGTGGTCAACGTGCTGGCGGCGGTGTGGCTGGGCACGCTGGCGGACCGCGACTCCGGCTACCGGCGGCTGCTGATGTGGCTCGCGGTGATCGGCATCGCGGGTTACGGCGCCATCTTCCTCGTGCCGCAGCCGGCGGTCTTCGTGCTGGCGCTGCTGCTGCCGGTGTCGATCTTCCTCGGGCTGACGCCGATGCTGTTCGCCGCGGGCCGCGTCTTCTCGGCCGATCTCGCGCCCGCCGACCGGATCGCCATGTCCTCGGTGCTGCGCGGCATGATCTCGGCCGCCTGGATCCTCGTGCCCGGCGTGCTGGGCTTCGTGCTGGCCGGGCGCGGCTCGATGCTGCCCGCCTTCCTGGTCTCGGCCCTGGCCGCGGCCCTGGTGCTGGTGGTGATCGCCACGACGATGCCGCGCGGCGGCAGCGGCGATCCGGCGCGCCGCCCGGCGAAGGTCTCGCTGCCCGCGGCCTTCGGGCTGCTGCTGCGCCCGGCCGTGGCGACCCGGGTGCTGGGCACCGCCGCGACCACCTCGGCCATCGATGTCCACGGCGCGGTGATGGCGCTGGTGATGACCGGGCGCGCCGGCGGCACCACGGGCGATGTCGGCATCACCGTGGGCATCGTCGCGGGGATGGAGCTTGTGTTCCTGCTGGTCTGGGCCCGGATCGCGCGCCGTTTCGGCACCGTGCCGACCCTTGCGGCGGCGATGGTGCTTTACACCGGCTACCTCGGGACGATCGCCGTCGCGACGACGCCGGGGATGATCATCGCCGCGGCCTTCCTGGGCGGCACCGCGGCCTCGGCCATCATCACCCTGCCGCTGGGCTATCTGCAGGAGCTGATCGCCGACCGCCCCGGCCTCTCGGCCTCGCTCATCTCGCTCAATCTGTTCCTGTCGGGGGCGATCTCGGCCGGGCTTTTCGCGCTCGGCACCGCGATCGGCGGCTACCAGACCGTGGCCTGGCTTGGCATCCTTGCCGGGCTGGGGGGCGTTCTGGCGCTGAACCTGCTGGAACGCCGCCACCCGATCGCCGCCTGATCGCCGTCTGATCGCGGCCCGATACCCGGAGACACCGCCCATGCCCCGCCGCCGTCTCGAGATCTGCGTCGACAGCCCCGGCGGGCTTGCCGCCGCCATCGCCGGCGGCGCCGACCGGATCGAGCTGTGCTCGGCGCTCGCGCTCGGGGGGCTCACGCCCTCGGCCGGGTTGATCGCGCTCGCGCGCCGGTCGCCGGTCCCCGTCATGGCGATGATCCGCCCGCGGGCCGGCGACTTCGCCTGGCGCGGCGACGAGGTCGCGGCGATGGAGGCCGAGATCGCCGCCGTTGCCGCTGCCGGCCTCGCGGGCGTGGTGATCGGGGCCACGCGGGACGCGGCGCTGGACCCGGACGTGCTGCGCCGGCTCGTGGCGGCGGCGCGCGGGCTCGATGTCACGCTGCACCGCTGCATCGACCTTCTGCCCGACCCGCTCGCGGCCATCGACCTTGCGGCCGGGCTGGGGATCGCGCGGATCCTGTCGTCGGGCGGGGCGGCTTCGGCGTCCGAGGGCATCGCCCGGCTGCGGGCCATGCGCGACCACGCCGGCGGGCGGATCGCGATCATGCCCGGCGCGGGGATCTCGGCCGCCACCCTGCCCGGCCTTCTCGCGGCGCTGGACCCGGACGAGGTCCATGCCTCGGCCTCGGTCCCCGATCCGGGCACCGGCGCCGTCGCGGCCTTCGGCTTCCAGCCGCCGGGCGCGCGGCGCACCGATGCGGCGTCGGTCGCGGCCCTGAAGCGGCTGCTGACAGCCCGGGCCGGGGCCGCCGACTAGTCCGGGTGGATGTCGCGGTAATACTCCGCCAGCTCCAGCTCGGCCGCCGCCGCCGGGTCCAGCACCAGCGTCGCGCGCGGGTGCATCTGCAGCACGCTGCCGGGCCAGCGGGCCGAGACCGGCCCCTCGACGACCTGCGCCACCGCCCGGGCCTTGGCCGCGCCCGTCGCCACCAGCAGCACCTCGCGCGCGCGCATGATCGTGCCGATGCCCATGGTGATCGCGATCCGCGGCGGCTCGATCCCGTCGGGGAAGTACTGGCTGTTGGCCGCGCGGGTCGACCGCTCGAGCGTCTTCGGCCGCGTCACCGAGGCAAGGCTCGACGTCGGTTCGTTGAAGCCGATGTGGCCGTTCTGTCCCAGGCCCAGCAGCTGCAGGTCGATGTCGCCCGCCGCCACGATCGCGGCCTCGTAGCGCGCGGCCTCGGCATCGGCATCTGGCGCCTCGCCCCGCGGCAGATGCGCGGCGCCGGCACGCATGTCGATGTGGTCGAACAGCTTCTCGGCCATGTAGTGGCGATACGAGCAGGGATGGTCGCCCGCGAGCCCGACATATTCATCGAGGTTGAAGCTTGTCGCCCCGGCGAAGCTGACCTGCCCCGCGCGGTGCAGCGCGATCAGCCGGCCATAGACCGCCTCCATCGTGCCGCCGGTGGCAAGGCCCAGCACGGCCCCGGGCTGGGCGCGCAGCCGCGCCGCGATGATCTCGGCCGCGCGCGCGGCCGCCGCCGGCGCATCGGGGCGGATCAGGATCTTCACCGCCTCAGCCCTTCAGCGGGCAGTAGGCGATGGCATCGATCTCGACCTTGGCATCGACCATCAGCCGCGACTCGACGGTCGAGCGCGCCGGGGGATGGGCGCCGAAATGCGCCTTGAACACCGCGTTGAAGGACGAGAAGTCGCGCGGGTCGTCCAGCCAGACGCCCACCTTCACCACGTGCTCGATCCCGCAACCCGCAAGCGCCAGCACCTCGCGCAGGTTGGCGATCGCCACCTCGGTCTGCTCGGCGATGTTGCCCGCGACCACCTCGCCGTCGCGGGTCGGCACCTGGCCCGAGACATAGACGAAATCGCCCGCGCGCACCGCCTTCGAGAACGGCCGCTCGGCGCCGCCGGCCTGGGTTTCGGCCGCATCGAGACGCTGGATTCCGGGACTGGACATGGGGACCTCACGAAATTGATTTTCTTTTTTCTGGCGGCAGCAGCCGGATTAGGCAATAGATTCCCGCATCAAACCCGAATGTCGTGAAACTAATTTTCGGAAGCCGCCATGTCCCGACCGCCCCTGTCCCGCATCAGCCTGAAGTACAGCATGGTCAGCGTCCCCGGCGCCAGCCTGGCCGAGACCTTCGCGATGCTGGCCGAGATCGGCTATGACGGCGTCGAGATCGACGCGCCCTCGGATCTCGATCCGGCCGGGGTGGTCGCGGCGGCGCGGGCGGCCGGGCTGGCGTTGCCCGGCGTGATCAATTCCCGGCACTGGAGCCATCCGCTGTCCGCCCCCGATCCCGAGACCCGGGCCGAGGGCATCCGGGGCGCGGTCGCGGCGCTGGAGACGGCGGCCGAGATCGGCGCCGGGACGATGCTGCTGGTGCCCGGCGCCGTCGGCCCGGGGGTGAGCTACGCCACCGCCTGGGACCGGGCCGTGGCCGGGGTCGAAGCCCTGCTGCCGCACGCCGAGCGGACCGGCGTCAGGATCGCGATCGAGAACGTGTGGAACAACTTCCTGCTCAGCCCGCTCGAGGCCGCGGCCTTCATCGACCGTTTCGCCCATGACAGCCTTGGCTGGTACCTCGACATCGGCAACATCGCCCGCAACGGCTTCCCGACCGACTGGGTCGAGGTGCTTGGCCCGCGTATCCTGCGCGTCGACCTCAAG
Source organism: Frigidibacter sp. MR17.24 (assembly GCF_037095655.1). NCBI lineage: Bacteria > Pseudomonadati > Pseudomonadota > Alphaproteobacteria > Rhodobacterales > Paracoccaceae > Frigidibacter > Frigidibacter sp. MR17.24. Next base: position 205,204 of record NZ_JBAWKE010000003.1, read on the forward strand.
GACTACAGCCGCACGAAGATGGATGCCGAGGGGCCATGGAAGGGCTTCGAGGTCGAACTGGGCGAGGGCGAGATCGACTGGAGCGGCGTGAACGCGGCGCTGCGGGCCGCGGGCTACGAGGGCTGGGGCTCGGTCGAGGTCCCGGGCGGCGGGCGCGAGCGGCTGGCCGAAATCCGCACCCGCGCCGAGACGATCCGGCTGCTTTAGGCGCCGGTATCGGCCCCCGCCTTGGCCCCGACCTTGGCCCCGACCTTGGCCCCGAGTTCCGCGGCGACCTCGTCGAAGATCCGCACCACGTTCTTCAGCCCGGTGTCGCAGCCCATCGGCACCGGCTCGTTGCCCTCGAACTCGAGCGAGACGAAGCCGTCGTAGCCCGAGCGCAGGATGGCGGCGACGATCGCGCGGGCATCGACATCGCCGAAGCCGAAGACGGTGCCGACGATGTGGCGCCCGCCCAGCGTCTGCAGCCAGCCCGGGCCCGGGTAATGGCGGCGGACGAGGAAATCCTTCACGTGCAGGAAGCTCGCGATGCCCAGGCAAGCCTGGGTCGCGATCAGCGGGTCCTCGTCGACGCACAGGAAATTGCCGACATCCAGCGTCATGCGGAAGTTCGGGCTGTCGACCGCGTGCACCAGCCGGCGGCAGCGTTCGCTCGCGTTCATCAGGAAGCCGTGGTTCTCGATGCTGGCCACGACGCCGCTGGCCGCGGCATGTTCGGCGATCTCGCGGCAGGCCTCGGTGATCCGCGGGAACAGGGCCTCGACCTGGGCCTGGCTTTCGGCGCGCAGCGCCCATGGCACGACATCGGTGCGCAGGAAGCCCACACCCATCCCGGCGCAGAGGTCGACATAGCGCTTGGCCCGGTCGATCTGCGCGCGCCGCGCGGCCGGATCGTCGTCGATGAAGCTTGCGGGGATGCACAGCCCCGAAATCGCGACGCCCGAGCCGGTCGCGGCGGCCTCGAGCCGGGCGCGGGTCGCGGCGTCGTCGTGCAGCTCGTAGGACATCATCGCGTCGCGCCCGGGACCGATCGTCAGCGTCGCCAGTTCCATGTGCGTGCCGCCCGAGGCGGCGATGCTGTCGAAGACCTGCTCCAGCGTGATCTCGTCACGCATCAGGAGCCGCTGGAAGCTGTAGGAGCTGAGACCGAACTGCATGGAAATCCTTTTCGGTGGCAAGCGCACAACCGATGGGCAATCGCGCGCGATTGAGTCCCGAGAGGCTAGCAGGCGTAAATAATTTACACAACAGCATTGACTTCATGCCGAAAGCCCGCGTTGATGCGCCAAAAGCTGAAAACAGTTTACAACGCAGCGGAGTGCCCAGCATGCCCATCCGATCCGCAGATGTCGTCATCGTGGGAAGCGGCCCGACCGGGTCGACCTATGCCCGGATCATCCGGCGCGACTGGCCCGAGGCGCGCATCCTGATGGTCGAGGCCGGCCCCAAGGCCACGCCCGAGGTCGGCCGGCACCTGGGCAACCTGCCCACGGCCGAGCGCATCGCCGCCGAGCGGATGGCGCAGGGGCCCGCCCGCGGCAAGACCTACGACCCGATCACGCGCGCGGAATGGGAGGCACGCAAGGCCGGTGGGCACGACGCCTCGCTGCAGCGCCGGCCGGGCCTGTTCTTCTCGAACACGGACGCGCATGACGACGCCGCCTTCGCGGGCTTCGCCGCGGCCTCGGTCGGGGGGATGGGGGTGCAGTGGACCGCGGGGTGCCCGCATCCGTCGAAGGGCGAGCGGGTGTCGTTCATCCCCGAGGCCGAGATGACGGCGGCGCTGGCGCTGGCGGACGAGCTGCTGGGCGCGAACAGGCATCCCTTCCCCGAGGATCGCGGCTCGGACGAGCTGCGGGCGCGGCTTGCGGCGATCTTCGACGCCGGCCGGCCGGCCGACCGCCGGGTGCAGCCGATGCCGCTGGCCTTCACCGTGACGCCCGAGGGCGTCACCCGCCACGGCACCGACCACATCCTTGGCGACATGGTGGACGAGCCCGCCGAGACCTTCGCGATCCTGCCCGGGACCGCCTGCCGACGCGTCCTGCACGAGGACGGGCACGCGACCGGGGTCGAGTTGGTCGACCTCGCGACGGGCGAGACGGTCACCGTGGCCGCCGGCAGCGTGGTCGTCGCCTGCGACAGCCTGCACGGCCCGCAGCTGCTGCACGCCTCGGGCATCCGTCCGGCGGCGCTGGGGCGGCATCTGAACGACCACTACCTGATCAACCGCTATTTCGTGACCGACATCGCGGGGCCCCTGACCTCGATGTCGTGGATCCCCAGTGTGGATGCGACCGAGTTCCCGTTCTCGGTGACGCTGCACGGCAACGACCCGGCGAACTTCCCGTTCCCCGAACCGGTCGAGGGCACGCTGGCCGGGATGGGCCTGTTCGTTCCCGCAGACCCGAGCCCCGAGAACCGGATCGTCTTCGACGACACCCGTCCCGACTGGAAGGGCCTGCCGAGCTTCTCGATCCACGCGCCGCCGAGCGCGGCCGACCTCGCGCGGATCGACCGCGGCAAGGCGATGGCCGATCGGATCGCCCATGCGCTGGGCAAGCCGCTGCCGGGGTTCGCGGCGGTGAAGCTGCCCACCGGCAACTCGCTGCACTACCAGGGCACGCTGCGGATGGGCGAGACCGACGACGGCAGCAGCGTCTGCGACCGCCACAGCCGCGTCTGGGGGTTCGACAACCTGCACGTCGCCGGCAACGGCGTGATCCCGACGATGACCGCCACCAACCCGACCCCGTTCATCGTCGCGCTGGCGAGCATGGGCGCCGCCCATATCGCCGCCGCGCGCCGGGGCGTGACCGCCGCCGCCTGAGGCGCGGGACCGCCCGACCTGCCGACGCCGCCCGACCTGCACGACCTGCCTGACCTGCCCACACGGGGACCGAGAGATGACCGAGACCGCGCACCGCAAGCTGACCGTCATGGTCGTGGGACTGGGCCAGATGGGCCAGAGCCACGCGCTGGCCTATCACGCCCATCCCGGCTTCGAGATCGTGGGCCTCGTCAACCGCTCGGCCCGGGACCTGCCCGGGGCGCTGGCCGGCTATCCGCTGCACCATGACTTCGCCGCGGCGCTCGCCGCGCTGAAGCCCGACGTCGTGTCGATCGCCACCCATACCGACACCCATGCCGAGATGGCGATCGCCGCCATCGAGGCCGGCGCCCATGTCTTCGTGGAAAAGCCGCTCGCCGCCACCGTGGCCGAGGCCGAGCGCGTCACCGCGGCGGCGACGGCGCACGGGCGCAAGCTCGTGGTCGGCTACATCCTGCGCCACCACCCGTCCTGGATGCGCCTGATCTCGGAGGCGCGCGACCTTGGCGGCCCCTACGTGTTCCGGATGAACCTGAACCAGCAGTCGAGCGGGCCCGCCTGGAAGATCCACCAGGAGATCCTGAAAACCACCTCGCCGATCGTCGATTGCGGCGTGCACTATGTCGACGTGATGTGCCAGATCACCGACGGCCGCCCGGTCGAGGTGCGTGGCATGGGTCTTGCGCTCGCGCCCGGGCTGAAGGACGGCATGTACAACTACGGCCAGTTCCAGGTGCTGTTCGACGACGGCAGCATCGGCTGGTACGAGGCCGGCTGGGGCCCGATGATCTCGGAGACCGCATATTTCGTGAAGGACGTGATCTCGCCCGGCGGGTCGGTCTCGATCGTGATGGAGGACAAGGCGGGCTCGGCCGACATCAATGCGCATACCCAGACCTCGCGGCTGCGCGTCCACCATGCCGAGACCGGCGCGGACGGCGCGCTCGCGCGGGCCGACGACTGGCTGGACATGGAGGGCGAGCCCGATCACCAGGGGCTGTGCGACCGCGAGCAGGACTATCTCTACCGCGCCATCGTCGAGGACAGGGACCTGACGCGGCACATGGCGGACGCGGTCGCATCGCTGGGCATCTGCCTTGCCGCGGACGAGAGCATCCGCACCGGGCGGCCCGTGACGCTCTGACCCCCGACAGCCGCGCGGCGCCAGCCGTGGCGGCGGCCCGACGCGACCGGACAGGTTACTGGCACTTGGTGGCCAGTCACGGGCGCGGTGCTCCCGGGATTTGGCCGGTCGGAAACCCGGATCAGACCGGGGACAACGCCCGGCGCTAGCGGTGATCCGAGGGACCGCGGTGGACCCGTCCGGGAGAGCCGCAGGCGGCCGAACGACCACCCGGCCTCCCGAAGATCCGGTCCACGGCGCGACGGCGCGGCGTCCGCCGGTGCACGCCTGCCTTCGGCCTGAGCTGGATGCGGGGTGGTCGGCGCCGTCCAGCGGGTGACGGCCGAGGATCGGGCCCCCGCAACCGACAGGGCTGGCCCACGACGCCTTGCATCATGGCCAACGCTTGGCCCCCCCGCTCTCTGCGCCCGTGCGGGCCAGCCGTCGTCGGCCGAGGACGCGTCCCGGCGGAACCGCACCCCTCCAGCCGCCGTGGTTCGACCCGCGCGCGCGCCGCACCGACGCAGGCGGGATCGCGAAGCGATCCGCCAGCGCCGACGCCGCCACGGGGTCAGCGACACCGGGCCGGCCCTCGGCGCGGCCGGGGCCCGGAGGGGCGGGAGCGGCCCGGTGCCGCCCCACCGGCCTCACGCGACTTGGGCGCGGGTCCGCTCGGCGATCATCTTCGGCAGCACACCGCCCGCGCGCAGGGTCTCGATCTCCTGCCCCGTCTCGACGGCGACACGCAGCGAAAGCTCGAGATCGGGCGACTCGAGGCCCATGCGGACCGGGTGACCCGGCATCAGCTCGGCCTCGGGCAGATCCAGGAAGATCCGGCTGTCGACCCCGAGACCCGCAAGCGCGGGCTGGAAGTCGCCCTCGATCAGCAGGGGCACGATGCCCATGCCGATCAGGTTCGTGCGGTGGATCCGCTCGAAGCTGCGGGCGATGACCGCGCGCACCCCCAGAAGCGCCGCGCCCTTGGCCGCCCAGTCGCGGCTGGAGCCCATGCCGTAGCGCTCGCCCGCGAGGATCACGGCCGAGCGGCCTTCGGCCTCCCAGGCGGTGGCGGCAGCGTGCAGCGGCAGCACCTCGCCGCCGGGCATGCGCAGATGCGCGGGCGGCAGGTCCGGGTTCAGCGCGTTGATCGCGGCGCGGTTGGTGAAGAGGCCGCGCAGCATCACCTCCCAGTTGCCGCGATAGCTGGCGTAGACGTTCAGCGCCTTGGGGTCGGCGCCGCGCTCGATCAGCCAGCGCCCGGCCTCGCCCTCGGGGTCGATCCAGCCCGCGGGCGAGATGTGGTCGGTGGTCATGTCGTCGCCCAGCACCAGCAGCGGATGCGCGGTATAGCGGCCAAGATTGCTGCGCGTCGAAGGCCGGGCGAACTTCGGCCGGCGCAGGCTGCGCGAGGCCGGGTCCCAGGGGAAGCGCACCGTCTTCGGCGCCTCGAGCGCGGCCCAGTCGGCATTGAGCGAGGCGCGGGCGAAATCGGCGGGCACGTCCTCGGGCCGGAAGGCCGCGGCCATCGCGGCCTCGATCTCCTCGCTCGCGGGCCAGAGGTCGGCCAGCCGCACCTCGCGCCCCTCGGGATCACGGCCGATCGGGTCCTGCAGGATGTCGCCGTGCACATGCCCGGCCAGAGCCATCGCCACGACGAGCGGCGGCGAGGCGAGATAGCCGAGGTCGAGCTTGGCATGGACCCGGCCCGGGAAGTTGCGGTTGCCCGACAGCACGGCCACCACCGCGCGGCCGGCCGCGAGCGCCGTCTCGACCGCCTCGGGCAGCGGGCCCGAATTGCCGATGCACGTGGTGCAGCCGAAGCCGACGATGCCGAAGCCCACGGCTTCCAGATCCTCGAGCAGCCCCGCGCGGGCAAGGTAGCTTGCGGCCGAGGGCGATCCTGGCGCGAGCGAGGTCTTGACCCAGGGCGCCGGGCCGAGCCCGCGCGCGCGCGCCTTGCGGGCCAGGAGCCCCGCCGCGATCAGCAGGCGCGGGTCGGAGGTGTTGGTGCAGCTGGTGATCGCCGCGATCCCGACGCCGCCGTCGGGCAGGTCCGTCACCGTCGCGGGCAGCGGCGCGAGCGCGCGGCCGAGCGCGGCCTCGGTCGCGGCGCGCATGGTGCCGGCGGCGACCGCGTCCTGCGGGCGGCGCGGACCGGCGACCAGGGGCGGCAGCGCGGACAGGTCGATGGTGATCTCAGTGTCGAAGCGCGGGGTTTCGGCGGGGTCGAACCACAGGCCCATGGCGCGGAAGGCGGGCTCGATCGCCGCGGTCAGCGTCTCGGGACGGTCGGTGCGGCGCAGGTAGGCCACCGCCTCGGCATCGGCGGGGAAGAAGCCGGTCGAGGCGCCGTATTCCGGTGTCATGTTGGCGATCACCGCGCGGTCGTCGGCGGTCAGGGTCGCGACGCCGGGGCCGAAGAATTCGACGAAATCGCCGGTCACGCCCAGCTTGCGCAGCCGGTGCGTGACCTCGAGCGCGAGGTCGGTCGACAGCACCCCCTGCCCCAGCCGCCCCTCGAGCCGCACGCCGACGACGCGCGGCATGGCGAGCGAGACGCTCTGCCCGAACATCACCGACTCCGCCTCGAGCCCGCCGATCCCCCAGGCCATGACGCCGATGCCGTTGATCATCGGCGTGTGGCTGTCGGTGCCCAGCATCATGTCGGGATGCGCGCGCCCGTCGGGGCCGACCGACAGCAGCGTCGCGTATTGTTCCAGGTTCAGCGTGTGCATGATGCCGGTGCCGGGCGGGTTGACATGCACCGTCTCCATCACCTCGGAGGCCCATTTCATGAAGGCGTAGCGTTCGGCGTTGCGCGCCATCTCGCCGCGCAGGTTCACGGTGGCGGCGCCCGGCCGGGCATAGAGGTCGACGGCCAGCGAATGGTCGACCGAAACCTCGACCGGCAGCACGGGGCTGAGGCTGGCGGGATCGCCGCCCGCCTCGGCCAGCGCGTCGCGCAGGCCCGCGATGTCGGCCAGCGCCGGGGTGCAGGTCGTGTCGTGCATCAGCAGGCGGTTCGGGCGGAAGGTCAGCTCGAACGCCGTCTCGCGGCCGTCGAGCCAGTCGCCGAGCGCGGCGCGCAAGCAGGCCGCATCGCCGCCCGCGCGCAGGTGGTTCTCGGCCAGAAGCCGCAGGACATGCGGCAGCCGGTCGAGCACCGCCCCGACCTGCGCCCGCAGGTCGGTCAGGATCAGGTCTCCGGCGGTGGTGGTCAGGGACAGGGGCGCGGGCGGGATCTGGTGCACGGGGGGCAAGGCTCTATCCGTTCGTTGCGGGGTGGATCGGGGGGGCGGTGGCGGTCAGTCGCCGGCCGCCACCTCGTCGTGTTCTTCGGCCATCTTGCGCTTCAGCCGGGCGCCGAAGACCATCGGCGCGACGAAGCCGACGATGGCGATCAGCCAGAGCGCGACCGCGAGCGGGCTGCCGACCAGCGTCAGCCAGTCGCCGTCCGACAGGGTCATCGCGCGGCGCAGGTTCACCTCCATCTCGTTGCCAAGGAGGATGCCCAGGATCACCGGCACCAGCGGCACCGACATCTTGCGCAGAAGCCAGCCGAGGATGCCGAAGCAGACCATCATCGTCAGATCGAAGCTCGACCCCGAGATGCCGTAGACGCCGATGAAGGACACCATCGCCACCAGCGGCATCAGGATGTGGATCGGCACCAGCAGCACGCGCGAGAACAGCCCCACCAGCGGTATGTTGAGGATCAGAAGCATCACGTTGGCGATGAAGAGCGCGGCGATCAGGCCCCAGACCACGTCGGGCTGCTGGGCGAAGAGAAGCGGCCCGGGCGTGATGTTGAGCGACAAGAGCACCGCCAGCAGCACCGCCGTCGTCCCCGAGCCGGGCACGCCGAGCGCCAGCATCGGCACCAGCGCGCCGCCGGCGGCGGCGTTGTTGCCGGCCTCGGGCGCCGCGACCCCGCGCGGATCGCCCTTGCCGAAGGTCCGGCCCTGCGGGTCGGCAATCTGGCGTTCGGCCGTGTAGGCCAGGAACGAGCCCAGCGAGGCGCCCGCGCCGGGCAGCACGCCGGCGAGGAAGCCGATCACCGTGCCGCGGGTGAAGGTGGGGATGCAGGCGCGGATCATCGACCAGGGCGCCATCATCCTGCCGATGTTCTTCAGCTTGCCCTCGTCCGCGCCCCCGGTCGAGCGGTGCTCGAGGAAGATGAACACCTCGGACAGCGCGAAGAGACCGACGATGGCGACGAGGAAGTCGATCCCGTCCATCAGGTGCATCTCGCCGAAGGTGAAACGCTCGACCCCGGTCTGGGTGTCGACGCCGATCATGGCGATGCCAAGGCCCAGCATCGCCGCGAAGGCCGCCTTGGCCTGGTTGGCCGAGGCCACGCCGCCCAGCGTCGCGAAGGCGATGGTGAACAGCGCGAAATACTCGGCCGGCCCGAACAGCAGCGCGATCTTCACCAGCTGCGGCGCCAGCACGGCAAGCCCGATCGTGGCGAAGATCGACCCCACGAACGAGGCGATGCCCGACAGCGACAGCGCCTCGCCCGCCATACCCTTGCGGGCCATCGGGTAGCCGTCGAGGCAGGTCATCATCGCCGGCTCGTCGCCGGGAATGTTGAGCAGGATCGACGAGATCCGCCCGCCGTACATCGCCCCGTAATAGACGGCCGTCATCAGTATCAGCGACGACAGCGGGCCGAAGCCCAGCGAGAACGAGATCGGGATCAGGATCGCCACGCCGTTGGCGGGGCCCAGTCCCGGCAGCGCCCCCATCATCGTGCCGAGAAAGGCGCCGATCAGGGCAAGGCCGAGGTTCTGAAACGTGATCGCGATGGCGAAGCCATCGGCGAGATTGGCAAGCGTGTCCATGGATCGGTCCTCAGAAGCCGAGCGGGCCCGCGGCCAGCGACAGGCCGAGGATCGTCTTGAAGATGAGATAGAGCCCCGCCGCGAGGCCAAGGCCCGTCAGCACCGCCGTGACCGGCGTCCCGCCGAGGCGCCAGCACAGGTAGCCCGAGGCGAGTGCGGTGCAGATCGCGAAGCCCAGCTCGTCGATCAGCTGCGCGTAAAGGAAGCACACGAGGATCGCGAAGCCGATCTCGGCCAGCCGGTTCAGCGGCGGCCAGACGGGATCGGGATCGGGGCGGGCGATGAAGACCAGCGAGCAGACCGCCATCAGCACGCCGATGATGATCGGGAAGGTCGAGGGGCCGATGACGTCGGCCATGAAGCTTTCCGGGATGATCGTCGCGGCCCAGATATAGAACAGCGACAGCGCGAGCCCGATGCCGCCCATGATGCGATCGCTCATGCGATCCTCCCTGAGAATGTCGTTTGATGGCCCCTCGGGGAGGGCGGCGCGGCGCCGCCGTCCCCTCTGCCGGGGAGGGCAGACTTACTTGATGATGCCGATCTCTTTCGACAGCGCGCGGATCTCGGCGACGTTGTCGTGGACATAGGCATCGGCATCGGCGCCGAAGTTGTCGAGCGGCTCGATCCCGGCATCCGCGCGGATCTTCTGGAACTCGGGCGAGGCGACCATCTTCTCGATCGCGTTGCCCCAGAAGTCGAAGGCGTCCTGCGGCATCTCCTTGGGCACGTAGAGTCCGCGCCAGTTGGCGCCGGTCACGTCGAGCCCCTGCTCCTTCGCAGTCGGGAAGTCGGGGAAGCCCGCCAGCCGCTCGGGCGCCAGCACCGCGAGGATCTTCATGTCGCCGGCCTCGACGAAGCCGCGCACTTCGGAGAAGTCGCCCGAGAACGCGGTGACCGAGCCGCCGAGGATCTGGGTCATCGCCTCGCCGCCGCCCGAGAAGGCCACGTATTTCACCTGCCGCACGTCCGGCAGGCCAGCGACCTTGGCAAGCTTCAGGATCTTGAGGTGGTCGTAGCCGCCCACCGCCGAGCCGCCGGCGAAGGACACGCTGCGCGGGTTCTCCTTCATCTTCGCGATCAGCGACGGCAGGTCGTTGAACTCGCTGTCGGCCGCGACCGCGACGACGCCGTATTCGGCGCCGAAGGTCGCGAGCCAGCGCACGTCATCCTCGGTCGCGCCCGAGAACGCGTCCTGCGCGAGGCGCGTGGTGGTGCCGTTCGAGGCGGCGATGATGAGGTTGGCGTCATCGTTGCGCTTGCCCACGACATGGGCGAAGGCCACGCCGCCGCCGCCGCCGGTCATGTTGGTGACCTGCATCGTGCCCGGCACGAGGTTCAGCTCGCGCATCAGCTTGGCGGTGGTGCGGCAGATGAAGTCCCAGCCGCCGCCCGGCGCGGCGGGGGCGATGCATTCGGGATTCTGCGGCTCGAACGCCTGGGCCCCGGCCGGGACCGCGACGATGATGGCGCAGAGGGCTGCCTTGAGAAATCGGGTCACGTTCTCCTCCCTGATCTGGTGACATCGGATCTTTGGTCTTTTGCATTTTAAAATGCAATGGCAAAAATTGCGGCGCTGGGAGGGTTGTGGTGCGGGGTCGACACTGCCCGATGCCGTCGCATCGCCCCCCTGGCCTTGCCGGCGCTGCCCGGGTCTCCCGATCGCAACAGTCAGACGCTTGGCACTGCGCGCCTCGGCGGCGATCCCGGTGCCGGTTCGATCCGAACGTCGCGGGCGGATGCCGCAGCGGGGTGGCCCGTCGGAGCCGAGCCGGTCGCCTGAGGGGGTGCTGAGGAACCTGCGCGGCCCCCCGTTCCCGACGCTGCGGGACAGGCGCTTTTGCAGCCGGCATCGGGTCTTCGGTCCCGCGCGCGAAGCCCCCGGGGCTCCGGGGGCGGTTGGCACCAACGAATCCGCTCGACGACGCAGGGACCCCATCCCCCCACCGATTGTCCCGCATAAGCCCCGTGCCGGACGGTCGGCCGGGGCAGGTCGACGCGCGACTTCCACATTCAGTTGCGAATGCTTCGCAATTACAGTATGACGGTTCCTGTTCCGAACGGAGATCGCGCATGACCCTGCGGGCCCTCGTCCTGGCCGCTGCCTCGACCCTCGTCATCGTCGGTGCCGCCCTGCCCGCCGCGGCCCGTGCCGCCGACGGGCGGATGAAGGTGGTGACCAGCTTCACCGTGATCGCCGACATGGCCCGCGAGGTTGCCGGCGACGCGGCCGAAGTCGTCTCGATCACCAAGCCGGGCGCCGAGATCCACGGCTACGAGCCGACGCCGCGCGACATCGTCGGCGCGCAGGATGCCGACCTGATCCTGTGGAACGGGCTGAACCTGGAGCTTTGGTTCGAACAGTTCCTCGCCTCGCTCGGCCCGGTGCCCGCAGTCACCCTGTCCGACGGGATCGCGCCGATCGCGATCGCGGGCGGCACCTACCAGGGCAAGCCCAACCCGCATGCCTGGATGGGCCTCGACACGGCGCTGACCTATGTCACCAACATCGAGACCGCCTTCATCGCCCGCGACCCCGGCAACGCCGCCACCTACCGCGCCAATGCCGCGGCCTACCGCGACAGGCTTTCGGCCGCGATCGGACCGCTGCGCGCGCAGATCGCCGCCCTGCCCGAAGATCGCCGCTGGCTGGTGAGCTGCGAGGGCGCCTTCAGCTACCTCGCCCGCGACCTCGGCCTGAGAGAGGTGTACCTCTGGCCGATCAACGCCGACCGGATGGGCACGCCCCAGCAGGTCCGCGCGGTCGTCGATGCCGTCCGCCAGCACCGGATCCCGGCGGTCTTCTGCGAAAGCACCGTCTCGCAGGCCCCCGCGCAGCAGGTCGCGCGCGAGACCGGCGCGCAGTACGGCGGGATGCTTTACGTCGACAGCCTCTCGGCCGCGGACGGACCGGTGCCGAGCTTTCTCGACCTGCTCGAAGTCACCACCCGCACCATCGCCGAAGGTCTCGGCGCCACGGCGAACTGAGGCCGCGATGACCGGATCGCATGACGGCGCAGGCATCGAGGTCAGCGATCTCGCCGTGACCTATCGCAATGGCCACACCGCGCTGCGCGGGGCGAGTTTCGCGATCCCGACCGGCACGATCACCGCGCTCGTGGGCGTGAACGGCGCCGGCAAGTCGACGCTGTTCAAGGCGATCATGGGCTTCGTCCCGGCCGCGACGGGAAGGATCCGGCTGCTGGGCCTGCCGGTCGCGGCGGCGCTCAGGCGCAACCTCGTGGCCTATGTGCCCCAGTCCGAGGAGGTCGACTGGTCCTTCCCGGTCCTCGTCGAGGACGTGGTGATGATGGGCCGCTACGGACACATGGGGCTGCTGCGCCGTCCGCGGGCCGCGGATCGCGCCGCCGTCGCGGCGGCGCTTGAGCGCGTCGGCATGACCGCGTTCCGCCGCCGCCAGATCGGCGAGCTGTCGGGCGGGCAGCGCAAGCGCGTCTTCCTCGCCCGGGCGCTGGCGCAGGACGCGCGGGTGATCCTGCTCGACGAGCCCTTCACCGGCGTCGATGTCCAGACCGAGGCGCAGATCGTGGCGCTTCTGGGCGCGCTGCGCGACGAGGGCCGGGTGATGCTGGTCTCGACCCACAACCTTGGATCCGTGCCCGAGTTCTGCGACCGGGTGGTGCTGGTGCGCGGCACGGTGCTGGCGGCCGGCCCCACGGCCGAGACCTTCACCCGTGCCAACCTGCAGGCCGCCTTCGGCGGTGTCCTGCGCCAGATCACCCTCGGGGGCGCGGCGCTGCATGACGACGACGACCCGCGCGGGCTGTCGATCCTGACCGACGACGAACGCCCGCTGGTCCATTACGGCGACCGGGTGCAGCGCGCGGGGGACGGGCCGTGAGCGCGCTGCTGGATCCCTTCGCCTACGGCTACATGGTCAACGCGATCTGGGTCTCGGCGCTGGTGGGCGGTGTCTGCGCCTTCCTGTCGGCCTACCTCGTGCTGAAGGGATGGTCGCTGATCGGCGACGCGCTATCGCATTCGGTCGTGCCGGGCGTGGCGGGCGCCTACATGCTGGGCCTGCCCTTCGCGCTGGGGGCCTTCCTGTCGGGGGGGCTCGCGGCGCTGGCGATGCTCGGGCTTCAGGACCGCTCGGGGCTGAAGTCCGACGTCACGATCGGCATCATCTTCTCGGCCTTCTTCGGGGCCGGCCTCTTCATGGTGTCGATCCACCCGATGTCGGTCTCGGTCCAGACCATCACGATGGGCAACATCCTGGCGATCAGCCCGGCCGATACCGCACAGCTCGCGCTCATCGGCGCGGTCTCGCTCGCGGTGCTGGGCCTGCGCTGGAAGGACCTGATGGTGACCTTCTTCGACGAGGCCCATGCCCGCGCGATCCGCCTGAATCCGCGCCGGCTGAAGGCGCTGTTCTTCACGCTGCTCTCGGCCTCGGTCGTGGCGGCGATGCAGACGGTCGGCGCGTTCCTGGTGATCGCGCTGGTGGTCACGCCCGGGGCCACGGCCTACCTTCTGTGCGACCGCTTCCCGCGGCTGATCGCGACATCGGTCAGCATCGGCACGCTGACCTGCGCCCTTGGGGCCTATGCAAGCTTCCACCTGAACGGCGCCACCGGCGGCATCATCGCCTGCCTGCAGACGCTGGTGTTCCTGGCGGCCTTCCTGCTGGGACCGAAGCACGGGATCCTCGCGGCGCGCGCCCGGGCCCGCGCGGCGCTGCGCGAGGGCGCGTGATGGCCGATACCCTGCTGCTGCCGTTCCAGTTTCCGTTCATGCGCATGGCCTTCGCCATCGCGCTGATGATCGCGGTGCCGACCGCGCTGCTGTCGGCCTTCCTCGTGCTCAAGGGCTGGGCGCTGATGGGCGACGCGGTCAGCCACGCGGTGCTGCCGGGGATCGTCCTGGCCTACATCCTTGGCCTGCCGCTCCTGCTCGGGGCCTTCGCGGCCGGGATCGCGACCTCGGCCGCCACCGGCTTCCTTGCGGCCAACAGCCGGGTCAAGCCCGACACGGTGATGGGCGTCGTCTTCTCGGGCATGTTCGGCCTGGGGATCGTGCTGATGACCGCGACGCCGTCGGACCTGCACCTCGACCACATCCTGTTCGGCAACATGCTGGGGATCGGCCCGGGCGATCTGTGGACCACCGGCCTGATCGCGCTGGTGGTGACGGCCGGCCTCGGGCTGTTCTGGCGCGACCTGATGCTGGCCGCCTTCGACCCGGTCCAGGCCCGGGTCTCCGGGCTGCGCACGGGCCTGCTGCACTACGGCCTGCTCGCCGCGATCTCGGCCTGCGTGGTGGCGACACTGTCCGCGACCGGGCTGATCCTTGCCGTGGCGCTGCTGATCCTGCCCGGCGCGATCGGCTTCCTGCTGGCGCGCAGTTTCGGGCGGATGCTCGCGGCCTCGGTCGCAAGCGCGGTGCTGGCCCTTCCCGCGGGCGTCTACGCGTCGTTCTTCCTCGACGCCTCGCCCGCCGCCACGATCGTGCTTGCGCTGACGGTGCTGTTCCTTGCCGCCCTGATCCGGCGCAACCGCGCGATCCGCCGCGGGTCGGGCGATGATCGGGCCCCGGCGGCCCGACCCTAGTCACCGGGCGGTTGCAGCGCGCCGGGCAGGAAGTCGAGGAAGGCGCGCACGGCCGGGTTCGCGCGCCGGCTCTCGGGATAGACGGCGGTGATCGCCCGCCCTTCGACGGCATGATCCTCAAGCACCGGCACCAGCGCGCCCCGTGCCACGTGCGGGCGCGCCAGCACGGTCGAGGTCATGCCGATCCCCGCCCCCGCCACCAGCGCCGACACGAGCGCGTCGCTGGCATCGACGACGATCCCCGCGTCGGGCCGGATCTCGACCGGGCCGCCGCGGCCGGCAAACGACCAGCGCATCAGCCGGCCGGATCCCTGATAGCGCAGCGCCACCATCTCGTGCCCGGCCAGGTCCGCCGGCCGGCGCGGCGCCGCCCTGCCGGCAAGGTAGGACGGCGCCGCGAAGCAGCACAGCCGCTGGCGCATCAGCACGCGCGACAGCAGGCGCGAATCCGCCAGATCGCCGATGCGGATCGCGACATCGATCCCCTCTTCGATCAGGTCGACCAGCCGGTCGTTCAGCCGCAGCTCCACCCGGACCTTCGGATGCGCGCGCCGGAATGCCGGCAGCAGCGGCGCGATGACGTGGATCCCCAGCGCGAGCGGCGCCGCGATGCGCAGCCGCCCCGACGGCGCGGCCCGCAGCGCCCCGGCCGTCTGCTCGATGTCCTCGGCGGCTTCGATCAGCCGCAGCGCGCGGTCGTGCAGCGCCTGCCCCTCGGGCGTCAGCACGAGCGAGCGGGTGGTGCGGGTGAAGAGCGCGACCCCGAGCTGGGTCTCGAGCCGTCGCACGCTCTTGCTGACCGCCGAGGGCGAGACCGACAGCGATCGCGCCGCGGCCGAATAGCTGCCCAGCGATCCCGCACGCGCGAAGGCGACGAGGCCGGTCAGGCGTTCAAGCCCCAACTGTTCCATGGCGGCACAACTCAAGTGATCTGTCGCACCATTATAGAGCGAGACGGCAGGGCGTATCTAGCCACCGACCGAAATGGAAACGGAGGGATCCCCATGACCGGCACGATGAAAGCCATTCGCCAGCATGCCTTCGGCGGCCCCGATGTCCTGCGCTGGGAGGACGCGCCGAAGCCTGCGCCGGGCCCCGACGAGCTTGGCATCCGCGTCGTCGCGGCCGGCCTCAACCCGCCCGACTGGTACCTGCGCGACGGCTATCGCAGCCTGCCGCCCGACTGGCGGCCCGAAGGGCGCTTTCCGCTGATCCTTGGCACCGACGTCTCGGGTGTCGTCGAGACGGTCGGGCCCAAGGTCGCGGGCTTTGCCCCGGGCGACGAGGTCTATGCCATGGTCCGCTTCCCCGAAGGCATGATGGGCCAGGCCATGGCGCATGCGCAGTTCGTCGCCGTTCCGGCCGCGCAGGTCGGTCGCAAGCCCGCGGGCCTTGGCCATGTCGAGGCGGCCGGCGCGCCGATGTCGTTGCTGACCGCCTGGCAGTTCCTCGTCGATCTCGGCCATGATGCGGCGAACCCGTTCCAGCCCCACCCCCACGCGCCGGTCCCGTTGCAGGGGCGCCGGGTGCTGGTGAACGGCGCGGCCGGCGGGGTCGGCCACCTCGCGTTGCAGGTGGCGAAGGCGCAGGGCGCCCGGGTCATCGCCGTCGCCTCGGGCCGCCACGGCCCGCTTCTGCGCGATCTCGGGGCGGACGAGGTCGTCGACTACAGCCGGGCGCGGGCCGAGGATCTGCACCGCGATCTGGATCTGGTGATGGATTGCGTCGGCGGCGCCGGCGCGGCGCGGTTCCTGCCCGCTTTACGGCCCGGCGGCGCGCTGTTCATCGTCAACCCGCTGGGCTTCGAGGCGCATGACGCCGCCGCCCGGCGCGGCGTCACGGTGTCGAGCACGCAGGTCCGGTCGAACGGCGCGCAGCTCGACGCGGCGGCGGGGCTGCTGTCGGACGGGCGGGTGCGGATCGTGATCGACTCCGTCTTTCCCGCCGCCGAGGCCGCCCGCGCCCATCGCCGCGCGGCCGAGGGTCATATCGGCGGCAAGATCGTCCTGACGATGCCGGAGGCATAGGCCCACCCGATCGCGCGACGACGGAACGCTCGCCGCGCTCGGGGCCCGCGCCCCGCGGCGGCCCGGGTCGGGGCGCCGGCGCCGCCTGCGCCGGTCGCGGCGGACCCGACCCTGCACCCCTGCGGGCGCCCGGCGTCAGGTCCCTGCCGCCAGCGCCTGCAGGGCTTCGAACATGCGGTAGCGCTCTGCATGGCGGGCGAGCGTGTCGGGGCGCGGCTCGACGGTCGAGCCCGGCTGCGCCATCGCCGTCATCGCCTCGGTCGCATCGCCGTGCAGCCCGCCGGCAAGCGCGCCGAGCATCGCCGAGCCCAGAAGGACCGGCTCTTCGGTGCCCGGGGCCACGACCGGCCGGCCGGTGGCATCCGCAAGGATCTGGCGCACGAGCGGGCTTCGCCCGGCGCCGCCGCTGATGGCGATCCGGCGCGTCGGCGCGCCCGCGGCCTCCTGCGCCTCGATGATCTGGCGCAGCCCGTAGCCGAGGCCGCACAGGATCGCGAGGTAAAGCGCAAGCAGGCTGTCGGGCCCGCGGTCCATGCCGATGCCCATGATGGTCGCGCGGCGGTGCGGATCTGCATGCGGGGCGCGGTTGCCCAGCACCTCGGGCACGACATGGACGCCGGCCACCAGTTCGAGGATGTCGCGGTCGCCGGCCCGCGCGGCCAGCCAGTCGGGCAGCGACATCCCCGCCTCGGCGGCAAGGCGGCGCGCCTCGGGGGCGAAGGGATGGTGGGCAAGCAACTGGTCGACTGCGGCGCCGGCGGCGGACTGCCCGCCCTCGTTCAGCCACAGGCCCGGGATCATCGCCGAGTGATAGGGCCCCCAGACACCCGGCACGAAGCAGGGCGCCCGCGTCGTCGTCATCGTGCAGGACGAGGTTCCGAAGACATAGGCCAAGTCCGCGGTCGGATCGCCGGCGGTGCCCACCGTGGCAAGCCCCCCCGCATGGGCATCGATCAGCCCCGCGCCGACCGGGGTGCCGGTGGCCAGCCCCATGTCGCGCGCGGCCTCGGCCGTCAGGCCCTGCCCCATCGCGCTGCCCGCCGGGACCACCCGCGCGCCGATCCGCACGAAGTCCTTCCGTGCCAGATCGCCAAGGCCGATCCCGTCGAAATAGCCCGGGTCCCAGCGGTTCTCATGCGCGAGATAGGTCCATTTGCAGGTCACCGTGCAGACCGACCGCGCCAGGTCGCCCGTGGCGCGCCAGGTCAGGAAATCCGTCAGATCCATGAACTGCCAGGCGGCGTCGTAGATCTCGGGCGCGTTCTCCTTCAGCCACAGAAGCTTCGGCGTCTCCATCTCGGGCGAGATCCGGCCGCCGACGTAGTCCAGCACCGGGTGGCCCATCGCGTTGATCCGCTCGGCCTGCTCGGTCGCCCGGTGATCCATCCAGACGATGATGTTGCGGTCCTCCGCCACCGGCAGCGGCGCGCCGCCCGGCCCGAGGACGACCAGCGAGCAGGTCGCGTCGAAGCCGATGCCCGCGATGTCCGCGGCCACGCTGCCCGACCGCTCGACCGCGCCGCGCACCGCGCCGCAGACCGCCTGCCAGATGTCCTCGCTCGACTGCTCGACCCGGCCCTCGGGGCCTTTCCAGATGGCGATGTCCTGGGCATGGCTGCCCAGAAGCAGGCCGCTTTCGTCAAACACCCCGGCCCGGGCCGAGCCGGTGCCCACGTCGATCCCGATCAGCCGCATGTCACAGGTCCACGCTGTTGGGCAGGATCACGAGGTCCCGGATCACCACGCCGCGCGGCCGGGTCAGCATGAAGACGACGGCCTCGGCCACCTCCTCGGGCTGCATGAGCGAGCCGTTGGCCAGCGCCTCCTCCATCTTCTCCTTCGGCCAGTCGTCGAGAAGCGCGGTGACCACGGGGCCGGGCAGCACCGCCCCCATCCGCACGCCATGCGGCGCGACCTGCCGGCGGGTCGCGTGCAGGAAGGCCTGCACCGCGAATTTCGACGCGGTATAGACCGGCTCCCACACCACCGGCACCACGCCCGCCACCGACGAGGTGAAGAGCACGTCGCCCGCCTTGCGCGCCACCATCCCCGGCAGCACCGCCTGCACGCAGCGGAAGGCCGCGTTGATGTTGAGGTTCAGCATCCGGTCCCAGGCGTCGGGGTCGCCCTCGGCCGCGGCGCCACCGACATAGGCGCCGGCATTGGCGTGGAAGATGTCGAGCGGACCCACCAGAGCCTCGATCGCCGGCACCATCCCCGAGACCGCCGGGCCGTCGAAGAGGTCGAGCACGAGGGGATGGGCGTTGGCGCCCAACTCGTCGCACAGCTTCGCCAGCTTGGCGCCGTCGCGGTCGATCAGCACGACCCGCGCCCCCTCGGCCAGAAGCGCGCGCGCGCAGGCCAGGCCGATCCCCGAGGCCGCCCCGGTGATGGCGGCGGATTTTCCGTCAAGTTTCATGGTCATTCCTTCCGGTGTCACGCCCGGCCGTGGCTGGCGCGCGAGCGGCGGGCGAGGCTGTCGACGATCACGGCGATGGCAAGGACCGCGCCGGTGATCATGTAGCGCAGGCTCGAGGACAGGTTCAGCAGCGTCAGCCCGTTCGAGATCGCCTGGATGACGATGATCCCCAGAAGCGCCGACCAGGCCGAGCCGCGCCCGCCGAAGAGCGAGGTGCCGCCGATCACCGCCGCCGCGATCGCATTGAGGTTCACGTCGCCGGTGCCCGCCTGCTGCGAGGCCGAGGCGAGGCGCGAGGCCGCGAAGACCCCGCCAAGCGCCGCGAGCGACGAGCAGAGCGTGAAGGCCGACAGCCGGATCGCGCGGACGTTGATGCCCGAACGGCGGGCGGCCTCGGCATTGCCGCCGACGGCGAACATCGAGCGGCCCCATTTCGTCCGGCGCAGCGCGTAGTCCAGTGCCATGACGAACAGGGTGAAGACGCCGAACATGTAGGGCACGCCGCGGCCTTGGTTCAGATAGGCCGCGCAGGCCAGCAGCGCGACGGTCAGCACGCCCGCCTTCACCAGCAGCACCGAGAGGCCGGGGCTGGAGAGGTTGGCCTCGCGCCGCCGCCGGATCGTGCGCAGGCCCGAGATCAGCACCATCGCGCCCGGCAGCACTGCGGCCAGGTACGACAGCCAGTCGGGCATGATCAGGATCTGGCCGAACCGCACCAGCCCCGAGGTATAGGGCAGGTTGATCGACCCGGTCGCGCCCAGCAGGTAGAGCTGCAGCCCCAGAAGCGCGAGCAGGCCCGACAGCGTGGCCACGAAGGACGGCATCTCGAAGCGGTTGCGCAGCGTGCCGTAGATCAGCCCCACGACCGCGCCCGCCAGCACCGCGCCCAGCACCGCGACCGGCATCGGCAGGCCCGAATTGACCCACAGAACGCCGACCATCGCCGAGGCGAGACCGCTCATCGAGCCGATCGACAGGTCGATCTCGCCCAGGAGCAGCACGCAGACCACGCCCAGCGAGATCAGACCGATCGCCGCCGCGTCGAAGAGCAGGTTCACCAGGTTGTTCGGCGCCAGGAACACCGGGTTCAGCGAGGCGAAGACCACCGTGATCAGCAAGAGCCCCACGAAGACCGGAAGCATCCCGAGGTCGCCCGAGCGGACCCGGTCGATGAAGCCGCGGAAGGCGCCGGCAAGGCCCTCGTCCTGGCGCAGGCGCGCATCCGCGCGATCGAGCTGTGCGCCGGTCATGCGCCGACCTCCTCTTGCTTGCGCGCCATGCGGCGCGACACGGAATTCTCGGTCGCGCCGGTGATGGCGGCGACCAGCTCCTCTTGCGAGGTTTCTGCGGTGAAGACGCCGTTGTTGCGCCCCAGGCGCAGCACCACGATGCGGTCGGCCACCGCGCGCACGTCCTCCATGTTGTGCGAGATCAGGATCACGCCATGCCCGCGGTCGCGGACGCGCTCGATCAGGTTCAGCACCTCGGCGGTCTGCGCGACGCCCAGCGCGGCGGTCGGCTCGTCGAGCATGATGATCTTGGGGTCCAGAAGCAGCGAGCGCGCGATGGCGACGGTCTGGCGCTGCCCGCCCGAGAGCGAGGCGATCGGCTCGCGCACCGAGGGGATCCGCGCCGCGAGTTCCTGCAGAAGCGTCCAGGCGCGGACCTCCATCTGCACCTCGTCCAGCCGCCAGGGCGAGATCTCGTGGCCCAGGAAGAGGTTCGACACCACGTCGAGGTTCTCGCACAGCGCGAGGTCCTGGAAGACCGTGGCGATCCCGAGTTCCAGCGCACGGCCGGGGCTGTCGAGCGTCACCGGCGAGCCGCACCATTCGATCTGGCCCGCGGTGGGCTGGTGCACGCCGGCCAGCGTCTTCACCAGCGTCGACTTGCCCGCACCGTTGTCGCCGACCAGCGCCACGACCTCGCCCGCATGGACGTCGAGTTCGATGTCGCTGAGCGCCGTCACCGCGCCGAACTGCTTGGACACGCCGCGCAGCCTGAGTATCAGTTCACCCTTTTGCATCGGGCCCTCCTCCCCTGTGGCGCCGGGGGGCGCGCGGCGTCCCCCGGCAGTCTTCGGCCCGGATCACTTGATCCCGAGTTCGGCGCAGCCTGCCGCGTATTCGCCGGTGCAGACCTCGGCCGCGGTCTGGATCCCCTTGTCGAAGATCTCGGCCTTGATGTTCTCGCGCGTGACGACCGCCGGCACGAAGAGCTGCGAGGGCGTGTCGTAAAGCGTCGTCGTCGCCTCCGGCGTCTCGCCGTTGACGAGCGCCATCGCGACTTTGGCCGCGGCCTCGGCGACGATCTCTGAGGGCTTCGAGATCGTGTTGTACTGGTCGCCCGCGATGATCAGCTGCAGGGCCGCGATCGTCGCGTCGTTGCCGGTCACCGGCGGCAGCGGATCGACGCCCGCCGCCTTCATCGCCGCGATCGCGCCGCCCGCGGTGCCATCGTTGGCGGCGGCGATGCCCTTGATCTCGGCCCCAAAGCGGGTGATCTGGCCGGCGGTCCATTCCTGCGCCTTCGGCGGCGCCCATTCCGGCGTGTCGAATTCCGACAGCGTCTTGAAGGTCGAGCCGTCGAGCGCGCTGTCGACGCCGTCGCGGATCAGGCCCGCCGCGGCATCGGTGGGCGAGCCGTTGATCTGCAGCACGCCCGCGCCATCGGCCACGCCCATCTCCTTGAGATGGTCGACCAGCGACTGGGCGATCGACCGCCCGATCCCCTCGTTGTCGAACGAGACGTAGAAGTCGGCCGGCATGTCCGGGATCGGCCGGTCATAGGCCACGACCTTCACGTCCTGGCCCTGCGCGATCTGCACGAGACCCGCGGCGGCGGCGCTGTCGACGGGGTCGAGCACGATGACCTTGGCGCCCTGCGCGATGACCGAGTTGAACTGCTGCTGCTGCAGCGAGACGTCGGCATTGGCGTTCTGGTAGATCACCGTGCAGTCCGGGCACAGCGTCTCCATCGCCGCCTTGAAGCCCGGGAAGTCGTGCTGCTCGTAGCGGGTCGATGCCTGGTCGGGCATCAGGAAGGCCACGGTGGCCTCGGCCTGCGCCATGCCGGCGGATGCGATCGCCAGCGCGGACGCGGCGAGAATACGGGTCTGGATCATGTTGCTCCTCCTGTCAGACCGACCTGTCGGAGCCACGCGGCCGGGTGGACGCCGCGGCACCGGGCACGCGGCCCGGGTCCCTGGCGACCCTCCTCCTCCCTCGCGCCGCTCCCTCGGCGCTTCATCGATTGTGCACCCGCAGAAATGAATGCTCAATCGATGGAGCATCATTGTCCTGTGTCGTCGATACTGTCAATATGATCCCGGTTCCGGATGCAGGGAGGGCCGAGGATGGATCGCAACGGCCCGGCTTCTTCGCGCAGAACAACGATTTACGATCTGGCCTCTGTCGTCGGCACCTCGCCAAGCGCGGTAAGCTCGGTGCTCAACGGGACCTGGAAGAAGCGGCGGATCAGCGAGAGCCTCGCGAATCGCGTGCTGCAGGCGGCCGAGGACAACGGCTATGCGCTGAACATCCAGGCCAGCGTGCTGCGGCGCGACAAGTCCGACATCGTGGGCATGATCATCCCGAAATACGACAACCGCTTCTTCGGCGCGATCGCCGAGCGGTTCGAAGAGGCGATGCGCGCCGAGGGCCGGTTTCCGGTGATCACCTGCACGCAGCGTGACGCGGCGCTCGAGGTCGAGGCCGCGCGGGGGTTGTTGTCCTACCAGGTCGATTGCCTCGTGGCCTGCGGCGCCACCGATCCCGATCGGATCGCCGAGCTGTGCCGTGCCGCCGGTGTGCCCACGATCAACCTCGACCTGCCGGGCAGCCTCGCGCCCTCGATCATCTCTGACAGCTACAGCGCGGCCCGCGAGCTGACGGGCCTGATCCTCGATGCCTGCGCGCGCGACCTCGGGCTGGCCGGGCCGCTCACCTTTATCGGCGGGCGCCTCGACGACCACAACACCAAGGAGCGCCGGCGCGGGTTCCTCGACGCGCATGCCGCGCGCGGGATCACCGTCCCCGAGACGGCGATCCTGACGCCCGGCTACGCCCCGGCGCGCGCGCGCGCGGCGCTCGAGGCGCTGCCGGTCCGCCCGCGCGGGATCTTCGTCAACTCGACGATCACGCTCGAGGGTGTCGTGCACTGGATCCAGTCGCTGGACCCCGCCGTGGCGGCCGCGATCCGCTATGGCACCTTCGACTACGACCCGTTCGGCGCGCTGCTGCCGCAAAGCGTGGGGATGGTCGAACAGGACGTCGCCGGGCTGGTTGCAGAGCTGCTGCGGCAGATGGCCAAGGGGGCCGAGGCGCCGCGGCGCGTGATCAACGTGCCCTGCATCCTGCGGACCCCGACCGCCCGCCCCTAACCCTGTGCGCGCTTCGCGCGGCGGCGGCTAGGACCGATCCCTGCCGCCCGGCGCGGCCCCCGGCCGGTGTGCGGGGCCCGGAAGGTTGGTCGGAAAGATGATCTGCATCGGCAGCGGGGCCGGCGGCTCGGCCGCGTGAAGCTGGTCGATCAGCACTTCCAGCAGCGTCTGGTTGCGCTGGGTCAGCACGGCCATCATCACCCCTTCCTCGAGCATCCGTCGGGTATCGGCGCTGAAGCCGTGCCCGACCAGCCGCACCTGTCCCAGCCGCCCGGTGCGGCGCAGCGCCATCCCGATCCCCTCCGAGGACCCGCCGACATTGTAGATGCCGACAAGGTCGGGATGGCGGTCGAGCAGCGCAAGCGTCATCTGCATGTTGGTCCAGCTGTCGTCCTGCCCCTCGAGCGTTCCGGCGAACTGCAGGTTCGGGTGATCGCGCTGGATCAGTTCCTGAAAGCCAAGCTCGCGTTCGACATGGGCCCGGAACTGGCGCGTGGCCGCGACCACGGCCAGCTTGCCCGGGCGCCCGCCGCTGGCGCTGGCCAGCAGGAAGGCCGCCGTGCGCCCGGCGGCAAGGTTGTCGATCCCGACGAAGCCCTGGCGCCGGCTGCCGGTCAGGTCGCTGATCAGCGTCAGCACCAGCTTGCCCTGATCGACAAGTCGGTCGGCCTCATCGCGCACCTCGGGATGGTCGACGCCGAAGAAGGCGATCGCGTCCGACTTGCGCCCCAGCCGGCGCAGCGACCGCGCCAGCACCGCCGGGTCCATCGAGTCGAGCAGGTAGCTGTGGATGCGCGCGCCGCGGTCGCGCACCTGCGCCCATTCCCGCAACTCGTGGTTCAGGCCGCGGATGAACGGGTTCGCGCTGCGCGGGAACACCACCGTAAGGCGCTTGCGGTCGGGGCGGGCAAGGCGCGCGATCTCGGCCTCGGGCAGGTAGCGGCAGGCGGCGGCGGCGGCCAGCACGCGCTCGGCGGTGCCGGGGCGCACGTTCGGGCGGCCGTGCAAAACCCGGTCCACCGTCGCCTCCGACACGCCCGCTGCCGCGGCGATCTCGCGTATGCCTGCCCGCGGCATCCCATCAAATCCCATCAAGAAACCGGCGTTGAGCCGGTTATGCGCGCCGCATAGGCTTGCCGTCAATCACCGCGGGCAGGGAGGCCCGCGTGCAGCATCGAGAGGGAGGAGACGATGATGCAGACCCGAAGAGTGACCCGGCGCGGGTTGATGGCGACCGGCGGCGCGGCACTGGCGCTGCCGTTCCTGGGCAGGGGCGCGCGCGCCGCGACCGTGCTGCGCTATGGCCACATGCACACCCCCGCCTCGATCGCCGGGGCGCAAGCGGAGTGGTTCGCCGCCGCGGTCCGGGAGAAGACCGGGGGCGCGATCGAGATCCAGATCTTCCCCAATTCGCAGCTTGGCAAGCTGCAGGAACTGGCCGAGGCGGTCTCGACCGGGTCGATCGCCTTCTCGCACAACACCGCCGGCGCGGTCGGCTCGCTTTACGCGCCCTTCGCGGCCTTCGACACGCCCTATCTCTACCGCGACGTCGACCACCTGATGTCGGTGATGGACGCGCAGGGCCCGGTGATGACGGAGCTGAACGAGGGCCTGATCGACGCCTCGGGCACCCGCGCGCTCTATGCCTTCTACTTCGGCACCCGCAACCTGACCGCCGACCGCGCGGCCAGGAACCCGGCCGAGCTGTCGGGCGTCAAGATCCGCTCGATCCCGTTCCCGATCTACATGGCCACGGTCGAGGGTCTGGGCGCGGTGCCCGTGCCCGTCGACTGGGCCGAAGTGCCGACCGCGCTCGCCACCGGCGTCGTCAACGGGCAGGAGAACCCGATGAACGTGCTGGTCAGCGCCAAGCTCTACGAGGTGCAGAGCCACCTGATGCTGACCGGCCACATCTCGGCCGCGCAGGTGGTGATGATGAACGAGGACGTCTGGCAGGGCTTTGACGACGCGACGAAGGAGGCGGTCGCCGCCGCCGCCTCCGAGACCCGCGCCCGTGCCTCCGACGAGATGCTCAGGGCCGAGGCGGGCGATCTCGAGACGCTGAAGGCGAACGGGATGACGGTGCTGGACGAGGCCGCGGGCCTCGACCTCGCGGCGTTCCGCGACAGCGTGACCGCCCGGGTGTCCAAGGAGTTCGACAGCCAGTGGGGCGATCTCTACGCCAAGATCGCGGCCGTCGCCTGACATGGTCGACCCCGCTGCCCAAACCGGTCCGGTGCCCGCCCCGCCGCGGGCGCTGGAGCTGACCGCCAGGGGGCTGTTCCTGGTGGCGACGGGTCTCGTCCTGCTGATCGTGGTGCTGATCCTCGCGCAGATCGTCGCGCGCAACTTGTGGAACCTCGGCCTGCCGCGGGCCGAGGAGCTGTCGCGGCTGGCGGGCATCCTCGCGGTCTACATGACCGCGCCGATGCTGGCGCTGCACGGCCAGCACGTCGCCGTCGACGCCTTCACCGGGCTGATGCCGCGGCTGCCGCGGCTGGCCTGCGCCATCCTCGCCGAGGCGGCGACGCTGGGCTTCTCGCTGATGACGCTGTGGGGCGGATGGCTCTACCTGCGGCGGGCGTGGAAATTCCGCACCTCGGCGCTGGGGATGCAGAACATCTGGTACTTCGGGCCGGTGATGCTGTGCTTCGCGCTGATCGTCGCGATCGCGGGCTGGCGCATCGCCGCGGCCGCCCGCGCCGGGAGGGCGGCCCGGTGACGCCCCTGCTTCTGGCAAGCTTCGCAGCGCTCCTCGTGGTGGGCGCGCCGATCGCGGTGGCGCTCGGCCTCAGCTCGGCGCTGACGATCTGGGCCTACGGCCTGCCGATGTCGGTGCTGCTGCAGCGCGCGGTCAATTCGGTGGACAGCTCGCCGCTGCTGGCGGTGCCGATGTTCATCCTTGCCGCGGGGTTGCTGTCGGCGACGGGTGTCACCGGCGTGATGTTCGACCTGGTGCGGATGATCGTGGGGCGGCTGCGCGGCGGCATGGCGCATGTCAACGTGCTGCTCAGCCTCGTCTTCGCCGGGATGTCGGGCGCGGCGCTCGCCGACATCGGCGCGCTGGGCGGCATGCAGGTGCGCGAGATGGAGAAGCAGGGCTATACCCGCCGCTTCGCTGCCGGCCTCACCATCGCCTCGGCGACGATCGGGCCGATCTTCCCGCCCTCGATCCCGCTGATCATCTTCGCCGCCGCGGCCGAGGTCTCGCCGGTGCGGCTGCTGCTGGCCGGGATCGTGCCCGCGCTGATGCTGGCGGCGATGCTGATGGGACATGTCGCGCTGGTGGCGCGGGCGCAGGACCTGCCGCGCGACGAGCTGCGCCCGAGCCTGCCCGCGTTCCTGCGCCTCGCGGTGGTGTCGCTGCCGGCGATGCTGACGCCGGTCCTGCTGATCGGCGGGCTGCTGTCGGGCCTGTTCGGCCCGACCGAGGCGGCAGGCATCACGGTGGCCTGGTCGATCCTGATCGGCGTGGTCGTCTACCGGCGGCTGACGCTGCGGATGCTGGTTCTGTCGGCGCAGGAAACGGTCATGGCCACCGCCAACATCCTGTTCGTCGTCGCCGCCGCCGCGATCTTCGCCTGGGTGCTGACGATGGACCAGGTGCCGATGAAGGCCTCGGCCTGGCTGCTGGGCATCTCGGACAACCCGCTGGTGCTGCTGCTGATCCTCAACGTGGTGCTGCTGGTCGCGGGGATGGTGCTGGAATCGATCGCGGCCATCCTGATCATCGCGCCGATCGTGACCCCGGCGCTGATCCAAGCCGGCGCCCCGCCCGAGCAGATCGGGATCGTCATGGTGCTGAACCTGATGATCGGCCTGCTGACGCCGCCGGTGGGGATGAGCCTCTACATGATGGCGATCACCGTGAAGATGCCCTTTGCCGAGGTGCTGCGCGGGGTCGCGCCCTTCTTCCTGCCCCTGGTGCTGGCGCTTGCGCTGGTCACCCTGTTCCCGGGCCTGACCGCCTGGCTTCCCACCCTGCTGATGGCCCGACCCTAGCGGTGGCCCAACCCTATTGATGGAGTGACCCGATGAGCCGCTTTCTCGGCCCGATCCGCCAGCTTGGCTTCGTCGTCCCCGATATCGAGGCCGCGATGGCCCACTGGTCAGGCGTGATGGGCGTCGGCCCGTTCTTCTACAACCCGCGCGTCCCGATCGAGGACTACACCTACGACGGCCGGCGCTACGAGCCCGAGAACTCGGTCGCGCTCGCCAATGCCGGCTATGTCCAGGTCGAGCTGATCCAGTGCCGCAACGCCGTGCCCTCGATGTACAAGGACTTCACCGACGCCGGGAACTGGGGGCTGCAGCACACCGCCTACTGGACCGAGGACTATGACCGCGACCTTGCGCGGATGCAGGCCGAGGGGTTCCGGGTAAAGATGTCGGGCAAGGTCGGCGAGGCCGGGCGCTTCGCCTACTTCGATCGCGACACCCATCCCGGCACGGTGATCGAGCTGTCCGAGGTCAAGGGTCCCAAGGGCCGGATGTTCGCGATGATCCGCGCCGCCTCCGACGGCTGGGACGGCGCCGATCCGGTCCGCCCCTTCCCCGACCTGTCGCGGATCTGAGCCATGATCCGCGCCACCTACCTGGTCGAGACGCCCTGCCCGATCGCCGAGGTCGCCGCGATGATGGCGGGCGAGCAATCCTCGGGCACCTTCGTGCGCGTCGAGGGCGAGACCGACGCGCTGCGCGCCCGTTTCGGCGCCCGCGTCGCCGAGACCGAGGAGATCGGCCGCGCAGAGCGGCCGAGCCTGCGCTCGGCCTGGGCCGAGCGGCGGGGCCTCACCGGCCCGCGCGGCATCCACCGCGTGGTGATCGACTATCCCGAGGACAATGTCGGGGTGAACCTTCCCACGCTGGCCGCGGTTGTGGCGGGCAATCTCTACGACCTCGGCGAGGTCACCGGGCTGAAGCTGGTCGACGTGGCGCTCACCCCCGGCTACCGGGCCCGCTATGCGCTGCCGGCGATGGGCGTCGCGGGGACGCGGGCGGCGGCGGGCGTGTCGGACCGGCCGCTGTTCGGCACGATCATCAAGCCCAACATCGGCCTCTCGCCCGACGAGATCGCTGCACTGGTCGGCCGGCTGGCCGCGGCGGGCGCCGATTTCATCAAGGATGACGAGATCGCGGGCACCCATCCTCACGCGCCCGTCCCGGCGCGGATCCGCGCGGTGATGGCGGTGCTGCGGCGCCACCGCGACGCGACCGGCAGGCAGGTCATGGTCGCCTTCAACATCACCGACGAGACCGACGCCATGCGCCGCCACGCCGACCTGATCGAGGCCGAGGGCGGCAGCTGCGCGATGGTCTCGCTCAACTGGTGCGGGATGTCGGCGGTGCAGACGCTGCGCGCGCACACGCCGCTCGCGATCCACGGCCACCGCAACGGCTTCGGCGGCATGAGCCGCCATCCGCTTCTGGGCATGGGCGTGCCGGCCTACCAGGCGCTGTGGCGGCTGGCGGGGATCGACCACATGCACGTGCACGGCATGGGCGGCAAGTTCGCCGATCTCGACGACGAGGTCGCCGCGGCGGCGCGCCACTGCCTGCGCCCGATGGCGGCAGTCGACGACAGGGTGATGCCGGTCTTCTCGTCGGGGCAGTGGGCGGGCACGCTGCCGCACACCCTGGCGCGCGTCGGCTCCGACGACCTGATGTTCCTGTGCGGCGGCGGCATCATGGCGCATCCCGGCGGCCCGGCCGAGGGGCTGGCAAGCCTGCGCGCGGCCCATGCCGCCGTGCGCGACGGGCGCAGCCTGGCCGAG
This sequence comes from Frigidibacter sp. MR17.24, assembly GCF_037095655.1. Taxonomy (NCBI): domain Bacteria; kingdom Pseudomonadati; phylum Pseudomonadota; class Alphaproteobacteria; order Rhodobacterales; family Paracoccaceae; genus Frigidibacter; species Frigidibacter sp. MR17.24. The sequence continues at coordinate 234,172 of NZ_JBAWKE010000003.1, forward strand.
GCCGCCGGCGCCGATCCGGCGCTGGCCGGGGCGCTCGCCGCCTTCGGGCCGGACCGGCCATGAGCTATGTCTTCGTCGCCGACGATTTCACCGGGGCCTCGGACACGCTGGCGACGCTGGCGCGCGGCGGTTGCGCGACGCGGCTGTTTCTCGACCTGCCGGCCCCCTCCGACATCGCCGGGCTCGACGCCTGGGGGATCGCGACGCCGGCGCGCGCGCTCGGCCGGCCGGCGATGGCGGCGCTGGCGGCGCGGCTGGGCGCGGGGCTTGCCGCGGGCGCGCCCCGCTTCCTGCACGTCAAGGTCTGCTCGACCTTCGACAGCAGCGACGCGACGGGCAACATCGCCCTGCTCGCGCAGGGTCTCGCCGATGCCGCGGGGATCCGGGACCTGGCGGTGATCGGCGGCCAGCCCTCGCTGGGGCGCTACGCGGTGTTCGGCACGCTTTTCGCCGCGGCGCCCGACGGGGCCGTGCACCGCCTCGACCGCCACCCGGTGATGTCGCGCCATCCCGTGACGCCGATGCACGAGGCCGACCTGCTGCGCCACCTCGCCGCGATCGGGCTGCACGGGCTGACACGGGTCGGGGGCGGGGCCGCCGGCGGCGCCTTTCCCCGCTTCTACGACGCGCTGTCGCAGCAGGACATCGCCGCCGCGGGCCGCGACCTCGCGCGTGCGCCGGGTCCCGTGGTCGTCGTCGGCGCCTCGTCTGTGGCCGAGGCCTGGCTCGCCGCGCGGCCCCGGCCGGCCCGGGGGGCCGCCGCGCCAGCGAAGGGACTGCCACCGCTCACCGGCCCGGTCCTCGGCTTCGCGGGGTCGCGCTCGTCGCTGACCACCGCGCAGGTCGCGGCGGCGGACGGCATCGCCCGCCTGCCGGTCAACCCGCGCGACATGCTCGAGGGCGGCGCGGCATGCGCGGCCGCCGACCGCTGGGCGCGCGAGCGGCTGGCCCGCGGGCTGGACTGCATCCTCTACCTGACCGCCGATCACCTCGGCCAAATCGATCCCGCCGAACTGGCCCGCCGCAGCGCTGAATTCGTCGCCGGCCTTTTCGGTTGCACCGATGCGGGGGCGCTGGTCGTCGCGGGTGGCGACACCTCGAGCGCGATCGTCGCGCGGCTGGCGCCGGACTGGCTGCGCCATGCGGGCGAGGTCTGCGCCGGTGTGCCGATCCTGTCCGCGCGCCGTGGCGGGCGCGAGCTGCCGATGGTGCTCAAGGGCGGCCAGATGGGCGGGCCGGATTTCTTCGCCCGGGCGATCGATGCGCTGCGCCCGTGCCCCGTTGCCGCGCGACCCCGCGCCTGACCGCACCGCTCGCCCGCCTGCCCTGCAACGGCCCGCGCGCGGACCGCGGCCGTGCCGCAACGGGATCGCGCCCCGACGCCGCAATCCGGCGCGGGGCCGCGCCGCGCGCGAAATCCCCGTGCGGCATCCCTGCCCACAGCCGGGGCAGGCGCCGCGGCCATCGGCGTCGGTGATCCCGGTGGACGGGACAGGGCCTTGGTCCCCGGGGCCGGGATCTCGGGCGAGAACGCCGCGCGGAGACCTGGCGCGCGCGGATCCCCGCGACCACGCGCACCGTCACGGACATGCGGTTTGACCGGGGCGCCGACTCGGGGCTGACTTGTCGGTGGCCGCGCCCGGACGGCCCCGCGTGGCCCGGCACCATGGAGAGGAGAGCGCATGGAGACCCCGACCCGTCTGACCGCCAAGGACTTCAGCCCAGAGCTGCTCGAGCTTTACGATTTCTACGCCCACGGCATCATCACCAAGCGCGAGTTCCTCGACCGCGCCGCGCGCTTCACCGTCGGCGGCCTGACCGCGGCGGCGGTGCTGTCGATGATGAGCCCGGATTATGCGCTGGCCGAACAGGTCAGCTTCAACGACCCCGACATCACCGCGACCTGGATCACCTACCCTTCGCCGAACGGCCACGGCGAGATGCGGGCCTATTACGTCCGCCCGGCGGGCACCGCCGCGGCCCCGGGCGTCGTGGTCGTGCACGAGAACCGCGGCCTGAACCCCTACATCCAGGACGTCGCGCGCAGGCTCGCCAAGGCGGGCTTCATCGCGATGGCCCCGGACGGCCTGACCCCCATGGGCGGCTATCCCGGCAATGACGAGGCCGGCCGGGCGCTGCAGCAGCAGGTGGACGGCACCAAGCTGATGAACGACTTCTTCGCGGCGGTCGAGTTCCTCGCGGCACAGGAGGATGTCACCGGCAAGGTCGGCATCACCGGCTTCTGCTATGGCGGGGGCGTGGCGAATGCCGCGGCGGTCGCCTACCCCGAGCTTGGGGCCGCCGTGCCCTTCTACGGTCGCCAGCCCGCGGCCGAGGACGTGCCCCGGATCGCCGCGCCGCTGCTGCTGCACTACGGCGGGCTGGACGACCGGATCAACGCAGGCTGGCCGGCCTACAAACAGGCGCTCGACGCCGCGGGCAAGACCTACGAGGCTTACATCTACGACGGCGCCAACCACGGCTTCCACAACGACTCCACGCCCCGCTACGACAAGGAGGCGGCGGACCTTGCCTGGTCGCGCACGATCGACTGGTTCAGGACCCACCTGGGCTGAGGCGCGAGGCCCTTCGTCACCCGCGAAACCGGATCAGGGCGCCGGAAGCAGCACCAGCTTGCCCGCATGCGCCTTGCGCCCGAACGCCTCCTGCGCCTCGGCGATCGCCCGCAGCGGATAGGTCGCGGCGACCAGCGGCCGGATCTCGGCCGCTTCGATGTAGGACACGAGGTCGGCGAAGACGGGTTCGTCCCAGGCGGTGCAGCCGATCAGGGTGATGTCCTTGAGGTAGAGGTCGCGCAGGTCCAGCTCGACCACCGGGCCCGCGATCGCGCCCGAGGTCGCGTACCGGCCACCGCGCCGCAGGATCTTCAGCAGCGTCGCGAACCCCGTGCCGCCGACATTGTCGATCACGACATCGACGCTTTCCGGGCCGAGGCACGCCAGAAGGTCGTCGTCGCGCAGCATGACCCGGGTCGCGCCGATCGCCTCGACCGCCGCGCGCTTGTCGGGGCTCGTGACCGCGATCACCTCGGCGCCGCGGCGCCGCGCCAGCTGGACCACGGCGCTCCCGACACCGCCCGAGGCCCCGGGAACCAGCACGCGGCTGCCGGGGCCGACGGCCGCGCGCCGCACCATGTTCTCGGCAGTGCCATAGGCGCAGGGGATCGAGGCAAGCTCGGCATCGCTCCAGCCGCAGTCGACGGCGAAGGCCTCGATCGCGGGCACCGCGACGTAGCCGGCAAAGGCGCCGGCAAAATCCGACCCCATCCAGATCGTCGCCGGATCGTCAAAGCCCCGCGGGCGCATGCAGGGCCGGACGATGACGCGCTGCCCGATCCGCGCCGGGTCCACCCCGGCGCCGGCCGCCACGACCCGGCCGCAGCAATCGGCGCCCTGGATCAGCGGGAACGGCGTCGCCGCGTTCCAGCCGCCATCGGCGATCGCGCGGTCCCCCGCGGCCGCGCCGGTCCCGTCCCGGACCGATGCCGAATACCAGCCAAGCCGCGTGTTGATGTCGGTGTTGTTGATCCCGGCCGCCAGAACCCGCAGCAGGACCTCGCCCGCCCCGGGCGCGGGTACCGGCAGCTGGCGGCACTCCAGCCGGTCGTAGCCGCCGACGCCGGTGGTGACGATCGCGGTCATCGTCCTGGGTCTCTCTGGCATCGCGCACTCCTGCCGGGCGACGGCCCTGAGCCTGAGCTAGCGCGGCTGCGCGATCCTGACACGCCCGCGACGCAGGGATCCGCGGCGATCCTTCGCCCGGCCGGTGCGCAACCGTCCTTGCGATAGTTTTCCTAATGCAGAGGCGCTGAATCTTCTCCTTTGCGCGAGGCACGGCTTTTGGCGATTTTCGCCCCGAACCCAGGATCGGAGATCGCCCATGCCGCCCCGGATGGTGCTCGAAGGCATCTACACACCGCTCATCACCCCGTTTCACGCCGACGGCTCGGTCGATTTCGACAGCCTTGCCGCGCTGGTCGAGACCCTGATCGCCAAGGGTGTGCATGGCCTGATCTCGGGCGGCTCGACCGGCGAGAACTATGCCGAGACCGTCGACGAGCGGCTGGAGATCGCGCGCTTCGTCGTCGCGGCCGCGCGCGGACGGCTGCCGGTGATCGTGGGCACCGGCGCGATGCGCACGCCAGACAGCCTCGCGCTGGCGCGCGGGGCGCGCGAGATGGGGGCCGACGCGATCCTGCTGGGCACCCCGCCCTATTCGGTCCCGACCGAGCGCGAGAACGCGCTGAACGCGCTGGCCATCGACCGCGCGGCCGACCTGCCGGTCATCCTGTACAACTACCCCAGCCGGATGGGCGTCGAGATGGGGCGCGACTTCCTCGACCGCGTGGGCCGGTCGCGAAATGTCATCGGAATCAAGGAAAGCTCGGGCGACATCAACCGGCTGCACCTGCTGGCGCGGGACTATCCGCATGTCCAGATGTCCTGCGGGATGGACGATCAGGCGCTGGAATTCTTCGCCTGGGGCGCGCGCAGCTGGATCTGCGCGGGGTCGAACTTCCTGCCGCAAGAGCATGTCTTTCTTTACGAAACCTGCGTGCTGCGGGGCGATTTCGCCACGGGACGGCGGATCATGTCGGCGATGCTGCCGCTGATGCGGGTGCTCGAGCAGGGCGGCAAGTTCATCCAGTGCGTGAAGCACGGCACGGCGATGACCGGCCTGTCGACCGGGCCGATGCGGCCGCCGCTGCGGGGGCTGACCACCGATGAGAAGCGCGCGCTGGAGCAGGTGATCCGCACGCTGAAGACCGCGGTCGCGGCGATCAAGGAAGGGAACTGAGCCATGGCCGAGCTGCTGACCACCGAGGAGTACCGCGCCATCGCCGCCGGGCTCGACCTGCCGCAGAACGCCTTCATCGACGGCGGCTTCCGCCCCGCGATCGGCGGCGCGACCTTCGAGACGGTGAACCCCGCCACCGGCGCCGTGCTGACGCGGGTCGCGGCCTGCGGCGCGGCGGATGTCGACCTTGCCGTCGCCAAGGCGCGCGAGGCCTTCGAGGACGGGCGCTGGTCGCGCCTGCCCCCGGGCGCGCGCAAGGCGGTGCTGCTGCGGCTCGCCCGGCTCATGGAGCGCGACGCGCGCGAACTTGCGGTGCTGGAAAGCCTCGACAGCGGCAAGACCATCCATGATTGCGAGACGGTGGACATTCCCGAGACGATCCACGTGATCCGCTGGCATGCCGAGCTGATCGACAAGATCTACGACCAGGTGGCGCCAGCCTCGGACGATCACCTGGCCCTGGTGCTGCGAGAGCCGGTGGGCGTCGTGGGGCTGGTGCTGCCCTGGAACTTCCCGCTGCTGATGCTGGCCTGGAAGATCGCGCCGGCGCTGGCCGCTGGCTGCGCGGTCATCGTCAAGCCGGCCGAGGACACGCCGCTGACCGCGCTGCGGGTGGCGGAACTCGCGCACGAGGCGGGCGTCCCGCGCGGGGTCCTGGCCGTGCTGCCCGGCACCGGGGCCGAGGTCGGGGAGCCGCTGGGCCGGCACCCGGATGTCGACATGGTCTCGTTCACCGGCTCGACCGCGACGGGGCGCAGGTTCCTGCACTATGCGGCCGACAGCAACCTCAAGGAGGTGGTGCTGGAGATGGGCGGCAAGAACCCCTGCATCGTGCTGGACGATGCCGAGGATCTGGACGCGGTCGCAGCCCATGTCGTCAACGGCGCGTTCTGGAACATGGGGCAGAACTGCTCGGCCGCGTCGCGGCTGATCGTGCACCGCGCCATCAGGGACCGGCTGATCGAGCGCGTGAAGGCGCATGCCCGCGACTGGATCACCGGCGATCCGCTCGACCCCGCGACCCGCGTCGGCGCGCTGATCTCGGCCGCGCATTTCGCCAAGGTCACGGGCTATCTCACCGCCTGCGCGACCGAGACGGTGCTGATGGGCGGCACGGCGCCTGCGCCCGGCGTCGTCGAGCCGACCATCGTCGAGGTCACAGGCAATGCCGCGAGGCTCGCCCGCGAGGAAATCTTCGGGCCGATCCTGACCGTGATCCCCGTCGCCAGCTTCGAGGAGGCGATCGCGGTCGCCAACGACACCGACTATGGCCTTGCCGCCTCGATCTTCACCGCGAACGGCAAGCGGGCGCTGCGCGGCGCGCGGATGCTGCGCGCGGGCACGGTGACGGTGAACAGCTTCGGCGAGGGCGACATCACCACGCCCTTCGGCGGCTACCGGCAATCGGGCTTCGGCGGGCGCGACAACGGCATCCATGCCCATGACCAGTACACGCAGCTCAAGACCATCTGGCTGGACCTGACCGATCATGCCGACACGGCGCTGGACTGACATGGCCCCGCCGCGCCACGCCGGGCACGCCGCGACCCGGCTGCCGGTCTTCACCGGCACCGCGGGCTGGCGGGCGATCCTGCCGCCCCCGCCCGACCGCGCCCCGCTGCTGGGCGAGACCGGCGCCGACATCGCCATCGTCGGCGCGGGCTTTGCCGGCCTATCGGCCGCGCGGCGGCTGGTGCAGATCGATCCGAACCTGCGAATCGTGCTGCTTGACGCGGCGCGGATCGCCGAGGGCGGCACCGGGCGCAACTCGGGCTTCATGATCGACCTGCCGCACGAGCTGGCCGCGGGCGAGTATGCCGGCGGCGGCGCGGCGCGCGACCGGGTGCTGACCGGGCTGAACCGCCAAGCCATCGCCTTCGCCGAAGAGGCGGTCGGCGACTATGCGATCCCCAAGGGCCATTTCCGGCGGTCGGGCAAGATCAACGCCGCCGCATCCGAGGCCGGGCTGACCGCGAACCGGCGTTACGCCCGCCATCTGGCCGATCTGGGCGAGCCGCACGAGATGCTGGACGCGCAGGCGATGCAGGCGATCACCGGCAGCCGCTATTACCGGGGCGGGCTGTTCACGCCGGGCACCGCGATGATCCAGCCGGCAGGCTATGCGCTTGGCCTTGCCGCGGGCCTGTCGCGCGCGGGCGTCGCGATCCACGAGCGCTCTCCGGTCACCCGGATCGAGCCCGCGGCGCAGGGCTGGCGGCTGGCGACACCGGGCGGCGCGGTGACGGCGGCGAAGGTCATCCTTGCCACCAACGGGCATCTCGAAAGCTTCGGCTTCCGCCCGGGGCGGCTGATGCACATCATGCTCAGCGCCTGCATGACCGAGGAACTGCCGCCCGAGGCCGTCGCGGCAGTGGGCGGGACCGAATGCTGGGGCGCGACTCCCGCCGACCCGATGGGCACCACCGTGCGCCGGATCGGCCCCGCGCAGGGCGGCAACCGCATCGTGATCCGACAGGGCGGCTATTACCGCCCCGGGATGCGGACCAGCGCCGGCGACCTCGCCCGGCTGGTCGCACGGATGCGCCGCAAGTTCGACGACCGCTTCCCGATGCTGCGCGGCATCCGCTTCGAACATGCCTGGTCCGGGCATCTCTGCCTCAGCCGCAACGGCGTCTCGGTCATGCGCGAACTCGAGCCCGGGTTGATCGCCGCCGCGGTCTGCAACGGCCTCGGCTCCACCCGCTCGACCCTGACCGGGATCGGCGCGGCAGAGCTGGCCTGCGGACAGCGCAGCGCGCTGGGCGGGTTCTTCGCCGCCGAGGCCGAGCCCGACCGCCTGCCGCCACATCCCTTCGACACGATCGGCGCGAATGTCTACATGCGTTGGAAAGAGTGGCAGTCGCGCGCGGAATAGGCGGCGGGGGGACAAGCGATGGTTCAGTTCAGACGCCGGCACCTGCCCTCGCTCGGGGCCTTCGCGACCTTCGAGGTCGCGGCGAAGCACCTGAGCTTCACGCTGGCGGCGAAAGAGCTGAACGTGACGCAGGGCGCGATCAGCCAGCAGATCCGGTTGCTGGAAAAGGCGCTTGGCACGGCGCTGTTCGTGCGGGGCCACAAGGCGCTGTCGCTGACGCCGGACGGCGCGGGCCTGCTGGTCGCGGTCACCGCCGGGCTGGATTCGATCGGCGCCGGCGTCGCGCAGCTGCGCGGCGAGACCGGACCGCAGGTGGTCACGATTTCGGCCACCGACGCGATGGCGGCCTTCTGGCTGGCGCCGCGGCTTGCGGCCTATCGGCGCCAGACCCCCGAGGTGACCTTCACCGTCCTCGCCTCGGACGAGGACGACGCGCTGCGCAACTATGCCGAGGTCGACATCGCGATCCTGTGCGGCAACGAGCGCTGCGAGGTCGGCGACGAGCTGCATTTCCTGTTCCCCGAAATCGCGCAGCCGGTCTGTTCGCCCGGCTTTCTCGCCGAGCACGGGCCCTTCGACGATCCGCACCGCCTGTCGCAGATGCCGCTCCTGCACCTGCACGAACGGCACTGGTCCTCGGAGGCGATCGGCTGGCAGCCGCTCGGCTGGGCCGAGTGGTTCCGCGCACGCGGCGAGGCCGCGCCGCCCGGGCCGCCGGCCCTGGCTTCGAACAAGGTGGGCCTGCTGATCGAGGCGGCGGTGGCGGGCGAAGGGGTGATGCTGGGCTGGCGCCACCTGATCGAGGCGCAGATGGCCGACGGTCGGCTCGTCCCGGCCCACCCGGCGACGATCACGGCGGGGCGCGGCAATTTCCTCGGGCTGCGCCGGCCGGCGCGGGACCGCCCGGCGGTCGCCGGGGTCGTCGGTCACCTTCTGGCAAGCGCGTCGGGGCCGGCGGCGGCGCGCTGATCCTGGGCGGGCCGGCGCCCGAGCAGCACCCGCAGCGCGCGCAGAACGACGCGCGGATCGCGGTCGGTGCGGGCGACGGGTGGCGGCGGCGGCGTGCGGCCGGTCAGCTGCGCCACCGCCGCGCGCGCCGAGCGGACCGAGTATTCGACGGTGAAGACGCAATCGCGCTCAAGCTCGCAGAACTGGCCGATCACCGCGAAATTGCCGCCCGGGTCCGGGCACACCGCCGGGCGGTCGCCGGGGCGACGGGCCATGAAGACGCTGGTGATGAAAGGCATCCGGCAGGGAACGACCCGCGCCCCCGACAGGACGGCGCGCTGGTCGCGCGACAGGCCAAGCTGCCCGGCAAGTTCGGCAAGGATCTCCGTGCCCGTCGCCTCGCGCAGGGTGCGGCCCGTGACCTCTCCCGGCCGGTCGTCGCACAGGCCATAGCCCCAGAACACCTGCGTGCCCGCCGCCTGATCGCGGAAATGCGGCTGGTGGAACAGCACGATCGACAGGCCCCAGGCCGATCCCGCGAAGCTGACCAGCCCGCCGGTGCCCGCGCGGTTGCCGGTGAAATCCTCCATCAGGGCGAAGAACCCGGGCCGGTCGAGCGTGACGGTGAACGACGTCCACGAGGTCCGCTCGGGCGTGCCGCAGAAGGCCTCGGGCCGGCCGAAGCCCGGGTGCGCGGCGGCAAGCCTGCGCCACAGCCCCCAGCCGCCGCCCTCGCGCACCGCCGGGTCGGGTGCGCGGTCGGCCGATCCGGTCGCCGAGCCCTCGGTGATCGATCCGAGCGTCAGGTAGACCCGGTCCTCGGCCCCGACGGCCAGTGCCGTGCCGTCGGCGAAGGCAAGGCGGGTGACGCGGCGCGCCGGCGCGGTCCCCCCGATCGTCAGGTCGGTCACCTGCCGGGCTGGGGCGATGTCGACGCCGCGCTGCCGCAGCCAGCAGACCATCGGCGCGATCATCGCGTCGTGCTGGTTGTAGCGGGTACGCAGCACGCCCTCGATCCGGGTGAAGCCGGGGAAGAGGTGGATGAAGCGGCGCAGGTAGCGGCGCATCTCGACCGCCGAATGCCATGGCTGGAACGAGAACATCGTCGCCCACATCAGCCAGAAGTTGCTGTCGAAGAAGGCGGGGCGGAAGCACGCGGCGATGGTGCGGTCGCCCAGCGACCGCTCGGGGCGCAGCACGAGGCGCGCGAGGTCGAGAAGCGCGCCGCGACCAAGGCCCAGCCGGTCGCGGTCCGCAGCGGGCCGCCCGCCGCGCACGATCCGGCAGTTGCCCGAGGCATGGACCGCGCGGTTGAAGGCCAGGATGTCCTCGGCTGCCGAGACGGCGGGGTCATCGGCCGAGGGGATCCCCGCGAGCAGGTCGAGGGTGCAGGCGAAATGCTCCTCGAACATCCGGCCGCCGCGCACGAGGTAGCCCTGCCGCGCGTCGCCCGAGCCGTCGAGCGAGCCGCCGGGCCGGTCGAGCTGTTCGTGGATGTGGATGTCCGCCCCCGGCACGCCCGCGTCGCGCAGCAGGAAGACGGCGGTGGCGAGGCCGGCGATGCCGCCGCCGACGATGTGATGCTGCCCGCGAGACTGGACCACCCCGCTCTCCCTGCCTGTCGGTCCCCGGGGCCAGCATGCCACCGCGCGGGCGCCCGCGCATCCCCGCATGCGCGGCCTTGCATCCCCCGCGCGCCGGGCCTTCGCGATCAGCCCACGCAATAATCCGCCGCGCGGCTTTCGCGCAGGACGACGCGGCCGTTGGGCAGGTCGTTGCCTTCTGCCCGCGCGCGCGCCGCATCCGGGTCGAGGCCGTGGTGACGCCAGCGCGCCACCAGCCGCCGGGTCAGCACGGCCTCGTCGATGGCGAGCGCCACGGTCAGGTCCCACATCGGCGCAAGGTCCCGCCAGCCGGGACGGTCGAGCAGCAGGTAGTTGCCCTCGAAAATCAGCAGCCGCGCCGCCGGGTCCACCTGCCCGGCCCCGGGCCGCGTCCGGTCAGCGCCGCGGTCGAACAGCGGATAGGCCGGCGAGGCCCCCTCGCGGATCGTGCGGACCAGCGCCGCGAAGCCCGCGACGTCGAAGGTTTCCGGCGCGCCCTTGCGGGCGCGCAGCCCGTGGGCGTCCAGCCAGTCGTTCTCGCGGTGGAACCCGTCCATCGGGATCACCTGCGCCACCGGGCCCAAGCCCTGCGCCAGCGTCTCGGCCAGCGTCGACTTGCCCGCCGCCGGCGGCCCGGCAAGCGCCACGAGGCGGCGCGGAGGGTTCCGCGCCGCCTCGGTCAGGATGCCCAGCAGCTGCCCGGCATCGACCTGTCTCATGCAGCGATGCTCTCGCCGGGGGGGGCCTTGGCGCCGGTCATCAGCGCCACCGCGTCCGACATCGAGCAGTCCTCGGGCCGCACGGTGCAGAGCCTGCGCCCCAACCGGTGGACATGGATGCGATCGGCCACCTCGAACACATGCGGCATGTTGTGCGAGATCAGGATGATCGGGATCCCCCGCGCCCGCACGTCCTGGATCAGGTCCAGCACCTTGCGGCTTTCCTTCACCCCCAGCGCCGCCGTCGGCTCGTCAAGGATGATCACCTTCGACCCGAAGGCCGCTGCCCGGGCCACCGCCACGCCCTGCCGCTGGCCGCCCGACAGCGTCTCGACCGGCTGGTCGATGTTCTGGATCGTCATCAGCCCCAGTTCCGACAGCTTCTGGCGGGCGATGTCGCGCATCGCGCCGTGGTCGAGCTTGCGCAGCCATTGCCCGGCGAAGCCCTTGGCGCGGATCTCGCGGCCCATGAACATGTTGTCCACGATCGACAGCGCAGGCGACAGCGCGAGGGTCTGGTAGACGGTCGCGATCCCCGCCTCCTGCGCCTGAAGGGGCGAGGCGAAGCTGACCTCCTGCCCGTCGAGCGTGATCGAGCCTGCGTCGATGCGGATCGCGCCCGACAGCGCCTTGATCAGCGAGGATTTTCCGGCGCCGTTGTCGCCGATCACCGCGAGGATCTCGCCGGGGTAGAGGTCGAAGTCGCAGTCGTCGAGGGCGGTGACCCGGCCATAGCGCTTTTGCAGACCGCGGGCGGAGAGGATGGGGGCGTTCATGCCGAGACCTTTCTGATCCACTGGTCGATGGCGACCGCGATGATGATGAGCCAGCCGATGGCGAAGACCTGCCAGAGCACGTCCACCCCGGCGAGGCGCAGTCCCGACTGGAAGACGCCGACGATGAGGGCTCCGAACAGGGCGCCCAGGATCGAGCCGCGCCCGCCGAAGAGCGAGATCCCCCCGATCACGACGGCGGTGATCGACTGCAGGTTGCCCTCGTAGAAGGCCTGGGGGCTGATCGAGCCCACGCGTCCGATCGAGGCCCAGGCGGCGATGCCGCAGATCAGCCCGGCCAGCGCATAGACCGACATCAGCGTGCGGCGGGTGCGGATGCCGGCAAGCTCGGCCGCCTCGGCATCGTCGCCCACGGCATAGACATGGCGGCCCCAGGCGGTCTTGTTGAGCATGTACCACAGCACCAGGAACACCACGACCATCAGGATCGAGCCCCAGGTGATCCGTGCCGAGCCGATGGCGATCGTCTCGCCGAAGACCTTCAGCAGCGGCGCCTCGGCGTCGATGTCCTGGCTGCGGATCGACTGCGCGCCTGACAGCCACAGGTTCAGCGCGAAGAAGATCGACCAGGTGCCGAGCGTGGTGATGAAGGGCGGCAGCTTGACCCGGGTGACGAGGAAGCCGTTGAACATCCCCGCCAACGCGCCGCCGGCGAAGGCCACGATCAGCGCGAGCGGCGCGGGCACGCCCGAGAAGACCGCGAGGTTGCCGGCGATGACCGACATCAGCACCATGATCGCCGCGACCGACAGGTCGATCCCGGCGGTCAGCACGATCAGCGACTGCGCCGCGGCAAGGATGCCGATGATCGACACCTGCTGCATGATCAGCGTGAGGTTGAAGGCCGAGAAGAATTTCGACCCCGAGATCACGCCGAACACCGCGACCGCGCCCAGAAGCACGATCACCGGCACCAGCGTGGGATTGGAATGCAGCGCGTGCTGCAGCTTCTCGACGGGACCGCGGCGGTGCGGATCGAAGGCGGCGACGCGGCGGTCGGCGCCGTCGATCACCGTCTCGAACTCCTGCGCGGCCCGGCGCGTCGACGGGATGGTCTCGCTCATGGCGGCCTCATCTGATGAAGGGTTGGGGTCCCGGAGGGGCGTGGGGGCCCCTCCGGGTACGGCGCGACGTCAGGGCTGCCGCGCCGTGGCGACGGGGCTCAGCCCCAGCATTTTTCCAGCGCTTCCTTCGAGGTGATCGAGGGGATGCCCTCGACCGGCTGGTCGGTGACCAGCTCGACGCCGGTATTGGTGAAATCGAGCCCTTCCGAGGCCTTGGGCTTCTCGCCCGTCTCGGCATAGGCCTTGATCGCCTCGATCCCCATCGAGGCCATCTTCAGCGGGAACTGCATCGAGGTCGCGCCGATGACGCCGGCCTCGACGTTCTGCACGCCCGGGCAACCGCCGTCGACCGAGACGATCAGCGCCTGTTCCTCGAGTCCCACGGCCTTGAGCGCCTCGAAGGCGCCGGCGGCGGCGGGTTCGTTGATCGTGTAGACGAGGTTCACGCCCGGATCCTTCTGCAGAAGGTTCTCCATCGCGGTGCGCCCGCCCTCTTCGTTGCCGTTGGTCACGTCGTTGCCGACGATGCGCGGATCATCCTCGTCGCCCATCTTGGTGGGGTCCTTGATGTCGACGCCGAAGCCCTTGAGGAAGCCGTTGTCGCGCAGATAGTCCACCGAGATCTGCGAGGGGTTGAGGTCGAGAAGCGCGATCCTGGCGTCGGCCGGATCCTCCATCTTCGCCGCCGCCCACTGGCCGATCAGCTCGCCCGCCAGGAAGTTGTCGGTGGCGAAGGTCGCATCGGCGGCCTCGATCGGTTCGAACGGCGTGTCCAGCGCGATCACCAGCACGCCCGCCTCGCGCGCCTTGCCGACCACCGGCGCCAGCGCCCGGCTGTCCGAGGGCGTGATCAGGATGCCCTTGGCGCCGGCCGCGATGCAGCTTTCGACCGCCGCCACCTGCGTCTCGACATCGCCGTCAAGCTTGCCGGCATAGGTGTTCAGCGTCAGGCCCAGCTCCTTGGCCTTGGCCCCCGCCCCCTCCTTCATCTTCACGAAGAACGGGTTGGTGTCGGTCTTGGTGATCAGGCAGGCCGTGGTCTCGGCGGCCGAGACGGCACCGGCGCCCAGAACCAGCGCGAGGGCAGTACCCGCAAACAGCGTCTTCATCGTCATCCTCCCAAAAGTCCCGCGCCGCCCGCCCTCCCGGCAGATCCCGACGCCCCCGCTCCTCCAGCGGATCGAGGATCAAAGTGACGCGATTCCCCGGCTTGGTCAATAAATAAATCCATTCGATTTATTAATTGCGTGGCCAGGCCGCCGCAGGCATGCTAGGCAGGCTTGGGGAGGATCTCGCATGGATGGCAACGACCGCATCGGCTCGCGTTCCGGCGTCAACCAGATCGGCGTGCGCGCGCACAACGAACGGCTGATCCTGTCGCTGATCCGGCGCGGCGGGGCGCTTCCGGGCGCCGAGATCGCCAAGCGCACGGCACTGTCGGCGCAGACCGTGTCCAACATCCTGCGCAAGCTCGAGAATGACGGCTTCCTCGCGCGGGGCGAGCCGCAGCGCGGGCGGGTGGGCAAGCCCTCGATCCCGATGCAGATCGACCCGGACGGGGCGCTGTCGTTCGGGATGAAGCTGGGGCGCCGGTCGGCCGACCTTGCGGTGCTGGACCTGACCGGGCGGGTGCTTGGCCAGAGCCAGATCACCTATCCCTACCCGATGCCGGCCGAGATCTTCGCCTACCTTCGCGAGGGCATGGACAGCCTTGCCGGGGCGCTGTCCCCGCGTCAGCGCACGCGGCTGGCGGGCATCGGCATCGCCGCCCCCGCCGAGATCTGGAGCTGGGTCGACGCGCTGGACGCGCCCGCCGACTTCTCGATCTGGCGCGAGATCGACTTCGCCGCCGAGGTCGCGGCCTTCTCCGAGCTGCCGCTGTTCCTGGTCAACGACGCCACCGCCGCCTGCCGGGCCGAGCACGTGTTCGGCCGCGGCCGCGAGCTGAGCGACTACGCCTACTTCTTCATCGGATCCTTCGTCGGGGGCGGCGTCGCGCTGAACGGCGGCGTGGTCGAGGGGCTGCGCGGCAATGCCGGCGCCTTCGGCGCGATCCGGGTGCCGGGCGCCCGCGGCGGCACGGCGGCGCTGATCGACGAGGCGTCGCTGTACCTGCTCGAGAACACGCTGAATGCCGCAGGCTTCCCGGCCGGCGCGCTCTGGCACCAGCCGCAGGACTGGTCGCGGCTGGGTCCCGCGCTGGACGACTGGATCGCGCGCGCGGCCCGCGGGCTGGCCGAGGCCGCCCGCGCGGTCTGCGCGGTGATCGACTTCCCGGTGGTGCTGATCGACGGCGCCTTCCCGACCGCGGTCCGCGCCCGTCTGGTCGCCGCCGCACGGCGCGAGCTTGCCGCGCTCGACCTGCGCGGCCTGACCGCGCCGGCGATCGAGGAGGCAGCGGTCGGCGGCAATGCGCGCGTCATCGGCGCCGCCACCGCGCCCGCGATGGCGAAGTTCTTCGAGGCCTAGGCCCCATCCGGGCCCCCGATCCGGCCCCCAACCCGGCCCCCGGCGCGCGACGCGGTGCCGCGCGGCAGGGACCGGCAGGGGGCGGTCAGGACAACATCATCGCGTTGAACTTCTCGATCGTCTCGGGCCGGTGGTCTGCCCACCACTGGTGCTGATAGGGCACCAGCCGCGCATAGTTCTCGGGCGCCGAGGGCAGGTTCGCCAGCACCGCCGCGGGGATGTGCTTGGCCGAGTCGACATTGGTGCAGCCGTAGGGCAGCAGGCAGGAATAGCGCGCCTGCGCGATGGCCGACGACGAGAAGGCCGCGAACTTCTGCGCGTTCGACAGGTTCGGCGCCCCCTTGGGGATCAGCCAGGCATTGCTCATCACCATGCCGCCGTCCCAGATCAGCTCGACCGGGCGGCCCTCGTCCTTCGCGGCCTGGATGCGGCCGTTCCAGGCCGTGACGAAGGGCGCTTCGTCATCGAGCAGCAATTGCATGTGCTGGGCGCCCGACTCCCACCATTTCACGATCTCGGGCTTGATCTGCCCCAGCTTCGCGATCGCGCGGTCGATGTCGATCGGGTAGATGTCCGCCTTCGCGACCCCGTCCGCCAACAGCGCGCCGACCAGCTCCGGCACGTTGCCCTTGGTGGCGATAGGCAGCGACCGGCCACCCGGGAACGCCGCGGTGTCGAAGAAATCCGCCCAGCCGGCAGGGGCCCGGTCCCAGGCATCGGTGCGATAGGCCAGCATCTGGGCATATTGCACGATGTCGAGCGCATGCGAGCCGCGGAACGCCTCGGTGACGCCCGCCTCGACAAGGCTGTAGTCGATGGGTTCGAGGTAATCGCCTTGGCGCAGCAGCTCGATCATCGAGCCGCGACCGATCTGGCAGACATCCCATTCGACGGTGTTGGTGTCGACCATCGCCTTCAGCTTGGCCGGGTCGGGGCCGATCGCTTCGACCACCTTGATGCCGCAGAGCGCCTCGAACGGTTCGAACCAGGCCTTGCGCTGCATCTCGGTGCCGATGCCGCCCCAGGTGACGACGACCACCTCGCCCTCGCCCTTCCAGCCGTCGGGGATCGCCTCGAACTCGGGCAGCGCGGCGGCCTGCGCCCAGGCCGCGCGCGGCAGCGCCGGCCCGGCCATCGCCAGCGCGGCGGCCCCGCCGAACATCTTGATGAAATCCCGGCGGGCGGTCGGCGGCACGTTTACCGAGGCGCGCAGCCTCGCGATCGGATCGTCATCATGGTCGGCCATGTCGGTCTCCTGGCACGCGGATCGGGCCGGACGCCCACCCTGCGCCAAGCTTCCGGGGCGCGCCGGATCCCGGCAAGAACAATATCCGGGATTTCGATGTTCATCTCTTATCTTGGTTGTTTCGTATATTATTTCGGCACCCCATCCCGCCCAGACGCCGCGTTCGGAAGCGGACCTGTCGCACGCCGAAGACGCCTAGAACGCCCGCGGCATCAGCGTGTCGACGTCGCGCCCGGCCCAGTCGTATTTCGCGACCTGCGCGACCGAGGCCCGTTGCGCCGCCTCGAGCCGGCCGAGCGCGTCCTCGAGGTCGAAGGCAAGGCCGCGGCCAGCGCGCACCACCTGCCGGCCATCGACCCAGACGTCGCGGATCGCGCGCTCGCCCGCGCTGAAGATCAGGCTGCGCACGGGGTCGTGCACCGGCCGCATCGACGGGTGGCGCAGGTCGACGGTGAAGAAGTCGGCCCTGGCGCCGGGCCGGATGCGGCCGATATCGTCGCGCCCCAGCGCCCGCGCCCCGCCGATCGTGGCGGCATGGATCATGGCCGAGGCTTCGGCCGCCCGGACATCCTGCCCGGCGACGCGGGCGACGTAGATGCCGGTGCGCATCTCGTCGACGAAATTGTGGGGGTAGGTGTCGGTGCCGATGCCGACCTCGACCCCGGCGCGCTGATAGCCGCCCAGGGTCTGCAGCGAGATCCCGCGCCGCGCGAAGACGGTCGGGCAATGGGCGAGGCTGGTGCCCGAGGCCGCCATCGCCGCAAGATCGCGGGTCTCGGGCCAGTCCACGCGCGGGTTGTGGTCAAGGAAGATGCCGTGGCCGACGATCGTGTCGGGCCCGAGGATCCCCATCTTCTCGAGCCAGCCGATCGGCGTGCAGCCGTGGCGGCGCACGATCTCGCGGAACTCGACGGTGCTCTGGGCGGCATGGGTCTGCAGCTTGAGCCCGCGCGCCCGCGCCTCGGCCTGCGCATCGCGGAACCGGCCCTCGGTGCAGGTGTCGATCTGGGCGGGGCAGATCATCCCCGACAACCGCCCCGAGGGATGGGCGATCGCGGCATCGACCTCGGCCAGCGCGGCGGCCATCCGGGCATCGGCCTGCGCGGCGGTGTCCCACTGGTACAGCACCTCGTGGCCGTTCTTCGTGTACCAGCGCCCGTCGCGGAACATCGGCGTCGCATAGGCGCGCAGGCCGCTGGCGGCGAGCGTGTCGATCCAGCCCTCGTGCGGGGTCGACAGGTCGCAGATCGTCGTCATGCCGCTTTGCATCAGCTCGGTCAGCGCCACCTGCGTCGCGGCGACCATCCCCTCGTGCGTGGTGTCGAACAGGAACAGGTATTCGTAAAGCGAACTGAGGCCCAGCGCGCGGCTCGCGACCTCTTCGGTCAGGCCCTTCAGCATCGTCTCGAAGCCGGGGTGGGCATGGATGTCGACGAAACCGGGCATCACCATCAGGTCGCGGCCGTCGATCTCCTGCGCGATGTCGGCAGGGGCCAGCGCGGCGGGATCGACGAAGACCCCGTCCCGGAACGCAAGATCGGCGCCGCGCCGCATCACGTGGCGGTCCGCGCCCGCGTCATGGGCCAGAAGCCAGTCGATCCCGCGGATCAGCGTTGCGCCCGGGGCGCGGTCGTCGGTCGTCATCTCAGGTCCTTTCGCGCCCGGCCAGTTCGCGGCCGAGGTAGGTGGTATAGGCTTCGACGCAGGTCAGGAATGCCTCGGTCTCGGCGCGGGCCGCGGCCTCGTCCCCCTCGGCCACCGCCTCGCCGATGCGGATGTGGAACTCGGTCAGCGTCTCGTCCCGGAACTGGCGCAGGTAGAGATCGCGATGCGCGAGCCAGAACCGCCGCGACAGCGAATAGAGCGGCAGGATCCGGGCGAGGAACGGGTTGCCCGACAGCCGCAGCAGCAGCCGGACGAAGCGGCCGTCCAGCCGCAGCAGCTCGTCGCTGCGGGCGCTGCCCGACAGCGCGCGGAAGCTGGCGACAAGGGCGCGCATCTCGCAGGCTTCCTCGGGGCTGCGCCGGCGCGCGGCGGCGGGCACCAGCACGCATTCCAGCGCGCGGCGCGCCTCGAGAACGCGGAACTGCAGCCCGAAGTCGAGGTCGCACACCTGAAGCCCGCGCCGCGCCGCGGGCACCAGAAGGCCGTCCGCGGCCAGCCGCAGCAGGGCCTCGCGCACCGGCGTGCGGCCGATGTCCAGCCGCTCGACCAGCGCGTGTTCGACGACCCGCGCGCCGGGCGCCATCTGCATCAGCACGATCAGCTCCTCGATCCGCTCGTAGGCGAGGTCGACGAGGTTGCCGTCGCGCCCGGCCCCGCGCCCCGGGGCGAGAGGGTCCGCCATCACCATGGCGCCAGCTCCGGCGGGGACAGCGCGTCGATGCCGCGACCGGCCCAGTCGCCGGGTCCGATGCGCGCCCAGACGCGTTCGGCCGCCCGCTGCAGCCCGGCGCTCGCGGCGGCGGCATCGACCTTCAGCAGCCGCCCCCCGGTCATCAGCCAGTCGCCGTCGACCATGACATGGGCAAGGTCCTCGGGCTGGGCCGAGAAGACGAGGTTGCGCAACGGGTCGCGCAGCGGCGCGAGCGAGACGCCCCGCGTGTCCCAGATCAGCAGGTCCGCCATCGCCCCCGGCGCGATGCGGCCCAGGTCGTCACGCCCGAGCACCGCCGCGGGCGCAAGGGTGCAGGCATCGAACACCTCGCGCGCCGAGGCGCGGCGGCTGTCGCGATCCGCGACCTTGCACAGGATCGAGGCGCTGCGCATCGCCTGCAGCATCGATTGCGGCGCGGTGTCCGACCCCAGGCACATGCGCACGCCCGCGTCGCGATACCGCGCGAAGCTTTCCATCATGATGCCGCGCCGGGCGAAGACCCAGGCGCAATGCGCGACCGAGGCGCCGCTGTCGGCCAGGATCGCAAGGTCGCGGCCGGGATGGTTCAGCCAGGAATTGCCGCTGGTGAAGATGGTGTGCCCCAGGATCATCCGCTCGGACAGGACGCCCTGCCGCGCGAGCCACTCGATCGGCGTGCAGCCCTCGCGCTGGACCATCTCGTGGAACTCGAACACGGCTTCGGCGGTGTGCAGCGTCACCGGCAGGCCCATCTCGCGGGCGATGGCATCGGTGCGCGCCAGCAGCTCGGGCGTGACCATGGCCACCTGCATCGGCGTGAACTGGCCGTGGATGCGGCCGCCGGCCCGGCCGTGCACGCGGGCGCAGAAGTCGCGCGCGGCCTCCAGCCCCGGCAGGCCGCCGTCGGGCTTCCAGTCGAAGCTCATCCGCCGGCCGTCGCGCGTCCGCCACTTCGCCGCGCCGTAGCCCTCGCCGATCCAGGCGCGCAGGCCCGCGCGCTCGACCGCCGCGGCGGTGTCGTCGCCACGGCCGCCGATCTCGAAGACCGTGGTGGTGCCGCTGCGGGTCAGCTCGGCCATCGAGAAGTCGATCGCCGCGCGCTCCGCCTCGGGATCGAGCGCGGCGACCAGCGCGGGCAGCAGCTCGGGCAGGCCCGAGAAGTAGAAGCCCGGCTTGCCGACATCCTCGACGAAGGACCGGTCGTAGGGGGCCGAGGCCATGTGGGCATGCATGTCGATCAGCCCCGGCGTCAGCAGACCCTCGGGGCAGTCGACGCGCTGGTCGAAATCGCCCGCCACGGTGGCGCCCGTCACCTCGGCCACGCGGTTGCCCTCGACCACGACCGAGCCGTTGCGCAGGTGGCGGTGCGCCCCGTCGCGGAACCCGATCACGTGGCCGCAGGTGATCAGGATGCGCCGCGGCGTCACGGGCAGGCCGACGGACCCGCGCCCGGACGGGCTTGCGGAAGGGCTTTCGGGCAGGCTTGTGGGCGGGCTCATGGGCGGGCTCCGGTGCGGCGCCTGGCGCGGGCCTGCAGCCAGGTCGAGGTGACGAACAGCGCGACGGAGGCCGCGATCGCCAGCACCGAGACCGCCGCCAGCGAGGGGTCGAGCGAGCTGCGCATCCCTTCCCACATCCGGAGCGGCAGCGTCACCTGGCGCGGGCCGGCCACGAAAAGCGAGATGATCAGCTCGTCGAAGGACGAGATGAAGGCGAAGAGCGCCCCGGCGAGGATGCCGGGGCGGATGATCGGCAGCGTCACCAGCCGGAACGTGTCCCAGCCGCCGGCGCCAAGGTTCATCGCCGCCATCTCGAGCCGGCGGTCCACGCCCTGCAGGGCGGCCGCGACATTGACGACGACGAAGGGCACCGCGAGCGTGGTGTGCGCGACCGCGATCGCGAGCGGCGACCCGACGAAGCCGAGCCGGGCGTAGAAGAAGTAAAGCGCGATGGCGACGATCACCCCCGGCACGATCAGCGGCGACAGGATCACCGCCAGAAGCAGCCCGCGCCCGGGGAACCGCCCGCGCACCAGCCCGAACGCCCCAGCGGTGCCCAGCACCGTCGCGGCCAGCGTCACCAGCGCGGCGATCCACAGGCTCAGCCACGCGCTCTGCCACCAGACGTCGCGCTCGAGCAGCACCCGGTACCACCTGAGGCTCCAGCCCGGCGGCGGGAACGACAGGAAGCTGCCGGCCGAGAACGAGACCGGCAGGATGATCAGCACCGGCAGGATGAGAAACAGCGCGACCAGCCCCGCGGCCAGCCACAGCAGCGCCCCCGTCCGGGGCCCGGAGAGACGGATCGCGCGGCTCATTTCCCGCCCCCTCCCAGGACGCGGTCCAGCCGGACGACCCGCGACGCGAACGCCAGGATCGCCAGCGTCATCACCAGAAGCACCGCGGCATAGGCCGCGGCGACGTCCCAGCGGTAAAGCTCGACCTCCTGCGTGATCAGCATCGAGATCGTCATGTCCGACGGCCCGCCGATCAGGGCGGGCGTGATGTAGAAGCCCAGCGACAGCACGAAGACCAGCACCGATCCCGCGACCGCGCCCGGCAGCGCCAGCGGCACGATCACGTGGCGCAGCACCGCCCAGGGACCCGCGCCCAGGTTCTCGGCCGCGGCCACCAGCCGCCCGTCGATGCCGCGCAGCGCCCCCAGCACCGGCAGGATCATGAACGGCAAAAGCACGTGCACCATCCCGACGTAGACGGCGAAGCGGGTGTTCAGCATCCGCACCGGCGTCTCGACCAGGCCCGACCACAGCAGAAGCTCGTTGAGGATGCCGCTGCGGCCCAGCAGCACCATCCAGGCATAGGAGCGGATCAGGATCGAGGTCCAGAACGGCACCAGCACGATCGCCATCAGGATCGCGGCCACGCGCGGCGGGCTGGTCGCGATGACATAGGCCAGCGGGAAGGCAATGATCAGCGTCAGCAGCGTCGTCACCGCCGCGACCTGCACCGTGTAGAGAAAGACCTTGGCCGCGACGGCCGAGCCGAGGGCGGTCGCGTAGGGCGCGAAATCCAGGGCCGGCCCGGCGCTGCGGCCCAGCATCAGGGCGACCGGGACAAGGTAGAACACGAGGATGAAGGCCGCGAGCGGCAGCAGCAGCAGCCCGCAGGACCGCGCCGGCACACCCGCCGGTGCCGGGGCATCGGCCCGCAGGGTCATTGCAGCGCCCGCCCGTCGCAAAACAGCCGCAGCCGCGACAGCGGCCAGTCCGGCGTCACGCGCGCGCCCCGCGCCACCGGGGCCGCGCCCTCGGTCTCCTGCCGCCGCGCGACCATCTCGGTGCCGTCATCAAGCGCAAGCTCGTAGCGGCGGTGATCGCCGACATAGGTCACCTCGCGCACCACCGCGATCCCGGCAGGATCGGGGTGGAAGCCCAGATGCTCGGGCCGGATCGCGACGGTCACCGGGCCGGCGGTCACGGCGCCGGGCACCGCGTCCGCCCGCACCGCCACCGTGACCGGCCCGGTCGCCATGTCGATCGTCAGCCGGCCCGCCGCGGTGCCGAGCAGGGGACGCGTGATGAAATTGGTCTCGCCCAGAAAGCCCGCGACGAACTCGGTCCGCGGCTGCTGGTACAGCACCTCCGGCGGGCCCATCTGGGCGACGGCGCCCTCCTGCATCACGACGATGCGGTCGGACATCGACATCGCCTCTTCCTGGTCGTGGGTGACGAAGACCACGGTGATCCCCAGTTCGCGCTGGATGCGCTTGATCTCGACCTGCAGGCGCCCGCGCAGGTACTTGTCGAGCGCCGAGAGCGGCTCGTCCATCAGCAGGACCGGCGGGCGGAAGACCAGCGCGCGCGCCAGCGCGACGCGCTGCTGCTGACCGCCCGAAAGCTGCGCGGGATGGCGCCGCGCCAGGTCGCCCAGGCCCACCAGCTCCAGCATCTCGCCCACGCGCCGCACCTGCGCCGCGCGGTCGATGCCGCGCATCCGCAGCGGGAAGGCCACGTTCTGCGCCACCGTCATGTGCGGAAACAGCGCATAGCTCTGGAACACCATGCCGATGCCGCGCTGCGCCGGCGCCATCGCGGTGATCTCGGTCCCGCCAAGCAGGATCCGCCCCGCCGAGGGCCGCTCGAACCCCGCGAGCATCATCAGCGTCGTGGTCTTGCCCGAGCCCGAGGGTCCGAGGAACGACAGGAACTCGCCTGCCCCGATCTCGAGCGACATCGGCCGCACGGCGTGGAAATCGCGGTAGGACTTCGCCAGCCCGTCAAGCCGCACCGCGCGGCCGAGCGGCGCGCCGGAAGTGATGTCGAATGCCATGACGCCTCCGATGGCGGGACCCCGGCGGGCGGGGCGGCACAGGTTCGCGGGCGCGGCCCCGGGCGGGCCGCGGCCCGTCGTCTCAGCGCGGCGCGGTGATGGCGCCGTAGCACTCGGGGCGGCGGTGCTTCTCGAACGAGAAGATCGTCTCGCGGTAGGGCACGGTTTCGGCCACCGGGCAGGTCGCCACGATCACCTCGTCCGCGACCGACCGCGCCTGGGCCACGATCTCGCCCGAGGGGGCGACGATCATGCTCTGCCCGAGCATGAACGAGCCATCCTCGACCCCGCATTTCGCCGCGCCCAGCACCCAGACCGAGTTCTGGTAGGCCGCGGCCTGCAGCGACAGCTGGTTGTGGAACAGCGACAGCGCGTCGACCGAGGCGTGGCCGGTGTGATCGGTGGGCGTGTTGTAGCCCACGATGATCGTGTCCGCGCCGTTCAGCCGCAGCGAGCGGTGCGTCTCGGGCCAGCGGCGGTCGTTGCAGATGCAGATGCCGAAGGTCCGCCCCATGCTGGGGAAGGTCGGGAAGCCGAGGTTGCCGGGTTCGAAATACCGCTTCTCAAGGTGCTGGAAGGTGCGCGGCTGCGGTTCGGAATGGCCCGGAAGGTGCACCTTGCGGTACTTGCCCGCGATCCGGCCCTGCCCGTCGACGAGGATCGAGGTGTTGTAGCGGTGCCTGGCGCCCGCCTCCTCGGCCAGCTCGGCATAGCCGAAGCTGAAGCCGATCCCCAGTTCGCGCCCGCGCGAGAACAGCGTCGCGACCCCGTCGTTGGGCATCTCGGCCTCGTAAAAGCTGTCAAGCTCGGCCTCGTCCTCGATCAGCCAGCGCGGGAAGAAGGTGGTCAGCGACAGTTCGGGGAACAGCACGAAGCCCGCCCCGGCCGAGGCCGCCTCCTCCATCAGCGCGATGTGGCGCTCGACGATCTGGGCGCGGCTGTCGGCGCGGTTGTTCGGGCCCATCTGCGCCACGGCGAGACGGTCGGGATGCAGGCTCATGCGCGGGTCCTCCGGGCCTGGGTTGCGGGAAGGTCGATCTCGCCCGAGGCCGAGATCACGACGCCATAATCCTCGGCCGCCGCCTCGGCGCTCAGCAGCCCGTCCAGCAGGTCCTCGCGCACCAGCGCGGGATCGCGCTCGAACGGGTCGCCATAGCCGCCGCCGGCCGGGCCGGTCGCGCGGAACACCCCGCCCTTGCCGACCCGGGTATAGGGGATCTTCGAGGGCATCGAGCGCACGGTGCCGGCGGCATCGACAAGGTCGAGCGCCGCCGTCGCGCCCTCGGTGCCGCCGTCGAAGCCCCAGGGGCGGTACTTGTGGCCGTCGCCCTCGACCGAGGCGCCGCCGGTCTCGAGGAAGGCGAATTCGCGGATCGAGCCGTAGCCGCCGCGCCACTTGCCCGCGCCGGGGCGGCCGGCGTCGTTCAGCTCGTAGCGGGTGACGCGCAGCGGCAAGTGGCTTTCGATGTCCTCGATCGGGTTGTTGCGGGTGTTGGCGTAAAGCGTGTCGACCGCGTCGAGCCCGTCCTTGCCGAAGCGCCCGCCATAGCTGCCCTCGAAGATCTCCATGTGCACCCAGTGTCCGGTGTCGCGCAGCCCCGAGAACGAGATGACCTTGAGGTTGCCGACCCCGGCCGAGACCAGCCGGGGCGCGGCCTGCGCCAGGGCCTTCATCACGGTGTTGGACAGCTGCAACCCGCCGGTGAAGCGGGCGATGACCGGCGCGGGGAAGATCGGGTTGGCAAGGCAGCCCTTCGGCGCGCGGATCGTGATCGGCCGCGTCAGCCCCGAGTTCTGCGGGATGTAGCCATAGGTGTCGCTGTCCAGAAGGATCGAGCGCACCGCGAGCCAGACCGCGATGTCGGTGGTGCCGACGAAGGGCATGTTGACGGGGCGGTCCTCGACCTGCGGCGCGGTCCCCTCGAGATCGACCATCAGCTCGTCACCGGTCACGGTCAGCGTCACCACGACCGGCAGGTCGCGGCGATGCTCGGCCGGGTCGTCGAGGAAGCCGTCGAGCATGGTCTCGGCGCGGTAGGTGCCATCGGGCAGCGCCGCGATCGCCTGGCGCATCAGGCGTTCGGAATAGTCCATCAGGTCGGCGGCGGCGGCGCGGATCGCCTCGACGCCGTAGCGCCCGATCAGCTCGGCGAAGCGGCCCGCGCCGATGCGGCAGGCCGCCACCTGCGCCTCGAGATCGCCGACCACCATGTCGGGCGCGCGCACGTTGTCGCGCAGGAACTGCCAGGCCACGTCGTTGCGCCGCCCCGCGTCATGGAACTTCAGCGCCTTCATCTGCAGCCCCTCGGCAAAGACGTCGATCGCGTCGACGATCCCGGCAGAGCCCGGCGTCAGCGCGCCCACGTCGAGGTGGTGCGCCGTGGTGCAGGAGAAGCCGACGAGCGTGCCCTCGTGGAACATCGGCACGATCACCGCGATGTCGGGCCCGTGGCTCGCGCCGCCGTAGGGGTCGTTGTGCAGGATCACGTCACCGTCGCGGATGATGTCGCCGCGCTCGGCGATCCGGGCCAGCACGTCGCGCACGTAGCCCGGGATCGGGCCGCATTGCAGCGGCGTCGACTGCGTGGTCTCGGCGATCTGCAGGCCCTCGGCATCGGTCAGCGCGGCGCCGAAATCCTCGGATTCGCGGATGATCGAGGAATAGGCCATCCGCATCAGCTTGTGGCCCATCTCGACGGCGATGTTCTGCAGCGCGCCCTGGATGACGGAGGCCATCACCGGGTCGATCTTGGTCAGGTCCTTGGGGCTCATGTCTCAGGCCTCCTCTGCTGCCCGCAGCGCGGCCGCGGTGCCGGCGAGCGCGTTGACGTGGACGATCAGGTTGCCGTTCGCCTCGACGGTGAAGCTGTCTTCGGGGCGAACGTAGGTGGTGGTGTCCTTCTGCACGATCAGCGCCGGGCCCGGCCGCCCCTCGCACAGGGGCAGGCCGCGACGCTCGTAGATCGGGGTGTCGACCGGGGTCAGAACGCCGTCGCGGCGGAAGACGACGGGCTTGGCCCCGATCCGGCAGGCATCGAAATCCGGGCCGCCGGCATGGGTCAGCCCGCGGAATTTCGGCACCAGCCCGCGGCCGATGACGCGGACGTTGACCACCTCGATCGGGTTGCCGGGGAAGCTTTTGCCGTATTCGGCCTCGTGCAGCGCCTCGAAGTCGGCGAACAGCCGCGTCACCGCCGCCGCGTCGAGGCCCGGATCAAGATCCACCCGCAGCTCGTAGCCCTGCCCTTCATAGCGCAGGTCGGCGGCATAGGCGGTGCGCGTCGCCTCGGGCGCGAAGCCGTCCCGCGCGAGGCTCGCGGCCACGAGACCGGCCATGCCGCGCACGATGCCGGCGAAGCGCGGCAGGTCGAAGGCGGTGCTTTTCTCGAAGGTGGTGCGCACCTCGTCATAGCGGATGTCGGTGGTCAGAAGGCCGATGGCCGAGTTGATGCCGGGCGCGGGCGGGATCAGGACGTCGGGGATCCCGAGGCCGTCGGCGACCTCGATCGCCTGCAGCGGCCCGCCGCCGCCGAAGGCCACCAGCGTGAACTCGCGCGGGTCGAGCCCCTTCTGCACGGTGCGGGTGCGGATCAGGTTCGCCATGTTGGCATTGACCACGGTCTGCACGCCGGCCGCCGCCTCGAGCGGGTCGAGCCCGAGTGTCTCGGCCAGCGCGCCGATCACCCGTTGCGCCGCCGCCACGTCAAGCCGCATGCCCTGGCCGAGGAAATTGTCGCTGTCCAGCCGGCCCAGCACCACGTTCGCGTCGGTGACCGTCGGGCTGGTGCCGCCGTGGCCATAGGCCGCCGGCCCGGGGCGCGCGCCGGCGCTGCGGGGCCCGACGCAGAAGGCGCCGCCCTTGTCGCGATAGGCGATCGAGCCGCCGCCGGCCCCGATCGTGTGCACGTCGATCATCGGCACCAGCACCGGGTAGCCCGCGATCTCGGTGTCGCGCGCGGTCGCCTCGGCATACTTGCCGTCGACGACGATGCCGATGTCGGCCGAGGTGCCGCCGACGTCGAAGGTGATCAGCCGGTCGCGCTTCGAGGCGGCGCCGACGAAAGCCCCGCCGATCACGCCCGCCGCCGGGCCCGACATCAGCGTCAGGACCGGGTTGTCGATGATCGTCTGCGCCGTGGCGATGCCGCCGTTCGAGGCCATGATGTGCAGGTCGCAGCCATAGCCCGCGTCCTTCAGCGCCGCCTCGAGCCGCTGGACATAGGTGCGCACCTTCGGGCCGACGAAGGCGTTCATCGCGTTGGTGGTGAAGCGCTCGAACTCGCGGAACTGCTGGGTGACCGAGGACGAGGTGGTGACGAAGGCGTCGGGGATCACCTCGCGCACGATCTCGGCCGCGCGCTCCTCGTGGGCGTTGTTGAGGAACGAGAACAGGAAGCAGATCGCGATCGAGCGGATGCCGGCGTCGCGCAGCTCCTCGGCGGCGGTGCGCACGCCCGCCTCGTCCAGCGCCTCGAGTTCCGCGCCGAAGGGCGGGACCAGTCGGCCGCCGACGGTCTTGCGGAAGCGGCGCTTGACCAGCGGGCGGCTTTGCCAGGGGATGTCCTGCGCGATCGAATAGTGCTGCGGGCGCTGGTGGCGGCCGATGTGCACGATGTCGCGGAAGCCCGCGTTGGTGATCATCCCGGCCTCGGCGCCGTCATATTCGAGGATCGCGTTCGTCGCGACCGTGGTGCCGTGGATCACCTTGTCGAGCGCCGCGCGCGGCAGGTCGATCTGCGCGCACAGCTGGTTGATCCCGTCGATGACCGCGCGCGACGGATCGTCGGGCGTCGAGGGCAGCTTGTGGATCTCGAAACGGCCGGTCTCCGTGTCCGAGAAGGCCAGGTCGGTGAAGGTGCCACCGACATCGACACCTATCTGGCGCATGTCGTTCTCCTTGTGATCATCTGGGGGTCATCCATGGGCCGGCGCGGCGGTCGCGCGCTGGGGGCGGAAATTCGCGAAATCCCAGTCGCGACCGGGCGCCGCGGCCAGCAGGTCGCGGGTATAGGGATGGTCGGGCGCCGTCAGCACCCGCGCCGCCGGGCCCTGCTCGACCACCTCGCCCGCCTTCATCACCAGGATCCTGTCGCAGATCTGGGCGGCGACGCGCAGGTCGTGGGTGATGAAGAGGATGGCGATGTCGCGCTCGTCGCGCAGCGAGGCCAGCAGGTCCAGCACCTGGCGCTGCACCGAGACGTCGAGCGCCGAGACCGCCTCGTCCGCGATCAGCACCGAGGGATCGAGCGCGAGGGCGCGCGCGATGCAGATGCGCTGGCGCTGCCCGCCCGAGAACTGGTGCGGATAGCGGTCGAGCGCATCGCGGCCAAGCCCGACCCGCTCAAGCAGGGCGCCCGCGCGGGCATGGGCGCTGGCGCGCGGGACGGCGTAGTTGATCATGCCCTCGCAGATCAGGTCGCGCACCTTCATCCGCGCGTTCAGCGAGCGGAACGGGTCCTGGAACACGACCTGCAGGTTGCGCCGGCTCTCGCGCAGCGCCCGTTCGCGCAGGCCCGAGATGTCGCGCCCCTCAAGCTCGATCCGCCCTGCCGTCGGCTGGATCAGGCGCGACAGGCAGCGCGCCATCGTGGTCTTGCCCGATCCGCTCTCGCCGACGATGCCGACGATCTCGCCCCGGTGCAGCGCGAAGCCCGAGGGCCGGAGCGCCTGCACCCTGCGGCCGCGCCCGAACATCCCGCGCGCGCCATAGGTCTTGGCGAGCGCGTCGACCTTCAGCGCCACGTCCCGGCCCACCGCGCGCGCCGGCGGCGGCACCAGGCCCGGGACCGAGGCGACGAGCATCCGCGTGTAGTCGTGCCGGGGCGCGGACAGCACCTGATCGCGCGTGCCGGTCTCGACGACGTCGCCGCGGTTCATCACGCAGATCCGGTCCGCGATCTCGGAGACGACGCCGAAATCGTGGGTGATGAACAGGACCGCGGTCCCGGTGCGCGCCTTCAACTCGTCGATCAGCGCGAGGATCTGCTTTTGCGTGGTCACGTCCAGCGCCGTCGTCGGCTCGTCCGCGATCAGCAGCCTGGGGCGCATCACCAGCGCCATGCAGATCACCACGCGCTGGCGCTGCCCGCCCGACAGCTCGTGCGAATAGCTGCGATAGATCCGCTCGGGCTCGGGCAGGTGCACCTCGGCCAGCATCTCCAGCACCCGGGCGCGGCGGCGCGCGGCATTGCGCTCGCCGTGCAGGCGCAGCACCTCCTCGACCTGGGCGCCGACCGGCTCGACCGGGTTCAGCGCGGTCATCGGCTCCTGGAACACCATCGACATCACGCCGCCGCGCATCTCGCGCAGCCGCTTAGGCGTGGCGGCGAGCACGTCCTCGCCGGCGACGCCGATCGTGCCGCCGCGGATCTCGAGCGCCTCGCGGTCGAGAAGCCCCATCACCGCGAGCGAGGTCAGCGACTTGCCCGAGCCGCTCTCGCCGACGACGCAGAGCGTCTCGCCGGCCGCGATCTCGAGCGTCAGGTCGCGCACCAGCGCCGGGCCCGCCTTCAGGCCGATGGTCAGGTCGCGGATCTGCAGGACGGGGGGTGTCGGGTCGGTCATCAGCGGCGCCTCGCCAGCCGGGGATCAAGCGCGTCGCGCAGCACGTCGCCGATCAGGTTGATGCTGAGCACCGTCAGCGCGAGGAAGATACCCGGGAAGAAGATCAGACCCGGCAGCATCTGGAAGAACTTGCGCCCGTCGGACATGATGTTGCCCCAGGACGGGACCTCGGCCGGCAGGCCCACGCCAAGGAAGCTGAGCGCGGCCTCGGTCAGGATCGCCGAGGCCAGGATGAACGAGCCCTGCACGATCAGCGGCGCCACGGTGTTGGGGATCATGTGCAGCCACAGCAGCCGCGGCAGCGGCGTCCCCATCGAGATCGCGGCCTCGACATAAGGCTCGGTCCGCGCGTTCAGGATCACCCCGCGCACGAGCCGCACGACGCGCGGAAACTCGGGGATCACGATCGCGACCAGCACGGTGCCGAGGCTCGATCCCGCGACCGCGACCAGCGCGACCGCGAGCACGATCGAAGGCACGGACATGATCCCGTCCATGATCCGCATCAGGATCGCGTCCAGCAGCCGGAAATACCCCGCGAGCAACCCGAACACGAGACCCAGCGCGATCGACAGCACCGCCGCCACCACCCCCACCACCAGCGAGGTGCGCGCGCCGTAAAGCACGCGGGTGTAGATGTCGCGCCCCAGCATGTCGGTGCCGAACCAGAACGCCGCCGAGGGCGGCTTGATCCGGGTGGTGGGCGAGATGTCGAGCGGCGAATGGCTGCTCAGCAGCGGCGCGAAGACCGCGGCCGCCACCATCAGCCCCAGCACCGTCGCGGCAAGCGTCACCGTCCAGTTGCCGGCGGCACGCCGCAGCAGGCTGGCGGGGACCGCGTGCACCGGCAGCGCGGGGGCAAGGGACCTTGCGGGCGGCATCATCGGCCGGGCACCGGGTGGCGGGGGGATGACGGGTTTGCGCGCATGACGGGCCCTCGCTCAGTACCGGATCCGGGGATCGAGCAGCGTGTAGCTGAGGTCGATCACCAGGTTCAGCAGGATGTAGACGCAAGAAAACAGCAGGATCAGCGCCTGGATCAGCGGGTAGTCGCGCGCGAGCACGCTCTCGACCACCAGCCGCCCGACGCCCGGGATGTTGAACACGCTCTCGGCGACGACGACGCCCGAGATCAGGAAGGCCGCGCCCAGCCCGATCACGGTCACGATCGGCACGGCGGCGTTGCGCAGCGCATGGCGCAGGAACACCGTGGTCTCGCCCGCGCCCTTTGCCCGCGCGGTGCGGATGAAATCCTCGTTCAGGATCTCGAGGATCGAGCTGCGGCAGATCCGGGCGATCAGCGCGACATAGATCGTCGACAGCGACAGCGCCGGCAGCGCGATGTGGCGGGCGAAGGCCCAGAAGCCCTCGGACAGGCCGGCATAGCCCTGGATCGGGAACCAGCCGGCCTTGATCGACAGCAGCCAGACCAGCGTGTAGCCGGTGACGAAGACCGGCGCCGAAAAGCCCAGCACCGCAAGCGCCATGATCGCGCGGTCAAGCGAGGTGCCCCGCGCCCAGGCGGCCAGCAGCCCCATCGGGATCGCGACCAGCACCGAGAAGGTCATCGTCGTCACCGCCAGCGCCAGCGTCGGGCCGACGCGCCCGCCGATCATCTCGGTCACCGGCACCGCGGAATGCAGCGAAACGCCAAGGTCGCCGCGCAGGATGTGGCTCAGCCACAGCAGGAACTGCGCCACCAGCGGCTGGTCCAGCCCCATGTGGCTGCGCATCGCGGCGATCTGCTCGGCCGTCGCGGAATCCCCGGCCATGATGATGGCCGGGTCGCCCGGCGACAGCCGCAGCAGCAGGAAGGCCAGCACGGCCACCACCCCCGAGACGGGGATGATGGACAGGGTCCGTTTCAGGACATAGCCCCACATGGGATCACTCGCCGTCCTTGGAGATGTTCCAGAACAGGTTCGCCGGCGCCTCGATCGCGCCCGTGACCCCCTTGCCAAGCCCGGTGACACGCCGATAGCCGCCGAGCGGCGCGAAGACGCCGTTCTCGTAGCTCAGCGTCTGGATCCGGCTCGCGATCCGCAGCCGCTCCTCCTCGGACGCGGCCGACAGGAAGGCGGTGCGCAGCTCCTCGATCTCGGGGACCTTCACCCAGCCGGCATAGCCATCCTCGCCCGAGGCCGAGACCATGTAGCTGCGGATCGGGTCCGAGATCTCGGTCTTGTGCCACGAGGTCACGAAGATCGACCAGCCGCCGTCCGCGACCGGGCCCTTGTTTGCGCGGCGCGACAGCATCGTCATGAAGTCCATCGACTGCATCTCGACCGTGAAGCCCGCGGCGCGCAGCTGCTCGGCCATGACCAGCGGCACGCTGTCGAAGGCCGAGATGTCGGTGACGTGGAACAGCATGACCGGCGCGCCGTCATAGCCGGCCTCGGCCAGCAGCGCCTTGGCCTTGTCGATGTCGCTTTCGACGACCATGTCGGCCATCTCGTCCGAGGCATAGGGCAGATCGCAGCCGAAGGCCGCCCCGCAGATCTCGTAGAACGACGGATCGCCGAACTGGGCCTGCATCGCGTCGGCCTGGCCGATGGCGTAAAGCGCGGCCTCGCGCACCAGCTTGTTGTCGAAGGGCGGCTGCAGCGCGTTCAGGCGGTAGCCGATCTGGTAGCCGATCGAATCGAGCGTGACCCTGGTGATGTCCTCGTTGCCCTCGAGCATCGGCATCAGGTCGAAGGGCACGGTCTGCAGATAGTCGATCTCGCCGCTGGTTAGCGCATTCAGCGAGGTCAGCTGGTCGGCCATCTCGATGCGCTCGATCTCGTCGACCTTCGCGACCTTGCCGCCGGCGAACCAGCTCGGCGGTTCGTCGCGCGGCACATAGGCCTCGTTCTTGCGATAGAACGCGTGCACGCCGGGCTCGAAGCGGTCGGCCTCGAAGACGAACGGGCCAGAGCCGGTGTAATCGGTGATCGGCTCGGACAGCGGGGCCTTGGCGACGCGCTCGGGCATGATGAACAGCGGCACGCCCGAGGGCTTGGCGAAGGCGTCGAGGATGATCGAGGTCGGCGTCGACAGGGTGACGCGGAAGCTCTTGTCGTCGATGGCCTCGATCCGCTCGGTCACCGTCATCAGCGCCTTGCCCATCGTGTCGCGCTGCGACCAGCGGTCGATCGAGGCGATGCAGTCGGCGCTGGTCACCGGCGCGCCATCGCTGAAGGCCAGGCCGTCCCGCAGGGTGAAGGTGTAGACCTTGCCGTCCTCGGACACGTCCCAGTCCGCCATCTGCGGCTGCACGACCTGCTCGGCATCAAGCCCGAGCAGCGTGTCATAGATCAGGTAGCCGTGATCGCGGGTCTGGTGCGAGGCGCTGACGATCGGGTCGAGCGCCGAGAGGCGGCTTTCCATCACCACCTTCAACGTCTGCGCCGAGAGCGAGAGCGGCAGCATCGCCAGGACGGCGGCGGTGCCGAGCAGGCGGGCAAATCCAAGTGTCTTCATCGGTTCCGGTCCTGTTGGAGGGGCCATCTGCGTGGCATTTGCGGCCCGGCGCGGCGGCCGGGCGCGGAGATCAGAGAAAGTCGAACGACAGGGGCGACATCTCGCGGCCGCTGCGGCCCGCGACGCGGTCGCGCCCCGGCACCTCGGCCTCGGCCCGCTGCTGCGCGCGGTTCACCGCGGCCGCGGCGGCGGCAAGGTCGATGGTCTGCACGACGCCGTCGCGCACCACCTGCCGCCCGTCGACGAAGACATGGGCGATCGCGCGGTCCGCGGCGGCGTAGACGAGCGAGCGCAGCGGATCGCGCGCCGGGTTCATCAGCGGATGCGCCATGTCCACCATGAAGAAGTCGGCGCGGCATCCCGGCGCGAGCCGCCCGATGTCGTCGCGGTGCAGCGCCCGCGCGCCGCCCATCGTGGCCGCGTCGAAGACCTCGGCGGTCGAGACGGTGTGCGGCCGCCCGCCGGTCAGCCGCGCCAGCATCCCGACGTGGCGCATCTCCTCGACCATGTTGTGCGGATAGGTGTCGGTGCCGATGCCCATGTTGACGCCGGCGCGCAGGTAGCGGCCGAAATCCTGCAGCGCCATGCCGCGGCGCCAGAACACCGTCGGGCAATGCGCCACCGTCGCGCCGCTTTCGGCCAGCAGGGCAAGGTCGCGGTCGCGGCTGCCCCAGGGGGTCGAGGGATGGTCGTCCAGGAAGATGCCGTGCCCGACGATGGTCTTCGGCCCCAGCACGCCAAGATCGTGCAGCCAGCGGATCGGGCTGACGCCGTGGCGGCGGGTGATCTCGTGGAACTCGGGCACCGACTGCGCGGCATGGATCTGCCAGACCAGTCCGCGCGCCTCGGCCGCGGCATGGGTCGCGCGGATCAGCTCGGGCGAACAGGTGTCGATCTGGGCGGGCGTCATCATCCCGAACAGCCGCCCCGAGGGATGCGCCTCGGCCCGCGCGATGATGTCGAGCGCGGCCTCCATCTCGGCAAAGCCCGCGTCGCGGTTCCAGTCGTATTCGACGACATGGCCGGTGCGGGTGAACCACGTGGCCTCGCGAAACAGCGGCGCGATGCAGGCGCGCAGCCCGCTGTCGGCCATCACCTCGATCCAGCTGTCGTGCCGGACCGACATGTCGACGATCGTGGTCACGCCCGACATCAGCAGTTCGGCGCAGGCCATCCGCGTCTGGTCGGGCAGCGACTCGGCATCGCCGACCATCGTCGGCATGTATTCGTAAAGGTTGGAGTTGTAGAGCGCGGGCGAGCCGGTCTCGTCGGTATAGCCCTTGTTGATCGGCTCGAGCGAGAGGTGGCTGTGGATGTCGACGAAGCCGGGCGAGATCATCATCCCCGCCGCCTCGGTCACCGCTTCGTCGCCGCGTGGCTGATAGCCATGGCCGAGATGAAGGATGCGGCCGTCCTCGATCACCAGATCCGCATGGCGCTGATAGGCATGGCGACCGCTGGCGGCATCCCAGGCCACGATCCAGTCGGCGTTCCTGAAAAGCTGTCGCACCATGCCCGTCCCGATCCCGTGTCCCGCCCCCGAACGGGGCCCTCGGACCCGAGCACGCAACAGCCTGCCCGCGCGGGCAAAGGAAAACCCAGCCTCGCGTCGGTATTTCTTGCCCCCGCGCGCCGGATGCTGAAATACCGGACGCTTGCACTTCATATATGCAGTCGTACTGATCATATATTATATGGAGAGCGTCCGCATACCATGTGGCCGGCTGGATATCCGAATCCGCCGCCCTGCGTGAATGGACCTTTGCCGCGTTCGGCGCCGCCGGTAGACTCGGGCGGAAGGGTCGCAGGCGCGCAGGGGCGCGGGGCAAGGCGCCTGAGGAGACCGGGACGATGGAGCCGATGATGCAGCTGGCGGGAGACAACCAGACCGACCTCGCCTACCAGGCGCTCGAGGACATGATCGTGACGATGGCCCTCGCCCCGGGGGCGCGGGTGGTCGAGGCCTCGCTGATGAAGGAGCTGCCGTTCGG
Source organism: Frigidibacter sp. MR17.24 (assembly GCF_037095655.1). Taxonomy (NCBI): domain Bacteria; kingdom Pseudomonadati; phylum Pseudomonadota; class Alphaproteobacteria; order Rhodobacterales; family Paracoccaceae; genus Frigidibacter; species Frigidibacter sp. MR17.24. The sequence continues at coordinate 269,371 of NZ_JBAWKE010000003.1, forward strand.
GCGCACCCCGCTGCGCGAGGCGATGATGCGGCTCGCGGCAGAGGGGCTGCTGGTCGCGCAGCCCCGGCGTGGCATGGTGGTGCGCGAACTCGGCTTCGCCTCGCAGATGAAGGTCTACGAGACGCGCCGGGCGCTGGAACTGGTGCTGGTGCCCGCCGCCGCCCGCCGCCGCTCGGCCGAGCAGGCCCGCGCGCTCAAGCGGATCATGGAGACCTTCACCGAAAAGCTCGGATCGGAGGACCCGCACGAACTGCTGCTGGCCGATCGGAGCTTCATCGCGCTTTTGGTCAGCATGTCGGGCAACCCCTTCATGCGCCAGCTGCTGCCGCTGTATTCGCTGTCCCGGCGCTTCTGGCTGGCATACCGCAGCCTGTTCGCACGCCGCTACCGCGACGAACAGCTGACCGAGTTCCACATCCAGATCGCCGCCGCAGTCATCGCCGGGGACGAGGCCGCCGCGCTCGAGCGTGCCACCGCCTTCCTGAATTTCGTCGAAAGCTACACGCTCTACGTTGGGCGCGAACTGGCGCATTCGCCGGTGGCGGGCAGCCCCGCGATGCCGCCCCGCGCCGACCGCGGGCGGCTCTGACCGCCGCGGCGCCGGCGCCCGCGACCCTGCCCGCAAGCCCTGCAACACGCCTCACAGGTTCCGGGACCCGGACCCTCCAGCCGAGCGCTGTCAGGCGCGAAGGGGGCGGAGGGTCGCGTGCGCGCCCGTCGCGGCCCTCGGCCCGCCGCTTGAAATCGACGGATTCAGAACTTGAATTCCGCAATGCGGTACATTTAAACTTCATCCTGACCCCTTGATGCGCAGTCATTGCGGCGCGGGACCGGTATGGGTAGGTTCGTGGCACCGGATCTGGCAGGAGAGACAGGCATGGCCAAGCAGAACGCGCGCCTCAGCGCGGCAGAGGCGCTGGCAGGCGAATTCCAGGACGAGGACCGCGGGGCCGACCGCAAGTTCATCAACTCGATCGCCCGGGGCTTCGACATCCTGCGCGCCTTCAAGCCCGGGGCCGGGCCGATGGGCAATCAGGAACTGTCGCTCGCGACCGGCATTCCGAAGGCCACGGTGACGCGCCTGACGCACACGCTGTCCGAACTCGGCTACCTGCGTTACCTCAAGGGCGAGGCGAAGTACGAGCCGACCGAGTCGATCCTCGCGCTGGGCTATGCCGTGCTGTCGAACATGACGGTCCGGCAGGTGGTGCGCGAGCCGATGCAGAAGCTCGCGCTTGCGCAGGACGTGACGGTGGCGCTGGCCGCCCGCGACCGCTCCAGCATGATCATCGTCGATGCCTTCAACGCCAATTCGCTGTCCTCGCTGCATCTCGAGGCCGGGTCGCGGGTGCCGATCGAGACGACGGCGGTCGGCCGCGCCTTCCTCGCCGGGCTGCCGCAGGAGGAGCGGCTGTTCTTCTACGACCTGCTGCAGCGCAAGCACGCGCCCGAAGACTGGAGCCTGCTGCGCGCCAAGATCGACGCGGCCATCGAGCAGGTCGAGCAGCGGGGCTTTTGCTATGTCGAGGATGACTGGCACCACGGCATGCGCGCGGTCGGCACGCCGCTGAAATCGACCGGGGCCCAGCCGCTCAAAAGCCTGCTGTGCGGCGCGCCGTCCTTCGCGGTCAGCCGCGAGAAGCTGGAAGAGGAACTGGGCCCGCAGCTCGCCCATCTCAGCCGCCAGCTGACGCCGATGCTGCGCTAGATCCGGCACCCGGCCCCCGTCCGCGCGGGCCGGCGCCTTCATCACGGACGGAAGGACAGGACGCGGCCGGCACCCGGACCGCGAACGGAGGTGGCCGGCCCCATGCCGGCGACAGGGAGGACGACATGACCATCCAGCAACCGCTCGACGCGGCGCTCCGGCAGGGCGCGACCCGGCAACTGGCCGAGTTCGTGGCCGCGGCCCGCGACATGGACTTCGACACGCGCACCCTGCACCGGGCGCGCTACCACACGCTCGACACCGTCGGGGCGCTCATCTCCGGGGCCGTGCAGGAGACGACCGAGACCACGGTCGCCGCGCACCGCGCCTTCGGCGCCACCGGCGCGGTGCCGGTCCCCGGCCGGGCCGAACGCTACGACCTGCCGACCGCGGCGCTGATCGCCGGCACGGCCGGCCACGGGCTCGAGGTCGATGACGGCTATCGCGCCGGCTCGGTCCACCCGGGCACCGTCGTCATTCCCGCCGCGCTGGCCGCGGCCTGGCACGCGCGCTGCGACGGCCCGACCTTCCTGCGCGCGGTCATCGCGGGCTACGAGGTGATGTGCCGGCTGTCGGCCGCGATCCACCCGCGCGCGCGCTGGCGCGGCTTTCACAACACGCCCGCGACCGGGGTCTTCGGCGCGGCCGCGGTCTGGTCGGTGATCCGCGGCCTTGATGCCGACCGGGTCGAGAACGCGCTTGGCGCGGCCTGCTCGACCGCCTCGGGTCTCTTCACCTTCCTGCACGGCGGCGAGGTGAAGCGGCTGCACGCCGGGTTCGCGGCCAGCCGCGGGCTTCTGGCGGGCGTCCTGGCCGAAGAGGGTCTGCAGGGCCCACCCGGCTGCCTCGAGGCGCGCGACGGCTTCTTCCACGCCTATGGCGGCGGCGACAGCGGCAGCTTCGACTACGGCCAGCTCGACCTGCTGTCGGCCGGCAAGGGGTCGCCCTACGCAATCACCGAATGCTACATCAAGCCCCATGCCTGCTGCCGCCACATCCATGCGCCGATCGACGCGCTGCAGACGCTCATGCGCGATCACGGGCTGACGGTGGACGACATCGCCCGGATCCACGTCGGCACCTATGCCGTCGCCGCGGCGCATGACCTGCGCAGCTGGTCCAGCTTCACCGGCGCGCAGATGAGCATCCCCTTCGTCATCGCCTCGGCCGCCCGCTTCGGCCGCGCCGATGTCGACATCTTCAGCCGCGCGCACCGCGACGACCCGGTCACCGCAGAGCTGGCGGGACGGGTCTCCGTCTCGGTCGATCCCGACTGTGACAGCTCCTATCCCGAGACGCGGCCGGCGGTGGTGACGCTGGTGCTGACGGACGGGCGCAGCCTCGACTGCCGGTTCGACCACCCCTACGGCGCGCCCGCGAACCCGCTGGCCGACGATGCGCTGGAGCGCAAGTTCCTGTCCCTCGCCGGGCTGGTCTTCGACGAGGCGACGGCGACCGGCATCGCCCGGCGGATCTGGTCGCTGGACGAGGTCACGGACATGCGCCCGGTGGTGGAGAGCCTCGCGAAATGAGCGGCCGCCGGGGGCGGGCGGGGGCGTCGCGCGCCCCACCCTCCCCCGGCAAGATCCGCCCGGCCCGATCCGGCGACGCGCGTTGCCCGCCGCCGGCCGCCCTCAGCCGAGCCGCGCCATCCGGGTGGCGAGCTCGGGCAGGCCCGCGGCCAGCATCGCGCCCACCTGCTCCGTCTCGATCCCGCGCACGGCGTCGCAAAAGCCCCGCGCGCGCGCAGCGCCCAGCACCGGTGTCGTCAGGGTCAGCGCCTTGTCGATCATCGCCGCAGGCTCCGGGAAACTGTCGGGTTCGCCCGAGGGCGACTCGACCAGCGCCTCAAGCTTGCGGCCATCCGCCAGCGACACCCGGACCGAGGCCGCCATCCGCCGCGGATACAGCGCCTCGATCTGCGGATCGTGCCAGGGCATCACCCGGTCGGCCAGCGCATCGATATCCGCCCGGCCCAGCAGCCCCGGGTAATCGTCCCAGCGCACGCCCCCGGTCAGAAGCGCGGCAGCGGCCAGGAAATAGACCGAGAACTGCGCATCGACGATATTGGCCGCGTGGCGCTTGCGCGGCTCGGGCTCGGCCACGGCGGCGAGCGCCTTGCGCGACAGCCCGATCTCGATCTTCGTCACCGCCGCGGCGAAGCCCGCCCCCTCGGCCCGCGCCATCGCCAGCAGCGCGTCGACCGCGGCATGGGCGAAGCGGCAGGCCGGATAGGGCTTCACCCCGATCTCCATCACCTCCCAGCCCGTGCCCAGCCCCGCCGTCGCCAGTCCGGGCTCGGGCGCGTCGCTGAAGACTTGCAGCAACCCGCGCTCGCCCTCGATCGCCTCGGCCGCGCCGCGGAAGCCGGCCCGGGCCAGGAAGGCCGCGCGGACCCCGGCCTCGGACGCGAGCCCCACCTGCAACCGCTTGGTCCAGGCGCCGTTGGCATGGAACTGCAGCGTGCCGCCGCACGAGGACAGCGCGATCCCGAAGGCATTCTCGATCTGCTCGGCCGACAGCCCCATCGCGACGCAGGCGGCGGCGGTCGCGCCGAAGACCCCGCTGGTCGCGGTGGGGTGATAGCCCTTCGCGTAGTGCCGCGGCGGCACCAGCGCGCGGCCGAGGCGGGTCATCACCTCCATCCCGGCGATGATGCCCCGCAGCGCGGCCGTGCCCGGGGCGCCGACGGCCTCTGCCGCGGCAAGCGCCGCCGGCACCACCGGCGCGGTGACATGGATCGAGGCGCCGATATGCGTGTCGTCGAAATCGAGCGTGTGCACGAGCGCCGCGTTGATCCCCGCCGCCACCGCCGCGCCATGGCCGGACCCCAGCCCCAGCACCGTCGCCGGGCCCGGGGCAAGGCCCGCGGCCGCCAGCCCCTCGACCAGCGCGGGCGTCGAGTCGCCGTCATGCCCCGCCCGCACCGCGATCGCCAGCGCGTCAAGCGTCAGCAGCGCCGCGCGCGCCCGCACCGTCTCGGGCACCTGCACCGGCTTTGGCGGCGCCTGCATTCCCAGCGCGGCGCAGAACGACGCCAGCTCTTTCGTGATCTCGACCATACCTGTCCTCCCCGACGGCTTGAGTCGGTGGCCAGAGTAACCTGTCCAGACGCCTATACAACAATTACCCTGTGCCACGCGCGTCCGGCCGCCTATACTGGCGGTCCGACAGGAGAGACACATGGCCGGACTGCCGCTTTACCAGACCCTTCACAGCCAGCTGCGGACCCGGATCCGCGACGGCCATTATCCGCCGGGCGCGGTGCTGCCGGGCGAGGTCGAGCTTGCGCGGCAATTCGGCGTGTCGCGCATGACGATGCGCAAGGCGATGGACCAGTTGGCCGAAGACGGGCTCATCGCCCGCGCCAAGGGCCGCGGCAGCGTCGTGCTCGAGGGGCGCGCGGTCGAGCCGGTGCGGGCCGAGGTCTCGGGCCTGGTCGAGAACCTGCTGGTGCTGGGCCTGCGGACGCAGGTGCAGGTGCTGCACTTCGCCTTCGAGACGCCGCCCGCCCGGATCCGGCGCGAAATGGGCCTGCCCGAAGGCCGGCAGGCCCTGCACACGGTCCGGCTACGGCACTACAAGGACAAGCCTTTTTCCTACTCGATCGCCTGGATCCCGGAAGACTACGGCCAGACCTTCGCCCGCGCCGACCTGGCGCAGAAGTCGCTGACCCAGCTGCTGCGCAGCGCCGGCGTGCGCGCCTGCAAGGCCCACCAGCGCGTCTTCGCCACCAGCGCCGACCAGACCACCGGCCCGCTGCTGGGCCTGCCCGCCGGCCATCCGGTGCTGGGGATCGAGCGCCGGGTCGAGGATGACCTCGGCCGTGTCGTCGAGCATCTGCAGGTGTTCTATCACCCCGACCGCTACGAGTTCGAAATCTCGATGCATTCCGACCCGGCGGCGCATGGCGACACCTGGCGGCCGGCCTGACGGCCGATCCGGGGGCCGGACGCCGGCCCCCGCAGTGACGTCCGGTCACGAGGGTTGACGCAGACACCTGTATACCTGACTATACATTTGAGGAGCGGGGAGGCTCCGACACCGTCAGGGAGGACAGCCGTGGATTTCAACCTCACGCTGGAGCAACGGCAGTTCCGGGACTCGGTCGACCGCTTCGCCCGGGACCGGCTTGCGCCGGGTGCGCTCAAGCGCGCCCACGATCCGAAATTTCCGTTCGACGCCTCGCGGCTGGCCGCCGAGGCCGGTCTTCTGGGCATCACCATCCCCGAGGCCGAGGGCGGCCAGGGCGGCACGCTGATGGATGCGATCATCGCGATCGAGACCGTCGCCCTGCATGACCCGCGCGGCGCCGACGCGATCCAGCAGGGCAATTTCGGCGCGATCCGCACCGTCGCGGAATATGCGACACCGGCGCAAAAGGAACGCTACCTGCCCGGGATGCTGCGCGGCGAGGTCGCGATCGGGCTGGGCATGACCGAGGCCGGCGCCGGATCGGCGGTCACCGATCTCGTGACCAGCGTGACGCCGGATGGCGACGGCTGGCGGCTGAACGGCGGCAAGGTCTTCACCAGCCATTCCGCCGAGGCCAACGTCTTCCTGATCTACTGTCGCTTCGGCCCCGGCGTCGACGGCATCGGCTCGGTCATCATCGAGCGCGGGCAGGAGGGGTTCAGCTTCGGCCAGCCCTCGAACTACATGAACACCGAACAGTGGTGCGCGCTCTATTTCGACAATGTCCGGGTCGAGAAGGAGAACGTCATGCTCGGCCCCGGCAGCTTCAAGAAGCAGATCTCGGGCTTCAACGCCGAGCGTCTGGGCAATGCCGCCCGCGCCCGCGCGCTGGGCGAATTCGCCTTCGCCGCCGCCCGCGACCACGCTCTGGAACGTCGGCAGTTCGGCCGCCCGCTGTGCGACTTCCAGGGCATCCAGTGGAAGTTCGCCGACATGCAGGTCGCGCTGGAAAGCGCGCGTATGCTGCTTTACCGCGCGGCGGTCGCGGCCGATACCGGCCTGCCCTCGGCGCAGGACACGGCGCTGGCCAAGCTGATGTGCAACCGCGCCGGCTTCGACGCCGCGAACGAGGCGGTGCAGATCATGGGCGGCACCGGCTATTGCGACGAGCATCTGGTGGAATACTGCTTCCGCAAGACCCGCGGCTGGATGATCGCGGGCGGCTCGCTCGAGATGATGCGCAACCGCATCGCCGAGGGGGTCTTCGGGCGCAGCTTCTCGCAGCGCCCGCCGCGTCCCGTGGTGATGGAGGCCGCGGAATGACGATCATGCAGCACCCCCGGCCCGACCTCGCCGACGCGCTTCTCCGGCCCCGGTCGGTGGCCATCGTCGGCGCCTCGGCCAACCTCGCAAAGAACAACAGCCGCCCCCAGCGCTACCTCGCGCGTCACGGCTATGCGGGCGAGGTCTTCCCGGTCAACCCGGGCTACGAGACCCTGTTCGACACGCCCTGCCACCCCTCGCTCGCCGCGATCGGGCGGCCGGTCGACCACGCCTACCTGATGGTGCCGACCGGGGCGATCGAGGGGTCGGTCCGCGACTGCATCGAGGCGGGCGTGCCCTGCGCATCGATCTTCTCGGGCGGTTTCGCCGAGGCGGGACCCGAGGGCGAGGCGCTGCAGGCACGCATCGTCGCCATGGCGCGCGAGGGCGGGCTGCGGCTTCTGGGGCCGAACAGCCTCGGGGTGATCAACCCCAATGCCAAGATGACGCTCAGCGCGAATGCGGTGCTGGAACGCGACGACATCGCCCCCGGATCGCTCGGGCTGATCTCGCAGTCGGGCAGCCTGATCGGCGCGCTCGTCTCGCGCGGGCAGGCGCGCGACATCCATTACGGCACGCTGGTCTCGGTCGGCAACGAGGCCGACCTGTCGGTGGGCGAGATCGCCAGCATGATGCTGCGCGACCCGGCGATCGAGGTGGTGAGCCTGTTCCTCGAGACTCTGCGTCACCGCGACGATCTGGAGCGGATGGCCTGGGACGCACAGGCCGCCGGCAAGCCGGTGCTGGCCTATGTGCTGGGGCAGTCCGACTTCGGCCGCAGCCTTGCGCAATCGCACACCGGCGCGCTGGCCGGCAACGCCGTCGCGATGGACGCCTTCCTGCAGGACATGGGCCTTCTGCGCGTCAACCTGTTCGAGACGCTGATCGAGGCGCCGGCACTGCTGGCCGGCCGGCCGAAGGCGCGCGGGCGCCGCGCGGCGGTCGTGACCACCACCGGCGGCGGCGGCGCGCTGGTCGCCGACAATCTTGGCGCGCGGGGCATCGCGATCGTGCCGCCGGACGAGGGGCTGCGCGAGACGCTGAAGGGCCACGGGCTCGACATCGGCACCTCGCCCATCGTCGACCTGACCATGGGCGGCACGCGCGAAGAGGTGGTCGACGCCTGCTTCGGCGCCCTGACCGCGCGCGAGGATGTCGACATCGTGGTGATGGTCGTGGGCTCGTCCTCCGAGTTCCACCCCCATCTCGCGGTCAAGCCGCTTGCGAAATGGGCCGAGGCGGGAACCCCGGTCGCGGCCTTCCTCTGCCCCAATGCCGTCCAGTCGCTGGGGCTGCTGCAACAGGCCGGCATCCCTGCCTTCCGCACCCCCGAAGGCTGCGCCGACGCGATCGAGGCCTACCTGTCGTGGCGCGACCCGCGCCCGCTGCCGCGACGCGACCTGCCCGCCGCGATCTCGGCCCACCTCGCCGGCGACGCCCTTGACGAGGAGGCCGCGCTGCGGCTGTTCCGCGACCTCGGGATCGCGACGGCCGACAGCCGCGTGCTCGGGCCCGACGCGCCGATCCCGCCCGACATCGCCTATCCGGTGGTGGCCAAGGTCCTGTCCGACCGGATCGCCCACAAGTCCGACCTCGGCGGCGTCGTCGTCGGCATCGCCGACGCGCCCGCGCTGGACGCCGCGCGCAGCCGCATCCTCGGGTCCGTCGCGCGCCACCTGCCCGGGATCGTGCCGGCCGGCATCCTCGTGCAAAAGATGCACCGCGGCCTGGCCGAGGCGATCGTCGGCTTCCACGACGACCCGGTCGCGGGGCCCGTGGTCATGGTCGGCACCGGCGGCATCCTCGCCGAGGTCTACAAGGACGTCGCGGTCCGCCTCGCGCCCGTCACGCTCGACACCGCGCGCGAGATGGTGGCCGAGGTCAGGGGCTTTGCCGCGCTGCGCGGCGCGCGCGGACAGGCGAAGGGCGATCTCGAGGCGCTGGCGGCGATCGTGGCCGCGCTCTCGACGCTCGCGACGCCATCGGGCGCCGCCGTGGCGGCGGCCGAGATCAACCCCGTTCTGGTCGGGCCCGAGGGCGAGGGCGCGGTGGCCGTCGACGGCCTCGTGCAGATCACCCGGCCGGAGGCGCACTGATGGCGCTCGACACGATCGCCGTGATCGGCGCGGGCACCATGGGCCGCGGGATCGCGCAGCTGTTCGCCGGCGCCGGCCATCCGGTTCTGCTGCACGACCGCGATCCCGCCGCCGTCAGCGACGCCACCGGCTTCATCGCCCGGATGCTGCGGCGCCGGGCCGAGAAGGGAGAGACGACCCGCGACGCGGCCGAGGCCGCCGTCGCCCGGCTTGAACCCGCGGGCGGGCTGCAGGCGCTCGCCCCCGCGCGGATCGTGATCGAGGCGGTGGCCGAACGTCTGGACATCAAGCAGGCCCTGTTTCGCGATCTCGAGGCGATCGTGGCCGAGGATGCGATCCTGGCCACCAACACCTCGTCGCTGATGGTGACCGCCATCGCCGCCGACTGCCGGCTGCCGGGCCGGGTCGCGGGCTGCCACTTCTTCAACCCGGTGCCGCTGATGAAGCTGGTCGAGGTGATCCGGGGCGAGCGGACCGATCCCGGCGTCGTCGCGCGGCTGGCGGCCGTGGCCGAGGCCGCGGGGCATCTGGCGGTGACCACCGCCGACACGCCCGGCTTCGTGGTCAACCACGCCGGCCGGGCGCTTTACACCGAGGGGCTGCAGCTGCTGCAGGACAATGTCGCCCCGCCGCAGGCGATCGACGCGCTGATGCGCGACCTCGCGGGGTTCCGCATGGGCCCGTTCGAGCTGTTCGACCTGACCGGCATCGACGTCTCGGGCCCGGTGGTCGAAAGCGTGCACGCGCAGTATTTCGGCGATCCGCGCTATCGCTCGTCGCCGATCGTCCGGCGCCGCATCGCCGCGGGGCTGCACGGGCGCAAGACCGGCGCGGGCTTCTACCGCTACGACGGGCAGAAGATCCTGCGCCCCGCCGAGGATCCCGCCCCCGCCGGACCGCTGCCGGCGCGGGTCTTCATCGCGCCGGGGCCTGCGCAGGACGCACTCGCGGCGCTGGTCCGCGGGCTGGGCGCCACGGTCGACGGCGGCGCCACCCCTGCCGACGATGCCCTGATCCTGACCGCGCCGATCGGCGAGGATGTCGCGACCATCGCCGCACGCAACGGCTGGCCGGTCGCGCGCTGCGCGGGGATCGACACGTTCTTCGGCCTCGACGGCCCGCGCCGGTCGCTGGCCGTCCCGGTCGGGGCCAGCCCCGACACCGTGACCGCCGCCCATGCGCTGTTCGCCGCCGACGGCACGGCCGTCACGATGGCCAACGATGCCGTCGCGATGATCGCGCAGCGCATCGTCGCGGTGATCGTCAACCTCGGCTGCGAGATCGCCCAGCAGCGCGTCGCCGCGCCGGCGCATGTCGATCTCGCGGTGCGGCTGGGGCTTGGCTATCCCGACGGGCCGCTGGCCATGGGCGACCGCTTAGGGCCCGACAGGGTGCTTGCCGTGATCGAGGGGCTGCAGCGCCTGACCGGCGATCCGCGCTATCGCCCCAGCCCCTGGCTGCGCCGGCGCGCAACCCTCGGCCTGTCGCTGCTGACGCCGGACGCGCTCTGACAGGCGCCACGACCGGCGGACTGGCCGGCGCACTGGCCCCGGGCGCTCACCGCCCGGTCCAGACCGGGTCGCGCCGGGCGCGGAAGGCGGCGATCCCCTCGCGAAGGTCCTCGCTCAGATACAGCCGGGGCTGCGTCGCGGCCTCGGCCGCCAGCACGTCGTCAAGCCGCGCCGGCAGCGCCGCGAACAGCGCGCGCACCGCGCTGCGCGTGCCCGGCGCGCTGCGGGCAAGACGCAGGGCAAGCGCCTCGGCCTCGGTCTCGGCCGCGCCTTCGGCCACCAGCAGGTCGCACAGCCCCAGCGCCGCCGCGTCATGCGCGTCGAGATCGCCGCCCAGCAGGAACAGCCGCCGCGCCGCTTGCGGCCCGATCCGCTGCGCCACCGACCAGCAGGCGCCCAGATCCGGCATCAGCCCCACCTTCTCGAAGGCGGTGACGAAGCGCGCCCCCGCCCCGATCACCATCAGGTCGCAGATCGACGCCAGGGCAAGGCCGGCGCCCGCGCAGATCCCCTCGACCGCGGCGACGACGGGCTTCGGGCTTGCGTGGATCGCGCGCGGCAGGCGATGGGCGTCGCGGATCCGCGCCTCGGCCTCGGCCGCCGTCATCCCCTCCATCGTGCCGAGGTCGCCGCCGGCGCAGAAGGCCCGCCCCTCGGCCGCCAGCACGATGCCCGCGATCGCGGGATCGGCATTGGCGGCGGCAAGCGCGGCCTCGATCGCCGCGCGCATCTCGGCCGACAGGGCGTTGCGGCGCTCCGGGTCCGACAGGCGGATCACCCGCAGGCCGCCGCGGGTCTCGGCGTGAACCAGGGTCGGCTTGATCTTGGTGTCGAGCTTCATCCGCCTCTCCTCAGGCCAGGGCCGCCGCGAGGCGGCCGAGGATCCGGTCCGTGTCGCCGCCCTGCGCCGGGGCCCGCAGCCGGGCCGGGTCGCGCGCCAGCCCGAAATCCAGGGGCGTGCCCGGCGTCAGGTAGCGCCCGGCCCCGGCATGGTCGGGCCGGGTGAACATCGGGTTGCCAAGCGAGCAGGCGGGATCGTCGGCCACCAGTTCCTTCACGCTCTGGTACGGCCCCCACAGCACGCGGTGCGCGTCCAGCGCCGCCGCGATCTCGGCCAGGTCGCGCGCCTGGAACCACGGCGCGAGCCGAAGCTTGATCGCCGCCCGCGCGGCATAGCGACCCTCGTCGGTCGCGAGATCCACCCCGAAGGCGCGGGCCAGGTGGCCCATCGCCTCGGCCGTGCCCGTCACCTCGAGCAGCGAGCGCCAGTGGCGCGGGGTCAGCACGCCGACCATCACCCGCCGGCCGTCGCGCGTCGCGAAATCGGTGCCGAAGGCGCCATAGACGTCGTTGCCCGACGCCTCGCGCGGGGCGGCGTTCAGCTCGGCCTCGGCCAGCAGGCCCAGATTGCCCATCATCCACAGCGCGCAATCCTCGAGCGACAGCCGGATCAGCCCGCCCGCCCCGGTCTCGCGCCGGCGCCGCTCGGCGGCCAGCAGCCCCTGCGCCGCCAGCAGCCCGCAGACCGCGTCCCAGGCCGGCAGCATCTGGTTGACGGGCGCATCGCCGCGCGCGGGTCCGGTCAGGAACGGCAGGCCGGTGCGCGCCTGCACCGTGTAATCCACCGCCCCCTGTCCGTCATGGGTGCCGCGGATCGCCAGCATGATCAGGTCCGGCCGGCGCTCGGACAGCCGCGCATAGTCGAGCCAGCCCGCGTCGGGGCGGTTGGTGACCACCATGCCGGTCTGCACGATCAGCTCTGCCGCGCGCGCCTGGCCCTCGGGGCTGCGCAGGTCGAGATGGACCGAGGATTTGCCCTTGTTCAGCCCCTGCCAGTACAGGCTCTCGCCGCCCGGCCCCAGCGGCCAGCGCCGCGCATCCGGCCCGCCGCCGGTCTGGTCGACGCGGATCACCTCGGCGCCAAGCTGCGCCAGCGACAGCCCCGCCAGCGGCGCGGCGATGAAGGCCGACACCTCGACCAGTTCCAGTCCGTCCAGGATCCCCGGGGTCATCGCCGTCTCCTCATCCCTTGCCCCGGCGCGCCAGGAAGCTGGCCATCCGGGTCTTCTGTTCCTCGGTGTCGAACAGCATCTGCATGTTGCGCTGCTCGATCAGCAGCGCCGCGGACAGCGGCAGGTCCGCGCCCTCGATCACCGCCTGCTTGATCATCTCGACCGCCAGCGGCGGCATCGCCGCGATCTCGGCCGCCCGCTCGATCGCGCGCGGCTGCACCTGATCATCGGCCACGAGGTCGGTCACGATGCCCCAGCCGGCGGCGGTCTCGCCATCGATCGGCGCGCCCGACAGCAGCATCCCCATCGCCCGGTGCCGCCCGATCAGCCGCACCAGCCGTTGCGTGCCGCCCGCGCCCGGCATGATGCCCAGCTTGATCTCGGGCAGCGCGAAGCGCGACCCCGGCCCGGCGACGATCAGGTCGCACAGCAGCGCCAGCTCGAACCCCGCGCCGAAGGCATAGCCGTTCACCGCCGCGATCAGCGGCTTGCGGTGCGCGAAGACCCGGGCCCAGAGCCGCGGCAGGCCAAGCGCCTGCACCCCCGCGCTGCCCTTCTCGGCCAGCAGCGCCACGTCCGCCCCCGCCGCGAAGGCGCGCAGGTCGCCGCACAGCACGCTGGCCCCGATCGCCGGATCGGCCTCGATCCGGTCCAGCTCGGCCACCAGCGCCTCGCGCATCGGCAGGTTCAGCGCATTCAGCGCCTCGGGTCGGGCCAGCCGGATCAGCGCCACCCCCGGCGCCGGGTCCGTCTCTCGCACGATGGCCATGGCGATTCCCTCCGCAGTGCCAGGCAAAGTCCGCTTCGCGACCAGCGGATTACAAAAAAGCATATCAATACCGCATAGCGGAATCTAGGGATTGTTTATTCCCGAATCCCGGCTTAGGGTCATCCGACAGCAGGACGGCGACGGGAGGCGCCCTCCTGGACCCGACCCCCGGCAAGCACAGCGCGCCGGTCCGGCCTCCCGCCACGCTCGCGCCGGAGAGCCCATGACCGACGTCTTCATCTGCGACTATGCCCGGACCGCCTTCGGCCGCTACGGCGGCGCGCTGGCCGCGGTCCGGCCCGACGACCTGGGCGCGATCCCGCTGCGGGCGCTGATGGCGCGCCACCCCGACATCGACTGGGCGCAGGAGCTGGAAGACGTCGTCTTCGGCAATGCCAACCAGGCGGGGGAGGACAACCGCAACGTCGCGCGCATGTCGGCGCTGCTGGCCGGCCTGCCGGACGCGGTGCCGGGCGTCACGCTGAACCGGCTCTGCGGCTCGGGCATGGATGCGGTCGTGACCGCGGCCCGCGCGATCCGGGCGGGCGAGGCCGGGCTGATGATCGCCGGCGGCACCGAAAGCATGAGCCGCGCCCCCTTCGTGATCGGCAAGGCCGACACCGCGTTCGCGCGCCAGGCCGAGATGTTCGACACCACGATCGGCTGGCGCTTCGTCAACCCGGCGATGCAGGCGGCCTATGGCACCGACGCCATGCCCGAAACCGCCGAGAACCTGGCCGAAGATCACCAGATCACCCGCGAGGATCAGGACCGCTTCGCGCTCGCCTCGCAGCAAAAGGCCGCGCGGGCGCAGGGTTCGGGCCGGCTTGCGCGGGAAATCGTGCCGGTGCGGATCCCGCGGCGCAAGGGCGATCCGGTCGTGGTCGAGACCGACGAGCACCCCCGCGCCACCACGCTCGAAGCGCTGGCGCAGCTCAGGGCGCCGTTTCGCGCCGGCGGCACGGTGACGGCCGGGAACGCCTCGGGCGTCAACGACGGCGCCGCGGCGCTGATCCTCGCCTCGGGTCCGGCGGCCGAACGGCTGGGGCTCGAACCGCTCGCCCGGATCGTCGGCGGCGCCACGGCGGGCGTCGCCCCGCGGGTCATGGGTTATGGCCCGGTCCCGGCGATCGGCAAGCTGACCGCCCGGATCGGCTGGAGCCTCGACGATGTCGAGGTGATCGAGCTGAACGAGGCCTTCGCGGCCCAGGCGCTGGCCTGCACCCGCGGCCTCGGGCTGCGCGACGACGACCCCCGGGTGAACCCGAACGGTGGCGCGATCGCGCTGGGCCATCCGCTGGGCGCCTCGGGCGCCCGCATCGTCGGCACCGCGGTGACCGAGCTGCGCGAGACCGGCGCCCGCCGCGCCCTTGCCAGCATGTGCATCGGCGTCGGTCAGGGCATCGCCATCGCGCTGGAGCGGGTCTGACGCCGCCTTGCGCGCCAGTTCCGCAATGCGGAATATCAGTTGATAAAATTACGACTCAAAGGCCGAATATGAGTTGCTTATTTCCATAGCTGTGGTTTCCTAGACTTGAAGCTCATTGACCCGGTCGCGCGGGCCCGTCGAGGAGGACGAAGCGCGCGATCCGGCCGGGCATATGCCAGGGAGGAGAATGTGCGACACTCGGCAGCGACCGCGTGGGTCGGTCAGACTTTGGACGACCCGAATGCGCGACAACCGACTGAGGCCCCGGTCCTCATTTCCTACCGCGGCGTCGGCAAGGTGTTCGAGACCGACCGCGGGTCGATGACCGCCGTGCGCGACATCACGCTCGACATCCGCGAGGGCGAGTTCGTGACCCTCGTCGGCCCCTCGGGCTGCGGCAAGTCCACGCTGCTGAACATGGCGGCGGGGCTCTTCGAACCGACGACGGGCTCGGTGCACTACCGCGACACGCTGGTGACGCCCTACAACCGGCGCGTCGGCTACATGACCCAGAACGACCACCTGCTGCCCTGGCGCGATGTCCAGGGCAACGTCATGATCCCGCTCGAGATCCGCGGCATGCCAAGGGCCGAGGCGCGCGACCGCGTGCAGCAGCTTCTGGACAAGGTCGGCCTCAAGGGGTTCGAGAGGGCCTATCCGGCACAGCTTTCGGGCGGGATGCGCAAGCGCTGCGCGCTGGCGCGGCTGCTGGCCTACGACCCCGAGGCGCTGCTGATGGACGAACCCTTCGGCGCGCTGGACGCCCAGCTGCGGACCCGGATGCAGATCGAGATCCGCCGCCTCGCGCTCGAATTGAACAAGACCGTGGTCTTCGTCACCCACGACCTCGACGAGGCGGTGTCGATCGCCGACCGCTGCGTGGTCTTCACCCAGCGGCCCGGCACGATCGCGCGCGTGGTCGACGTGCCGCTCCCGCGCGAGCGCGACCTGATGCAGCTGCGCCACGACAACAGCTATCGCGACCTGACGGCCGAGCTTTGGCAGCTGCTCGCACCGGACATGGAATGAGGGGCCGGGCATGACACAGATGAACCTCACCGCCCCCGCCGGCGCGATGACCGCGCCCGAAGCCAGCGCCACCTCGCGCAAGCGCGACCGCGAGCGGCAGCGGCGCAACCGGATCTGGATGGCGCGGGGCGGCTTTCTCGTCGCCTTCGTCGCGGCCTGGCAGATCGCCGCGATGTACTTCATCTCGGATTTCTTCATCGGCCGGCCCGACGCCATCGCCACTAAGCTCTGGGCCTGGGCGGTGAACGGCTCGCTGTTCTACCACGCCAGCATCACCAGCATCGAGGCGCTCGCGGGCTTCCTGCTCGGCAGCCTCGTGGGCATGGCCGCGGGCGTGCTGATGGGCCGCGCGCAGACCCTGGCCGAAATCGTCGACCCGTTCCTGATGATGTTCTACAGCCTGCCCAAGGTCGCGCTCGCGCCGATGTTCATCCTGTGGTTCGGGATCGGCATCGACATGAAGATCTACCTGACCGCGACCATCGTCTTCTTCCTGGTGTTCCTCAACACCTATGCCGGCGTGCGCTCGGTCAGCCGCGAACAGGTCGCGATCCTGCGGCTGATGGGGGCGCGCGAACGCCACATCCTGCGCAAGGTCGTGCTGCCCTCGGCGGTGACCTGGGTCTTCAACGGCCTGCGCCTGTCGGTGCCCTACGCGCTGATCGGCGCGATCGTGGGTGAGCTGATCGCCTCGAACAAGGGGCTGGGCTACCTGCTGGCCAATGCCTCGGGGCAATACGACACCTCGGCGATGTTCGCCGCGCTGATCGCGATCATGGTGCTGGCGCTCGCGCTCAACCTCGCGGTCAAGGTGGTCGAGCGCAAGGCGATGCCCTGGAAGCTTGCCGAGGACAGCCGCGAGATGTCGATCTGAGCTTTGCGGGGGCGCGCCGCCGCCCCCGCCAAGACCCGCGATCCGGCCGGGAGTGGAGGCCCGGCCGGCGCGCGGATCACCCCCGGTCTGCGGGGCGTCCCGCCACGGGCCCCGCGGCCCGTGGGCACAGAGGTGCTGCGCAGCCAACATCCGTTCTCAGGGAGGAGTAACGATGACCATGCTGACCAACTTCCGGGGCCTCGTCCTCGGCACGCTCTGCGCCTTCGGCGCCACCGCCGGGCTGGCGCAGGATCTCAAGCCCGTCTCGGTCGCGACCTCGACCACCGGCATGCTCTACCTGCCGATCTACGTCGCCGACACGATGGGCTATTTCGAGGACGAGGGCCTGAAGGTCACCACCCAGACCATGAAGTCCAGCGCGATCATGGCCGCGGTGATCGGCGGCGATGTCGACATCTACCCCGGCACCCCCTCCGCCGGCCTGCGCGCGGCAAGCCAGGGCACCGACATCCGCATCTTCGGCACGCTGCTCGACCAATATGCCTCGAACATGGTGATCACCGGCGAGAAGGCCAAGGAACTGGGCCTGACCGCGGACTCCACGCTCGACGAACGCATCGCCGCGCTCAAGGGGCTGACGATCGCGGTCACCGGCGCCGGCAGCGGCACCCACCAGCTCGCGCTCTACCTGCTCAAGCGCGGCGGCATGAACCCCGACCGCGACGCGACGATCATGTTCATCGGCGGCTCGCGCGAGATCCTCGCCGCGTTCGAGAACGACCGCATCGACGGCTTCATCCTGTCGAACCCGACCTCGGACACCGCGGTCATGGACATGGACGGCTTCCTGATGTTCGACATGGTCAACGGCGCGATCGAGGAGCTGAACGGCTATCCCTACATCACGCTCGACGCCCGCGAGGCCTGGCTGAAGGAGGACCCCGCCCGCGCGACCGCCTTCGTCACCGCGATCGCCAAGGCCCAGCAGGCGATCCGCGACCCCGAGCGTGGCCACGAGGTCCGCGACAAGGTCTATGCCGCCCATCTGGAACAGTTCGACAAGAAGCTGTTCGACGCGGCCTGGGACAACATGGCCCTGGCCTATCCCGAGACGCCGGTGATCACCGAGGCGATGCTGAACAAGGCCATCGACTATCTCAACGATTTCTCGGAGGAGAAATACGACGCCAGCCTCGCGCGCGAGGCGCTGGCCGGCGAATACACCGCCGACATCGCCGCCAACTGACCGCCGGCGCAAGCCCGCCCGGGGAGAGGATCGCCCTCTCCCCGGGCGTTCGTCATTCGGCGGCCAGCGCCTCGTAGCCGCCGGCCTCGGCCAGCAGCTCGGGCGTGCCGATCGCGGCGTTCAGCCCGTCGAAATCCGCCATCCGCGCGGCGAAGGGCGCGTTCGAGCGATGCGCCTTCAGGCTTTCGAAATAGTCCTGCATCTGGCGCAGCACCGCCCGCGCGAGCCCGCCAGGGAAGATCACGATCCGGAACCCCGCCGCGTGCAGCGCGTCGGCATCCCGGATCGGCGTGTGCCCGCCCTCGACCATGTTGGCCAGAAGCGGCACCCGCCCCGCGAACCGTTCGGCGATCGCGGCCATCTGCTCCAGCGACCGCGGCGCCTCGACGAACAGCACGTCGGCCCCGGCCTCGAGATAGGCCTCGCCGCGGTCCAGCGCCGCCTCGAAGCCCTCGACCGCGATCGCATCGGTGCGCGCGATGATCTGCAGCGCGTCCGAGCCGCGCGCGTCGCAGGCGGCGCGGATCTTGCCCACCATCTCGGCGGCGGGGATCACCGTCTTGCCCTTCATGTGCCCGCAGCGCTTGGGAAAGCCCTGATCCTCCAGCTGCAGCCCGCTCGCGCCCGCGCGCTCGAACATCCGCACCGTGCGCTTGACGTTCATCGCGTTGCCAAAGCCGGTGTCGCCGTCGACGATCAGCGGCAGCGCCACCCGGTCGCGGATCAGCGCGACCGTCTCGGCGACCTCCGAGGCCGTCACCAGGCCGACGTCCGGCCGCCCCAGCCGCGTGTAGGCGACCGAGGCGCCCGACAGGTACAGGCAGTCGAACCCCGCCTGTTCGGCCAGAAGCGCCCCGAAGGCGTCATAGACCCCGGGCGCCAGGATCCCCTGCCCCGTGCGAAGCAGCCGCTTCAATCCATCCATCGCCGAACCTCCCGTTTCAGCCGTTCCACAGCGGCGCCGCCCCGGGGCCGCGCTCGTACTCCATCTCGTGCTCGTAGGTGTCGGGGCGGTAGAGCCCGTGGATCCGCTGCACCGCCCGACCGCCGTCGTCGAAGACCGTGCGGCGGATCGCCAGCAGCGCCGCCCCCGGCTCGACCTCCAGCGCCGCCGCGACATCGGGGGCCGCCAGGCTGGCCGAGATCACCTGCCGCGCCCGCGCGACCCGGTGCCCCGCCGCCTCGATCAGCTCCAGCAGCGGACGGGTGCGCAGCCCCTCGACGGGCAGGGCGCGGCCGATCTCCTCGGGCAGCCAGGCGGTGAGGTGGCTGAAGGGGCGCCCCGCCAGCGCGCGCACCCGCTCGGTGCGCAGCACTTGCGCCCGCGCCGCGATCCCCAGCGCCCCGGCCACCTCGGCCGGCGCCGGAACGAAGCCGTGCGACAGCAGCCGCACCTCGGTCTCCAGCCCCATGGCCAGCAGGTTCTCGAGATTGCCCGACAGGCTCGCCGCGACCGGCGAGGCTCCGGCCCCCTCCCCGGCCCGGGCGAAGGTGCCCCGCCCGCGCGCGCGCTCGACCGCCCCCTCGGCCGTCAGCCGCTCCATCGCGCGCCGGATCGTGATCCGCGACACGCCGAACTGCCCGGCCAGCGCCAGCTCGGGCGGCATCGCCTGCCCGGCGAACGCGCCGTCGCGGATCTGCTGGCGCAGCACCAGATAGACCTGGTGGTGCTTCGGAAGGACCGAACTTTCTGCCATGGTCTCCCCTCTTCTCGGCGCAAGCCTATCGCCCCCGCGGACGGCGCGGAAGCCAATTGTTATATTGACATGACATTATGACCATGATCGGCTCGGGCATGTCCCGGGGAGGGGACGCCGGAGGACCAGCACATGCACGATGCCGCCACGGCCGGGCCACGGACGCTTGTCGAGAAGATCTGGGACCGTCACCGGGTGCTGCACCGCGACGGGGCCGACCTGCTCTCGGTCGACCGCCACCTGCTGCATGAGGGATCGCACCACGCCTTCGACCGCCTCGCCGCCGCCGGGCTGCGGGTCCGCCACCCCGGGCTGACCTTCGCCGTCGCCGATCACTATGCCCCCAGCCATCCCGACCGGGCCGGCCCGGCGCAGGCGGTGATGATCGACCGGCTGGCCGCGAACACTGCCCGCCACGGCATCGACAGCTTCGGCCTTGGCGACGCGCGGCGCGGCATCGTGCATGTCGCCATGCCGGAACAGGGGCTGACCCTGCCCGGCACCCTCATCGTCTGCGGCGACAGCCACACCGCGACCCATGGCGCCTTCGGGGCCTTCGCCTTCGGGATCGGCGCGTCGGAAGTGGCGCATGTGCTGGCCACGCAGACGCTCTGGCAGCGGCCGGTGCCGATGATGCGCATCGCGGTCCTGGGCAGCCTGCCGCGCGGCACCACGGCCAAGGACCTGGCGCTGCACATCATTTCCCGCATCGGCACCGGTGGCGCCACCGGCCATGCCGTCGAATATGCGGGCCCCGCCATCGCGGCGCTGTCGATGGAGGCGCGGATGACGCTGTGCAACATGACGATCGAGATGGGCGCCCGCTCGGGCATCGTGCCGCCCGACGCGGTGACCTTCAACTGGCTGGCGGGGCGCGCCATGGCGCCGTCGGGCGCGGACTGGGCCGCGGCGGTCGCCGACTGGGCCACGCTGCGCAGCGACCCGGGCGCGCGCTACGGACGCGCGGTGACGCTCGACGCGGCCGAGGTCGCGCCGATGGTGACCTGGGGCACCAGCCCCGAACATGTCGCCCCGGTCACCGCCGCCGTGCCCGCGACCGAGCCCGACGCGCTCGACTACATGGGCATCGCCGCCGGCACCCCGATCGAGGGGCTGGCGGTGCAGCGCGGCTTCATCGGGTCGTGCACCAACGGGCGCTGGTCCGACCTCGTCGCCGCAGCCGAGCTGCTGAAGGGCCGCCGCGTCGCCGTGCCGCTTCTGGTCTCGCCGGGATCCGAGGCCATTGCCGCACAGGCCGAGGCGACGGGGCTGGCCGGGATCTTCCGCGCGGCGGGGGCGGAATGGGGCGCGCCGGGATGTTCGCTCTGCGTGTCAATGAACGGCGACCGGGTGGCCGAGGGCGAGCGCTGCGCCTCGACCTCGAACCGCAATTTCCGCGGCCGGCAGGGCCCCGGCGCGCGGACCCACCTGATGAGCCCGGCCATGGTCGCCGCCGCGGCGCTGACCGGCCGGATCACCGACGCGCGCCAGCTGCCCCGCGCCGACCTGTCGGAGATCGCGAAATGACCCCCTTCACCACCGCGACCGGGACCGGCGCGCTGCTGGCGCTCGACAATGTCGACACCGACCAGCTGATCCCGGCCCGGTTCATGAAGCGCAGCCGCAGCGAGGGTTACGGCCAGCAGCTGCTGCATGACCTGAGGTTCGACGCACAAGGCGCGGAACGGGCGGGATTTCCCCTGAACGGCCGGGCAGAGCCGCCGATGGTGCTGGTGGCCGGCGCGAATTTCGGCTGCGGATCCTCGCGCGAGGCGGCGGTCTATGCGCTGGTCGATCATGGCATCCGGGTCGTGGTGGCGAAAGGGTTCGCGGACATCTTTGGCAACAACGCCCAGCGCAACGGCCTTCTGACGCTGACGCTGGCGCCGGAGGCGCATGACCGGCTGGCGGCGCGGATCGCCGCCGCGCCCGGCGCCGGGATCACCGTGG
Organism: Frigidibacter sp. MR17.24; assembly: GCF_037095655.1. NCBI lineage: Bacteria > Pseudomonadati > Pseudomonadota > Alphaproteobacteria > Rhodobacterales > Paracoccaceae > Frigidibacter > Frigidibacter sp. MR17.24. The sequence goes on from NZ_JBAWKE010000003.1 coordinate 290,891, forward strand.
ATCTTGCCGCGCAGACGCTTCGCTGCGCCGGGCTGGCGCCTGTCACCTTCGACATCGACCCGGTGGCCAAGCGCCGCCTGCTCCTCGGGCTCGACGAGATTGCCGAGACGCTTCAGGACCTTGCGGCGATCGAGCGGCACGAGGCCGCGGCCCGTGCCGCGCGGCCCTGGCTCACGCCGCGGCCGGTGGGCACTGGAACGGGCACCGGGCCGGGCGCGGGCTGACGGAGAGGGTCGCGCCGGCGCGGGCCCTAGCGATCGCCCTCATCCGGCAGCGCGCGGTCCGGCGCGCCGCCATAGGTCCAGAGCCATTGCCGCGGCAGCGGCCCCTTGTTGCGCGCGGGCGCGAGGCTTTGCTCGTGGGCATGGGCGAGGATCCCGACCGCCCGCGACAGGATGAAAAGCCCGCGGCACAGCGCCGGGGCGAAGCCAAGCTCGGCATAGATCACCGCCGTCGCCCCGTCGATGTTCATCGGCACCGGCCGCGACTTCGCGGCCTTGAGATGCGCGTCGATGGCGCGGGCGATCGCGGCAAAGCGCCCCTCGACCAGTCCGGCCGCCGCGGCCTCGTCCACCAGCGCCAGCAGCCGCGGCGCGCGCGGGTCGACCGGGTGGAAGCGGTGGCCGAAGCCCGGCACATAGCGCATTCCCGCCGCCTGCCTGCGCCCGAGCACCCGCGCGACCGCCGCCTCCGGCGGCCCGGCCCCGGCGGCGATCTCGGCGGCGATCTCGTGAAACAGCGCCACCGCCTGTTCGCCCGCGCCGCCGTGGACATCGTCGAGCACGTTGATCGCCGAGGCCATGGCGCCGTTGATGCCGACCCCGCCGGTGACCGCCATCCGCGCGATCGCGATCGAGGGCGCCTGCGGCCCGTGATCGACGCCGGCGACCAGTGCGGCCTCCATCAGCCGCGCCTGCGCCGGGCTTGGCAGCGAACCGCGCGTCATCAGCCAGACCATCTGCGGATAGCTGATCCGGCCGATCAGCTCTTCGACCGCATAGCCCCGCAGCCGGATCTCGCCGGGCTGCATGCGGATGATGTCGGTGCGCCACCAGTCCTCGGCCAGCCGCCGGTCGGCCCCGTCCTGCGGTCCCGTGTCCTGCATCAGATCGCTCCTTCCGCCGCAAGGCGCGCGATCTCGGTCGGGGTCAGGCCAAGCGCGCCGTAGACTTCGCCATTGTCGGCCCCGAGCATGGGCGGCGGCGCCGCGACCGCCGGCGCGCGGCCGTCGAGCTTGACGCCGGTCCGCACCACCGTGATGTCGCGCCCCACCCCGTCGGGCGCCGCGAAGGTGGCCAGCAGGCCGCGCCCCGCCACCTGCGGCGCCGCCAGGATCTGCGGCACCGAAAGCACCGCCCCCGCCGGCACGCCGATCGCGTTCAGCTCGGCCGCCCAAGCCTCGGCCCCCTTGGCCGCAAGCGAGCGCTCGAGCGCCGCGCGCAGCCGGTGGCGGTTCGCCTTGCGCAGCTCGCGCGTGGCGAAGTCCGGCGCCGCGAGCAGGTCGTCGCGGCCGAGGTGGCGCGCCAGCGCCTGCCACTGCTCCTCCTTGTTCGCGGCGATGTTGATCGGCCCGTCGGCGGTCTCGAACGTGCCCGAGGGGGCCGAGGTCATGTTCTCGTTCCCGTTCGCGCCCGGCACCACGCCCCCGATCAGGTAGTTGGACACCACCCAGCCCATGGTCGCGACGACGGCCTCGAGCATCGAGACGTCGATCTGCCCGCCCCGCTCGGGCGCGTTCAGCGCCGCCGAGATCGCCATCGCCGCGGTCAGCCCGCCGATCGTGTCGGCCAGCGGGTAGCCCACGCGCAGCGGCGCGCTATCCGCGTCGCCGGTGATCGACATCACCCCCGACGCCCCCTGCACGATCTGGTCGTAGGCGGGCCGGTCGCGCCACGGTCCGTCCTGACCGAAGCCCGAGATCGCGCAGTAGATCAGCCGCGGATTGTCGGCCCGCAGCACCTCGTAGCCGACGCCGAGCCGGTCCATGACCCCGGGGCGGAAGTTCTCGACCAGCACGTCGGCCCCCTGCACGAGGCGGCGCAGCAGTGCCCGGCCCTCGGGATGCTTGAGGTTGACGGTCACCGACTTCTTGCCGGCGTTCTGCGCAAGGAACGACACGCCCATGCCGCGCCGGTTCAGCTCGGCGTCGGCGCCGAGGTTGCGGGCCAGATCGCCCCGCCCCGCCGCCTCGACCTTGATCACCTCGGCGCCAAGGTGCACGAGCTGGTGGCAGCAGAACGGCCCCGCCAGCACGTTGGTCAGGTCGAGGATGCGGATGCCCGCGAGCGGTGTCATGGCCGGTCTCCCTGTGCGTGTCCCCCGGGATATGGGGCAGGTGACGCTGCCGGAAAATTCAGTTATTTTCAGGAACGAATAACTTTCAGGCAGCAATCATGGATGTCCGCGACCTGAGCTATCTGGCGGCGATCCTGCGCGAGGGCAGCATCGTCGCCGCGGCCGAGGCGGTGGGGCGGACGCCGCCCGCGCTCACCAAGGCGGTGCGGCGGCTGGAGGAGGCGCTGCAGGTGCGGCTGTTCACCCGGGCGGGCCGCGGGATCGAGCCGACCGAGGCCGCGCGCTATCTGGTCAGGTCGACGGCGGGGATGGTCGGCCGGCTGGACGTGATCCGCGGCCAGGTCGCCGAGATCGCGGCGGGAACGCAGGGACACGTGCGGCTGGGGGTCGCGGCCACGACGGCGGCCGTGTTCCTTCCCGGCTTCCTGCGCGGCCTGTCGCAGGCGCATCCGGGCCTGACGATCTCGATCAGCAGCGGCATGAACGACGTGCTGCGCGACGCGCTGCGCCGGGGCGAGATCGACATCTCGCTGGGCGTGATCGATCGCGGCGATCCGGGCGAGACCGAGACGGTGACGCTGATCCGGGACCGGGTGACGGTCGCGGCCTCGCTCCAGCACAGGCTGCAGGGCCGGCCGGTGTCGTTCGAGGAGATCCTGGCCGAAAAATGGGTGCTGCCCTCGCGCGCCGCGGCGATGCGCCAGTGGTTCGACGCGGCGCTGGTCGCGCGCGGCTATCGCCCGCCGCGGCCGCATGTCGAGGCCTCGTCGATCGCGATCCTCGAGGAGCTGATCGCGGGGACGGGGTATCTGAGCTTCATCTCGGGGCTGAAGCTCGCGCTGCCGAGCGTCGCCGGGCGGCTGCGGGCGCTGGACCTGCCGGGTTTCGCGATGGAGCGCGAGATCGGGGCAAGCTGGATGCGCGGCGCCGCCGAGCGCCCGGCGGTGCGGCTGGTCACCGAGGCGCTCGGGCGCGCCGACTGGGCGCCCGGTTCCGACTGAGGGGGGCGCCGCCAGCGTCGGCCCGGCGGCGCCCGGTCTCAGAGCTGTTCCGCGGCGAAGCCCTTCGCGAGGATCGCCCCGGTCGGGCGGCCGGTCGGCGAGCCGCCCAGCGGCTCGAGCGTGATCTCGTACAGCTGGCCGCCCTGCGGATCGTCGAGCGCGGGCGGGGCGAGCCGGGTGCCGCGGGCCCCGTCGAGCAGGCCGATCGACACCGGGCCCGCCTGCGGCGACGGCAGCGTCCAGACCTGCATCTGCCGCCCCGCCGGGACCGCGACATCGGCGACGAAGCGGATCCGCGCGGCCTCGTGGCCGAAATCCTCGACCACCGCGCGCGGGGCGCCCGTTTCGTCAAGCAGCACCGCGATCACCAGCGGCTCGCGCGGCAGCAGCCGCTCTGCCAGGAACACCCCGCCAAGGACACCGATCCCGGCCGCGAGCGCGACCGGCAGCGCAAGGCGCAGCCGCCGCCGCGGCGCCGACGGGGCGTTCGCCGCCGGCGGCCGGGCCGGGCCGGTCCCGGAGCCGGCGCTGGCCCCATCTCTGGCCCCATCTCTGGCCCCATCTCTGGCGTCGACATCGGCGTCGCCCGGCTCCGCCGCGGCGATGCGTGCCGCGAGCGCGGGCCAGAACCCGGCCGGCACCGGCAGCGGCGCCGCCGCAAGGTCGATCGGCAGGAACCGCAGCCGCGCCCGCTCGACCGCCGCAGCCCAGTCCGGCTCGGTGCCGAGCGCGGCCTCCGCGGCCGCGGCCCCGGCCGGGTCGAGCAGGCCGAGGACGAATTCGTCGGCGCGGGTGTCGAGATCGCCGGTCATGACAGGCACCCCCTCAGCAGCTCGAGCCCGCGGCGGATCCAGGACTTGCAGGTGCCGAGCGGGACGGATTGCAGCGCCGAGATCTCGCCGTGGCTGAAGCCGCCGACATAGGCCAGCAGGATCGCCTGCCGCGCCCGCGGCTCGAGCGCGGCGAGGCAGTCCTTCAGCGCCACCCGGTCGCCCAGCGCGTCGAGGCTGGCCGTCGCCGCCATCCGCCGCCCGTCCTGCAACGCCGCAAGCGCGCCGTCGTCGAGCGTCGACAGCCGCCCGCCGTCGCGCAGGATGTTCAGGCAGCGGTTGCGCAGGATCGCGAACAGCCAGCCGCGGCCCGACCCTTCGCGGTACTGGGCCGCCCGCCGCCAGACCTGCACCAGCGCGTCCTGCACCGCCTCTTCGGCAAGGTCGCGCCGGTGCAGCATGCGCTGCGCGACGCCCAGCAGCCGCCCGCCCTCCAACTCGACGATGCGGCGCAGCGCCGCCTCGTCGCCGCGCGCGCAGCCCCGGATCGCCGCGCCGATCTCGCAGCCCGCTGTTCCCCCGGCCTCCCCGGTCATGTCCGAACGTCTCCCCGGCATCGGCCCCACCTCGTGACAGCCTTGCACGAGCAGCGCCCCGTATTCCAGTTCGCGCATCGTCGTCTCCGTCCGTGCCGTCCCGCCTCTGTGACTTGAGGACACTCCGGCGGCGGCGAATGGATGCAGGGCCCGCGATCCTTCGCGAAAAAAATTCCGGGCCGGCGCATCCATCCGGGCCGCCGGCGTGTCCTTGGGGCAGAGAGGCGGCGGGAGGTCGCCTCCGCACAGCGAAAGGACACGCCCATGACGACGTTCCGCACAATGCTTCTTGCCGGCTCTGCCCTGGCCCTGACCGCGCCCGCGGCCCTGGCCGCCCCGGTGATCGCGCTTCTGGACAGCGGAGACCTGGTCTCGTTCGACACCGGGATGCCGGCCGAGGTGACGATGATCGAGGTGACGGGGGCCGAGGACCTTGTCGGCATCGACCTGCGCCCGGCGAACAACACGCTGGTGGGCGTGACCGCCGCGGGCGGGATCGTGACGATCGACCCCGCCACGGGCGCCGCGACCGACCTGTCGACGATGACGACGATGCTGCCCGCCTCGGACATGCCGGTGATCGTCGACTTCAACCCGATGGCCGACCGGCTGCGGCTGATGACCGGCACCACCAACCACCGGGTCAACGTCGACACCGGCGAGGTCACCGTCGACGGCTCGCTCGCCTTCGAAAGCGGCGACATGCATGCCGGCGAGGCCCCCGCCATCGCGGCCGCGGCCTATATCAACGCCTATGGCAAGCCCGAGAAGACGGCGATGTATGACATCGACACCACGATCGGCGCGCTGATCCGCCAGACCTCGCCGAACGACGGCACGCTTGCCGCGATCGGCAAGCTGGGGATCGAGATGGGCGACAGCACGCCCGCCTTCGACATCCAGACCACGGCGGACGGCACGAATTCGGCCTGGCTGATGGTGTCGGGCACGATCTACGCCGTCGATCTGGAGACCGGGGCCGCGACCGAGGCGGTCATGGTCGAGGGCATCGAGGGCGACGTGATCGACTTCACCGTGATGCCGGCGATGTGACCCGGCCTGGTCCGGGCCCGGCGCCGCGACAGCCCCCACAGGCGGCACCGGGCCCGGATCGCTGCCGCGCGACACCGGGCGCGGCGCCCCCGCCAAGGGGGGCGGCCGCGCCGGTCGGGGTCGCGGCGCCGGGCCTGCGCCCGCGGTCAGATGTGGAAGGCCACGCCCTCGTCGGCCGGGCCGCCGCCCAGGGCCGCGACGGTGCCGTCGGCCCGCCAGCAGGCGGCGCCGGTCATGCCCTCGGGCCCGAAGGTGATCGCGTTCATGCCGCCGCCGATATGCGGCACGATGCGGATCTCGTGGCCGCGGGCGCGCAGCGCCTCGGCGTGGTGGGCATAGCCGGGTTCAAGCTCGACATGCGCGCCCTCGGTCCAGATCCGGGGCGCCTCGACCGCCTGCTGACCGGTCATGCCGAAGTCGATCAGGTTCAGGATCGACTGCATCGCCGAGGGGAAGATCCGCAGCGCCCCCGGCAGCCCGAGGGCGAAGGCGGGGCGTCCGTCGCGCAGGACGATCATCGGCGCCATCGAGGTCGGCACCCGCTTGCCCGGCGCGATCGAGCGCGCGGTGCCGGGGTGCGGGTCGAAGTTGTACATGTAGTTGTTGGGGATCATGCCGGTGCCCGGCACCATGAAGCGCGCGCCGAACAGCCCGTTGATCGTGTGGGTCGCCGACACGATCATCCCGTCCGCGTCCGAGACGGTGATGTGGGTGGTGTTGTTGCTTTCGTATCCCGGCACCACCGCCCCCGGCGCGCCGATGTCGCGCAGCCGGCCGCGGCAGGTCTCGGCATAGGATTTCGAGATCAGCCTGCCGACCGGGATGTCGACGAAATCGGGATCGCCCGATGCGGCGCGGCGATCCTCGAACGCGACGCGGATCACCTCGGCCAGCAGGTGCAGCCGCTCGGCGGAATCGAAGCCCATCGCCCCGAGGTCATAGGCTTCGAGCATGTTGAGCATCTGCGCGACATGGATGCCGGACGAGGCCGGCGGCGGCGGGCCGACGATGTCATGGCCGCGGTAGCTGGCGAAGATCGCCTCGCGTTCGCGCGCGGCATAGCCGGCAAGGTCCTGCATCGACACCGTGCCCCGGTCGCCGTCGCGCGCCAGCCGGTCGACCAGCGCCTGCCCCAGCGCGCCGCCGTGCAGCGCGGCCGCGCCCTCGCGCGCGACGAGGCGCAGCGCGGCGGCATAGTCGGACTGGACCACCCGTTCGCCGGGCTTCAGGATCGTGCCGCCCGGCAGGAAGATCCGCGCGATCTCGGGATCCTGCGCAAGGTCCTCGGCGTGGCGCTCGATGTTCGAGCACAGGTAGGCGGTGGCGCGGAAGCCCTCGGCCGCGTGCCGGATCGCCGGGGCGATCACGTCGGCGAAGGGCAGCCGGCCGTGGGCGGCATGCATGTCGCACCAGCCGCGCAGGTTGCCCGGCACCGCGACCGAGGCCGGACCCACGAGGTTGCGGCGCCCGGCGGTCTCCATGTAGTCCGGCAGCACGTCCGAGACCGGCTGGTACATGTCCTCGGTCGCGGCTGCGGGGGCCTGCGACAGGCAGTCGTAGACGGTGTGGCCGCCGCCGGGCAGGCGCAGGTGCGCCACGCCGCCGCCGACGATGCCGACCATCATCGGCTCGACCACCGTCAGGGTCAGCAGCGCGCTGACCGCCGCATCGACGGCATTGCCCCCGACCGCAAGCATCTCCTGCCCCGCGGCGGAGCCGAGCGGGTGGTTCGTCACCACCACGCCCCGGGTGCCGGTGGCGGGCGACTTGCGACAGCGGAACGGAAGGGGCTGGGTCACGGGCGGTGGCTTTCGCTGGGCCGACGGCAGGGCGCGGCCATGTTTTGTGGTTTCGGTCACTTTCTATGTGGCCGCCCCGCAGGCGTCACGCCCAATCGTCGCAGACCGGGTGATTTTGCCGGGTCCGGCGGGAAAATCGCACCAGCCTGCGTAATTCGCATCGGGCGCGCCTTGTCGGCGGGGTCTGCCTAACCGGCGCGGCCCGTCCCGGGCGCATCAAGTTTGCCGATTTTTTGGGCAAATTTACGTGATGCGGACGTTGCGTCCGGAAATTTTCCGGTCATAAATGCCCGAACGCTCATTTTTTGTCGCTCGTTCGTTCAATATTGCCCATCATGACGGTACGACGACACCAATCGCCAGGGAATCGTCCCGCGGAACCGCCGAGCGGCCCGGGGCGCCAAAGGAGACGAACGATGAGCTTCACCACCCGTTTCGCCGGCCTGATGCTGGCCGCCGGCATCGGCGCCGCGATGATCGCGCCGGCCGAGGCGCGCGACATCAAGATCGGCCACTTCGGCAACCCCGGCACGCCGTTCAACGAAGGTGTCGACTACTTTGCCAAGCAGGTGGAGGAGCTGTCGGGCGGCAAGATCAAGGTCACGAACTTCCCCTCGGGCCAGCTCGGCAACGAGGCGCAGCAGATCGGTGCGCTGCAGGGCGGCCTGCAGGAGATGCTCATCACCTCCTCGACCAACCTGATCAAGTACAACGAGCTGTTCCAGGTCATCGACCTGCCCTTCGCCTTCCCCGACGACGCCGCCACCGACAAGGTGCTGCTGGGCGATGTCGGCAAGGAGATGCTCGACGGGCTCGAAGGGTCGGGCATGAAGGGCCTGACCTACATCGACAACGGCTTCCGCGACCTGTCGAACTCGAAAAAGCCGATCGAGTCGCTGGCCGATTTCCAGGGCCTGTCGTTCCGCGTCATCGGCGCGCCGGTCTTCATCAACACCTTCAAGGCGCTTGGCACCAACCCGGTGCCGATGCCCTTCACCGAGGTCTACACCGCGCTTGAGACCGGCACCGTCGACGGCCAGGACAACCCGCTGCTGACCGTGCGCGACGCGAACTTCTACGAGGTGCAGAAATACCTCACCGCCTCGAAGCACGCCTATTCCGCGCTGGTCATGCTGGTCAGCCAGCCCTACTGGAACAGCCTGTCGGACGAGGACAAGGCGATCATCCAGAAGGCCGCCGACAACACCGCGATCGAGAACCGCCGGATCATGCGCGACGCGGTCGCCAAGGCGCGCACCTTCCTCGAGACCGAGGGCAAGATGACCGTCTCGGACTTCACCCCCGAGGCCCGCGCCGAGATTGTCGCGGCCGTCGCGCCGGTGACCGAGGCGCTGCTGACCGACAAGACCCGCCCGGTCTATGCCGAGATGGAAAAGGTCCTGTCGGCCCAGTGACCCAGCCTTCGGGCCGGCGCGGATGCCCCGCGCCGGCCCTGTCTTCGCTTCAGCCGACCCGAGGTCCCCAATGCGCGCGCTGCGCTTCGCCGAGAAACTCCTGGAAGCCTTCGTCGCATTGCTTCTGTTCGTGCTGGTCGCGATGGTCTTCACCAACGTGATGCTGCGGTTCTTCCTGAACTCGGGCATCGTCGTGACCGAAGAGCTGTCGCGGATCACGATGTCGATCCTGATCCTGAGCGGCGCGGTGCTGGCCCTGATCCAGCAGCGCCACATCTCGATGACCCTGGTCGTCGACCGCCTGCCCGAAGCCGCCAAGAAGGTCGTGGTCCTGATCACCGGGATCGTGATGCTGTATGGCAACTGGCTGCTGGCCCAGGGCGCCTGGGCGCAGGCGCGGCTGAACTTCAGCTCGTCCTATCCGATCTCCGGCCTGCCCTCGGCCACGATCTACGTCACCGCGACCCTCGCCGGGGCCGCGCTCGCCCTCGTGGTGGCGGGCCGGATGGCGCTGATCCTGTCCGGCCGCATGCCCGCCGACCGCTTCTTCCAGGCGGCTTCCGCCGATATCGCCGAGTAACCGCACATGACCTTCGTGATCTTCCTTGGCGTGCTGATCCTCGGGATCGTGCTCGGCCTGCCCATCGCCTGGGCGCTCATCGCCTGCGGCATCGCGCTGATGCTGCACCTGGACTATTTCAACGCCCAGATCATCGCCCAGAACATGATCCTGGGCACCGACAACTTCATCCTGCTCGCGATCCCGTTCTTCATCCTCGCGGGCGAGCTGATGAACCGCGGCGGTCTGTCGCGGCGCATCATCGAGGCCGCGATGGCCGGCTTCGGCCACGTCTCGGGCGGGCTGGGCTATGTCGCGATCATCGCCTCGCTGATCATGGCCTCGCTCTCGGGCTCGGCCATCGCCGACAGCGCCGCGCTGGCCGCGATCCTGATCCCGATGATGCGCCTTGCCGGCTATCCCGAGGGGCCGTCGGGGGGCCTGCTGGCCGCGGGGGGCGTCATCGCCCCGGTGATCCCGCCCTCGATCGCGCTGGTGGTCTTCGGCGCCGTCGCCAACGTCTCGATCTCGGGCCTGTTCATGGCCGCGATCGTGCCCGGCGTGCTGATGGCGCTGTCGCTGATCGTGGCCTGGCGCTTCGTCTCGCGCGGCGGCGACTTCGTCACGCTCGAGCGGCAGGACCGGGCCGCGGTGCTGCGCGCGGTGTGGCGCGCCCTGCCCGCGCTGGTGCTGCCGGTCGTGGTCATCGGCGGGCTGCGCGTCGGCGTCTTCACCCCGACCGAGGCGGCGGTGATCGCGGTGGTCTATGCCGCGCTGGTCGGCGCCTTCGTCTACCGCGAGCTGACGCTGGCCTCGTTCTACGAGGGGCTGGTCGAGGCGGGCAAGACCGCGGCGGTGGTGATGTTCCTCGTGGGCACCTCGATGGTCTCGGCCTGGCTGATCACCATCGCCAACCTGCCCGCGCAGGTCATCGCCTTCCTGCAGCCGTTCATGGACGAGCCGCGGCTGCTGGTGGGGATGATCGTGGTGCTGACGCTGCTGCTGGGGATGGTGCTGGATTTCACCCCGCTCTCGCTGATCCTGATGCCGATCGTGATCCCGCTGGGCAAGGCCGCGGGGATCGACCTGATCTATTTCGGCGTCGTCTTCACCATCGCCGGCGCGCTGGGCATGCTGACGCCGCCGGTCGGCAACGTGCTGAACGTGGTCTCCGGTGTCGGCAAGGTTCGGCTGGACCGGATCATCGTCGGCGTGATGCCCTTCCTGATCGCCGAGATCGCGGTGCTGGCGCTGCTGGTGATCTTCCCGCAGATCGTCACCGTTCCCCTGAGCCTGCTGCGCTAGCGCAGGCTTTCCGCAACCGTCCCCGAAACGATCAAGGGCCGCTTCCCCGGAAGCGGCCCTTGGTCTTTTGCAATGCTGTGGTCGCGCGCTCAGCGCCAGCCGCGCGCCCGGTCGACCGCGTCGGCAAAGCGCGCCTTGCGGCCGGCGCGGTCGCAGGCGCGCGGGGGGCAGGCGCCCCGCAGGCCCGGCGCGGCCAACGTCTGCCCGAGCCCGCGCGCGGCCAGCTGCGCCGCGCCGAAGCCCGTCAGCTCGTCCGTGCCGGGAAGCGTGACCTGCGCGCCGATCATGTCGGCCAGGAACTGGCACAGATAGCCCGAGCGCGTCAGCCCGCCATCGACCGAGACCGCCGTGAGCGGCCCCATGAGGTCAAGCACCTGTACCGCCCGCAGCACGATCCCCTCGACCAGCGCCTGCGCCATGTCGGCCCGCGTCGTGGCCCCGGTCATGCCCAGGAACATCCCGGCCGCCGAGCCGTCCCAGTAGGGCGCGGCAAGCCCGGCCAGCGCCGGCACGAAGACCAGCCCGCGGTCGATCGCGGGGGGCGCGTCGAACTGCCGAAGCGCCTCGGAGCTGTCGACAAGGCCGATCCGGCAGGCCCATTCGACCGCGGCGCCCGCGGCATGGACACCGCCCTCGGTCGCATAGGTGGTCTGCCCGCCGACGCGCCAGGCGACGGTCGGGAACAGCCCCGCGGGCACTTCGGGCGGGCGGTCCCCCGCCAGGGCCAGCGCGAAGGCGCCGGTGCCGAAGGTGACCTTGGCCGACCCCGCCGCCTGGCAGCCGTGGCCGTGCAGCGCCGCCTGCTGGTCGACGATGGCGGCCGTGACCGGCACCCCGCCGATCCGGCCGAAATCGTCGACGCTGCTGCGGATCTCGGGCAGGCAGTCGATCGGCACGCCGAAAAGCGCGCAAAGCTCCGGGTCCCAGGCCCCGGTCGCGAGGTTCATCAGCGAGGTGCGCGAGGCGGTGGTCACATCGGTCGCGCAGACACCGGTGAGGTTTTGCAGGAAGAACGCGTCGGTGGTGCCCAGCCGCAGCCGGCCCGCGGCACGGGCGGCCTGCACCTGGGGAAGGCTGCGCAGCAGCCACGCGAGCTTCGAGGCCGAGAAATAGGGATCGAGCGGAAGGCCAGCGCGATGGCGCACGAGATCCTCGTGCGGCGCGAGCCGCGCGAGGTCGGCCGAGGTCCGGCGATCCTGCCAGACGATCACCGGGCTGAGCGGCGCGCCGGTCACCGCATCCCAGGCAAGGCAGCTTTCGCCCTGGTTCGACAGCGCGATCGCATCGACCGGTCCGGCCCGATCAAGGCACTGGCGCAGGTTGGCCAGCAGCTCGCGCGGATCATGCTCGACCCGGTCCGCGGCGGGGAAATGCTGGTCGTGGCGGCAGGCATGGACGACCTCGGCCTGCCCCTCCGGCCCCGCGACAAGCGCGCGCGTCGAGGTGGTTCCCTGGTCGAGGGCGAGGATGCGCATGGTCAGGTCTCCCGCTCGAGCGTCAGGCTGAGGGCCCCGGCAAGCGCGTCGCCGTCCAGCGCCGGCACGTCGAGGCGCAGCGGCTTTTCGGGATGGCCGTGCACCCGGCGGCAGGCGATGGTGCGTCCCGCGGCGTCGCGCAGGTAGAGATGGCCCTTCGCCGCGCCCTCGGCCCGGATGTTCAGCCGCACCGGCCCCGCCGCGGTCACGGTCTGCGGCACGACGTAGCGGATGCCGGCCCCGGCGCGGATCGACTGCCGTGCCGGTGCCGCCGCGCCGGGGCCGCGCAGGTCGGCTGCGATGATGCGCGCGACGCGGCGCCCCTCGGCCCAGCAGAAGCCCGCGGTCTCGACCGGGTGCAGCACGTTGCCCGCCACGAACACGTGCGGATCCGAAGACCGGCCGACCGGGTCGATCGACGGCCCCAGCGTGCCGGGATCGAGCGCCAGCCCGCTTGCCCGCGCCAGCGTCGCCTCGGGCGTGAACTGGCCCGAGAAGATCACCCCGTCGGCCGCAAGCTGCAGATCCCGGCCCGCGGCATCGCGCAGCCGGACGCCCGAGACGCGGCCCTGCCCCTCGATCGACACGAGCTGCGCGCCCTCGATCACCGGGACGCCCAGTGCGCGGCACATCAGCAGGAACGGGCGCGGCACCTTCACCTGCCCGCCGGTCTCGACCAGCGCCACCGGGCGGATGCCGTGGCGCCGGCAGCTGAGCACCGCCGACAGCGACACCAGCTCGGACCCGAAGATGACCGGCCGGCGGAACGGCACCCGGTCCTCTTCGTACAGGAAGGACTGCAGCGCGGCGGTGTTCATCACCCCGACCGGGCGCAGGCCCGGCACAAGGCGCTGCGCCCGCGTGCGCTCGCGGTTGCCGGTGGCCAGCAGCACCCGCCCGGCGGCGATCTCGCCGGCGCCGTCGAGGCTGGCCACGGTCAGGCGCCCGCCGGCCCCGATCGCGGTCACGGTGTGATTGAGCCGGATCTCGACCCCCGCGCGCTCGGCCCGGCGCACCAGGCGGCGGGCATAGGCCGGCCCGGTCAGGACACGGGCGAATTCGCGCATCCCGAACGGTGGGTGTCCGCAGTGGCGGGGGATGCCGCCCGCGACGCCGAAGCGTTCGAAGACCACGACCCGGCCGATTCCTAGGCGCTTCAGCTCGGTCGCGGCGGCAAGGCCCGCGGGGCCGGCGCCGATCACGGCGACATCGCAGGTCTCGGTCATCGGGCATCCTCCGGCAGGATCGGCGCGCGCAGGCGTCCCTCGCTCAGGGTCGCGAGGCGGGCGAGGCAGTTGAAGCCCTGGCAGCGGCCCATCGCGCACCGGGTGCGCCGGCGCAGCCCGCCGTAGTCTCCGGGCGGCAGCGGGCTGTCGAGCGCCGCCTCGATCTCGCGCCGGGTGACCATCTCGCAGTGGCACACGATGCCGTCGTGGCCGGGCGCCTGCCAGTCGCGCGGCAGGTGTTCGGCCAGGTTCGGCATCCGCGGCTGCGGCACGACGCCGGGCGCGACAAGGTCGCGCGGCTCTGCCCCCAGCCACAGGGCGAAGACATGGCCCGCGATGCCGAGCGCCCCGGTGAGACCGGTCGACCGGATGCCGCCGGCGCAGTAGTAGCGGCGCGCCGGCTCGGCATGGACGCGGTATTCCTTGCGCTCGGTCGCCGGTCGCAGGCCGGCATAGACCGCCGTCACCGGCATCCCGCGCAGGCCCGGCACCAGCTCCTCGGCCTTGGCGATGAGGCCTTCCAGCTCCGGTTCGGTGACGTCGGGACGGTCGCGGTCCTGCTGTTCCTCGGCGGTGGGTCCGACCAGCAGGTTGCCGAAGATCGTGCGCGTCAGCACCACGCCCTTGGTGCGGTCGTTCGGCACCGGCAGCAGGATCGTGCGCAAAAGCGCGGCCGCCGCCTTGTCATAGACCACGAACTGGCCCTTGCGCGGCCGCACCTCGAACCGCGCGGCGCCAAGCAGCATCGCCTCGATCCGGTCGCCCTGCAGCCCGGCACAGTTCACGACCGACCGGGCCGCGATCCGGCCCGCCGGCGTCTCGAGCGACCAGTGCGTGCCCTCGTCATGCGCGGCGGTGACGGGGGCCAGGAAGTGGAACCGCGCCCCCAGCGCCTGCGCCTGCGTTGCATAGGCCAGCGGCGCGGACCACGGGTCGATCAGCACCTCGCCCGGGACCAGCAGCGCGCCCCGGACATGCGCCGCCAGCTTCGGCTCGCGCGCGAGCGTCTCGTCGCGCGACAGAAGGCGCGTGTCGGTGACGCCGTTGCCCTGCGCCTGCGCCAGCAGGTCCGGCAGGCGGGCCTCTTCCTCGGCGGTCCAGGCGGCGACCATCGCGCCGGTCTCCAGCACCGGCAGGTTCAGATCGGTCCGGATCCGCAGGTATTCGTCATAGGCCGCCTGCATGCACGACAGCTCGAGCGAGCCCGGCGGCGCGTCGAAGCCGGTGTGCAGGATGGCACTGTTGGCCTTCGAGGCGCCCGACAGGATGTCGGCGCCGGCCTCGAGGACGACGACGCTCGCCCCCTCCATCGCGAACTTCCGCGCCATCGCGCAGCCGACGACGCCGGCGCCGATGATCGCGATGTCTGGAACGGTCGGGCTTGCGGCCAAGGGTCGTCTCCGTGGTCAGGGCCGTCCCGGGCAGGCGACGGCTACTTTGTGCGACCGTGCATATTTTTGACCGAATCCACAATTAAAAACATGAAACCGACGTCCGATATGTCTGATCCCGGTGCCGATGCTTGGTTTTTCGGCGCTGATCACGCGAAATTCGCGACGACCACCTCGACCCCCGCCGCGTCGAGGGCGCGGCGCAGCGCCTCGGGCGGCTCGCGGTCGGTCACCAGCCTGTGCACGGCCGAGAGCGACGCAACCTCGAACACTGCCGCACGGTCAAGTTTCTCGTGGTCCGCCAACACGGTAACCCGCGACGCCCGCGCCACCATCGCCCGGGCCATCTCGCATTCGCGCAGGTCGTAATCCATGATTCCGGTCCGGGTCATGGCGCCGATGGTCAGCACGGCATGTTCGGCGGTGAAGCGCGACAGCTGGTCGATCGCCAGCATCCCCAGCGTCTCGCGCCCCTCGGCCGCGATCTCGCCGCCCAGCAGGTAGATCGCGTGATGACCGTGGGAGCGGGCAAGGATGAAGGAGATTTCGGGCGAATTTGTGATCACGGTCAGCCCGCTGCGCTCGGCCAGCGCGCGGGCGAAGGCGATCGTGGTCGAGCCGGTGTCGACGAACAGCACCGAGCCCTCGGGGAACAGGGCGGCGGCCGTCCGCCCGATCGCATCCTTTTCGGCCGCCATCTCCCCCAGCCGCTTGTCAAAGGGCCCCTCGGTCGCCTGCGGCTCCGCGCCGCTGCCGGCGGCGCGGGCGCCACCGTGAAACTTGCGTGCCTGTCCAAGCGCATCCAGCTCGGCAAGGTCCCGGCGGATCGTCTCGCGCGAGGTGTCGAACCGCGTGGCGAGCGCGTCGACATGCACCTCTCCCGTCTCCGCGATAAGTTCCAGGATCAGGGTTCGGCGGGCTGCGGGCTTCATGCGGTGTCCTTTGGGCGGGGCCGGGCAAACGGCGCGGCGGCGATCACTGCCCGTTTCCACAAACCTACAGATCTGCGGCGCCCCGGCAACTGCCGACCGTGCCGAGGGGTCAGAATGCGGCACCGTTTTCGCCCCCGCCCGCAGCCGCTGCCTTGGGGGCGTCACGGGGGCGTCACGACGCGACGAGATGCCCCCCGCCCGCATCGACCAGCCGCAGCCGCGCCGGAGCCGAGCCGACCGGGTGGATCGGGCTTGGCACCTCGCCCGACAGCCGGTCCGCCGGCGGGCGGCGCGCCGCGGGGTCGGGCACCGGAACCGCCGCGATCAGCCGCCGGGTATAGGGATGGCGCGGATCGCCGAACACCTGGTCCCGCGTCCCCATCTCGACGATCTGGCCAAGGTACATCACCGCGACGCGGTCGGCGATCATCTCGACCACCGCCATGTCGTGCGAGATGAACAGGTAGCTCAACCCCAGATCGCGCTTCAGCTCCCCAAGCAGCGCCAGCACCCGCGCCTGCACCGAGACATCCAGCGCCGACACGCTCTCGTCGCAGATGATCAGCCGCGGGTTCAGCGCCAGCGCGCGGGCGATGCAGATCCGCTGGCGCTGCCCGCCCGAGAATTCGTGCGGATAGCGGTCCAGCTGATCGGCCGCCAACCCGACGCGCGCGAACAGCTCCGCCGCCCGCGCCCGCCGCTCGGCGGGCGAGCCGATGCCGTGGATCGCCAGCGGCTCGGCCACGGCATCGCCGACCCGCATCCGCGGATCGAGCGCCGCCATCGGGTCCTGAAACACCATCTGCACGTCGCGCGTCAGCGTCCGGCGCCCCGCCGCGGTCAGCCCCGCCAGCGCCTGACCCGCCACCTCGACATGACCCGCATGCGGCACGAGCCCCGCCAGCGCCTTCGCGATCGTCGACTTGCCGCAGCCGGATTCGCCCACCAGCGCGAAGGTCTCGCCCGGCCGGATCTCGAGGCTGACACGCTCGACCGCATGCACCCGGTGCGTCACCCGGCCCCAAAGCCCGCCGCGGATCTCGAACCCGACCGAGGCGTCGTGCAGCCGCGCGACCGGGGCTTCCGCATTGGCGGAAATATCCTCGGGGGGTCCGGGGGGCAGACGGCCCCCCGGCCGCCGCCCCATCCGCGGCACCGCGGCCAGCAACTCGCGGGTGTAATCGGCCCGCGGCTGCGCGAAGATCGCGCCCACCGGCCCCTCCTCGACCAGCGCGCCATCGCGCAGGATGATCACCCGGTCCGCCATCTCGGCCACCACACCCATGTCATGGGTGATCAGCACGATCGCGGTGCCGGTCTCGCGCTGCAGGTCGCGCAGCAGGTCCAGCACCTCGCGCTGGACCGTCACGTCAAGCGCCGTCGTCGGCTCGTCGGCGATCAGCACGTCGGGTTTCAGCGCCAGCGCCATCGCGATCATGACCCGCTGGCGCATGCCCCCCGACAGCTCGTGCGGATACTGCCCCATGCGCCGCTCGGGCTGCGAGATCCGCACCGCCGCCAGCGCGGCAAGCGCCCGGCCGCGCGCGACGCGCGGGGCCACCGGATCATGCGCGCGCACCGCCTCGACCAGCTGGGCCCCGATCGTCATCACCGGGTTCAGCGAGGTCATCGGCTCCTGGAAGATCATCGCGATCCGGGCGCCGCGCACCCGGCGCATCTCGGCCTCGGGCAGCGCCAGCAGGTCCTGCCCGCCCAGCATCACCCGCCCCGCGCTGGCCCGCACCGCCGGCGGCGGCAGCAGCCCCATCACCGCGAGCGAGGTCAGCGACTTGCCCGACCCGCTTTCGCCGGCGATGGCCAGCGTCTCGCCGCGCGCCAGCGTGAAGGACAGGTCGCGCACCAGCGCCCGGTCGCGGCCCTGCGCGCGCACCGAGACGGTCAGCCCCTCGACCGACAGGACCGCAGGCTCCATCGCGCTCACTCGAAGACGGCGCGGGGGAAGTAGAAGCTGACCACCCAGTTCGGCATGTCCACGATCTCGGAGATGCGCAGGTCGCCGCAGGTCGAGGCCAGCATGTAGGCCTCGACCGCCGGCATCCCGCGGGTGGCGCACAGCAGGTCCACCATGCCCGCGACCGCGTCGCGCGCCCCAGCCATCAGGTCGGGCCCGACCCCGGTCGTCACCTCGTAGCCCTTGGCGTCGAGATGGCGCGTGACCGGTCCGGGCGTGCGGAACCGCGGCATCTTCAGCCGCGCGTCCTTCACCAGGTCGAAGGTCAGCACCACGTCCATCGGGCTTTCGATCGCGGTGCCGCAGACCTCGCCGTCGCCCTGCGCGGCATGGGTGTCGCCGACCGAGAACAGCGCGCCCGCGACCTCGACCGGCAGCCAAAGCTCGGTCCCCGCCGACAGGTCGCGGATGTCGAGATTGCCGCCGACCCGGCGCGGCGGCACCACCGAGTGCAGCCCCGGCTCGGCCAGCGCGTTGCCGATCGTGCCGGTGAAGGGCTTGAGCGGCACGCGGCCCTCCTTCGACCACATCGCCGGCGCCATCGTCGCCGGGTCGAAATCCCAGCTGATCAGCGCGGCCTCGGTGAACTGGTCGGCCAGCAGCCCGAAGCCCGGGATGTTCGCCGTCCAGCCCCAGCCGCGCCCCGAGGCGGCCGGCTGCGGCGCGAAGCTGTCGAGCGTGATCTTCAGCGCGTCGCCCGGCTCGGCCCCCTCGATCCAGACCGGGCCCGAGACCGGGTTGATCCGGCCGAAGTCGAGCGCCGCGACATCGGCGACGGTCGACTGCGGGCCAAGCTGGCCCGCAGAGCTGTCATGACAGTGATAGAGCACGCTCTCGCCGGGGCTCACCCGCTGGACCGGGGCGATGGAATTGTCCCAGCCGAAATGGTGCTGCGCCGCGTGGATCGTGTAGTTGCAGGCCCGGCACATCGGCGTCACTCCTTGATGAAGACGTAGTCGTAGTTCACCGGGATCGAGACCGGATCGACATAGAGGTCATCGGCCCCGCCCATCCGCGGCGACTTCATGGTGAAGCGGTTCTCGTTGAAGACCGGGACCCAGGGCGCGTCCTCCATCACCTTCTGGTAGACGTCCGACCACATCTCGAGCCGCGCCGGATCGGCCGGGTCGGCGAAGCTGTCGGCCTTGGTCGCCTCGGCGTCGATCGTCTCGTTGCAGTATTTCGACCAGTTCCAGCCGCCCTCGACCGCGCCGGCGCAGCCCAGGATCGGGCCGTAGAAGTTCGAGGGATCGGGGAAGTCGGCGATCCAGGCCATGCCGCCCGACCAGATCATCGGCGCGGTGCCGGCGCCGCCGGCCTCGATCACGTTGGCCTGCGCCAGCGCCTGGATCGAGGCGGTGATCCCCACCGCCTTCAGGTCCGCCTGGATCGCCTGGGCGATGCGCGGGTTCGGGTCGGTGTTCATCACGAACAGCTCGGTGTCGAACCCGTCGGCGAAGCCGGCCCCGGCCAGCATCTCCTTGGCCTTGGCCGGGTCGTAGGCATAGCCCGCGTACCCCTCGGTATAGCCGGGCATCGAGGGCGGCAGCGGCTGGGTCGCGGGCACGGCGCGGCCGTTGATGATCTGGGTGATGCGATCCTTGTTGATCGCCATGTTCACCGCCTTGCGCACCTCGGGCTTGTCGAAGGGCGGCTGGGTGACGTTGAGGGTGATGTAGCCGGTGTGCAGCTGCCCGCCCTCGACCACGCGGGCCTTCTGGTCGGGATCGGCCATCACCTCCTGGAACTTCGCCGGCGGGATGCCGTCGCCGGGCACGTCGACCTCGCCGTTCTGCAGCCGCAGCAGCGCCACGACCGGTTCCTGGCCGACCTCGAAGGTGATCTGGTCCAGGTAGGGGACGCCGTCGCGCCAGTAGCCGGGGTTCTTCTCCAGCACGAGGCTCTGGCCGATGGTCCAGCTCGCGAGGCTGAAGGCGCCGGTGCCGACCGGGTGCTTGCCGAAATCGGCGCCGAATTCCTCGACCGCCTCCTTGGGCACGACCGAGGCGAAGTTCAGCGCCATCACGTGCAGGAAGGTGGCGTCCTGGCGCGACAGCGTGATCTCGACCGTCGCGGGATCGACGACCTTCACGCCCGACAGCCCGGTCGCCTCGCCCGAGGCCACGGCATCATAGCCGGCGATCGAGGCGAAGAAGCCCGCGCCCGGCGACTGGGTCTCGGGGTTCGTGACCCGGTCGAGCGAGTATTTCACGTCGTCCGCGGTCATCTCGCGACCGTTGTGGAAGGTCACGCCCTTGCGCAGGTGGAAGGTGAAGACCAGCCCGTCCCCGGACAGGTCGTAGCTTTCGGCAAGGCCCGGGCGCAGTTCGGTCGTGCCGGGGACATAGTCCATCAGCCCGTCGAAGATCGACTTGATCATCGACCAGTTCTGCCAGTCGTAGCCGATGGCCGGGTCGAGCGTGGCGACATCGTCCTTGTAGGTGACGACCATGTTGCCGCCGGGCGTCGCGGCCGGGTCGGGGGTATAGTCCTGCGCCGCGGCGGGAAGCGCCAGGGCAAGGGTGATCGCGGTGCTGGTCAGCCAGTGCTTCATCGTCTCTCCTGTTGTCGGATGCGGGCCGCTTCGGCCTCGTTTCGGGGTCATTTCAGGCGGATGCGGGGGTCGATCATCGGCGCGATCAGGTCGGCGAGCAGGTTGCCGAGCACGATCGCGGTGGCCGAGACCAGGGTGACGCCCATGATGATCGGGATGTCGACGCGCTGGATCGCCTGCCAGGCCAGCTGGCCGATGCCGGGCCAGCCGTAGACGCTTTCCACCACCACGATGCCGCCCATGAAGATGCCGATGTCGATGCCGATCATGGCGATCACGGGCAGGATCGCGTTGGGCAGGGCATGGCGCAGGACCACCCGGGCGCGGCCCAGCCCCTTGGCGCGGGCGGTGCGGATGAAGTCGGCGCGCAGCACCTCGACCATCGACGATCGCATCATCCGGCTGTACCAGCCCGATCCGAGGATCCCGAGCGTCAGGGCCGGCAGCACCAGATGCGCGAAGGTGCCGTAGCCGCCGATCGGGAACCAGCCCAGCCGCACCGCGAAGACGTAAAGCAGCAAGAGCCCGACCACGAACTGCGGCGCCGAGACCGCGACGAAGCTGCCCACCATCAGCGACTGGTCGAGCGCGCGGCCCCGCCACAGCGCCGCGACGATCCCGAGCGTCAGCCCGATCGCCAGCTCGCACAGGATGCCGCCCGCCATCAGCAGAAGCGATGCGGGCAGCCGCGCCCAGATCAGCGTCGCGACCTCGGTGCGCTGCAGGTAGCTGCGCCCCATGTCGCCCTGCACCAGCCCGGCAAGGTAGCGCCCGTACTGCACCAGGAACGGCTGATCGAGGCCGAGCTGGCGGCGGATGTTCTCGACCGTCTGCGCGGTGGCCGACCGTCCGGCGATCTGGCGCACCGGGTCGGCGGGCAGGACATAGAGCAGCAGGAAGGTGATGAAGCTGACCCCCAGCAGGATCAGCGCGGCCTGCACCAGCCGCCGTGCGAGATAGGCCGCCATCAGTCGCGCCCCCGCTGCGTCGGGTCGAGCACGTCGCGCAGCGCGTCCCCCACCAGGTTGAAGGCCAGCGCCAGCGCCAGGATGAAGGCGCCGGGGATGAACACCAGCCAGGGCGCGGCCTGGAAATAGGTCTGGTTCTCGAAGATGATGTTGCCCCAGCTGGGCGTCGGCGGCTGCACCCCCACGCCAAGATAGCTCAGCGTCGCTTCCAGCAGCACCGTGGTCGAGATCCCGAGCGTGCCCCAGACGATGATCATCGGCACCAGGTGCGGCAGGATGTGGCGCAGCAGGATCCGGGCGCTGCCCGCGCCCAGTGTCCGCTCGGCGGCGATGAACTCGCGCTCGGACAGGGTCGTGGTCTCGGTATAGACGACGCGGGCGGTCTGCACCCAGTTCACCAGCGCGATCACCATCGCCACGATCCACAGCGAGGGCGTGAAGATCGCCGCCAGGCAGATCGCCAGAAGCAGCGCCGGGAAGGCCATCATCAGGTCGGTGAAGCGCATCAGCACCGCCCCGATCCAGCCGCGGAAGAACCCCGCGACCACGCCGACGACGGTGCCGATCGCCAGCGCGACGCCATTGGCCACCACCCCGATCACCAGCGAGGTGCGCGCGCCGTAGAGGATGCGCGAGAAGAGGTCGCGCCCCAGAAGGTCGGTGCCGAAGACGAACTGGCCGTTCGGCGCCAGCGGCGCGCCCTGCAGCGTCAGCCCCTCGAACAGCTGCTCGTCGGGGCCATAGGGCGCGATCAGCGGCGCGAAGGCCGCGCCGAGCACGACGACCAGGATCGTGGCCAGACCCAGCAGGGCCAGGGGGCGCCGCGCCAGCCGGCGCCAGATGCCGGCCGGGACCGGACGATCGGCAAGCGTGGTGTCAGCCATCGTGGCGCGCCCCCGCATCGGGCCCGCGCGGGGCCTCGGCCAGCCGCTCGGCCGCCTCCTCGAAGCTCACCCGCCAGGCCATCGCCATGCGGCGCAGCTGGGCATAGGCCTCGTCCTCGGACTTGCCGAGCCCCATCAGCATCGCGACCGCGCGCACCACGGTCTGGCGCTTTTCCAGCCGGTCGCGCAGGGCCGCGACCTCGGCCGCCAGCTGCTGGCGCGCCTCGAAGGCCGAGCGCGAGATCAGCAGCGCCGAATAGACCCCCGCCCCGCCCACGGGCTTGAGCACATGGGCATCGGCGCCGATGTCGAGCGACCATTCGATCCGCCCCGGCGCCTCGGAGCCGATCAGCGCGATCATCGGCATCGGCGCGGCGCCCGGCGCCCAGGGAAACTGGCCGTCATGGCCCAGATCGGCGTCGAAGAAGATGAAGTCGGCCGCCAGCGCCGCCGCCGGAAGCTCGGGCCAGTGCGCCTCGACCAGCAGGCCGATCGCGCCCAGCTGGCGCTCCAGCGCCTGCACCGTGGCGTGGGGCCGGTGCAGGATCACCGCCCGCGCCCCGCCGAGGTTGCCGATCCGGACCCGCCGCCTCATGGCACCAGCCTCAGCCGCGGCGCGACCGGCGCGACGGGCCGCGACAGGTAGGGATCGGCGCGCAGGGTGCCGCGGTCCTCCATCACCTCGAACCGGCCGGCACGGGCGCGCGCGATCAGCGCCGGCAGGCTGCGGTGGTGGGTCTCGGGGTCGAGCCCCGCCGCCGCCGCCGCCGGGCGGCGCATCAGCGCGGCAAGATCGCGCGCCTCGCCCCCCGGCTCGGCCAGCAGGGCCGCCAGCAGCCGCACCGCCGCATGGGCCGCCGCCTCGGGCGACGAGCCGAATCCGCCCTCGCCCGGGGCGAAATAGGGCCCGGCCGAGATCAGCCCCTCGGTCGCCGCGGGCGCGATCTCGGGCAGCTCGCATTCCGTGAGGTTGCAAGACAGCACCGGGCAGCGGTCGGGGCGGAAGGCGGGATCGGCCTCGCCCAGCGCGCGCAACGCGGCGAGGAACGCGTATTCCGAGGTGCCGATCAGGTTGTTGAGCACGAAGTCCGGCCGGGTCACCCGGATCTCCTCGATCATCCGCGCGACCTCGGTCGCGCCGATCGGCAGGTAGCGCTCGCCCAGCACGGCGCCGCCGGCCTCGGTGATGCGCTCGCGGGCGATGCGGTTCATCTCCCAGCCCCAGATGTAGTTCGACCCGGTCAGGTAGCCGCGCCGGCCATGGCGCGCGAAGCACCAGTCGAGCAGCGGCAGCAGGTGCTGGTTCGGGCAGGCATGCAGGTAGACCACGTGGTCCGAGGTCTCGAACCCCTCGTAGGGCAGCGGATACCACAGGCTGCCGCCCATCCGCTCCAGCACCGGGATCACTTCCTTGCGGCTCCACGAGGTGACGCAGCCGACGACGTGGCGCGCGCCCGCGGCGATGATCTCCTCGCACAGCGGCGCATAGCGGTCGATGTCGCCGCGCGGATCGCGTTCGACCAGCTCCAGCCGCACCGGGCTGGCGGGATCGCGGTTCACCGCCTCGACCGCCGCGACGGCCCCGGCCCGAACCGCGTGCGACATCAGCCGGTAGGGTCCCGACTGCGACAGCAGCAGCCCGATGCGGATGTCCCGTTTCATTGCAGCCTTCCCAAACGCGAAAAGCCCCGCGTCCCGTCACGGCGCCAGGAAAGGGGCCGCAGGGTGCGAGGCTCGGATGCCGATCGTCAGATGTCTTGCGTGCCAGCTTCGACTCAACCGTCCCCGCCGGTCAACCCCGCACGCCCCCCGACCCGGCGCAGCCGCCCCCCGAAATGGTCCCTTTCGCGCAGACGGGCAAAAACACGTTCGCACATCGCCCAATTTCGCGCCATTCATGCCTACCGGGCAGGCAGGGAACAGGACCCTCGGGATTGACCAGAACATTTGGTTGACAATCCGGTCAACCACTTTGCACACAATAAGCCGACACCGGGGGAGACCGACATGACCGACCAGCTCGAGACCGAGGACCGCTTCGACACCGAGGACCTGATCGCCGAGCTGCGCCAGCGCATCGTGCGCGAGGTCTACGGCGCCGGGCAGCGGCTGCGCGAACGCCAGATCTCCGAGGAATTCGGCACCTCGCGCGCCCAGGTGCGCGAGGCCTTCGCCGTGCTGACCGAGCGCCGGCTTCTCACCCGGCAGGCCAATGTCGGCGTCACCGTCACCCGGCTTGGCCCGACCGAGATCGTCGAGCTTTACGAGGTGCGCGGCGCGGTCGAGGGCCTTGCCGCCCGTCTCGCCGCCGACCGCGCCCCGAGCGGCGCCTGGGACGAACTGGCCCGGCGCTTCGGCGCCGAGGCCGACGCGCTGATCGCCGCGGCCGATCTGGACGGCTATGGCCGGCTGGTGAACGCCGCGCAGCAGGGGCTTGTCGACCATGCCCGCAACCCGGTGCTGGTCGAGACGATGGGCCTTCTGGGCGATCGGGCCGCGGTGCTCGCCCGCCGCTCGATCCTGCTGCCGGGCCGGACGGATGTCGGCCTGCGGATGCACCGCGACCTCATCGAGGCCCTGATCGCCCGCGACGGCGAGGCGGCCGAACGGATCAAGCGCGCCAACCTCGCCGATGCCTGCGACCGGCTGGTGCGCTTCGCCGACTACCTGCGCTGAAAGGACGACCCCTCATGACCGCAACCGGCTGGAACATCGGCATCGACGTGGGTGGCACCTTCACCGACATCGCCGCCGTTCACCTGGGCGACGGGCGCATGGAAGTGCTGAAACTGCCCTCGACCCCCAAGGCCCCCGATGCCGCCATGCTTGAAGGCGTCGCGCGCCTCGCGGCGCGCATCGGCATCGACCCCGCCGACTTCGCCCGCGTCGCCCATGGCACCACCGTCGCCACCAATGCGCTGATCCAGGACCGCGGCGCGAAGCTGGCGCTGATCACCACCCGCGGCTTTCGCGACGTGCTGGAGATCGGCCGCCAGATCCGGCCGCACATGTTCGACTTCCACACCGACATCCCCCGCCCGCTGGTCCCCGAGGACCGCCGCTTCGAGATCACCGAGCGGCTGCTGTCCGACGGCGCGGTCCATGTCGCGCTGACGGACGCGGAAATCGCCCGCGTGGTCGAACAGGTCGCGGCCTCGGGGGCCGAGGCCTGCGCCGTCTGCCTGATCCACGCCTATCGCAACCCCGACCACGAGGCGCGCATCGGGGCGGCGCTGAAGGCCCGCCTGCCCGGCATCTTCCTGTCGCTGTCCCACGAGGTGCACCCCGAGTTCCGCGAGTTCGAGCGCTTCTCGACCACCGCGGTCAACGGCTTCGTCCAGCCCGAGATGGCGCAGTACCTCGCCCGGCTCGAGGCGGGCCTCGCCGCGCTGGGATCGGCCGCGAAGATCGGCATCAACCAGTCCTCGGGCGGGCTGATGCCGATCGGGCGCGCGGCGCAACTGCCGGTGCGCACGGCGCTGTCGGGCCCCGCCGCCGGCATCGTCGGCGTGCTCGAGACGCTGGGCGACAGCTCGCAGGGCGATTTCATCACGCTGGACATGGGCGGCACCTCGGCCGATGTCAGCCTCGTGCGCGGCTTCGCCCCCACCTTCACCTCGGAACGCGAGATCGAGGGGCGGCCGGTGAAGCTGTCGTCGGTCGACATCAACGCGGTCGGGGCCGGCGGCGGCTCGATCGCCTGGATCGACACCGACGGGCTGATGAAGGTCGGGCCGCAATCCGCGGGCGCCGTTCCCGGCCCCGCCTGCTATTCCAAGGGCGGCACCGTCGCCACGGTCTCGGACGCGAACCTGTACCTGGGCCGGCTGTCGCCGAAGCTGCTCGACGGCGCGATGGAACTCGACGCCGAGGCCGCGGCCCGCGTCGTGGCCGAGATCGCCGAACCGCTGGGCCTGTCGCCGCAGGAAACCGCGCTGGGGATCATCGAGATCGTCAACGCGACCATGGTCCGCGCGATCCGCCAGATCTCGGTCGAGCGTGGCCTGGACCCGGCGGGCTTCGACCTCGTGGCCTTCGGCGGCGCGGGTCCGCTGCACGGGGCCGACGTCGCGCGCGCGCTTGGCATCGCGCGCGTCATCATCCCGGCCCGCCCCGGGCTTCTGTGCGCCGAGGGCCTGCTGAACGCGCCGCTGCGCGAGGATTACGTGCAGGCGCTGGGGCTGCGGCTCGACGACAAGGGGCTTGTCGCGCTGGACGAGGCCGCGGGCGCGCTCTGCGCCCGGGCGGCCGACTGGTTCGCCACGCAGGCCTCCCCCGGCGAGATCGGCCTGTCGGTCGACCTGCGCTATGTCGGCCAGAACTACGAGCTGCGCGTGCCGCTGGGCGAGCGCGTCGATGAGCCCGTGCTGCGCGCGGCCTTCGTCGCCGCGCACCGCGAGATGTACGGCCACGCCGACGAGGCCGCCCCGATCGAGATCGTCGCGCTGCGCGCCGAGGCCCTGATCGCGCTGCCCCGCGCCCCCGACCCCGCGCCGTCTCTCCCCGGCGCGGAACCCGTCCCGACCGGCACCCGCCCCGTCATCCACGACGCCGCGGGCCCGGTCGGGGCGCGCGTCTACCGCCGCGAGGCGATCGGTCCGGGCCAGTCGGTGACCGGCCCCGCCATCGTCGAGCAGACCGACAGCACCGTCGTCATCGGCCCCGGCGACCGCGCCACCGCCGACGCCCGCGGCAACCTGATCATCGAGGTCGCCTTCCAATGACCCTCACCCTGTCCCCAATCCGCCTGCAACTGCTGCAAAACGCGCTGGCCTCGGTCACCGACGAGATGTTCGCGGCGCTGACGCGCACCGCCTTCTCCGGCAACATCAAGGAACGCCGCGACCATTCGACGGCGATCATCGACACCGACGGCAACCTGGTGGCCCAGGCGCAGCAGTCGCTGCCGATCCACCTGTCGGGCCTGATCGGCCTTGTCGCCGCGATCCGGGCCGAGCATCCGCTGGACACGATCCGCCCCGGCGACATGTTCATCGCCAACGACCCGCACGAGGGCGGCGGCTCGCACCTGCCCGACATCAACACCGCCGAGCCGGTGTTCATCGACGGCGAACTGACCTGCTTCGTGTGCACCATCGCGCACCATTCCGACATCGGCGGCGCGCGCGCGGGTTCGATGGCCTCGGGCCTGACCGAGATCTGGCAGGAGGGCATCCGCATCCCGCTGGTCAAGCTTTACAGCGAAGGCCGGCGGATCGACGACATCTGGCGGCTGATCCTTCTGAACATGCGCATGCGCGAAGAGCGCCTTGGCGATTTCAACGCGCAGTTCGCGGCCTCGCGTCTCGGGCTGCGGCGGATGGCGGAACTGGCGCGGACCACCGACGCCGCGACGCTGCGCGCGGCCTTCGCCGGCATCCTCGACGGGACCGAGCGGCGGATGCGCGCCGCGATCGCGCAGATCCCCGATGGCAGCTACACGTTCCGCGACCTGATGGACGGCGACGGGCTGGAGGTGACGGACATCCCGATCCGGGTGAAGATCACTGTCAAGGGCGATGAGATCGCGATGGATTTCGCCGGCACCGGCAGGCAGGTCCCCGGCAACATCAACCTCGTGTTCAATGGCCTGCAATCGACGGTCAGCTTCGCGCTGAAGGTCCTGCTCGACCCGCATGCGCCCAACAACTCGGGGCTGCTGCGCCCGGTACGGATCACCGCGCCGCGCGGCTCGATCGTCAACGCCGTCGCCCCCGCCGCCGTCGCCCACCGGGTGCAGACCGGCATGCGCGTCGTCGACGCGATCTTCGGCGCCTTCGCCGAGGTGCTGCCGCAGGCGGTCACCGCCGCTTCGAACGGGTCGAACACCTCGGCCATGTTCTACGGCGTCGATCCGCGCAGCGGCCGGGAATACGTCTATTTCGAAACGCTCGGCGGCGGCTCGGGCGCGCGGCTGACCCGCGACGGCAAGGATGGCGTGCAGGCCGGCCTGACCAACACCTCGAACCTGCCGGTCGAGGCGATCGAGGCCGAATACCCGCTGCTCGTCGAAGGCTACAACCTGATCGAGGGGTCGGGCGGCGCGGGCCGCACCCGCGGCGGCCGCGGCATCGCCCGCGCGATCCGGCCGCTTGGGCACACCACCGTCTTCTCGGGCTCGGGCGAGCGCTTCCGCATCGCCCCCTGGCCGCTCGAGGGCGGCGAGCCGGGCCGGCCGGGGCGCTTCTACCTGACCCATGACGGGCAGGACGCGCCCGAGGCGCTGTCCGAAAAAGCCTCGCGCATCGAGATCACCCCCGCCTCGGTGCTGGTGATCGAGACCCCCGGCGGCGGCGGCTGGGGCCCCGCGACCGAACGAAAGGCCCGCTGATGGACACCGTGCT
The DNA here is from genome assembly GCF_037095655.1 of Frigidibacter sp. MR17.24. NCBI lineage: Bacteria > Pseudomonadati > Pseudomonadota > Alphaproteobacteria > Rhodobacterales > Paracoccaceae > Frigidibacter > Frigidibacter sp. MR17.24. Next base: position 319,430 of record NZ_JBAWKE010000003.1, read on the forward strand.
GACAGTCGGAACCGGCCTGCGCCGCGCCATCGAGGCGGTGGCGAAGGTCATGGCGCTCGCGGCGGGCTGGGCCTATCTCGCGACCGCGCTCTTCATCACCGGCGACGTGCTCGCCCGCAAGTTCCTGGGCGTGAGCTCGGGCGCCACGACCGAGATCTCGGGCTACCTGCTCGCCTTCGGGATCAGCTGGAGCCTGGCCCACGGGCTGGCCGAGCGTGCCCATATCCGCATCGACCTGCTGGTCGAGAAGCTGCCGCTTGCGGCGCGGGTCTGGGCGCATCTGGTGGCGCTGCTGGCCCTGCTGGCGCTGATCGCGATCCTCGTGTGGTCGGCGACAAACGTGCTGGAAGAGACGCTGCTGTTCGACGCCCGCGACCTGTCGGCGCTGCGCATCCCGATGATCTGGCCGCAGGGGCTCTGGGCCTTCGGCATGTTCATGCTGGCGCTGTTCGCCTTCGCCCTGACGCTCGAGGTGGTGCTGCTTCTCGCCGCCGGCCGGCCGCTGGAGATCGAGACCCTGATGCGCTCGCGCACCGCCGAGGACGAGAGCGAGGAGACGATCCGCGCCCTGCACGAGGCCGAAGAGGAGACCCGCGCATGATCATCCTGGCCGTCTTCGTCCTGTTCCTGGGGCTGTTCGTCTGGGCCTCGCTGACCGGGCACGCGCCCGACATCGCGATCTGGCCGATCATCGGGCTGTCGCTGCTGTTCGCGGGCTGCTTCGCCGCCGGGGTCTACATCGCCGCGATCCTGGGCGTGCTGGGCGTCGTCACCGGCTTCGTCTTCTCGGACCGGCCGTTCTACAACTTCATCGGCTCGGTCGCCTGGACGACCTCGTCGAACTACGTGCTGATCGCGCTGCCGCTGTTCCTGCTGATGGGGGAACTGTTGTTGCGCTCGGGCGTCTCGGCCAAGCTTTACAAGGCGCTGAACCTCTGGCTGAACCGGCTGCCGGGCGGCCTCCTGCACACCAACATCGCCTCCTGCGCCATGTTCTCGGCCATGTCGGGCTCGTCGATCGCGACCGCGGCGACCATGGGTTCGGTCGCGCTGCCGCAGTTCGAGGACACGGCCTATGACAAGCGCGTGGTGTTGGGCTCGCTGGCCGCGGGCGGGGCGCTGGGATCGCTGATCCCGCCGGGCACGATCCTGATCATCTACGCGCTTCTGACCAACACATCGGTCGGGGGGCTCTATGCCGCGGCGCTGGTGCCGGCGGCGCTGGTGACGCTGTTCTGCATCGGGGTGATCTTCGTGCACGGCCTGCGCCACCCGCTGCCCGACAGCGGTGTCCGCGTCCCGCTGTCGGCCAAGCTGAAGGGCACGGTCGGCATCGTGCCGACGCTGATCCTGATCGCGCTGGTGCTGGGCACGATCTACGGCGGTCTTGCCACGCCGACCGAGGCCGCGGCCTTCGGCGTCGCGGGCGCGGCCTTCTTCGCGCTGATCGAGGGCAAGCTGACGCTGCGCGCCCTGAACGAAAGCGCGCTGGCCGCCGCGCGCAACACCGCGATGGTCGGGCTGATCCTGATCGGGGCCTTCGTGCTGAACTACGTGCTGACCAGCCTGCGCGTGCCGCAGAACGTCGCCGGCATGATCGCCGATCTGCCGGTGCCGGGCTGGGTGATCATGGCCGCGATCGTGCTGGTCTACCTGGCGATGGGCACGATCATGGAGGGTTTCTCGATGGTCGTGACCACGATCCCGGTGATCTTCCCGGTGGTGGTCCAGCTGGGCTACGACCCGATCTGGTTCGGCGTCATGGTGACGCTGCTGGTCGAGATCGCGCTGATCACGCCGCCCGACGGCACGGTGATGTACGTGCTGCAGGGCCTGCGCAAGTCCGGCCCGATCACCGACATCTTCCAGGGCGTGATCCCCTTCGTGGGGGCCTACCTCGCGGTGATCGTGCTGCTGCTGTTCTTCCCCGGCCTCGCGCTGATGTTCCTCTGACGAAAGCCTGACGAGATGACTGACACTCTTCCCAACACCCCGCTGATGATCGACATGCTGGGCGGCGCGGTGGGCCTGCTGACCCCGCCCGCGACCGATCCGCTGGCCTATGGCAAGAAGCTGACCGACGGCGGGCTGTCGGCCGTGAACCTGACGATGGCGCTTTATGCGCGCGACATCAAACCGGTGCTGGTCGAGTTCTTCGACTACCAGAACCTGTTTGCCGACGCGCCGCACCGGCTGCTGCACGTCAAGACCACCGCCGACATCCTCGAGGCGCGCGCCTCGGGCCGGCTCGGGGTGATCCAGGGCGTGCAGGGCCTGCACTTCATCGAGGACCAGACTCCCTACATCCAGATCCTCGCCACGCTCGGCCTGCGGGTCGCGGCGCTGACCTACAACGAGGCCACGCAGTTCGGCGCGGGCTGTCTCGACCCGATCGACACCGGGCTGACGCTGATGGGCCGGCGCGCGGTGCGCGAGCTGAACCGCTGCAACATCCTGATCGACGTGAGCCACGCGGGCGAGCGCACCAGCCTCGAGATCGCGGAGATGTCCGAGGTGCCGGTGGCGGCGACCCATTCGAACGCCAAGGCCGTGACGCCGTCGGGCCGCAACCTGACCGACGAGCAGATCAGGGCCTTCGCCAAGACCGGCGGCGTGATCGGCATCTCGCCCTACTCGCCCTTCTGCGGCACGGATGCGCGGCCCACGCTCGACGACGTGCTCAGGCACTTCCGCTACGTGGCCGATCTGGTGGGCCCCGAGCACGTGGCGATCGGCACCGACTACTTCCCGCATTCCAAGATCAAGTGGGAGAACGGCACCCGCCGGATGTACCCCGAGATGGTCGGCCCCTATGTCTTCGAGACGCTCTATGCCGAGGGTCTGGCCGATCACCGCGACCTGCCGAACCTGCCGGCCGCGCTGGAAGCCGCGGGCTTCTCCGCGGCCGAGGTCGAGGGGATCTGCGGGCTGAACGCGCTGCGCGTGCTCAAAGCGGCATGGGGGGCGTGATGCTTTTCAACCGCGACCGCGCGACGCGGGTGATGGAGCGCGACGGGCTCGACCTGATCCTGCTGTCGGACCCGCGCACCTTCCTTTACGCCACCGACTTCACCGCGCCCTCGACCTTCTCGTTCCTCGACCGGCCGTTTCTGGCGCTGGTCGACGGCGCGACGACGAAGGCGATCGTGCCCAGCTGGGACATCGACGATTTCCGGGTCCGCAGCTGGGTGACAGAGTCGGTCGGCTACACCGAGTTCGCGACCGACCGCGACGAGGGGCTGCTGCCGTCGTGGAAGGTCGCGCTCGACCGCTGGCTGCCGAAGACCGGCCGCATGGGGGTCGAGGAACGCTATCTGCCGAAATGGATCCGCGACGTGATCGTGGGCCTGCGCCCCGAGCTGACGCTGGTCGATGCCCAGCGGTCGGTCCGCGACATCCGCATGGTCAAGACCGAGCACGAGATCGCACGCATCCGCATCGCCACCGGCGCGATGGAGGCCGCGGTGGGCGACATGTTCGCCGCCGCCCATGACGGCATCACCGAGGCCGAGATGGGCCGGATCTACGCCACCGGCGTCTCGTCGCGCGGCTGCGAGAACATCGCGAACTTCGTGCTGGGCTTCGGCCCCGGCGGCGCGGTCAGCCACGCGATCCCCGGCGAGCGCCGCCTTGCCCCGGGCGACGCGATCCGCTTCGACCTTGGTGCACGCTACAAGGGCTATCACGCCGACACGGCCGTGACCCGGATGTGGAAGCAGATGACCCCCGCGCAGGAGAACCTGTATCGCGGCTGTCTCGACAGCCAGCGCGCGGCGGCCGAACTGCTGTGCGCCGGCCGCCCGGTGCGCGAGCTTTACGACATCGCGATCCGCACCGCCCGCGACCGGATCCCCACCTTCCGCATGGAACACGTGGGCCACGGGCTGGGCGTCGAGCACCACGAGAACCCGCCGCTGATCGGCACGGGCGAGGCGGTGCTGGAGGCGGACATGATGATCAACGTCGAGACGCTGTTCCTCGACCCCGTCCACGGCGGCTTCGCCATCGAGGACACGTACCTGGTGACCGAGACCGGCTTCGAACAGCTGACCGGCTTCGACCGCAACCCGATCCTCATGCCCAAGGGCTGAGAGCGACCATCCCAACGACAACAACAGGGTAGACGAACCATGAAGACCTTCCTCACCGCCTCGGCGCTGGCGCTGGCCTGCGCGATGCCCGCCTTCGCCGCCGATCCCTCGCTGACCGAGGCCGGCGACGCGGTCACGCTCAAGACCGTGACCCAGACCCTGCCGACGCTGACCCAGTACACCAAGGTCGAACAGCCGAACTACGCCCAGGTCCCCGCCTGGTCGAACGACCGGGTGAAGATCGAGGCCTCGACCTGGGCCGAGTACGGCGTGCAGGCCGCCGACATCCTGAACCTGGTCCGCCAGGGCCAGATCGACGTCGGCGCGGCGCCGCTCGCGCAGGTGTCGGGCCAGGTGCCGTTCCTCGAGATCGCGGACCTCGCGGGCCTCTCGCCCGACGTCAAGACCGCCAAGGCCGTCACCGACGCGGTGATCGACAGCTCGAACGAGGCGCTGTCGAAATACGGCATCCGCATCATCGGCACCTATCCCTTCCCGGCCAACGTCATGTTCTGCAAGGGCGACATCAAGGGCCTCGCCGATCTGAAGGACCGCAAGGTGCGCACCTTCGGCCCGTCGCAGAACGACCTGGTGCAAAGCTTCGGCGCCCAGACCGTCTCGATCGGCTTCCCCGAGGTCTACGGCGCGCTGGAAACCGGCGTCGCCGACTGCGCCGTCACCGCCGCGCTCTCGGGCAATGCCGCCAAGTGGTACGAGGTCACCGAATCGATGCTGAACATCCCCGTCAGCTGGGGCACGGGCGGCTACTACGTGAGCCAGGCCTGGTGGGACAGCCTCGACCCGGCGGTGCAGAACTTCGTGGGCGATCTCTATGCCAAGATCTCGGACGAGGAATGGGCGCTGGCCGCCGCCGGCACCCAGGACGGCGTCGCCTGCAACACCGGCGACGCGGCCAACTGCAAGATCGGCCAGGTCGTGACCGGCGATCAGGCGATGAGCGTCACCAACGCCTCGGACGCGGACACCGCGGCGCTGAAGGAAAAGCTGTCGTCGGTGGTGATCCCCGCCTGGGTCGGCCGCTGCGGTGCCGACTGCGCCGAGAAGTTCGACGCGATCGTCGGCCCGATCACCGGGCTGAAGGCCACGAACTGAGCCACCCCGCCGCCGGCTGCGCCACCTGCTGCGCCGGCGGGCCCTGCGACCGGGCCCAGCGACCGGGCCCCGCGACCGGGACCTGCGACGGCGCCGCCGCCGCGCGGCCCGGTCGCCCGCCCCGGCATTCGAACGTGGCCCGGCCGGACCCTCTCCCCCGGCCGGGCCGCCGGGGCCCGCCTCCGCCCCCCTCCCGGCGTGACGGCAGGCCCTCCCACCCGCGCGGCGGTGCCCTGGTGCCGCCGCGCGGGCCCCGACACGACGGCCGGGCCCGAGGGGCCGGGCCCCCGGAAGACGAAGATACGGAGACGACCCTTGGACGACATCATCGGCGAAGCGCTGGACCGCCTGATCAACGTTGAGATGCGCTATGCCTCGGGCGTTCCGCGCGGCATCATCCATCGCCTCTACGACGCCGCCCGCGCCGAGCAGGGCCGGCCCCTGACCACCCTCGCCGTCGAGGCGATCATCGCCGCCGTCAAGCCCGGCGACCGGGTGCTGATCGTGACCGGCGCCGGCGCGCCGCCCTTCCTGCCCGTGGGCGAGACCGACGGCCCGCTGGGCGCGGTCGCCATCGGCCACGCGCTTGACCGCGGGCTGGGCGCCAAGCCCGTGTTCCTGTCCGAGGACCGCAACCTTGGCCCGATCATCGCCTCGGCCGAGGCCGCGGGCCTGTCGTGCCTGAGCGAGGAGCTGTTCGCCGCCCGGCCCCAGGCCGCGCTCTGCGAGGCGCTCGCGCTCGCCCCCGAGGACACGGCGGCGCAGGCGCGCGACCTGATCGCGCGCCACGCGCCGTCGATGGTGATCTTCGTCGAGAAGGGCGCGCCGAACGACCGGGGCGTGTTCCACACGATCACCGGCATGGGCCGCGACCGCACGGTGATGGCCAGCGCCGACCACCTGCACGCGGCGGCGGTCGCGGCCGGGATCCCGACGCTGGGCATCGGCGACGGCGGCAACGAGGTCGGCTTCGGCCGCATCCCCGAGGCTGTGGCCGAGATCCAGCAATATGGCCGCGCCTGCCGCTGCGGCTGCGGTGGCGGCGTGGGCACGGTGGTGCCGGCCGACGTGCTGGTTGTCGCCGCGATCTCGAACTGGGCGGGCTACGCGATCGCGGGCGGGCTCGCGCTGGCCACCGGCCGGCCCGAGGCGCTCCATGACCTCGAGGTCGAGGCCGACATGCTGGCGGCCTGCGCCCGGGCGGGCGCGGTCGACGGGCTGACCGCCCGCCAGGCCAAGGGTGTCGACGGCACCACCGGGGCAACGCAGATCGCGATCATGACGATGATCCACAACATCGTCGACAACGCCCGCCGCCCGCTCACCCGCGGCTTCTGAGGCCGAGGCGGGCCTGCCGCCCGCGCCGTTCCGGCACGGGCGGCGCAGGGGCCCGGCCCCGGGTCACCACTGCCCGCCGCGGGACCGCCGGGACCTGCGGCGGCAGGGCCGGGGCCGCTTCAGCCGGCGGCGAGCCCGTCAAGCCGCGCCTTCTGCGCATCGGTGAACCGCAGCGCCGCCGCGGCCACATTCTCGCGCAGGTGCGCGCGGCGCGAGGTGCCTGGGATCACCAGAATGTTCGGGCTGCGCGCGAGCAGCCATGCCAGCGCGACCTGCTGCGCGCTCGCGCCCATCTCGGCCGCGACGGCCGCGAGCCCCTCGGACTGCAGCGGCGAGAAGCCACCCAGCGGGAAATAGGGCACGTAGGCGATGCCGTCGGCCGCCAGCGCATCGATCATCGCATCATCGACCCGGTGCACGAGGTTGTAGTGGTTCTGCACGCAGACGATCGGGGCGATGTCGCGCGCCCGGGCCAGTTGCGCGCCGGTGACCGTGCTGATGCCGATGTGGCCGATGATCCCCTCGTCCTGCATCCGGCGCATCATCCGCATCGGCGCCGCGACGTCGTCCTCGGGCGTGCCCATGCGCAGGTTCACGACCGGGATCCGCGACAGCCCGAGCCGCCCGAGGTTGTCCTCGACCGAGCGGCGCAGGAAATCGTCGTCACGGCGCAGGTTCCACGCCCCGCCGTCGTCGCGCCAGGCACCGATCTTCGTCACCAGCACCAGCGCCTCGGGATAGGGGAACAGCGCCTCGCGGATGAGGCGGTTGGTGTGGAACGGGCCGTAGAAATCACTGGTGTCGATGTGATCGATGCCCAGCGCGATCGCCTCGCGCAGCACGGCGCGGGCCTCGTCCTCGTCCTGCGGCGGGCCGAAGACATGCGGACCGGCAAGCTGCATCGCGCCATAGCCCATGCGGTTCACGCTGAGCGTGGTGCCGGGGAAGGTGAAGCGGGTGGTCATGGAAGGCTCCTATGCTGTGTCCCGGTGAAGATGGCGGATGCGGCGGGATTTGATAATCCGGGCAATCCCGGATACCCTGTTCGGTATGCCGAACAGCGCCCCCTCCTTCGACGACCTGTCCGTGTTCCTGGCCGTGGTCCGGCGCGGCGGGTTCCGCGATGCGGCGCGCGATCTCGGGCTGTCGCCCTCGACGGTCAGCGACACGATCACCCGGCTCGAGGCGCGGCTGGGCGCGCGGCTGCTGACGCGCACGACGCGCAGCGTGGCCCCGACCGAGGTCGGGCGCGACCTGGCCGCGCGGCTGGCGCCGCTGCTGGCCGAGACGGCGGCCGCGGTCGATGCGGCGATGAGCCGGGGCGGCGAGGTGCGCGGCAGGCTGACGCTGAACGTGCCCGGCGCGGTGATGGTCGACATCCTGCCGCCGCTGATCGACGGCTTCCTCGCCCGCCATCCCGAGGTCCGGGTCGAGATCATGGTGGAAGACCGGATGGTCGATGCCGTCGCCGCGGGCTGCGACGCGGGCATCCGCTATGGCGAGGCGCTGGCGCAGGACATGATCGCGGTGCCGATCGGGCCACGGGTGCAGCAAAGCGCGCTCGCGGCGGCGCCCGGCTATCTCGCGCGCAGGGGCACGCCCGCGCATCCGACCGATCTTCTGTCGCATGACTGCCTGATGGTGCGCTTCACCAGCGGCGCGATGGCGCGGTGGGAGTTCGAGCGCGCGGGCGAGGTGGTGCGGGTCGATCCCGAGCCGCGGCTGACCGTCGGGGTCGCGGCGCCGATGGCGGTGATCGAACATGCCGCGGCCGGGCTCGGGCTGTGCTGCATGTTCCGCAACTGGCTCGAGCCGCGGTTCGCAAGCGGCGCGCTGGTGCCGGTGCTGCGCGACTGGTGGCCAAGCTATGACGGCCCGCGGCTTTACTACGCCAACCGCCGCTTCCTGCCGCCGCCGCTGCGCGCCTTCATCGACCACGTCCGCGCTGCGGGCGGCTGACGCGACGGCCGGCCCGCGCGGCGCCGCGGCGGATCACTGGATCTCGTTGATGTAGACGTCGTCGCGGGTGCAGGCGCGGTGGTCGTTCAGCAGGATCGGCTGCGCCATCTCGTCATAGGCGACCTCTTGCAGCACGAGCACCGCCGCCGGCGCCGTCAGCCCGAGCAGCGCGATGTCGTCCTCGTTGGCCAGCTCGGCCTCGACCTGCTCGCGGATGGCCGAGATCTTTAGGCCGTAGTCATGCCAGAGCGCCTGGTAGATCAGTTGCGGCACCGCCTCGGGCGTGGTGGGGAAGCCGGGCACGAGGCTCATCGGCAGGATCACCGTCTCGTGCATGACCGCGCGGCCACCCACCGACCGCAGGCGGCGGATCTCGTGGATCATCGCCGGCTCGGACAGCGCGAGGCGGTCGGATTCGGCCGGGGTCGAGAGCCGCTGGGTGATGCCCAGCACGCTTGGCGTCGAGTTCTGCAACTCGCCCGAGCGCGAATGCAGCCGGAAGTAGTTGTAGATGAACCGCAACGAATGGCGCGGCGTCCGCCCGGTCACCACCGTTCCGGTCTTGCGCCGCCGCGACAGCGCGCCGCCCGCCGTCAGCTCGCCCAGTGCGCGGCGGATCGTGCCGACCGAGACGCGGAATTCCTGCGCCAGCGCCGTCTCGGACGGCAGCACCGTTCCGGCCGGCCAGATGCCGGTGTCGATTCTCGCGGCGATCTGTTCATACACCGCCCGATAGATCGGCACATTGAGGGGCTGATTGACTGAAATTTGACCGCTCCGGCAGGATCTAGACGCTGGCACATGCCCTTGCGCAGACCTTCGCTGCTTTGCCATTGACGTCAAGCCTCGGTCTTCGGTTTATTTCTATATAGTTTATAGTTTAACACGACGTGGTCAGGCGACCACGCGAGGGCAGGATGACCGGGACGGACACGATGACCGGGACGGACAGGCGCGGCGCCGCGATGGCGCTGATCGAGGCAGAGCTGGATCGCGCGGTGGCGGATCTCGCGCGGATGGTTGCGGTCGACACCCGGTTTCCGCCGGGGGCCGGCTACGGCGCCTTCGCGACGCTGATGGAAGAGCTGCTTGCCGACCTGCCGCTGCCGACCCGGCGCGAGACGGTTCCCGACGCGCTCTGGCAGGTCGCCCGCGGACCGGCGCGGGGCGAGCGGATCAACCTGATCGCCGAGGCGCCCGGCACCGGCCCCGCCTGCAGCCTGTATTTCCATGTCGACACCGTCTGCGCGGCGGGCGGCTGGCAGCGCGATCCCTTCGTGCTGACCGAGGAGGACGGCAGGCTTTACGGGCTTGGCACGGCCGACATGAAGGGCGCGATCGCGGCGGCGGTCCATGCGCTGCGCGTGGCGCAGCGGCTGGGGCTGACGCTCGCCTATCGGCCGCAGCTGCTGCTGTGCACCGACGAGGAGGGCGGGCTGTATCCCGGGATCCGCCACCTGGCCGAGCAGGGAATGATCGCCGGGCACCTGCTGAACTTCAACGGATCGGCCGGCCCGCGGATCTGGGGCGGCTGTTTCGGCAGCTTCAACCTGCAGGTCACCGTCCGGGGCTTTGCCGCCCATGCCGCCGACCGCTCGAAGCACGCGATCAACGCGATCGAGGCCGCGCTGCCGATGATGCAGGCGGTGCAGGCGCTGCGCCCCGCCGTCGCCGCGCGGATCTCGGCGCTGCCGGTCGCGCCCGGGCAGCCGCCGCTCGCGGCCCAGATCGCGATCACCGTCGCCGAGGGCGGCACGTGCGGCGGCCAGGTGCCCGACCGCTTCGTCTTCCTCGTGTCGCGCCGCTATGCCCCCGAAGAGGATTTCGCCACCGCCCGGACCGAGATCGAGACCGCGATCCGCGACGCCTGCCCCGCCGGCGCCACGCTCGACTTCGACCTGATCGGCCACCTGACGCCGACCGCGGACCCCGAAGGCAGCCATACCCCGCGCTGGATCCGCGCCGTGCAGGAGGGGTTCGGCTATGCGCCGGAGGAGTTCGTGAAATACGCGGCCGCGAGCGCCTCGGATTCCGGCTACGTCCAGCAGGCCGGGGTGCTGCAGGAGATCAACCTGGGCGGCCTGATCCGGCCGGGGTCCAATGCCCACGGCGCCGAGGAACACACGACCCGTGCCGACCTTGCCGCGCTGGCGAAGGCGATCCTGTGCTACCTGGCGGCGGATTTCGCGCCGGAGCTGAACCCCGAGCTGATGGCTGCGCCCGCCGCCGCCGCCGCCCCCGACCCGACCACCCCCAATAACTAACGTCCGACAGGAGTCCCCATGCCCTTCAATCGTCGCGCCTTCCTTGGCACCAGCGTCGCCGTCGCGGCGCTGGCCACCGTGCTGCCCCGCGTCGCGATGGCGCAGGCCACGCCCGAGGCCGGCGGCGTGCTGCGCGTCGCAATCGACCAGGCCGTCAGCGTCATCCACCCGCTGCTGACCCGGGTGAACCCCGAGTACATGACGGCCGAGCTGCTGTATTCCGGCCTGACCCGCCTGGGCCGCGACATGCAGGCCGAGCCCGACCTCGCCACCGAATGGCAGGCCAACGACGACCTCACCGTCTGGACCTTCAAGCTGCGCCCGGGCGTGACCTTCCACGACGGCGCCGCCTGCACCGCCGCCGATGTCGTCGCGACCTTCCAGGCGATCCTGAACCCCGACTTCGCCTCGCCCGCGCGCAACAACGTCGGGCCGATCGACACGATCGAGGCCGTCGACGACACCACCGTGCGCTTCACGCTGAAGACGGCCTATGCCGACTTCCCGGTCGCGCTGTCCTACAACAACGCGCGCATCATCCAGGCCTCGGTCGTCGAGGGCTCGTTCGAGAGCCTGCGCACCTCGGCCAACGGCACCGGCCCGTTCAAGCTGGTGAGCTATGAACCCGACCGGCTGGTGGTGGTCGAGAAGAACCCCGACTTCTACGATCCCGCGCGCCCCTACCTCGACCGGGTCGAGCTGCACGTCTTCCCCGATCTCGGCGCCCAGGTCTCCTCGCTGCTCGCCGGCGACATCGACATGATCGCGACGCTCGGCCCGAACGACTTCATGCGCCTTGACGGCCAGGACGGCATCGACGTGCTGCGCTCGGCCTCGGGGCAGTTCTGCAACGTCAACTTCGGCACCGACATCGCGCCCTTCAACGACGCCCGCGTGCGCCGCGCGCTGGCCCTGACCATCGACCGCGACGCCATGGTCGACTTCATGACCGAGGGCTTGGGCACCAAGGGCAACGACACGCCCCTGAACGGCTCGTACCCGTTCTTCAAGCAGATCCCCCAGCGCGAGCAGAACATCGCGGAAGCCAAGAAGCTTCTGGCCGAGGCGGGCCTCGCCGACGGGTTCGAGGCGGAACTGATCGCCTCGGACCGCCCCGCGATCCGCACCCAGCTGGCCGTCGCGCTGCGCGAGATGGCCAAGGAGGCCGGGATCACGATCAACGTGACCACCATGCCGCATGCGACCTACCTCGACCAGGTCTGGAAAAAGGGCGCCTTCTACGTCGGCTTCTACAACATGCAGCCCACCCCCGACGGGATCATGAAGCTGCTGTTCACCTCGGACGCGGCCTGGAACGAGACGCGCTGGAACAACACCGCCTTCGACGCGCTCATCGCGCAGGCCCGCAGCACCATCGACCCGGCCAAGCGCACCGAGCTTTACACCGAGGCCCAGACCCTGATGAACGACGAGGTCCCCGCGATCATCCCCGCGTTCTTCGACGTGCTGGGCGCCAAGCGCGCCTGGATGCAGGGCTATGACATCCACCCGCGCGCCTCGGTCTTCCGGCTGGACTTCGCCTGGCTCGACGCCGCGGCGCCGACCAAGGGCTGACGCCCGTCACTGACCGGCCTGCCCTTCCCGGGGCAGGCCAAGCCACAGGGAGCTGACGTGTCGGCGAGCTATATCCTCAAGCGCATCGCGCTGATCTTCTACACGCTCTTCATCGTCTCGATCCTCGTCTTCGGCATCACCCAGATCCTGCCCGCCGACGCGGCGGTGATGATGCTGGGCGAGAATGCGACGGACGAGGCGCTCGAGGCGCTGCGCCAGCAGATGGGGCTGAACGATCCGATCTGGGCGCAGTACCTGCACTGGGCGACGGGCGTGGTGCAGGGCGATTTCGGCACCTCGCTGCGCACGGGCCAGCCGGTGGGGCCGGCGCTCTTTTCGGCGCTCGGCACCTCGCTGACGCTGGCGGTGCTGGCGCTGGCGGTGATGCTGGTGCTGGCGATCCCGATGGGGATCCTCGCGGCGGTGCGCCGTGGCAGGGCGGCGGACCTGGTGGTGGGCTTCGTCTCCTACATCGGGGTGTCGCTGCCCGAATTCGTGACCGCGACCCTTGCCGTCGTGGTCGTGGCCGACATCTGGGGCCTGCTGCCGCCCGCGGGCTATGTCCCGCTGGCCGAGGATTTCTGGGGCGGGCTGCAGCGCCTGATCCTGCCGGTGTCGGTCGCGTCGATCATGATGATCGCCCATGTCTCGCGCATGGTGCGCTCGGAGCTGGTCGACGTCATGCACACCGACTACATCCGCGCCGCACGGCTGAAGGGGCTGACCCCGCGCCGGGTGCTGATCCGCCACGGCCTGCGCAACGCGCTGCTGCCCACGATCACCATCGTCGCGCTCGACGTCGGCTACCTTCTGGGCGGGATCATCGTGGTCGAGGAGATCTTCTCGATCCCCGGGATCGGCCGCGCGCTGATGTCGGCGATCCAGTCGCGCGACCTGCCGGTGATCCAGGCCGGCGTGATGATCATGGCCGCCACCTATTCGATCGTGAACTTCGCCGCCGACCTCATGTACGCGTGGCTCGACAAGAGGATCCAGTATGACTGACTTTCTGCGCCGGCTGCTGCGGAGCCCGCAGGGAGCGCTGGGCTGCCTGATCGTCGGCCTGATCCTGGTCGCGGTGGTGTTCGGCAGCTACCTGACCCCGTACGGCCCCGAGGACATGCAGCCCCTCGCGCGCTACAAGGATCCCTCGGCCGCGCACTGGCTGGGCACCGACCAGTACGGCCGCGACATCCTCAGCCGGCTGCTGGACGGCGCGCGGTCGACCGTGGTGATGGCCGTCGCGGCGACGGTGATCGGCACGCTTGGCGGTGCGATCCTCGGGACCGGGTCGGCCTATCTCGGCGGCCGCGCCGACGAGTTCATCATGCGCACCAACGACGCGGTGATGGCGATCCCGTCGCTTCTGATGGCGCTGATGGTGGTCTCGCTGCTCGGGTCGAACTCGGCCAACGCGCTTTTGGCGATCGCCATCGCCTTCATGCCCTCGATGGCGCGGATCAGCCGCTCGGTCGCGCTGACCGTGCGCAAGCAGGACTATGTCAGCGCCGCGATCGCGCGCGGCGAGGGCGCCGCCTACATCGTGCTGCGCGAGATGCTGCCCAACGTCATCGCCCCGATCGTGGTCGAGATGACGATCCGGGTCTCGTTCGCGGTGATGCTGTTCGCCACGCTGTCGTTCCTCGGGCTTGGCGCGCAGCCGCCCGCGACCGACTGGGGCCTCATGGTGTCCGAGGCGCGCCAGTACCTGCACCGTTCGTACTGGATCCTGATGTGGCCCAGTGCCGCCATCGCGCTGACCGCGATCGGCTTCAACCTTCTCGGCGACGGGCTGCGCGATGCCCTGAACCCCAGGACCTGAGGAGCGTGGCATGACCGACACCGACATGGCGCTGCGCGTCGAGGGCTATTCGCTCGCCTATGACGTCAAGGGCGGACAGGCCCGGGTGCTGAACGGGATCGACCTGTCGATTCGGCGCGGCGAGATCCTGGGGCTGGTGGGCGAAAGCGGCTCGGGCAAGTCCAGCATGGCCAGCGCGATCATGCGCCATCTCGCGGGCAATGCGCGCGAGAACGACGGCCGGATCTGGCTGGGCGGGACCGACCTGCGCGCGCAGACGGAGCGGCAGATGTCCGACATCCGCGGCCGCCGGGTCTCGATGGTGTTCCAGGACCCCGCAACCTCTCTCAATCCCACCCTGCGGCTGGGCGAGCAGCTGGCCGAGGTGCTGGTGCGCCACCGCGGCCTGACGCCCAGGCAGGCCTGGGCCGAGGGCGAGGCGCGCCTGGCCCATGTCGGGCTGAAGACCCCGCGCGAGATGATGGCGCGGATGCCGCACGAGATGTCGGGCGGCGAGAAGCAGCGCGTGGTCATCGCCACCGCCTTCGCCTGCAATCCCGAGCTGATCATCTTCGACGAGCCGACGACGGCGCTCGACGTGATCACGGCGCGCCAGATCCTCGATCTTTTCGCGGGGCTCCAGCAGGAGACCGGCGTCGCCTCGCTCTACATCTCGCACGACCTCGCGCTGCTGTCGCAGACCGCGGACCGGGTCGCGGTGCTGCAGAAGGGCGTGATCGTCGAGCAGGGCGAAACCGCCGGCCTGTTCCGCACCCCGCAGCATGACTATACCAAGGCCCTGATCGCCGCCGCCCCGCAGCCGGACCGGCGCCTGGTCACGCCGCTGGACACCACCCGCGCACCGCTGGTGTCGGTCCGCGACGTGACGGTGAACTACGGCCGCAAGTCGCTGCTCGACACGCTGCTGCGGCGCGACTACGCGCCGGTCGTCGGCAGCCGCGCGGTGACGCTCGAGCTGCGCCCGGGCGAGGTGCTGGGCATCGTCGGCGAGAGCGGGTCGGGCAAGTCGACGCTGGCCAAGGCGATGACCGGGCTCAACCGGTTCGACGGGCTGATCGACTTCGACGGCCGGCCGGTGACGGGGCTGTCGGACATGGACAGCGCCTATCGCCGCGACGTGCAGATCATCTTCCAGCATCCCGACGCCTCGCTGAACCCGCGCCAGCGCATCGCCGAGATCCTCGCGCGGCCGCTGCGGCTTTACGGCCGCGGCCAGGGCGATCCGCGCGCCCGGATCGCGGCGATGCTTGAACGGGTGCGCCTGCCCGCGAGCTATGTCGACCGCTATCCGCACCAGCTGTCGGGCGGCGAGAAGCAGCGCATCGCGATCGCCCGCGCCTTCCTGTCGAACCCGCGGCTGGTGATCTGCGACGAGATCACCTCGGCGCTCGACGTCTCGGTTCAGGCCTCGGTGATCGAGCTGCTGATGGAGCTGCACCGCGACACCGGCGCGGCCTATGTCTTCATCACCCACGACATCAACCTCGTGCGCCAGATCGCGCACCGCATCGCGGTCATGTACCGCGGCGACCTGGTCGAGATCGCGGATGCCGAGCGCATCGCCGACCCCGACCGCGCCCCCTACACGCGCCAGCTGCTGGAGGCGGTGACGCCCCCGGCCTCGGCGCGCCTCGCGACGACGCCCCAAGACTGACTGCAAGGACCCAGACGATGGACCGCACCGCACTGATGGCCAGTGTCGACGACAAGGCCTGCCTCGACTTCGTGTCGATGATGGTCAGGCACAAGACCTATTCCGAGACCGAGGGCGAGACCGTCATGGTCCGCCGCATGGTCGAGGAGATGCGCGCAATCGGCATCGACGCCGATGTCCACGGCTTCGGCGACAAGGGCCGCAGCAACGCGATCGGCACGCTCAAGGGCACCGGCGGCGGCCGCAGCCTGATGTACAACGGCCATGTCGACACCAACCCGGTGACCGAGGGCTGGACCGTCGATCCCTGGGGCGGGCTCGTCGACGACCGGTTCATCTACGGGATCGGCGTGTCGAACATGAAATCCTCGAACGCGGCCTTCTTCTGCGCGGTCCGCGCGCTGCAGGCGGCCGGGGTGAAGCTGAAGGGCGACGTGATCCTGACCTATGTCGTGGGCGAGCTTCAGGGCGGCGTCGGGACCGAGGCCTTCCTGCGCGACGGGATCCGGGCGGACTATTTCATCAACGGCGAGCCGAGCGACCTGGTGGCGGTGACGATGCATGCCGCCGCGCTGAAGTTCCAGATCGAGCTGACCGGTGACACCCGCCACCTGTCCAAGCGCGAGGAGGCGGTCGATGCGCTGGTGGCGGGCTGCGACCTTGTCGGGCGGCTGAACGCGATGACCTTCTCGGGCGCGGCCAGCGACGACCACGCCTCGGTCAACCGCTGCCATGTCGGCGTGTTCAAGGCGGCGCTCGGGCGCGAGCTTGAGGAATGGCGCCCGCCGCAGGTCGCCGACTTCTGCGTGCTGAAGGGATCGTCGCGCTATGCTCCGGGCCAGACCCGCGACAGCGTGCTGGCCGACATGGAGGTCGAGCTTGCATCGCTGCGCGAGCGGTTCCCGGGCCTGAAGACCCGGCTGATCTCGATGGACACGATGGAGGAGAAGGGCCTTGCGCTGATGCCGCCCTACGAGGTGCGCCGCGACAGCCCGATCGTCACCGCGATCAACGCGGCCTACCGGACCGTGCGCGGCGAGGACCAGCCCACCGGGCCGATCACGCCGACCCGCTTCTACGGGTCGGATGCCGGTCACCTCTGCGCGCTCGGCGGGATGGAGGGCATCGTCTGCGGCAGCGGCGGGCGGTACAACACGATGCCGGACGAACGCGTCGACATCGCGGACTACCTCGACCTGATCCGGGTCTACATGCTGACGATCATGGACATCTGCGGCGTCGACGATGCGGCCTGACATCCCTGCCGAATACGCCTGGCGGGTCGCGAAGGCGCAGGCGGCGATGGCCGCGGCCGGCTGCGAGCTGCTGATCCTCGACAGCGGCGAGAGTCTGGCCTGGCTCACCGGCTACAGCGTGTCCGAGACGATGTACCGCGCGGTGTTCCTGCCGCGCGACGGGCTGCCCTGGATCGTGCTGCGCCATCTCGATGCCGGGCCCTGCCGCGAGGGCGGCTGGCTGCGCGACATCATAGGCTATCTCGACACCGACCGCCCCGAGACGGTGATCGCGGCCGAGATCGCGCGGCGCGGCTTCGGCGCGGCCCGGATCGGGGTCGACTTCGCCTCGATCAGCTGGAACCCGGCACGGATGGACCGGCTGGCCGCGGCCCTGCCGGCGGCGGCCTTCGTCAGCCTCGAGGGGCTGACGGACTCGTTGCGCTGGGTGAAATCGGCGGCCGAGATCGGCCATCTCGCGGCGGCCGCGGCCATCGCCGACCGGGCGATGGCCGAGATCGCCGCGGCGGCGCGCCCCGGCACCACCACCCGCGACGCCGCCGCCATCGCCGCCGCCTGCTTCCTGCGCAATGGCGCCGATACCGGCGAGACCGGTCCGATCGTGCTGGGACGCGGCAGCCATGAATTCCTGCACGGGCTGTTCCGCACCGACGCGCTCGCCGCCGGCGACGTGCTGCATGTCGAACTCATCCCCTATGTCGCCCGCTATGGCGCGCGGATGATGCGGCCGGTCGTGATCGGCACGCCGACGCGGCGCCAGCACGAGGTCGCGGCCGCTCTCCTCGCGCTTCAGGATGCCCAGATCGCCGCGATGCGCCCCGGGGCCATCGCCGCCGAGGTCGACGCGATCCTGCGCGAGGGCGTGGTGGCGGCGGGGCTGCGCGACGACTACACCAACGTGACCGCCTATACCCTCGGCCTTTACAGCCGCACGCCGCGCAGCAGCGACTTCTCGCGCGTGTTCCTGCCGGACCAGCACTGGGCGCTGGAGAAGAACATGGTGTTCCACGTCTACACGACGGCCGAGGGCTTGGGCTTTTCGGAGACGGTGGTGGTCACCCCGGACGGCGGGCGTCGCCTGACGCAGACGCGGCGCGGGTTGCTCGTGGCCGGCTGATCGTCGCGGCGGCCGAGAGTGCGGGGACCCTGCCGGGCGCGCACCCGCGCCCGCCGGCAGTCTCAGGACCCGGCGCGGTCGTCCGGCACGTCGGGGCTGTCGCGGCGGATCGCGTCGACAAGGTCCGCGCGGGCACCGAAGGCCTGCGCGCCCATGTCGCTCAGGTGGTCGCCGTCGTTCCAGTAGAGACGGCCGCAGGTGCCGTAGTCGCGCGGGAAGCTGTAGCCGACGACGTCGTTCTGCGACAGGTAGTCGATGCCGGCGGCCGCGGCCTGCGCGTCGAGCGCGGCTTCGAGCCGGGTGAAGGTCTGCACCGTGTCGGGGCGCACCGGCGCGCGGCCGTCGCACAGGCCCGCCACCACCATCTCGAGCGGCACGTGATGTTCCAGCCGCGGCCCCAGCCAGATCGTCGGCACGAAGGCGTCGAGCGAGGCGAGATACTCCGCGACGGCCGCGGTCGCCGCGGCATCGATGCCAAGCCCCGGCACGGCGCGGTCGACCGGGACCGAGGTGAAGGTCTCGCGCGAGGCGGGCTCGTCGTAGCTGGTGAACAGGTAGAAGCCCGCCTGTTCGTAGATCACCATCTCGAACCGGTCGCCATGGTCGCGCAGGTAGTCGTGGATCTGGCGGAAATGGCACTCGGCCCGGCCGTCGTCGTCGCCATCGCCGTCACCATCCTCGCGCGCCGAGGCGACGCGGCAGCCCCCGTCCGCGACGGCGATGACGAAGGGGTCGCGATCCGGCCCGGCCACCATGTCGAACAGGTCCTCGGCATGGCTGTCGCCGATCAGCAGGATCCCCGCGCCATGCCGCGCCGCACAGTCGTCGATGCGATCGCGCAGCGCGGCATCCAGCGCCTTGGCCTTCAGCTGGCAGGCGCCGCCGAAGGCGATGTCGATGCGCTCGGCATCCTCGATCGCGTTCAGAAGCGCCACGCGGTCGGCGCCGTTGCTGCCGATCCAGAGGCTGCGGAACCCCTCGGTCACGCTGGCCGTGACCCCGAACGCAAACGCCAGCACCCCGGCGCCGGCCAGCAGCGCGGCCCGTGCGCGCCGCACCCCGGCCGGGACGCGCGCGACGCGGAACGGCTGTTCGACCCAGGCCCATGTCGCCCAGCCAAGAGCGAGCGTCGCCGCCAGCAGCCCCGCCGTCAGCCACGGCGATGGGGCGCTGTCCTGCGCGAGCCGCGCCAGCGCGAACAGCGGCTGGTGCCAGAGGTAGACGCTGTAGCTGATGATCCCCAGCCAGACGAGCGGGCGCAGCCCGAGCAGCCGGTCGACCAGCGTGCCTTCGCGCCCGAAATGCAGCAGAAGCATGGTGCCCGCCACCGGGATCAGCGTCCAGCCGCTCGGCGAGGGCAGCCGCTCGGAATAGAGCGCCACCGGCAACAGGATCGCCGCAAGACCCGCGGCGCAGGCCGGGCCGGCCAGCCGCGGCCAGCCGCCGCGGGGCAGCCCCGCGCAAAGCGCTCCGGCAAGGAATTCCCAGAGCCGCGAGCCCGAGAAGTAGAAGTTCCGCCCGGCGTTCTCGGTGATCGCCCATTCGCTGAAGCCGAAGCTTGCCACCGCCAGCAGCACGATCACCACCCCCGCGGCACCACGCCCGAAGCGCCGCGCGGCAAGCAGGAGCGGCGGGGCCAGCAAGTAGAACTGCGCCTCGACCGCGAGGCTCCAGGTATGCAGAAGCGGCTGCACCTCGGCCTCCTGGCCGAAATAGCCGAGCTTGCTGAGGAAATAGAAGTTCTGCAGCATCAGCGGCAGCGTGCCCAGGCTTTCGCCGAACTGCCGGAACTGGCCCGGCAGCATGACGATCCAGGCGAAGGGCACCACCGCGAAGGCCACGACGAACAGCGCGGGCAGGATCCGCCGCGCACGCCGCGCGTAGAACTGGCCCAGCCCGAACCGGCCCGTCGCCTGCCCCGCGCCGACCGCCGCCGCGATCAGGTAGCCGCTGAGAACGAAGAAGACGTCGACACCGACATAGCCGCCGTCGAAGCCGCTCACCCCGGCATGGAACAGCACCACCGACAGGACCGCGAGGCCCCGCACTCCGTCCAGGTCACGTCTGTGCGTCACGTCCGCCTACCTTCAAGCGCAGGAAATATCGGGCTGGCCCGAAGGCACCGTCTCGCCGCTCGGCGCAAATGGCAGAGATCGCGGCCCGCCGGCAAGCCCCCCAACGCCAAGGGCGGCATTCCGGTGCCGACGGATCGCCGCAGCCCGGGACCGGGCGGCAGGTTTCCGCCGGCGGCCCTTCGGCCGCCGCGCCCTTCGATCGGGCCGGACCGGGCCTTGCCGGCCCGGGATCGCCCGTCACACGAGGATCGTCGCCCCCCCGGCGCGCATCCCGGCCAGCGTGTCGGGCGCGGGCCAGTCGCTGGTGACCAGCGTGACCCCGGCCGACAGCGCGGCGACGGTGTCCGAATGGGTCATGCCGAACTTGCTGGCATCGGCCAGCACCACCAGCGCGTCGCTCTGGGCATGCATAGCGCGCTTGACGGCGGCAAAGCCGGGCACCGCCTCAGTCACGCCGCGCGGGCCGACGGCCGAGGCGCCGACGAAGGCCGTCGCGGCGTTGAAGCGGCGCAGGTAGTCGATCGTGTCGGTCCCCGTCACCGCGGCCTCGCCGGGCAGCAGGTCGCCGGGGCAGACACGGACCGTGACATCAGCGCCCTGCCCCAGGATCAGCGCGACGTTCAGGCTGTTGGTGATCACCGTGACGCGGATCCCCGCGAAGGCCAGCGCGCGGGCCAGCTGCTGCGTCGTCGACCCGGCGTCGATCATGATCGTGTCGCCGGGCCGGACCAGCTGCAGCGCGCGCCGCGCGATCCGTTCGCGTTCGTCCTTGCGGGCGCGGTTGCGGGTCTCGACGTCGGGGACCCCGTCGGCCGCCATGCCGGTGACCCCGCCGAAGGCCCTGTTGAGTCGTCCCGCCGCCTCGAGTTCCGCGACGTCGCGCCGGATCGTCTCGGTCGCGACGCCGAAGCCCTCGGCCAGGTCGGCGATGCGAAGATGCGATCTAAGCCGCAGCTCCAACAGGATTCTTTCCTGGCGTTCGGTCTTGCGCAGACGCTCGCTCACCCAAGCTCTCCCCAATTCGCACCACCGAATTACAACAGAAATGTAACGTATTCATTGCAATTCGGACATTACGGTGCATGCTTTGTGGAAATTCCCACATTCAGCCGGGGGAGGACCGGCGTGGGATGACCCCCGAGGAGGACCACATGCCCCAGACCCAGCTGATCCGCGGCCTTGCCGCGGGCTCGATCCTTGCGCTTGCCAGCGCCGCCCCCGCCCTTGCCCAGGATTGCGAGCGCGGCACGCTGGACACGATGTTCTGCGACACCGACGGAGACTTGGTGGCGGATGCGCCGGCCGAGGAGCTGCAGGACCCCGGCACGCTGGTCTTCGCCTATACCCCGGTCGAGGACCCGGCGATCTACGAGGACATCTGGGAGCCCTTCATCGCCCATCTCGAGGAGGTCACCGGCAAGGACGTGCAGTTCTTCGCGGTGCAGTCGAACTCGGCCGAGGTCGAGGCGATGCGCTCGGGCCGCCTGCACATCGCGGGCTTCTCGACCGGCCCCACGCCCTTCGCGGTGAACCTCGCGGGGGCGGTGCCCTTCGCGATCATGGGATCGGAGGACGGCGAATTCGGCTACAAGCTGCAGGTCTACACCCGCAAAGACAGCGGGATCGAGACGATGGCGGATCTGAAGGGCAAGCGGGTGGCGCATACCTCGCCGACCTCGAACTCGGGCAACCTCGCGCCGCGCGCGCTGTTCCCCGAGCTGGGCGTCACGCCCGAGAAGGATTACGAGGTGGTCTATTCCGGCTCGCACGACCAGTCGATGCTGGGCGTGGTCGCGGGGGATTACGACGCGGCCCCGGTCGCCTCGGAGGTCGTCGACCGGATGGCCGAACGCGGCCTCTACGACCCCGAAGAGGTGAAGATCGTCTGGGAATCGAAGCCCTTCCCGACCACGTCCTACACCTATGCCCACGACCTTGACCCGGCGCTGGTCGAGAAGATCAAGCAGGCCTTCTTCGACTTCGACTTCACCGGCACCGCGCTGGGCGAGGAATTCGACGGCGTGTCGAAATTCGTGCCGGTCACCTACAAGGACGACTGGGCGGTGATCCGCGACATCCAGGCCGCGAACGGCGTGCAGTACACGCCCGAAGGCCTTGCCGCCGAGAAGTGAGCGGCGCGGACGGGGCCCGGGCCCCGTCTGCCCTTCCTCACCGTCAGCCCCCGACAGCCGCTGTCTGCCGCCCCTGCCTGCCGCACGGAGCCCCCCCGCATGCTCAAGATCACCGACCTCGTGAAACGATACGGCTCGGGCGAGCCGGTCCTGAAGAACCTCAACCTGACGATCGAGGGCGAGAGCGTCGTGTCGATCATCGGCTCGTCCGGGGCCGGCAAGTCGACGCTGTTGCGCTGCATCAACAAGCTGGTCGAACCCACCTCGGGCTCGATCGTGCTGAACGGGGCCGAGCTGACCGGACTGCACGGGCGACCGCTGCGCGAGGCGCGGCGCAAGATCGGGATGGTGTTCCAGGGCTTCAACCTCGTCGACCGGCTGACGGTGATGGAGAACGTCCAGTCGGGGCGGCTGGGCTACATCTCGACCTGGGCCGCGCTGACGCGGCGCTATCCGAAAGAGGACATCCGCCGCGCCTACGAACTGATGGAGCGGGTGGGGATCGCGCATTACGCCGACAAGCGCGCCGACGCGCTCTCGGGCGGCGAGCGGCAGCGCGTCGGGGTGGTGCGCGCGCTGATGCAGCGCCCCGAGATCCTGCTGGCGGACGAGCCGACCGCCTCGCTCGACCCCAAGACCTCGGAGCAGATCATGCAGCTGCTGCGCGACCTGGCCGGAGAGCTGAAGCTGCCGGTGCTGATCAACATCCACAACGTCGCCGAGGCCAAGGAATACACCGACCGGATCGTCGGCATGCGCTATGGCCGGATCATCTTCGACAGCGTGCCCGACGACCTGACACCCGAGGCGATGGACGAGATCTATGCCGGCGTCCCCGCGCGCGACCGCGAGGCCGAGCCGGCCCCGGCCCTGCGCATGGAGGCCGCGACATGACGACCGCGGTGCGCGACAGCTGGCAAAAGCCGCGATTCATCGCCAACCCGGTGCTGCGCTGGGCGGTCTGGCTGGCACTGGCGGCCTATGTGCTGGGCACGCTCGCCTCGCTGCCGATCGACTGGCCGCGCGTCGCGCAGGGCTTCACCCGCGCCGGGCGCATCTTCGGCGGCGCCTTCCCCCCGAGCTTCGAGCGCAGCGGCCTGCTGATCGACGGGTTCCTCGAAAGCCTGAAGATCGCGATCCTGTCGACCTTCGGCGGCGTGATCCTGTCGATCCCGATCGCCTTCATGGCCGCGCGCAACATCGCGCCGCTGCCGGTCTTCTACCTGGGCCGTGCGCTGATCATCGTCGCGCGCAGCTTCCATCCGGTGATCGTCGCGATCCTCTTCGTCAAGGCGGTGGGCTTCGGCCCGCTCGCCGGGGTGCTGACGCTGATCGTCTACTCGGTCGGCTTCGTCGCCAAGATGCTGGCCGAGCGGATCGAGGAGATCGACTTCGGCCAGGTCGAGGCGATGCGCGCGGCCGGCGCGCCCTATCTGTCGACGCTGGCCTACGCGATCATGCCGCAGATCCTGCCGCGCCAGATCGGCCTGTCGATCTACCAGCTCGACAGCAACCTGCGCGCCTCGGCGATGATCGGCATCGTCGGCGCGGGCGGCATCGGCGCCACGCTCGCCAACGCCTTCGGGCGCTACGACTACGATTTCGCGCTGGCGATCACCATCGTCATCGTCGGCGCGATCCTCGTGTCCGAGGCCATCAGCGGCCAGATCAGGAAGCGGATATGACCGACACGCCCCTTTCCGCGCCGCCGCTGCGCACGGCGATTCCCGACCACTGGGACCGCTTCACCCCGCGCCAGCGGCTCGCGCGCTGGGCCGGGCTTCTGGCCGCCGCCATCGCGATCGGCTGGTCGGTCGGCTCGATCGACGTGATCTGGGCCTGGGTCTGGGATGCGCCCCAACAGATGGGCGATCTGTTCGGGCGCATGGTGCCGCCCGACACCACCAACCTCGCGACCATCCTCGCCGTGCTGTGGGAAACGGTGAACATCGCCACGATCGCGACGATCTTCGCGGTCGCCGTCTCTCTGCCCGTGGCCTGGCTTGCCGCGCAGAATACCACCCCGAACCGCGCGACGCTCTGGCTGGGGCGGTTCATCCTGGTCTCGTCGCGGTCGATCAACACCATCATCTGGGCGCTTCTCTTCGTCGCGATCTTCGGTCCCGGCATCGTGGCGGGGATCGTCGCGATCATGCTGCGCTCGATCGGCTTCGTCGGAAAGCTGCTGGGCGAGGCGATCGAGGAGATCGACACCCGCCCGGTCGAGGCGCTGGAGGCGACCGGGGCCAGCCGGATGAAGGTCATCCTCTACGCAATCGTGCCGCAGGTGATGCCGACGTTCTGGGCGGTGACGATCCTGCGCTGGGACATCAACCTGCGCGAGTCGACGGTGCTGGGCCTGGTCGGCGCCGGCGGGATCGGCATCATCCTGCAATCGGCCATCGACACGTTCAAATGGCAGGAGGCGGCGACGGTGCTTCTGTGCATCCTCGCGCTGGTCGTGCTGGGCGAGGTGATCTCGGCCTGGCTGCGCCGGCGGATCCTGTGACCGTGTCCGCCCGCGTCGCCGCCCCCCGCGTGCCGGCCGCAGGGGCGCCGGGTCTGGAGCCGGCCGCGGCCTTCGCGGCCTATCTCGGCATCCGCGGCCGGCTGCCGCCCTGCCCGCGACAGGGGCGCGCCAAGCCCTGCGCCGACCTGTCCGAGGCGGCGCGCGGCCACGACCTCGTGCTGCTCGACGCCTACGGCGTGCTCAACCGCGGCGAAACCGCGATCCCCGGCGCCGCCGCGCGGGTGGCGGCCCTGCGGGCGGCGGGCAAGGCGGTGATGGTGGTGTCGAATTCCGCCGCCTACCCGCGGGCGCACATGATGGCCCGCTGGCGCCGGCTCGGATTCGACTTCACCGACGACGAGGTCGTGTCGAGCCGCGACGCCCTGCTCGCGCGCATCGCCGGCCTGCGCCGGCACTGGGGCGCGATGCTGGACGAGGGGCATGACCTCGGGAACCTGCGCACCCTGTCGCTGCGCCGGCTTGGCGATTGCGCCGCGGATTACGCCGCGGTCGAGGGCTTCCTGCTCATCGGTGCCGGCAACTGGACCGAGCGGCGCCAGTCGCTGCTAGCCGAGGCGCTGCGCGAGGGCGACCGTCCCGTGCTCTGCGGCAATCCCGATCTCGTCGCGCCCCGCGACGCCGGGCTGTCGCTGGAACCCGGCTACTGGGCGCACCGGCTGATGTCCGAGGCCGGCGCGAGGGTCGAGTTTCTCGGCAAGCCCTTCCCCGAGATCTTCGACATGGCGCTGGCCCGGCAACCGGTTCCGGTGGCGCCCGACCGGGTGCTGATGGTCGGCGACACGCTGCACACGGATGTTCTGGGCGGCGCGGCGCGGGGCTTCGCGACCGCGCTGGTGACCGGGCACGGCGCCCTGCGCGAGGTGCCCGCCGACGAGCAGCTGCGCCGCGCGGCGATCCTGCCCGACTTCGTGCTGCCCGCGATCTGAGCCGCGCGGCCGACGATGTCCGGCCGGCTTGCGCGTCGCCGTCGTCAGACCGCGCCCCGTGGGCACCATCAGGATGCGGCACGGCCCCATCATCGCCCCCACGCCTCGGCGCGATCGGGCATCTCGTCGATCCGCGCGCCCGGCAGCAGTTCTCGGCTGGCCGACATGCCGCCAAGGCTCGGCCCCAGCCGCGTCCGGCTGCCGTAGATCACCGAGATGGCCGCGTCAGACGTCCGCTCTGCCCTGTCCGCTTCGATCAGGCTTCGCAGCAGACCGATTAGGCTGCTGTGGGCAAGAGCGGTAGTCGCGGATCAGCACCAGATCAATGCCGCCGCACGATGGCCTTGGTCGCGTTCCGGCCTTGCCAATGCCGTCTCACGACCGCTGATGGCTCTTGTGCCGCCACGGCCGGAGCCCGGTAGACCTGCCTCGTCTTCAGCATGGCCTGAACGAAGCGCGCCATCCTGTCGGTCGATCCCATCCTGACCGACACCGGCAGG
Source organism: Frigidibacter sp. MR17.24 (assembly GCF_037095655.1). Classification (NCBI taxonomy): domain Bacteria; kingdom Pseudomonadati; phylum Pseudomonadota; class Alphaproteobacteria; order Rhodobacterales; family Paracoccaceae; genus Frigidibacter; species Frigidibacter sp. MR17.24. The sequence continues at coordinate 345,782 of NZ_JBAWKE010000003.1, forward strand.
TTGGGTGTCGACAGGCTGCCGAGCCATGTGCCCGGCCACATCGCGGCATGGCAGTTTCGTCAGATGGCGGCGCTGTTGGCTCCGATGAACGAAAGCGGCCCCATCAGCCCGGATGTCCACGCAGGCTGTTGCTTTCCAAGCAGAACCGGTCCGGGTTGGCGCCTGAGTTCCAATGCGATTTGACCCATGTGACCCTTCCTCCGAGCGCCGCAAGTGACGGGGGACGAATGGAGTGACCGACATGACATTTTTGGACGTCATGCATGACCTGGCGCTTCGTCAGAAGCTGCCGATCCGGGAGATCGCCCGGTGCACCGGGCTCACGCGGATCGAAGACATGGGCCCCCGTTGGTCCGAGGCCCATGGCTGAGGCATCAAGACATATCTGAGCGCCCACACGATCTGGCGGGAGGTCTCGGTGCCCGAACGTCCGGAAAAATCGATCCCTTCGCCGACACAGTCGCTGGCTGGCCAAAGACCGAGGCCGCGAAGTCACGCAAGCGGCGCCGGCCCGCGACGCATCCGCATGCCGATCTCGTGGCGCCCCGCGACACCGGCGCCTGCAACCGGGGCGCGGCACGTTCGTGCCGCTGGCGTTCCGGCCCGGTGAAGCCTTCCAACTCGACCGGAGCGAAGACCTTGCCATCATCAACAGCGAACGGACGAGCCTGCAGGCCGCGCACACGAAGCGCTTGCACAGCCGCGCCTTCACGGTGCGGGCCTATCCGGCTCGCAGACCCGCGACCTCGGCCATCGGGCCCGGACCGATGGCGCCCGAAGCTTGGATGTTCGACGCCCATTGGCATGCCTTCCGCGCCTTCTGCGGCGTGTCTGACCGGTGGACGCAAGACATCGAGCCATGGTGCCGCCGTCGCCAGTGGCACTCGGACCAGCGGCGCACCACCGGCAACTCCGGGGCCCATGGCGAGGGAAGACTGCGGTGGACCGCATCGGTCGCGGCCAGAAGCGGCAGATCAACATGCGCGTCCTTGTCATGGCCAACCACGAGGTCGTCGAGCCGGAGTTCTGCAATCCCGCGTCCGGCCGGGATCGAGCCGGCGAGGCGCCATCGGTCCGAGCCCGCTCGCGCAGGGGCTGGTCACGGAGAACGTGTGAGCCATGCGCGGCCGCGGCTCCGGCAACCGATACCGAACGTCCCCGACATCGATGGCCTCAATGCCTGACTTGATCGGCGGTGCCGCGAGCTTTCGCAAGAGATGCCGCATGGCCGCCTCCCCGGCACGATCGCGGACGTCTTCGCCGATGGGCAGGCCGCGCTGATGCCGGTACCGCCAGCATTCGATGGCTTCGTCGAGAGACGCAACCGGGCCTAGCTGACCTTCCTGATCAGATACGAGCGCAATCGTGACACGCGTCCCATGCTGCGGGCCTGCGCGGCTCCGCCGGGGACACGGCCCCCGCACCCCCTTGGCCAACCGGCCGGTGAGCCGCAGGATCTACCCGGACCGCCTCGTGATCGTGGCCGAGGGGCAGATCATGTGTGAACACGAGCTCCGGACCGACCGGTCACATCCCCTGCCGCCGCGGGCGATCTACGACTAGGCGCATAACCTGACAGAGTTTCAGCGCAGGCCGGGCGGACTGCGCAGTGAGCGGTGACGGAACCGGGAACGCCCCCTTTGTCGACCTGCCTGACGGCCTCCGTCGGCTGTAGGAGGTTGAAGCGCGTGGGCGGGAATCGGGAGATGGTCGATATCCTCGCCGTCATGGACCGAACGTCGATACCTCAGAGGCATTGCTCCTGCGTCTTGAGCCAAAGGCCGATGTCGGTCGATATGACAAGCCTCGCGCGTGTCCAGCACCGAGGGGCGCCATGCGTCATGATCCCGGCAGCGGCGCCCTCGGCATCATGGTGCGAAGCATGAAGATGTATGGCATGGCCCAGCGGCAACCGATCGCATCGATCAATGCCATGGTATGCCAGTGGTCCGAGGACAATGGCGAGGAGCGCACCGGTACTCAATTGCCTATCCCATGAAGGCCGCGCGCTTCCCGGTCTGCAAGGTCTTGGCTGGCTGTGACTTCGCCGCGGCCGAGGTCAACGAGGCCACGGTCCGGCACATGGGCCGCTGCCCTCGCCGGCGGTCCCGGCCCGGTGGCGACACGCCGGCTCGATCATCGATGGCGCGCGAGACGCGTCGTGCTCATCGGCAGGCCCGGCACCGGCAGGGCCCATATCGCGACAGCGCTCGGCTTCGAGGCGAGCGAGCATCACCGCCGGAAGGTCTGCTTCTTTCTCGACGATCGAACCGGTCAACACGCCCGAGCAGGAGAAGGCCGGGGGCAAGGCGGGGCAGACCGCAGAGAACTTGGCTCGCCCCGCCCCGCTCCTCAGGAAAATGATCCCCAAGGATCACTTTCTGATCTTCATCGATCCGGGACGGGCTGGGGTACCTGCCGTTCAGCGCCTCAGGCGGCGCCACTCTTCCACCTCTCGTGCAAGCTTCACGAGCGCACCAGCGTGGTGATCACCACGAGTCTCATCTTAAGCGAATGGCCAGTCGCCATCGGGCCCGGACCGATGGCGCCTTGATGGCTCACCTTCGGCGACGCCACGATGACCACCGCGCAGCTCGACCGCCTCACCCACAGCTGCCACGTTTTGGAGACCGGAAACGACAGCTTCCGCTTCATGGCCAGCACAGCCACCCCAAGAGGCAGGGCCACACGCCCAGACATGCGTACCAAGCCCATGTGGAACAGGGCGGGATGGCTGGACGTCGCTGTGCCGGACGGCCGCGTCGGGAACTCCGAGAGCGGCAAAATCGACGACGGGGGGCCTGTGGACCTCATGCCGATGGGCCACGCCGCCGCCGGGCCGCAGGCACAGGCCTTCGACGGCGAGCGCCCCCGCCGGTCGTGATGCAGCGCACAGGTGCCCGCGTGCCGGAACGACCCCGGCGCGGGCGGGTGAGCGCATCCGTCAAAAGACCTCGTTCTTGCGCATCTGCGCGAGGTAGCGCTTCATCCGCACCAGTCGCTGGTTGTGGGCGCGACCCAGCCGGCGGGCGACGAGCGTCGACAGGATGTCGACGGTGACCAGCGCCGCGATCCGCGAGGTGGTCGGCGTGAACAGGTCGGTATTGTCCAGCGTCTCGACGTTGATCAGGATGTCGGAATAGTTCGCCAGCGCGGTGTGCTTGTCGCCCGTGATCGAGATCACCTTGGCGCCCTGTTCGCGCGCCAGCCGCGCGAGTTCGACGATCGACATCGTCGCGCCGGTGTTCGAGATCGTGACCGCCACGTCGTTGGGCCGCATCATCGAGGCCGCCATGACCTGCTGGTGGCTGTCGAGCGTGGCATGGGCGGGAATGCCCAGCAGCGGGAATTTCTGCTGGAAATCCTGCGCAACGATCGCCGAGGCGCCGAAACCGAAGATCTCGAGGCTGCGCGCGTTCAGGATCAGGTCGACCGCCGCGTTCATCTGCACGATGTCGAGCTTGTGGCGCGCCCAGTCGAGCGAGGTCATCGTGTAGTCGAAGATCTTGGCCGAGACCTCCTCGGGGGTGTCCTCCTCGTCGATCGCCGACTGCGTGGCGGGCGTGCCGAGCGCGAGGCTCTGCGCGAGCCGGATCTTGAAGTCCTGATAGCCGTCGCAGCCGATGGCGGTGCAGAAGCGGATCACCGTCGGCTGGCTGACCTCGGCGATCTCGGCGGTCTCGGCCACGGTCGCGCTCAGGATGCGGTGCGGGTTTTCCAGCAGCGCGTCGGCGACCTTGCGGTCGGACTTGCGCAGGTCGGCGCGCAGCGTGCGCACGAGTTCGAGCACGTTGCGCGGACTGGCGGTTCCAGTGGTGTGCCCGGCCTCATTCATCGCGCGGTCGTTTCCCGTCATTGTTCCGCCCCGGAAGATAGGTCCGATCCACCCGCGCTGCCATGACACAAAGCGGTGCGGCTTCCAAGGCGGCGCGCTCGACCTCGGCCCGCGGGACGGTGTTGAAGGCGAACATGTCGAAGTGATGGCCGATCATCGCCGGGATGCCCGCGCCGCGCACGAGCGCCACCGCCTCGGCCATGGTCAGGTTTCCCGGCACGCCCGCCGCGGCCAGTTCTGCCCGCCGGCCGTTGACCGGCAGCAGCGCGATCGCCGCCCCGAGCGCGGCGACCTCGGCGAGCTGGCCGGCGAAGGGCACCGTGTCGCCGGAATGGAACACGGTCACGTCGCCCAGCGTGATGCCGTAGCCGAGAAACCGGTGCCGCCCCGCGTCATCCGTCTCGAGCGCTTCATGCGCGGCGCGGACGGCAACGATCCGCAGGCCGGGCATCTCGACCACGCCGCCCGCGTCGATCCCGATGAACCGGTCGGCGCCGATCCCCGCCCGGCCGAGCGCGATCTCGCGGCTGGCCTCGGGGGCGAGCAGCCGCGCGGTGGGGTTGCCGGCCATCAGCTGCGGCAGCGCGCCGGGATCGAGGTGATCGGTGTGGGCGTGGGTCGACACCACCATGTCGACGCAGCGGATCTCGTCGGCGCGCACCGGCGCGGGCATCATCCGCTGGTGATCGAAGGGCTTGCCGCGATACTTCTCGGCCAGACAGTCGGACAGGTAGGGGTCGATCACCACCCGCCGACCGGCGCCGTCGATCACGAAACCCGCCTGCCCCAGCCAGTGGATCCGCAGCGCCGCACCCGGCGGCGCGGCCAGCAGTTCCGCCAGCGGCGCCGAGCGCGGCGCGGCGGTCCAGCCGCCGCCCGCCTCCGCGCCACCTGCACCACCCGCACCGCCTGCCCCGGCGGCGACCTCGTCGCCCAGCCTCAGGTCACTGCGCGGCATGGTCGAACGTCGTCATGGCCAGCGCCGCCAGCAGGTTCTCGACCGCGACCTCGGTCGCGCGCCGCACGCTCGCATCCGTCAGCCCGCCGATATGGCTGGTGGCGATCACCCGGGGATGCGAGGCCAGCCCGCCCGGCGCCGGCGGCTCCGGCTCGAACACGTCGGTGCCGTAGGTTGCCAGCCGGCCGGCATCCAGCGCGGCGATCAGCGCGGCCTCGTCGACGAGACCCGCCCGCGCCGTGTTCACGAGGATCGCGCCCTGCGGCAGCACCCCCAGCGCCGCGCCGTCCAACAGCGGCCGGCCGCCTTCGGGCATCGGGCAGTGCAGCGAGACGATCTCGGCCCGCGACAGCAGCTCGACAAGCCCGACATAGCTCACCCGCCCCGCCAGCGCCCCGAGGTCGGGGCGGAACGGGTCATGGGCGATGACCTCGGCCCCCATCTCGGACAGGACCCGCGCGACCCTGCGCCCGATCGCGCCCATGCCCACGATACCGACGACGGCGCCCTCGATCTCGCGGCCCTTCAGGCGCGGCCACTGCCCTGCGCGAATCCCCATCGCCTCGTCGGGCAGGTGCCGGCAAGCGGCCAGGATCAGCCCCAGGGCCAGCTCGGCGACACCGGTGGCATTGGCGCCCAGCGCGCGGGTGACGCGGATGCCCCGCGCCTCGATCTCGGGCATCGGCAGGCTGTCGGTTCCGGTGCCGTTGCGGCTGATGACCTGCAGGCGGTCGGCGGCGGCGATGACGCTGGCCGAGACCGGCTCGACCCCCGCAAGCCAGCCGTCGATGCCGGGCACGAGCGACAGAAGCTCGGCCTCGCCGGGGGTCTTTCCGGGCGTGCAGAAGACGACCTCGTGCCCGGCATGGCGCAGCCGGTCGAGCGCGGCCGGCGGGTCGGATGTCAGCGAGCGCGGCGTGATCAGGATCCGGGCCATGGGTTACCCCCTTGCCGCGCGCGTGGCGCTGGCGGTCAGACGGTCGATGGTGGCGGCATCGGTGCCGATGGTGATGTCGAAGACCTCGGCGATCACCTGCGTCCAGCCGTGGATGAAATAGGTCCAGCCATCGACGATGGTCAGGCCGCGGGCCGAGGCCTGCGCCCGCGCCTGGTCGAGGAACACGAGATCGCCGCGGTAGTTCAGGTCCCAGACCACCGCGTCGCGCGGGAAGGCCGGGGACGCCAGCGGCGAGCCGGGCGCATCCTTGCCAAGCCCCGTCGCGTTGATCACGAGCGAGCCGGGCCGAAGCCCCGGCAACACCGCGTCGTTGTCGGCCGGCGTCGGCGCGAGGACGTAATCGACCGGCACGTCGCTGTCGATCTGGGCATGCACGTGGCGGATTTCGTCCAGGCGCGGCGCGGAGCGGTTCGACACCACGATCCGCGCCGGCACGTCGGCGCCGCGCGCACGGCGCATCAGGTGCCAGGTCAGCGCGATGGTCGATCCCCCCGCCCCGATCGAGAACACCTCGGCCCCGGTGCGGGCGAAATAGTCGGGGCCGAGGAAGCCGTCGATCGACAGCCCCGACGAGATCGGGTCCTTCGCGTGGCAGACCAGCCGGCCGTCGCGCTTCGAGATGCACGACGTCTCGCCCATCAGCCGCGCGAGCGGGTCGATCACGTCGAACAGGTCCCGGCAGGCCTCGAAGAGATCGATCTTGTGCGTCGTCACCAGCGCGCCGGCCGACAGCGGATCGTCGCGGATGAACTCGACCGCCGCACGGTAGGCGGCAGGGTCGGCATGCAGCGGGAAATCGATGCCGTGGATCTCGACATCGCCAAGGCCAAGCTCCTCGGCCCAGGCCGGGAACACCTTCATGATCGAGCTTTTGGCGGTGGTGACGCCGATGAAATAGAGCGTGGGCTTGCGCGCCGGCGGATAGGGCGGCGCGAGGGCGCGGGGCATCTCGGTCATGCGATCACCCCCTCGGGGCGCAGGGCGCGGGCCCGGGCCACGGCGTCGCGCGCCTTGGCGGCGATGCCGGACCAGTCGCCCGCGCGCATGTCCTCGGGCTTGGCGATCCAGGTCCCGCCGACGGCGGCGATCTGCGGCAGCGCGAGCCAGTCCTTCATCGTCTCGGGCGTCACGCCGCCGGTCGGGATGAAACGCAGCCCGAGATGCGCGAAGGGGGCCGAGATGTTCTTGAGCATCGACGGGCCGCCCGCGGGCGTGGCGGGGAAGAACTTCATCAGCCGGCAGCCCCGGGCCGCGGCAAGCGAGATGTCCGAGGGAGTCATGATCCCCGGCGCGAAGGGCAGGCCCGCCTCGTCGGCGGCCAGCACGACCTCGGGGTCGAAGCCGGGGGCAAGGCCGAAGGTGGCCCCCGCCTGCAGCGCCCGCGTGACCTGGTCGGGGTTCAGGATCGTCCCCGCGCCCAGCAGCAGCTCGGGCCGCCGGTCGTGCAGCACCGCCATCACGTCGGCGGCGGCCTCGGTGCGGAAGGTGACCTCGGCCACCGACAGCCCGCCCTCGAGCAGCGCGTCGGCCATCGGCACCGCATGCTCGACCTTCTCGATCGCGATCACCGGCACCACGCCGATGGCCGCCACCCGCTCGAACACCTGGGTTTCGGGTCCCGCCGTCATGCCGCCACCTCCTCGCCGACGATCTGCGCGACCTCTTGCGCGGTGCGCGGGCGCCAGGCCGGATTGTCCTCGGCCACCCAGCCGCCGTTGCCGTCGTCCATCACCCGCACGCGCATCCCGCCCGAGCGTTCGATGATTCCGTAGTCCTGGCCCGAATCCGCCGGGTAGGCGAACAGCATCACCAGGTCCTCGGTGCCGAGGTTGACCGAGCGGTGGATCCAGTAGGGCGGCACGTAGCAGATCTGGCCCGCCTGCATCTCGACCAGCCGCACGTCGCCCTCGGGGCTTTCCATCTGCATCAGCCCGCGACCGGCCAGCGCGTAGTAAACTTCCGGGCGGTCGCCCCGCGCGTGGATGTGGCCGCGGGTCAGGTAGTATTCGCGCCCGACCTTGCCGGGCTCCATCCGGGTCACGCCGGTGATGATGTCCGACGTCTTGCCCCCGGGCGTGTAGGACGTCACCTCATAGGCGACCTCGCCCGCCTTCTCGGCCAGGATCGCGGCAAAGGCCGCGGAATCGGCGTAAAGCCCCTCCAGATCGCTGTAGTGCTTGCGATAATGGCCGTCGCCGCCCCTGAGCAGCCCGTCCGGGATCGACACGTCGCAGAGACGCGGTTCCGCAAATTTCATGATATCCTCCCTCAAGGCGTAGCACAGCTACCCTTTCAGCCCGAAACTACGGGTCAGTTTGCGAGGTGGCAAGTCATATTCTGTAATTTTAGTACCGAACAGGCAATCAAACCCATTGACGCGCCGATGTGCCGGCCCTAGCCTCCATCCCGAGCCAGCGTCGACGACGCCCGACGGACCCGATCCGCGGACTGCGCCGACGGCCGGTTCCTTTAGGGAGGAAGACATGAAAACCAGAACGATTGCCGGGGCCCTTGCGGCTGCCACGGCCCTGACAGCTGCGGCCTCTGCCCAGGCGGCGGACTGCTCGGTCGGAATTTCGATGTACACGCTCGGCGCGCCCTATTTCGCGGCGCAGGAGGTCGCGGCGCGCGAGGCCGCCACCGCCGCCGGCTGCGAGGTCCGCACCGCCGACGGCCAGAACGACATGGTCAAGCAGATCGGCGACATCGAGGACATGGTCGCTGCCGGCGTCAACGTGCTGATCGTCAACCCGCGGGACTCGCTGGGCCTGGTGCCCGCCGTCGACGCGGCGACCGCGCAGGGCGTGCATGTCGTCGCGATGGACTCGATGCTCGACCCCTCCGCCGACTTCATCACCAACGTCTCGGCCTCGAACGAGGCGAACGGCAAGCTGGTCGGCGAATGGCTGGCCAAGCAGACCAACGGCGAGCCGATCAAGATCGCGCTGCTGTCGGGGTCGCAGGGCAATGTCGTCGGCCAGGCGCGCCGGATGGGCGTTCTGGCCGGTCTCGTCGATGCGCAGCTGAACAACTACGGCCACGCCGGCTACGAGATCGTCGGCCAGGGCTGGGGCAACTGGGCGACCGAGGGCGGCCTGACGGCGATGGAGGATCTGCTGACCGCGCATCCCGACATCGACGTCGTGCTGGGCGAGAACGACTCGATGGTCATCGGCGCGCGCGAGGCGCTGAAGGCCGCGAACCGGCTGGACGGCGTGCTGCTGGTCGCGGCCGCGGACGGCCAGAAGGAAGCCTACGAGATGATCAAGAACGGCGAGTACGGCGCGACCGGGCTCAACGATCCGAAGGCGCTCGCCGAGCTTGCGGTGAAGATCGGGCTCGACACGCTTGCCGGGACGCAGGAACCGCTGACCAAGTTCACCTTCACCGATCCGGCGGTGGTGACGAAGGACAACGTGGACAAGTACTACAACGACAAGTCGCTGTTCTGAGCCCAGCACAGGGCCGGTGTCGCGCGGGCGAGGAGGCCCGCGCGACACCGGTCGCGACAGGCACGACCGGGAGGGGCGCGCGTGACGGCACTGATCGAACTTCAGGCCATTTCCAAGAATTTCTCGGGCATCCACGCCCTGCGCGAGGTCGATTTCGACCTGAACGCGGGCGAGGTCCATGCCCTGGTCGGCGAGAACGGCGCGGGGAAGTCGACGCTGATGCGCGTGCTGGGCGGCGAGATGCGCCCGAGCGGCGGGCGGCAGCTGATCGAGGGCGAGGAGATCCGCCTGGCCGGGCCGACCGACGCGATCCGCCGCGGCATCGCGGTGATTCACCAGGAGATGGCGCTGGCCCCGGACCTGACGGTGGCCGAGAACATCTTCCTTGGCCAGTTGCCCGCGCAGATCAACTGGTCGCGGCTGAACGAGCGGGCCCGCAAGCTGATCGAGCGGCTGGGCTTCGCGATCTCGCCCCGCGCCGAGGTCTCGAGCCTGCCGGTCGCGCACCAGCAGGTCGTCGAGATCGCCAAGGCGCTGTCGCGCGATGTCAAGGCGATCGTCTTCGACGAGCCGACGGCGGTGCTGTCGACCGGCGATGCGACGCGGCTGCTGCAGATCATCCGCGACCTGCGCGCCGACGGCGTGGGCGTTGTCTACATCTCGCACCGGCTTGACGAGATCTACGCCATCTCGGACCGGATCACCGTGATGAAGGACGGCCGCCGGGTCGGCACCGTGACACCGGCCGAAGTGCCGGTGCAGGACCTGATCCCGATGATGGTCGGCCGCCCGCTGTCGCAGCTGTTCGGCGACAAGCCCGAGACGACGATCGGCGACGAGATCCTGCGCGTCGACGGGATGTGCCTGCCCAACGGCGTGCGCGACGTCAGCTTCGCGATCCGCGCCGGCGAGGTCGTGGGCCTTGGCGGCCTCGTGGGCTCGGGCCGGACCGAGGTCGCGCGCGCGATCTTCGGCGCCGACCCGGTCAGCGCGGGGAAGATGGTGCTGAAGGGCCGGCCCTACAGCCCCCGCACGCCCAAGCAGGCCGTGCGGCGCGGCGTGGGCCTCGTGCCCGAGGACCGCAAGGGCCAGGGCGTGGTGCTGGACATGGCGATCGCGAAGAACGCGACCATGGCCAACAGCGCCCGGGTGACCACCGCCGGGTTCTTCCGCCCCGATGCCGAGGCCTCGCTGGTGCAGGAGCTGATCCGCTCGCTGCGCATCAAGCTCGGCTCGATGCACGACCCGGTCTCCTCGCTCTCGGGCGGGAACCAGCAGAAGGTCGTGCTCGCCAAGTGGTTCAACGCGAATCCCGACCTCGTGATCCTCGACGAGCCGACCCGCGGCGTCGACGTCGGCGCCAAGACCGAGATCTATTCGCTGATCCATCGCCTCGCCTCCGAGGGCAAGGCGGTGATCGTCATCTCCTCGGAACACGCAGAGCTGTTCGGCCTGTGCGACCGCGTTCTCGTCATGGGCGAGGGCGAGTTGCGCGGCGAGCTGCAGCCGCAGGATTTCGAGGAAGAGAAGCTGCTCGCGCTGTCGATGATGCGCCAGTCGCAGCCCGGAACTGTCAGGCCCCAGACGGCCAGGGAGACACACGCATGACCGAAGCCACCGCCACCAACCCCGAGCCCGCCTCGCCCGCGCGCCGCTTCGACTTCATGAAGGCGTTCCACACCTATGGAACCTTCGTGATCTTCCTGATCCTGCTGGTCGTCGCCGCCGCGCAGTCGGACGCCTTCCTGTCGGAACGCAACGCGATGAACGTGCTGCGCCAGATGTCCGGCATCGGGATCATGGCGATCGGCATGCTGTTCGTGATCCTGACCCGGGGCATCGACCTGTCGGTGGGCTCGATCGCGGCGCTGGGATCGGTGTCCTCGGCGATCCTGCTCAGGGAATACCCCCTGCCCGTCGGCATCGCGATGGTGGTGGGGATCGGCGCGGCCTGCGGCCTTCTGTCGGGCATCTTCATCGCCTTCTTCCGCCTGCCCGCCTTCGTCATCACGCTCGCGATGATGACCGCCGCCCGCGGCTTCGCCCTGATCCTGTCGAACGGCCAGCCGATCACCCTCGGCGCGCCCGGCAAGGCGCTGTCAAGCTTCGGCACCTCGTTCACCTTCGGCTTCCCCAACCCGGCGCTGCTGATGTTCGCGCTGTTCCTGATCGCGCTCGTGGTGCTGAACTTCTCGCGCTTCGGGCGGCTGGTGAAGGCCATCGGCTCGAACGAGGAGGCGGTGCGCCTCTCGGGCATCTCGGTGCCGTGGTACGTGCTGTCGGTCTACGTCATCTCGGGCGCGCTGGCGGCGGTGGCGGGGGTCATCATCACCTCGCGCTCGGGCGTCGGGTCGGCCAGCGTCGGCGAGGGCAACGAGCTTGACGTGATCGCGGCCGTGGTCATCGGCGGCGCAAGCCTGATGGGCGGACGCGGCGGCGTGGTGAACACCTTCCTCGGGGTGATGATCCTGGGCGTGATCGGCAACATCATGAACCTCGCGGGCGTGCCGGGCTATCACCAGCAGGTCTACCTGGGGGTCATCATCGTCATCGCCGTGGTGCTGCAGAACGGCTCCACCCTGCTGCGCCGCTGATCATGGACGGCAAGACCATGGACTGCACCATCGCCATCGACATCGGCACCGGGTCGACCCGTGCCGCGCTGATGGGACCGGATGCGCGGGTGCTGGCGCTCGCGGTGCGGGAATACCAGCAGATCGTGCCCGCCTTCGGCTGGTCCGAGCAGCGCCCGGCCGACTGGTGGTCGGCCGCCGCCGCCGCCCTGCGCGAGGTGACCGCGGCGGCCCGCGCCGCGGGCCACACCATCGCCGCCGTCGCCGCCTGCGGCCAGATGCACGGCACGGTGCTGGTCGACGAGGCCGGCGCCGCCGCACGCGAGACCGTGCCGCTTTGGAACGACAAGCGCACGCTCGACTATGTGCGCGCCTTCGAGGCGCGGGAAGACCTCGCCGAGTGGCTGCCGGCCACGGCCAACCCGCCCACCCCCGCCTGGCCCGCCTTCAAGCAGCAGTGGCTGCGCGACCACGATCCCGCCGCCTGGGCCCGGACCCGGACGGTGATGATGCCCAAGGACTGGGTGAACCTTCGGCTGACCGGCGCGCGCGCGATGGACTGGACCGAGGCGGCGTGCTCTTTCCTCATGGACCCCGCGACCGGCGACTGGTCGCCGCGGATCTTCGACCGGCTCGGGCTCGACATCACCCGGATGCCGCCGATCCGGCTTCCGACCGAGATCGTGGGCCGGGTCACGGCCGAGGCCGCGCGCGAGACCGGGCTGTCGCAGGGCACGCCGGTCCTGTGCGGCGGCGGCGACTATCCGGTCGCGCTGCTGGGATCGGGCGTCTGCCGGCCGGGCCTCGCCTCCGAGGTCGCCGGGACATCGGCGATCCTGACCCTGGTCGCGAAGGCACCGCTGCTGGACCCCGAGATCAGCAACGTCGGCACGGCCGAGGGCAACTGGGGCGGGTTCGTGCTGCTGGAAAGCGGCGGCGACGCCGCGCGCTGGGCCCGCCGCGCCTTCCATGGCAACGCGCTGTCCTATGCCGAGATCCTCGACCAGGCGGCCGAGGCGCCGGCCGGGTCGCGCAGCCTGCTGTTCCTGCCCTATCTGGTCGGCGAACGGCTGGGCGCGCATCGCAACTCGCGCGCGCAGTTCTTCGGGCTGACCGCCCGGCACGGCCTGCCCGAGATGCACCGCGCGGTGCTCGAGGGCGTGGGTTTCGCGGTCAACCGCCACCTCGCGGTGATGGAACGCGCGACCGGCACCCGGCCCGAGGCGCTGATCGCCTCGGGTGGCGGCGCCAAGGCCGACCTGTGGCTGAAGATCAAGGCCAGCATCTACGACCGCCCGATCCTGATCCCGGAAGAGGCCGAATGCGGCCTCGTCGGCTGCGCGATCCTGGCCGCGGTCGCGACCGGTGCCGCGCGCGACGTGGCCGAGGCCGCCGGCCGGCTGGTGCGCCACGGCCGCGAGATCCGCCCCGATCCGGCCTGGGCCGACACCTACGCCCGCATGCAGCCGGTCTTCGACCGCCTCTATGCCTCGGCCCAGACCTTCTACGACGACCTCGACGCGCTCGACGCCGCGCAGGCGCCGACGCCGGCGCATCCCCACCGGAGAACCGCATGACCCCCTATCTCGACCGCTTCCGCCTGGCCGGGCAGACCGCCCTCGTCACCGGGGGCGCCCGCGGCATCGGCCTTGCCACCTGCGAGGCGCTGGCCGAGGCCGGCGCGGCGGTGATCCTCACCGACCGGGACCTCGCCACGGCCGAAGCCTCGGCCGAGGCCCTGCGGGCCAAGGGCCACGACGTGACCGCCGCCGGGCTCGAGGTGACCAGCTCGGCCGCGGTCGAGGCCCTCGCCGCGCGCTATCCGCAGATCGACGTGCTGGTGAACAACGCCGGCATCGCCCGGTCGAACGAACCGGCCGAGACCATGTCGGACGATGTCTGGTCGAGCGTCATCGACATCAACCTCAACGGCCTGTTCTGGTGCTGCCGCGCCTTCGGGGCGCGGATGCTGCAGCGCGGATCTGGCAGCATCGTCAACGTCGGCTCGATGTCGGGCTTCATCGTCAACCGCCCGCAGGAACAGGCGCAGTACAACGCCTCGAAGGCGGCGGTGCACCAGCTGACGCGGTCGCTCGCCGCCGAATGGGCCGCGCGGGGCGTGCGGGTGAATGCCGTGGCGCCCACCTACATCGCGACCGAGATGAACAACTACGTCTACGACGACCCCGAGCTGATGCGCCACTGGGTCGGCGGCACCCCGCAAAACCGCATGGGCCGGCCCGACGAGGTCGCCGCGGTGATCCTGTTCCTCGCGTCCGAGGCCGCGAGCCTGATGACCGGGTCCATCGTGCTGGCCGATGGCGGCTATACCTGCTGGTGAGGAGGTTGACATGCGCGTGACCGGAGCCCGCTTCCCGGGCCGATACATCCAGGCCCCGGGGCTTCTGGCCCGGCTGGGGGCCGAGGCGATGCCGCTTGGCACCCGGGCGCTTTGCCTGCTCGACGGCAACGTGACCTTCCTCGAGGAGGCCGTGCGCCGCGGCGCCAGCCCGCTGGAGCTGAACCTGCTGGTGCACGGCGGCGAATGCTCGCAGGCCGAGATCGACCGCGGCGTCGAGGCGGGAACCGCGGCCGGCGCCGAGATCGTCATCGGCATCGGCGGCGGCAAGACGCTCGACACCGCCAAGGCGGTCGCCCATCGCCTCGGCGGGGTGCCCTGCGTCATCGTGCCGACGATCGCCGCGTCGGACGCGCCCTGCTCGGCGCTCGCCGTCATCTACCGCGACGATCACACCGTCGATCACGACGCCTTCCTGCCGCGCAACCCCGACCTCGTGCTGGTCGACACCGACGTCGTGGCCAAGGCCCCTGCCCGCTTCCTGGCCGCCGGGATCGGCGACGCGCTGGCGACCTGGTACGAGGCCGAGAGCTCCCGACGCGCCGATGCCCCGAACTGCTGGGGCACGCACGGCTCGCCCCTCGCCTTCGAGATCGCGCGCCTGTGCGGCGACACGATCTTCGAACACGGCGCGGCGGCGCTGGCCGAATGCGATGCGGACACCGCCGGGCCCGCCTTCGAGAAGGTGGTCGAGGCCAACATCCTGCTGTCGGGCGCGGGCTTCGAATCCGGCGGCGTCGCCGGCGCGCATGCGATCCACCACGGGCTGTGCGAACTGCCCGACGTGCACCATCACCTGCACGGCGAGAAGGTCGCGATCGGCGTGCTGGCCACGCTGCTGATCCACGGGCGGCGCGACGAGTTCGCGCAGGTGCGCGACTATTGCGCCTCGGTCCGGCTGCCGACGCGGCTGGCCGACCTCGGCATCGCCGAGGTGACCGACGCCAAGCTCGAGACGATCGCCGCGCGCGCCTGCCGTCCCGGCGAGATCATGGAGAACGAACCGATCCGCGTCACGCCCGACATGGTCGTCGCGGCGCTGCGCGAACTGGCATGAGGAGCCCGAGATGAAAGACCTGCCCCCCGCGGACGAGATCGTCGCGACCTTCCGCCCGGATCTCTTTGCCGGAAAGCACGTCATTCTGGCGGGCGCGACCAGCGGCATCGGGCTTGCGATCGCGCGCGGCTTCGCGGCGCTCGGGGCCGAGGTGACGGCCACGGGCTCCTCGGCCGACAAGATCGCAGCGCTTGCCGAAGAGCCCGGCATCCGCTTCGAGCGTCTCGACGTGCGCGACCGCGAGGCGATCCGCGCCTTCGCCGCCCGCCAGACCCGCTGCGACGTCCTGCTCAACGGCGCCGGCATCGCGCGGGGCGGCGCGGAATGGGAGGAGGAGATCTGGCTCGACACGATGGATGTCAATCTCAACAGCCAGTTCTTCCTGTCGGTCGCGCTGAAGCCGCAGCTGGCGGCGGCGCGCGGGGCGATCATCAACATCGCCTCGATGCTGTCCTACATGGCCGACGCGAATGTCCCGGCCTACACCGCGTCGAAGACCGGGGTGCTGGGGCTGACCCGGGCGTTGGCGCACAAGTGGGGCCGCGACGGCATCCGCGTCAACGCGGTGGCGCCGGGGTATCACAAGACGGACATGACCCGGCCGATCTGGTCGGATCCGTTCGGCGACAAGGCGGTCTCGACCCGCACCGCGGTCGGGCGCTGGGGCACGACCGAGGATCTGGTCGGCCCGTGCCTGTTCCTCGCCTCGCCGGCGGCCGGCTACGTGACCGGGATGTGCCTTGAGGTCGACGGCGGCTTCGTCTCGGGCAACCCGCTCGAGGCGTGAGGGCGGCGGCGGCATCCGCGCCAGGACGAAAAAGGGCCGGGTGACGCGTTCCGTCACCCGGCCCTTTTGCCGTCCGGCCTGCGGCTTGGGCAGTCAGGCCCGGCCGGCGGCGATGCGGTTCGGGAACAGCCCGAGGATCGCGCTCCAGGGGCGGCCCGCCTTGCGCAGGACCATGACCCCGTCGACCACCACCACCGCGACAAGCACGGCGCCGATCACCACCGCCTGCCAGGCCGACGGCACCGAGAGCAGGTTGAAGGCATTGGTCAGCAGGGTGACGAAGGCGACGCCGGCCAGGGCGCCGACATAGCTGCCCTTGCCGCCCGCGATCGAGCCGCCGCCGATCAGGCAGGCGATGAAGATCTGCATCTCGAGCCCCTCGCCCATGTAGCGGTTGGCCATGCCGACCCGTGCGGTCATCAGCACGCCCGCCAGCGCCGCAAGCCCGCCACAGAGGACGAAGCACCAGAACTCGGTGCGCCGGCGCCGGATGCCCGTCGCCTCGGCCGCGGCGGGGTTGCCGCCCAGAAACAGCAGCTTGCGCCCCGTCAGCGTCAGCCGCAGCCCGCCCTCGAAGCACAGCGACAGCAGCAGCGCGAACAGGAACAGCCCCGACAGCCCCGCCACGCCCCAGGTTCCCAGCGTCACGAACCCCGGCGGAAAGCTGGTGAACCCCGCGAGCGCCTGCCCCGACATCACCACCTCGATCACGCCGCGCGTCATGTAGAGCACGCCCAGCGTGACGATCAGGTGATTGATGCCGACGAAGGCGACCATGGCGCCGTTGAACGCCCCGATCGCGAGCCCCGTGCCGATGCCCGCCGCGAAGGCCAGCGGCACCGGCCAGCCCGCGTTCAGCGCCATCGCCGAGGCGATGCCCGCGATCCCCATCACCGCGCCCACCGACAGATCGAAGCGGCCGATCATGAACAGGGTCATCATCCCCAGCGCCACGATCAGGTTCGGCGCCACCGCCGTCTGCAGCGAGGCGAGGTTGTTGGGATCGAGAAAGGCCGGAGAGACGACCGCCAGCACCAGCGCCAGCGCGATCACCACGCCGCAGGTCAGGCTTTCCTGCTCGAGCCGGGCGGCGCGCAGCACCGAGGGTTTGCGGATCTGGTCGGTCATTTCGTCCTCCGGTTCACCAGCGTGTCGAAGGCCACCGTCGCGATCAGCAGCGCCCCGATGACGAACTGCTGGAAGACGGGCTCGATGTCGTACATGATCATTCCGTTGAGCACGAGCGCCAGCAGCAGCAGCCCGAGGGCCGAGCCGCGCAGGTCGCCCTTGCCGCCATAGAGGCTGGCGCCGCCGATGATCGCGGCCGTGACCATCACGAATTCCAGACCCATGCCCATCTGGTTGTCGGCATGGGTGATGCGCGAGGCGGTGAAGATCCCGGCGATGCCGGCGGTCACGGCGCTCGCCACGAAGGCCGCGATCTTGATCCTCCCGACGCGGATGCCGTGGACGACCGCCGACCTCGGGTTCTCGCCGATGAAGCACATCTTGCGAAACAGGCCCATCCGGCGCTGGAACCACCAGGCCGCGACCACGGCCGCGACCATCACGACGATGGTGATGCGGATGTCGAACAGGTCTGTCCGCGCGAACTGGCGGAAGGCGCGCGGATAGGTCTGCCCGCCCAGCGCATTCGCCAGCACGTTGGCAAGACCGCGCACCAGAAGCATCGTGCCGATCGTCAGCATCAGCGAGTTGATCTGGAAGCGCACGACGAGGAAGCCGTTGACGAAGCCGATGGCGGCCGCGACGACCAGCGCGACCAGCGCCGCGGGCCAGAACGGCCAGTCGGCGACCAGCAGCGCGCCGGTCAGCATCCCGGTCAGCGCGAAGACCGACCCGACCGACAGGTCGATCTCGCGCATGACCATCACGTAGGTGAAGCCGATGATCGCCAGGAACTCGATCGAGACCCCGAACAGGATCGAGCTGATGTTCGACCCGGTGGCGAAATTCTCGCGCGTCAGCGCCAGGAACAGCGCCACGGCCAGCGTGATCACCGCCAGCGGCAGGATGTTCGCGCCAAAGCCGTTTCCGGCCAGCCAGCCGCGCCGCCGCGCGGCGGGGCCGGGCCGGTGCTCTGCGACACCCGCGGGTTGCGTCATGCTCATCTCGCCCTCCTCAGCGCGTTCCGGCGGCCAGCGCCATCACCGCTTCCTCTCCCATGGCCGCGCCCGCGACCTCGCCCGCCAAGCGGCGGCCGCGCATCACCACGATCCGGTGCGACAGCCGCAAAAGCTCAGGCAGGTCGGACGAGAAGACCAGCACCGCCCGCCCTCTCGCCGCCTCGGCCCGCGCGGCCTCGTGCACCTCGGCCTTGGCGCCGACGTCGACGCCGCGCGTCGGCTCGTTCAGCACGATCACCTCGGGCCCGGTCGCGAGGCAGGCCGACACCATCACCTTCTGCTGGTTCCCGCCCGACAGCTGTCTGGGCAGCCCCTGCGGCCCGGGCACCCGGATCGCGAAGCGGCGGATGTCGTCCTTCGCCTGCGCGTCGACCCGGCGCGCATCGACGACGCCCCAGCGCGACAGCCGGTCCAGCACCGGGGCCGAAACGTTGTCGGCGATCGACCGCTCCATGTAGAGCCCCGCCTCCTTCCGGTTTCCCGGCAGGTAGGACATGCCCGCGCGCACCAGCGCGGCGGGGCTGACCGAGGCGACCCTGCGCCCCTTCAGCTCGATCGTCCCCGAGGTCGGCGGCACGATCCCGAACAGCGCCTGCGAGAACTGCTCGGCCCCCGACCCCTCCAGGCCGAAGACGCCGACGATCTCGCCGGCGCGGATCTCGACGTCCATGTCGCGGAACTGGTCGGCCTGCGACAGGCCGCGCGCGGCAAACAGCACCGGGGCGTCCCGTGCCGCGGCGCGCGGCGCGGCGGCGACCGGCCCGAGGTCGCGCCCGACCATCCGGCGGATCAGGTCATCCTCGCCCAGATCCGCGTTGCGCAGCGTCTCGATGAACTGGCCGTCGCGCAGCACCGTCACGTGGTCGGCGATCTCGAGCACCTCGGGCAGCCGGTGCGAGACATAGAGGATGGTCTGGCCATCGTCGCGCAGCCGCTTGATCAACCCCATCAGCGTCGCCGCCTCGTGGTTGTTCAGCCCCGAGGTCGGCTCGTCCAGGATCAGAAGGCTCGCCTCGCTTTCCACCGCGCGCAGGATCTCGACGATCTGCTGCTGACCGGGGGTCAGCGATCCGAGGATCTCGCGCGTGTCGATCCGCAGCCCGAACAGGCGCAGCAGGTCGCGCGCGCGCGCATGCATCCGCTCGAAGTCGATCCGCCGGCCGGTCAGGGGGATGCGGCCGACAAAGATGTTCTCGGCCACCGACATGTTGGGAAAGACCGCGAGTTCCTGGTGCACCATGGCGATGTCGCCGCGCTTGCGCTCGCGCGCCTCGGTCGCCTGGCCGGCGACCAGCACGCGGCCCTCGTCGGGCTCGATCTCGCCGTTGATGATCTTGAGCGTGGTCGACTTGCCCGCGCCGTTCTCGCCCAGGATCGCATGCACCTCGCCCCGCGCGACGCGGAACGACACGCCGCGCAGCGCCTGCACCGCGCCATAGCTCTTGCTCACGCCCTCAAGCTCGAGGATCGGGCCCGGCGCCGGGGCAGACCGCTCCATCGAGATCCGTTCGGCAATCGTCATCGCATCCTCCCGCGCGAGGACCCGCGCCGGTGGGGCGCGGGCCGGATCCAGGTCGGTTTCAGAACTGCGGCAGGGCCTTGCGCTCGAAGTACTCGACGTTCTCGGCGTCGATCACCTCGGTGCCCATGTAGATCGCCTTGGGGAACGGATTGACCCCGGCCGCGGGGTTGTCGGACGAGATCGGAACCCCTGCCAGGCCGACATCCGCATCGTTGTAGGCCTCGAGCATCTGCACCGCGAGATAGGCCTGCAGCGCGGTCTTGTTGATGATCGTCGCGTCGATCACCCCGTCGGCGATGCATTCCAGCACCGGGTCCTCGCGGTCGTGGACGATGACCGTGAGATCCTCGATGTCCTTCTCAAGTTCCTCTGCCGCCAGGCAGATCCCGGTGCCCGACGAGCTGTCGAGGCCGACCACCGCCGTGATGTCGGGATAGGTGTTGAACATCGTCTTGGCCGCGTCGATCGCGGTCGAGGTCGTCGCCTTGTCGTCGATCCGGCCGGCCAGCGTCCATTTCGAATGGGCGCTCAGATAGTCCTGCAGGCCCTGGAACTTGGCGTCGGTGTTCGACGCGCCCCAGTTGCCCGAGGCGACATAGGTCCCCTCGTCACCGCCGCGCGCGATCAGCTCCTTGGCGGTGTCGACCCCGGCCTCGTAATTGTCGAGCCCGATGAAGGTCAGCGCACCGCCGTCGTCGGGCGTCACCGCCTCGATCACGACCACCGGGATGCCCTGTTCCATCGCCCGACGGATGCCCGGCACCGCGCCCGGCTCCCACAGCGTGGTGATGATGCCGTCGGGCTTGCGCGCGATGGCCTGTTCCACCGCCTCGGCGCCCGCGACCGGGTCCCAGCCCTGCGGGCCCAGCCGCTCGATCTTCACGCCGAACTTCGACTGGGCGTAATCCATTCCCAGCAGGCTATCGAGCAGGTAGGGATGCCCCTGAAGCTGCGAGGCATAGACATAGGTCCGCCCCTCCTGCGCCGCGGCGGGCAGCGCGACAAGGGCCGCGAACGTGCCGGAAACGAGGCAACCGAGGACGGCGCGGCGCCGCCCTGAAATGGCATGAAACATGATGTCCTCCGATGTCTGCGGTGCTGGCATCCGCATCGCCCTGGCGGCGATGTCCTCCCGGCGCAGCAACCGGATGTCGGAACGGTAACACCTGAAAATTAGCTGTCTAGAAAAATTTACGCCTTGAAAGTAAGTTTCACCGATGGATAATTTCACGACGGGGCGACACCGGCGCGTCCCCTGAAGGGAAAGCCACAGATGACGGCCGAAATCAGCATCCTCGAACACATACAAAGCCTTAGGGGCGGATTGAAGCCGACCCTCCAGGTCGTGGCCGACGCGGTTCTGGCCCGTCCGACCGAAACGCGGTCGATGAACATCAAGGAACTCGCGGCCGCCTGCGGCGTGTCCGAGGCGTCGATCAGCCGCTTCGTGCGGGGAATCGGACTGCCGAGCTATCGCGCGTTCCAGCTGCGGATGGTCGAGGATGCGGCGACCACCCTGCCCGCCCGGTCGCAGGTGCCCGACGAGGGCCAGATCTACGAAAACATCGGCCGCGCCGACACTGCGCAGACGATCCTGACCAAGGTCGCGCACCGCACCGCCGACGTGGCGCGCGCCTGCCTCTCGACGCTGGACCCCGCGGCGCTGGAACGGGCGGCGGCGATGATCCGGGCCGCCGACACCGTCTACTTCTTCGCGGCGGGCCTGTCGGCGCTGTCGGCAGAGAACGCGCTCTTGCGGTTTGCCCGGATCGGCAAGCCCGCGATCTTCCACCGCGACCGCAACAACCAGATCCTGCTCGCGGGCTCGTTGCGGCGCGGGTCGCTGGGGATCGCGATCAGCGATTCGGGGCGGACCAACCAGACCGTGCTCGCGCTCACCGCGGCGCGCGCGGCCGGGGTGCCGACCATCGCGCTGACGGCCTTCGCCGACTCGCCCCTGGCGCGGATCGCGGACCTGACCCTGGTGACCCCCGCCGGCTACCAGCCGAACGAAGAGCCGCTATATGAAAGCATGGTGTCGAAGATCGGCCAGCTGGTGGCGATCGACGCGCTGTACTCGCTGGTCGCGCTGACCGAGTTCGACGCCTCGGTCGCCGCGGTCAAGCGCGGCGACGCCTTCATCCAGGACAGCCGGTCGGCCCGGCGGCCGGAGGGCGGGCGATGACGGTCGATCCGCCCCGCAGCTTCGGCACCAACCGCCACTGGCCCTATCGCGGCGGCTCGTTCGACGCGTTTCTCGCCAGCCGGCCCGAGGAGGCCGCGATCCCGCAGCCCGGCCCCGACGAGCTTGTCGCCCGGGTCGAGGCGGTGTCGATCTGCTCCTCCGACATCAAGGTCGTGCGCATGGGCTCGGACCACCCGCTGTTTCGCGAGGGCGCCGTCGACACCGTGCTGGGCCACGAGGTCGCATTGCGCGTCCACGCGGTCGGCGCCGCGCAGCGTGGCCGCTTCCGCCCCGGGCAGCGTCTCGGGCTGCAGCCCGCGATGCGGGTCGGCGGCGCGCGGCGGATCATCGGCATGGACCTGCCCGGCGGCTTCGCGCAGTTCATCGTGCTGGGCCCCGAGGCGCTGGCAGACTACGTCTTCGACGTGCCCGAAAGCCTGTCGGCCGCCGCTGTCGCCCTGCTTGAACCCTATGGCTGCGTCGAACGCGCCTGGCGGATCAACGCGCGCACCGCGCTGCGGCCCGGCGGGCGGGCGCTGATCGCGATGGCGTCCGACGGCGAGGTCTTCACGCTCGGCCAGGGGCCGGGCTGGTCCGCGGTCGAGGTGCTGGGCGGACCCGCCCCCGCCTTCGCGCCGCAGGCGGATCCGGTCACGGCGGTAACCGGTCCCTATGACGACATCCTCGCGCTGGGTGACCACGACGCCGCGACCCTCGGGCGCCTTGCCGAGGCGCTGGCGCCGGGCGGGCTGCTGCTGCAGGGGCGCCGCGCGCCCTCGCCGGGGCCGGTCGCGCTTGATCCCGCGCGGATCCACTACGACGCGCTCAGCTTTCTGGGCACCACCGAGACCGCGCTCGAGACCGCGTTCCGGCCCCGGTTCGACGCGCGCCCCGGCGGCGTGGCGCTTGTGCATGGCGCGGGCGGGGCGATGGGCCGGATCCATGTCCACCGGCTGATCGGCCTGGCCGAGGGACCGCGCACGATCCTCGCCTCGTCGCGCAAGGGGCGCCGCCTCGCCGATCTGGAGGCCGATTTCGCACCGCTCGCGGCGGCGCGGGGCAAGCGCCTGGTCGTCGTCGACACCGCCGCCTTGCCCGACGCGGTCGCCCGCCATGCCCCGGGCGGGCTCGACGATGCCGTCGTGGTCGCGCCCGATCCGCAGGCCATCGCCACGGCGGCGGGCTGGCTTGCCACGGACGGCCTGCTGAACGTCTTCGCGGGCTTTCCCTTCGGACAGGGCATCCCGCTCGACCTTGCGCGCGTCGCCCGCGGGCTGCGGCTGACCGGGTCCACGGGCTGTTCGGTCGAGGACATGCAGGGCGTGATGGCGCGGGTGCTGGCCGGAGAGCTGGACCTTGCGGCAAACATCAAGGCCGTGGCCGGGCTTGACGCCCTGCCCGCCGCGCTGGAGGCGGTGGCGGGGGGCGCGGTCTCGGGCAAGATCGTCATCTATCCGGGCCGCCCCGAGGCGTCCCTGCAGCCGGTGAAAGACCGGTGGGGTCGGCGCGACGAGCGTGCGATGCTGCGGTGAGAGCGTCGGGGGGGTCGAGGAGGACCGCCCGGGCGAAGGGAGGAGCAACGGCGGCGGCGATCCGCCGCGCCGTGCGTATGGGAGGAGACCCGGCGCATGCGGGATCACGTCATCGGTGTCGATATCGGCACCACCGGCACCAAGGCCGGGATCTACGACAGCGAGGGGCGCCTGAAGGGCGAGGCCTTCGAGGAAAGCCGCCTGATCTATCCCGGCCCCGGCCTGGTCGAGCAGGACCCCGAGGACATCTTCAGCTCTGTCGTCAACACGGTGCGCAGCGCGATGCAGGCCTCGGGCCTGGCGCCGGACCGGATCGCCGCGATCGCCCTCGACGGGCAGATGGCGGGGCTGATGGCCGTGGATGCGGACTGGAACCCGGTCACGCATTACGACAGCTGGCTTGATACCCGCTGCGCGCCCTGGCTGGACGAGCTCCGCCCGCACGAGGACGAGATCATCCGCACCTGCGGCATGGCGCTGGCCTTCAACCACGCGCCGAAGCTGCTGTACTGGCGCGACCAGCCCGAGACATGGGCCAGGATCGCCGCATTCCTGCAACCGGCCGCCTTCGTCGCGGGCAGGCTGGCCGGGCTGGCGGGCGCGGACGCGTTCATGGACCGCACCTATGTCGTCTTCTCGGGCTTCGCCTCGGGCGAGACCTTCACCTGGAACGAGCCGCTGCTGGCGCGCTTCGGGCTGACGACCGAGAAACTGCCCCGGATCTGCGAGCCGTGGGAGATCGTGGGCCACCTGCGGCCCGACTGGGCGGCACGGACCGGCCTGCCCGAGGGGCTGCCGATCGCCGCGGGCTGCGGCGACCAGAGCGCGAACGTGCTGGGCGGGGGGCTCGTCGATCCGGGCGTGGTCTTCGACACCTCGGGCACGGCCTCGGTCTTCGCCACCGTCATCGACAGCTTCGGCACCGACACCACCTATCGCTGCCTGATGACCTGTCCGCACGTCATCCCCGGGCTGTGGTTCCCGATGGCCTATGTCGCGGGCGGCGGGCTGAACCTGCGCTGGTTCCGCGACACGCTCTCGCCGATGGAGAAGGCGCAGTGGGAACAGGCCGGGCGCAATCCCTACGACGCGCTGGCCGAGGCGGCGGGCGGCGTTCCGCCCGGGGCCGAGCGGCTGCTGTTCCTGCCGCATCTGTCGGGGCGCAACACCCCGAACGATCCCGACATGCGCGGCGCCTTCCTCGGCCTGACCTGGCGGCACGAGAAGCCGCACATGGTGCGCGCGATCATGGAGAGCATCGCCTACGAATACGCGCTCTACCTGCGCGCGGTCCGCGAGATCGCCCCCGGCTACGACCCGCGCTTTGCCGTCAACATCGGCGGCGGCGCGAAAAGCCAGGTGCTGCGCCAGATCAAGGCCGACGCGCTGGGCCTCGACTACCGCTGCATGGACCGCGAGGAATTCGGCACCCTCGGCGCGGCCATCGTCGCCGGTCACGCCGTGGGCCTGTTCCTCGATCTCGCCGCGACGGCGCGGCGCTTTGCCGGCGACACCCGCCCCGCGGCCGAGGCCCGCCCCGACCTCACCCGCGCCTACGCGCCCTATGTCGACGCCTACATCGATGCGCTGCAGTCGCTGTCGCCGCTGTTCAACCGGATCTCGCGCTCGCTTTCCAGCGCCGCATAGCACATTCGTGCTTGATCATCACATCGGTGATTTCGTATCACGGATGTGAGGAGACATCACGGGCGTAGAATCGGGAGGAGAACCCATGCGCGCGATCGTTCTGCATGCCGCGAAGGACATTCAGCTGGAGGAACGTCAGGCCCCGGTGGCCCGACCGGGCGAGGTGGTCGTCAAAGTCGCCTCGGTCGGGGTCTGCGGCTCGGACCTGCCGCGGATGCTGGTGAAGGGGGCATGGAAGATGCCGCTGATCACCGGGCACGAATTCTCGGGCCACATCACCGAGCTTGGCGAGGGGGTGAGCGGCTGGGAAAAGGGCGAGCTGGTCGCGATCGCGCCGCTGCTGCCCTGCTATGACTGCGACGAATGCCGCACCGGCAATTTCTCGCGCTGCAAGGACTACGACTATTTCGGCTCGCGCCGGGACGGGGCCTATGCCGAATACGTCGCGGTCCCGACCGCCAACCTGCTGAAGGCGCCCCAGCATGTCGACCCCCGCGCGATCGCGATGACCGATCCGGCGTCGATCGCGCTGCACGCGATCTGGAAGGCGGGCGGCATGACAGTGGGCCAGACCGGCGGGGTGATGGGCTGCGGTCCGATCGGCCTGTTCGCGATCCAGTGGATGCGGATCATGGGCGCCTCGCAGGTCGTCGCGGTCGACGTGTCCGAAGAGAAGCTCGCGCTCGCGCGCGAGGCCGGCGCGACGCATTGCGTGCTGTCGGGCGCGCTGGCCGAAAACACGGTCAAGGCCGATGTGGTGATCGAGGCGGTGGGCCTTGATGCGACGATCAACGGCGCGGTGATGCTGGCGGGCCCCGGCGGCCATGTCGCCTTCATCGGCATCCCGGTGCCGGACGTGAAGCTGTCGAACGCCACCTTCCAGTACTTCCTGCGCCAGGAGATCTCGCTGCACGGGTCGTGGAACAGCTTCGGCGCGCCCTTCCCCGGCCCGCAATGGACCACGACGCTGGAGAAATTCGGCACCGGCGAGCTGAAGTGGGAATTCATGATCTCGCACGACCTCGACCTGGCCGAGCTGCCGGAGATCTTCCGGCGGTTCGACGCGAAGGACCTGCATTTCTCGAAGGTCCTTTTCCGACCCTGACGCCGTATCGGAACCCGGCCCCGGCACCCGGGGCCGCCATTCGGGAGAGGAGGCCCGGATGCCCCATGTTCTCAGCCTCGACCTTGGCACCAACGGTGCCCGGGCGGGGGTCTTCGACACCGATGCCCGCTGCCTGATCGCCCGGGGCGAGGCCGGCTATCCGACCCGCCACCTGCCGCCCGACCGGGCCGAGCAGGACCCGGAGGACTGGTGGCAGGCGCTGTGCCGGGTGGTGCCGCAGGTGCTGGCCGAGGCCGGCGATCCCGAGATCGCGGCGGTGACCGTCGCCACCTTCGCCTCGACCGTGGTGCTGGCCGACCGCGACGGCACGCCGCTCGCCCCGGCGATCCTGTGGATGGATGCCCGCGCCGCGGCCGAGGCGGCGTTCTCGGCCGGGGTCGAGCACCCGGTGCTGGCGCTGTCGGGCGGCTCGAACGCGGTCGAATGGCTGATCCCGAAGGCGATGTGGGTCGCCCGGAACGATCCCGGCCTCTGGGCGCGCACCGGGGTGATCTGCGAGGCGCTGGATTTCGTGAACTTCCGGCTGACCGGCGAATGGGCCGGCTCGCTGATGAACGCGACCTGCAAGTGGAACTATGACAGCCGCGCCCGCGCCTTCTGCCCCGATCTCTACGACGCGCTCGGCATTCCCGAGATCGCCGACCGCCTGCCCCGGCGCATCGTCGACATCGGCGCGGTGATCGCCCCGGTGACGCCGGCGGCGAAGGCGGCGCTTGGCATCAGGGGCACCCCCGTCGTCGTGCAGGGCGGCATCGACGCGCACATGGGCAGCTTCGGTGCCGATTGCGTGACGCCCGGCACCATGCTGCTGATCGGCGGCACCTCGAACGTCCACATCACCCAGGTGCCCGACGACGGCGCCGAGATCACCGGCGTCTGGGGGCCCTATCCCCATGCGCTGACCCCCGGCATGCGGATGATCGAGGGCGGCCAGGTCTCGGCCGGCTCGATCCTCAGGTGGCTGTCGCAGGACATCTTCGGGATGGCCGACACCGAGCTGCCGACGCTGCTGGAGAAGGTCGAGGGGATCGAGCCGGACGCGACCGGGCTGATGGCGCTCGATTTCTGGATGGGCAACCGCACCCCCTATCGCGACGCCCGGCTGCGCGGCGCGTTCCTGGGGCTGTCGCTGTCGCATGACCGCGCCGCGATCTACCGCGCGGCGCTGACCGCCGTCGCGCTGGGGGCCGCCAACGTGATCTTCGACCTCGAGCGGCAGGGGGTGCGGGTCGACCGGATCGTGATGGCGGGGGGGATCATGCGCAACCCGGTCTGGCTGCGCGCCACCGTCGACGCCATCGGCAAGCCGGTCGGCCTGGCCGAGGACGACAACCTCACGCTGATCGGCAATGCCGTCGCGGCGACGGTCGGGATCGGCCTGCAGCCCGATCTCGTCACCGCGGCGCATGCGCTGCGCGCCCCGGTGCGGATGCTGCAACCCGACATGGCGCGCCACGCCCAGTATCGGCGCCTGCTTGCGCAGTATCGCGAGGCGGTGGAAATCCTGACCCCGATCCTGCATGCCCTCGCCGATGGCACGTCCCGCCAGGCAGAGCATCGGCAGGAGGCCGCGCAATGAAGGACGATCCCCAGGACCGCGCGCCGAACCGGCTGCCCGTCGACGACGCCGCCCGCGACCAGCTGATGGTCCAGGTCGCGCGGATGACCTACCACGAGGACCGGACGCTGACCGAGATCGCGACCGAGACCGGCCTCAACCGCTGGCAGGTCAGCCGGCTGCTGCAGGAAGCCCGCGACACCGGCATCGTCCGCATCGAGATCGTGCCCCGGACGCTGCGCCACCCCGATCTCGAGACCGCGCTCGCCCGCACCTTCGGGCTGCGCGACGCGCTGGTGGTCCCCGGGCCGGACGACAGCCCGCAGGGCATCGACGCGGTGGCCAAGGCCGCCGGCCAGTACCTGGCCCAGATCAAGCCGCGCCCGCAGCTGATCGGCGTCTCCTGGGGGCGCACGATGGGCAGCATCGCCCACTGGCTGCCGCCCGACTGGGCCGACGGCGTCACCGTGGTGCAGATCAACGGCACCGTCGCGCCCACCCCCGGCCTCGCCCATCACAACGACGTGGCCGAGGTCTTCGCCCGCAAGGGCAAGGGGCGCATGGTGCCGCTGCCGGTGCCCGCGATCGTCGGGCACCGCGAGACGCGCGAGGTGCTCGAACGCGACCGCATCGTCACCGACGTGCTGCGCCTCGCGCGCTCGGCGCAGGTGCTCGCCTTCTCGCTGGGGATCGTCGGCGACGACTCGGTCCTGCTGCGCTCGGGCAACATCCTCAAGCACGAGATGGCGCAGCTGATCCGCGCCGGCGCCGTCGGCGACGTGCTGGGGCATTTCATCAACCGGCGGGGCGAGGTCGTGGACAGCGACCTCGATGCCCGCACCATCGGCCTCGGCCTTGCCGACCTGCGCGCCCGCGAGCGGGTGATCGGCATCGCCACCGGGGCCGCGAAACACGACGTCACCCTGGGCGCGCTGCAGGCGGGCCTGATCAACGTCCTCGTCACCGACGAGGCGACCGCAACCTTCGCACTGGAGCATGCCCATGACCGTTGACGCCTCGCGCGTGGTGGCCGATGCCGTCCCCGCGCTGCATCCCCCCGCGCCGCAGTCCAACGACACCCGCAACCCCGGCACCGGCCTGCGCCCCGAGATGTTCGAGGCCCATGCCGTCAACCGCCCGGCGGCCGAGCGCCGCGCCGCCTCGCTGGGCGCGCGCCGTTCGGTCAAGAAGCAGTGGCAGGCCGCCTGGCTGATCAATGCCGTGCGCTGCATCGACCTGACCACGCTGGCCGGCGACGATACCGAGGGCCGGGTGAAGCGCCTGTGCGCCAAGGCGCGCCAGCCGCTCGCCCCGCACATCATGGAAGGGCTCGGTCTTGGCGCGCTCACCACGGGGGCGGTCTGCGTCTACCCGACGATGGTGCCGCATGCCGTCCGGGCGCTGGCGGGCAGCGGCATCCCGGTGGCCTCGGTCGCGACCGGCTTCCCGGCGGGGCTGATGCCGCTGAAGCTGCGGCTGGAAGAGATCCGCTATGCCGTGGCCGAGGGGGCCGACGAGATCGACATCGTCATCACCCGCGAGCATGTCCTGAACGGCAACTGGCAGGCGCTGCACGACGAGGTCGCGCAGATGCGCGAGGCCTGCGGCGCCGCGCATCTCAAGGCGATCCTCGCCACCGGCGACCTGCAGACCTACCGCAACGTCTACGCGGCCTCGATGGTGTCGATGCAGGCGGGGGCCGACTTCATCAAGACCTCGACCGGCAAGGAAGGCGTCAACGCCACGATCCCCGTCTCGCTGGTGATGCTGCGCGCGCTGCGCGACTACCTCGACGCGACCGGCCACCGCGTCGGCTTCAAGCCCGCGGGCGGGATGAAATCCGCCAAGGACGCGCTGAACTGGGAATTCCTGATGATGGAGGAGATGGGGCGCGACTGGCTCGAGCCGCATCTGTTCCGCCTCGGCGCCTCGTCGATGCTGGGCGACATCGAGCGCCAGCTCGAGCATTTCGTCACCGGCCGCTACGCCGCCTCGTCGCGCCACGCGCTCGCCTGAGAGGGACAAGAGATGACCACGATCACGGACATTCTGAAACGCATGGACTACGGCCCGGCCCCCGAGGATGCGACCATCGTGCGCGACTGGCTGGCCCGGCACGACGCGGGCTTCGGCCATTTCATCGACGGCGGCTTCACCCGCCCGGGTGAGCTGTTCGACGTCTCGAACCCCGCGACCGGCGAGGTCATCGCCCGGGTCTCGCAGGGCGGCGAGGCCGATGTCGAGGCCGCCGTGAAGGCCGCGCGCGCGGCACAGCCGAAATGGGCGGCGCTGCCCGGCCACGAGCGCGCGAAATATCTCTACGCGCTTGCGCGGCACATCCAGCAGCACGCGCGGTTCCTCGCGGTCCTGGAAACCGTCGACAACGGCAAGCCGATCCGGGAAAGCCGCGACATCGACGTGCCGCTGGTCGTGCGCCACTTCTACCACCACGCCGGCTGGGCCGAGATCCTGGCCGACGAATTCCCCGGCGCGGCGCCGCATGGAGTCTGCGGCCAGGTGATCCCGTGGAACTTCCCGCTGCTGATGCTGGCGTGGAAGGTCGCGCCCGCGCTCGCCGCGGGCAACACGGTGGTGCTGAAGCCCGCCGAATACACGCCGCTGAGCGCGCTCGCGCTGGCCGAGATCGCGGCCGAGATCGGGCTGCCGAAGGGCGTGCTGAACATCGTCACCGGCGACGGGCGCACCGGCGCCGCGATCACCGGCCACCCGGGGGTGGACAAGGTGGCCTTCACCGGCTCGACCGAGGTCGGCCGGATCATCCGCCGCCAGATCGCGGGTTCGGGCAAGGCGCTGACGCTGGAGCTGGGCGGCAAGTCGCCGTTCGTCGTCTTCGCCGATGCCGATCTCGACGCGGCGGTCGAGGGCGTGGTCGATTCGATCTGGTTCAACCAGGGCCAGGTCTGCTGCGCGGGCTCGCGCATCCTGGTGGCCGAAAGCGTCGCGCCGCGCTTCGAGGAGCTGCTGCGCCGGCGGCTGGCGAAGCTGATCACCGGCGACCCGCTCGAGAAATCGACCGACATCGGCGCGATCGTCCACCCGGTGCAGCTGGAGCGGATCCGCGGCCTCGTGGCGCAGGGCAAGGCCGAGGGCGTGACGCTGCACCAGGGCAGCGCCCCGGCGGGCAGGGTCGCGGGCGGCTGCTTCTATCCCCCGACCCTCGCGACCGGCGTCGAGGCGGCCTCGGTCCTCGCCACCGAGGAGATCTTCGGCCCCGTGGTCACGCTCTCGACCTTCCGCACCCCCGAAGAGGCGGTCGCGCTGGCCAACAACACCCGCTACGGGCTGGCCGGGTCGGTCTGGTCCGAGAACATCAACCTCGCGCTGGATGTGGCGGCGAAGATCCGGGCGGGGGTGATCTGGATCAACTCGGCCAACATCTTCGACGCCGGCGCCGGCTTCGGCGGCTACCGCGAGAGCGGCTTTGGCCGCGAGGGCGGACGCGAGGGGATGGCGGCCTATCTCGCCCATCCCGCGCCCAAGGCCCGGCGCGGCGAGGAGACGCCCGCAGCCCCGGTCGCGACCCCGGTCGCGGGGCTGGCGGCGACCGGGATCGACCGCACCGCGAAGATCTATGTCGGCGGCAAGCAGGCCCGGCCCGACAGCGGCTATTCCTACGCGGTCGCCGGGGCCAAGGGGCCGGTCGGGCTGGCCGCGATGGGCAGCCGCAAGGACATCCGCAACGCGGTCGAGGCCGCGCACAAGGCCGCCGGATGGGGCGCGCAGACCGGGCACAACCGCGCGCAGGTGCTGTATTACCTGGCCGAGAACCTCTCGGCGCGCGAGGCCGAGTTCACCGAGCGGCTGCGCGGCTTCGGGCAGGGCTCCTCGGCCGCGAAGGCCGAGGTCGAGACCGCGATCCGCCGGATCTTCTGGTATGCCGCGCAGGCCGACAAGTTCGACGGCGCGGTGCACCAGACGCGCAGTGCGCATGTGACGCTGGCGATGCACGAGCCGCTGGGCGTGGTCGGCATCGCCTGCCCGACGGCGCTGCCGCTGCTGGGCTTCGTCAGCCTCGTGCTGCCCGCCATCGCGATGGGCAACCGAGTGGTCGCGATCCCGTCGCAGGTGCATCCGCTGGCGGCCACGGATCTCTACCAGGTGTTCGACACCTCGGACCTGCCCGGCGGCGTGGTCAACATCGTCACCGGCGAACGCGACCCGATGGCGAAGACGCTGGCCGAGCATGACGACGTCGATGCGGTCTGGTACTTCGGCACCGCCGCGGGCGCGCGGATGGTCGAGGCCGCCTCGGCCGGCAACCTCAAGCAGACCTGGACCGAGGACGGCGCCGCGCGCGGCTGGGCCGGGGCCGAGGGCCAGGGCCGCGGCTTCCTTGCCCGGGCGACGCAGGTGAAGAACATCTGGGTGCCCTACGGCGAATGACCGGCCGGGCCGCCGGCTCTGACCGCGGTGGCTTGGTCCACCGCGGCGGGGCCGTCGACGGCTGCCGGCCCGGCGGGTGACAGACCGCCCCGGCCACAGGGGCCTTGCGCGGCCCCTCTGCGCCCCCCCCGTGGCGGCCGCCCGCGCGGCACCCCGGCCCGCCCCACGGGCCCGGGCGTCGCCCCGGTCCGCCCTGAACAGACGCCCCCGAGACGCTGACCACCGCCCCGCGCGAGCGGGCCCATTCGTGCGCCCGCCGCACGAAACACGTGCGCGACCACCATATTCACGCCGGACAGGACGGGACCTTAGGCTCTGGCCGAAGCCAATCCTCTCCGACGGAGAAAGACTTGCCTGTCAGCGCCGCCCATTGGGGAACATTCGAATCCAGCTCGCGCCCCGGCGAACCGCTGGCCCTGCGCCCGGTCGCCGCCGACCGCGATCCCTCGGCCCTGATCGGCGGCATGGCCGAGTACCGCACGCACGAGACCCGCATCCTGCGCCCCGCGATCCGGGCGGGCTGGCTGCAGGCGGGCCCCGGTCAGCCGGCCCCCGGCCGCGGCGCGGAGCCCTTCGTCGAGGTCGACTGGCCCACCGCGCTCGACTTCGTCGCGGGCGAGATCGAACGCATCCGCCAGACCCATGGCAACGAGGCGATCTTCGCGGGATCGTACGGCTGGTCGAGCGCCGGGCGCTTCCACCATGCCAAGACCCAGCTCAAGCGCTTCATCAACACCGTCGGCGGCTGCGTCGAGCAGCTGAACAACTACAGCTTCGGCGCCGCCATGGTGCTTTTGCCGCATGTGGTGGGCGATATCCGCATGCTCTATGGCCCGACCACCGGCTGGGACGCGATCTGCGCCTCGGCCCGGCTGTTCGTCAGCTTCGGCGGCCTGCCCGCCCGCAACGGCCAGATCGAGAGCGGCGGCGTCGGCACCCATGTCCAGCGCGACTACCGCGCGGCCTACCGCGCCGCGGGTGGCCGGATGATCAACGTCTCGCCGATGCGCTCGGACGCGCCCGAGGCGGGGGAATGGCTGGCGATCCGGCCCGGCACCGACACCGCGCTGATCCTCGCGCTCTGCCACGAGCTGTTCGCGACCGGCCGCGCGGACCGCGACTTCCTCGCGCGCTGCACCGTGGGGGCCGGGCGGCTCGAGGCCTATCTCGGCACCGGCAACGAGGGCGGCGCCTTCGACGCGGACTGGGCGGCCGAGATCACCGGCCTGCCCGCCACGCGCATCCGCACGCTTGCCGCCGAGATGGCGGGCACGCGCTGCTTCATCAACCTCAACTGGTCGCTTCAGCGCGCCGATTTCGGCGAGCAGCCCTATTGGGCGGCGGTCGCGCTGGCCGCGATCCTTGGCCAGATCGGCCTGCCGGGCGGCGGGCTGGGCTTCGGCTTCGGGTCGATGAACGGCACCGGCAATCCCGTCGCGCGCCTGCCAAGCCCGGTGCTGCCCGCGCCCGCGAACCCCACCGGCCTCGCCATCCCCTGCGCGCGCCTGACCGACCTGCTGCTGCGCGAGACCGAGACGATCCCCTACGACGGGCGCGAGATCGCTTTGCCCGAGATCCACATGATCTACTGGGCCGGCGGCAACCCGTTCCACCATCACCAGAACCTCAACCGCCTGCTGCGCGGCTGGGCCCGGCCCGATACGGTCGTGGTGCACGACCATGTCTGGACCGCGACCGCCCGCCACGCCGACATCGTGCTGCCCGCGACCATGGCGATCGAGCGCGACGACATCGCCTCGTCCTCGAACGACCGCTATCTCGTGGCGATGCACCAGCTGGCCGCGCCGCATGGCGAGGCGCGCGACGACTTCTGGATCTTCACCGAACTTGCGCGCCGGCTGGGCGCCGAGGAGGCCTTCACCGAGGGCCGCAGCGCCGCCGACTGGGTGCGCCACCTTTACGAGACCACGCGCGAGGGCGCCGCGGCCCGCGGCGTCACCCTGCCCGGCTACGAGGACTGGCGGGCGGCCGGCGTGTTCGAAAAGCCGCTGAACGACACCCCGTTCGATGCCTTCGCCGCGTTCCGCGACGATCCCGCGACGGCGCCGCTCGGCACGCCCTCGGGCCGGATCGAGCTTTATTCCGAGACCGTCGCGGGCTTCGGCTACCCCGACTGCCCCGGCCACCCGGTCTGGATGCGCCCGCGCGAAGGCCTTGGCGCGCCCCTCGCCCGCCGCTTCCCGCTGCACCTGCTGTCGACCCAGCCCCAGCACCGCCTGCACGGCCAGCTCGACCCGGTCGCGGGCAGCCGCGCGTCGAAGATCCAGGGCCGCGAGCCGCTGCGCATCCACCCCCGCGACGCGGCCGAGCGCGGCCTGCGCGACGGCGACGTCGCGCGGGTCTGGAACGACCGCGGCGCCTGCCTTGTCGGGATCGCGCTGAGCGGTGACCTGCTGCCCGGCGTCGTCGAAATGGCGACCGGCGCCTGGTTCGACCCGATCCACCCCGGCGAGCCCGGCAGCCTCGACGTGCACGGCAACCCCAACGTGCTGACCCACGACCGGCCGACCTCGAGCCTCTCGGGCGGGTCGGCCGCGCAAAGCTGCCTTGTCGAGATCGAGGCCTGGCGCTCGTCGCTTCCACCCATTCGGGTGCATTCCGCCCCCGAGTTCGTCGCCGGAAGGCTGACCAAGACCCCCGCGCCCGGCACGGACGCGCGGGAAAAAGACTGCCCCCCTCCCAACAGGACCGGAGCCACCCCATGACCCTCAATCGCAGACAGATGCTGATGGCATCGCTCTCGACCCTGGCCCTCGCGACCCTCGCCCCCCGCGCGGTCTTCGCGGCCATCGAACCCGCGAAAAGCGAAGGCGGCACGCTGACCTTCGTGATCTCGCCCAGCCCGCAGATCCTGACCTCGGCCATGACCACCTCGGGCGCCGAGCAGGTCGTGTCCTCGAAGATCTCGGACAGCCTGTTCACCTACGACTTCGACATGACCATCCAACCGCAGCTGGCCGAAAGCTTCGAGGTCAGCGACGACGGGCTGCAGGTGACCTTCAACCTGCGCCAGGGCGTGAAGTGGCACGACGGCACGCCCTTCACCTCGAAGGACGTGGCCTACACCTGCATGCAGGTCTGGAAGGTGCTGCACGGCCGCGGCCGCACGATCTTCGGCAACGTGACCGAGGTGCAGACGCCCGACGATCACACCGCGGTCTTCGTGATGAGCAAGCCCTCGCCCGGCATGCTGAAGTCGCTCGCCGCCCAGCAGACCCAGCTGCTGCCCGCGCACCTCTACGAGGGCACGGACCCGATGACGAACCCCTACAACCTCAAGCCGGTCGGCACCGGCCCGTTCAAGTTCGTCTCGTTCGTCGCCGGCGACAACCTCGTGCTCGAGAAGAACCCCGACTACTGGGACGAGAATAAGCCCCATATCGACACGCTGGTCTTCCGCTTCGTGTCGGACCCGGCCACGGTCACCGCAGGCCTTGAATCGGGCGAGTTCGATCTGGTGAACCAGTCGCTGCTGCCCAAGCCCGACCTGCCGCGCCTGAAGGAAAGCGGCAAGTTCGACATCACCACCAAGGGCTACGAGTTCCAGAACGAAGTCCAGATGATCGAGTTCAACCTCGACGATCCGGTCATGTCGAACCCCAAGGTGCGCAAGGCGATCGCGATGGCGATCGACAAGCAGTGGATCGTCGACAACGTGTTCTTCGGCTATGGCAAGGCCGCCGAGACGCCGCTGCACTATCAGCTCTCGGCGCTCTACGACACCGACGGCGTGCCGAAGTACGACTATGACCCGATGGGCGCCGTGGCGCTGCTGGAAGAAGCCGGCTATCCGCGCGGCACGCTCGAGCTGACGGTCGATCCGTTGCCCTACGGCGAATACCAGAACATGACCGCCAACTACATGCGCGAGGCCTTCCGCGCGATCGGCGTCAAGCTGACGGTGCGCAACGAGGACTTCGCGGGCTTCGTCAAGCGGGTCTACACCGACCGCGACTTCCAGTTCACCGTCAACCTGCTGACGGGCGGGTCGGACCCGACCATCGGCACCCACCGCACCTTCTGGTCGCAAAGCTTCAAGCCCGGCGTCGGCTTCTCGAACGGGTCGCACTACGTCTCGGCCGAGATGGACAAGATCATCGAGGCCGCCTCGGCCGAGATGGACGAGGCCAAGCGCAAGGAGCTGTACCACCAGTTCCAGGTGCTCGCGATGACCGACCTGCCGGTGCTGCCGATCGTGGCCGTGGAAAGCGTGACCGTCGCCAACAAGCGCGTGCACAACCACACGATCAACGCCCATGGCACCTATGCCAACTTCGCCGAGGTCTGGCTCGACCCCAAGGCCTGAGCCGCCTCGACACCCGGCCCGGCGCGCGATCCTCTCCCTGCGCCCGGGCCGGCCCTTCCTCATCCAGCACACCGGGGGCCAGAGCCAGATGGGCCATTATCTTCGCAGGCGGCTGCTGCAGTCGGTCGTGGTGATCCTCGTGATCATCATGGGCAATTTCATCCTGCTCAATTCCGTGCCGGGCGATCTCGTCGATGTCATGGCGGGCCGCGGCGGCGACATGGATGCCGAGCTGATGGCCTCGCTGCGCGAACGCTTCGGGCTCGACCAGCCGCTGCCGGTGCGGATGATCGACTACGTGGGCAACGTGCTGACCGGCGACCTCGGCTACAGCTGGCCGCATTCGCAGCCGGTGCTCGACGTGGTGCTGCAGCGCCTGCCCGCGACGACGCTGCTGGTGGTGCTGTCGGTCATGGTCTCGGT
The DNA here is from genome assembly GCF_037095655.1 of Frigidibacter sp. MR17.24. Lineage (NCBI taxonomy): Bacteria > Pseudomonadati > Pseudomonadota > Alphaproteobacteria > Rhodobacterales > Paracoccaceae > Frigidibacter > Frigidibacter sp. MR17.24. Next base: position 382,632 of record NZ_JBAWKE010000003.1, read on the forward strand.
GCTGGTGGGCACGGTGACCGGGGTGCTGGCCGCGCGCCATGCGCACCGCGCGGTCGACATCGTGCTGTCGATGATCGTCCTGGCCTTCTACGCCACCCCGATCTTCCTGACCGCGCTGGGCATGATGCTGATCTTCTCGGTCAAGCTCGGCTGGCTGCCGCTGGCGGGGCTGACCACCGCCGGCGCGCAGGAGGGGCTGTTCGCCACCGCGCTCGACATGGCCGAACACCTTGTGCTGCCGGTCGCGTCGCTGTCGATGTTCTACATCGCGATCTACGCCCGCCTCGCGCGCGCCTCGATGCTGCAGGTGATGACGCAGGACTACGTGCGCACCGCCCGCGCCAAGGGCCTGTCCGAAGTCAACGTGATCCTCGGCCACGCGCTGCGCAACGCGATGCTGCCCGTGGTGACCATGGCCGGCCTGCAGATCACCGAGCTGTTCGGCGGCGCGGTCCTGACCGAGACGATCTTCGGCCTGCCCGGCGTCGGGCGGCTGGCCTATGACGCGGTCTTCTCGCGCAACTTCCCGCTGATGCTGGGCATCCTGATCGTGTGCTCGTTCATCATCGTCCTCGTGAACCTCGCGGTGGACCTTCTCTACACCCGCCTCGACCCGCGCGTGGAGCTCGACCAATGACCGCCATCGACACCACCCTGTCCGCCACCGACGCCGCGGCCCTGGCCGAGGCGTTGCCGCCGCGGCCGCCGCGCTTCGCCACCACCCGCCGCGTGCTCGGCTCGCCCAAGGGGGTGATCGGGCTTCTGCTGATGCTGGGCATCGCCGCGATGGCGGCGCTGGCGCCGATCCTGTTCCCGCTCGGACCCTGGGCGATGGTCGGGCGGCCCTACATCTGGCCGGGGGCCGGCACCACGCTGATGGGCACCGACGTGCTGGGCCGCGACATGACTGCCGCGATGTTCTGGGGCGCGCAGATCTCGCTGCTGGTGGGCCTCGTGTCGGCGGCGGTGTCGCTGGTGCTGGGCATCGCGGTCGGCTCGGTCGCGGGCTATTTCGGCGGCGGCACCGACGCGGTGCTAATGCGGCTGACGGACGCGGTGCAGACCGTGCCCGCGTTCCTGTTCACCATCGTGATCGTCGCCGTCGTCTCGCCCTCGATCACCTCGATCGTGCTGGCGATCTCGCTGGTCAGCTGGCCGGCCGTCGCGCGGCTGATGCGGGCCGAGGTGCTGAGCGTGCGCAAGCGCGAGTTCGTGCAGTCCTGCAAGGTCATCGGCATGTCCGACGCGCGCATCATCCTGACGCAGGTGATCCCCAACTCGCTCTCGCCGGTGATCGTCATCGCCTCGGTGCTCGTGGCCTCGGCGATCATCACCGAGGCCGGCCTCGCCTTCCTCGGGCTGGGCGACCCGAACGTGATGAGCTGGGGCACGATGATCAACCTCGGGCGGCCCTCGATCCGCACCACCTGGTACATCGCCCTGATCCCCGGCGGCTTCGTGATCCTGACCGTCCTTGCCCTCAACCTGCTTGGAGACGCGATCAATGACGCCTTCAACCCGCATCTGCGCAAGCGGTGACCCGATGACCGCCCCCCTTCTCTCCGTCGAGGGTCTTCGGATCGAGACGACGGGCCGCAAGCCCGCCGCGCTGATCGAGGACGTGAGCTTCACCCTGGCGCGCGGCGAGACGCTGGCGCTGGTGGGCGAATCCGGCGCCGGCAAGTCGCTGTCGGCGATGGCGCTCCTGGGCCTGCTGCCGGCCGATGCGATCCGCGTGACCGGCGGGCGGATCGTGCTCGGGGGCGAGGACATCACCCATGCCGCGCCCCGGCGGCTGCGCCAGATCCGCGGCGGCGCCGCGGCGATGATCTTCCAGGACCCGCTCAGCTGCCTGAACCCGGTGCTGACCGTCGGGCGCCAGATCATGGAAAGCCTGAAGCTGCACAAGGGCCTGACCGGCGCCGCCGCCCGCGCCCGCGCGATCGAGCTGCTGGAGCTGGTGCGCATCCCCGAGGCGGCGAAGCGGCTGGACGAATATCCCCACCGCCTGTCGGGGGGCATGCGCCAGCGGGTGATGATCGCGATCGCGCTGGCGGGCGAGCCGGGCCTTCTGCTGGCCGACGAACCCACGACCGCGCTCGACGTGACGATCTCGGCGCAGATCATGACGCTTCTGGACCAGCTGCGCGCCGACATCGGGCTGGCGATCCTGCTGATCACCCATGACCTGCCGGCGGTGCGGATGATCGCCGACCGGGTGGCGGTGATGTATTCCGGCCGCATCGTCGAGACCGGCGGTGCCGACGCGATCTTCGCCGCCCCCGCGCATCCCTATACCCGCGGCCTGCTGTCGGCGCGCCCGCAAGGCGCGATGGCCGCCGGCGCCCCGCGCCTGACCGAGATCCCGGGCACCGTGCCGCAGCCCTCGGACCGGCCCTCGGGCTGCGCCTTCCGGCCGCGCTGCCCGGCCGCGACCGCGCTTTGCGCGGCCGAGCGTCCCGCCGTCCGGCCGCTGGGCGACGGCCGTGTCGCCTGCCACCACGCCGGGACCGCGATCATCCAAGGAGCCGCCTGATGCAGATGTTCGACGTGAGCGACCTGACTGTCAGCTACCGCGCCCGCCGCGGCACGGTGCATGCGGTCGACGGGGTGACGCTGGCCATTCCGGGCGGGCGCACGCTGGGGCTGGTGGGGGAATCCGGCTGCGGCAAGTCGAGCCTCGCGCGGGCGCTGACCGGGCTGGAACGGCCCTCGCGCGGCGGGCTCAGCCTTGACGGGCACGCGCTGCCAAGCCTTGGCCCCCGCGCCCGGCTGGAGCGCGCGCGCCGGATCCAGATGGTGTTCCAGGACCCGATGGGCTCGCTCAACCCGCGATCGACGATCCGCGACCTCGTCGAGCAGCCGCTGCATGTCCACGGCCTTGGCACCCGCGACGACCGCGCCCGCAAGGCCGCGGCGCTCTTGGACCGCGTGGGCCTGCCGCGCGCCTTCCTCGACCGCCTGCCGCACCAGCTGTCGGGTGGTCAGCGCCAGCGGGTGGGCATCGCCCGCGCGCTGATCCTCGACCCCGAACTCCTGATCTGCGACGAGCCGGTCTCGGCGCTCGACGTCTCGGTTCAGGCGCAGGTGCTGAACCTGCTGGTGGACCTTCAGGCCGAACGCGGGCTCGCGATGCTGTTCGTCAGCCATGACCTCGACGTGATCCGCTACGTCAGCCACGAGGTGGCGGTGATGTACCTCGGCCGCATCGTCGAGGCCGGCCCGGTCGAGCAGGTCTGGCGCGATCCGCAACATCCCTACACCCGCGCGCTGATCGCCAACACGCTCTCGGCCCGGGACGAGGGGCTGTCACCGCTGGTCCTCGAGGGGGAACTGCCCAGCCCGATGAACCCGCCCTCGGGGTGCCGGTTCCGCACCCGATGCCCCTTCGCCGCGCCGTTCTGCGCCACCACGGCGCCCACCGACGAAGTGCCCGCCCCCGGCCGCCGCGTCGCCTGCCTGCGTGTCGGCGACTGGCAGCACGAGCTTGCCGCGCGCGAGGCCGCCCATGCCTGAGGACAGGCTTCCCCGCCGCGACCGAAGCGCGCTGGCCGCGGCCGAGCCCGCGCTGCCGGCCTCGATGTGGCACGCGACCGCCGGCGCCCCGATCGCGGCGCCCGCCCTGACCACCGACGCCAGCACCGAGGTGCTGGTGATCGGCGGCGGCTTCAACGGCCTCACGGCGGCGCTGCGGCTGGCCGAATGCGGCACCGATGCGCTGCTGGTCGAGGCGGGCGAAATCGGCGAGGGCGCCTCGGGGCGCAACGCCGGCATGGTGAACCCCGGCCAGTTCCTAGGCCCGGACGAGATCCGCAAGGTGCTGGGCGCCGACCACGGCGAGGTCTTCCTGCGCGAACTGGGCGCGGCCCCAGCGCTGGTGGCCGACCTGATCGACCGCCACCGCATCGACTGCCACGCCGATTTCCGCCCGGTGATCCGCGCGGCGCATGACGCGGCCTCGGCCGCGATGCTGAGCGCGCAGACCGGGCAATGGGCGGCGCTCGGCCAGCCGGTCGAGATGGTGCGCGGCGCCGAGCTGCGCGCGCTCACCGGATCGAACCGGTGGGAGGCCGCGATGCTCGACCGGCGCGGCTTCACCATCCAGCCGCTCGCCTATGCCCGCGGCCTTGCCCGCGCCGCGCAACGGGCGGGCGCACGGCTGGCGCAGCGGATGCCGGTGACGGGCCTCGTGCGCGAGAACGGCCTGTGGCGGGCGCAGGTGCGCGGCTGCGTGACCCTGCGCGCGCGCAAGGTGATCCTTGCCACCAATGCCTACACGGGCGCGCTGCACCCCGCCTTCGCGCAGACCCTCGTCACCTCGGGCGCCTTCGGCGTCGCGACCCAGCCGCTCGATACCGCGGCGCGCGCCATGGTGCTGCCGCAGGGCCATTCGCTCTACGACACCCACAAGATCCCGCTGTTCTTCCGCTACGACCCCGAGGGGCGGCTGATGGTGGGCTCGCTCGGCTTTCTCGGCGACGGCCGCCGCGGCCCCGAAGCTTGGGCGGCGCGCGCGCTCGCGCGGCTCTGGCCCGGCCTGCCCGATCCGGGCTGGAGCCACGTCTGGCAGGGCACGCTGGGCCTGACCAGCCACGGCATGCCACGCCTGATCTCGCCCGAAGACGGTCTGATCGGCACCATCGGCTGCAATGGCCGCGGCATCGCGCCGAACAGCTATTTCGGCGCCATGCTCGCCGATATCGCGATGGGCCGCGACGGGCCGCGGCCGCTGCCGCTGGAGCCCGCCGCCCCCCGCCCCGCCCGGGCGATGCGCCGCGCGGCGCTCGACCTTGGGATGCGGATCTACCGCAACACCACGCTTCTGACCTGACCAGACCCCGAAAGGACCTCCCATGAACTTCACCCTCACCGACAAGGTCGCCGTCGTCACCGGGGCCGGCAAGGGCCTTGGCCGCGCGATCGCGCTGGCCTATGCCGAACAGGGCGCCAAGGTGGTCCTGGCCGCGCGCAGCGCCGCCGACCTCGACGCGCTGAAGGCCGAGATCGAGGCCGCGGGCGGCGCCGCGCTGGCCGTGCCGACCGACGTGACCTCGAAGGCCGCGATCGACGCGCTGGCCGACGCGGCCCTTGCCGCCTTCGGCAAGGTCGACATCTGGGTCAACAATGCCGGCGGCTTCATCGACGGCGCGATGGTCGACTGGGTCGACGTGACGCCCGAGGCGCTGGACCAGATGTGGGCGCTCAACGTCTCGTCCTATGTCTACGGCGCGCAGGCTGCGGCGCGGGCGATGAAGCAGGGCGGCACCGGCGGCAGCCTGATCTTCATGTCCTCGCTCGACGCGTTCAACGCCTGCCCCGGCGGCGAGGGCTGCTATGGCGCGGCCAAGATGGCGATCACCCACATCGCCCGCACCCTGGCGACCGAGCTGGGCCGCTTCGGCATCCGCGTGAACTCGATCGCGCCGGGCGTGGTGCAGACGCCGCTGGTGGCCCCGTTCCTGTCGACCCCCGAGATCATCAAGGACCGCTCGAAGTTCTACCCGCTCGGCCGCATCGGCCAGCCCTCGGACGTCGCGGGCGCCGCGGTCTACCTCGCCTCGGACGTGGCGGCCTATGTCTCGGGCGCGACGCTGCTGGTCGCGGGCGGCGCGATCTTCAACTCGGACCCGTTCCGCTATCTCGAAGCCCTCGCGGCCGACGCCTGAGACCGGAGCGCTCCATGCCGATCTACCACGGACGCCGCGGCGCCCAGAGCTATGGGCACGACATCGGGATCCTCCTGATGGAATGCTTCAACCCGTTCCCGCCCGGCGACGTGGGCAATGCCTCGACCTACGGCTACCCGGTGCTTTACGAGACGGTGGAGGGCGTGACGATCGAGAGCCTCGTCGAACGGGGCGAGACGGCGGCGATCGACGCGATGGTCGCCGCCGCGCGCAAGCTGGAGCGCGAGGGGGTCAAGGCGATCACCTCGGACTGCGGCTACATGCTGGCCTACCAGGACCTGGTGGCCGCGGCGGTCAGCGTGCCGGTGATGATGTCGAGCCTGCTGCAGCTGCGATTCATGGGCAGCCTGATCCCGCCGGGCGCCGAGATCGGCCTTGTCTGCGCGCATGAGGAGCGGATGAACGCGGGCGTGCTGGACCGCGCCTGGCCGGGGCGCGACCGCACGGTGCGCGTGGCCGGGATGCAGGACTGCCCCGGCTTCCGCGAGGCGATCCTGGACGAACAGGGCCGGCTCGACACCGACCAGGTCGAGGCCGAGACGGTCGCGGTGGCCACGGCTCTGGTCGAGAGGCACCCCGGGATCCGGATGCTGCTGCTGGAATGCTCGAACCTGCCGCCCTATTCGGCCGCGGTGCAGAAGGCGACGGGCCTGCCGGTCTTCGACTTCATCACCATGATCGACCATGTCCGCGCCGCGATCGCGCGGCCGGTCTTCACGGGGCGCTACTGATGCGCCCCGCCTCCGCCCCCCGCTCAGCCGAAGCGCGACCAGGTCTGCTGCGACAGCCGCGCGCCCAGGAAATCGACCAGGTGGCGGACCTTGGGCATCAGCATCCGGGTGCCCGGCCAGCAGGCGTAGATCCCCGATTCCGGCACCACCCGCCAGTCGGGCAGCAGCTGCACCAGCTCGCCCCGCTCCAGCGCGTCGTGGCAGATGTAGTCTGCCACGATCCCCACCCCCAGCCCCGACAGCGCGAAGGTGTTCACCGCCTCGGAGTTGTCGCAGCGGAACGAGCCGACGACGTTCACCGTCTGCTCGCGCCGCGGGTTGTCGCGGTGGCTGAAGCGCCAGATGTTGCCCGACGAGCGATAGAGCAGGTAGCGGATGCAGTCGTGATGGGCGAGGTCGGCGGGCTCGGCCGGGGTGCCGAAGCGCTCGACATAGACCGGCGCCGCGACCAGAAGCCGGCGGTTCGAGGTCAGCTTGCGCGCCACGAGGCTCGAATCCGGCAGGTTGCCGATGCGGATCGACAGGTCGTAGTTCTCGGCGATCATGTCGACGAAGCGGTCGTTGAACGCGGCCTCGATCTCGATGCGGGGATAGATCTCCAGGAATTCGGCCAGAAGCTTGGTGACATGGCGCTGGCCGAACGCGACGGGCAGCGTCACCCGCACCAGCCCGTGCGGCGAGCTGGAGAGCGAGCTGACCTCGGCCTCGGCCGCGCCCAGAAGTTCCGAGATCGAGCGGCAGTAGCGCAGGTAGACCGCGCCCGCCTCGGTCAGCGCGAGGCTGCGCGTCGTGCGGTTCAGCAGCCGCACGGCCAGCCGTTCCTCAAGCCGTGCGACCTTGCGGCTGACGGTCGAGGGCGTCTGGCGCAGCCGCGTCGCCGCGGCCGCGAAGCTGCCCGCGTCCACCACCGCCATGAAGGCGACGATCAGGCCCAGCCGTTCGTCGTCGAGATCGGTGCTGTCGAAGCCGCGGGCGGGAAGTCTCGTGTCCATGCGTCGTCCAGGGCCCGCGCGACCCGCGGGCGGCAGGGCGGCGATCGCTGCCGCCCGGGCCCCAGCCCGTACCGCGCCGACCGGCACCGGCAACCCCGCCGCGGCCCGGGCACCGGCCAAGAGATCATACAAGATGAATAAACAGGCAGTTTCACCAATGAACGAGGAATTCGACGTCATCGTGCTGGGCTCCGGCGCGGCGGGCATGACCTGCGCCCTGACCGCGGCGACCGAGGGATTGTCCGTGGTCGTGCTTGAAAAAAGCCGCCTCGTCGGTGGGACCAGCGCGATGTCGGGCGCCGGCACCTGGGTGCCCGCGAACCACCTCGCCGCCGCCGAGGGGATCGCGGACAGCCCGGACGAGGCGCTGGCCTATTACGAGAACGCGCTTGGCCCCGAGCTTGGCAACCGCTTCCGCCCGCTGTGGAAGGCGCTGGCCGATGCCGCCGGGCCGATGCTGAGGCTGGTCGAGGCCGAGACGCCGCTGACCTTCGCGATCACGCCCGAACCCGATCCGATCGACGTGCCGGGGGCGAAGCGGCGCGGGCGCATGGTCTCGCCGCTGGCGCTGCCGCGCCGCCATGCCGGGCCCTTCGCGAAGCGGCTGCGCCGCTCGACCCTGCCGCATCTCTTCACCTACCACGACATGTTCTCGCCCAATCCTTGGAAGCGGCCGGTGCGCACGGTGCTGAGCATGGGGCCCGAACTGCTGCGCCGCTGGCTGACGAATTCCGGCGGCCAGGGCTCGGCCCTGATGGCCGGGCTGATCGGCGGCGCGCTGGCCAGGGGCGTCGCGATCCGGCCCGAGACCACCGTGCGCGCGCTGACGAAGGCAGGCGGCCGGGTCACCGGCGTCACGCTGGCCGACGGCCGGACGATCGGCGCCCGGCGCGGCGTGCTGATCGCGACCGGCGGCTTCGAATGGGACCGCGACCGCTATGCCCGGCACTTCCCGGGGCAGACCGACTGGCTGTGCACCCCCGACACCAACGCGGGCGGCGGCCTTGCACTGGCCGAGGCGGCGGGCGCGGCGCTCGACCAGATGGAAGAGGCGAATGTCCACCCCGCGCTGCCCACGCGTTACGAGGGCCGTGCGCATGGCATGCCGGTGGCCTGGCATGTCGGGCCGAACGGGATCATCGTCAACGGGCAGGCGCAGCGCTTCGCCAGCGAATACGACTACAACCTCGGCGACCACCTGAACCGCCGCGGCGCGGACGGCCAGCCGCTGAACCTGCCCGCGTGGGTGATCTGCGACGGGCGGTTCCTGCGCCAGTCGCGTCCCTTCGCCTGGTACGCGCTGCGCGCGCCGGGCTGGGTGCGCAAGGCGCCGACGCTGGCGGCGCTCGCGGGCCAGATCGGGCTCGATCCCGCGGCGCTCGCCGCCACCGTGGCGCGGTTCAACGGCCACTGCGCGCAGAACCGCGACCCCGACTTCCACCGGGGCGAGCCGGTCTGGGAACGCTTCCGCTCGGGCAACTGGAAGGACGGCGAGACGAACGCCGCCCTCGGCGGGATCGCCGATCGCGGGCCCTATTACGCGATGCCGGTCAACCGCTCGATCCTCGGGACCAAGGGCGGGCCGCGCACCGATGCCGAGGGCCGGGTGCTGGACACCGAGGGCGAGGCGATCGGCGGGCTCTATGCCGCGGGCAACGCGATGGCGAACCCGATCGGCACCCGCGCGATCGGCGCGGGCACCACGATCGGGCCGCACATGACCATGGGCTTCATCTGCGCGAAAAGCATGGCCGCGCGGATGGGCACGCCCCCCGCAACGGACCCCGGTCCGGACCCTGGTTCGGCCCGGGACCGGACGACACACGCGACGACGACGGCCGGCAGTGCCGGGCGCAGGACCGACAGAAAGGCGATCAAGGCATGAAGGACCACACCGACACCACGGGGGCGGCGCGCGTCCTGCTCGCGCAGCTGCCCACCCCGCTCGAGCGGCTGGACCGGCTGTCGGCGCATCTGGGCGCCGAGATCTGGATGAAGCGCGACGACCTCACGGGCTTTGCCGGCGGCGGCAACAAGGTGCGCAAGCTGGAATACCTGATGGCCGAGGCGAAGGCCGCGGGCGCCGACACGGTGGTGACCGCGGGCGCGCTGCAGTCGAACCATGCCCGTCAGACCGCGGCCGCCGCGACCCGGCTGGGAATGCGCGCGGTGCTGGTCCTGACCGAGGCCGTCGCCGGGCGCACCGCCGCCTATGACCGGGGCGGGAACCTCGCGCTCGACCGGCTGCTGGGCGCCGAGATCCGCCGTCTGCCCGCGGGCAGCGACGGGGCCGCCGCCTTCGCCGAGACCGTGGCCGAGCTTGAGGCCCGGGGGGCGCGGGTCTACCCGATCCCGGTCGGCGGGTCGAACCTGACGGGCGCGCTGGGCTATGCCCGCGCCGCGGCCGAGATCGAGGAGCAGGCCGCCGCCATCGGTCTGGCGCCGGCACGGATCGTGACCGGTTCGGGGTCGGCGGGCACGCAGGCGGGGCTGGTGCTGGGCACCGCGATCCCGGTGCTGGGCATCTCGGTCGCGTCGTCGGCGGCCGAGCTTGCGGCGAAGGTCGGCGCGCTGGTCGCCGAGGGGGCCCGCAGCCTTCCCGCCTTTGCCGGCGCGGCCGGACGCGAGATCCTTGTCGACGACCGCTTCGTCGGCCCGGGCTATGGCCAGCCGACCGAGGCGATGCGCGCCGCGCTGCAGACGGTCGCCGAGCTTGAGGCGATCTTCCTCGACCCGGTCTACAGCGGCAAGGCGATGGCCGGGCTGATCGCGCTGGCGCAGGAAGGGCGGCTCGAGGGGCCAAGCGTGTTCCTGCACACCGGCGGCATGCCCGCGATCTTCGCCTATGACGACGTGATCTGACCCCCGCGCCCGGCGGCATCGCGCCGCCAAGCGCCGGGCGCGCCATGGCCGCGCACACTGGCGCCGCGCGGTGCGGTATGTGCAGCAACGGGACCGGCGCGGTCGGTCCCGGCCCGCCCTAGGGTTTCGGCACGTAGCCCAGCGCGGCCGAGATCATCCGCGCGGCCTCGACGACATGCGGCGCCAGCTCCTTGAGCTGCTTGCGCTTGATGCGCGAGTCCGGCCCGGACATGCCGATGGCGCCGGCAAGCTCGCCCGAGCCGTCGAGGATCGCGCAGGCGCAGGCGGCGATGCCCTCGCGCCACTCGCCTTCCGGCACCAGCGCATAGCCCTGCTCGCGCGCGATGCGGATGTCCTCGCGCAGTTCGGCGATCGTGGTGCGCGTGGTGTCGGTATAGCGCTCCAGCGTCTGGCCGAAGCGGTCGAGATAGCTTTCGGGCATCTGCGCCAGCATCGCTTTGCCGGTGGCGACGGTATGCGCGGGCGCGCGCGCGCCGACGCTGGTATGGGCGCGGACGTGGTGGGCGCTCTCGATCTTGTCGAGATACAGCACCTCCGTGCCCTGCAGCACCGAAAGGTGCACGGTCTCGCCGGTGGCCTCGGCCAGCCGCAGCATCGCGGGACGGGCGATCTCGGTCAGGTCCATGCGCCGGAACACGCGGTTGCCCAGTTCCCAGATCCGCGTCGTCAGCTCGTAATGGCTCATCGGCGGGACCTGCCGGACGTAGCCCTGGTCGATCAGCGTGGCGAGCAGCCGGTGCACGTTGCTCTTGGTCAGCTCGAGCTCGCGCGCGAGTTCGGAAATGCCGCGGGGCTGGTCGCTGAATGCCAACGCCTCGATCAGGCGCAGGCCCTTGATGAATGCCTTGTCCATACGTCCCGCTTGCTCGGTGCCCGCCTGATCGGTGCCCGCCTGCTCGATGCCGGCCTGCCTGCTGCCCGGCCTGCTTAGCTGCCCGGCCTGCTCGCTGATCGGTCTGCCATAGCGCGGGCCGTGGCGCGATGCCATGGCCCGCACGTCGTTTCACTTGGCCAGAAGCGCGTTCAGCTGTTCCTGACCGTATTCCTCGTTGGTCATGGTGCCGCTCTCGGCCATCGCGCCCCAGTAGTCCGGGCTCCATTCGATCGCCTTGGCAAGGTTGGTCGGGTTGTTGGCCCAGTACTTGCTGCGCTCGGGGTCGGCGGCCTCGAACACCAGCCGCGAGGGCAGCGCGACCGGGTAGGCCGAGGTCAGCTCGGCCGCGCGGGTCGCGTCGAGCCGCCACGACAGCAGCTTGAGCGCGTTGTCGTAGTTCGGCGCGTCCTTGGGGATCGCGAAGAAGTCGTAGTAGACGAAGCCCTGGTTCCATTCGACCTCGAGCGGCGCGCCCTCGAGCGCAAGCACCGAGGACGACCCGGTATAGGCCATGCACATGTCGGCCTCGCCATCCAGCAGCAGCTGCGGCGCCTGGGCCGAGGTCGTCCACCATTTCGACACGTGCGGCTTGATCTCCTCGATCTTCTTCAGCGCCCGCGCGACATCGACCGGGTAGAGGTCCGACTTCTCCACCCCGTCCGCCATCAGCGCCGCCTCCATCACGAAGCGCGGCCAGGCGGGAAGGCAGCGCCGGCCCGGGAACCGCTCGGTGTCCCAGAAATCCGCCCAGCTCTGCGGCTTGTCGTCGGCATAGGTGTCGGTGTTGTAGACCATGGCCACCCCGATCACCTGCAGCGCCACGCCCTTCGGGCGCTTGAGGTTCTCGGGCATCGTCGCCAGCGTCTCCTGCGCCTCGGGCGACAGCTTGGAATAGTCGATGTCGGACAGGCAGCAGTCGCCCAGCAGCTTCGTCTCCTGGTCGAAGATGAAGGTCAGGTCCCACTCGGTCTTGCCCGCCTCGACCTGGGCCTTGATCCGCGGACCCGACCGCGCCTCCTGCACGGTGACGACGTCGATGCCCGTCTCCTCCTCGAACGGGTCGTACATCACCTCGCGCAGGGCGTCGCCATAGGCACCGCCCGGGTCCTGCATCACCACCTCGCCCTCGGCGAGCGCGGGCCCCGCCAGCAGCGACATCACCGCAAGGGACGACACAAGGCCCCGGCTTGCTTCAAAAGCACGCATTCCATCTCCTCCTCTGGAATTTGTGGGTCGAACGTCAGTGTGCCTGGCCCCGCGTCAGGACCGGGCGGCACAGGATGATCCCGCCGACGACCAGCAGCACCTCGAGCGTCGAGACGACGGCGAGCACCGGGTTCAGCTGGTAGTTCACGTCGGCCCAGAGCATCAGCGGCAGCGTCTTCATCCGCGGGCTCGACAGGAACAGCGACAGCACCAGCTCGTCGAAGGAATGCAGGAAGGCGAAGAACACCGCCGCCGCCAGGCCCGGCGCGATCGCGGGCAGGGTCACCAGCCGGAACACGGTCAACGGCGCGGCGCCGTGCACGGCCGCGCCCTGCTCCTGCCGGCGGTCCACCGCCTGCAGCGAGGCCGCGACGATCACCACGACGATCGGGATCCCGCCGACGGCATGGGCCGCGGCAAGCCCGAGGTGCGTCCCCACGAGCCCGAGCTGCAGGAACAGGCTGTAGAGCGACAGCCCCAACACCACCGGCGGCACGATCATCGGGCTGACCAGCAGCAGCATCAGCGCCGACTTGCAGCGGATCCGGCTGCGCACGATCCCCATCGCCGCCGTCGCCCCGAGCGTCACCGCGATCAGCGCCGAGAGCGCGGCGATCCCGAGCGAGTTCCAGAACGCGTCCATCCAGTTGCTGTCCGAAAAGAACTTCTCGTACCAGCGCAGCGACCAGCCCGGCGGCGGGAAGGTGAGGTAGCTTGCCTTGCTGAACGAGATCACCATCACCACGATGATCGGCACCATCAGCGTGGCCACGACGAGCCCGCCCATGATCCGCACCGTCCACAGGCCCGCCGACGCGAGCAGCGGCCCCATCAGCCGCAAGAGCGGCCAGCCCAGCGCATCGGCAAGCAGCGTGCCGGGGCCACGCCGCGACCGTCGTGCCGCGCGCGCCTTCGGGCGCCTGGCCATCTCGTCCAGCTTGCCGCCGCCCCAGATGAACTCGAAGCCGATCAGCCGCCCGGCGATGCCGACGGTGACCAGCGTGATCACCAGCAGCACCACCGCAAGCGCCTGCAGGAACCCCTCGCCGGTCACGGAATCGGCCTGCTGGGTGATGTGCATGGCGAACATCTGGTCGCCCGGGCCCCCGAGCAGCGTCGGCGTGATGAAGAAGCCGAGCGCGGCGACGAAGACCAGCAGGAAGCCCGCGCCGATGCCGGGGAAGGTCAGCGGCAGCAGCACCCGCCAGAACACCGCGAGCGGCCCCGCCCCCGAGGCGAGCGCCGCGCGCGTCAGGCTCTGGTCGAGGCGCGCGACGCTGGCATAGATGCTCAGCACCATGATCGGCAGCAGCACCGCGGTCATCCCCAGCAGCACCGAGCCGCGGTTGAACAGCAGCGCGAGCGGGCTGTCGATCAGCCCCAGCGTGCCAAGCAGCTTGTTGATCGGCCCGTTGCGCCCCAGCAGCACCATCCAGGCATAGGTGCGGATCAGGATCGCGATGAAGTAGGGCAGGATCACCGCCACGGCGACCAGCATCTGCACGCTGCCGCGGCTGCGGTGGATCAGAAGCGCGGTCGGATAGCCCAGCACCGCGCAAAGGCAGGCGACGGTGAAGGCGATCTGCATCGTGCGGACGAGCGAGTCGAAATAGAGCGGCGTCGCGAAGACGCGTTCGAAATGCGCCGACCAGCTGGGGCCGGTGAAGCTGATCCGCGTCAGGTCGACAAGCGGCATCAGGTAGATCACGGCCAGAAACAGCACCGCCGGCAGCAGCAGCAGCGCGGGCGACGTCAGCCGCTGCGACAGCCCCGGCCCCGTGGCGGTCACGGTGGCGGGCGGACGGGTGGGCGGCAGGTGGGGCGAGAGACGGGGCGGGGCGGCGGCATCGGTCATGCCAGCACCCAGCAATCCGCCGCCCCCCAGCCGACATGCACCCGCGTCCCGATCCGCGGCAGGCTGCGCGCCGCCGTGTCGGTGCAGCGCACCAGCAGCGTCTGCCCGTCCTCGAGCGCGACCTCGATGCGCAGCACCTCGCCCAGGAACAGGGCCGAGGTGACGGTGGCCGGCATGGTCCCGGGCTGCGCGGCCTCGTGCAGCGCGATGCGCTCGGGCCGGACCAGCACGGTGGCGATGCGCCCCGGAACGATCGCGCGCGCCTCGGCCTCGAAGATCTGGCCGCCGGGCATCTTCAACGTCAGCGCCCCCTCGCGCCGGGCCACGACCTCGGCCTCGATCAGGTTGCTCTCGCCGACGAAGCCGGCCACGAACCGGCTTTGCGGCTGGCGATAGATCTCGGTCGGGCGGCCGACCTGCACGATGTGGCCGGCATCCATCACCGCGATCCGGTCCGACATGGTCAGCGCCTCGGACTGGTCGTGGGTGACGAACAGGATCGTGCTGCCCAGGGCCTGGTGCAGGTCGCGCAGCTCGATCTGGATCGATTCCCTCAGGCGGCGGTCCAGCGCGCTCAGCGGTTCGTCCATCAGCACCACCCGCGGCCGCATGACGATGGCGCGGGCGATGGCGACGCGCTGCTGCTGCCCGCCCGACATCTGCGCGGGCGATTTCCCCGCGTGTTCGGACAGCCGCATCATGTCCAGCGTCTCGGCGACGCGGCGGTCCGTGGTCGCGCGATCCATCCCGGCCATCCGCATCGGGAAGCCGACATTCTGCGCCACGGTCATGTTGGGAAACAGCGCATAGCTCTGGAACACCATGCCGAAGCCGCGCCGGTGCGTGGGCACGTGCTGCACCGGCTTGCCATCGACGAGGATCTGGCCCCCGTCGATCCTGTGAAAGCCGGCGATCAGGTTCAGAAGCGTGGTCTTGCCACTGCCCGACGGGCCGAGCAGCGTGATGAACTCGCCCGGCTCGATGTCCAGACTGATGCGGTCGGCGGCCAGGAACGCCCCGTATTTCTTGGTGATCTCCCGGATCTCGATGCCTGCGCCGATCACCTCGCGCCCGCCGGCGGCTGCGGTCACGGTTTCCCGGGGCGCCTCGGCGCCCATGTCGCGCCGCGCCAGTATCTGAGCCATGTCATCCTCCCTCCGTTCCATATTATAGAACGGCTTCCCGTATTTAGTTTTCGGGGCAGCGCCGATCTTGTCAACAAAATCCTTATCCATCGGTTCTAACTGGAAAAACCGGCGATTCCCGGAATTCGGCCTGCCGGCGACACAACCGCGATTGACTCAGCCCTCTCGCCGTGGGTACGCTAACTAACAGAATGGCGTTCTATTATATGGAACGACATTGGATCCGCTTGGGAGGCGCGGATCCACAGGGAGGAACAGCTATGACGAGCGATCTCGCGCGACTGGCGCGGCGCATCCGCCCCGGCATGACCGTGGCGCTGCCGGTCGACTATGCCGGCGTCTCGATGGCGATGACGCGACCGCTGATCGACAACGGCGCGGGCGATCTGCACCTGATCTGCGTGCCGACCGGGGGATTGCAGGTCGACCAGCTGATCGGCGCCGGTCTGGTCCGGCGCGTCGAGACCAGCGCGGTCTCGCTGGGCGAGGCGGGCGGCGCGCCGCGCTTCAACGCGGCGGTGAAGGCCGGCCGGATCGAGATCCTCGACGCCACCTGCCCGGCGATCCACGCGGGCCTGATGGCGGCGCAGAAGGGTGTGCCCTTCGTGCCGATGCGCGGGCTGATCGGGTCGGACGTGCTGGCGCGGCGGCCGGACTGGCGGGTGATCGACAACCCCTTCGCGGCCGCGGGCGATCCGATCGTGCTGATCCCGGCGCTGTGCCCCGACGTGGCGATCTTCCACGTGCCGATGGCGGACCGGTCCGGCAACGTCTGGATCGGGCGCCGGCGCGAGCTTGCGGCCATGGCCTATGCCGCCACCGAAACCATCGTCACCGCCGAGCGCATCGTCGAGGACGACCTTCTGGCCGACGAGACCACCGCGGCGGGCACCCTGCCCGCCCTGTATGTCACCGCCGTGGCCGAGGCTCCGCGCGGCGCCTGGCCCTATGGTCTGTGGGGCGCCTACCCGACCGACACCGACGCGCTCAAGCGCTACGCCGCCGCGGCCCGGACCGAGGACGGCTTCGCGGCCTACATGGGATCGGAGGTCGCCGCATGAGCCCCGCCCTGCCGCGCGAGATCCTGATCCACACCATCGCCGGCCTGCTCGACGGGGTGCGCCATGTCGCGGTCGGGGCCTCTTCGCCGATCCCGGCCGCGGGGGCGATGCTGCGCCGCGCGCTGGACGAGGCCGCGCGCGAGGTGCGCCTTTCGATCCTCGGCTCGGTCCGGCACAACTTCTTCACCAACGGCTCGGCAGAGCTGTTCGACAGCGCCGCGCAGGGCCGGCTTGACGCGTTCTTTCTTGGCGGCGGGCAGATCGACGGGCAGGCGAACGTCAATCTCGTCGGCACCGGCGACTATCCCAAGGTCGATGTCCGCTGGCCCGGGTCGTTCGGGTCGGCCTACCTGTATTTCACCGTCCCGAAGGTGATCCTGTTCCGCGAAGAGCATTCGCCCCGGGTGATGGTCGACAAGGTCGATTTCATCTCGGCCCCCGGCACCAGCCCGCCCGGCGTCTACCGGCCCGGCGGACCGGTCGCGCTGCTGACCAGCCGCTGCCTGTTCGGCTTCGACCGCGCCCGGCCCGGCTTCACCCTCGCCAGCCTGCACCCGGGCCAGACCCTCGACGATGTCCGGCAGGCCACGGGCTTCGGCTTCGCCCATGACCCGGCGCCGCCGACGACCCCCGGACCCGACGCGGCGACGCTGCGGCTGATGCGCGGCCGCATCCTCGAGGAGCTGGCCGAGACCTACCCCGCCTTCGCGGCCGACTGGGCCCGCGACCTGGCGGCCCATGCCCCGGAAGGAGCCACCGCATGACACCCGGATCGCTGCAGAACCTGCGCGTGATCGACGCCAGCCGCGTGCTCGGCGGGCCCTATGCGGGCCAGATCCTCGCCGACCACGGCGCCGACGTGATCAAGATCGAGCCTCCGACCGGCGACGAGACCCGCGGCTGGGGCCCGCCCTTCCTCGGCGATGCCGCCAGCTATTTCCTGGGGCTGAACCGCAACAAGCGCGGCATCGCCCTCGACCTGACGCTCGCCTCGGGGCGCGAGGTGCTGCTGGCCCTGCTGGCCGATGCCGACGTGCTGCTCGAGAACTTCAAGACCGGCACGCTGGAGCGCTGGGGCCTTGGCCATGACGAGCTGTCGCGCCGCTTTCCGCGGCTGGTGCACTGCCGCATCTCGGGGTTCGGCGCCGACGGGCCGATGGGCGGGCTGCCGGGCTACGATGCCGCGATCCAGGCGGTCTGCGGCATCATGAGCGTCAACGGCGAGGCGGGGGGCACCCCCCTGCGCGTCGGGCTGCCCGTCGTCGACATGGTCACCGGCCTGAACGCGGCCCTGGGCGTGCTGATGGCGCTGAACGAACGCGCGACCAGCGGCAAGGGCCAGTTCGTCGAGGCCACGCTGTACGACTGCGGGGTGTCGCTGCTGCATCCGCACCTGCCGAACCTGTACCTGTCGGGCCAGGTCGCGGGGCGGTCGGGCAATGCCCATCCCAACATCTGCCCCTATGACACCTTCGCCACCGGCAGCGATCCGATCTTCCTCGCCGTCGGCAACCATCGCCAGTTCACCACGCTGTGCGGGGTCATCGGCCGACCCGACCTGCCCGCCGATCCGCGCTTCGCCGCGAATGCCGAACGCGTCGTCAACCGCGACGCGCTGAAGGCCGAGCTTGAGGCCGCGCTGGCGGACTTCGACTGCGCCCCGCTTGCCGATGCGCTGATCAAGGCCGGGGTCCCCTGCGGCGCCGTGCGGTCGATCGACCAGGTCGTCGCGGACCCGCACACGCTTCACCGCGAGATGGTCGTGGACATCGGCGCCTACCGCGGCACCGGCAGCCCGATCAAGCTGTCGCGCACCCCGGCAAGCTATCGCCGCGCGCCGCCCGGCTTCGCCCAGCACAGCGCCGAGGTGCTGGCCGAGGCCGGCCTCGAGCCCGAGCGCTACGCCGAGGCGCTGATCGGCCCCGCCCTGCCCGAAAAGACGGCCTGAGGACCAGATGAGCAAGACCCCCACCATCGGCATCATCGGCGACGGCTTCATGCAGCCCGCCTTCTTCGCCGAGGCGCTGCGCGCCACCCTCGCCGGACCCGCGCCCGAGATCCGCACCATGGAGCTGGACTGGCCGCTGCGGCTGAAATCGACCAAGGTCGACCCGACGCTGCCGGTCGGCGAATTCGTCGGACGCCCCGAGGACTATTTCGACTTCCTCGCCGATCTCGACATCCTGATCACGCATCTCGCGCCGATCACGGCCCGCAGCCTCGAGCATGCGCCGCGGCTGAAGACCATCGCGGTGTCGCGCGGCGGGCCGGTCAACATCGAGATGGCGGCGGCCCGCGCACGCGGCATCGCCGTGGTGAACACGCCCGGCCGCAACGCCTCGGCCGTGGCCGAGTTCACCGTGGCCTCGCTGCTGGCCGAGACCCGCAACCTGATCCGCGGCCACCAGACCGTCGCGCGCGGCGAGTTCGGGCGCAGCTTCTACCACTACGACCACACCGGCCCCGAGCTGTGCGAGCTGACCGTGGGCATCGTCGGCTACGGCGACATCGGCACCCGCGTCGCGCGGCTGCTGCGGCCCTTCGGCTGCGCGATCCTGATCTACGACCCGTTCAAGGACCTGACCCCCGAGGAACAGGCGGCGGGCTTCGAGAAATGCGGGCTCGACGCGCTGATCGCCCGCGCCGACGTGGTCACCCTGCATCCCCGCGTCACGCCCGAGACCAAAGGCATGATGTCGCGCGACCGGATCATGGCGATGAAGCCCGGCGGCTACATCGTCAACACCACCCGCGGGCAGGTGCTCGACTATCCCGCGCTCTACGACGCGCTCCGCTCGGGCCACCTGAAGGGCGCCGCGCTCGACACCTTCGACCCCGAGCCGCCGCCCGCCGACTGGCCGCTGCTGAAGCTGCCCAATGTCACGCTCTCGCCGCATATCGCCGGGGCCTCGCGCTATTCCGCGCTCAAGGCCGCGCGGATGATCGCCGAGGACATCGCCCTGATCCAGAGCGGCCAGCCGCCGCTTCATCCCTGCAAGTGAGGCCATCATGACCGACGAAGACCGCGCGCTGCGCAGCGAACTCATCGAGGCCTGCCGGTCGATGAACCGGCTGGGCATCAACAAGGGCACCTCGGGCAACATCAGCGTCCGCCACGGCGACGGCTTCCTGATCTCGCCCACCGGGATCCCCTACGACAAGCTCGAACCCGAGCATGTCGTCGCGATGAGCTGGGACGCGACCTACGAGGGCGAGGTCCAGCCCTCCTCGGAATGGCGCTTCCACCGCGACATCCTGAGGGCGCGGCCCGACCTGAACGCGGTGGTGCACACGCATTCGACCCATGCGACGGCGCTGTCGATCCTCGGGCGCGACATCCCGGCGATCCACTACGTGATCGCCGCCGCCGGCGGCAGCACGATCCGCTGCGCCCCCTACGAGATCTTCGGCTCGCAGGAACTGGCCGACCGGGTGGTCGTCGCGCTCGAGGGGCGCCGCGCCTGCCTGATGGCGCATCACGGCGTCATCACCGGGCATGTCAGCATCGCGCGCGCGCTCGCGCTGGCCGTGACGGTCGAGGAACTGGCGCATCAGTACCTGCTGTGCCTGCCGGTCTGCGAGCCGCCGGTGCTGTCCGACGCGCAGATCGCCGAGGTGCTGGTGAAGTTCAAGACCTATGGCCAGCAGTCCAGCGCCGCGCTCGAAGGGCTGCGCCAGGCGTCCTGACCCATGTCCGACCTGCTCCTGTGTCTCGATTCCGGCACCACGGCGGTCAAGGCCGCGGCCCTCGACGCGGCCGGGCGCCTGCTGGCCTGCACCGAGGCGCCGAACGCCGCGCTGCACCGCGATGGCCCGCGGGTCGAGCAGGACATGGACCGCTCGCGCGATCAGGCCTTCGCGGTGCTGCGCGACTGCCTTGCGCGCCTGGGCGGTCCCGGGCGCGTCGAAGGGATCGTGGTCACCGGGCAGGGCGACGGGCTCTGGCCGGTCGACCGCGACGGCCGGCCGCTCGGCCGGGCCATCACCTGGCTTGACGGCCGGGCGCGGGATCTCGCGGCCGGCCTGGGCGGCGCGCTCGACGCGATCCAGCGCGCCACCGGCTCGCGCCCGACCGCCGCCGCGGCGAGCCTGCAGCTGCTGTGGCTGCGCCGCCACGAGCCCGAGCGTTTCGCGCGCATCGCCCATGCGCTGAGGCTGAAGGAGTGGCTGTTCCTCGGCCTGACCGGGCGGGTGATGGCCGAGCCGAGCGCGCTGCTGCCGGTCTGGGGCGACTGGCGCAGCGGTGCGATCCTGCCCGCGGTCGGCGAGGCGCTCGGGCTGGCGGGTGCCGAGCGGCTGCTGCCCGGGCTGGCCGAGATCGGCGCCTGTCGCGCCGGCCTCTCGGCCGCCGCCGCCGCCGACCTCGGCCTGCCGGCGGGACTGCCCGTGCTGCTCGGCCCCGGCGACGTGCAGTCGACGCTGATCGGTCTCGGGCTTGGCACCCGCGCCGGCGTCACCCGCGCGTCGATCTTCGGCACCTCGGCGATCCATGCCTGCCTGCATGACGACCCCGACGCGATGCCCGCGCGCCCGGCCGGGGCGATGGTGCAGCGCTTCGCGCTCGGCCCGGGTTTCATCTGCCTGCACCCGAGCTTCAACGGGGCGACCGCGCTGCACCACCTGTCGCGGGCCTTCTGCGCCCTGCCCGCCCATCCCGCGCCATGCTACTCAGCGCTGGTGCTGCACCCGTTCCTCGAACCGGGGGGCGAGCGCGCGCCCTGGACCGATCCGGCGGCCAGCGGCGCCGCATTCGGCCTGACCGCCGCGACCACCCCGGCCGAGATCGCCTGGGCGGGGCGCGAGGCGCTGGCCTTCGTCACCCATCGCAGCCACGCGATGATGGCGGCGCCGGAGGGCACGCTGTCGCTGGGCGGCGGTCTCGCCCGCGACGGCCATTTCGCGCAGTTCCTGGCCACGCTGACCGGCGGCCCCGTCGAGCGCAGCCCCAACGATCAGGCCGGGCTGCGCGGGCTTGCCGCGATCGGCGCGCGGTTCCTGCTGGGCGCGGATCCCGTGACGCTTGGTCGGGACTGGCTCGGCGCGCCGGAAGACCGTCTAGTGCCCGCGGGCCCGGCTGTCGCGGCCTATGCCGCCCGCAAATACGCGCTCTTCGCCGCCACGGTCGACGCGGCGGCCCGCCACTGGGCCGCGCTCGCGGACCTGCGGGCAGAGGCGGAAGGGCTGATGGAGGAAGAAGATGAACGGCGCTGATCTCCTGTGCGAAACCCTGCTCGCCAACGGTATCGACACCTGCTTTGCCAACCCCGGCACGTCCGAGATGCATTTCGTGGCGGCGCTTGACCGCCAGCCGCGGATGCGCTGC
This sequence comes from Frigidibacter sp. MR17.24, assembly GCF_037095655.1. Classification (NCBI taxonomy): domain Bacteria; kingdom Pseudomonadati; phylum Pseudomonadota; class Alphaproteobacteria; order Rhodobacterales; family Paracoccaceae; genus Frigidibacter; species Frigidibacter sp. MR17.24. The sequence continues at coordinate 404,389 of NZ_JBAWKE010000003.1, forward strand.
GTCCTGGGCCTGTTCGAGGGCGTGGTGACCGGGGCCGCCGACGGCTATGCCCGGATGGCCGACAGGCCGGCGGCCACCCTGCTGCACACCGGCCCGGGCCTCGCGAACGCGCTGGCCAACATGCACAACGCGCGCCGGGCGCGGACGCCGATGGTCAATGTCGTCGGCGATCACGCGGGCTACCACCTGCCCTACGACGCCCCCCTGACCGCGGACATCGAAAGCCTCGCGCGGCCGATGTCGCACTGGGTCGGCCGCGCCGCGACCGCAGACGACCTCGGCCAGGCCACCTCCGAGGCGATCCGCGCCGCGATCACCGGCGCGGGCGGCGTCGCCACGCTGATCCTGCCGGCCGACGCGGCCTGGACCGACACCGCGGCCGCGGTCCCGGCGCCGGTCGCCGCGCCGGGATGCGACGGCCCCGACGCCGCGGCGCTGCGCGAGGCCGCCGGGGCGCTCGCGGCGGGCGGCGCGGTCACGATCCTCGTGACCGGCCTCGCGCTGCGCGAGGCGCAGCTCGACCTGCTCGACCGGATCGCGCAGAAGACCGGGGCGCGGCTGATGGCGCAGCAGGCCAATGGCCGGATGCAGCGCGGCGCGGGCCGCGTCGCGGTCGACCGCGTGCCCTATGTCATCGACCAGGCGCTCGCGACCTTCGCCGCGACCGAGACGGTGATCCTGATCGGCGCGAAGGCCCCGGTCGGGTTCTTCGCCTATCCCGGCAAGCCGTCGAGCATGCTGCCCGAACACTGCCGGGTCATCGCGCTGGCCGGGCCCGACGACGACCTTGCCGCCGCCGTCGCGGCCCTCGCCGACGAGACCGGCGCGCACGGCGTCGCGGCCCCGCGCCATGCGCAGCGGCTGGTCCCGGACCTGCCGGCCGGCGCGCTGACCCCCGATGCGATCGCCGCCGCCATCGCCCGGATGATGCCGGCGCACGCCATCATCTGCGACGAGGCCGTCAGCTCGGGCCGCGACTTCTTCCGCTTCACCCATGGCGCCGAGCCGCACGACTTTCTGCAGCTGACCGGCGGCGCCATCGGCCTGGGGATCCCGATGACGACCGGTGCCGCCGTCGCCTGCCCCGACCGCAAGGTGATCGGGCTGCAGGCCGACGGCAGCGGCATGTACACCGTGCAAGGGCTCTGGACCCAGGCGCGCGAGCGGCTCGACGTCGTCACGATCGTCTTCGCCAACCGCCGCTACGCGATCCTGCACGGCGAGCTGAAGAACGTCGGCATCACCCGGGCGGTCGACAATGCGCGCAAGATGCTCGACCTCGACGACCCGGCGCTGGACTGGGTGAAGATCGCCAACGGGCTCGGGGTCGAGGCCGCCCGGGCCGACACGATCGAGGGGTTCTGCGACATCCTCCGCGCCGCGCTGGCATCGAAGGGGCCGTTCCTGATCGAAGCCGTCATCTGAGGACAGGGCCAATGATCCGCCGCGTACCGCATTGCAGCCACTGGGGCGCCTACACGATCCTCGTCGAGGGCGAGGGCGCCGCCAGCCGGATCGTCGGCGTGGAGCCCTTCGCCCTCGACCCGGCGCCCTCGCCGCTGATCCAGTCGGTCGCGGACTGGGCCCGGCCCGGGCGTCGCGTCCTGCGCCCGATGGTCCGCGAGGGCTGGCTTGCCGCGCGCGGCGGCGCGGCGCGCGGCGCGACCGGCGCCGGCCGCGGGCAGGAGGCCTTCGTCGCCCTGCCCTGGGACGAGGTTCTGGACATGGTCGCGGGCGAGATCGCCCGCGTCACCGCCGATCACGGACCGGCCTCGATCTTCGCGGGCAGCTATGGCTGGACCTCCTGCGGACGGTTCCACCATGCCTCGTCGCTGCTCAAGCGGATGCTGAACCTTTCGGGCGGCTATACCGGTCATGTCGACACCTATTCGATCGCGGCAGGCCCGGTGATCCTGCGCCACACGCTGGGCGACGACCGCGCCTGCGGCGGCCAGGCCAACACGCTCGACACCGTCGCCGCCCATACCGAGACGCTGGTGGTCTTCGGCGCGATGTCTCCGCGCACCGCGCAGTCCGAGGCGGGCGGGATCGGGACCCACCAGCTCGAGCAGTTCCTGCGCCGGATCGTTGCGCGCGGGACCCGCATCATCCACGTCTCGCCGCTGCGCGACGACCTGCCCGGCTGGGTGGGGGCCGAATGGTGGCCGATCCGGCCCAACACCGATGCCGCGCTGATGCTGGGCCTTGCCGGAGAGGTCGTCGCGGCGGGGCGCGAGGACCACGCGTTCCTCGCCCGCTGCACCAGCGGCGCGGACCTCTACCTCGACTACCTGCGCGGCCGCCCGGACGGGGTGGTCAAGGACGCCCGCTGGGCGGCGGCGATCACCGGCCTGCCGGCCGAGGCGATCCGGGCGCTGGCGCCGCGGCTGGTCGACACCCGCGCGATGCTGACCGTCAGCTGGTCGCTGCAGCGCGCCCATCACGGCGAGCAGCCGTTCTGGGCGGCGCTGGGGCTGGCGGCGGTCACTGGGCAGATCGGCCTGCCGGGCGGGGGCGTCGGCTATGGCTACGGCTCGCTCGGGGGGGTCGGCGCCCCCTTCGCCATCGGCAGGTCGCCGGGCATGTCGCAGGGCCGCAAGCCCATCGACAGCTTCATCCCCGTCGCCCGGATCACCGACCTGCTGAGCTGCCCGGGCGGCAGCTACACCTATCAGGGAGAGGACCGGACCTATCCCGACATCCGCGTGGTCTACTGGGCGGGGGGCAATCCCTTCCATCACCACCAGGACCTGAACCGGCTGCAGGCGGCCTGGACCCGGCCCGAGACGATCGTCGTGCAGGACCCGATGTGGACCGCGACCGCGCGGCGCGCCGACATCGTGCTGCCCGCCTCGACCTCGATCGAGCGCAACGACATCGCGGGCAACAAGCGCAGCGACATGGTGCTGGCCATGCACAGGGCGATCCCGCCGCTGGGCGAGGCGCGGGCCGATTTCGACATCTTCAACGCGCTGGCCGAGCGGCTCGGGACCGGTCCCGCCTTCAACGAGGGCCGCGACGAGATGGGATGGATCCGCCATCTCTATGAGCAGAGCCGCGCCGACGCGGCCGAGCGGCTGGGCTTCGAGATGCCGCCGTTCGACCGTTTCTGGGCCGAGGGCCACGCCCCCGCCCCGGTGCAGCGCGACCACACCTACCTGTCTGGCTTCCGCGCCGACCCCGAGGCCGAGCCTCTGGCCACCGAGAGCGGGCGGATCGTGCTGGGCAGCCGGACGCTCGCCGCGCTCGCGCTGCCCGACTGCCCGCCGCACCCGGCCTGGCTGGAGCCTGCCGAATGGCTGGGCGCCGGCGCCGCGGACGAGCTGCACCTGATTTCGCACCAGCCCGAGGGGCGCCTGCACAGCCAGCTCGAGACCGCGCCGGCCAGCCTCGTGCACCGGCGCGCCGGGCGCGAGCAGGTGCGCCTGAACCCCGGCGACGCGCAGGTGCGCGGGATCGGTGACGGCCAGACGGTCCGGCTGTGGAACGCCCGCGGCGCCTGCCTCGCCACCGCGCGGCTCGACCCGGGCACCGCCCGCGGCGTCGCGGTGCTGCCGACCGGCGCCTGGATGACCATCGGCAGCGACGGCACCGACCTGGCCGGAAACCCCAACGTCCTGACGCTCGACATCGGCACCTCGGCCTTCGGGCAGGGCTGCTCGGCCCATACCTGCCTGGTGCGGGTCGCGCGCCACCCCGGCGACAACCGCGACGCCATCGACACCTATCAGGCCCAGCTGGCGGAGATCCTGCCCGACGGCTGAGCCCTGCCCCACACCCGTTTCAACCCCTGGGAGGAGATGATGAACACACCCGCGCCCCTGCAGGCCGCCCCGCCGGTCAGCCGCTTTCCCGTCCCCGCGCTCGGGGACATGCCCGAGGACATCCGCACCCGGATCGAGGCGGTGCAGGAAAAATCCGGCTTCATCCCGAACGTCTTCCTGACGCTTGCGCACCGGCCCGACGAATTCCGCGCCTTCTTCGCCTATCACGACGCGCTGATGGACCGGCCCGGCAACCTCAGCAAGGCCGAGCGCGAGATGATCGTCGTCGCCACCTCGACCGCGAACCAGTGCCAGTACTGCGTGATCGCCCACGGCGCGATCCTGCGGATCCGCGCCAAGGACCCGCTGGTGGCCGATCAGGTCGCGATCAATTACCGCAAGTCCGACATCACGCCGCGGCAGAAGGCGATGCTGGACTTCGCGATGAAGGTCTCGGCCGCGGCCTACGAGGTCGGCGAGCCCGATTTCGCCACGCTCGCCGGCCACGGCTTCACCGAGGACGACATCTGGGACATCGCCGCCATCGCCGCCTTCTTCGGCATGTCGAACCGGATGGCCAATGTCACCTCGATGCGGCCGAACCCCGAATTCTACGCGCTGGGACGCTGATCATGGCCAAGGGATACAAGGACATGCTTGCCGAGGCCGAGGCGCGGGTGACCTCGGTCACCATCGACGACACCGCCGAGGACGCGCCGGGGACCATCCTCGTCGACATCCGCGACCCGCGCGAGCTGGAACGCGAGGGCATGATCCCCGGCGCCTTCCACGCGCCGCGCGGGATGCTCGAGTTCTGGATCGACCCCGAAAGCCCCTATCACAAGCCCCGCTTCGCCGAGGGCGCGACCTACGTCTTCTACTGCGCGAGCGGCTGGCGGTCGCTGCTGGCGGCGCGGCTCGCGCAGGAGATGGGGCTGGAAGCGCGGTCGCTGCGGGGCGGCTTCTCGGCCTGGAAGGCGGCCGGCCGCGCCGTGGCCGAGCGCAAGTCCGGCTGACGGCGCGGACGGGCACGAGGGGGGACGACATGTCGATCTACGACGAGGGGCTGGGACGCCGGCCCGCCAATCACCGGGCGCTCACGCCGATCTCCTGGCTGGAGCGCGCGGCGCAGGTGCATCCGGACCGCGTGGCGGTGATCCACGGCCGGGCGCGGCAAAGCTATCGCGCGCTCTGGAGCGACTGCCGCCGACTGGCCTCGGCGCTGACCCGCCGCGGCATCGGCCGCGGCGACACGGTCAGCGTGCTGCTGCCGAACACGCCGCCGATGGTCGCGGCGCATTACGGGGTGCCCATGGCGGACGGGGCGGTGCTGCATGCGCTCAACACCCGGCTCGACGCCGCGGCGATCGCCTTCCAGCTCGACCATGCCCGGTCGCGCGTGCTGATCGTCGATCGCGAATTCTCGGCCGTGGCGGCGGCCGCGCTGGCGCTGGCCCGGACCCGCCCGCTGGTCATCGACGTCGACGACGACCAGTATCCCGCCGACGCCCCGCGGCCGAAGGGCGCGTGCATCGGCGACCTGGACTGGCCCGCGCTGCTGGCCGAGGGCGATCCGGGGTTCGACTGGACGCCCCCCGGCGACGAATGGGACGCGATCGCGCTCAACTACACGTCGGGCACCACCGGCAACCCCAAGGGCGTCGTCTACTCGCATCGCGGCGCGGCGCTGTCGGCCATCAACAACACGCTGCACGCGGGCATGGGGCGTCATCCGGTCTACCTGTGGACGCTGCCGATGTTCCACTGCAACGGCTGGTCGCTGCCCTGGGCGGTCTCGATCCAGGCGGGCACGCATGTCTGCCTGCGCTGGGTCCGCGCCGGCGCGATCTTCGACGCCATCGCCGATCACGGCGTCACGCACCTGAGCGGCGCGCCCATCGTCATGTCGACGCTGCTGAACGCGCCGCAGGACCAGCGGCGCAGCGTCGCGGGCCCGGTGACCTTCACCACCGCCGCCGCCCCGCCGCCCGAGGCCGTGCTCGAGGCGATGGCCGCCGCCGGCTTCGAGGTGCTGCATGTCTACGGGCTGACCGAGACCTACGGCCCGACCACCGTGAACGAGTGGAAGGCGGACTGGGACGGGCTTCCCGCCCGCGACCGCGCGGCGCTGAAGGCGCGCCAGGGTGTGCGGTTCCTGTCGCTCGAAGCGGTGTCCGTGCGCGATCCCGACACGATGCGGCCGGTGCCGGCCGACGGCCGGACGCTGGGCGAGGTCATGCTGCGCGGCAACACGCTGATGAAGGGCTACCTGCTGAACCCCGAGGCCACCGAGGCCGCCTTCGCGGGCGACTGGTTCCACACCGGCGACCTCGGCGTCATGCATGCGGACGGCTATGTCCAGATCAAGGACCGGTCCAAGGACATCATCATCTCGGGCGGCGAGAACATCTCGTCGATCGAGGTCGAGGAGGTCCTGTTCCGCCACCCGGCGGTCGCGCTCTGCGCGGTCGTGGCGATGCCGGACCGCACCTGGGGGGAACGCCCCTGCGCCTTCGTCGAGCTGCGCCCCGGACACGCCGCGACCGGGGCCGAGCTGCTGGCGCACTGCCGCGGTGCGCTCGCGGGGTTCAAGGCGCCCGCCCGGGTGATCGTCGCCGAGCTGCCGAAGACCTCGACGGGCAAGATCCAGAAGTTCCTGCTGCGCGACGCCGCGGCCGACCTCGCGCGGGAAACGGCGTGATGGGCGGCGACGTGATGGGCGGCGGCGGGCCCCGTGCGGACGCGCGCGCTGCGGCGATGACGGGGGCGTGCCCTGCGGCGCCGCCCGGGGAGGACATCATGACCGATCACGACGGGCCCGAAACCGCGGCGCTGCTGCAGCGGCTGTCGCGGGCGCTGCCGGCGGCCGCGCTGCTGACCGGCGACTCGATCGGATCGCGCTACCGCGAGGACATGCGCGACGGGCCCTCGGCCGTGCCGCGCTTCGTTCTGCGCCCGGGCTCCACCGCCGAGGTCTCGACCGCGCTGGCCGCCTGCTGCGACGCGCGCCAGCGGCTTGTCGTGCAGGGCGGCCGCACCGGCCTGTCGGGCGGGCACCGGGTGCTCGAGGGCGAGGCGGTGCTGTCGCTGGAGCGGATGACGGCGCTGTCGCCGGCCGATCCCGACGCCCGCACGATCCTTGCCGAGGCGGGCGTGCCGCTGCAGCGCATCCAGGAGGCGGCCGACGGGGCCGGGCTGATGTTCGGCGTCGACATCGGCGCGCGCGGCACGGCGCTGATCGGCGGCAACATCGCGACCAATGCCGGCGGGATCCGGGTCCTGCGCTACGGCTCGCTGCGGGCGCAGGTGGCGGGGCTCGAGGCGGTGCTGGCCGACGGCACGGTGCTGACCGGGCTGCGCGGGCTCGACAAGGACAACAGCGGCTACGACCTGAACGGGCTGTTCGTCGGCTCGGAGGGGACGCTCGGCATCGTCACCCGCGCGCTGTTGCGGCTGCACCCGCGTCCGGTGACCGAGGCCAACGCCTTGCTCGCGCTGCCCTCGGCCGAGGCCGCGCTGGCGCTGCTGTCGCGGTTGCGGGACGCGGTCGGGCGGCAGCTCTCGGCCTTCGAGATCATGCTGGACGAGATCTACGACGGCGTGACGGCGCATCTCCAGATGACCCCGCCCCTGACGACCGCGGCCCCGGTCTACGTCCTGGCCGAGATCCAGTCCGAACTTGCCGGTGACGGCTGCGCCGAGGCCTTCGCCGCCTGCCTGATGGCGGCGATCGAGGCGGGACAGGTGCTCGACGCGGTCATCGCCCAGTCTCGGCGCGAATACCTCGCGCTGTGGGACATGCGCGACGCCTGCGCCGACTATCTGCGCACGCTCGGGCAGCGGGTGAATGCCGACATCAGCGTGCCCCCGGCGAGCCTGGCGCGGTTCCTTGCCGACAGCCGGGCCGCGCTGCGCGAGATCGATCCCGGCACGCGGTTCCTGATCTTCGGCCATATCGCCGACGGCAACCTGCACTATGTCTTCCAGACGCGCCACCAGCAGGCCGCCGAGGCGCGGCTGATGGAACTGGTCGCCGCCGCCGGAGGCTCGATCTCGGCCGAGCATGGCATCGGGCTGAACAAGCGCAAGTGGCTGGCGCTGACCCGCAGCCCGGCGGAGCTGGCCACGATGCGGCGGTTGAAGCGTGCGCTGGACCCGGACGGCATCCTCAATGCGGGGCGCATCTTCTGACGCCGCGCGGGCGGTCCGAACCCGGCGGGTCGCGATGGCCAAGGGGGCGCGCCGGGTGTCCGGTCCGCCCTGACATCGCACGACCTGCGAGTGGCATCGCTGCGCTCAGTCGTGGCCGGTCAGCCGCGGCGCAAGCCGCGCGGGCGCTGCTTTCCGAACCCAAGGCTCGGCAGCCCCTGGGCAGTCCCCGGCGGGCAGGCGTTTCGCCTAGGTGCAGCCATCCTTCCGGAGAAGATCGATGTCGCATCCGATCGCACCGCCGGGGACAGGGCCGTCGCGCGTCTCGATCTGCGGCGTCATCAGGCATCCGCCAGGGTCCACGGGCGACGCGCGCGCGGTTGAAGCGGTTGAACCGGACCACGGAAGTCCCCTAAAGCTTGCCCCGTGACGATCCGGACCGGCGCCCCCCCCGGCAGACACCGTCGCCCCCTGCCCTGGAAGGACCTGCCATGACCGCCGCCGCGAAGACCGGACCCGTCATCATCAACCAGATCAACCCGGCGTTCGGCGCCGCACTGGCCGCCCATCCCTCGGCCCCGCGGGTGATCGACCACCTCGACAGCGCGCGCCCCTGGGACCTGCCCGAGGGCGCCGAGATCCTGATCACCCGCGCCCTGCCGGCCTGGCGGGGGGCGGCCCCGACGGCGGCCGACCTCGGATCGCTGAAATGGGAGCAGACCTATTCCGCCGGGGTCGAGATCTATCCGGCCTGGCTGACCGAGGGGCGGCTGCTGACCTGCGGCCGCGGGCTGAACTCGGACCAGATCGGCGAATATGCCCTGGCGGCGATGCTGCGGATCGAAAAGGATCTTTCGGCATTGCGCGTGACCGCGCGCGCGGCGTGGAAGGACGCGCCCGTCGGCTCGCTGCGCGGCAAGGTCCTCGGGCTGATCGGCTTCGGCGCCATCGGGCGCGAGACCGCCACCCGGGCGCGCGCCTTCGGGATGCAGGTGCTTGTCAGCCGCCGCGGCCCCTGGGTCTCGGACGAGCCGGGGATCACCGCCTGCGCCTCGCCGGCCGAGGTGATCGCCGCCGCGGACCACCTGGTGATCGCGGCGCCGCTCACGCCGCAGACCCAGGGGCTGGTCGATGCCGCGCTGCTGGCCCGCGCCAAGCCGGGCCTGCACCTGGTGAACGTCTCGCGCGGCGGGCTGGTCGATCAGGAGGCGCTGATCGACGCGCTCGACTCCGGGCGTCTCGCCGCCGCCACGCTCGATGTCACCACGCCCGAACCGCTGCCCGAGGGACACCCGCTGTGGACACATCCCAAGGTCCTGCTGACGCCCCACATCTCCTACAAGGGGGGCGATGACGAGACGCGCTTCCGCGCCAAGGTGCTTGCCAATCTCGACGCCTACCTCGGCGGCCGCGAGATGATCGACCTCGTCGACAGCGGCCGCGGCTACTGAGCGCGTCAGCGGGCGATGCGAAACGTCGCCCGCGGCCTGTCGGCAGGGCCGCCAAAGCCTGTCGCGGCGATGTTCGCGAGGACGGTCCGACGTTTCCATCACGCCCGTCCGGCGAAGCGTCAGGTCCGACAGCCCGCAAGGCCGGTTGCCGCCCCGGCTGCCGGGCGCAAGGCACGTCCCGGTCTTCGCGACACCGCCCCCGGGAGATGGCGCGGCATGTCCGATCCCCCGGTGCCCCTAGGCGTTTCGATGCGCGACGGCCCCGCCCATGGGGCCGGCCTGCATCCGCGGGCCTGCGGGCCGACGCCGGGGGATGCAACGGCCCGCCCGGTCTGCTATCGCTCGGGGGGCTCGACGAGCCGGTGCCGGGCACCCTGCCCCGCACCGGGTTCCTCGCCCGCTCCCAGACCCAGCACTAAGCCCCGGTGGCCCAAGAATGACCGATCCCCGCTACACCACCGCCCATTGGGGCATCTACGAGGCCGTCGACGGCCGGGACGGCCCGCGCCTGCGCCCGATGGCCGGCGATCCCGACGCCTCGCCGATCGGGCTGCACCAGCTTTCGCCCGACGTGGAGCGGACCCGCGTGCAGCGCCCCGCCGTGCGGCGCAGCTGGATCACCGAGGGACCGGGCGCGCGCCCCGACCTGCGCGGGCGCGAGCCCTTCGTCGAAGTCGACTGGCATACCGCGACCAGCCTCGTCGCCGGCGAACTTGACCGCGTGCGTCGCGCGCATGGCAACCGCGCGATCTTCGGCGGCAGCTATGGCTGGGCCTCGGCCGGGCGGTTCCACCACGCGCAGGGGCAGCTCAAGCGCTTCCTGAACTGCATCGGCGGCTTCGTGCGCCACCGCGACAGCTATTCGCTCGCCGCCGCGCACGTGATCCTGCCGCATGTCGTGGGCGAGATGGGCGTGCTGATGAAGCAGCACACGACCTGGGAGATGCTCGCCCGCCATTGCGAGCTGTTCGTCACCTTCGGCGGCGTGCCGGCGAAGAACGCGCAGATCAGCCAGGCCGGCGCGGGACGGCACCGGGTCCGCTACGGGCTGCGCGCGATGGCCGGCGCCGGCTGCCGCTTCGTCAACATCTCGCCGATCTCGAGCAATCTCGAGACCGGCGGCCCGGTCGACTGGCTGCCGGTGCGGCCCGGGTCGGACACGGCGCTGATGCTGGCGCTGGCGCACGAGATCCATCGCCTCGGCCGCCACGACCGCGCCTTCCTCGCCAGCCACTGCACCGGCTGGGACCGGTTCGAGCCCTACCTCACCGGCGCCTCGGACGGGCAGCCCAAGGACGCGGACTGGGCGGCGCCCCTGTGCGACATCGCCGCCCCGCGGATCCGCGAGCTTGCGCGCGAGATGACGACGAAGCGCACGACGATCAACATCGTCTGGGCCCTGCAGCGCGCCGACAACGGCGAGCAGCCGTTCTGGATGGCGGTGACGCTGGCCGCGATGCTGGGCCAGGTCGGCCTTCCCGGCGGCGGCTTCGCCCTTGGCTACGGCTGCGAGAACCTGCTCGGCTCGTCCAGCGCCGAACTCTCGGGCCCGACCCTGTCGCAGGGCGACAACCCGGTGTCGGACTTCATCCCGGTGGCGCGCATCGCCGACATGCTGGAAAACCCCGGCGCGCCCTTCAGCTACAACGGCGCCAGCTACAGCTATCCCGACATCCGCCTGATCTACTGGGCCGGCGGCAACCCGTTCCACCACCACCAGGACCTCGCCCGGCTGGACCGTGCCTGGCGCCGGCCCGAGGCGATCTTCGTGCACGAGCCGTTCTGGACCGCGACCGCGCGCCGCGCCGACATCGTGCTGCCGGTGACGACGACGACCGAGCGCGAGGACATCGGCTATGCCACGCTCGAGGGCTGGATGGTCGCCTCGCGCGCCCTTGCCGCGCCCTTCGCCGAGGCGCGCGACGACTTCGCCATCCTGAGCGAGATCGCGGCGAAGATGGGGGTCGCGCAGGCCTTCACCGAGGGCCGGAGCGCCGAGGACTGGCTGCGCCACCTCTATGACGAGACGCGCGGCCGCTGGCAGGCGAAGGGCGTCGATCTGCCCGGCTTCGACGCGTTCCGCGCGCGCGGGCTGATCGACCTGTCGCCCTGGGACGAGCCCGACCGCGTGTTCCTGTCGTCGTTCCGCGCCGATCCCGCCGGCCAGCCGCTCACCACCCCCTCGGGCCGGATCGAGATCTTCTCGGACCGGATCGCGGGCTTCGGGCTCGAGGGGCAGCCGGGGCACCCGGTGTGGATCCCGCCGCGGGAATGGCTGGGTGCCCCGGCGGCGGAACGGCTGCCGCTGCACCTGATCTCGGACCAGCCCGAGCGGCGACTGCACAGCCAGCTCGACAGCTCGCCCCATTCCGTGGCCGGCAAGCCCGGCGGCCGCGAGCCCGTGACCATGCATCCCGCCGACGCCGCCGACCGCGGCCTGATGGAGGGCGAAGTGGTCGAGCTGTTCAACGACCGGGGCGCCTGCCTGGCGACGCTGCGCCTGTCGGGCGAGGTCCGGCGCGGGGTGGTCCGCCTTTCGACCGGCGCCTGGTACGACCCGGGCGTTGACGGGCGGGAACGGCACGGCAACCCCAATGCGCTGACGGACGACCGACCGGCAAGCGCGATCAGCCAGGGGTGCACGGCCCATTCCTGCCTGGTCGAGATCCGGGCCGCCGGACCGGCCGAGGCGCCGCGCCCGTTCGAGCGCCCCGAGATGGCCAGCTGACGCGCCAGTCTTCGGCGCGCGGCGGCGGGATCGGCCCGGGCGGCTACCCGCCGGCGCGCGATCTTCGCCATCCGGCCAACGCGCGCTTTCCTGACGCCATGGCACGCCGCAGGCGCCTCCGACGCCGCCGCGAGAGATCGGCAGGTGGCGACAGGCCCGTGCCGGTCTCGCGGCCGGGGAGAGACCTCGGGCACGAGGCAGGCCGAAGCCCCCGCGCGACGGAGCGCGCACCGGGCTGGCCGGTCGCCGCCGCCTCGCCCGCAGGGGCGTCCGGTCCGCGCGGCGTCAGTTCCCCCCCCCCGGACCGCCGGAAAGCGGGCGACATCTCGCCCGCCTTCGCGGCTGATGTCACCGACGCTCGGCGCCGGGGGGGAAGCCTCGCCGGCCGGTTGGAAGGGCCGTCCCCGGGCTCACGCCGTCTCGCGGCTTGCCAGACGGGCCACGACCTCGGTGAGGCGGCGGTTCAGCCCGGCGGCATCGATCCGGGTCACCACCCGGGCATTCGGGTGATCTCCGGCGAAATCGAACACCGTGCGCCCATAGGTCAGCCCGTCGCGCCGGTCCACGGTCACCTGCGCGGGCCGGGTCTCGGCCAGATCGGGCTGGGCGGCGACGAGCACGGCGCAGGGGTCGTTCAGCGGCGCGGCGGCGGGGCCGACCGGCGGCGCGCGGTGCACCGCCTGCAACGAGCGCAGAAGCTCGGCCGCGAAGCCGCCGACCGGGCCCGGCAAGGCCGCCAGCGCGGCGATGGTCGCCGCCTCGATCGGAACGTGCACGGCCGCGTCGACGGGGATCAGGGTCAGGTCGAGCCCCGCCGAGAAGACCGCGGCCGCCGCATCGGGATCGGATAGCACGTTCCATTCCGCCGCGGGCGTCTTGGTCCCGAGGCCCCACGCCCCGGAGAGCGAGATCAGCGCGCCGATCCGGTCGCGGGCATCGCGATCCCGTTCCAGAAGCAGCGCGATGTTGGTCAGCGGGCCGGTCGTGACGATCGTGGCGCCGGGTTCGGCGGCAAGGGCCGCCGACAGCGCCTCGACGCTCGTGGCCGGGGACAGCGCGACGCTCGGCAGGTCGGGCCGCTCGGCGTCGAGCGCCGTCTCGAGATCGAGGAACCGCGCCACCATCCGCTCGCGCTTCAGCGGCTCGTCCGCACCGCGGTGCACCGGCACCCCGCCCCCGCCGACCGCGACCGCGATCGCGGCGTTCTGCGCCGTCCTCGCTCCGGAGAGATGGCCGAAGCAGGTCGTCACCGCGAGAAGACGCAGCGCCGGATCGCCCATCGCCGCGAGGATGCCGACGGCATCGTCATTGCCGGGGTCGCAATCGAGCAGGAGCGGGAGCACCATCAGGAGCGACCCGCCGCGAAGGCGCAGATGTTGCGCCACAGCACCGGATAGCCCTCCCAGGCAAGGAAGGGCTCGGGGCACCAGTGCGGGCTGCAGTCCGAGGTGAAGACGACGCTGCGTCCCTTGCCGCAGTCGGCGGCGGCGATGAACGGATGATCCGCGCCGATGGTCGCGATCAGCTCTGCCCCCTCGGCCAGGGTCGTGCGGTTGTAGCCCAGCACCGCCGGCCAGCCCTCGGGCACGCCCGCCAGGATCGGGTGATCGGCTTTCACCGTGGTCCCGCTGATGCCCTGCGGCTGCTCGGACCGATCGTCGGTCGCCATCAGCCGCACCGGCAGGCAGGGTTCGACCGGCGTGTCCTTCCAGAAGCCCTTCGCGTCGATCCCGGTGAAGGTGAGATACCCCCCCACCATCACCAGGCCGCCGCCCTGCATCACGTAATCGCGGATCACCTCGAGGCGGTTCGGCGCCACGCGCGCCAGCTTCCAGGTGTCGGGCGTCAGCAGCAGCGTGTTGGCGCCGATGTCGCTCAGGACCAGCACGTCATAGGCCGCCAGCTTTTCGACCGTGTCGGGGAAATCGATCGGCGCGCGCTCGTTGGTGATGACCGTCACCTCGGCACCGCCGTCCTCGAGCGCCGTCTTCAGGTAGGAGTATCCCTCGCCGTAGCTGGAGGTGATGAAGGAGTCGAAGCCCTTCGTATGGGTCGAGGTCGTGATCCAGGTCTCGCCCACGATCAGCACTTTCAGCGCAGACATGTCTGTCCTTCCGTCTCTGCTCCCGCGTCCCCTGCCGGGCCTGCATCCAGTCTTTGACAGGGGGGCTGGATCTTGTTACCGATGAGTCGTTATCTACACGAGTAGATCGAAAAGACAACCGCGTTGATTTCCGGTCTGCCCAGCGGAAGGCGTCACATTGGCTGAGGTTTCACTCACACAGGTCGAGAAGTTCTACGGCACCGTGCAAGCGGTCCGGTCCGTCTCGATGGACATCGCGGACGGGGAGTTCGTGGCCCTGGTCGGGCCCTCCGGCTGCGGGAAATCGACGCTGCTGCGCATGATCGCCGGGCTCGAGACGATCACGGGCGGCGATCTGTCGATCGGCGGGCAGCGCGTGAACGAGGTGCCGGCCAAGGGCCGCGACATCGCGATGGTGTTCCAGAACTACGCGCTCTACCCCCACATGACGGTGGCGCAGAACATGGCGTTCTCGCTGAAGATCAAGGGGCTGTCGCGCGCCGACATCGACGCCCGGGTCCGCCAGGCGGCCGCGATCGTGGGGCTGGACGACTACCTGACCCGCCTGCCGCGAGAGCTGTCGGGCGGCCAGCGCCAGCGGGTGGCGATGGGCCGGGCGATCGTGCGCGATCCGGCGGTGTTCCTGTTCGACGAGCCGCTGTCGAACCTCGATGCCAAGCTGCGCGTGCAGATGCGCAGCGAGGTGAAGGCCCTGCACCAGCGTCTTGCCACCACCACGATCTACGTCACCCACGACCAGATCGAGGCGATGACCATGGCCGACCGGATCGTCGTGATGAACGGCGGCCGGATCGAGCAGATGGGCGCGCCGCTCGCGCTTTACGACCGCCCCGAAAGCCTGTTCGTCGCGGGCTTCATCGGCTCGCCGGCGATGAACCTGCTGCCCGGCGCGATCCGCGACGGACGCTTCGTGTCCGATCGCGGCCTCGCGCTGCCGGTGCCGCCGTCGGCGGCGCGCGACCGGCCCGGCGTCACCTACGGCATCCGCCCCGAGGACCTCTCGCTTGTCAGCCACGGCGTTGCGGCACAGGTCGCACTGGTCGAGCCGATGGGCGCCGACACCCAGGTCCGGCTCGACGCCGGCGGCGAGACGCTGTCGGCGGTGCTGCGCGACCGCGTGGCCGACCATCCCGGCCAGCCGGTGCAGATCGGCGTGCCGACCGGCCGGGTCCACCTGTTCGACACCGAAAGCGGCCGGCGCCTGGAATGACCGGCCCTGAAACTCACCAACGGAGAGACACCATGCTGAAACGCCTCGTCACCGCCACGGTGATGACTGTCGCCACCGCGGTTCCCGCCCTCGCCCAGCAGATCACCGGCGCCGGCGACACCGGCCCGGTCACCCTGCACTACGTCTCGTGCTGCAAGGCCACCTACTTCGGCCCGGCGATCGAGGCCTGGAGCGCCGCGCATCCCGACATCAAGATCGAGCAGGAGGTGATCCCCTTCGCCCAGCTCAACGACGTGATCGAGGCGCGGATGCGCTCGAAGGACGATTCCTTCGACATGCTGATCGTCGATCCCCCCCGCACCGCCTCGCAGGCCGCGCGCGGCTTTCTCACCGACCTGGGCCCGATCCTCGGCGCCGATCTCGAAAAGACGACGAACCCGGAATCGCTCAAGGCCGTGACCTACGGCGACAAGCTCTACGCGGTGCCGGTCTTCAACTCGACCCAGATCCTCATCTACAACCCCGAACTGCTTGAGAAGGCGGGCGTCGCCCCGCCGTCGATCGACCCCGACAAGCGCATCACCTGGCAGGCGCTGACTGCCGAGGCCAAGGAGATCAAGGAAAAGCTGTCGCTCGACTACGGCATCGCCTTCTCGCAGGGGCACACCTTCTACCAGCTGCAGCCGATCGTGATGTCGGCGGGCGGCTCGATCGGGCTTGAAGGTCCGAACATGCTGACCCCGAACGTCAACGGCGCGGCATGGAAGACCGCGATGGCCTGGTATGGCGGGCTTTACGCCGACGGGCTCGCGCCGCGCGGCGTGCCCTTCACCCAGATGGACAGCATCTTCCTTGCCGGCCAGACCCCGTTCCTTGCCACCACCAGCGACCGGGTCCGCGAATTGCAGAAGCAGGGCAAGACCTTCGGCGTCGCGGCCTTCCCGATGTGGGAGGGCGGAACGCCCTACACGCCCTGCGACAGCTTCGCGATCGGCGTGAACCCGTATTCCAAGCACCAGGCCCAGGCGGTCGAATTCCTCAAGTGGCTTGCGACCACCGAAGAGGGCGGCCTCGCGGCGGCGGCGGAATCGCCCAACGTGCCCGCGAACCTGCTGGTGATGAACAAGGTCTCGCAAGCGATGCAAAGCGCGAGCCCGAACCTCGACGGGCTGACCGAGCTGATCGAGCACGAGGTGAGCACCACCTGCGTCCATCGCCCCGCCTCGGTCGGCTACATCCAGTTCGAGACGGAATTCCTGCAGGCGAACATGGACATCATCAACGGCACCGACGCCGCGGCGCGCCTCGACCAGGCGCAGTCGCAGCTGCAGACGACGCTGTCGCGGATCCGCTGACACCGCGCGGCCCGGCCCGGCGGCCGGGCCGCACCCGAAACGACAGGCAGACGCAGATGACCGACACTCCCCCCGCCGCACGCCGACGCGCCCGCCTCGGCCTTGGCAACGACTGGGCCATGGGCTGGCTGCTCTGCGCGCCGGCCATCCTCGCGCTGCTGGTGCTGCGCGTGGTGCCGGCGCTGATCGCGCTTGTCGACAGCTTCCGCCAGGCCTCCTTCTTCAATCCGGACGAGAAAATCTGGGTCTGGTTCGACAATTACGTCTTCCTCTTCACCCAGTCTCCGACCTTCCTGCAGTCGATGAAGGTGACGGTCACCTTCGTGATTGTCACCGTCGCGGTGCAGACGGTGGCGGCGCTGCTGCTGGCGCTGCTGTTCGTGCAGCGCGGCTGGGCGATGTCGTTCTGGCGCACGCTGGTCTTCATCCCGATCACCATCCCCGTCGCGGTCTCGGCCGTGGTCTGGGGCACCGCCATGCGCGGCGACGGCATCCTGAACGCGGCGCTCGAACGCCTTGGCATCGCCGCGCAACCCTTCCTGGCCTCGCCCGACCAGGCGCTGTGGTCAGTGGTGCTCACCGCCTCGTGGATCGGGGTCGGCTACTGGATGGTCTTCCTGATCGCCGGCCTCAAGGACATCCCCGAGGACGTGAAGGAGGCCGCGGCCATGGACGGGGCGGGCGCGCTGCGCACCTTCTTCTCGATCACCCTGCCGCTGCTTCGCCGCCCGCTCGCCTTCGTCGTCGTGGCCAACACCGTCGCGAACTTCCTGCAGTTCGTGCCGGCCGCGATCCTGACCCAGGGCGGTCCGAACTACACGACCCGCTTCCTGATGTACGAGATCTACACGCAGGCCTACCTGCAGGGCGACGTCTCGCTTGCCAATGCCCAGATCGTGCTGGTGCTGATCGTGATGCTGGCGATCGTGGCGCTGCAGTTCCGCCTGCTTCGGAGCAATACCTGATGACCCGCTTCGCCCGCCTGTCGCGACAGATCGTCTTCACCCTTCTGGGCTTCCTCGCGGCGCTCGCGTTCATGCTGCCGGTGATCTGGATGTTCACCTCGAGCCTGCGCCCGAACGCCGAGATCTTCGCCCATTTCCACCCGCTGAGCTGGCACTCGATCTGGCCGCGCGAATGGACGCTGGCCAACATCTCGGGGCTGATGGGCACCGGGTTCGGGCGGTCGCTGCTGAACTCGCTGATCGTGACCGCGATCACCACCGTCGTCGGCATCTCGATGGCGCTTCTTGCCGGCTTCGCGCTTTCGGTGCTGACCTTCCCCGGCCAGAACCTGCTGTTCGGCTTCTTCGTCATCGGCTTCAGCGTGCCCTTCGACGCGGTCGCGGTGCCGCTGTCGGCCACGGTGCGCGATCTGGGGCTGACAAACTCGTATTTCGGGCTGTCGCTGGCGGGGCTGGGCAACGGCTTCGCGATCTACCTGCTGCGCCAGTTCTTCGCCGGCATCCCGAAATCCCTGGCCGAGGCGGCGCGCCTGGACGGCGCCAGCTGGCTGCGCGTGCTCTGGAGCGTCTATCTTCCGATCTCAAAGGGCCCGGTGATCGCGGCGGGGCTGACGCTGTTCGTCTTCCAGTGGCAGGCCTATCTCTGGCCGCTCCTGATCTCGACCCGGCCCGACATGCAGGTGGGGCCGGTCGCGCTGGCCAGCCTCGTCAGCCTCGCGGGCACCGTCGACTTCTCGCAGATGTTCGCGGGCGCGCTCGTGCTGTCGATCGTCCCGGCCGGGCTGATGCTCTGGCTGCAACGCTATTTCGTCAATTCGGTCGCCCGCAGCGGCATGACCGGCTGAACCTGCGCGGAGACCGCACCCATGACCCTCTACCGACAGTTCCGCACCCAGGAAGAGCTTGACGACGAATACCGCCCCGAGGCGCGGATCACCGACCCGTCGATCTTCGAGAAGGTGATCGCCTCGCGCATCGAATGGGCCGCCGCGGCCCGGCGCGAGCTGAAGATGCAGGCCGGGCTCAAGTACGGCCCGACCCGGCTCGAGTCGCTCGACTTCTTCTCGGCCGGCGCCGGCAGCCCGATCCTTGTCTTCATCCACGGCGGCTACTGGTTCGACGGCCGCCTGCGCAAGGAGAACTATTCGTGGGTCGCGCGCGGCCTGAACGCGCATGGCGTGTCGGTCGCGGTCATCGATTACGACGTCTGCCCCAAGGTGACGATCGACGAGATCACCCGCTCGTGCCGCGCGGCGGTCGCTTGGCTGCATGCCAATGCCGCGGCCCTGGGCGCCGACGGCGACCGCCTCTACGTCACCGGCAATTCCGCCGGCGGCCACCTGACGGCCATGGTCTCGCTGACCGACTGGGCCGGCGACTACGACCTGCCCGCCGACACGGTGAAGGGCGGCTGCCCGATCTCGGGGCTGTACGACCTGCAGCCGTTCCAGTGGACATGGCTGCAGCCCAAGATCCAGCTGACCGGCCAGCAGATCGCCCGCAATTCGCCCATGGTCCTCGCGCGGGCCGACCTTCCGCCCCAGCTTGTCGCCTGGGGGGCCGAGGAAAGCGACGAGTTCCACCGCCAGTCGACCGACTTCTGCGCCGCCTGGCAGGCGGCCGGGAACCGGGCCGAGCTGATGCCGATCCCCGGGGCCAACCACCATGCCGCCAACACCGGCTTCGGCGATCCCGACAGCCTGCTGTGCCAGCGGGTCGTTGCGCACATGTTCGGATGCTTTTCTTGAGAAAGCCGGCAGGATACGACCGGCGGCGGTGAGCGCGGGATAACGGAGGCGGCACAGGGAATGGTCACGCGGGCGGACGTCGCGAAACGGGCGGGAACCTCGACGGCCGTGGTCAGCTACGTCATCAACGACGGGCCCCGCCCGGTGGCGGCCGAGACGCGCCAGCGCGTGCTCGACGCGATCGCAGAGCTTGGCTATCGGCCGAACCTGCTGGCGCAGGCGCTGCGCGGCAACCGCTCGAAGGTGCTGGGCCTTGTCTTCCCCGACATCGCCAACCCCTATTACGCCGAGCTTGCGCGCGCGATCGAGGCCGAGGTCGACAGCCGCGGCTATTCGCTGATCCTGTGCAATTCCGATCAGGATGCCGGGCGCGAGCTGAACTATGTCCGCACGCTCGTCGACCGGCGGGTCGACGGCGTGGTCCTGATCTCGGGCAGCACCTCGGAGGAGCTGCGCCGCCTGATCGGAGAGCTGGCCGTGCCCTGCGTGCTGCTGGACCGGGCAATGAACTACAGCGGTGCCACGACGCTGATCAAGACCGACAACATCCTGGGCGGCGAGATCGCGACCCGCCACCTGATGTCGCTTGGCCACCGGCGGATCGTGGCGCTGGCGGGCCCGGCCTCGCTCGGCAACGAACGCGCGACGGGCTATCGGCGCTGCATGGAAGCCGCCGGGCTGACGCCGGAGCTGCATCACAGCGGTTACGACCGCGACAGCAGCTATTCGCTCGCCTGCCGGCTTCTGTCCGAGGACCGGCCGCCGGCGATCTTCGCGGGCAACGACATCATCGCCTTCTCGGTCCTGCGCGCCGCGGCGGATCGCGGCCTGCGCGTGCCCGACGACCTTGCCGTCGTCGGGTTCGACGACATCCGCGAGGCCAGCTATTCCGTCCCGCGCCTCACCACGGTCGCGCATCCGATCGCGGCGCTCGGCAGGCTTGCGGCGGAACTCCTGATCGAGCAGGCCTCGGGCGGTGCGGCACCCTCGGTGCACTGGCTGACGCCAAGCCTCGTGATCCGCGAAAGCTGCGGCGCCGGCGCGCGCTAGGGGCGGCGCGACGCGGTCCGTCAACCGGCCGCGCGACCGGGCCCCGTTCGGGCAGGACCCGCGCCCGGGCGCGCTAACCTTTCGGGCCGGGCACCGTCTCACCGGGCGCGGCACGCGGCGCGCGGGCGCCGGCGGCCTCGGTCGCGAAGGTCTCGGCACCGTCGCGCAGCAGCCGGCGGCGCAGCCGCTCGGTCCGCGGATCGCCCCATCCCGACGCCCGCCGCGCCATCGCGTTCAGGTAGTTCTCGCGCGTGCGCAGGATGTGATGTTCGAGCAGGGCCGGCAGTTCGGCCATCGCGCCCGAGGCCGTCATCGCGGCGATCCGGCGGTGATCGGCGAACGACCGCGCCGGCTCGCCCTCGGCATGGCGCACGAGATGGGTGCGCAGCGCCGCGACCCGGCCAAGGATGTTGAGATAGGCCTGCTGCAGGTGGCGGTTGCCTGCGGCCTCGACGATGGCGCGGTGGAACGCGGTGTCGGCCCGGCCGTAGCCCTCGCTGTCGCCGGCGGCGGCGGCGCGCTCCATCGCGGCGATCTGATCCTCGAGCAGCCGGGCAAGCGCGGGCTGCGGCCGCCCGGCGATGTCGCGCGCCGCCGCCATTTCCAGCGTCGCGCGGAAATCGCACAGCTCGGCCACGTCCTCGTGCGTGGGGCGGAAGATGTAGGTGCCCGATTGCGGCACCACATGCACCAGCCCCTCGATCTGCAGCTGGTTCAGCGCCGCGCGCACCGGGGTCCGGCTGCAGCCGAAGGCGGTGGCGAGGCTGTCCTCGGACAGGTTCTCGCCCAGCTCCAGCTCACCGTCGATGATCGCCGCGCGGATGTGCTCGGCGATGCGGGCGGCAAGGTTCTCGCGAGGGGCGGCGGGCTGTCTGGACATGGTGCATAGATGCGGGGGGCGCGGGCCGCGGTCAAGACGCGGATGGCGCGGCCCCGCGGGCCGCGCCGCCGCCCCGTGGCCGCGCGGTCAGTCGCGCCGGGCGCGGAAGGTCATCAGCAGCGCCGCCCCGATCAGCGGGAAGATCGCCAGCGTCAGCAGCGCGATCTGGAAGCTGCCGGTCGTCTCGCGCACGAAGCCGACGATGTAGGGGCCGGTGAAGCCGCCAAGCTGCGCGAAGCCGTTGATCGCGGCGATGCCGCCGGCCGCGGCCGCCCCTGACATGAACTGCGTGGGCAGCGTCCAGAAGATCCCGAGATAGGACCACAGGAAGAAGGCGCAGACGCACAGGATCGCCAGGCCCAGCACCGGGCTTGCGACCAGCGCGCTCAGGCCCAGCAGCAGGCCGCCGAACACGCCCGCGGCGACGTTGTGGTACTTGCGTTCGCCCGTGCGGTCCGAGCTGCGCGACAGCACCACCAGACCCGCGGCGGCGAAGCAGAACGGGATCGCCGAGATGAAGCCGGTCTGCAGCGCCGTGTAGTCGCCCAGCGACCGCACGATCTGCGGCAGCCACATCAGCACGCCGTACACCGCGATGCCGTAGAACATGTAGACCGCGGTCAGCAGCCAGACCCGGCCGTCCGACAGGGCCTCGCGCAGGCTGTGGCGGGTATCGTCGCCATGCTCGCGCCGCTCGGCCTCAAGCTCGGCGATCAGCCAGCGCCGCTCGTCCTCGGCCAGCCAGCGGGTGTCGTTCTCGGGCCGGTCGATGAGGTAGAAGAGGGTGAAGATGCCCAGCAGCACCGCCGGCACGCCTTCGAGGATGAACATGTTCTGCCAGCCGTGCAGCCTGAAAAGCCCCTCGGAGGCGTCGATCAGCCAGCCCGACAGCGGCGCGCCGAGGACGATCGACAGGACCGTCGCGGTCATGAACAGCGCCGCGGCGCGGCCGCGCTCTTTCTTCGGGAACCAGTAGGTCAGGTACAGCAGCACGCCCGGCGCGAAGCCCGCCTCGGCGATCCCGAGCAGGAAGCGCAGGATGTAGAAGCTGGCCGGGCCGGTCACCAGCGCCATGCAGCACGACACGATGCCCCAGGTCACCATGATCCGCGCGATCCAGACCCGGGGGCCGAACCGGTGCAGCATCATGTTCGACGGCACTTCGAACGCCATGTAGCCGATGAAGAAGATGCCCGCGCCCAGGCCGAACATCTGCGCCGTCAGCCCCAGGTCGTCGTTCATGTGCAGCGCGGCGAAGCCGAGGTTCGCCCGGTCGAGGTAGTTCACCATGAAGCAGATGAAGGCGAACAGCACGATGCGCATGTTCAGCTTGCGGATGGTGCGGTCGCGCACCTCGGATGTCGCGGATGCACGAATGGCTGCGGTTGCCATGGAAACCCTCCCTGTTGTCCGTCCCCCACTCGGGACCCTCCGGGGCCGGACTATAGGGCCGATCTGAAATTCCGCAAGTAGGATACATTAACTGGGATACCAGTTGACTTCCGGCGGACGCGGACGGATCTAAGGGGCAGCCCACACCGGAGGAGACTGACCATGCAATTCGCCCCTGCCCCCGCGTCGTTCTTTGCGGGACGCAAGATCCTCGTGACCGGCGGCGCCGCCGGCATCGGTCGCGCGACCACCGACCTGCTGCTGTCGCACGGCGCGCAGGTCGCGGTCTGGGACCTGCAGGATGCGGCGCTGTCCGACCTGTCGGATGCCCATCCCGACATGGTCCATGCCCAGAAGGTCGACGTTTCGGACTATGCCGCGGTCGAGGCGGCGATGGCGAAGCTCGCGGCGGACTGGGGCCCGATCGACCACCTGATGAACAACGCGGGCATCATCGGGCGCCGGATGTCGGTGCGCGACTACGACCCGGTCGAGCTTGACCGGGTGCTGGGCGTGAACCTGCGCTCGGCCTTCCATGTCTCGCATGCCTTCGTGTCGAACATGTCGGCGCGCGAGGGACGCTCGATCGTCAACCTCTCGTCGATCGCCGGGCGCACGGGCGGCATGGTCGGCAACATCGCCTATGCCACGACCAAGGGCGCCATCGCGTCGTTCACCGTGGCGCTGGCGAAGGAGCTGGCCCCCGAGGTCCGCGTGAACGCGCTGGCGCCCGGGGTCATCGACACCGCGATCCAGAAGGACGTCTTCGCGGATCCCGCGAAGATCGAGGCGATGTCGAACGTGATCCCGATGCACCGGCTGGGCACCGCGGCCGAGGTGGCCGAAGCGGCGGTCTGGCTGCTGTCGCCCGCGTCGAGCTACATCACCGCCGTGCTCGTCGATGTCTCGGGCGGCCGCTGAGGAGGGCCCGGACATGACCCAGATCCCCACCCCCGCCGCCCGCCTGCGCGCGATGATCGATGCCGGGACGCTGGTCCGCGCGCCCGGGGCCCCGGATGCGCTGACCGCGCGGCTGGTCGAACGCGCGGGCTTCGAGGCCGTCTACATGACTGGCTTCGGCGCCACCGCCGCGCGGCTCGGCCTGCCCGACATCGGGCTGATGTCGCAGACCGAGATGACCGGCCATGCCCGCGACATGGTGCGCGCGACCGCACTCCCGGTGATCGCGGATGCCGACACCGGCTATGGCGGCATCGCCAACCTGATCCGCACGGTCGAGGAATACGCCCAGTCCGGCGTCGCCGCGATCCATCTTGAGGATCAGCAGATGCCCAAGCGCTGCGGCCAGCGCGCCGGCGTCCGCGTCATCCCTGCCGAGGAGAACCTGCGCCGCCTGCACTGCGCCGTCGAGGCGCGCGGCAGTTCGGACATGATGATCATCGCCCGGACCGACGCGCTGGGCGCCCATGGCATCGACGAGGCGATCCGGCGCGCGAACCTCTATCGCGACGCCGGGGTCGACCTGGTCTTCGTCGACGGCATCAAGCAGATCGCCGATGTCGAGGCGGTCGCCCGCGGCGTGCCCGGGCCGAAGGTGGTCAGCATCGTCGACGGCAACGAGACGGTGGCGCTGCGGACCGCGGACCTGCAAGAGATGGGCTTCAGCATGGTGTTCTACGCGCTGACCGCGCTGTTCGCCTCGGTCCGCGCGGTGTCGGACGTGCTTGGCCGGCTGGAAAGCGACGGCACGCCCCGGGGCGTGGCCGACCGCATGGTCGCCTATGCCGAGTTCTCCGAGATCGTCGGGCTCGAACGTTTCGACGAGGCCGACCACCACTGGGGCTGACGCCCCCGATCCCCCCCCCCGATCCCCCTCGACCACCCGCGACGATTCGCGACCGGAGGCGCCGGCCGGCGCCTCCCCCCCCTCGGCCGCGCGCGGCGCGCGGGCCTGACCGGCGCCGTCGCAACCTCGTCTCCCACCAGCAGATTCCGGACGGTGCCCGCGCGCCGAGCGGGCATCCGACGCCCGCCGAAGAACCGGGCTTGATCCGTTCGCTTATGTGTTACATGTTACATGTAAGGGAGTGAGGGTATTATGGCCGGGATCAACGATCTCAGGCTCGTGCAGCCGCAGTCGCTGACCGCCATGGTCACCGACCGCCTGCGCGAGGCGATCATCGACGGACAGTTCGCACTGGGCGAAAACATCTCGGAAGACCGTCTCACCTCGGTCTTCGGGGTCAGCCGCTCGCCGGTCCGCGACGCGCTCGCGGCGCTGCAGTTCACCGGTCTCGTCGAGGTCCGCCCCAAGCGCGGCAGCTTCGTCTTCTCGCCCTCGCTCGACGACGTGGCCGAGCTGTGCCAGTTCCGCTTCATGCTTGAACGCGAGGCCGCGCGGCTTGCGCATGCCGCCGACAGGGACGTCCTGATCGCGGCGATCGAGACCCTGATCGCCACGATGGAACGCGCCGAGGCGGCCGGCGACACCCGCGCCTATGCCCAGGCCGACACCGCGTTCCACACCACCTTCTTCGACCTGTGCGGCAACGCGCTCGTGCGCAACGCCTACCAGCTGGCGGATGCGCGCATCGCCACGCTGCGCACGGTTCTCACCGCCCAATACGACGAGCGCCGCCGGTCGAGCTTCGACGAGCACCGCGAGATGCTGGCCGCGTTCAGGGCCGACGATCTCGCGACCTTCGAAACCATTCTGCACGAACACGTCGACCGCACCCGGCGCGTGGCGAGCCAGCAACTGACCTCTCGCAGGGAAGACACGAAATGATCCCCACACCTGCCGCGCAAAGGCTGCGCGATCGCCTCTCCCGCCCCGGGATCGTCGCCGCGCCGGGCGCGATCGACGCGCTCACCGCGCGGCTGGTCGAGGCGCAGGGCTTCGAGGCGGTGTACATGACCGGGCTCGGCGCCACGGCGACCCGGATCGGGCGCCCCGACCTTGGCCTGTTGTCGCAGACCGAGATGTCGGACCAGGCGCGCGCGATGGCGGCGGCGACGGCGATCCCGGTGATCGCCGATGCCGACACCGGCTATGGCGGGCCGCTGAACCTGCGCCGGGTGATCGACGACTATGCCCGCGCCGGCGTCGCCGCGTTCCACGTCGAGGATCAGGAGATGCCCAAGCGCTGCGGCCAGCTGGCCGGGGCGCGGCTCGTCTCGGCCGAAACCGCCGCCGCCCGGCTGCGCGCCGCCGTCGCCGCCCGCGACGCGACCGGGTCGGGGATGCTGGTCATCGGCCGCACCGACGCGCTCGGGGTCGAGGGGATCGAGGGCGCGCTGGAACGCGCGCGCCGCTACGCCGATACCGGCGTCGACCTGGTCTTCGTCGACGGGATCAAGACCGAGGCACAGGTCGAGGCCGTGGCCGAGGGCCTGAAGGCGCCCAAGATCGTCTCGATCGTCGATGGCACCGACGCGGCGCGCGTCACGCTCGACACGCTCGAGCAGATGGACTTCCGCATCTGCCTGTTCGCGCTGACCGTCCTTCTGGCCGGGCTTGGCGCGCAGGCGGCGGCGCTCGGGCGGCTGCGGCAGGCCGGCCGCCCCGACCCGTCGGCCGAGGCCTTCGACTACGCGGGCTTCTCGGGCCTCGTCGACCTGGCCGAGCACCAGCACTTCGCGCACGAGTTCGAGGCATGATCGGCACGGCCTGCATCCTCGTGACCGGCGCCGCGGCCGGGATCGGCCGCGCGGTCGCGCTGGCCGCGGCGGCGCGCGGCGCCGACGTCTGGCTGTGGGACCGCGACGCCGAGGCGCTGGCGCGCACCGCGGCCGACATCGGGCCGCAGGCGCATGCCGCGGTCGTCGACGTCGCCGATGCCGACGCGATCCGCGCCGCCGAGGCGCGGCTGGCCGAACGGCCCCCGACGCACCTGGTCAACAACGCGGGCATCCTCGGGCGCCCGATGGCGCTGTCCGAGATGGACGCGGACGAGATCGACCGCGCGCTGGCGATCAACCTGCGCGGCACGCTTCTGGTGACCTCTGCCTTCCTGCGCGCCCGGGTGCCCCATCCCCAGGCCGCGATCGTCAACATGGCCTCGATCGCCGGGGTCAACGGCGGCGCGCCCGGCCATGCGGTCTACGGGGCGACCAAGGGGGCGATGCTGGCGCTGACCGCGGCGATGGCGCGCGATCTGGCACCCGAGCTGCGCGTGAACGCGATCGCGCCCGGGATCATCGACACCGACATCCAGAAGACCGTCTTCGCCGACCGCGCCGCGCTGGCCGCGACCGCGTCGGGCATACCGCTGGCCCGGGTCGGGCAGCCGGAGGAGGTCGCCGAGGCAGCCGACTGGCTGCTGTTCGGCGCCGGCTACGTGACCGGGGAAATCATCCGCGTCGGAGGAGGACGCAAGTGAAACGACTCGATTCCCTTTTCTACGGCATCATCGACCTGCTGCTCGTGCTGCTGCTGGCAGCGATGACGATCATGGTCTTCGGCAACGTGGTTCTGCGCTATGGCTTCGGCTCGGGCATCGACATCTCCGAGGAGATGTCGCGCTTCTGCTTCGTGTGGCTGATCTTCCTCGGGTCGATCTCGGCCATGAGGCGCCATCAGCACATGGGCTTTGACCTCGTCATCACCGTCGTCGGCCCGCGCACGCGCCGCGTGCTGCTGACCATCGCCCATGCGCTGATCGTCTTCTGCTGCGGCCTGCTGCTGACCGGCACCCTGCAGCAGTGGCAGATCAACGCGACCAACCGCGCGCCAGTGACCGGCCTGCCGATGTCGGTCGTGTTCGGCGTCGCCGTCCCGGCGGCGATCGCGATCGGGGCGATGGCGGCCTGGCGGATGATCGGCTACGCGACCGGCCGCGAGACCGAGGCGCATACCGCCGAGGAGATCCACCAATGAGCCTCGTGATCTTCCTGGTGACGCTGGGCGCGGCCCTGTCGACCGGCGTCCCCGTGGCCTTCGCGCTGATCCTGTGCGCGGTGACGATGGGCATCACGCTCGACATGTTCGATCCCCAGATCATCAGCCAGCGGCTGATCGTGGGCGCCAACAACTTCTCGCTGCTCGCGATCCCGTTCTTCCTGCTGGCGGGCGAGCTGATGAACGCGGGCGGCATGTCGCGCCGCATCATCGCCTTCGCCATGTCGCTGGTGGGCCACCTGCGCGGCGGGCTCGGCGTGGTCGCGATCTTCGCCGCGATCATCCTCGCCTCGCTCTCGGGCTCGGCCGCGGCCGATACCGCGGCGCTGATCTCGATCCTTCTGCCGATGATGCGCGCGGCCGGCCATGACGAGGCCCGCTCGGTCGGTCTCATGGCCTCGGGCGGCATCATCGCCCCGATCATCCCGCCCTCGATCGCCTACATCATCTTCGGCGTGGCGACGAACCTGTCGATCAGCCAGCTGTTCATGGCCGGCATCGTGCCCGGCGCGATGATGGGCATCGGCGCGCTGATCGCCTGGATGATCGTGGTGCGCCACGACAAGGTCGAGCCGCTGCCCCGCCAGAGCTGGGCCACCCGGCTGCGCACCTTCCGCGAGGCGCTCTGGGCGCTGGGTCTGCCGGTGATCATCCTGGGCGGCATCCGCTTCGGCGTCGTCACCCCGACCGAGGCCGCCGTGATCGCCGCCGTCTACGCGCTGTTCGTCGGCCTCGTGGTCTACCGCGAGCTGAAGCCCTCGCAGCTGTTCGAGGTGTTCCGCTCGGCCGCGACCACCACCGCCGTGGTGATGCTGCTCGCGGCGGCCGCGCTGGCCACCTCGTGGTTCATCTCGATCGCCGACCTGTCGGGCATCGTGCTGGGCCTTGTCGAGCCGCTGGTCGACACGCCGACGCTGCTGCTGCTCGCGATCATGCTCGTGATCCTCGTCGTCGGCACCATGCTCGACATGGGGCCCTCGATCCTGATCCTCGCGCCGGTGCTGCTGCCGGTGGTGGAAGAGGCTGGGATCGACCCGGTCTACTTCGGGGTGATCTTCGTCATCAACACCGCGATCGGCCTCGTGACGCCGCCGGTGGGGATCGTGCTGTCGGTCTCGGCCGGGGTCTCGGGGGTGCCGATGCACCGGGTCGCGCGCGGCAACATGCCGTTCCTCGCGATGCAGGTCCTCGTGCTGCTGCTGCTGGTGATCTTCCCGCAGCTCGTGCTCGCCCCGATGGAATGGCTGCGCTGAGCGGCCGCCTGCCTTCACGTCTTCATGTCTCATGGGAGGAGAAATGACCATGAAAGCCACCACCCTCGCCCGCGGCGCGACCGCGGCCCTGGCCCTCGCCACCGCGCTGGGCACCGCCCTGCCGGCGGCGGCCGCCGATTACGGGCGCCACACCTTCAAGGTGTCGAACGGCGCGGCCGAGGATCACCCGGTCTCGGCCGGCGTCGACGCGATGTCGGCCTGCATGCAGGCCGGGTCCGACGGCAAGATGAAGCTGCGCGGCTTCTACAACGGCCAGCTCGGTGACGATGCCGAGGCGACGCAGTCGGTGCGCTCGGGCTCGATCGAGATGGTCGTGACCGGCGCCGCCGCGATCGGCGGCATCGAGCCGGCGATGTCGGCCTTCGAGCTGCCGTTCCTGTTCTCGTCGGACGAAGAGGTCGACGCGGTGATGACCGGTCCCTATTTCGACCACGTCGCCGAGAAGATGCCGGGTCACGGCCTCATCCTGCTGTCGATCTGGGAAAACGGCTTCCGCAACACGACCAACTCGAAGCACCCGATCGAGAAGGCCGAGGACTTCGGCGGCATGAACTTCCGCGTCATGCAGAACCCGATCTTCCTCGACACCTTCCGCCGCCTCGGCGCGAACCCGGTGCCGATGGCCTTCGGCGAGGTGTTCACCGCGCTCGAGACCGGGGCCGTCGACGGGCAGGAAAACCCGCTGCCGCTGATCCAGGCCAGCCGCTTCTACGAGGTGCAGAGCTACCTCACGCTGACCCGCCACGCCTATTCGCCGACCCCGGTGCTGATCTCGAAGCAGGTCTGGGACGGGCTGAATGCCGACGAGCAGGCGCTGACGCGCAATTGCGCCGCCGAGGGCCGCACCGCGCAGATCGCCCGGTCGCGGGCCGCGGTCGACGAGGCGCTGGCGACGCTGAAGGAAGAGGGCATGGAGGTCAACGACCTGACGCCCGAGGCGATGGACCACCTGCGCGAGCTGGTCGTTCCCGCCTATGACGCCGCGATCCCGACCATCGGCCAGGAAAACTACGACCTGCTGATGGCCGAGCTGAAGAAGCTGCGCGGGAACTGACCGTTCCCCCCGGCGGGGCCCCGGCGCGGGCCCCGCCTCCTCCTCCGCCAAATGTTCCCTGCCGCAAGCCGGTTTCACAGGTTCCCCATGCTCGATCATGCCACCCGCCCCGACCCCGAGGGCTGTCTCACCGCTCTGACCGAGGCCTTCCCCGGCGCGGCGCTTCTTGCCGGGGATGCGATCCCGGCACGCAACCTGCAGGACACGAGCTATCTGCCCGCCGTAGGCCCGCTGGCCGTCGTGCGCCCCGCCGACCCTGCCGGCGTCGCCCGTGCCGTCGCGATCTGCGCGCGCCACCACGTGCCCTTCGTGCCGCAGGGCGGCCTGACCGGCCTTGCTGGCGGCGGCCACCCGGTCGCGGGCGCGGTGATGATCTCGCTCGAGCGGCTGACCGGCATCGAGGAGATCGACCCCGCCGCCTCGACCCTGACGGTCTGCGCGGGCACGCCGCTCGAGGTGATCCAGAAGGCCGCCGATGCCGAGGGCTTCTTCATCCCGCTCGACCTCGGGGCGCGCGGCTCGTGCCAGATCGGCGGCAACCTCGGGACCAATGCCGGCGGCAACCGCGTGATCCGCTACGGCATGGCGCGCGAGATGGTGCTGGGCCTCGAATACGTGCTGCCCGACGGCACGCTGGTCACCAGCCTGAACAAGATGATCAAGAACAACGCGGGCTACGATCTCAAGCAGCTGTTCATCGGCTCGGAAGGCACGCTGGGGATCATCACCCGCGCGGTGCTGCGGATGCAGCCGAAGCCCGGCTGCGTCAACGCCGCGCTCTGCGGCTGCGACACCTATGAAGACGTCGTGGCGCTGCTCGGGTCGGCCCGCCGCGGGCTCGGCCCGATGCTCTCGGCCTTCGAGGTCATGTGGCCGGACTACTGGCACGAGGCCACCGTCACCGTCGGCGTGCGCTCGCCGCTGGAGGGGCTGCACCCCTACTACGTCCTGATCGAGGCGCAGGGCCTTGCCGAGGAGACGGACGGTCCCCGCTTCCAGAGCTGGATCGAGGACCAGTTCGAGGCCGGCCTGCTGGCCGATGCCGCGATCTCGCAAAGCCTCGGCGACGTGCAGGCCTTCTGGAACACGCGCGACGCCTGTTCGGAATTCGGCTCGCGGCTCGGGCCGCACTGCGCCTTCGACATCGGGCTGCCGGTCGCGCGGATGGAAGCCTTCGTCTCGGCCTGCCGCGACCGTCTGGCCGCGTCGATCCCGCAGTCGCTGGCGGTGTTCTACGGCCACATCGGCGACGGCAACCTGCACATCGTCGCCCTGTCGCGTGGCGCCGAGACCCAGCCGATGGCCGAGATCGCGGCAATCGTCTACGCGACGGTGCGCGACTTCGACGGCACCGTTTCCGCCGAGCACGGGATCGGGCTGCTCAAGAAGCCCTACCTGCCCTACTCGCGCACGCCCGAAGAGCTGGCGCTGATGCGCCGCATCAAGGCAGCACTCGATCCCGAAGGCCTTCTCAATCCCGGCAAGGTCTTCGACCTGGAGGACGACAAATGAACCCGCTCAAGAAGCGCCTGCAGTCCGGCGAGAGGATTGCCGCGGCCTGGGTGCAGCTCGGCAATGCCGACATCGCCGAGATCATGGTGCACCATGGCTGGAACGTGCTGGTGATCGACGGCGAGCACGGCCGCGGCGGCATCGAGGACTGGGTGGCGATCGCCCGGGCCGTCGAGGCGGCCGGCGGCGAGGTGGTGCTGCGCGTGCCCGACGGGTCGGACACCGTGCTCAAGCAGGTGCTGGACCGCGGCTTCCGCTCGCTGATCGTGCCGATGGTCAACACGGCCGAGCAGGCGCGTTCGATCGCCGCCGCCGCCCGCTATCCCGGCCTTGGCCGCCGCGGCTATTGCGCGCCGATCATCCGCGCGTCGAACTGGGGCGCCCGCCCGGGCTATGCCCGCGACGAGGCCTCCGACGACCTGCTGCTGATGCTGCAGTGCGAGCATGTCGAGGCCGTGGGCAATCTGGCCGAGATCGCGGCCGTGCCCGGGGTCGACATGGTCTTCATCGGCCCCAACGACCTTGCCGGCTCGATCGACCATCTCGAGCGCATGCTCGAACCCGCGCCGCAGCAGCTGATCCGCCAGATCGAGGAGACCGCGGCGGCGAGCGGCAAGCCGCTGGCGACCATCGTCGGCGCGGGCCGCGACTGGGAGGATCTCTGGCGTCTCGGCTATCGCTTCGTCATCGGCACGAACGACGTCTCGCTGCTGATCGAGGGCGCGCGCCGAACCGCGGCCGACCGCGATGCCCGCCCGCGCCCGGAACCGACCGCGGGCTACTGACCACCCCGCCCACCGGCGCCGCGCACCGCGGCGCCGGTGGGCGGTATCATGCCCGGGCCGCTTGGCATGGCGCGATCCACGCGGGTCGCGGCAAGCGAACGACGACCTGCTCCCCTCGGGCTGTCAGGCGACGGCCGACGGCCGCCCTGCACCGGGTCGCCGATGCTTGATGGCCTTCCGCCGTACCGCCCCTTCGGCCACCGCCGGGTGATGGCGCAGCTTCCCCGGGCCGGAAACCGCCCGGAAAATCGCTCCTTTCGGTGCCCTCGTGCGCGGCCAGTCGTCGGCCATCATCGACCCGACAGGCGCGCCCACGAGCCAGCCCCGGGCCGCAGCCTGCGCCCCGGTCGACCACGCCGCCCAGGGCGACGGCTTCAGCGTTTCAGCTCGGTCACCGTCAGCTTGCCGTTCATGCGCTCGGCGTGAAACTCGACCTCGGCGCCTTCGGTCAGGCCCTCGAGCATCGCCGGGTCGGCGACGTTGAACACCATCTTCATCGCCGGCATGTCGAGGTTCTCGAGCGGGCCGTGGTCGATCGTGACCTTGTTCCACTTGGTGTCGATCTTCGTCACGGTGCCGGTCGTCATCGGCATCCCGGACTGCGCGAGGCTCATGCCGGCCGAGAGCGTCAGCGCGGCGGCGAGGGTCAGAAGCGTCTTCATGGCGGGTCTCCTTTCAGGGGTCACTTGACGTCGAGCGTGCCGTGCATGCCGGCCTCGTAATGGCCGGGCAGCAGGCAGGCGAAGGCGAAGGCGCCGGCCTCGCCGAAGGTCCACAGGATGTCGGCCTCCTCGCCGGGGCCGAGGCGCACGGCGTTCGGGTCGTCGTGTTCCATCTCGGGGAACTTCTCCATCAGCGCCTTGTGCTCGGTGATGGCATGGGGCGTGTCCATGACGAACTCGTGCTCGGTCTCGCCGGCGTTGACGATGTGCAGCCGCACCGTCTCGCCGGGGGTGAAGGCGAGATCGGCGGGTTCGAAGACATAGGCGCCATCCTCGGTCTCGCGCATCGTCACCTCGACGGTGCGCGAGGGCTTGTGGTGGGCCGCCATGCCGATCGCCATCGGGTGGCCGCCGGCATGGTTTCCGGCGGCAAGGGCCGCGACCGGCGCGAGGCAAAGCGCGGCGGCGATCAGGGACAGTCTGGTGGTCATCTGGGTCTCTCCTCGGGAAATTGGGGCTCAGCCGCGGCGCAGGTGGCCGGGCGGGGTCAGGATCGTGCGGGGGCTGTCGTTGCGGGCGTGGTCCGGAAGCTCGCCGGTCCATTCCCAGGCCTGGGTGCCGGGCGGGTTCTCGAACCAGCCCGGGTCGGAATAGTCGCCGGGCGCGATGCCCTCGCGCACCTTCAGGACGGTGAACATCCCGCCCATCTCGAGCGGGCCGTAGGGCCCCCAGCCGGTCATCATCGGCACGGTGTTCTCGGGCAGCTCCATCGACATCTCGCCCATGTCGGCCATGCCGGCGGTGCCCATCGGCATGTAGCCGGGCTGGTGGCGGCGCATCATCGCCGTCAGGCGCGACTTGTCGGCGCCGATCACCGTCGGCAGGTCGTGGCCCATCGCGTTCATCGTGTGATGCGACTTGTGGCAGTGCAGCGCCCAGTCGCCGACGTGGTTCGCGTCGAACTCGTAGGCGCGCATCGCGCCGACGGGGATGTCGATCGTCACCTCGGGCCAGCGCGCCTCAGGGCGGACCCAGCCGCCGTCGGTGCAGGTGACCTCGAAGTCGTAGCCGTGCATGTGCACCGGGTGGTTGGTCATCGTCAGGTTGCCGACCCGCACGCGGACCCGGTCGCCCTTCGCCGCGACCAGCGGGTCGATGTCGGGGAAGACCCGGCTGTTGAAGGTCCACAGGTTGAAGTCGGTCATCTCGGCCACCCGCGGCAGGTAGGTGCCGGGGTCGATGTCATAGGCCGCGAGCAGGAAGGCGAAGTCGCGGTCGACCGGCATGAAGGCGGGGTCGCGCGGGTGCACGATGAAGAGCCCCATCATCCCCATCGCCATCTGCACCATCTCGTCGGCATGGGGGTGGTACATGAAGGTGCCCGACTTGATCAGGTCGAACTCGTAGACGAAGGTCTTGCCCGGCGGGATCGCCGGGTGGCTGAGGCCGCCGACCCCGTCCATCCCCGAGGGCAGGATCAGCCCGTGCCAGTGGACCGAAGTGTGTTCGGGCAGGCGGTTGGTGACGTAGATCCGCACCCGCTCGCCCTCGACCGCCTCGATCGTCGGGCCGGTGGACTGGCCGTTGTAGCCCCAGAGGCGGGCGATCATCCCCTCGGCCATGATCCGTTCGACCGGTTCGGCGACCAGGTGGAACTCCTTGACATTGCCGTTCATCCGCCAGGGCAGCGACCAGCCGTTGAGCGTGACCACCGGGTTGTAGTCGGGCCCCGAGCCCGGGCGCGGCGGCACCGCGGTCGCGGGGCTGTCCATCACCGCGGCCTCGGGCAGGTCGCGAAAGCGGGTCTGCGCGGCGGCGGCCGAGGCCAGCACCGCACCGGCGCCGATCCCGGCGCCCAGCATCTGTCTGCGGTTCATTCGTCGCCTCCTTCGCTGGAGATCGGGCCGCCCCAGATGGCGGCGGTCACGTCGGTCTCGGCGATCCAGTAGTCCTTCTTGGCCTCGGCCGCCGAGAGCCGCGCCTCGAGCCCGTCGCGGGCATCCTCGAGAAGATCGAAGGCCGAGGTGAGCATGCCGTTGTAGGACAGGAGCGCCTGCTCATCGATCTCGGCCCGGAGCGGCACCACCTGGTCGCGCCACTGGCGCGCGATGGCGTGACGGCCGGTGACCTGCCGCTGCGCGATCCGCGCTTCGGCCCGCGCGGCGATCGCCTGGTCGGCCAGCGCGTTGGCGGCCTTCAGATAGGCCATCTGGCCGCGCTTCGACACGAGCCTGCCGGTGTCGTAGAGCGGGATCTCGAAATCCAGGTCCAGCACCGCCGTGCGGTCGGTCTCGCCATCCTCGCGCTCGGCCTCGCCGCCCGCGGCCAGCGCCACGTCGGAGATCATCCGCGTCCGGCCTTCCAGCCGGTAGTCGAGCGCGACCGCGTCCAGCTCCAGCCGTCCCGCCGCCAGATCGGGGCGGTTCTGCAGGGCCAGCCGCTCGATGTCGGCGGCCCCTCGCGGCCGGCCCGGCAGCCCCGGCAGGGCATCGGGGACGAAGACGTCGAGATCGCCGCCCCAAAGACCCATCAGCCGCAAGAGCCGTTCCTTGGCGACCTCGGCCTCGAGCCGCGCGGCGGCGCGCTCGGCGGCGAGTTCCGCGGTGAAGGCATGTTCCCGCGCCTGATCGGCCCGGTTCAGCGCCCCGGTCTGGCCAAGCTGCGACGCCAGCTCCGACGCGGCCTCAGCCGTGCCCTGGGCCTGGCCGATCAGCGCTGCCGCTTCGAAGGCGCCGACCGCCTCGATCCACGCGCGGCGGGTCTCGACGGCGAGCGCCATGGTCTCGGACAGCGCCGCAAGCTCGGCCTGTTCGAAGCGGATCTGCGCCACGCGGGTGCGGGGCTTCGCGGTGGCGATGTCGAGAAGCGAGGTCGCGAGCGCCGCCTCGAGGCTGCGCGCGGCATCGCCCGCAAGGCCGGTGGCCGAGACGCCGAGCGTCGGGACCGGGCCCATCGCGGCCTCCCAAAGCTCGGTCGAGGACAGGCCCAGCTCGGCATAGCGCGCCTGCAGCGCGCGGTTGTTGACCAGCGCCACCTGCACCGCGGTGTCGGCGTTGACGGTCTTGCCCTGCACCCTGGCGCGGACGCGGGCGGCATTGGCCGCGACCTCGGCCGGCGTCAGGTGCCAGGCGGCCTTCAGCCCGGCAGAGCGGGCTGCGGCCTCGGTCCGCGCGAAGCCCGCGCGGGGCTCCGAGGCGCGGCCCATCGTGCCGAAATCGGCGCAGGCCGACAGGGTCAGGGCGGCGGACAGGCCCAGGATCAGCGGCTTCATGGTCGACCTCCCGACTGGGCGTCGTTAAGGCCGCGCCAGTCGCCCGGCTCGGTGATCTCATGCGCGGTATAGGCGACGGCGGGGCCCGAAGGGGCCGGGCGCGCGGTTGCGGGATCGGCCGGGGCGATCAGCCCCGGCGCAGGGGTCAGCCTGTCCACCGGCGCGCAGCCGGCGGCAAGCAGCGGCACGATGGCCGCAAGAACGGGTTTCACGAAGGGTCCTCATCCGATCACAGGTCACGACGGGCGCGAGGGCTTGGCCCCCCGCGCGTGCGGGATCCGGATCAGGCGCGGGGTGGCCGGCGCAGCCCCTCGGGGATCGCGAGGTCGATGAGCGACGCGCGCACCGGCAGGCCCTGCGGCTGCGCAAGGCGCAACGGCGCCGCGGGCTGGATCGCCAGCGCGGCGATCGCCATCAGGCAGGCGTGGCTGGCGCAGTGGTCGGCCTTCATGTCGCCGGGCGCGGGCGTTTCATCCGCATGGGACATCGAGGCATGGTCATGGCCCATGTCGGAGGCCTTGGCAGGGGCGGTCGCCGTGCCATCGCAGTCGAGCATCGAGGCGGCATTGGCCGGGCTCAACGCCACCGTCGCCGTGATCAGGATCACGACGCAAAGCGGGAGAAGAGCGCGAAGGCGGTGCCACATGGGGAAAACCTACCGGATTGCAGGGGCGCGGGGCAAGAGCCGGATCGGTGGCGCGGCAATCGCCCGCCACCGACCTTGGTCTCAGTCGAGCTTCAGCGCGCGCAGGCGCAGCGCGTTGCCGATGACCGAGACCGAGCTGAGGCTCATCGCCGCCGCCGCGACCACGGGCGACAGCAGGATGCCGAGGAACGGGTAGAGAAGCCCCGCCGCCAGCGGCACGCCCGCCGCGTTGTAGACGAAGGCGAAGAACAGGTTCTGGCGGATGTTGGCCATCGCCGCCTGTGCCAGCCGCCGCGCGGTCAGGATGCGCGTCAGGTCGCCCTTCACCAGCGTGATGCCCGCGCTTTCCACCGCCACGTCGGCCCCGGTGCCCATCGCGATGCCCACGTCCGCCGCCGCCAGCGCGGGGGCGTCGTTCACCCCGTCGCCCGCCATGGCGACGCTCAGGCCCTTGGCCTGCAGCTCGGCCACCAGCGCGCCCTTGTCCTCGGGCGAGACCCCGGCGCGGACCTCGTCGATGCCGAGGCTTTTCGCCACCGCCTTCGCCGTCGCCTCGGCGTCACCCGTGGCCATGACGATGCGCAGACCCGCGTCGTGCAAGCCCCTGATCGCCTCGGCCGTGGTGGGTTTCACCTTGTCGGCGACCGCGACAAGGCCCGCGGCCGTGCCGCCCACCGCGAGGAACATCGCGGTGCGGCCCTGCGCCTGAAGCTCTGCCGCGCGGGCAGCAAGATCGCCGGTCTCGATGCCCTCGGCCGCCATCAGCGCGGCATTGCCAAGGGCCACCCGCGCGCCGTTCACCGTGCCCGTCACGCCCTTGCCGGTGACGGCATCGAAGTCCTGCACCTCAAGCCGCTCGGCCCCGCGCGCCTCGGCCCCGGCGGTGATCGCCTCGGCCAGCGGGTGTTCCGAGCCGCGCTCGAGCGCCGCCGCATGGGCGAGGATCGCGGGCTCGTCGAGCGCGCCCGGGACGACCTCGGTCAGCGAGGGGCGGCCCTCGGTCAGCGTGCCGGTCTTGTCCACGACCAGCACGTCGACCTTGGCCAGCCGCTCCAGCGCCTCGGCATCGCGGATCAGGACGCCCGCATGCGCGCCGCGCCCGGTCGCCACCATGATCGACATCGGGGTCGCAAGGCCCAGCGCACAGGGGCAGGCTATGATCAGCACCGAGACCGCGGCGACGAAGGCGTGGCTCAGCGCCGGCGCGGGCCCGATCGCCCACCACAGGACAAACGCCAGCAGGGCCGAGCCGACGACCGCCGGCACGAAATAGCCCGCCACCCGGTCGGCCGCCGCTTGAATCGGCGCGCGCGAGCGCTGCGCCTGCGCGACGAGACCGACGATGCGCGACAGCGTCGTTTCCGCCCCCACCCGCTCGGCGCGCATGACGAAACTGCCGGTGCGGTTCAGCGTGCCACCGGTGACGGCCGCGCCTTCGGTCTTCTCGACCGGCACCGGCTCGCCGGTCACCATGCTCTCGTCGACGCTCGAATGACCCTCGGTCACCGTGCCGTCGACCGGCACCGCCTCGCCCGGGCGCACGCGCAGGAGGTCCCCCGCCGCGACCGCGTCGAGGGGCACGTCCTCCTCCTGCCCGTCACGAACCCGCCGCGCGGTCTTCGGCGCAAGGTCCATCAGCGCCCGGATCGCGTCGCCTGTGCGGTCGCGCGCGGTCAGCTCCATCACCTGGCCGACGAGCACGAGGATCAGGATCACCGCCGCCGCCTCGAAATACACCGGCACCATGCCGTCATGGCGCATGGCATGCGGGAAGATCCCGGGTGCCAGCAGCGCCACCACCGAGAAGATCCACGCCGCCCCGGTGCCGATCGCGATCAGCGTCCACATGTTCGGGCTGCGGTTGACGATCGAGGACCAGCCGCGCTTGAAGAACACCCGCGTCAGCCAGACGACCGCCGTCGCCAGCACGGCCTGGACCCAGAGGAAGGCGGTGGGCCCGAGCCAGTCGCGGAACGGCAGGCCGACATGGTCGCCCATCTCGAGCACGAAGACCACGGCCGCCAGGGGCGCGCCGATCCACAGCCGGCGCCGGAAATCGACCAGCTCGGGGTTGGGGCCGCTGTCGGCACTCGGCATCATCGGCTCCAGCGCCATGCCGCAGATCGGGCAGTCGCCGGGGCCGTCCTGCACGATCTCGGGGTGCATCGGGCAGGTCCATTGCGCGCCGGCCGGGGCCTCGGGCGCGGGGCGGTCGCCCAGCCAGGCGTCGGGATCGGCCTCGAACTTCTCCTGGCAGCGAGCCGAGCAGAAATAGAACCGCTGGCCTTCGTGCTTGGCCATGTGCGCGGCGCTGGCGCGGTCGACACTCATGCCGCAGACCGGGTCCTTCGCGGTGAGGTAGTTGTCCGGCGCGGCGGCGAACTTGGTGCGGCAGCCGTCCGAGCAGAAGTGGAAGGTGCGGCCGTCGTGATCGAGGCTCGGCTTGCCGGCCTCGGGGTCGACGGTCATGCCGCAGACCGGGTCGCGGATGACTGTGGCCTTGGCGGCCCCATGGCCCTTGCCGCCGCAGCAACCTTGGCCGGTGCCATGGTCGTGATGATGATGTGCGTGCATGTATGCCTCCTGGGCAGGAACCCTGCGTCGCCCTGTGACGTAGTCCTTCCAGTCGCTGGAAGGTCAAGGGGCAATTCGCGATTGACCTTCCAGCGGCGGGAAGCCTTAGGATTTGACGGAAAGAATGGGGGTGGCGCGATGAACATCAAGGACGCGGCCGAGGCGAGCGGCCTGCCGGCGAAGACGATCCGCTATTACGAGGAGATCGGGCTGGTCAGCCCGGCCCGCGCCGCGAACGGCTATCGCGACTTCGGCGCGCGCGAGGCGGCGAAGCTGGGGTTCCTGGCCCGGGCGCGGTCACTCGGGTTTTCGATCGACGACTGCCGGGCGCTGCTGTCGCTGTACGAGGACCGCGAGCGCGCGAGCGCCGACGTGAAGCGGCTGGCCGAGGAGCGGCTGGGCGAGATCGACCGCAAGATCGCCGAACTCGAGGCGCTGAAGGTGACGCTGTCCGATCTCGTGCATCGCTGCCACGGCGACGACCGGCCGGACTGCCCGATCCTGACGGACCTGGCCGGCCCGGAGGGCCGGGCATGAACCGGCGGCTGGGCCTGCCGATCGCGGTGCTCGCCGTCGCGGCCGGCCTTCCCGCGCTGGCGGGCGGCGTCAACGCACCCGAGCCCGGATCGGTCGTCCGCCCCGAGGTGACGGGCGAGGCGGCGATCGGCCAGCGCGCCTATGCCGCCCTCTGCGCCAGCTGCCACGGCGAGGTCGCGACCGGCACCGACCGGGGACCGCCGTTCCTGCATCCGTTCTACCTGCCCGACCACCATGGCGATCAGGCCTTCCTGATGGCGGCGGAATGGGGTGTCCGGGCGCATCACTGGCGCTTTGGCGACATGCCCCCGGTCGAGGGCGTGACGCGGGCCGATGTGAAGGCGATCGTCGCCTTTGTCCGCGCGCTGCAACGCGCGAACGGCATGTTGGACTGACCCCGCCACGCGATCCGAAGGCGAGCGCGGGACGAGGGCTAAGACCCACCGCGACCGGAACCGCATCCTTCGCAGCCGGCGCGTACCACGGCCCCGCCCTGCGCCGGGCGCCGCCGCGAGGGTCGCTCCAGCGCCAACTCATGACGCGGTGGCCAGCCGAATTGGCCGCGCGACAGGTCCTGCCGACAAAGGCTCTCGCAAGCGGGACGCCCGGAGGAGGCGCGGCCGGCGGCGGCGGAGCAGGACATGGACGGTATCGCGCAAGCTCTGGGATCATCTTCAGCCTCGGGACTTGGGCGTCCTGTTCATCGGCGCGCTTCCGGAGCCTCGCCCCTCGAGCGGGCCGAGCCTGCTGATCCCCTTCACCTGCGCGATGTCGCCCGCACGCGGCATGCTGCTGATGATCCCGCTCTACGTCACGGCCGAATACGGCGGCTCGATCAGCGCGACCCTGCTGTCGACACCGGGAACGACTGCCGCCGCCACGGCGATCGACGGCGATGAAATGTCGCAGAAGGGCCGCGCGACCGTGGCGATCTCGATCTCGCTCACCGCCTGACCGTCGGTGGAATACTAGGCGGGCTTGCGCTGCTGCTGGCGATGAGGAACATGCCCGGGGACAGGGCATGGACACGTCCGGCGCCGGCCATGTCTTCATGTCGGCCCGGCTCTGGCGCGAGATCTGGCGCTCGATGCTGTCGGGCTCGGTCATCGGTACCGTGCTCGGGATCCGGGCGGGTGTCGGCGGCAACAGCGCCTGCTGCGTCGCGCGCGACTATGCCCGCACCCGCTCGAAACGGCCCGAGGCGTCGAAAATGCCACCGTCGGCGGCGCGCTGGTCCCGATGCTGGCGCTTGGCGTGTCGGGCCCGCCGACGACGGCGATCATCATGGGCGCGCTGATCATGCACGGGCTGCATCCGGGACCGCAGTTCCTCGCCGAGCAGCCGGCACTGGTCCAATCGATCCTCTTCGGGGTGATCCTCGCGGCCCTCGTGCAGTATGTCGTGGGCGCGCTGTTCCTGCCGGTCCTTGCGCGGATGGCGACTACACAGTCTTCGTGGCCGGTCCGATCGGCGTGCTGTTCCTGATGGTGACCGCGGCGAGCATCCTCGTCTCGATCTGGCGCGCCTGGCGTGGGCGCCACCGGACCGCGCGGCGCACACTGGCCTGAGCGCCGCGCCCCGGCGACCGGGTCATCCATCAACGCAGTCACACGGAGAGAGAGAATGCAGTCTTCCACTGGGCATTGCTGCATCTACCCGTGAGGCAGCTTCACGCCGTGTGTCCTGAACCTTGGCTTCGGGCCATGCCGGAGCCCTCTTCTCCTCGGTGCCGCACGACAAACTGGCCTGACTATCGAGCCATCAGCCTGATCGAGATGGCGGGGCTGGACTGGCCTGTTCCGGACTATTCCACGCGTCACGCCGGCGCCAGGCCCGGCTTGCGGTGCAGATCCCCATGGCCGCCCGGACGGCCCCGTGACCCTGCTAGTTGATATCGCGCCGGTAAGCGCCACCGGTTCGAGCGAACCGGCGAGGGGCATAGAGGTCCGCGGCGGTGGTGAGTGGCAGGCACGCAAGCACGGTGCGTCGCGCCGTAGGCAGTGGCGCAAGGTCCATATCGGCATCTATGCGCAGACCGGCGATATCCGGGCCGTCGACGACACGTTCAGCCGACAGGGCGACAGCCCGCTGCTTCCACAGCTGCTGTCGCAACACGCCGAGCGGGAAGATATCGGCTCGGTCACCGCTGAAGGTGCCTGCGACACCAGGCGATGCCATGTCGCGACCGACGAACGAAGGGCCGAAGCGTTCGGGCAACGCTCGATGCCGGAAATCGGGTCAGGACCGCGGACCATCCGCATCGCAGCTATCGGCCAGCGCGCTGAGCGCGAACCAGTCCGAGAACTCGCGGATCGTCTGTCGCGATCCCTCCAGCAGCAGGTCGCGGCTGCTGATCGCCTGGTCGAGCGGCAGATGCCCCAGCCAGATCCGCGTCATCGTGCGGATATGCGCCGTGACCTGCAGCCCGACCTCATGCCCGGGATCGCGCAGGCAGATCTCGACCCCGTCGCCCGTGAAGAGAAGCCAGAACCGGCTGCGCGGGACAGGAACGCCCAGGAACTGGAACATCGCGACGAAATGCCCGCCCGCCGGGACATGACCGCAGTTGGCCCGGCGACGGATGTTCCACATCAGAAGGTCGGGATCGAGGTTGTCGTCCTTCGTCATGTCGGCGCGGGCATGGGCCTGCGCCCAGCGGCCCATCGCCTCCAGCACCGGGAACAGCGCCGCCCCGGCCTCGGACAGGCCATAGGCAGGGCCGGCTCCCTCTGCACGGGCGACGGTGACGATGCCCGCCTGTTCCAGTTCCTTCAGCCGCTGCGCGAGCATCGCGCTCGAGATCCGCGGCAGGCCGCGCCGCAGATCGCCGTAACGCGTGCTGCCGAAGTGAAGCTCGCGCAGGATCAGCGGCGTCCAGCGCGTGGCGAGGATCTCCGAAGCCCGTGCGATCGGGCAGAACTGGCCGTATCCCTGACGTTCCTTCATGGCCCGAGCCTAGGCCCGCGCCGGTCACGGCTCAACTTCAGAAAATGAACTTGAGGGGCGGCCCGGCGGGTTCACACTGGGCACGGTGACAGGGAGGGCATGACCATGCAGGCCGAAGCACGACAGGATGCCTGGACGGCAGGTGACAGCTACGAGCGTTACATGGGCCGCTGGAGCCGGCAGATCGCCGAGCGGTTCCTGGATTGGCTGGATCCGCCGGCGGGCGCGGACTGGGTCGAGGTCGGCTGCGGCACTGGGGCGCTGACCTCGGAGATCCTGCGCCGCGCGCTGCCGCGGTCGATCCTTGCGACG
Organism: Frigidibacter sp. MR17.24; assembly: GCF_037095655.1. NCBI lineage: Bacteria > Pseudomonadati > Pseudomonadota > Alphaproteobacteria > Rhodobacterales > Paracoccaceae > Frigidibacter > Frigidibacter sp. MR17.24. The sequence goes on from NZ_JBAWKE010000003.1 coordinate 447,580, forward strand.
GACCCCGCGGGGGGCTTCGTCATCCACACCCGCAACGCGCTCCGCGACCCGCGGGCACGGTTTCAGCAGGCGGTTGCCGACCAGCTTCCGACAGCCAGCAGCAGCGCGGATCTCCTCGTTTCCGGACTGGTGCTGAACTTCGTGCCCGACCGTGCGGCGGCTTTGGCCGAGGCACGCGGCGTCCTGCGTCCGGGCGGGCAGCTGGCCTTCTACGTATGGGACTATCCGGGCGGCGGGCTCGGCTTCGTCGACGCCTTCTGGAAGGAGGCTGCGAAGCTCGACCCCGCAGCCGGGGTGCTGGACGAGGCCGTGCGATTTCCCTTCTGCCGTCCGAGGGTGCTGGCCGAGATGTGCACCCAGGCGGGGTTCGCCGAACCGAATGTGGTCCCGATCGAGATCACCGCCGAGTTCCCGGATTTCGACGCCTACTGGACGCCGTTCACCCTCGGCACCGGTCCGGCCCCGGGCTACTGCCTCGGCCTTTCGCCCGAGCTGCGCAGCTCGCTGCGGACACGGCTTAAAGAACGGCTGGAGAGCGATGGGCCGATCCGCCTGACGGCCCGCGCTTGGGCGGTTCGCGCACGGAACCCCACGTGATCCTGACCGATGCGATGCTGCCAACGTCTCATCATCTCCGGGTCTGGAACGACAGACGGCTGCCGGGGCCCTGACACCTTGCGACCCTCGATGCGATCAACGGCCCGGGACTTCAGTAAAGCCGTGCAGCCTCGTCCGCGCTGTGGTCGGCCTGAACCTCGTCGAGGGTCTGCTCCCGATCGACCGTCGCGACGACCCAGTCGGCAAGCGTCGGAGCCGACTTGCGTTCTAGCCAATACGCCGGCTGCCACAGACGGGATCGGATCATCGACTTCGAGCAGTGCATGAAGGCCTCCTCCACCTCGACGATCAGGGCGCGAAGAGGTTCCTTGCCGTTCACGGCATGCCGTCTGCTGATCGCGGCATCGCGAACGATCCGCGCCTTGCCGGCCACCCGGAGCGTGTCGCCATGGCCGGGGATGATGAACAGGACCGCGACGCTCGGGTCCTCGAGCAGGTTGTGGAACCCGTCGACCCGATGATTGCCGAGCCTGTCGGGGATGATCAGCGTCCGCTCGTCGAAGACCTCCACGAAGCCGGCCGGATCCCCTTTCGGTGACACATCGATCAGTCCGCCCGAGGCCTTTGTCGCGATCACGACGAAGGGGCACTTCGCGATGAAGTCGCGTGCCACGTCGTTGAGCCGGTCGCTGACCTTGAGAAAGGTGTTCACGAAGCCTTCGGTTGGAAGAAGCTCGCGCAGCCGCTCGGCGGAGACGATATGTTCCTCGACATCGATCATGGCAGATCCCCCTTCAACGGCCACAAGCTTAGCCGCAGAGGGCCGGCCCTCATACCCACCGCCGATCTCTGGGCACGGACGACCTTCGCTGGAGGAACATCCGGTCCATTGCATCCAAGCTGCACCATCGCGCGACCGTCCTTGATAGGCTCGAAGAAGCCGTGCGGCGGCGCGGCAAGGATCCCGATCGGTGATCTGTCGCTGCGAAGCGACGCAACGGATGAGCGTCAGCCCATCGCAGACAATCGAGCACGGTCGCCGTAGATCGGTACCGCGCGACGAAATGAGAGTGTCCGGGGGCAGCGCAACGCGCCCGCCCATGACCTGCTCGGCCCGTATCAGAGCGCGACGCCCGCCGCCAACCACACCACTTGCCGGCGCATCATCTGCATCTATGGACGGGCCTCCCTTGGGATGGGTTTCAAGGTGGGTACCGAACATGACGGGCACTGAAATCTATCCAGCGTCGCCGGTCGATGCTGGCGCGCGCGCATGCGTAATCCGCGAAGCGCGGCCCTCAACAAACGGTCGGCTTCTCGGGCCTTTTATAGCAGCCAGGGTTTGCACGGACCGGGTCCCGGTCGGTTCATTTGCTCACTCGCCTAAACTCGACCCGTCCCGCATCACATCGCGGGGCGGTAGTCCTCTTTCTTGGCAAGCAGCGCCCAGATTATGAGCGCAGTCTGGTTGGCTGCGGCCACGCACCAGCCCCGGTTCATGCAACTGTTGCTGGACGCAACGGCCTCGATGGAGGACCAGGGACGCTGGATGGACAAAGTCATGACCGAGCGTCCACGGCGGTCCCTGAGGTACGAGTGCGTCCATCTCCACGCCTTCGAGACCGGGTCGACCCGGGCAGGCACGGCCCTCACCTTCAGGTGGCGGCATGATCACAAGGCAAACTTGGCACCGCCGCAAACCTGTCCGGAGAACGGGGACCACCTCGATACCTCGTTGTCTGTCAGGCGGAAGTCGTTCATGGCCGCTTCTCCACGCGGTCGAGGCGCATCTATCAGCCCTGATCGGTCTTCCCTGCACACCGGCCCGCCTCGAACTCTGCTGAAGGGGAGCGTCCACGCAGCAGGCGTATTCAGGGGAACACCCGGGCTTGAATGACCGCTTTCAACCTCATGACCGGGGCTCGTCATCCCGGAAGCCCCGCGATACTGTTCGACCGTGGCAACGCGGCTGACCAGGCGCGCTCGCACCACCACAGGCTTTATTGCATGGCGCAGGGCGATGGCACGATGGAACCAGGCAACCCGCAGATGACTTCGGGCAGTTCCGACTTCCGCATCAACAGCGCGATGCCGCACAACGCGCTGATCTGGCAGCAATACTTCCGCCAAGGCCGCTCTGCCGGCCTGACGCTGCAGCTTCAGGTCCGGCAACTGATCGTCCAGCTGGTTGTCGAAAGGAAGCTGCTGCGGGGCGCACGCGTCCCCTCGACCCGGCAGCTGGCCGAAACGCTCGATGTCAGTCGCAACACCATCGCGCATGCCTACGACCTGCTGGTACAGGACGGCTATCTCTGCATTTCGACGCGCCAAGGGCATTTCGTCAATCCCGAGCTGGTGCTGGAGACGACCGTCGGGTTCCGCGGCGAGCCGGGCAGCACCACCCTCTCGCGCCTTCCGCAGGGCCGCGTCAGCGTGACGAAACCGGACAGCCGCACCGCGATCAGCCGGCAATCCGACTGGCGTGCCGCACCCTTTCCCTTCGTCCATGGTCAGATCGACAGGTCGCTCTCGCAGGGGCCCGAGTGGCGCGAAGCCATGCTGCTGACCTGCAACGCCGAGAATTCGGCCGCTTGGGTTTCGGATTACGGTGTCGAGGATGATCCGGCCTTCGTCGAACAGCTGCGCCGCTACGTCCTGCCCCGGCGCGGCATCGGTGCCCGACGCGAGGAGATCCTGGTGACCCTCGGGGCCCAGAACGCGCTGTTCCTGATCGCCTATGCGCTTTGCGCGCAGGGCACGACACTGGGGACGGAGCGCTTCGTCTACCCCGATGTCCGCAACATCTTCCGGGCACGCGGGGCCCGACTGATCGACCTCGACGTCGATGAGCAGGGACTTGACCCGCATCAGCTGGGCGACGAGGCAGACATCATCTATGTCGCGCCCAGCCATCAGAACCCGACCACCGTGACCATGCCGCTGGATCGCCGGATCGAAGTGCTCGAAGCGGCGGCCGAGCGCAACGTCATCCTGATCGAGGACGATTACGACAGCGAGCTGACCTTTTCCGGCAGCCCCAACCCCGCGATCAAGGCGCTGGATACGGACAACCGGGTCATCTACATCGGCAGCCTGTCAAAGACCCTCGCCTCGGGCCTGCGCCTTGGCTATATCGTCGCCCCGGCCGATTTCATCGATGCGGCGCGATCGGCCCGGCAGCTGATGATGCGCCATCCGCCGGCGAACAACCAGCGCGCCGCCGCGCATTACATCGGCCTGGGCCATCACGAACGCTACATGACCCGGCTGGCGAAAGCCTTCGCAGAGCGGGTTCGCGTGACTTCGAAGGCCCTTGGGCAATACCTGCCGGAGGCGCGCTTCGTCCCGCCGAACGGCGGCTCTTCGATCTGGCTGAGCGCCCCCGACGGGACGAACATGGCCGAGGTCGAACACAGGGCTGCCGCGCAGGGGGTGCTCTTCGATGCGGGCAACCGGTTCCTCGCCGACACGACAAGCAGCACCGCATATTTCCGGCTGGGGCTTTCGGCGATCGATACCGCGAAGATCGAACCGGGGATCAGGCTGCTGGCGGACATCATCCGCTCGGCCTGATCCCCGGCAGGATCAGACCGCGGGTTGCGGCCAGCTGATGTCGAAGCCGCGCCGGGCCTCGTACCAGGCGGCGGCGCTCAGCACCTTGCGGTCATCGAAGCGCTTGCCGATGAACTGAAGCCCGAAGGGCAGGCCGATCTCGCTGAACCCGGCACAGGTCACGGCCGCAGGCTGGCCGGTCTGGTTGAACATCGCCGTGTAGTGGATGGCACTCAGGAAGCTTTCTGGATCTGGGCCCACGTCCTGGGCGGCAAAGTTCACCACCTTGCAGGTCGGTGCCAGCACCACGTCGAAGGGCGCGGTCGCGGCGATGACGTCGGATTTCGCCTTTTCCAGAACCGTCATGGCGACGGCGTAGTCCTGAAGGGACATCGCCTCGGCCCGGCGGATCGAGGCCAGAACGGCCGGCAGCAGCTGCGCCAGCTTTGCTTCCGTGGCCCCCTGCACGGCGCCGAGCGAGATCGCCCCGAAGGCCGTGTGCAACGTGTCGAGGTAATCCACCTCGAGGATCCGGGGGATCCGCACGATCTCGGCCCCGGCCGCCTCGAAGAGGCCCGCGGCCTCCCACAGGGCCCGGGTGATCACCGGGTCGACGGCATCGTCACCGCCCATGCTCTCGAGGATGCCGATCTTCCAGCCGCGGACGTCGGCCTGCAGGCCATCCTCGTAGACGACACCGTCGCCCGGCAGGGAATAGCAGTCCGCCACGTCGGGCCCGGCCAGCGCGGTCAGGAACATGGCCGTGTCCCGGACGGTGCGCGCCATGGGACCGGTCGAGCGCATGGTGCTGGGCGGCAGGAAGGACGTGACGCCCTGGGTCGGCTTGATGGTGGAAAGCCCGCAGAAGGTGGCCGGAAGCCGGACAGAGCCGCCCAAGTCGGTGCCAAGCGAAAGCGGGCCGATGCCGGCCGCCAGCGCCGAGGCGCAGCCGCTGGAGGATCCGCCGGTGTTCCAGTCCGGGTTCCAGGGGTTGCGGGTGATGCCCCAAGCCGAACTTTGACCGGCGCCGGTCCCGCCCAGGTCGGGCATCGTCGTCGATCCGAAACAGATCAGGCCCTGGGCACGCATGCGCCGGACCGGGGCCGCGTCGGTCGCCGGTGGAGGGTTGTCCTTCAGCGCCTTCCAGCCACGGCTGACCGTGACACCTGCCATCGCCAGCGCGTTCTTGACCGAGACGGGCACGCCGTCCAGCGGCCCCAGCGGCGCGCCCGCGTCCCAGCGGGCCTCGGACGCGGCCGCCGCTGCCCGGGCCCCGTCGTGGTCGATGTGGCAAAAGGCGTTCAGCGCCGGGTTCAGCGCCTCGGCCCGCTCGAGCACCGCCTCGGTGACCTCGACCGGCGAGAGGCTGCGCTGACGATAGGCGGCCGAAAGTTCGGCCGCCGTCAGGTCGTGCAGATGACGTGTCATGCCCGCGCCGCTCCTGCCGAGAACGCGCGGTCAAGGCGCGCGCCGATCTCCTCGACATCGTCCATCGACAGGCAGAGCGGGGGAACCATGCGGATGATGTTCCCGAAGTTGCCGGACTTGGACATGATCAGCCCCTGCTCGCGGGTGCGGGCGAAGACACGGGCGGTTTCCTCGGGCGCGGGTTCCTTGGTGTCGCGATCCTTCACCAGCTCCATGGCCTGCATGAAGCCCATGCCGCGGACATCGCCGATGACCTCGTGCCGCGACTGGAGCCAGAGCAGCTTTTCCCGGAGGGCGTCGCCGACGACGCGCACGTTCTCGAGCAGGTTCTCCTCGCGGATGACCTGCAGCACCGCGCGTCCGGCGGCGCAAGCGATCGGGTTCGAACCGTAGGTGTGGAAGACGTACTTGCCGGCCATGGCCTCGGCGATCTCCTTGCGGACGACGACGGCGGCCAGCGGGATGCCGTTGCCGATGCCCTTGGCCATGACGACGATGTCGGGCACCACGTCATGGGCCTCGAAGCCCCACATGCCCTGGCCGGTCTTGCAAAAGCCGCTCTGCACCTCGTCGAGGATCAGCAGGCCGCCGGCCTTGCGCACCATCCGGGCCACCCGCGAGAGGTAGCCTTCGGGCATCGGGATGATCCCGCCGTAACCCTGCACCGTCTCGATCAACGCGCCTGCGATCCTGCCGCTGGTGGTGTAATCGATCACGCTTTGCATGTCCGCGACATAGGGGTCGGTGCCCGGACCATAGGTGCCGCGATACTGGTTCGGCTCGGCCGCGAACGTGATGTTGTTCAGCAAGCCGACGTCGTGGCGGAAGCTGCGGGTGCCGGTGATGCTCTGCGCGCCGAAGGTCGCCCCGTGGTAGGAGTTGCGCAGCGCGATCAGGTCGCTGTTGCCGGTGTAGGTCCGCGCCATCATCATCGCAAGGTCGATGGCTTCGGTGCCCGAGTTGGTGAAGTGCACGACCCATTCCTCGCCCGCGGGCATGGTGGCGGCAAGTTCCTCGGCGAACTGGACAGGCACGGGGTGGTGGAAGACCGTGGTGCAGTGCATCAGCTCGCCGGCCTGCGCGCGCACCGCCTCGACGACCATGGGATGGGCGTGGCCGACGCTGATGCACAGGTTCATGCCCATCAGGTCGATCAGCTTGTTGCCCTTCTCGTCCCAGACGTACTGGCCGCGTCCCTTCTTGATGATCAGGGGCTCGGCGAAGGGCACGAAGGCGCGTTGCGTGGCCGCGAAATACTGGTCGCGACGGCTGATGATCCGGTCTGTATCCCAGTCGACGGGCAAGTGTTGGGGTTGGTGAATGTTCATCGGGAGCGCCTTCATCTGGGGGCTTCAGGCCGGAAAGGGACGGATCCAATCGCAGCTCTGGCCATGGACAGCGCAGTCTTAAGTCACGGGTTCGGCCACCCGGCAGAGCCAGGCCATCTCATTGATGGCGCCACGACCGGGCGCGTCCCGAAGTGCGGCCCAACCTGGCATATCCGCCAAAGGGGCGCGCGGGATCCCGCTATCGCATTGCGAGTGCGCAATTAATTCGCACGTATGCCGAATTTTGCGTCGAACCGCCTGTGAAGATGCGATCTTGAAGTTTTAAATAATGGGCGAAAAAGGATGCACAGGCTAAATTTTAATCACGCCATGAGCCGCGATTGGTCCTGCGGCGAGGGAATCCTGGCATTGTGGCACCATCAGCCGAGGCCTCTGGTCCTATGGCTGCGCAGTCTCTGCTGCGATTATCGCCCTGTCCAAAGACGCCAAAGCGCATCCGGCGAGATGCCATAACGACAGGGAATGCCTCATGACATCCAGACCGCTCTGCGAATTGACCCGACAAAGCCGCCGGACCTTCCTGAAATCCGGTGCGGCCCTGGCCACCACGGCAACCTTCGGCGCGCTGGCGGCACCCGCACTGGCAAAGTCCGGCCCGATCGAGATCAAGGTCGGCAGCACCCAGCCCGAGGGTCAGTATCTTGTCCAGGATGTCATGCTGCCCTGGTGCAAGGAGGTCGAGCGGCGGACCGACAACGCGGTGACCTTCACCTGGTACCACGGCTCCAGCCTGGTGAAGACCCCGCAGACCGTGAAGGCGCTGCGCACGGGTCTGGTCGAGATGGCCAATACCATGGCCACCTGGATGTACGAGGACGAATTCCCGATCAACTCCGTCCTGCACCTGCCGCTGAACTTCACCACGATCCTGCAGAAGAACCGGACCTATCGCGACGCCTTCCGCGAGATCCCCGAATTCACGGCCGAGTTCGACGGTCTGCACATGTTCGGCTTCCATGCCTCGGACTTCATGAACCTCGACTGGGCGGCGGGCCTTCCGGCCGCGCGCACGCTCGCGGATTTCAAGGGCCGCACCGGCTGGGCCGTCAACAAGTCGATCGTCATGCTCGAGGAGGCGATCGGCATGGTGCCGATGACCCTCAAGCAGGAGGACCTCTACATGGCCCTTCAGCGCAAATCGATGGACGGGCTGGTCTTCAACACCGCGGCCCTTCCGCCCTTCAAGTTCGACGAGGTGACCAATGCGCACAACATCGTCAACTGGCCCGGCGGGACGATCCCGGCCGGCCTCAATCAGAAGGTGTGGTCCGGTCTGCCGTCCGACGTTCAGGGCGTGATCGATGACCTTTCCGACGACTGGACCGACCTGTGCGGCGCCATCGTGGACAACCGTCGTGAGGCCACGCTGAAGGGCCTGCGCGAGCGCGGCGACGAGATCGTGGAGATGGACGACGACATGCGCGCGGCCATGGCCTCTGCCGGACAGCCCCTCGTGGATGCCTGGATGGCGCGGCTCGAGCAGAAGGGGATCAACGGGACGCCGATCCTGGACAAGGTCAACGCCCTGCTGGCCAAACATGCCGACGCAACCATGACGACGGTGCCCGACTGGGTGCCCGAGGACTGGCTGCTGCCCGTCTGAGCCCGGCGACAAGAAAAGACTGCGCAGGGAGCGCGTGATGACACAGACAGACCTCACAAGAAAAGACGTGGACGACATGCGCTCCGGCCTGCCCGATCGACTCAAGTGCCTTTCGGAGATCCTCGACAGGGTCCTGCATCCCTTGGCGCGCTACCTCGCGTTGGCCAGCGGCCTGTTGATCGTGATCATGGCCCTGCTGGTCTTCGTCGACATCGCCTCGAGGCTGATCTTCAAGACCCCCATTCGCGGCATGATCGAGTACCAGACCTTCGGCCTGGTGCTGGTGCTGTTCTTCGCCCTCGCCCACACGCTGATCAAGGGTGGGCACGTCAAGGTCGACCTGCTGACCGGGCGGTTCCCGCCTGCGATGCAGGCCGGCCTCGGCGTGATCTTCTCGGTCTGGGGCGTCTACATCTTTGCCGTGATGGCCTGGGAACTGGTTGCGCGGGCGGTGGATGCACAGCAGTCGGGCGAAGTCTCGATGCTGACGAACATTCCCTGGGCGCCCTTCTACGTGATCGCCGCGCTCGGCTTCGGGCTCGTGTCCCTTGTCAACCTGTCGATCCTGCTGGCGCACGCGCAGGACTGGATGCGGATGTCACCCCGCAACGGGGGCCTCTGTGTCCTCGCAAGCCTCGTGGGGGCGGTCGTCTTCCTAGCGATGCCGGCCCTGCTGCGCAACGCCGGTCTCGACCTTGGCCCGGTTGCGACCGGTGTCGTCGTGGTCGCGCTGATAATGGGCATCATGCTGCTCGGCATGCCGATCAGCTTCGCCATGGCGCTGATGGGGTTCCTTGGCCTGTGGTACATGATGGGGCAAGGCATGGCCCTCAATGTCCTGCAATTGAACGCCTTCGATGGCGCGATCGAGTATTACTTCACGGTCGTGCCGTTCTTCATCCTGATGGGGTTCGTCGCGCTCGAGGCCGGGATCGGACGCCGGATGTTCGAAACCTGCATCGTGTGGTTCGGGCGCCTGCCCGGTGGCCTTGCGGTGGCAACCACCGCCGGCTGCGGCGGGTTCGCATCGATCTGCGGCGACAGCCTTGCCACGGCCGCGACGATGGGGTCCGTCGCCCTGCCCGAGATGAAGAAGGCAGGCTACGACGATTCACTGGCCACCGGCGCCGTCGCCGCCGGGGGGACCCTGGGCATCCTGGTGCCGCCCAGCCTTGGCTTCGTGATCTACGGCATGATCACGCAGCAATCGATCGGCAAGCTGTTCATGGCGGGCCTGCTGCCGGGCGTGCTGCTGGTGGTGATGTTCTCGGCCTACATCATCCTGCGTGCGACGCTCAATCCCGCGCTCGCGCCCCGCGGCCCGGCCACCACCACCGGGCAGAAGCTGGCCTCGCTGCGCAATGTCTGGCCGATAGGGATCCTCTTTGCCCTGGTCGTCGGCGGCATCTACAGCGGCCTGATCACCCCGACCGAGGCCGGAGGCATCGGTCTCGTCGGTGCCCTGGTCCTGTCGCTCTTCAGCGCCGATTTCACCCGTCAGGGCTTCGTCCGCGCCGCCGAGACCGCGGCCGAGATGACCGCCATGATCCTGCTGGTCCTCATCGCCGCGACGGTGCTGGGCTTCTTCGTCAGCGTCTCCGACATCCCCTCGGCCATGGTCCAGGCGATCGGCTCGCTCGAGGTCTCGCGCTGGTGGGTCTTCACCCTGATCATCCTGATCTACATCTTCCTCGGGATGATCATGAACATCGGCCCGATGATCATGATCACCATGCCGATCATCTTCCCGACGGTGCAGTCCCTGGGCTTCGACCCGATCTGGTTCGGCGTCGTGGTCGTGATCGTGATGGAGATCGGCCAGATCACCCCGCCCATCGGCATCAACGTCTTCGTCATCCACGGCGTCGCCAAGTCGGTGCCCATGGCCGAGATCTTCCGCGGCATCACCCCGTTCATCCTGATCCAGATCCTGCTGATCCTGGTCCTGGCCCTGGTTCCCGGGCTTGCCCTCTGGCTGCCGGATTCGATGAACGTCCTGGAGTCGGTCTTCTAGCCCGCCCCGGCGTGCCATGATCGCAGGCCGGTCCCGCCCGGACCGGCCTGCGGATGAGCATCCGCGCCCCCGAACCGCCCCCAACCTGCTCCGGAACCGGCCCACCGGTGTCCGACGCTGCCGCCGCGCGCCATGCGCTGCGACCGGATACGACGATCTGACCCTGGAAGGACACGTGAATGAGCCGGCGCGAGACCGCATTCACATCATGCGCCCCCTGCCCCCCGGACAGCGTAACCCGGCGCCGGACAGTTGCTATTTCCCCCGACCCGGCCGCGACAGGCGCCCTGAAGACAGACACCGTGCAGCAGGCCCCGGCGATCCGCAGGCACCGCCTGCTGCCGCGCCTGCGCGCGCCTTTCCGACTGCGGATGCTGATCCGACGGAACGAGGCCGCCTATACCCTGGTCGCCGCCGCCATCGGCCTGCTGTCCGGCGCGGCGGTGGTCGCGATGCAGCAGATCGTCCACCTGCTCGGCCTCGTTCTCTTCGGCCAGACCGAGCCGGTCAGCGGGGTCGCCGCGCTCGATCCGCTGCGGGCCTTCGCCGGCCCGGTGGCCGGCGGCATCCTCGTCGCGCTGTCATACCTTGTCGGGCGGCGCCGGTTCCGCCGTGTCGCCGACCCGATCGAGGCGAATGCGGTGGGTGGCGGCAAGATACCGGTGCCGGGCAGCCTCTACATCACCCTGCAGACCATTGTCTCGAGCGGCTTCGGCGCCTCGGTCGGCATGGAGGCCGCCTATACCCAGGCGGCCTCGGCGCTCGCCTCCTCCACCGGCCAGCGGCTGCGGCTGCGCCGCGAAGACCTGCGCCAGCTTGTCGCCGCGGGCGCCGGCGGCGCGATCGCCGCCGCCTTCGATGCGCCCCTCACCGGCGCCTTCTATGCCTTCGAGCTGGTGCTTGCCGCCTATTCCGTGGCGGCTCTCCTGCCGGTCCTCTCCGCCTCGATCGCGGCGACGGTCGTGGCCCGGCTGCTGTCCGGCGGCCATGGCGCGCCGCTCTTGCTGGCGGGTCAGGTCCCGGCACAGTCCTATCCCTGGATCGCGCTGCTGGCCGTGGCGGCCGCGCTTGCCGGGATCGTGCTCATGCGGGCGGTGGCCTGGACCGAAAGGCTTTTGGCCCGCAGCGCGGTTCCCGGCTGGAGCCAGCCGATGCTCGGCGGGATCTGCGTCGGCGCGCTGGCGCTGGCCAGCCCCCAGGTCCTGTCCTCCGGCCACGGCGCGATGATGCTGGTGATGGGCGGCGACCTGACGCTGCGGTCGCTGATCATCGTGGCCCTGCTCAAGATGCTGGCCTCCGTCATCTCTCTAGGCACAGGCTTCCGAGGCGGATTGTTCTTTGCCTCGCTGCTGCTGGGCGCGATCCTGGGCAAGATCGTCGCCCTGCTGCCGGTCCTGGCCTTCGGCCTGGACCTTCCGGTCGAGGTGCTGGCCGTGGTCGGCATGTGCGCCCTCGCCACCGCGGTCATCGGCGCCCCGCTGACCATGAGCTTTCTGGCGCTGGAAATGACCCAGAACCTGCCACTGGCCCTGGCGGTGCTGGTCTCCGCCCTGCTGTCCACCGCGATCGTGCGGCAGTTCTTCGGCTTCAGCTTCTCGACCTGGCGCTTCCACCTACGCGGAGAGACCATCCGCTCGGCCGCCGATGTCGGCTGGGTCCGGGATCTGACCGTCGGGCGCATGATGCGGCGGTCCGGCCCCACGCTGATGACCAACGGCACCATCGCCGAGGCCCGCCGCCGCTTCCCCTTGGGCGCCACCAAGGCGGTGCCCCTGGTCGATGACGGGGGCAGCTATGCCGGCTTGTGCCTGATGACCGACCTGCACTGGGACGGCCAGGATCCCAGGGCGCCGCTCGGCGGCCTCGCCCGGTTCCGGGCCGCCTGGCTGCGGCCCGACCAGACCGTCCAGGACGCGATCAGCGCCTTCGGCCGGGAAGAGGCCGATACGCTCGCCGTGCTCGACCCGCGGAACCAGGTGCTCGGCATCCTGAACGAACATCATTGCCTTCGCCGCTATGCCGAGGAAACTAACAAGCGTCTCTACCCGGCGCGGCGCTAGGCCTGTCTGCAACGGCCCGGCACGCCCCCCTTTCTCTACGCCAACAACCTCAAGGCCCTCCCCAGATGACCAATCCCTCAACGCACATCCCCGCGACGCCGGGATGCGGTCGGGCGCCCGCGCCGGCGTCCATCGTTGCCGCGGGGGCGGTCTGTCTTGCCGTCATCATGGGCATCGGGCGCTTTGCCTATACGTCGATCCTGCCGCTGATGATCGCGGAAGGGGCGCTGGATCTTGCCTATGGCAGCACGCTCGCCTCTGCCAATTACCTCGGCTACCTGCTTGGCGCGCTGGGCTGCGTGCTGATCCCGAACCACTGGTCCAGCGCGCGCCTTGTCCGCTGGTCGCTTGTCGCGACCGTGCTGCTGACCGCCGGCATGATGCTGCCGTTGCCGGGTCTCTGGCTCGGCCTGCGCTTCCTCTCCGGTGCCGTGAGCGGGCTGGCGCTGGTGCATACCTCGCGCTGGTGCCTTGGTGCCGTGGCCCGTCAGGGCAGGGCGGCGCTTGGCAGTGCGATGTTCACCGGGGTCGGCCTGGGCATCGGGGTGTCGGGGCTGGTGGCCAGCGCGATGATCGCGGCGCACTGGACCTGGGTTGCCGCCTGGGGCGGGTTCACGCTGACCGCCGCGCTTCTGCTGGCGCTGGTCTGGCGCCTGGTCGATCCGGCGACCGAGTTCCGGCCGGCACCCGCCGTCCGGGTCAGAACGCGCGGGCATCGCCTGCCGCGCGTCGACCTGCAGCTGTCGCTCTTCACGCTCGCCTATGGCCTCGCCGGGTTCGGCTACATCATCACGGCGACATATCTGCCGGTGATCGCCCGCAGCGCCCTGCCGCCCTCGGTCTGGCTGGACCTGTTCTGGCCGATCTACGGTCTGGCCGCCGCGATCGGCTCGCTTGCCGTGACGCGCCTGCATGGCCGGTTCGAGACCCGCGCCCTGCTGGTCCTGTGCCACCTCATGCAGGCCACCGGAGTGATGCTGTCTACGATCTGGCCCAGTCTGCCGGGCTTCGTCCTTGGGGCCGTCATCGCCGGGCTGCCCTTCACCGCGCTCAACTTCCTGGCCATGGACGAGGCCGCCCGCCTGCAGCCGCACCGGACGGCGCAGTTCATCGGCCTGCTCACCGCCGCCTTCGCCATCGGCCAGATCTTCGGCCCGCCGCTGGTGCAGGTCATTATGCACCACGTCACCGATCCGGGCTTCGGCTTCGATCTGTCGCTGCGCATCGCCGGCGGGGCGCTGGTGGTGGCCTCCGGGCTCTACATCCTGCTGCGCCGCCGCTACCGCTGACGCGGTGCCTCGCCTGGTCTGCCGACCGCGCGGGGCCGGATATCGTGGCCGGGCGCCTTGGCTTGAAATGACCCGGCAAAACCTGCTGAGGGTAAGCCGCCAGATGGTTGATCCCATGGTTTGGCGGAGTGATCGGCGTTGTTGCGCTAATCGGCTGACGGTCGATCGACCGCATTCCCGCTCTGTCTCCAGGCAAAGGCAATGATCTCGGCGATGCCGAAGGTATTGCATCTGTTCATAATGGCGATGCGGATTTGGATCTCTGCGATCTGTCGATCCGGGTCACAGGAGGCGATGCGCGCCATCGCCGCAGAACTTGATGCCGGTGCGATCAACAAGCAGTGTCACGGGGCCGTCCGGGCGGCGAAAGGAGATCTGCACCGCAAGCCGCGCTTGACGGCGACAGGCGTGGAACAACCCAAAACCGGCCAGTCCAATCCCGCCATCTCGATCAGGCTGGCGACCAGCCCCACCGCTTGTCGGAAAGGCGGCAGGCCGAACAACACCTTTGTCGTCCGGCCGGTCTGGATAGCGCTCTCGGAGAAGGCGTCCGGATGACCCCGCTTGCCGGTCTTCGCTCCGGGCCAAGCCATCCCCCGGGTCGAACCAGAGCGAGAGAGACCCGCGGTGTCGCAGCGCAGTATTGTAGTCAGACCGGTTCGTCGTGCGGTAGCGGGGAGGGCAAGAATGCCCACCCCCGTGATCGAAGTCCTGAGGCTAGGCTCAGGACCTATTGATTTGTTGGGCTCGTCGTGATTCACGGCTCCGCAAGGAGGCCGAGATGATGAGCAACCTGTTCTGGCTGACAGAGACCCAGATGGAGCGCCTTCGGCCCTTCTTCCCGAAGAGCCACGGCTGTCCTCGCGTTGATGGCCGCCGCGTCCTGAGTGGCATTATCTTCATCAATCGCAATGGCTTGAGGTGGCGAGACGCGCCTTCGGAGCATGGGCCGGCGATTTGAAGGGGACCGTGGCCCCAGTGGGGCCGCGCAAGCCCCTGAAAGGCTCTGCAACCGCTGGAAGCGATGGAGCGAACGCGGCGTCTTCGCCAGGATCTTCGAGGGGCTGGCTGCGGAGGCCCCCGAGCCCCGGACCATCATGATCGATGCGACTTCCTTGAAAGCCCATCGCACGGCATCCAGCCTGCGGTCAGAAAAGGGGGGCGTGGGCGCCTCATCGGTCGCTCGAAAGGCGGGATGAACAGCAAGCTCCATGCCGTCACCGATGGCGAGGGCCGTCCGCTGCGGCTGTTCATGACCGCGGGCCAAGTGAGCGACGACACCGGCGCGCGGGCCATGTTGCGCGATCTGCCGCCTGCAAAATGGATGCTCGGCGATCGCGGCTATCGAGCCGGTGAGCGCCACCGGTTCGAGCGAACCGGCGAGGGCCGAGTGGTTCAGAGAAGGCCTGCAAGACAAGGGCTTGCGGGTCTGCATCCCGGGACGGAAGGGGCGAAAGGCTCCAGTCCGACATGATCGCAGACGCGACAAACGCCGCAACCGGATCGAGATCATGTTCGGCAGGTTGATGAACCGGGGGCGCGTTGCGACGCGCTGCGACAGATGCCCGAAGGTCTTCCTCTCGGCCATCGCTCTCACTGCAACCGTCCTCTTCTGGCTAAGAGATGCCGTAACGGGGCCTGCGTCGCGCCCTGCTTGCCACGGCTTGCCAAACGCCATGCATCGCGCCGCACTCCCTGTATCACCCCCCATCGGAGGAGGACGGGATGACCCTGTTCGTCGGACTGGACGTGGCGCTGGCAAAGACCGCGATCTGCGCGGTTGATGCTCATGGCCGCATTCACCGGGAGATCGAGGCGCCGTGTGAGCCCGAAGCTCTCATCCGGGTCTTGCGCGATCTGGACTGTCCCATCGGTGCCGATGGCTGCACCGCCACCTGTCGCAGTCAGGGCTGCCCGTGAGCCTGATGGAGACGCGCCAGGTCAAAGGCGCCTTGAAGGCGATCCAGCAAGCCGTGATCGCGTTGGAGCTTTCCTTGCGCGGGCTGCTCCGGAACTTCGGTCTGAAGGTCAGCCCGATCTCGCGCGGACGGTTCGAGGCACGCATCCGGGAGCTGGCGAAGGGCAACACGATGCTCAAGGCCGCCACGGAGCCGATGCTGCGGGCGCGATCCCGCCTGCGTCAGGAGCTGGCCGATCTGGAACGGCAGGTTCGCAAGCTGGCGCAGGACGATCCGGCCTGCCGTCGCCTGATGTCCATGCCCGGCGTCGGAGCGTTGGTCGCGCTCACCTATCGCGCCGCGGTTGATGACCCCTCCCGGTTCAGCTCCTCGAGCAAGATCGGCCCTTGGGTTGGACTGACGCCGTCGCGCAGCCAGTCGGGCGAGAGGGATGCCTCTGGCGGCATCACCAAGGCCGGGGACGTCCATCTGCGTCGGGCGCTGTGTCAGGCTGCGACAGTGATGATGCATCGAGGTCGGGCGTCATGGCTGCGGACATGGGCAGCGCAGCTTGCACGCCGGCGCGGCGCGAAGCGGGCGATGGTGGCGCTGGCGCGGCGGATCGGCGTCATCCTGCACCGGATGTGGGTCGATGATACCGACTTCCGGCTGGATGCCGCGGCGTCCGTCGCCGCCTGAGACGTAGAGATCCCCGCACGAGCCGCTTGGCCTGCGGGCCTTCGAGGTCCCCCGAGGGACGTGGTTCCGACGATGCCGTGGTCAGGACTGTGCCGATCCAGATCGAGCACGCCTATGAGATGGGCACGTCGGAACTGCAGAGAACCGGCATCATGCTGGCGGCCAGCGCGCCGACCACGGACCGAAGCATGCACCCGGGTGACCACCGAAGAGGGCCGCGTCTCCGCCAGACTCGTGCAACGCGAAGAAACGGCACCCGCCATGGCGGCCGATCAGCTGTGTGCAAAGCCGCTTGACGAAGACGACCCCGTTACCGAAGTCCTGAGCCTAGGCTCAGGACTCATAGCCAGAAGAGGACGGTTGCGGCGAGAGCGATGGCCGAGAGGAAGACCTTCGGGCATCTGTCGTAGCGCGTCGCAA
>NZ_JBAWKE010000004.1:0-34497 GCF_037095655.1 Frigidibacter sp. MR17.24
GGGCCAGTTCGTCGTGCGATAGCGAGGGGAAGAGGGCTTCGGCATGGCCCGAAGCTAACGTGCAGGATTCACGACGTGAATCCGCCTCACTGACAAGTGCAACAACGCCGTTCGAGGCCGTTCCTGACCATGAGATCGCAGCCGAGCTCGAGCGGATCCTCCATATCTCGCTCGACCGCGAGATCCAGCTCACGAGCTCTGCGCGCAGTCTGCAGCACTTGTCGCGCCGCTGCAGGCTGCTTCAACTGGCTCTCGGGCAATCCCATCCGTCGTGCGGTGTCAGAGGCGAGAGAGGCTGTGTGCGACCAGTCAGCCGCGTTCAGCGCTTCACGGATGCCGCGCAGTTCGGCCTCGACTCGCTCGACGCGCTCCGCGTCCCGGATGCCCGCTGTCTGTCTATCGACCATGGCGGCGACCGCTTCACGGACGATCTCCCTCAGGACGGAATCCAATCTCGCCGGGCTGGGCCTCTCGGCCACGAACATCGTAGTCACGTCTCGCTCTCTCCGCTCGAGCTCGGTGAGCAGGTCCGCCGACCTCTTCACCGCGTCGCGGTGAAGATTTGTCCGGAGCGAGACAGACAGAAATTCGGGCGCGCCGAGGCGTACAAGCTCGACCGGCCATCGCCGTCGGAAGTGGAAAATTCCGTTTCTGCGGACGAGGTAGAGGCCCCATGTCCTGCCGCGAGAGGACTCGCGACCGGGGCGTTGTGAAGCACGATGTGAAGCAAACGGGCCCGAGGGGCCTGAACGACGCTTGCGCGACCGCGCAAGTTCATTGTTTTCATTGTCTTTTTCAAGATTCATGGCTGGGGCGGTAGGATTCGAACCTACGGTGCGCGGTACCAAAAACCGGTGCCTTACCACTTGGCTACGCCCCAACTGGCGCGCTTACTAGCCAAGGCTCGGACCGGTCGCAAGGGCAAAATTGCAGCTTTCGACATCCGCGCGAGATTGCCTCTGCGGCAGGCTGCGGATATGGCCGCCGGATGCAGGATTTCGACGCCATCATCCTCGGGGCCGGGGCCGCAGGCCTCTTTGCCGCGGGCGAGGCCGGCCGGCGCGGACGCGCCGTCGCCGTCATCGACCATGCCCGCCGCATCGGCGAGAAGATCCGGATCTCGGGCGGGGGGCGGTGCAATTTCACCAATCTCTCGACCGCGCCCGACCGCTTCCTGTCGGCCAACCCGCGCTTCGCGATCTCGGCGTTGCGCCGCTTCACGCCGCGCGACTTCCTCGCCCGGGTCGAAGAGGCCGGCATCGCCTGGACCGAGAAGGCCGCGGGGCAATTGTTCTGCGAAGGCAAGGCCAGCCAGATCGTCGCCCTGCTGCAGCGCGGGGCCGAGGCCGGCGGCGCGCGGCTGATGACCGGCACCGCGATCGCGGGCGTCAGCCGCGAGGGGGCGCTGTTCCGCGTCGATACCGACCAGGGCAGCCTGCGGGCACCGCGGGTCGTGGTCGCCACCGGCGGCAAGTCGATCCCGAAGATCGGCGCCACCGGCATCGGCTATCGCATCGCCGAGGACTTCGGCCTGCCGCTGACCGACACCCGCCCTGCCCTGGTGCCGCTGACCTTCGCCGAGCAGGAGCTGGCCCGCCTCGCCCCGCTCGCCGGTGTCGCGGTGCCGGCGCGGGTCGCCGCCGCGCGCGGGCCCGCCTTCGCCGAGCCGATCCTGTTCACCCACCGCGGCCTGTCGGGCCCGGCGATCCTGCAGGTCTCGAGCTACTGGCGCGAGGGCGAGGAAGTGATCGCCGACCTCGACCCCGGGCGCAGCCTTGCCGAGGCGCTGCGCGCCCAGCGCCAGAGCGCGGGCAAGGTGCAGCTGGGCAATGCGCTCGCGCGGCTGATGCCCGAGAAGGTCGCGGGGCTGGTGCTGGCCTCGGCCGGGCTCGACCCGACGGCGCGCCTTGCCGACCAGGGCAACGCGGCGCTCGACCGGCTGGCGGCGGCGGCGCGGATGCCGCTCAGGCCCGTGGGCTCCGAGGGCTACAGGACGGCCGAGGTCACGCTGGGCGGGGTCGACACCGACGCGCTCGACGGCCGCACGATGGAGGCCAAGGCAGTGCCGGGGCTGCATTTCATCGGCGAGGTGGTGGACGTGACCGGCTGGCTTGGCGGCTACAACTTCCAGTGGGCCTGGTCCTCGGCCTGGGCCTGCGCGCAGGCGCTGTGAGGCGCCTCAGCGCAGCGCCACCCAGGCCTGCACCAGCCCGAACAGCACCGGCTGGTGCAGAAGGTAGACCGCAAGCCCGTGCTGCCCCGGCCAGGCCAGCCAGCGCAGCCAACGCGGCGCTCCGGCGCGGCCCGCGGGCATCCGCCCGGCCCGGCCCAGCGCCTGCGCGGCCGCAAGGCCCAGCAGCATCAGCCCCCACCAGGGGAAGACCGGCACGAAATCGACCGAACGCGGGATGATCGCGCCCAGGCCGGTCCACATGCCCCAGGGATCGAGCGCGGGCCAGATCACGAAGCGCGGCGCGATCCAGACCGCCACCCCGGCCAGCGCCGTCGCCCAGGCCGGCGCCCGCAGGAACGGCAGCGCGAGCAGGCTGCCCACCGCCATGACGTGCAGGATGCCGAAGAACACCCAGGCCTGCGGGATCGCGATGCGCGTGGCGACCGAGACGGCGAGCGCGCCCAGCGCGATCTGCCCGATCCGCAGCGCCGCGCGGCGCGGGCGCAGGCCGCGGCCATGCGCCAGCCACAGGCTGGCCCCCGCCATCAGCAGGAAGCTCGCCGCGATCACCTCGGCATAGAGCCGCCAGGGCGGTGTCATGCTGGTCGGGCCGATCAGCCCGGCCATCTCGAGGTCGACGGTGAAGTGATAGCTGGCCATCGCCGCCAGCATCACCGTGCGCGCGACGTCGAGCGACCACAGCCGCGGCCGCGCCGTCTCAGACACGCAGCGGCGCCGCCTTGGCGATGGCGTCGAAGGCCATCAGCGTCTCGACCAGCTGGCCCATCTCGTCGAGCCGCACCATGTTCGGGCCGTCCGACGGCGCGCTGTCGGGGTCCTCGTGCGTCTCGATGAACACGCCCGCCACGCCCAGCGCCACCGCGCAGCGCGCCATCGCCGGCGCGAATTCGCGCTGCCCGCCCGACGAGCCGCCCTGCCCGCCCGGCTGCTGCACCGAGTGGGTCGCGTCCATGATCACCGGGTAGCCGGTCTTGGCCATGATCGGCAGCGAGCGCATGTCCGCCACGAGGGTGTTGTAGCCGAAGGAGGCGCCGCGCTCGGTCAGCAGGATCTTCTCGTTCCCGGTCGAGGCGACCTTGTCGGCGACATTGGCCATGTCCCAGGGCGCCAGGAACTGGCCCTTCTTGATGTTGACCACGCAGCCGGTCTGGCCCGCGGCCAGCAGCAGGTCGGTCTGGCGGCACAGGAAGGCGGGGATCTGGATCACGTCGACCACCGCCGCGGCCTCGCGCGCCTGCGCCTCGTCGTGGATGTCGGTCAGCACCGGCAGGCCCATGCCGGCCCGGATGTCGGCCAGGATCTTCAGCCCCGCCTCGATCCCGAGCCCGCGCCGGCCCTTCAGCGAGGTGCGGTTGGCCTTGTCGTAGCTGGCCTTGAAGACGTATTGCGCGCCCGCCGCCTTGCAGATCTCGGCCATCCTGCCCGCGATCATCTGCGCATGGTCCGCCGATTCCAGCTGGCACGGGCCCGCGATCACGGTCAGCGGGCGGTCGTTGCCCACGTTCAGCGGCCCGATGGCCACGTCCTTCATCATCTCGTCTCTCCCGCGAGGGGCGCGTGCCCCCCGCATAGCTGTCAGCTCAGGCCGATACCTGTTCCTTCAGGATCGACGCGGTCAGCGAGACCATAAGATAGAGACCGGCGAAGATCAGCAGGGCGACGAAAGTATTTTCGCCCGCCCGCGGATAGGCCGCCTCGTCGGGGGCCGTCGGCTTCACGCCGGTGGACAGATAGCGCACCTGCTTGTTGGCCTCGATCCGCGCGACCTCCATCTGCTGGGCCGCCTGGCTCAGCATCAGCTGGCGGGTCTGCAGGTCGGCCTCGGCGATCCGCAGCTGCCCCGAGACCGACGCGAGCGAGGCCGCGCCGTCGTTGCTTTGGGTCAGGTTGGCGCGCAGCCCGCTGATCATCTCCTCCAGCCGATCGACATCGCCCTGCGCACCCGTCACCCGCGCCTGGTTCGGCACCGTGTTGCTTTGCAGCTGCGCCAGTTCCAGCCGCTTGCGGTCAAGCTGCGTCTGCAGCGCGGTGATCTGCGCCATCACCGCCGAATTCTCGGACACCGGGTCCAGCACGCCCAGCTGCTCCTGCAGGTCGAGCACGCGGCGCTGCGACTCCTCGACCTTCATCTCGGCATCCTCGTAGCTTTCGCGGGCGCCGCGCATCTGGTCCTCGCGCAGGCGGTAGGTCAGCTGGTCGACCTGCTCCTCGGCATAGCCGATCAGCGCCTGCGAGAAGGCGGCGGCGACCTGCGGATCGGCGGCAACCACCTCCATCTTGACGATGCCCTCGGTCGGGTCAAAGCCGATCTTCACGTTGCGCTGGTACTGCCGGTACGCCTCCTCGGCGGTGGCATTGGGATCAAGCCGCTGCACCGGGTCGATCGACGGCTGGCTCCAGTGCGCGCGGAAGCCCAGGTCGCGGTCCAGCCGCTGCATCGCCTCGCGCGAGTTCAGATAGCCCTGCACCGTGACGGAATCCTGGCTGGTCGCGAACTGGGTGCCCGAGAACAGCGACGACAGGCCGGCGCCGCCCATCTTGGTGTCGGCCTGCTGGATCACGAATTCCGACCGGGTCGAGAACAGCGGCGTCGCCATGAAGAAGAAGTACCAGCCGACGATGAAGGTCGGCAGCAGGACGAAGAAGCCCAGCCGCGTCACCAGAAGCGCCATGCGCTTGCGCCGGCGCCGCGCGATGTCGCGCTGGATCTTCAGGATCTCGCCGGCGCGCTTCTCGGGCGTCAGCGTCTCGGTCGAGGGCAGCTGCGGGCGGCTCTTGGGCACCGTCTGCGGCAGCTGGACCTTGGCCTCGGTCTGGGTCTCGCCCACCACGAGGTCGAGCATGTTCGAGCGCTGGAACGGGTCGATGCCGCGGCGGCGCAAGAGCCGCACCGCCTCGAAGTCCGAAGTCGCGTCGATGCCGTGGCGCTGCGCCACCCGCCGCGCGATGCGCAGCTGGCGGCCGGTCAGCCCCTCGGTGCGGATCGCGGCCAGCTCCTCGTCCGACGTGCGCTCGCCCGGGCCCAGCACCAAGGGCTGCGCCGCGGTCGGGAACGGGCCAAGACCGAAACCGTCCTCGGAGGGGGGCGGCGCGAACAGCGCGTCGAGCGGCCCCGGCGCATTGGCGGCGGCCGAGCCTGCCCCGGCGGCGAAGCGCGCGCCGGGCTCGCCCCCGCCCGGCGGCCGGGCCCGGGCCGTGTCGGTGCGCATCGGCCGCGGCGGCGCCTCGGCCGGCGTCGTCGGCGGCGGCGGCACCGGCGCGGCGCCGGCGACCGGCACGTGCCGGCGGATGCGGTATTTCTTAGCCCTGGGTGGAGTAGTCATAGAGCGCTTTCGCCTCCTCCAAGGTCTCGAACATGTGCAGCTGGCCGTCGCGCAGCACCGCGGCCGAGCGGCAGAACTTCTCCAGCGTCGCGGCCTGGTGCGACACGACCACCACGGTCGAGCTTGCCAGCCGGTCGCGCAGGATCGATCCCGCCTTGCGGTTGAACTCGGCATCCGTCGTGGCCGGCATGCCCTCGTCGATCAGGTAGATGTCGAATTCCAGCGCCAGCAGCAACGAGAACGAGAAGCGCGCCCGCATCCCAGAGCTGTAGGTGCCCACCGGCATGTCGAAATATTCCTCGATCCCGCAGAGCCAGCGGCTGAACGCCTCGACATAGTCGGGATCGAGCCCGTAGAGCCGCGCGATGTAGCGCGCGTTCTCCGTACCCGAATGCTTGTTGACGACCCCGCCCATGAAGCCCAGCGGGAACGAGACGCGGCAGGCCTTCAGCACCTCGCCCTCGTCGGGCTTCTCGAGGCCGGCCATCATGTTGATGATCGTGGTCTTGCCGGTGCCGTTGGGCGCCAGAATCCCCAGCGAATTGCCGATCTCGACCCGGAACGAGGCCTGGTCGAGGATGACCTTGCGCTTCTTGCCTGTCCAAAACGACTTGGACACGTTCACGAATTCCAGCATCCGCTCGCCCCGGGCGCGGGGAAGATCCCCGGTGTTGCGCCACCACTCTGTTGCCGCCTGTACCGCGGCTTTGTCGACGCTCTAATCCTTCAATCGGGCCTCAATATGGCGGTCCTGCTTAACACGCGCAAAACGAATATGCGTCATCGCCCTGCGCGCGCTGCCGAAAACCTGCCGGTGCCCGGGCTTCGGGCTCAGCCCTCGACCTTCTGCACCCGCAGGACCCTGCCCACGACCAGCGCGACCACGGCCGCCCCGAACGAGAACAGCGCCCCCATCTTCGCGGCATCCTGCACCTCGCCGGCCGGGAAGGCGACCGAGGCGACGAACAGCGCCACAGTGAAGCCGATCGCGGCGACGCAGCCCAGCGTGAAGAGGTCGCGCAGGTTCATCCCCTCGGGCAGGCCCAGCCGCAGCGGATAGGCCGCGAGCCAGCCCATGAGGAAGATGCCCAGCGGCTTGCCCAGCAGCAGCCCGAACAGCACAAGCCAGGTCGGCTCGCCGATCGCGGCGAACTCGACCCCGGCATTGGTCAGCCCGAAGCCGAACAGCACGATCTGCACCGGCACCTTCAGCGCATGTTCCAGCCGGTTCAGCAGGTCGTGCTGGTCGGCCTCCTCCTCGGCGAAGAAGCCATAGGCCTGGTCGGCATGCGGGATCGCGGGGATCAGCGGCAGCAGGCCCAGCGCCGGGTGGATGCCTGCCTCCTGGAAGGCGTACCAGCTGACCGCACCGGCGGCGAGATAGGGGATCGAGCCCAGGTTCTCGCGCACCCAGGTGCCGCGCGGGCTGGCGGGATTGGTGCCGTCCAGCCGCCGCGGCAGCCAGTTGCACAGCAGGAACACCGCGATGCAGGCGCCGAAGGACAGAAGCAGCCATTGCGGCGCAAGCTCGCCCGTCGGGTAGAAGACCGCCAGGATCATCAGCCCGCCCGCGTCGTCGGCGATGGCCAGCAGCAGCAGGAACCGGATCGCCGGGTGGCCCGCGCCGAAGACGAGCCGCCCCACGAGGTAGGAGAAGGCGATGTCGGTCGCGGTGGGGATCGCCCAGCCGTTCGACACGTCGGGCACCGTCTCGGGCCAGATCAGGAAGGCGAGCGCGAAGAACATCAGCACCGGCCCCGCCATGCCGCCCAGCGTGGCGATCAGCGGCGCCGCGGCCTTGCGCCCGCGCAGGCTGCCCTCCTCGAGGATGATCGCCTCCCAGACCTCCTTGGCGGCCATGGCGAAGAACAGCGCCATCAGCACGTCGTTGAACAGGTAGTGCAGCGTCAGCACCCGGTGCGTCTCGCCGTTGACGGTCTCGGGCGCGCCGATGAAGAAGTCCTCGATCAGGGCGAGGTGCACGAAGTGGTGGTAGCCCTCGGGCGAGAGGTTCGCCCAGACCAGGGCCAGGATCGCGCCGCCGATGAGCAGCAGCGAATAGTTGTTGATGATCTTCCAGACCTTGTACACGGCGATCCCTTCCGTCCCTGCGCAGGCTCGTTGCGGCTGCCTGCCGTTGAGGGCTGGGAATAGACGAAAGGTCGATGCGCGGCAATGCGAAGCGAAATCTGCGGCTTGGTCGCCATCGCTCCAGACCGCGCCTTCCGCGCCCCCGGGCGCGCCGCGCGGGCTGCCCGGGGTGGGCCCGCGCCCCGCCGGGCGGCGAAGAATTCCGTTGCGCCCGCGCCATGCGCCTGGACGATTTTCGAGGTGTCAGAGTGATCTTCGCGTGTGTGCCCATGACCAAGCGACCCATCAAGCGCTGGCTGGCGGTCGCCAGCGTGGCCGGCGCCTCGGTCTCGGCCGCGACGGCGCTGATCGACGCCATGCGCGAGCGGCCGCCCCCGGCGGACCAGCCACCGGGCACGGCGGTCACGATCCGGACCGGTCCGAACACCTTCACCAATTCGAACATCAACACCGTCAGCACCGGCGCGGCGGTCAATCGAGAGTGAACGGCATGCCCCTGGACATCGGCGTCCTGGCGACCGCAAGCCTTCTTGCCCTGACCGCGCCCTGCGACGCGCAGTCGTCCCAGACCACGACGACCGGGGACAACGATTTCAGGAATTCCAACAACAACCTCGTGCAGACCTTCAACATCATCGTCGGGCCGCAGCTCTCGGACAAACCGGCGGCGACCACGATGCTGTCGTCGCAGCAAGACCTGATCCGGGCCCTGCTCGGAAGCGGCGACCTGAAGCTGTCCGAAGAGGGCGCGGCCGATCTGTCCCGCGGGCTCGCGACCATCGCCGAGAACACGCCCTTCGCCAATTTCATGATCCTCGAGGATCAGTTCACCCTCAGGACCGGCGTCACCCACATTCTGCGCGACAACTCCACGACCATCGGCCTGCGCGGATTTCACAGCACGGGACCGATGCTGTTTCTCAACGGGCAGGATGTCCGACCGGCCACCGGCGCCACGATCGAGTTTCCGTTCCTGGGCAAGCCGTGCCGGCTCGTGAACAACACCTCGTCGCCCAAGCAGGACGAAGCGTCCTTCACCGTCATCTGCTGACAGGGGCCGCGCCGCACCTATATCTGCCGGCATGACGCAAAGCCCGATCCCGGCGGTCGCCCCTCCCACGCCCGACCCCGCCGCGCCCGACCTCTTCGACCGCATCGCCGCCTGCCGCCTCTGCGCGAGCCGCTTCGCCGCGACCGCCACCCGGCACGCGCCGCGCCCGGTGCCGTGGTTCCGCCCCGGCGCGCGGATCCTGATCTGCGGACAGGCGCCAGGGATGCGCGTCCACCAGGCGGCGCGCCCCTTCGCCGATGCCTCGGGCGACCGGCTGCGCGCCTGGATGGGGGTGGACGAGGCGGTGTTCTACGACATGGCCCGGGTCTCGGTCGTGCCGATGGCCTTCTGCTTCCCGGGCTACGACGCCAAGGGGTCGGACCTGCCGCCGCCGCCGCTCTGCGCCGCGACCTGGCGGGCCGAGGTGATGGCCGCGCTGGGCACGGTGCCGCTGACGATCCTCGTCGGCGGGCATGCCCATCGCTGGCACCTCGGGCGCGGCGCCACCGCGGGCGGCGTCAGCGCCACGGTGGCGGGCTGGCGCAGCCACGCGCCGGCGATCTTCGCCTTGCCGCATCCGTCCTGGCGCAATACGGGATGGTTGAGACGCAATCCCTGGTTCGAAGCCGAGGTCGTGCCCGCGCTGCGCGCGCAGGTCGCCGCGGCGCTGGAGACGCCATGACCGCCGAAACCGACGCCGCGCCGACGGCCACCGTGCTCGACCTCGCCCACGCGATGATGGAGGCCGCGCCCGAGGACGCGGGGGCGCGGATGCGCTTCTACGAGCGGCTCGCCGATACCGAGCTGTTCCTGCTGCTGGTGGACGAGGCCGAGGGCGACGCCCCGGTGCGCCCGCAGGTCTTCGCGCTGGAAGAGGGCCGCTTCGTGCTGGCCTTCGACAGCGAGGAGCGGCTGGCGAGCTTCGCCGACGCGCCCACGCCCTATGCCGCGATCCCGGGCCGGGTGGTGGTGGCGATGCTGGCGCAGGCGGGCGAGCTTGGGCTGGGGCTGAACCTGGCGGTGGCGCCCTCGTCCTTCCTGATGCCGGCGGGGGCGGTGTCGTGGCTGTCGGACATGCTCGCCGCCGCGCCGCAGGCCGCCGCGGGGCTACCCAGGGGCTTTGCCCGCCCGACCGCGCTGCCGCCCGAGCTGGAGCCCGCGCTGCGCGCCAAGCTCCCGCAGCTCGCGGGGTTCGCCGAGACGGCGCTGCTGGCGGCGGTGAGCTATGCCGACGACCGGCGCGGGCACATGCTGGCCTTCCTCGGGGCGCGCCCGGGGTCGGAACCGGCGCTCGCCAAGGCGGTGGGCGAGGCGCTGGCCTTCTCGGGGATCGAGGCGGGCGAGATCGACGTGGCCTTCCTCGCGCCCGACAGCGCCGCGGCGCGGACCATGGCCGGGGTGGCGATCGCGGTCGAGATCCCGCGCCTGGCCGCGGACCCGGCCCCGGCGCCGCGGGCGCCCGCGGCGCCCGGGATGGATCCGGAGCGCCCGCCGATCCTGCGCTGAGGCGCGGGCCTCGCGGCAGCAGAGGGGGCGCCGCCCCCTCGCCCCCGGGATATTTGGGCCAATGCGAAAGCCGCGACGTTCAGAGCGGCATCAGCGCCCAGTAGTCGAGATCGAGAAGCACATGGGGCGCGTATTTGCCGCCCTCCTTCAGGGTGAAGGGGTCGGGGGCGCCGGACCTGACCGCGACGAGGCGCAGGCGGATCGCCCCGACGCCGGGCGCCGCGGTCTCGGCCTTGTCGAGCACCTCGGACCAGGCGCGCACGGTGTCGCCGGCGAAGCAGGGATTGGCATGGGCGCCGCCGTTCAGCGCCACGATCATCTGCGCATTCGCGAGGCCGTTGAACGACAGCGCCCGCGCGAGGCTGATCACGTGGCCGCCGTAGATCAGCCGCCGGCCGTCGTCGCGGAAGGTCGCGTCGAAATGCACCTTGGCGGTGTTCTGCCACAGGCGGGTGGCCAGCATGTGCTCGGCCTCCTCGATCGTGACGCCGTCGACATGGTCGATGATCTCGCCGATCTGGTAGTCGCGCCAGCCATGCGGCTCGCCCGCGAGGGTGAAGTCGTAGCCGCTGAAGTCGAGCCCCGGCGGGATCACCAGCGCCGAGGCCGGCACGGCGGCGGCGAGGTCGGGCACCACCGGCGCGGGCGCGGGCGCGGCCGGGTCGCGCTTGCGCACCATCACCCAGCGCACGTAGTCGAGCACCGTCTCGCCCGCCTGGTTTATCCCGCGCGAGCGCACGTAGACCACGCCCGAGGTGCCGTTCGAATTCTCGCGCAGGCCGATCACCTCGGACTGGGCGCGCAGCGTGTCGCCGGGCCAGACCGGCCCGAGCCAGCGGCCCTCGGCATAGCCGAGGTTGGCCACGGCGTTGAGCGAGATGTCGGGCACGGTCTTGCCGAAGACCACGTGGAAGGCCACGAGATCGTCGACCGGCGCCGCCGGCAGCCCGCAGGCGCGCGCGAAGGCATCCGAGGAATGCAGCGCCCCCCGCGCCGGGTAGAGCGCGTGGTAAAGCGCCCTCTCGCCGCCCGAGATCGTGCGCGGCACCGCGTGGTCGATGACCTGGCCGACGCGGTAATCCTCGAAGAACCGGCCCGTGTTCGTCTTCATCCGTCCCCTCCCCGCCCGGCCTCCGGGCGCTATTGTTCGCCGAGCTTCATCTCGGGGTGATATTCGCCCGGCACCACCTTGGTGACGGCCTGGCCGCAGCGCATCACGCCGCGCGCCGCGTCGAAGGCATAGGTCGGGTCGCCGTGCAGCTCCCAGCCTTTCGACAGCGCGAGGCTGACCTTGTGGCAGAAAGCCGAGGTGTCGTCCTCGGACAGGAAGCGATAGATCTTCATCAGAAGTAGGTCCCCACGAAAGGATTGTGGCCAAGCCAGATGTGCACCCCGGCGATCAGGCCGTAGAGCACCAGCGTGCCCACGAGGTTCATCGCATCGCCCCGGATCCCGCGGCCGGCGGCCGGGTCGGGACGCGCCCAGGGCGTGCGGTCGATCAGCGCGATCTGCACCAGCGCCCAGAGCCCGAGCCCGCCGAACAGCACGATCGACGACAGATCGCCGTTGACCAGCAGGTGCGCGACCGCCCAGACCACCGTGCCGATCAGCATCGGGTTGCGCAGCCGCGGCCAGAGCAGCCCCTTGGTGCCGCCGACGCCGAACAGGAACACCGCCACCAGCATCAGCAGGTTGTTGAGATGCCCGATGCCGGGGATCGGCGTGTAGACCGGGGTGAAGGCGCTGCCGCGATAGCCCGCCACGATCAGCACCAGCGCCACCAGCAGGATCGCGCCATAGCCCGGCCGGCCCAGCCGCGCCTTCAGCCCCGGCGACAGCCGCATCGACAGATGCGCCCCCGCCATCAGCACCACGCCAAGCACCAGAAGCCACATCATCGCTCGTTCTCCGGGGGATTCGTTTCCCGGACCCTCGCCCGATCAGCCCAGCGCCGCAATGGCCTCGGCCTTGGCCAGGGTCGCGCGCGCGGTGACGATGTGCAGGTTTTCCACGATCTTGCCGTCGACGACCGCGACGCCCTGCCCTGCCTTCTCGGCGGCGTCGAAGGCCGCGATCTGGCGCTGCGCCAGGTCGATCTCGGCCTCGGACGGCGCGAAGGCGCGGTTGGCGATCTCGAGCTGCGCGGGATGGATCAGGGTCTTGCCGTCAAAGCCCATGTCGCGGCCCTGTTCGCATTCGACCGCCAGCCCCTCGTCGTCCTTGAAGGCGTTGAACACCCCGTCGACGATCACCCGGCCATGCGCCTTGGCCGCGAGCAGGCACAGCCCCAGCCCCGCCTGCATCGCCAGCCGGTCGGGCCGGAACCGCGACCCCAGCTCCTTGGCCAGGTCGTTGGTGCCCATCACCATGCCCGCAAGCCGGGGGTGCGCCGCGATCGCGGCCGCGTTCAGCATCCCCGCCGCGGTCTCCATCATCGCCCAGAGCGGCACGCCCGGCACCAGCGCCGCCACCGCGTCCAGATCGGCAGGCCCGTTGACCTTCGGCACCAGGATCGCGTCGACCGTCGCCCCGGCCGAGATCGCCGTGGCGAAGGTCGCGAGATCGGCGCGCCCCCAGTCGGTCTCAAGCCCGTTGACCCGCACGATCCGCGCCCGCGCGCCGAAGTCCCACTCGCCCAGCACCCGCGCCAGCAGGCTGCGGGCATTGGACTTCTCCTCGATCGCGACCGCGTCCTCGAGATCGAAGATGATCGCGTCGACGGGCAGATGCCGCGCCTTCTCCAGCGCGCGCTCCTTCGAGCCGGGGATGTAGAGCACCGAGCGATAGGGGCGGGTTGCCTGCACCATGATTCTCCTCCGCAACAATATTTCGCCTGAAAGCACGAAATTGGCACTTTCGGCAAGGCGACATTTGCCGCATTGCAGAATAATCGCATCTTCGGACGTAGCGTTAACCGATTCTTTCGATGCGCGCGCAAGGCTCTCTCCCGGGGGGCGCGGCCCGCGCGCCCCGGTCCCGCGGTGCCGCAGCCGCGCTTGGGAGAGGTCGATGCCGAAGCTCCTGCCCGCATGCCTTGCGTTTCTCGTCCTCGCCGTGCTGATGCCGGGGCCCGGCAGCGGGCCGGCCGCCGCCGCCGGCACCTGCGCCCAGCGCGCGTCGGTCGTGGACCGGCTGGAGAAGACCTATGGCGAGACGCGTCGCGGCATCGGCCTTGCCGGGGATGCCAAGGGCGTGATCGAGGTCTTCGCCTCGGACGAGACCGGGACCTGGACCATCACCATGACCCTGCCCTCGGGGCTGGCCTGCCTGCTGGCCTCGGGGCAGAACTGGGCGCCGGCACCGCTGCCGCGGGAGCCCGAGGGCGACCCGGCCTGACGCCGCGGGCGTCCCGGCCATCACGCCCGGCCCGGCGCGCCGCCCGGTCTCTCGCCGATGCCGGCCCGGTCGCGGAGCGGGCTCGGCCCGAACGCGGCCCGGTCGTTGTCCGTGTCAGCCCGCGGCCGCCTGCCACAGCAGCCGCAGCGACACGATCAGCAGCGCCCAGGTCACCAGCCGGAAGAACAGCCGCTCGGGCAGCCGACGCACCAGCCACAGCCCCAGGAAGACCGCGACCGAAGCCGGCACCACCAGCAGCGCCGCGCGGTGCAGGCTGTCGGCCGACACCAGGCCAAGCGCCCAATAGGGCGGCAATTTCATCAGGTTGACCGCGGCAAAGCAGATTGTCGTCGTGCCCGCGAACACCGCCTTCGGCAGCCGCTGCGGCAGGACGTAGACCTGGTAGGGCGGACCGCCGGCATGGCTGACGAAGCTGGTGAAGCCGGTGACCGCGCCCCAGACCAGCCCCGGCAGCAGCCGCGCCGGTCGCGCCGCCGGCGGCGGCCCCCGGCGCGACAGCATCATCCCGGCGAAGACCGCCCCGATCAGCCCGACCAGCGCCAGCACTGCGCGCTCCGGCACCAGCGCCGCCGTGGCCCAGCCAAAGCCGATGCCCACCGCCGCCGCCGGAACCAGGATCGCCAGATTGCGCCGGTCGAAGGCGCGGCGATAGGCCCAGACCCCCACCGCGTCCGAGGCGATGTAGACCGGCAGCAGCAGCCCCGCCGCCTCGGTCGCGGGCAGCCGCAGCGCCAGCACCGGCACCCCCAGCATCCCCACCACCGGCAGCCCGCCCTTGCCCATGCCGACCAGCGCCGCCGCCAGCACCGCCAGCGCCCAGAACCCGATCTCTCCGCCCACTGCCGCCCTCCTATGCGTCCCGGCGCCGCCGCGACGCCACCGTGACGCCCCCTGTGACGCCGCGCCCGATCGCGACGCACCGATGCCGCCCTGCCGCATCGCGCTTGCACCACGCCCGGTTCGGGACTACCCAATCCCGCGTCAGAAGACTTTTCGCAATCGTCTCAAACACACTGACCCGGAGGATTTCATGGCCAGACCCAAGATCGCGCTCATCGGCGCCGGTCAGATCGGCGGCACGCTCGCTCACCTCGCCGCGATCAAGGAACTCGGGGACGTCGTCCTGTTCGACATCTCGGAAGGCACCCCGCAGGGCAAGGCGCTCGACATCGCCGAATCCGGCCCCTCCGAAGGCTTCGATGCCGTGATGAAGGGCACGAACGATTACGCCGACATCGCCGGAGCCGATGTCTGCATCGTGACCGCGGGCGTCCCGCGCAAGCCGGGCATGAGCCGCGACGACCTGCTGGGCATCAACCTCAAGGTGATGAAGTCTGTGGGCGAGGGCATCAAGGCGAACGCGCCGGACGCCTTCGTGATCTGCATCACCAACCCGCTCGACGCGATGGTCTGGGCGCTGCGCGAATTCTCGGGCCTGCCGCACAACAAGGTCGTCGGCATGGCCGGCGTGCTCGACTCGGCCCGCTTCCGCCACTTCCTGTCGGTCGAGTTCAACTGCTCGATGAAGGACGTGACCGGCTTCGTGCTGGGCGGCCACGGCGACACGATGGTGCCGCTGGCCCGCTATTCGACCGTCGGCGGCATCCCCCTGCCCGACCTGGTCGAGATGGGCTGGACCACGCAGGAAAAGCTCGACGCGATCGTGCAGCGCACCCGTGACGGCGGCGCCGAGATCGTCGGCCTGCTGAAGACCGGCTCGGCCTTCTACGCCCCCGCCACCTCGGCGATCGAGATGGCCGAGAGCTATCTCAAGGACCAGAAGCGCCTGCTGCCCTGCGCCGCCTTCGTCAAGGGCGCCTACGGCCTCGACGGCCTCTACGTCGGCGTGCCGACGATCATCGGCAAGGACGGGATCGAGCGCATCGTCGACATCAAGCTCAACAAGGACGAGCAGGCGATGTTCGACAAGTCGGTCGACGCGGTGAAGGGCCTCGTCGCCGCCTGCAAGGGCATCGACGGCTCGCTCGCCTGATCTTTCGGCAGATCTGCCAGGGCGCGGCCTCCGCCGGAGGCCGCGCCCTTTTCTTTTCGTCCTCGACTTTGCTCAAATATCCCGGGGGTGAGGACCGCAGGTCCGAGGGGGCAGCGCCCCCTCCGCGGCGGAGATCCGTGATTCGCGCCCTTCGGCCCGGGGATTGCGCAAGATTCCGTTGCGGCCCGGCAATGTGATCACAGCCAAACGACCTGTGATCACAAACCCGGGGAAACCGGCCAGTATCTGCCGATCACGTCAGAATTGCTTTTTCGGTCCTGCGACATTGTGCCATCCCGGGGACCAAATCGCACCAGCATGGGAAGTGATCCATGAACATCCACGAATACCAGGCGAAGGCGCTGCTGCGCAGCTACGGCTGCCCGGTTTCCGAGGGCCGCGCGGTCCTGCGCGCGGAAGAGGCGAAAGCCGCCGCGGGCGAGCTTGACGGTCCGCTCTGGGTGGTGAAGGCCCAGATCCACGCCGGCGGCCGCGGCAAGGGCAAGTTCGTCGAGGCGGAAGCCGGCGAGAAGGGCGGCGTCCGCCTGGCGAAGTCGGTGGAAGAGGCGGAAGCGCTCACCAAGCAGATGCTGGGCCGCACCCTCGTCACCCACCAGACCGGCCCCGCCGGCAAGCAGGTGAACCGCATCTACATCGAGGACGGCTCGGACATCGAGCGCGAACTCTACCTCGCCCTCCTCGTCGACCGCGCCACCTCGCGCGTCTCCTTCGTCGTCTCGACCGAAGGCGGCATGGACATCGAGGAAGTCGCCGCGCACACGCCCGAGAAGATCGTGTCGTTCTCGGTCGACCCGGCCACCGGCCTGTCGGACTTCCACGGCCGCAAGGTCGCCTTCGCCCTCGGGCTGAAGGGCGCGCAGGTCAAGCAGGCCGTCGCGCTGGTCAAGAACCTCTACCGTGCCTTCATCGAGAAGGACATGGAGATGCTCGAGATCAACCCGCTGATCGTCATGACCGACGGCAACCTCAAGGTCCTCGACGCCAAGGTCGGCTTCGACAACAACGCGCTCTACCGCCAGCCCGACATCCTCGCGCTGCGCGACGAGACCGAGGAAGACCCGAAGGAACTCGCCGCCTCGAAGTTCGACCTGAACTACATCGCGCTCGACGGCGAGATCGGCTGCATGGTCAACGGCGCCGGCCTCGCGATGGCGACGATGGACATCATCAAGCTCTACGGCGCGGAACCGGCGAACTTCCTCGACGTCGGCGGCGGAGCCACCAAGGAGAAGGTGACCGAGGCCTTCAAGATCATCACGTCCGACAAGAACGTGAAGGGCATCCTGGTCAACATCTTCGGCGGCATCATGCGCTGCGACATCATCGCCGAGGGCGTGATCTCGGCGGTGAAGGATGTCGGCCTGCAGGTGCCGCTGGTCGTGCGCCTCGAGGGCACGAACGTCGAGCTTGGCAAGGAGATCATCCAGAAGTCGGGTCTCAACGTCATCGCCGCCGACAACCTCTCGGACGCTGCCGAGAAGATCGTGAAAGCCGTCAAGGGCTGACCTTCGGATCCTGGGGTGGCCCGGCGGGCCGCCCCTGAAGAACATTTCAAGGGAGAACGCCAAGATGGCAGTCCTCGTCGACGAAAACACCAAGGTCATCTGCCAGGGCTTCACCGGCTCGCAGGGCACCTTCCACTCGGAACAGGCCATCGCCTACGGCACCAAGATGGTCGGCGGCGTCACGCCGGGCAAGGGCGGCTCGCTGCACCTCGGCCTGCCGGTCTTCAACTCGGTCCACGAGGCCAAGGACGTCACCGGCGCCAACGCCAGCGTGATCTACGTCCCGCCGCCGTTCGCGGCCGACTCGATCCTGGAAGCGATCGATGCCGAGATCCCGCTGATCGTCTGCATCACCGAAGGCATCCCGGTGCTGGACATGATGAAGGTCAAGCGCGCCCTCATCAATTCGAAGTCGCGCCTGATCGGCCCGAACTGCCCGGGCGTCATCACGCCGGGCGCGTGCAAGATCGGCATCATGCCGGGCCACATCCACAAGCGCGGCAAGGTCGGTGTTGTCTCGCGCTCGGGCACGCTTACCTATGAGGCCGTGAAACAGACCTCCGACCTGGGCCTCGGCCAGTCCTCGGCCGTCGGCATCGGCGGCGACCCGATCAAGGGCACCGAGCACCTCGAAGTGCTCGAGATGTTCCTGGCGGACCCCGAGACCGAAGCGCTGATCATGATCGGCGAAATCGGCGGCGACGCCGAGGAGATGGCCGCGCAGTTCCTGGCCGACGAGGCCAAGAAGGGCCGCTCCAAGCCCTGCGCCGGCTTCATCGCGGGCCGCACCGCGCCGAAGGGCCGCCGCATGGGCCACGCCGGGGCGATCGTCTCGGGCGGCAAGGGTGACGCGGAGTCGAAGATCGAGGCGATGAAGGCCGCCGGGATCGTCGTCGCCGACAGCCCCGCCACGCTCGGCGAAGCCGTGCTGAAGGCGATGGGCAAGTAACCGAAACGATACGGGGGCGGCGCTTCATGTGCCGTCCCTTCAACACACTCAGGTGACGCCATGACGGACCAGAGCCCCAACGACCTCTTCCACGCCTCCTCGTTCCTGCAGGGCCAGAACGCGGAATACATCGAACAGCTCTATGCGCGCTACGCGGCCGATCCGGCCTCGGTCGACGCGGCATGGGCCGAGTTCTTCCGCGGCCTCGGCGATGCCGAGAGCGACGTGAAGAAGGAAGCGGCGGGCGCCACCTGGACCCGGGCCGACTGGCCGCCGGTCCCCAACGACGACCTGACCGCGGCGCTGACCGGCGAATGGCCGCTGGCCCCGGTGAAGGAAGCCAAGGCCGCGGGCGAGAAGATCAAGGCCAAGGCCGCCGAGGCCGGCGTCTCGGTCTCGGACGCGCAGGTGCAGCGCGCGGTGCTGGATTCGATCCGCGCCATCATGATCATCCGCGCCTACCGGATCCGCGGCCACCTCGCCGCCGATCTCGACCCGCTCGGGATGCGCCAGGAAACCCCGCATCCGGAACTCGACCCCAAGTCCTACGGCTTCGCCGATGCCGACATGGACCGCCCGATCTTCATCGACAACGTGCTGGGCCTCCAGCTCGCCTCGATGCGCCAGATCCTCGACATCGTGAAGCGTACCTACTGCGGCACCTTCGCGCTGCAGTTCATGCACATCTCGGACCCCGAGCAGTCTTCGTGGCTGAAGGAGCGGATCGAGGGCTACGGCAAGGAAATCACCTTCACCCGTGAAGGCCGCCGCGCGATCCTGAACAAGCTGGTCGAGGCCGAGGGCTTCGAGAAGTTCCTGCACGTCAAGTACATGGGCACCAAGCGCTTCGGCCTCGACGGCGGCGAGGCGCTGATCCCCGCGCTCGAGCAGATCATCAAGCGCGGCGGGGCGCTCGGCGCCAAGGAGATGGTGTTCGGCATGCCGCACCGCGGCCGCCTCTCGGTGCTCGCGAACGTCATGCAAAAGCCCTACCGGGCGATCTTCCACGAATTCCAGGGCGGCTCGTACAAGCCCGAGGACGTGGACGGCTCGGGCGACGTGAAATACCACCTCGGCGCCTCGTCGGACCGCGAGTTCGACGGCAACACCGTGCACCTGTCGCTGACCGCCAACCCCTCGCACCTCGAGGCGGTGAACCCGGTCGTGCTGGGCAAGGCCCGCGCCAAGACCGACCAGATGAACGACCCCGAGCGTCACTCGGTGATCCCGGTGCTGCTGCACGGCGACGCGGCCTTCGCCGGCCAGGGCGTCGTCGCGGAATGCTTCCAGCTTTCGGGCATCCGCGGCCACCGCACCGGCGGCACCATCCACGTCGTGGTGAACAACCAGATCGGCTTCACCACCGCGCCGCACTTCTCGCGCACCTCGCCCTACCCCACCGACCTCGCCCTGATGGTCGAGGCCCCGATCTTCCACGTGAACGGCGATGACCCGGAGGCGGTCGTGCACGCCGCCAAGGTCGCGACCGAGTTCCGCATGAAGTTCCACAAGGACGTCGTGCTCGACATCTTCTGCTACCGCCGCTTCGGTCACAACGAAGGCGACGAGCCGATGTTCACCAACCCGGTGATGTACAAGGCGATCAAGAAGCAGAAGACGACGCTGCAGCTTTACACCGACCGCCTCGTCAAGGACGGCCTCATCCCCGAGGGCGAGATCGAGGACATGAAGGCCGCGTTCCAGGCCAAGCTGAACGAGGAGTTCGAGGCCGGGAAAGAGTTCAAGCCGAACCGTGCCGACTGGCTCGACGGCAAGTGGACCGGGCTCGAGGCCGAGGGCGCCGAGTACCAGGCCGGCCAGACCGCCATCGCACCCGAGCTGCTGCAGCAGATCGGCACCGCGCTGACCTCGGCCCCCGAGGGCTGGGACATGCACAAGACCGTCGCGCGCCTGCTCGACAGCAAGAAGCAGATGTTCGAGACCGGCACCGGCTTCGACTGGGCGACCGGCGAGGCGCTGGCCTTCGGCTCGCTCGCGGCGGAAGGCTTCCCGGTGCGCCTGTCGGGCCAGGACTCGACCCGCGGCACCTTCTCGCAGCGCCACTCGGCCTTCATCGACCAGACGACCGAGGAACGCTACTACCCGCTCAACAACATCAAGCCTGGCCAGGCACGCTACGAGGTCATCGACTCGATGCTCTCGGAATACGCGGTGCTCGGGTTCGAATACGGCTACTCGCTGGCGGAACCCAACGCGCTGGTGATGTGGGAAGGCCAGTTCGGCGACTTCGCCAACGGCGCGCAGATCATGTTCGACCAGTTCATCTCGTCGGGCGAATCGAAATGGCTGCGGATGTCGGGTCTCGTGATGCTCCTGCCCCACGGCTATGAAGGCCAGGGCCCGGAACACTCGTCCGCCCGCCTGGAACGCTTCCTGCAGATGTCGGCCCAGGACAACTGGATCGTCGCCAACTGCACGACGCCCGCGAACTACTTCCACATCCTGCGCCGCCAGGTGCACCGCAGCTTCCGCAAGCCGCTGGTCCTGATGACGCCGAAGTCGCTGCTGCGCCACCCGATGGCGGTGTCGGACGTCGACATGTTCACCACCGGCTCGCAGTTCCACCGCGTGCTGTGGGACGACGCCGAGAAGGGCCATTCCGATACCCAGCTGCGTCCCGACGGCGAGATCAAGCGCGTCGTGATCTCGTCGGGCAAGGTCTATTACGACCTGCTCGCCGAACGCGACAAGCGCGGGATCGACGACGTCTACCTGCTGCGTCTCGAACAGTTCTACCCGTTCCCGGCGCTGTCGCTGGTCAAGGAACTCGAACGCTTCAAGGGCGCCGAGATCGTCTGGTGCCAGGAAGAGCCGAAGAACCAGGGCGCCTGGAGCTTCGTCGAGCCGAACCTCGAATGGGTGCTGGGCCGGATCGGTGCCACCCACGGCCGCGCGCGCTATGTCGGGCGCTCGGCGTCCGCCTCTCCCGCGACCGGGCTTGCCTCGCGCCACAAGGCCGAGCAGGAGGCCCTCGTCGATGAATCCCTCACGATCGGAGCCTGAGTTCCATGGCAACTGAAGTCCGCGTCCCGACGCTTGGTGAATCCGTCTCGGAAGCGACCATCGCAACCTGGTTCAAGAAGGTCGGCGACTCGGTCGCGCAGGACGAGATGCTGTGCGAACTGGAAACCGACAAGGTGACCGTCGAGGTCCCGGCGCCCGCCTCGGGCGTGCTGGCCGAGATCGTCGCAGCCGAGGGCGAGACCGTGGGCGTGAACGCGCTCCTCGCCCAGATCGCCGAGGCCGGCAATGCCGGCCCCGAGGAAACGAAGCCGAAGGAATCCGCCAAGGCGCCGGAGGCTGCGGCCCCGGCCAGCGCGGGCACGAATGAGGGAACGATGACCGACGTGATGGTGCCGACGCTGGGCGAAAGCGTCACCGAAGCCACCGTGGCGACCTGGTTCAAGAAGGTCGGCGACACGGTCGCGCAGGACGAGATGCTGTGCGAGCTCGAGACCGACAAGGTCTCGGTCGAGGTCCCGGCCCCGGCCGCGGGCGTGCTGACCGAGATCCTGGCCCCGGAAGGCGCCACGGTCGACGCCAAGGCCAAGCTTGCCGTGATCGCCGAAGGCGCCTCGGCCGGTGCCGCCGCGCCCAAGGCCGAAGCTGCCCCGGCCGCCGCCCCTGCCCCCGCCGCCGCCGCCGGCGGCCGCGACGTGGAAGACGCGCCCTCGGCCAAGAAGGCCATGGCCGAGGCCGGCCTTTCGGCCGATCAGGTCACCGGCTCGGGCCGCGACGGCCGGATCATGAAGGAAGACGTCGCCAAGGCCGCCTCGGCGCCGAAGCCCGCCGCCGCCCCGGCCCCGACCGCCGCCGCGACCCCGCGCGCCCCGGTTCCGGCCGACGACGCGGCGCGCGAAGAGCGCGTGAAGATGACCAAGCTGCGCCAGACCATCGCGCGCCGCCTGAAGGACAGCCAGAACACCGCCGCGATGCTGACCACCTACAACGAGGTGGACATGTCGGCGGTCATGGACCTGCGCAACACCTACAAGGACGCCTTCGAGAAGAAGCACGGCGTGAAGATGGGCTTCATGTCCTTCTTCACCAAGGCCTGCGTCCACGCGCTGAAAGAGGTCCCCGAGGTCAACGCCGAGATCGACGGCACCGACGTCGTCTACAAGCACTACGTCCACATGGGCATCGCCGCGGGCACGCCGCAGGGCCTCGTGGTGCCGGTGCTGCGCGACGTCGACCAGAAGTCCTTCGCCGAGATCGAGAAGGAGATCGCGGAAAAGGGCAAGCGCGCCCGTGACGGCAAGCTGTCGATGGCGGAAATGCAGGGCGGCTCGTTCACCATCTCGAACGGCGGCGTCTACGGCTCGCTGATGTCCTCGCCGATCCTGAACCCGCCGCAGTCGGGCATTCTGGGGATGCACAAGATCCAGGACCGCCCGATGGTCGTGAACGGCCAGATCGTCATCCGCCCGATGATGTACCTCGCGCTCAGCTACGACCACCGCATCGTCGACGGCAAGGGCGCCGTGACCTTCCTCGTGCGCGTCAAGGAAGCGCTGGAAGATCCCCGCCGCCTGCTGATGGACATCTGACCGACGCGGCCCAGATCTGACGGACGGGGCGCGCCCGCGCCCTGTCCACCGCCCGCGCCGGGCCGTCGCGGCCCGCGGGCCTGCCCACGGGAGGGCCGGACCATGACGATGCAGCTGCTGGTACAGGTCGAGACATCCGACCCCGAGGGGTGGAAGGCCGGTTTCGACCGCGACGCCGAGAACCGCGGCCAGGCGGGGCTGACGCTTTTGCAGCTGTGGCACGGCGCCGACAGCCGCGGCACCATCGTCGCCCTGTTCGAGGTGCATGACCGCGACCGCGCGCAGGGCTGGCTCGACAAGGCCGCGGGCCTCGGCCGCCCGATGACCGCCACCTTCCTGAGGACCGCATGAGCCAGGAACTGATCGTCCTGTGCCTGATGGCGCTGCTGCAGCCGCTGATCATGGTGCTGGCCGGGGGCGCGATGAACCGCGACGTCGGCCTGTCGTGGAACGCCGGGCCGCGCGACGACCAGCCGCGGTTCTCGAAGCTGACCGGGCGGCTTCGGCGCTGCATGGCCAACCATGTCGAGAACCTGCCCCTGTTCATCATCGCCGTGCTGGCGCTGGAACTGACGGGCCGCGGCTCGGGCTTCACCGCCGCGCTCGCCTGGCTGACCCTGGCGGCGCGCACGCTCTACATTCCGGCCTATGCCTTCGGCTGGACGCCCTGGCGTTCGGTGATCTTCGGCATCGGCCTTGCCGCGACGCTCCTGATGATCCTGACCGCTTTGTTAAGCTAGGGATCGCGGGGGGGTGCACGGGTGGTGTACGCCCGGTGCACGCTAGACACATGCCAATCACCGGGGAAGATCGCCCCGGAAAACGACGAGGAAGACCATGGCAGAATTCGACGTGATCGTGATCGGCGGCGGCCCGGGCGGCTATGTCTGCGCCATCCACTGCGCCCAGCTGGGCCTGAAGACGGCCTGCGTCGAGGGCCGCGAGACGCTGGGCGGCACCTGCCTCAACGTCGGCTGCATCCCCTCGAAGGCGCTCCTGAACGCCACCCACCACCTGCACGAGGCCGAGCACAACTTCGCCAAGATGGGCCTCAAGGGCAAGAGCCCCTCGGTCGACTGGGACCAGATGAAGGCCTACAAGCAGGACGTGGTCGACGGCAACACCAAGGGCATCGAATTCCTGTTCAAGAAGAACAAGATCACCTGGCTCAAGGGCTGGGGCTCGATCCCCGAGGCCGGCAAGGTCAAGGTCGGTGACGAGGTGCATTCCGCCAAGTCGATCGTCATCGCCACCGGGTCCGAACCCGCGGCGCTGCCGGGGATCGAGGTCGACGAGAAGACCGTGGTGACCTCGACCGGCGCGCTGTCGCTGGGCAAGATCCCGAAATCGCTGGTCGTGATCGGCGCCGGCGTCATCGGCCTGGAAATGGGTTCGGTCTACCAGCGTCTCGGCGCGAAGGTGACCGTGGTCGAATACCTCGAGGCGATCACCCCCGGCATGGACGGCGAGATCGCGAAGAACTTCCAGAAGATCCTGACCAAGCAGGGCTTCGAGTTCGTCCTGGGCGCCGCCGTCTCGGGCGTGACCCAGAAGAACGGCAAGGCCAGCGTCACCTACAAGCTGCGCAAGGACGACAGCGAGGCCACGATCGAGGCCGACGCGGTGCTGGTCGCGACCGGCCGGCGCGCCTTCACCGAGGGCCTCGGGCTCGAGGGTCTGGGCGTCGAGATGCTGCCGCGCGGCGTGGTCAAGGTCGACGGGCACTTCCAGACCTCGGTCAAGGGCGTCTACGCGATCGGCGACTGCATCCCCGGCCCGATGCTGGCCCACAAGGCCGAGGACGAGGGCATGGCCGTCGCCGAGATCCTGGCCGGCAAGCATGGCCACGTGAACTACGGCGTGATCCCCGGCGTGATCTACACCACGCCCGAGGTCGCCTCGGTCGGCCAGACCGAAGAGCAGCTGAAGGAAGCGGGCCGCGCCTACAAGGTCGGCAAGTTCCCGTTCATGGGCAATGCCCGCGCCAAGGCCGTGTTCCAGGCCGAGGGCTTCGTGAAGCTGCTGGCCGACAAGGAAACCGACCGGATCCTTGGCTGCCACATCATCGGCCCCGGCGCCGGCGACCTGATCCACGAGGTCTGCGTGGCGATGGAATTCGGCGCCTCGGCGCAGGATCTCGCGCTGACCTGCCACGCCCACCCGACCTATTCGGAAGCGGTGCGCGAGGCGGCGCTGGCCTGC
This sequence comes from Frigidibacter sp. MR17.24, assembly GCF_037095655.1. NCBI lineage: Bacteria > Pseudomonadati > Pseudomonadota > Alphaproteobacteria > Rhodobacterales > Paracoccaceae > Frigidibacter > Frigidibacter sp. MR17.24. Next base: position 24,764 of record NZ_JBAWKE010000004.1, read on the forward strand.
GGCGACGGCGCGATCCACGCCTGATCGCCCCCAGCCACCGCTGACGAAAAAAGCCCCGCCGCTCTCCAGGATCGGCGGGGCACGCGTCTCTGCCCGACGCGTCGTGCGGACCGACCGGCAATGGGACCGGCCCGCGATGGCGGGGATGCGGGGAATGCCCGGGGGCTGCATCCCTGCACGGCATACGGACGCCCCGTCGGCTTCCGTCGACGCCCGTCGCGAAAAATTCAGAAAATTTTCAGCCGGTCACGCCTGCAGGTGCCGCAGGCCCTGGGTGACATCCGTGCGCACCGCCAGCCGCAGCCCCGGCTCGTCCCCGGCCTTCAGCGCGGCAAGGATCATGCGGTGCGTCGGCGGAGCCTCGGACCGGCGCAGCTTGACGTAGAGCGAGCGCATCGTCGGCCCCAGCTGCAGCCAGACCGTCTCGACCACCGCCAGCATCGCCGGCGCCTGCGCCCGCAGGTAGAGCGTGCGGTGAAACTCGAGGTTGGTGCGGATGTAGGTCACCGCGTCCTGCTTCACCACGGCCTCGGCATTGGCCATGTTGATCACCTGCAGCCGCTCGATCAGCGCCATGTGCGCCCGCGGCAGCGCGCGGCTGGCCAGCTCGGGCTCGATCAGCGCGCGCAGCTTCGCCAGCTCCTCGATCCGTTCGTTCGACAGCTCGGGCGTCATCACCCGCCCCGAGGCCGAGAGCGAGACCGCCCCCTCGGCCACCAGCCGGCGCAAGGCCTCGCGCGCGGGCGTCATCGACACGCCGTAGGATTTCGCGAGGCCGCGCAGGGTCAGGTGCTGCCCGGGCGCCAGCTCGCCATGCATGATCTGCTGGCGCAGGGTCCGGTACAGCTGTTCATGGGCGGCGGCGGCAAGCGCCGGATCGACGGGGCGCGGGGTCTGCATGGGCAAGCGTGATCACAAAACCCGAGGCGCCGTCAATCCGTGACCTTCAGTCCGCCGCGCTCAACCGCAGCCTGTGCAGCGCGTTGCCCTCGGTGCGCAGCCAGCGGCGGTGCGCGGCATAGCCCGGGTCCAGCCGCGCGACCACCGCCCAGAAGTCGGGCGAGTGGTTCATCTCGACCAGATGCGCGCATTCGTGGGCGGCGACATAGTCCAGCACCGCCGGCGGCGCCATGATCAGCCGCCAGCTGTACATCAGCGCCCCGTCCTGCGCGCAGGACCCCCAGCGCGACCGGGTGTCGCGCAGGGTGATCCGGGCATAACGCCGCCCGACGGCGGCGGAATAGCGGTCCGAGGCGGCGGTCAGCCGGTCGCGCGCGGCCAGTTTCAGGAACGCCCCCAGCCGCGCCGGCATCCGCCCCGGATCGGCCGGCAGCAGCAGCGCCCCGCCCTCGATCCGCGGGCTGCGGATCGCGGCGGGGGTCAGCCGCAGCGGCCGGCCCTCGAACGGGACCTCGTCGCCGAAGGAAAGGGGCGCGGTCGCGGGGGCTGCGGGGTCGAAGCCCATCCGCGTCAGCGCCGCGCGGATCCAGCCCTCGTGCGCGCGCGCGAACTGCAGCGCCTCGGCCTCGCGCGCGCGGGTGGGCAGCGTCAGGCTGATGCGGCCGTCGATCTGGCTCACGCGCAGCGAGAACCGCCGCGCGCGGGCCGAGCGGCGCAGCGTGATCTCGATCCCGGGCGCGAGCGCGCGCTCAGCCATCGCGCCCGGCTCAGGCGATCTTGGTCGACAGCGTGCCAAGCCCGTCGATCGTCACCTCGACGACGTCGCCCTTGGCCAGCTTGCCGACGCCGGCGGGCGTGCCGGTGAAGATCAGGTCGCCCGGCGCCAGCGTGACCGAGGCCGACAGGAACGCGATCACGTCCGCCACCGGCCAGATCATCGCCGCCAGCTCCGACTGCTGGCGGATCTCGCCGTTCACCCGGCTCTCGATCCGGCCCTGCAGGTCGCGGCCGGTCTCGGCCACCGGCACGATGTCGGAGATCACCGCCGAGAAGTCGAAGCCCTTCGCCAGGTCCCAGGGCCGGCCCATCTTCTTGGCCACCGCCTGCATGTCGCGCCGCGTCAGGTCGTTGCCGATCGCGTAGCCCGCGACCAGATCCAGCGCGGTCTCGGCCGCGATGTCCGCCCCGCCCGCGCCCAGCGCCACGACCAGCTCGCCCTCATAATGCAGGTCGTCGGTCTGCGGCGGGAACGGGATCTCGTCGCGGCCGAAGGCCAGCGCGTCGCGCGGCTTCGAGAAGAAGAACGGCGGCTCGCGGTCGGGATCGTGGCCCATCTCGCGCGCGTGCTCGGCATAGTTGCGCCCGACGCAGAAGATCCGCCGCACCGGGAACAGGGCATCGGTGCCGCGGATCGCGACGGCGGTCGCCTCGGGCGGGGGGAACAGGTAGGCGGTCATCGCGGGGGGGCTCCTTCGATCGGTCGCGGCCAGTTAGGGACCCCGCGCGGCGGAAGGTCAAGGCACCGGGCGGGCCATCGCGCAGGTTCCCGGCGGTCGGGAACCTTTTCGTGAGGATGGAGGTTGGAAGGCCGAACCGGGCCCCGCGGGGCCCAGACGCACAGGAGTGACCCTGATGAACGCCCTGAAGACCACCAAGCTTGCCATGCTCGTGTCGGCTTCGCTGCTGGCCGTCGCCCAGCCGGTGCTGGCGCTGACCGAAGTCCGCGAAGTCGAGGTCGAGATCGACATGTCCTCGATCAAGAACTCCGAGGCCGCCAAGGTCTGGTCGAATGCCGCCGCCGACCTGCAGAACGCGATCGTCGCCCGCGTGGCCGACCGCGCCGCGGAAGACGGCGTCCGGGTGAATGTCGACATCGACGAGATCGCGCTGTCGAACGCCTACGAGCGCGCGCTGGGCGTGGGCGAGACCAAGCTGTCGGGCCGCGTCAACGTCTCGAGCGAGACCGACAACACCAAGTTCGCGACCTATGACCTGATGGTCGGCTTCGACAAGGCCTATGTCCCGGCCGGCACCGATGTCGCGGTGCTGACGATGGACAGCCCGCAGTATTACGAGGCCATGGTCAACATGTTCGCCGACCACGTCGTGGCCAAGCTGAACTGAGGCCCCGACCGCGACCGGGCGGCCCGCCGGGCCGCCCGCCCCCGTCCCGGGACGGAAGCTTTCCGGGGGCCTTCTCCGGGGTCCGTCAGCCCCGGCGCGCGAGCGGCAGGCCGACCGCGAAGACCAGCGCCGCCGCCAGCACGATCGACGGCCCCGCCGGGGTATCGGCGTAGAGCGACAGCGCAAGCCCCGCCACCACCGACAGCACCGAGATCACCGTGGCGACCGCCGCCATCGCCTCGGGCGTGCGCGAGAGGCTGCGCGCCGCGGCGGCCGGCACCACCAGAAGCGCCGCGATCAGCAGTGCCCCAACGATCTTGATCGCCACCGCCACCACCAGCGCCAGCGCGACCACCAGCACCAGCCGTTCGCGCCGCGGGTCGATGCCCGCGGATTGGGCCAGATCCTCGTTCAGCGTCGCGGTCAGCAGACGCCGCCAGCGCCACAGGATCAGCGCCAGCACCACCAGCGCCCCACCCCAGACCCAGACGAGGTCGCCGCGCGTCACCGCGAGGATGTCGCCGAACAGGAAGGCCGACAGGTCGGTGCGCAGCCGCGGCTGCAACGAGGCCGCGACCAGCCCGCCCGCCAGCGCGCTGTGCGCGAGCACCCCGAGCGCCGCGTCCATCGCGTGGCCGCGGCTGGCCAGACCCGCCACCGTCGCCGCCATCGCCAGCGCGACGAGGATCGTGCCAAGATACAGCGGCAGCCCGGTCGCGAAGGCCAGCGTCACGCCAAGGATCGCGGCATGCGCGGTCGCATCGCCGAAATAGGCCATCCGCCGCCAGACCACGAAACTGCCAAGCGGCCCGGTCGCCAGCGAAAGGCCGATGCCGGCCAGCGCGGCCCGAATCAGGAAATCGTCCAGCATGTCGCCTATTCCGCCGCCGTTGTCGCGTGCGCGGGCGGGTGCGTCTGCGGCCGCCCCTGCGCATCCCCGTGGTCACCGTGGCCGTGGTCACCGTGGCCGTGGTCATGGCCATGGGCGCAGCCCGGCCCGTGCACGTGGTGCGGATGGCCATGGTCCTGCGGGTGGTCGTGATCGTGATCGTGGTGATGGCGGTACAGCGCCAGCGCGCCGCCGGTGCCGAAGCCGAACAGCGCCCGGTATTCCGGCGCATCCGTCACCACCTGCGGCGTGCCCTCGCAGCAGACATGGCCATTGAGGCAGATCACCCGGTCGGTCGCGCTCATCACCACGTGCAGGTCGTGGCTGACCATCAGCACCGCGACGCCGGTTTCGGCGCGGACCTCGGCCAGCAGCTGGTAGAAGCCCGAGGTCGCGGGCTGGTCCAGCCCCTGCGTCGGCTCGTCGAGGATCAGGATGTCGGGCCGCGTCAGCAGCGCGCGCGCCAGCATCACCCGCTGCGCCTGCCCCCCCGACAGCCGCGCGACCTGCCGCCGCTCGAGATCGGGCACCCCGGTGCGCGCCAGCGCGGCCCGCGCCGCGGCATCGCCCACCGGCTCGGGCAGCGACAGGAACCGGCGCACCGTCATCGGCAGCGTCGGGTCCAGCGCCAGCTTCTGCGGCACATAGCCGATGCGCAGCCCCGCCCGCCGCTCGATCCGCCCCGCCGAGGGTTTCACGAGGCCGATCAGGCTGCGCAGCAGCGTCGACTTGCCCGAGCCGTTGGGCCCGATCACGGTCACGATCTCGCCCGGGGCGATGGTGAAGTCGACGCCGGTCAGCACAGGGTCGCCGCCATGGCCGACCGTCAGCCCCTCGGCCCGGATCAGCGCGCTCATGCGGCGGCCTCCGCGCAGGCGCGGCACAGGCCCACCGCCTCGACGGTCGACCGCTCGACGGCAAAGCCCGCCTGCGCCGCGGCCGTGCCCAGCGCCGCCTGCACGCCCGTCGCCGGCGCCTCGGCCACGCCGTTGCAGGACCGGCAGATCAGGAACAGCGGGCTGTGCGCCTCGCCCGGGTGCATGCAGGCGGCAAAGGCGTTGAGCCGCCGCACCCGGTGCGCAAGTCCATGTTCCACAAGGAATTCCAGCGCCCGGTAGGCCACCGGCGGCTGCTTGCCGAAGCCCTCGGCCGACAGCCGGTCGAGCATCTCGTAGGCGCCCATCGCGCGGTGCGCCTCCAGCAGGATCTCCAGCGCGCGCCGCCGCACCGGCGTCAGCCGGGCGCCGCGCTCGGCGGCCAGCGCCTCGGCCCGCTCCAGCACGTCGCCGGCGCAATGGTGGTGATCGTGGTCCTCGAAGGCGAGGGGGGGCTGCGACATGTTATCTTATCACACTGCTCTTGACTCGTGATGATATAACATGATCAACCGGCGCCGACAACAGACGCGACCCGTTCGCCGCCAGACCGGAGAGACCCGATGACCCGCCTTTTCCCCTCGATGACCCTTGGTGCGCTGCTGCTGGGCACGGCGCTGCCGGCCGCCGCCGCGGTGCCGAGCGTCGCCACCGACATGCCGGTCACCCAGTCGCTGGTCGCGATGGTGATGGGCGATCTGGGCGAGCCGTCGCTGGTGATGAGCCAGGGCGGCGATCCCCACCACTACCAGATGCGCCCCTCCGAGGCGCGCGCGCTGGCCAATGCCGACCTGCTGGTCTGGATCGGCCCGGCGCTGACGCCCTGGCTCGACCGCAGCGCGGACGAGCGCACGGGCCCCTCGCTGGTCCTGCTGGAGGCCGAGGGAACGCATGTCCGCCAGTTCCTGCCCGGCGAGGGCGACGACGATGAGCACGACGAGCACGGCCATGACGAGGCGGGCCACGAGATGGGCGGCGAGGCGCATGCCGCCGAGCATGGGGAAGAACACGGCGATGGGCACGGCGATGGGCACGGGCACCACCATGCCGACGGCACCGATCCGCACGCCTGGCTCGACCCCGCGAACGCGCGGGCCTGGGTGCTGGCGATCGCGCAGGAGCTGTCCACGCTCGATCCCGGGAATGCCGCGACCTATGCCGCCAATGCCCAGGCGGCGGCGGCCGGGCTCGAGGCGCTGGACGCCCGGCTGACGACGGTGCTCGCGCCCGTGAAGGACAAGCCCTTCGTGGTGTTCCACGATGCCTATGGCTATTTCGCCGATCACTACGGGCTGAACGTGGTGGGGCAGCTGTCGCTGGGCGATGCCTCGGCCCCCGGGGCGGCGCGGATGAGCCAGCTGCGCGAGACGCTGGTCGCCGACCACGCGCTGTGCGCCTTCCCCGAAACCAACCACGACCCCGCGCTGATGGAGACGCTGGTCGAAGGCACCGACGTCACGCTGGGCCGTGCGCTGTCGCCGACGGGGACCGAGGCCACGCTGGGCGCGACGCTCTATCCCGAGACGCTGACCGCAATGGCCGAGACCATCGCCGCCTGCCTGAAGTGACCTGCGCGGGGCGGCGCGCGGGGGGCGGCGCGCGGGGGGCCGTCCCGCCGCCCGGGCGCCGCTAGCTGCCCGCCGCCCCCGCGCGGTACCACTCCACGATCGCCCGCCGCTCGGCCGGTTCGATGAAGCTGACATTCGCGGGCGGCATCGCATGGGTGATCCCCGCCTGCAGGTAGATCTCGGCCGCGTGGCGCGCGACCTGCCCCGGCGTGTCGAGATGCACGCCGCGCGGCGCGTAATGGATGCCCTCCCAGCCCGGCTCGGCCGCGTGGCACATCGAGCAGCGCCCCGCGACGATGCCCGCGACCTCGTCGAAACCCTCGGCCTCGGCGAACTTCCGCGCCGAGGCGGGCAGGGCCGCGTCCTCGTCCGGCGCCGGCTGGAACATCGGCGCGGTCGACAGCCACATGATCAGCACGAACAGGATCGCGGTCGCGGCCCAGGTCCAGGTCGGGCTGCCCTTGCGCGCGTGGCGGGTGTTGAACCAGTGCCGGATGGTGACGCCCATCAGGAACACCAGAGATGCGATCAGCCAGTTCATCTCGCTCGCGAAGGCGAGCGGGTAGTGGTTGGACAGCATCAGGAACACGACCGGCAGCGTCAGGTAGTTGTTGTGGGTGCTGCGCTGCTTGGCGATCTTGCCGTATTTCGGGTCGGGCTTGCGCCCCGCGACCAGGTCGGCCACGACCACGCGCTGGTTCGGCATGATGATCAGGAACACGTTCGCGGTCATGATCGTCGCGGTGAAGGCGCCCAGGTGCAACAGCGCCGCGCGGCCCGAGAAGACCTGCGCGTAGCCCCAGGCCATCGCCACGAGGATGACGTAGAGCCCCAGCATCAGCCGGGTGTTGTCATCGCCGAAGCGGCTCTTGCAGATCGTGTCGTAGAGGATCCACCCGAGCGCGAGCGAGCCGAGCGAGATCAGGATCGCCACCGGCACCGAGATGTCGGCGACCGCGGGATCGACCAGGAACAGGTCCGCGCCCAGGTAGTAGACCAGGCACAGCATCGCGAAGCCCGACAGCCAGGTGGCGTAGCTCTCCCACTTGAACCAGGTCAGGTGCTCGGGCATGGCCGCGGGCGCCACGAGGTACTTCTGGATGTGGTAGAAGCCGCCGCCGTGCACCTGCCATTCCTCGCCGTCGGCCGGGCCGGGAATGTCGCGGTTCAGCCCGAGGTCGAGCGCGACGAAGTAGAAGGATGATCCGATCCAGGCGATGGCGGTGACGACATGCAGCCAGCGCACCGCGAATTCCAGCCAGTCCATGATGACGGCGAAATCGTTCATGTAGGTCCCTCGCCCCCTTCAGGTGCCCGCGTCTTCGGGGCGTTCCGCCTGTGAGGGTCGCGCCGCCATCCTGCCGGCGGCGCGCGCCCCGGGCCAGAGGGCGCGCGCGCGTCGCGCGCCCGGCGTGACGCAAATGCCCAAGGAAGCGTCAGCTGCCGCGATAGGTCGAATAGCCGAAGGGCGACAGCAGCAGCGGCACATGGTAATGCGCCGCCCCGTCCGAGATCCCGAACCGCAGTGGCACCACGTCGAGGAACCGCGGGTCCTCGGGCGGGGCGCCGCTGGCGTCGAGATAGGCGCCCGCGTGGAACACCAGCTCGTAGGTGCCGGGCGCGAAGCCCTCGCGCAGGATCGGCGCGTCGGTGCGGCCGTCCGCGTTGGTCACCGCCTCGGCCAGCTTGTCGCGCGCCGTGCCCGACAGGCGATAGAGCTCGATCCGCAACCCTGCCGCCGGGCAGCCCCTCGCCGTATCCAGCACATGCGTCGTCAGGTAGCCGCCGTCCGCCATCCCCGTCCCCTCTGGTCATTGCCGCGTCATCGCGCCTAACCTGACCGCGACCCGAGAGAACGGCAAGCGAGACCCTTTCGATGACCTCCCCCACCGCCCCCCGCTATCCCCGCGACATGATCGGCTATGGCCCCGATGCGCCCGACGCGGCCTGGCCGGGGGGCGCCAAGGTCGCGGTCTCGGTGGTGCTGAACTTCGAGGAGGGCGGCGAGAACAGCATCCTGCATGGCGACGCGGCCTCCGAGGCGTTCCTGTCCGACATCGCCGGCGCCGCGATGTGGCCCGGCCAGCGGCACTGGAACATGGAATCGATCTATGAATACGGCGCCCGCGCCGGCTTCTGGCGGCTGCGCGACCTGTTCGCCGCCAAGGGCATCCCGCTGACGATCTACGGCGTGGCGACCGCGCTCGCCCGCGCGCCCGAGCAGGTCGAGGCGATGAAGGCCGCGGGCTGGGAGATCGCCTCGCACGGGCTGAAATGGGTCGAGCACCGCGACATGCCCGAGGCCGAGGAGCGCGCCCAGATCGCCGAGGCGATCCGGCTGCACACCGAGGTCGTGGGGACGCGGCCGCGCGGCTGGTACACCGGGCGCTGCTCGGCAAACACGGTGCGGCTGACGGCGGAAGAGGGCGGGTTCGACTGGATCTCGGACACCTATGACGACGACCTGCCCTATTGGCTGGAACTCGGCGATCGCGACCAGCTGGTGATCCCCTACACGCTCGAGGCCAACGACATGCGCTTCGCGACCGCGCCGGGCTATATCGAGGGCGAGCAGTTCTTCACCTATCTCAAGGACAGCCTCGACACGCTCTGGGACGAGGGCGCGGCCGGCCGCGCGAAGATGTTCTCGATCGGGCTGCACAACCGGCTGATCGGGCGGCCGGGCAAGATCGCGGGGCTCCGGCGCTTCCTAGACTATGCGCAGGCCAGGGGCGACGTCTGGTTCGCCACCCGCGGCGAGATCGCGGCGCACTGGGCCGCGACCCATCCCCACCGGCGCCGCGAGCGGCCCTCGCGCATGGAGCGCGCGCGGTTCGTGGCGCTGTACGGCGGGATCTACGAGCATTCGCCCTGGGTGGCCGAGCGCGCCTTCGCGCTCGAACTTGGCCCGGCGCATGACCGCGCGGCGGGGCTTGCCAATGCCTTCGCGCGGGTGTTCCGCACCGCGTCGCCGGACGAGCGGCTGGCGGTGCTGCGCGCTCATCCCGATCTCGCGGGCAAGCTCGCGGCGGCGCGGCGGCTGACGGCGGAGTCGACGGCCGAGCAGGCCTCGGCCGGGCTCGACGCGCTGACCGACGCCGAGCGCGCGGAGTTCACCGCCCTCAACGCCGACTATGTCGCCAAGCACGGCTTCCCGTTCATCATCGCGGTGCGCGACCACGACAAGGCCGGGATCCTCGCGGCCTTCCGCGCCCGGATCGCCAACGACACCGCGACCGAGACCGCGACCGCCTGCGCCCAGGTCGAGCGGATCGGGGCGCTGCGGCTTGCGGCGCTTTTGCCCTGACCCAAGGGCGCTGACCCGGGGGCCGTGACGGAAGGGCCGTGGCGGAAGGGGGGGGGGGAGGCGTGCCCCCC
>NZ_JBAWKE010000004.1:34583-227025 GCF_037095655.1 Frigidibacter sp. MR17.24
CCCCCCCCCGCGCTCCGGGCCCCTGCCCTGGCGGCGGTCCCGGCCCCAGCGACAGCGCCACGCGCCCCCTTCCCGGGCGCGCGCGCATTCCCTATCCCCGGGGCACGCCCCCGCCACGCGACCGGAGAGACAACGGAGAGACGATGACCGCCAGCTACTACACCCCCAAGGGCGGCCTGCCGCCGCAGACCCAGCTGATGACCGGCCGCGCCGTCTTCACCGACGCCTATGCCTTCATCCCGCGCGGCGTCTTCTCGGACATCGTGACCTCGTTCCTGCCCGGCTGGCACCAGACCCGTCTGTGGATGATCGCCCGCCCGATGACCGGCTTTTCGGAAACCTTCAGCCAGTACGTGATGGAGGTCGCCCCCGGCGGCGGCGCCGACCGCCCCGAGGTCGACGCGGCCGCGCAGTCGGTCCTGTTCGTGACCGGGGGCCGGCCGATCCTGACCGTCGGCACCGAGGCGCACGAGCTGTCGCCCGGCACCTATGTCTACCTGCCGCCGGGCACGCCCTGGGCGATGAAGAACCTCGGCGCCGAGCCCGCCCGCTTCCACTGGATCCGCAAGGTCTGGGAACCGGCGCCCGGCCTCGCGCCGCCCGAGATGCTGATCCTGAACGAGGCCGACATCGCCCCCGCGCCGATGCCCGACACGAACGGCGCCTGGGCCACGACCCGCTTCGTCGACCCCGCCGACCTGCGCCACGACATGCACGTGACCATCGTCACCTTCCAGCCCGGCGGCGTGATCCCCTTCGAGGAGACCCACGTGATGGAGCATGGCCTCTACGTGCTCGAGGGCCGCGCGGTCTACAAGCTGAACCAGGACTGGGTCGAGGTCGAGGCCGGCGATTTCATGTGGCTGCGCGCCTTCTGCCCGCAGGCCTGCTACGCCGCCGGCCCCGGCCCGTTCCGCTACCTGCTCTACAAGGACGTGAACCGCCACGCGAAGCTCGGCGGCACCTTCCACCGCTGACCCGCTCGACTTTGACCAAATATCCCGGGGGGCCCCCGCAGGGGGCGGGGGCAGCGCCCCCTCCCCGCCCGCCCCGCGCGCAGCCCCCGAAAGGACCCGGACCATGACCCGCATCCTCACCCCCCGCCCGCTCACCGCCGCCGCCTTCGCCCCGTTCGGCGAACTGCTCGATGCCGCGGGCCAGCCCGACCGCATCATCAACGCCGGCCTCTGCGGCCGCTTCCACGACCGCGCCCGGCTCGACTTCGGCGCCGAGACCGGCGGGCGCGCCGGGATCTCGATCTTCGACGCCGTGCCCCGCGCCCTGCCCTATGAATTCGCACTGGTCGAGCGCCACCCCGAGGGCAGCCAGGCCTTCCTGCCGATGACGATGTCGCCCTTCCTCGTGATCGTCGCCCCCGACGAGGGTGGCGCGCCGGGCCGGCCGGCCGCGTTCCTGACCGCGCCCGGGCAGGGCATCAACCTGCACCGCGGCACCTGGCACGGCGTGCTGACGCCGCTGCACGCGCCCGGGCTGTTCGCGGTGGTCGACCGCATCGGCGAGACCACCAACCTTGAGGAATTCACCTACGACAGCCCCTGGACGGTCATGGAGCCCTGAGCGGCCCCCGCCACCCGGCCCGTCGGACCTGCGCGACGCCCCTGCGCGGCGGGCGCCGCCGACCGTGCGCGCGAAAATATCCGAGCAGAAGAATCGGGTTTGACAAGACCAAGCAAATCACTCAGGTTATCTCCAGTCACAGCCAGCCGCTGACGGCAGCCAGGGACGACATCACCGTCACCCCGGAGGTTTGCGATGATTTTGGAGACACCGTGCGGGCCGCGCCGGCCCGCGCCCGAAGCAAGGTTCGGACGGCCCCTTCCCGGCCTCGCGCGCATGCGGGCGGCCATGATCCTGCTGATCGGGCTGATGCCCGGCGGGATCGGCATCGACGGGGCGCTGGACCGGATCGAGAGGATGCCATGAACGCGACCGTGCAGACCGATTTCACCCGCGCCGACATCGCCCGGTACGATGAGCTGCCGGTGCATGACGCGACCCGCCTGACCGAAGGCGGCGTCCAGGCCCGGATCCTTCTGAACGGCCAGTGCTACACGCTGCGGATCACCCGCGCGGGCAAGCTGATCCTCACCAAGTAACCCCAACCGAGCAACGGGCGGTCCCGCCGGGGCCGCCCCAGCCATGTCTGCAGGACCCCAGACCATGACGCGCCTGACCGCCCTTGCCCTTGCGGGCACCGCCCTCACCGCGCTGCCGGCCGCCGCGCAGGACACCGCACGCCCGGCGGTGGACGCCGCCGCGGTGATGACCACCTATGCCGACATCGCCGAGGCGGGCTTTGCCGACGCGCTGTCGACGGCCCAGGCGCTGCAGGCCGCGGTGGCCGCGCTGGTCGCGACCCCGTCCGAAGAGACGCTCACCGCCGCCCGTGCCGCCTGGAAGGCCGCCCGGGTGCCCTACCTGCAGACCGAGACCTTCCGCTTCGCCAACCCGATCGTCGACGACTGGGAGGGCCGGGTGAACGCCTGGCCGCTGGACGAGGGGCTGATCGACTATGTCGACGCCGACAGCTACGGCGGTGCCAGCGACGAGAACGAGTTCCGCGCGCTCGACGTGATCGCGAACCCGCAGTTCGACCTTGCCGGCGAGACGGTGGACGCGACCGAGATCACGCCCGAGCTGATCGCCGGCACCCTGCACGAGGCCGACGAGATCGAGGCCAACGTCGCCTCGGGCTATCATGCGATCGAATTCCTGCTCTGGGGTCAGGACCTGCACGGCACCGAGGCCGGCGCGGGCGAGCGTCCCTTCACCGATTACGCGCAGGGCGCCGACTGCACCGGCGGCAACTGCGACCGCCGCGCGGCCTACCTGACCGCCGCCACCGCGCTGCTGGTCACCGACCTGCAGGAGATGGCCGGCGACTGGGCCGAGGGCGGCGCCGCGCGCACCGAGGCGCTGGCCGACCCGGCGGGCGCGGTGCGCGCGCTCAAGGGCATGGGCAGCCTCTCCTACGGCGAACTCGCGGGCGAGCGCACCAAGCTCGGGCTGATGCTCAACGACCCCGAGGAGGAGCAGGACTGCTTCTCGGACAACACCCATCTCAGCCTCTACTACGACGCCAAGGGGATCCAGAACCTCTGGCTCGGCCACTACGAGCGGCCCGACGGCAGCGTGGTCGAAGGCGTCTCGCTGCAGGCGCTGGTCGCGGACAAGGACGCCGCGGTGGCCGAGCAGCTGACCGCCGAGATCGCCGCGACGATGGCGGCGGCCGACACGCTCTCGACCGCCGCCGCGCATGGCATGGCCTATGACATGATGCTCGCGCCCGGCAATGCCGAGGGCGAGGCGCTGATCATGGCGGTGGTCGACGGGCTGGTGACCCAGACCCGCGGGATCGAGCGCGCGGTGACCGCGCTTGGCGCCGAGGCGGTCGAGATCGAGGGCTCGGACAGCCTCGACAACCCCGCCGTCGTCCAGAAGTAGACACCTCCCGGCAAGACGGCGGCGCGGGTCCCGGCCCGCCCGCCCCCAGCAGGAACGAGCCCCCCCGATGATCGTCTGCCACTGCCAGTCCATCTCGGACCGCGACATCCACGCGGCCATCGACTGGATGCGCCAGTCCGACCGCGACGTGGTGATCACGGCCGGCCGGATCTACCGCGCGCTGGGAAAGCGCGCCGATTGCGGCGGCTGCATGCCGTTATTTGTTGCCACGATGCGCAAATCCCCCAATCTCGGTCACAGGGGCCCCGACGAGGTCCCGGCAGAGCTTCGCGACCTGCGCCGGCCGGCGCGGGCGTGACCGAACCGACGACAGACGACAGACGACACGGGAAAGGGACGCAGCCATGAAGGGCGACGCCAAGGTCATCGACTATCTCAACGCGGCGCTGCGGTCGGAACTGACCGCGGTCAGCCAGTACTGGCTGCACTACCGCCTGCAGGAGGACTGGGGGTTCGGCCGGCTCGCGGCCAAGAGCCGCGCCGAGTCGATCGAGGAGATGAACCACGCCGACAAGCTGATCCAGCGGATCATCTTCCTCGAGGGGCATCCGAACCTGCAGAAGCTGGACCCGCTGCGGATCGGCCAGACGCTGAAGGAGACGCTCGAGGCCGATCTCGCCGCCGAGCATGACGCGCGCACGCTCTACATCGAGGCGCGCGACCACTGCGAAAGCGTCAAGGACTATGTCTCGAAGGTGCTGTTCGAGGAGCTGATCGCGGACGAGGAGGGGCATATCGACTTCCTCGAGACCCAGCTCGAGCTGTTCGGCAAGATCGGCGAGGAACGCTACGGGCTGCTGAATGCCAAGCCCGCCGACGAGCAGGAGTAGCGCGCGCGCCACGGCCGCTGCCGCGGCGCTGTGCGTCGCGGCCCTGGCCGGCGCCGGCCCGATCGCCGAGGGAGACAAGACCGTCGCACCGCTGCCCGGCGCGGCGGTCAGCGCCGTTTCCGGCGCGGCCGCCGCCGCGACCGCCCCCGCCACCGCGGCGCCCGATCCCGGAGAGCTGCTGCCGGGCGGCCCCGCCACCCGGCCCGAGGCGCGCGACCTGCTGCAGCCCTCGCCGCTTCTCGGCGGCCCCTCGGTCTCGGCGCTGGATTTCGAGCTGGGCGCGGCGATGTTCGCCAAGCTGTGGGTCGCCGCACCCTCGACCACCCGCGCCTCGGACGGTCTCGGGCCGCTCTACAATGCGCGCTCGTGCCTGCAGTGCCATCCCGGCAATGGCGGCGGCCTGCCGGCCGACGCGGTGGCGCGCGGCCCCTCGGGGATGGTCATGCGGCTATCGGCGCCCGACGGCGGGCCAGATCCCGTGCTGGGCTGGCAGCTGCAGGACCGCGCCCTGCCCGGCCTGATGCCCGAGGGGCGCCTCGCGATCGACTGGCACGAGCATGTCGAGATCCTGGCCGACGGCACCGCGGTGACGCTGCGCCGGCCCGAGGCCCGGATCGAGCCCGCCGTGCCCGGCCAGCGCCGCACCAGCCTGCGGGTCGCGCCCGCGATGCTGGGGCTGGGGCTGATCGAGGCGATTCCCGAAGCCGAGATCATCGCCCGCGCCGATCCCGGCGATGCCGATGGCGACGGCCTCTCGGGCCGGGTGCAGCGTGCGGCCGATGCCGACGGCACCGTCCGGCTGGGCCGCTTCGGCTGGAAGGCGGCCGAGCCGACGCTGCTCGATCAGGTCGCCTCGGCCTTCGCGCTGGACATCGGGATCTCGTCGCCGCTGCATCCCGACGGGGCGGGCGACTGCACCGCGGCGCAGGCCGCCTGCCGCGCGCGGCCCGACGGCAACGACCCCGGGCTGCGCGACGGGACCGAGATCTCGGCCGCGGCGCTGGCGCTGACGGCGCGCCATGTCGCCGACCTTGCCGTGCCCGGCCGGCGCGACGCCGAAGCGGCGGAGGCGCTGCGCGGGCGGGCGCTGTTTCGCGAGATCGGCTGTGCCGGCTGCCACGTCCCGCGCCAGCAGACCGCCGGCGCGCCGCTGGGCCGGCAGGAGATCTGGCCCTACAGCGACCTGCTGCTGCACGACATGGGCGAGGGGCTGGCCGACGACCGCCCCGAGGGCGAGGCGACCGGCCGGGAATGGCGCACCGCGCCGCTCTGGGGGCTGGGGCTGGCCGCCGCGGCGGGACGGCCGCGCGTCTACCTGCACGACGGCCGCGCCCGCTCGCCGCTCGAGGCGGTGCTCTGGCATGGTGGCGAGGCGCAGGGCGCGCGCGACCGGGCGGCGGGGCTGACCGCGACGGATCGCGCCGCGCTGCTGCGGTTCCTCGACAGCCTCTGACCCGCGCCGAGGGGGCTCTGCCCCCGCCGCGTGCCGCGGCCCCCCGGGATATTTCGGCCAATGCGAAACCGGGGCGCGCCGTCATTCTTGACTGTTTGACTAAGTTATATAGACCGGGGACGATCAGGACGGAGGCGGCGATGCGCGCGATCATTTCCCACACCACGAGCGGCCGGCTGCGCGCGGGCGGCGGGGCGGCGGCGGCGGCGCTGCGGCTGCGGGCGGCCGAATGGGAGATCGCGCTGGTCGAGGCCCCGGGCAGGATCGAGCTGTCGGTCTGGGGCGGGTCGGTCGCGCTCTGCCCCGAGGCGGGCGGCGCCGAGATCGAGATCCGCGCGCCCGAGGAGCGGATCCTGCGGCTGTTGCAGGACAGCGTGACCGAGCTGCTGGCGGCGCATGATCTGGCGATCGAGTGGCGCGACGTGGCCGAGGGCGCGCTGGCGCCGGGGCTGTCGCTGATGCGCGTGGTCGCGGTCGGCGCGCCGACGCCGGGCTTCGTGCGGGTCCGGCTCGCGGGACCCGAGGCGGCGCGGTTCGGCACCGGCGCGCTGCATTTCCGGCTGCTGATCCCGCCGCGGGGCCGGACCGGGGGCCCGGGTGCGGACGGCGCGCCGGTCTGGCCGCGGATCGCGGCGAGCGGGCGCACGGTCTGGCCCGAGGGGCCCGATGCGCTGCACCGCCCGGTGTTCACCACCGTCGCGCAGGGCGACGACTGGCTGGAGTTCGACATCTTCCGCCACACCGGCAGCCCCGCCTGCGACTGGGCCGGGCGCCTGCCGCTGGGCGAGACGGTGGGGGTCATGGGCCCGGGCGGCGGCGGCATCGCCGAGGGGGCGCCGCTGCTGCTGTACGGCGACCAGACCGCACTGCCGGCGATCCGGCGGATGCTGGCCGCGCGTGGTGCCGAGGCGCGCGCGGTGCTGCGCTGCGCGCCGGCCGACCTGGGGGGGCTGGCGGGCGATCCGCGCGTGACCCTGACCCGCGACCTCGTCGCCGCCCTGCCCGCGCAGGCGCCCGCACCCGGGGCCTTCCTGTGGTTCGCCGCCTCCGAGCCCGAGGCCCGGGCCGCCCGCGCGCATCTCGCCGCGCTCGGCATTCCGCGCAAGGCGTTCATGGCGGCCGCCTACTGGAGCTGACGCGCAGCCCCCGCGCGACGGGCGGCCTATCGGTCAGCCCCTCGCAGGCTGCCCCGGTCGGGGCTCTCCAGCCGGGCTACCCAATCAGGCAGCCAGCCGGGCATAGGCCCCGCCCTGCGCGATCAGCGCGTCATGCCCGCCGATCTCGACGATGCGCCCGGCATCCATCACCACGATCCGGTCGGCCTTGCGGATCGTGCCGAGCCGGTGCGCGATGACCAGCGTCGTGCGCCCGACCGACAGCGCCTCGAGCGCGCCCTGGATCTCGCGCTCGGTCTGGCTGTCGAGCGCCGAGGTCGCCTCGTCGAGGATCAGGATCGGCGGGTTCTTCAGGAAGGCGCGCGCGATCGCCACCCGCTGCTTCTGCCCGCCCGACAGCATCACCCCGCGTTCGCCGACGATCGTGTCGAGCCCCTCGGGCAGCCGCTCGATCAGGTCGGCGATCTGCGCCTTGGCCGCGGCCGCGCGGATCTCGTCCTCGGTCGCGCCCAGCCGGCCATAGGCGATGTTCTCGCGCAGGGTGCCGCCGAACAGGAACACGTCCTGGCTGACAAGGCCGATCTGGCTGCGCAGGCTTTCGAGCGTCATCGCCGCAAGGTCCAGCCCGTCGATGCTGATCCGCCCCTCGGTCGGCTCGTAGAACCGCGGCACGAGCGCGAGAAGCGTCGACTTGCCCGCCCCCGAGGCGCCGACGAAGGCCACCGTCTCGCCCGGCGCGACGGCAAGGTCGATGCCCGACAGCACCGGGCGGTCGGCGTCATAGGCGAATCCCACCCCGCTGAAGCGCACCGCGCCGCGCAGGCCGGGCGCCGGCCGGGCCGCGGGGGCGTCGGCGATGCCCGGCTCGGTGCGCAACAGGTCGAGGTAGCGCTGGAAGCCCGCGATGCCCTTGGGATAGACCTCCATCACCGCGGCGATCTTTTCCAGCGGGCGGAAGAACACGCCCACCAGCAGCAGGAAGCCGACGAAGCCGCCCGCGGTCATGCCGCCCGACAGCACCAGCCCGGCGCCCGCCACCATCACCACCACCTGCACGAAGCGCATGCCCATGTAGTTCAGCGCCTGGCTTGCCGCCATCACCTTGTAGGCCTGCAGCTTGGCCTCGCGGTAGCGGCCGTTGTCGCGCGCGAACAGCTGCCGCTCGTGGCCCTCGTTGGCGAAGGCCTGCACCAGCCGGATGCCGCCCAGCGCCTCTTCCAGCCGCACGTTGAACGCCCCGAGGCTGCCGAAGATGCCGCGCCAGGTCTCGGTCATCCGCCGGCCGTAGCGGCCGATGACGAAGACGGTCGAGGGCACGATCAGCCCGGTCAGCACCGCCAGCCGCGGCTCGATCCACAGCATCAGCAGGAAGGCGCCCGCGAAGGTCATCACCGCGATGAACAGGTCCTCGGGGCCGTGGTGGGCGACCTCGCCGATCTCCTCGAGATCCCGGGTCACCCGCGCGACCAGCTTGCCGGTGCGGGTGCGGTCGTACCAGCGCCACGACAGCCGCGTCAGGTGGTCGAAGGCGCGGGCGCGCATCTCGGTCTCGATGTTGATGCCCAGCATGTGGCCCCAGTAGGTCACCACCGCCATCAGCCCGGCATTGACCACGTAGATCGCCAGCAGCCCCACCGCCGCCAGCACCGTCAGGTGCCAGTCGCCCCGCGGCAGCAGGTGGTCGATGAAGGCGGTGACCGCGACCGGGAAGGCAAGCTCGAGCAGGCCCGACAGGACCGCGCAGCCGAAATCCAGCCAGAACAGCCGCTTCCACGGACGGTAATAGTCGAAGAACTGGCGCAGCATCGGAAGACCTTCGGTTGGGGACCGGTCCCGCGGGCGGCGGTGCGCGCACCGGCGGGGCCGTCCCGACACCTTCCGCATCGCCGCCGCGACGGCAAGCCTATTTCCGACAGTATTGATAAGAAATTGCGGGCCGCCGGGCGCGCCGGCCCGGTGCGGGGTTGAGGCACGCGCCAAGCTGTGGCTTTGTCGGGGCCGCCCCGCCTCTGCCGCGCCCGAGGATCCATGACCCGCCGCACCGCCCTTGCCGCCCCGCTTCTCGCCGCGCTCGCGGCCGCGCTGCCCGCGCTGCCCGCCCGGGCCGACGCGCTTGTCGACGCGGTCGTCGACGGCGTGATCCAGCCGCGCTTCGACGCCTTCGCGGCGGCGGCGGCCGACCTCGCCCGCACGGCCGAGGACGTTTGCGATCCGCAGTCCGACCGCCTGCGTCTGGCGTGGAACGCCGCGGTCGATGCCTGGATCCCGGCGCAGACCTTCCGGATGGGGCCGCTCGAGGAGGAGGGCCGCGGCCTTGCCATCGCCTTCTGGCCCGACCCCAAGGGCGCGACCCCGGGCGCGCTGCGCCGGGTGCTGGCGGGCGATCCGTCCGTCTATGCCTCGGCCGAAACCTATGCCGATGTCTCGGTCGCCGCGCGCGGGCTCTATGCGATCGAGGCGCTGCTCTACGATCCCGACCTCGCCGCGACCGGCGCCGGCGCCGGCGCCACCTGCGCGGTGCTGCGCGCGCAGGCGGGCGACCTCGCCGCCACCGCGGCGGCGGTCGCCGCCGACTGGCGCGACCGCTTCGGCGCGGTGATGAAGACCGCCGGGGCCGAGGGCAACACCCGCTTCCTCTCGGCGCACGAGGCGCGCCAGGCCCTGTTCACCGCGCTGGTCACCCAGCTTGGCTTCGATGCCGAAACCCGGCTCGGCCGCCCGCTCGGCTCGATCGAGCGGCCGCGCCCGGCCCGCGCCGAAAGCCGCGAGGCCGGGCGCAGCCTGCGCAACGTCACGCTCTCGCTCGCCGCCAACGAACAGCTCGCCCGCGCCCTCGCCACCGAGCGGCCCGAACTGCTGTGGGACTATTTCGCCTATGCCGAGCGCGTGGCGGACCGGCTGGGGGACCCGGTCTTCGCCGGGGTCGAGGACCCGACCGGCCGGATGCGGGTCGAAGAGCTGAAGACCGCGATCGAACGCGTGCACGACGACGCCAATGACGAGCTTGCGCCGATGCTGGGGGTGACCTCGGGCTTCAACGCGCTCGACGGCGACTGACAGGGAGACGCCCGATGACCACCCGCCGCGGATTTCTCGCCACCCTCGCCGCCGCCGCCGGCAGCCTGCCCCGGCTGGCTTGGGCCGATGCCGGCAGCCCCGCCTTCCTCGCCGCCGCGCGCGATGCCGACGGCAGCTTCGCGCTCTATGGCGTCGGCGCGGACGGCACCGACCGCTTCCGCCTGCCGCTGCCCGCGCGCGGCCATGCCGGCGCCGTCCACCCGACCGAACCGCTGGCGGTGGCCTTCGCCCGCCGCCCCGGCACCTTCGCGGTGGTTCTGGACTGCGTCACCGGCGCGCGCCTCGCCACGCTCGACAGCCCCGAGGGCCGGCATTTCATGGGCCATGGCAGCTTCTCGCCCGACGGCAGGCTGCTCTACACCGCAGAGAACGACTTCGTCACCACCCGCGGCAAGATCGGGATCTGGTCGCGCGACGACGGCTGGACCCGGATCGCCGAGCTGGAAAGCCACGGCACCGGCCCGCATGACGTGCAGTTCCTGCCCGACGGCGTGACGCTGGTCGTGGCCAACGGCGGGATCGAGACCAACCCCGCCAAGGGCCGCGCCAAGCTGAATCTGCCGACGATGCGCCCCAGCCTCGTCTATCTCGATCTCGACGGGCGGCTGCTCGAGGAGGTGGTGCTGCCCGAGGCCGCGCACCGCGCCTCGATCCGCCACCTCGCGGTCGCGCCCGACGGGCAGGTCGGCTTCGCGATGCAGTGGGAGGAGATGCCCGAGACCGCGCCGCCGCTGCTGGGGCTGCACCGGCGCGGCGAGGCCCCGGTGATGGCCGAGGCCGGCGAGGCGCAGGCGCGGCTGATGAAGGGCTATGTCGGGTCGGTCGCGGTGTCGCGCGACGGTGGGCTGTTCGCGGTGTCCTGCCCGCGCGGCGGCCGGGCGGTGGTGTTCGACAAGGCCGGCGCGCTGGTGCAGGTGATCGAGCGCGCCGATGTCTGCGGCCTCGCGCCGATGGGCGCGGGCTTCGTGCTGACGGATGGCGTCGGCGGGCTGCTGCGGCTGGAGGGCGGGCGGCTGACCGCGCTGGGCGCGCGCGCCCGCGCCTGGGACAACCACGCCGTGAGCCTGCGCGCATGACGCTGGCGGTGCGCCCGCTGATCGCCGCCGATCGCGACGCCCTGCGGGCGGTGCTGAACGACATCATCGCCACGGGCGGCACCACGGCGCACGAGGATCCGTTCACCGCCGACGGCTTCGCCGCGCATCTGGCCGGGGCCCGGGTCGTGCATGTCGTGCTGGACGGCGGGGCGCCGGTCGGCCTGCAATACCTGGCCGAGGACCCGCGCCTGCCCGCGGGCTGGCTGGCGATCGCGACCTTCACCCGCCGCGCACCGCCCGTCCCCGGCGCGGGCCGGGCGCTGTTCGCCGCGACCTCGGCCTGGGCGCGCGGCGCGGGCGTCACCGCCATCGACGCGACGATCCGCGCCGACAACACCGGCGGGCTGGCCTATTACGGCCGGATGGGGTTCGAGACCTATCGCACCTGGCCCGCGGTGCCGCTCAGGGACGGCACGCCCGTCGACCGGATCGCGAAGGCCTGGCGGCCCTAGGGCGCCGGGCGGTCGTCGAGCGACAGCTGCAGGAACACGAGGTCGAGCCAGCGGCCGAACTTCTGCCCGACCTCGGGCATCCGCCCGGTCTCGGTGAAGCCCAGCGCCCGGTGCAGCGCGATCGAGCCCGCGTTGCCCGCCTCGATCGCGGCCACCATGACATGCTTGCCCATCGCGCGGGCGGCCTCGATCAGCGCCTGCATCAACCGCTTGCCGATGCCGCCGCCCCGGCAGTCGCCGCGGACGTAGACCGAATGCTCGACCGTGCCGCGATAGCCGTCGAAGGCGCGCCAGTCGCCGAAGCTGGCATAGCCCAGCACCTGATCGTGTTCGTCGACCGCGACCAGCACCGGAAACCCGGCCTGCCGCCGCGCCACCATCCAGGCGACGCGATTGGCCGCGTCGACCGTGGCCTCGTTCCAGATCGCCGTCGTGGTCTCGACCGCGTCATTGTAGATCGCCGCGATCGCGCCCGCGTCGCCGTCGACCGCATCCCTGATCCGCATGTGCTGGACTTTCCCTGCAGAAAGGCGGTGGTCCGGGGGCGCCGACGCCCCCGGCCTTTCACTTAGGCGACAAGGTCGTCCCTGTCGCCGATCTTGACCCGGGTCGAGAGCCCGGTGCGCGACAGCTCCTGCAGGAACGGCATCGGCGGCAGTTCCTCGACATTGGCCATCCGCGCCACGTCCCAGTCGCCCCTCGCGATCAGGATCGCCGCGGCCACCGGCGGCACGCCGGCGGTGTAGCTGATGCCCTGGCTGCCGACCTCGAGGAAGGCTTCCTTGTGGTCGGCGACGTTGTAGACGAAGACCTCGACCGCGCGGCCGTCCTTGGTGCCCTTCACCAGATCGCCGATGCAGGTCTTGCCGGTGTAGTCGGGCGCGAGGCTCGACGGGTCGGGCAGCACGGCCTTGACCACCTTCAGCGGCACGACCTCGAGCCCCTCGGCGGTCCTGACCGGCTGCTCCGACAGCAGCCCGAGGTTCTTCAGAACGGTGAAGACGTTGATGTAATGCTCACCAAAGCCCATCCAGAAGCGCACGTCGGCCTTGGGATAGTTCGCGGCCAGCGAATGCACCTCGTCATGGCCCGACTGGTAGGCGCGCTGGGTGCCCACCACCGGCAGGTCCCAGTCGCGGCCCGAGGCGAACATCTCGGTCTCCTTCCACTGCTGGTCCTCCCAGTAGTAGACGGTGCCGGTGAATTCGCGGAAGTTGATCTCGGGGTCGAAATTCGTCGCGAAATAGCGCCCGTGCGAGCCGGCGTTGATGTCGACGATGTCGATCGAGGTGACCTCGTCCATGTAGGTGTCGATCGCGTAGCGGGCATAGGCGTTGACGACGCCCGGGTCGAAGCCCGCGCCGAGGACGGCGGTGATGCCCTTCTCGGCGCAAAGGTCGCGCTTCTTCCACTCGTAGTTGCCATACCACGGCGGAGTCTCGCAGATCTTGGCCGGATCCTCGTGGATCGCGGTGTCGATATAGGCGGCCCCGGTCTCGATGCAGGCATCGAGCACGGTCATGTTGACGAAGGCGGAGCCGACGTTGATCACGATCTGCGCGCCGGTCGCGCGGATCAGCGCGGCCACGGCGGCGCTGTCCATCGCATCCACCGCATGGGCCTCGAACACGCCGGCGACCTTCATCGCCGACTTCTCGTGCACCGAGGCGATGACCGCGTCGCATTTCGACTTCGTGCGCGAGGCGATGTGAAGATCGCCGAGGATGTCGTTGTTCTGCGCGCATTTGTGCGCCACGACCTGCGCGACGCCGCCGGCGCCGATGATCAACACGTTCCGTTTCACTTCGCGGGACCCCCTTTCGGTTGGGATGCGCCTCAGGAGAGGCTGGATTTGTAGTCGTCGTAGCCGAAGGCGCGCACCGGGCGGATGGTGCCGTCCTCCTCGCGGATGGCGATCGCGGGCATGTTCACGCCGTTGAACCAGTTCTTCTTCACCATCGTGTAGCCGGCCGCGTCCTGCACCGAGATCCTGTCACCGACCTTCAGCGCCGCGGGGAAGTCGGCCTCGCCGAAGATGTCGCCCGCGAGGCACGACTTGCCGCAGACCATGTAGCGGTGCGGCCCCTCGTTCGGCGCGATCTTCGCCGGGATGCGGTAGATCAGCAGGTCGAGCATATGCGCCTCGATCGAGCTGTCCACGATCGCGAGCCGCTTGCCATTGTCGAGAATGTCGAGAACCGACACTTCCAGCGTGGTCGAGCGGGTGATCGAGGCCTCGCCGGGTTCGAGATAGACCTGCACGCCGAAGGTCTCGGAAAACGCCTTCAGCCGCGCGGCCAGCCGCTCGAGCGGATAGTGATCGCCGGTGAAATGGATGCCGCCGCCGAGCGAGACCCACTTGACCGCCGACAGCAGGTTGCCGAACCGGCCCTCGATCTCGGACAGCTGGCGGTCGAAGAGGTCGAAATCCTCGTTCTCGCAGTTGTAGTGGATCATGAAGCCCGAGATCTGGTCCAGCACCGCCGCGATCTTCTCGCTGTCCCATTCGCCCAGCCGCGAGAACGGCCGCGCCGGGTCCGCGAGGTCGAAGCCCGAGGTCGAGATCTGCGGGTTCAGCCGCAGCCCCCGCTCGATCCCGGCGGCGCGGGGGGCGAAGCGTTCGAGCTGGCCGATCGAGTTGAAGATGATCTTGTCGGCATGGCCCACCGCCTCGTCGATCTCGGCCTCGGACCAGGCGACGGAATAGGCGTGGGTCTCGCCGCCGAACTCCTCGCGCCCCAGCCGCAGCTCGTAAAGCGAGGACGAGGTGGTGCCGTCCATGAAGGGCTTCATGTACGGAAAGGCCGACCAGGTGGCGAAGCATTTCAGCGCCAGCAGCGCCTTGGCGCCCGACAGGTCGCGCAGGCGGGCGACCTTCTCCATGTTCGCCTTCAGCTTCGCGGCGTCGATCAGGTAGTGCGGGGTGGGCAGATCGGTCATCGCGGCTCCTCGGGCTCGGGCGGGGCGCGGGGCCGGTGCTGGCCCGCGGGCGGTGTCTTGGTGCCGGTGCCCGGCACGGGCCTGTCCTATGTATCTTGGGTGACAGATTCAAGAAGCGGCGCGGTCGGCGGCGGCGGCGCGCGTTGACGCCGCGCGCGGGCTGGGGCTAGGTCGCGGGGCGATTTTCACCGAAGTGTCCGGCCCATGCCCGATCACCCCAGCCCCGCCGTCGCGGGCGTCCCCCCTGCCCGGATCGCCGCGCTGCGCGCGGCGGCCGAGGCCGCGTACCGCGCGCGCCGGCCGCGGACGCAGGCGCGGCTGGCGGCGGGCAACGACTTTCTCGGCGGCGTGCCGATGCACTGGATGCGCGACTGGCCGCAGCCCTTCCCGATGCTGGTCGCGCGCGCCGAGGGCGCGGTGATCGAGGATCTCGACGGCAACCGGCTGGACGACTTCTGCCTGGGCGACACCGGCTCGATGTACGGCCATTCGCCGGCGCCGGTCGCCGCGGCGATCCGGGCGCAGGCGGAGCGCGGCCTGACCTACATGCTGCCGACCGAGGCGGCGCTTGACTGTGCGGGGCTGCTGTCGGCGCGGTTCGGCGCGATGCGCTGGCAGATCGCCACCACCGCGACCGACGCCAACCGCTTTGCCCTGCGCGTCGCCCGTGCCGTCACCGGCCGGCCGAAGGTCGCGGTCTTCGACGGCTGCTATCACGGCACGGTGGACGAGGCGATGATCTGCCGCGATGCCGCCGGGCGGACCGTCGCGCGCCCCGGCCTCGTGGGGCAGGTCGCGGACCTGGCGCTGAGCGGCACCGCGCTGCCGTGGAACGACCTTGGCGCGATCGACGCGGCCCTCGCCACCGGCGAGATCGCGGCGGTGCTGACCGAACCGGTGATGACCAATTCCTGCATGGTCCTGCCCGCGCCCGGCTTCCTTGAGGGCCTGCGCGAGCTGTGCACCCGGCACGGGGCGGTGCTGATCCTCGATGAGACGCATACCCAGTCCTCGGGCTGGGGCGGCTATGGCCGCGGCCATGCGATCGCGCCCGACATGCTGGTGGTCGGCAAGTGCATCGCGGGCGGCCTGCCTGCGGCGGTCTGGGGCATGAGCCCCGCGCTGGCCGACCGCTTCGCCGCCTATGACGCCCGGCGCCCGTCGGGGCACTCCGGCATGGGCACGACGCTGTCGGCGAACCCGCTGCAGTTCGCCTGCCTGCAGGCGACGCTGACGCAGGTGGCGACGCCCGGCGCCCATGACCGGATGGAGGCCGGCGCCCGGCGCCTGGCCGAGGGCCTTGCCGCCGCGATCGCCCGCCACGGCGCGCCCTGGCACGTCGCGCGCGTGGGCGCGCGGGTCGAGTTCATCTGTCACCCGACGCCGCTGCGCGACGGCGCCGAGGCGCGCCTGGCCCATCACCCCGCGCTCGAGGCCGCGATCCACGCGGCCCTCGTCGTGCGCGGCTGCCTGATCGCGCCGTTCCACAACATGATGCTGGTGAGCCCCGTCACCACCGACGCCCAGATCGACCGCCTGACCGCCGCCTTCGACGCGGTCCTGGCCGAGCTATTCGGAGACCCGATATGACGCTGTCCCCCTCCGGCTCCTCGCCTGACGAGGCCGAACGCTTTCTCGAGGCGCATCCCGGGATCGAGGCTATCGACATCGTGCTGACCGACGCCAACGGCATCGGCCGCGGCAAGATCATCCGCCGCCACGAGCTGATGGGCTTCTACGAGAACGGCCGCCACCTGCCGATCTCGATCCTGGGGCTGGATATCTGCGGCGAGGACGTGCACGAGACCGGGCTGATCTGGGACCAGGGCGACGGCGACCTGCGCGCCTGGCCGATCCCGGGCACGCTGGCGCCGATCCCCGGCACCGACCCGGCCCGGGCCGAGGTGCTGATGAGCCTCTATCACCTCGACGGCAGCCCGATGCTGTCGGACCCGCGCCACGCGCTGGCCGCCCAGGTCGCGGCGCTGCAGGCCGAGGGGCTGCACCCCGCCGGCGCGTTCGAGCTGGAATTCTTCCTGCTGGACCCCGAATTCGACGCCGAAGGCTATGCGCGGCCCGCCGCGGCCGTGCTCGACGGGCGTCGGTCCAGCAAGACCGAGGTCTATTCCGTCGACCACCTGCACGGGATGGAGCCGCTGTTCTCGCGCATCTACGCCGCCGCCAGGGCCGCGGGCATCCGGGCCGAGACGGTGATCTCGGAATATGCGCCGGGGCAGTACGAGCTGACGCTGGACTACCGGCTGAACGTGATGCAGGCGGCCGACGACCTGATCCGGCTGAAGCGCATCGTCCGCCTTGCCGCGCGCAGCTTCGGCGTTACCGCCTGCTTCATGGCCAAGCCGGTCGAGCGCTATGCCGGGTCGGGGATGCATTTCCACGTCTCGCTGTGCGACGACACCGGCCGCAACGTCTTCGCCGAGACGACCGAGGGGCAGTGGACCGACACGATCCTGCACGCGATGGGCGGCCTGCGCGCGACGATGGGCGAGGCGATGCTGGTCTTCGCGCCCCATGCCAATTCCTGGCGCCGCTTCGCCGCGCAAAGCTATGCGCCGGTCTCGCCGAACTGGGGCGTCAACAACCGCTCGGTCGCGCTGCGCATTCCCGCCGGGTCGGTCAAGGCGCGCCGGATCGAGCACCGCCCCTCGGGCGTCGACGCCAACCCCTACCTGGTGGCGGCGACGGTGCTGGCGGGCCTGCGCCACGGCCTGGCGCACCGCATCGACCCCGGCCCCGAGACCACCGGCAACGGCTATGAGGACGACGGCGCGATCGCGATGCCCGGCGACTGGCGCGAGGCGATCCGCGCGGCGCAGGGATCGGCGTTCCTGAAGAGCGCGCTGGGCGAGGAGATGCACCGCACCTTCACCGCGATCAAGGCCGCCGAATATGCCCGGGTCGCCCGCACCATTGCCGATGTCGACTACGACCTCTATCTGCACACGGTATGAAGATCCTCGGCACCCACCACGTCGCGATCATCGCCTCGGATTACGAGGCGTCCAAGCGCTTCTACACCGAGATCCTCGGGCTGAGGATCATCGACGAGAACCACCGCCCCGAGCGCCGGTCATGGAAGCTCGACCTCCGGCTGCCGGACGGCACCGGGATCGAGCTGTTCAGCTTCCCCGGCGCCCCCGCCCGCCCCTCGCGGCCCGAGGCGCAGGGCCTGCGGCACCTGTGCTTCCGCGTCGCCGACGTGGCGGCGGCGAAGGCGGATCTGGAAGCGCGGGGCATCGCGGTCGAGGAGATCCGCACCGACCCCTACACGGGCCGGCGCTTCACCTTCTTCCCCGACCCCGACGCGCTGCCGCTCGAGCTGTACGAAGAGCCCGGGCCCTAGGCCGCCGGGGCCCGCCTTAAGACCGGTCGGGCCGTCAGGCCGGCTGCAACATCCGGCCAAGCCCGCGCCCGCCCAGGATGTGGGTGTGGAAATGCGGCACTTCCTGCACGCCCGCCTCGCCCGCATTGGCGATCGCGCGGAAGCCAGCGCCCGCGTCCAGCGCGACGCCGGTCATCCGGCAGATCTCGCCCAGGGTGCGGGTGTAGTCGACGATCTCGGCCTCCGAGGCGTTGCGGGCGAAGTCGTCATAGCTGACATAGGCGCCCTTCGGGATCACCAGCACATGCACCGGCGCCTGCGGGCGGATGTCCTCGAAGGCCAGCGTGTGCGCGGTCTCGAGCACGGTCTTGTTCGGGATCTCGCCGCGCAGGATCTTGGCGAAGATGTTCTGGTCGTCGTAGGCATAGGCCATCTGGGGCTCCTTCGTCAGTCGCTGAACAGGTGATCGGTGAAGGCGAGCTGCAGCGCGACGTCCTCGGGGATCGACAGGAAGGCCGCGAGCGCCGCGGCGTTCTCCTCGGCGCTCGAGCGTTCGCGGATCCGGTGGGTGTCGGAGAAGCCCGCGTCGCGGATCTGCTCGCTTTCGAAGCGCACGTCGTACTGGATCGTCGGCAGCAGCCGGTCGGCGACCTCGGGCGGGGTCGCGTCGCCGGCAAGCCCGATCCGGCGCGCATGGCCCAGCAGATAGTCGTCGCTGAGATCGCACTGCACCTCGAGCAGGCGGGTGCGGCACCGGTCGGCGTAGAAGTCGCGCATCAGCTCGATCGCCGAGGGGTCGAGGCAGACGACCAGCCGGTCGCTGCCGTAATAGTCGTACAGCATCCGCAGCAGCGCCCGGCGGTGGCGCGTGCGCTTGCCCAGCGTGGTCTGGATGCCGCCAAGGTCGGGCAGCGGCGTGCCCTCCTCGTTGAACAGGTAGTCGATCGCCGGCAGCCCGGTGCGCTGGCGCATCGCCTCGACCAGCCGCTTGGCGACGTGCCACTTCTTGCACACGACCAGCAGCAGCTCGCGCTCGCGCCCGAGGCTGGCCTCGTTCTCCCAGAACCGGGGCGCGAACCGCCGCCCGACGCGGCCGCGGCCGGTCAGGAAGGTGAAGAGGCTCCGTCCCTCGTTCGAGATCGAGAACTGCGCCGCGTCGTCGGCCCACAGCTCGCCCAGCCGCGCCTTCAGGTCCAGCGCGTCGACCGAGATCTTGCGCGCGAACAGGTAGTCCTGGCTGACCAGCAGGTCGTAGTGGTCGTTGTAGAAGGTCACCGGCATCCCGTAGTCGGTGAACATCAGGAAGGTGAGCGTGCGGGCGCGGATCTCGACATCGGGCACGAGGTGGCGCACCACGGTCTGGAAGAAGGTCTCGTCCGGGATCCAGGTGGTGCGGAAGAAGCGCATCACGTCGGGCCGCTCGCGGCAGAAGGCCAGCACCGCCTCGATCGTGTGGCGCCTGAGGCACCACCACTGCGAGCCGATCATCACCTGGATGTCGGCCGGAACCGCCCGGGTCAGCTTCAGCTTCCGCTGCAGGTCATACGACGTGTAGTACAGCCACTTCTGCGTCCGTTCGTTGAACCAGTGGCGGTAGATCAGCCGATCTTCCTTCATCCCGGTCTTGATCCAGTCCGAGGACAGGAAGTCGAAGCTTTCGATGAAATCGGCATCCTCGCGGTCGAGGAAGTCATGGGCGAAGGCGGCCGACTTGATCGACATGCAGTCGCCCGAGAGCATGTAGAAATGCGTGGCGTCCGCGAAGGCCGCGACCGCGGCCTCGACCGCAAGCAGCGTCGCCGCGACCAGACTCCACTCGCCCCAGCCGCACTTGATCCGCTTCGCGGCGAAGGTCACGGCCGGGTTGTCGGCCAGCGCGGCGCGGATGCGGGCGAAATCCTCGCGGTTGGCGCGCGCGTCGAAATGGATGGCGATGCAGTCGCCCATCGCCGTCAGGCGCTCCGCCTGCCGGATCACCCCCTCGGGGTCCTTGTGGCACAGCAGGATGAAGGCGATCTTGGCCATTCCGAGTCCGTCGTCTTGGCCCCCGGCCCATTGCACCCGCGCGCAACAATGCCCCGGGATCGGCCGGTTTCGGGCGTTGTCTTGCCCCAGTTTCTTTGCTTTTTAATGCGCAATTGTGATCCGGCCCGCAAGGGACCGCGTCCTGCTGCGAACGGAAAGGCGACAATGGGATTTCCCGGAACCTGGATGACCGAGAGCGAGAGCATGCTCTACAGGGTCGTGCCCAAATGCGCCTGCTCGACCATCGGGCAGATCATGTACTATTCCGACAACGGCCGGTTCTTCGACGGCGACATCCATGATGCCACCGACGGCATGCACAAATGGGCCTTCGACGCCTCGCAGCCCGAGATCGAGCGCGCGGCCAAGGCGCGCTCGGCCTATACCTTCACCTGCGTGCGCAACCCCTATGCCCGGATCCTGTCGTCGTTCTTCGACAAGATCTGCGGCATCCAGCGCAACGGCCGGCGCTATCGCGGCAACCTGGTGCCGCAGCTGATCCAGAAATACGGCGTCGAGGTCGGCGGCCCCGAGGCCGCGGACGAGTTCGACCAGATCGCCTCGTTCCGCCGGTTCCTGCTGTTCGCGCGCGACACCATCCGCTGGCGCCGCCCGATGGACCCCGACATCCACTGGTCGGCGATGTCGGGCCACATCTCGACCTTCATCGTCAACGGCGGCCGCTACGACCGGATCTTCTTCACCGAGACCTTCAACGAGGGCATGCAGCAGGTGCTGGACGCGACCGAGACCCGGGTGAAGGTCGATCTCGCGAAGATCCCCCGCTTCAACGAGAGCGAGGGACACGGGCCCAAGCGCGCGCACCCGGTCTCGCATTATTTCGACGACCTGTCGCGCCACCTCGTCTGGGAGATCTACAAGAAGGACTTCCAGCTCTTCCGCTACGATTTCGACGACCCGGACAACAAATTCCCGACAGGCGAGATTGATCTCGACGAGGTTCACGCCAAGCTTGGGGACTGACCCCGCCTTCCGGAGCCGCGATGACCGAGACCCGACCGACCGATGCAAAGGCCCGCGACATCGCCCGCGACCGCGCGGCCGATCGCATCCGCAGCCAGCCGCTGTGGCAGCGTCTGCACCGATCGATCCGCAACCAGCTGTCGCCGGCGGTCTTCGGCTTCGTGGCGTTGATCTCGGGCGCGGTCTGGATCTTCGTCGAGGTGGCCGAGGAAATGGCCTCGGGCGAGACCCACGCCTTCGACGAGGCGGTGCTGCTGTGGATGCGCAACACGACCGACCGGGCGCTGCCCGCCGGGCCGGCCTGGCTCGAGACGGTGATGCGCGACCTGACCGCCTTGGGCGGGGTCACCGTGCTGGGGATGCTGGTCGCCTCGGTCGTCGGCCTCCTGTGGTTTCAGTCGCGCCACCGCACCGCGATCTTCCTGCTGATCGCCGTGGCCGGCGGCCAGCTGTTCTCGAACGTGGCCAAGGCGATCTTCGACCGCCCGCGCCCCGATCTCGTGCCGCACGGCACGCTCGTCACCTCGGCCAGCTTCCCCTCGGGCCACTCGATGATGTCGGCGGTGATCTGGCTCACCCTCGCCGCCATGGTCGCCCGCACCGAGCCGAGCCGGGCGCTGCGCGTCTACCTGATGTCGATCGCGATCCTGATCACGGTGCTGGTGGGCATCAGCCGGGTCTATCTCGGCGTGCACTGGCCCACGGACGTGCTCGGCGGCTGGGCCGCCGGTCTGGCCTGGGCGATGGGCTGCACCGCGCTCGCCAAGATCATCGACCCCCTGCCCGAGCCCCCCGCGCCCGAGTTGCGCTCGGCCGGCGAGCCGCCCGCCGCCCCCTGACCCTCGACTTTGTCCAAATATCCCGGGGGAGTCGCGGCACGCGACGGGGGCAGCGCCCCCGCCCCGGGCGGAGCCTGCGCCCCGGCCGGAGCCTGCGCCCCGGTCTCCCGCCCTCCCGTCCGTCAGCCCCGGAACACGCAGCCGTCCGACACCAGCTCCGGCGGTGTCAGGCACAGCCCCCGCGCCACCGCCCAGGCCGCCAGCACCTTGGGGACATAGTCGCGGGTCTCGGCATAGGGCGGCACGCCGTTGGCGCGCTTCACCGCGTTCTCGCCCGCGTTGTAGGCGGCCAGCACCATCAGCGGGTCGCCGTCGAACTCGCCCATCAGCCAGTCCAGATAGGCGACGCCGCCGCGGATGTTGTCGCGCGGGTTCGCCGAATCGGTGACGTTGAACCGCGCCGCCGTCGCCGGGATCAGCTGCATCAGCCCCACCGCCCCCGCCGAGGACACCGCCGCCGCGCGCCCGCCGCTCTCGATCCCGATCACCGCCAGCACCAGCGCCGGCGAGACCCGGGTGCCGATCGTGGCCTTCAGGATCTCGGTGCCATGGGCGGCGGCGATCTCGCGCAGGTGCTGCATCCGCGGCGCCGCGACCATCGATCCCGCGGGCCCGTGGTTGAGCGCGGCCATCGCCTCGGGGAAGCGCCCCGCCGTGGCGCCCAGCACCGGCGAGACCGCGTTCCAGTACCAGTCGTAGGCCCCCGGCCTGACCGGCGGCGGCGGGCCATCGGCGGCGCTGCCCGCCTTCGGCATCGGCGTTTCGGGCGGCGGCATCACCGCGGCCAGCATCCGGGCCTGTTCGGCCGGGTCGATCTGCACGGTGATCCGCTTGCCGGCGCTGCCGGCGCCGGGCACGCCGATCCGCTTGAAGGTGAAATCCGGATAGGGCGCGGCCGGACGCGTGGTGTCCTGCGCCCGCGCCGGGCCCGCGGCCAGCAGCACCGCAAGGATGCAGGCCGGGGCCACGGCCCGCAGCCCGGCCGGCCCGCGGCGGCGGGGCACGGGTCGGGATGCGCCGCCGGCGGCGCCGGCTCCCCTGCTCGCGGTCATGTCTCGCATGCTGCCTGTCGGCCCCTTGGCGCGCGGGCCTGCCCCGCCGCACGGGGCGGGGACGGTCGGCACGATCCGGGACATTCGTGTTTTTTCGCTCGGACCAAGCCTGCCAGATGCCCGCGGCCGCGGCCATCACGATCTGGACAAGCCGGTCGCTCGCCGCGCCGCCGTTGCCCTGCGGTCACTGGCCCCCTCGGGGGCCGGAGCGACCACTCTGGGTTGTGCGGCCGTGGCCGTTGCAGCCAATAGCGGTCAGCTTCGCCCGAAAATGATCTGTTAACGCCAAATTCACGCCATGATCCGGGGGCAAAACACACTCACACCGCCGGCGCCTCAGGGTTGAGAGGGTCGAGAGCGGAGAGTGCGCCGACCCCCCTGTAACCAGCCTGCAACCTGGAGAGATACGATGAAACTCAACAACCTGTTCAAGAAATTCCGCAACGACGAAGACGGCGCCGTGACCGTTGACTGGGTTGTGCTGACTGCTGCCGTGGTCGGCCTGGGCATCGCCGCGATGACCGTCATCGGCCCGGCGATCACCACCGCCTCGACCGGCATCAAGACCAAGCTCGACGCCGCCGTCGCGGCCCCGGCCGACAGCTGATCCGCCACGGGGCGACTGCGCCCCGGATCAGCGACAGGATGAAGAAGACCCGCAGGGCCGCACCATCTGGTGCGGCCCTCGCGCATTTGCGGGCGCGGCGTCATCGCGCCGGGAGCAGCCGTGGCGGCATCCCGGGGGCGGAGCGGAGGCGCCGGTGGGGGGCATGGCCGGGCGCGGTCGGGCCGGTCGCGTTCACCCTGGGCATGCAGTGTGCGGCCTAGGGCACGACAGTTCCCCGCTCCGGTCTCGGGCGCGCCCTAAACCCGCCATCATCTCCTGCGATCTCCATCCCGTGGCCACCGCGAGGGTGGTCCGATCACGGAACGAGTTCAGGCATTGCTCAGCAGGTGACCATGAGACCCGACGAGACCATAAAGCGCTTTCGCGACCGCGAGGACGGTGCCGTCACCGTCGACTGGATCGTGATCTCCGCCGTCGCCGTCGGCCTCGCCATGGTCGCCGCGACGCTGATCAGCTCGCCGCTCAACGGCATCGCCTCGGACGCGATCGTGAACGCGACCGAGCATTTCTCGACCACGGCGGCCACCGCCGGCGTCGAGTGAGGGACGACCGAGCGATCGGGCAGAAGGGCGAAGCCCATCCCGCGCCGCAACGGCGCGACACGGACAGGGGCGGACCGCGTGGGGCGGGGCCGCAACAGACAGGAGAAGCGGTATGAGAGCGGTTTTCGGACTTGTTCTGATCGTCGGCGTGGCCCTCGCAGGCTTCGCCGTCTACATGGCCCAGGGCTTCATCGCCAACACCCAGGCCGAACGCAACGCGCTGATGGCGGAGATGGCCAAGCAGGTCGATCTGGCCCAGGTGCTGGTCGTGAAATCCGACAAGGCCTATGGCGACACGCTGACCGCCGATGACGTGGTCGCGATCGCCTACCAGAAGGACCACCTGCCCAAGGGCGCCTTCGCCACCGCCGCCGCGCTGTTCCCCGAGGGCCAGCCGAAGACCCGCACCGTGCTGCGCCCGCTGGATGCCAACGAGCCGATCCTGGCCTCGAAGGTCACCGCCCCGGGCGAGGATGCCGGCCTGAATTCGCGCCTTGCCAAGGGAATGCGCGCCTTCACCATCACCGTCGACGTCAGCTCGGGCGTGTCGGGCTTCCTGCGCCCCGGCGACCGCGTCGATGTCTACTGGACCGGCGAACAGGAAGGCACCCAGGTGTCGAAGATGATCGATTCGGCGGTGAAGCTGATCGCCGTCGACCAGACCGCCGACCAGAACGGCGATTTCCAGGCGCAGGTCGCCCGCACCGTCACCGTCGAGGCCTCGTCGCAGCAGGTCGCGGCCTTCGCCCTGGCGCAGTCGACCGGCAAGCTGACGCTGGCGCTGGTGGGCACCAATGACGACACCCCCGCCGATGCCGTCGAGATCGACCGCAACCGCCTGCTCGGCATCGAGAAGCCGGTGGTGGCCGAGGTCGCCGCGCCCCGCGTCTGCTCGATCCGCACCAACAAGGGCGGCGAGATCGTCGAGACCCAGATCCCCTGCACCAACTGACCGGCATGGCGCGCACCGGCGGCGCGCCGACGGACCGCGACACGGGGCCGCTTCCGCAAGGAGGCGGCCCCTTCGCATGGCGCCGGGCCGCCCGCCTGCGACACCTTCGCATCAAGTTCGCCATGCAAGCGGTTGATTATTGCATGAATCCACGTTTTCCCGCATTCTGCCCCAAAATTTCGGGCGCAAAGACCCGGGCAGAGGCACGTTCGAGAGGCAGGACAGCGGGATGATGACGAAGCTTCTATGGGCCGGATCCGTCGGCCTGTGCATGGCGTTGGCCGTGCCGTCGGCGGTCTCGGCCGAAGTCTTGCGCGTGATGAGCGGCTCGACCTCGACGCCGCTCTCTGTGCCGATGAACCGTGCCGTGGTCGTCGAGGCCGAGACCCCGTTCGCGGAACTCTCGATCGCCA
The DNA here is from genome assembly GCF_037095655.1 of Frigidibacter sp. MR17.24. Taxonomy (NCBI): domain Bacteria; kingdom Pseudomonadati; phylum Pseudomonadota; class Alphaproteobacteria; order Rhodobacterales; family Paracoccaceae; genus Frigidibacter; species Frigidibacter sp. MR17.24. The sequence continues at coordinate 59,813 of NZ_JBAWKE010000004.1, forward strand.
ACCCCGGCATCGCCGACATCTCGACGCTGTCCGACCGCTCGATCTACGTGCTGGGCAAGGCGCCCGGGCGCACGACGCTGACGCTGCTGGGCGCGAACGGCCAGCTGATGACCAACGTCGAGGTGCAGGTCACCCCCGACATCGCCGAGTTCAAGGAACGCCTGCAGCAGGTGCTGCCGGGCGAGTCGATCGAGGTGCGCACGGCCAACGACGGCATCGTGCTGTCGGGCACCGTCACCTCGACCGCCGCGCTCGACCGGGCGCTGGAACTGGCGAACCGCTACGCGCCGGACCGGGTGTCGAACCTGATGAACGTCGGCGGCACCCAGCAGGTGATGCTGCAGGTGCGATTCGCCGAGATGCAGCGCTCGGTATCCAAGAACCTCTCGGCCTCGCTCGGCGGCGCCAATGCCGGCTCGAGCGGCCGCATCGCCGGGGTCGCGGGCAACATCGACCAGATCAACAACCTGACCAGCGGCAGCACCGTCACCACCTCGGCGGCGGGCGCGCTGGGCGCGGTGCTGACCCGCGGCAGCTTCGAGCTGGGCGTGCTGCTGGAAGCGCTGGAAACCAAGGGCATGGTCCGGACGCTGGCCGAGCCGAACCTCACCGCGCTGTCGGGGCAGGAGGCAAGCTTCCTCGCCGGTGGCGAATACCCGATCCCGTCGCCGGACGGCGACGGCGGCGTGACGGTCGAATACAAGCCCTTCGGCGTCGAACTGGCCTTCGTGCCCCGCGTCGTGGACGGCGACATCATCAACCTGCAGATGACCGCCGCGGTGTCGGGCATCGATTCGACCGTGGTGGTCGCGAACGACGGCTTCTCGATCAACGGCTTCCGCCGGCGCGAGAGCAAGACCACCGTCGAGATGCGCGACGGCGAGAGCTTCGCCATCGCCGGCCTGCTGCAGGACGACTTCCGCGACCAGAACAGCCAGGTGCCGTGGCTGGGCGACATCCCGGTGCTGGGCGCGCTGTTCCGCTCGGTCCAGTACCAGCGCGAGCAGACCGAACTGGTGATCATCGTGACGCCGCACCTGGTGACGCCGACCCGCGGCCAGGCGCTGGCGATGCCGACCGACCGGGTCCGCATCCCGTCCGAAGGCGACCTGTTCCTGCGCGGCAAGACCAGCGGCGCGGCGGCCGAGGTCGCCAAGCAGGACTATACCGGTTCCTACGGCTACGTGATGGAGTGACGGGAATGACCCTGCGCCGCCCCCTTGCCCTCGCGGTCGTGCCCGCGCTGCTGACGCTGGCCGCCTGTGCCACTGGCCCTGCCGGCGAACGGATTGACAGCACCGCCGCCGGCTTCGGCAACGCCACGATGCAGAACCGCATGATCCAGTCCGGCGACACCAGCTATGTCGTCGACCTGACCCGCCGGTTCGCGGCCTCGGTGCCGCCGCGGGTGAACTTCGCCTTCAACTCCGCGGCGCTCGACGCCGAGGCGCGCGCGATCCTCGATCGGCAGGCCGATTTCATCCGCCAGTTCCCCGAGCTGCGCTTCCGCGTCTACGGCCACACCGACCTCGTGGGGTCGAACGCCTACAACCGCGCGCTGGGCCTGCGCCGGGCCCAGGCGGTCGTCGGCTACCTCTCGACCCGCGGCATCAGCCGCCGCCGTCTCGAGGCCGTCGTTTCCTATGGCGAAACACAGCCGCTGGTGCTGACCGAGGCGCCGAACGCCCAGAACCGCCGCACCGTGACCGAGGTTTCGGGCTTCGTCGGCCACCGCCAGGGCACGCCGCTGAACGGTAAGTATGCGGAAGTGATTTTCCGCGACTATATCGCCAGCGGTGTCACCAACCATGCCCAGCCGACATGGTCCGGTGGCACGTCCAACCTTGGCGGCGACAGTGGAAGCAGCAGCAGCAGCGGCTCGACCAGCAACTGATCCGGCGCGGCGCGGGCCCCTGCCCGCGCCGCCCCCTGCCCGCCGCGCGCTTCGCCAAGGCGCCCCTGCCCGCCGCGCGCTTCCCGGCCTCGACCGACCGCGCGGCCTCGGCTTGCCGCCGCGCAACCGCGGCGGGCCACGGCGCCACCGGGGCCCTGCGCGACCCGCACCGGCAACCGTGCACGATTACCCAACAATTTCGAAATTCCAGCCGCATTCTCGCCCAAATCCTCGGCCACCTTCCAGCCGAGGAAGAGTGACCCGGCCGTCAGAGCCGCAGCGGGCAAAAGGCCCCAGAAGGGAATAAGGCGAGATGTCGAACGCAGCTCAGATGCTCGAAGCCGAAACCGCGCAGATCGTTGCCTGCACGGTGTCGCGCGATGTGTCCAACTTCGATCTGCTGATCGAGGACATGGAAGCCGAGCTTGGCGAAAGCTGGGGTGATCTCGGCTTCGACGAGACGCTGCGTTTCCTGGACCAGCCCGACGCCTCGGCGCTGCAGTTCATCGCCATCGCGCTGGACGAGGAAGACGAGTCCGACGTCCCGACCGTCTCGGCCATCGTCGCCCGCGCCAAGGAGCGCGGCATCCGCGTCCTGCTGATCGTCGAGGCCCTGGGCCCGGCGGCGCTGCACCAGCTCATGAAGCTGGGCGCAAACGATTTTCTGCCCTATCCGCTGCCGCAGAACGCCCTGCACGAAGCGATCGAGCGGCTGTCGGCCGAGGCCGTGGCCCCGGCCCCGGCGGCGCCGCAGCCGGCCGAGCCCGACGACGGGGCCCGCGCCCCGGCCTTCCGGTCGGGCAACAGCCGCGACGGGGTGATCCTGCCGGTGCACGGGCTGGCGGGCGGGGTCGGCGCCTCGACCTTCGCGGTGAACCTCGCCTGGGAGATCGCGACCCTGTCGAAGGAGAACGGCCCGCGCGTCTGCCTGCTGGACTTCGACCTGCAGATGGGCGCCGCCGCGACCTATCTCGACCTGCCTCGCCGCGACGTCGTGTTCGACATGCTGTCGGACACCTCGAAGCTCGACACCGAATCGCTGATGCTGTCGATGGTGACCTACAACGAGCGGCTGCACGTGCTGACGGCCCCGGGCGAGATGCTGCCCCTCGACATCGTCACCTCGGAAGACATCCACCGCATCCTCAACGTGGCGCGCAGCTGCTTCGACTTCGTCATCGTCGACATGCCCTCGACCGTGGTGCAGTGGACCGAGGCGGTGCTGAACCAGGCCCATGTCTATTTCGCCGAGATCGAGCTCGACATGCGTTCGGCCCAGAACACGCTGCGGATGATCCGGGCCCTGAAGGCCGAGGACCTGCCGCTGGAGAAGATGCGCTATGTGCTGAACCGCGCGCCGGGGATGGCCGACCTGCCCGGCAAGGCCCGGGTCAAGCGCCTGGCCGAGAGCCTCGACATCAAGATCGAGCTGCAGATGCCCGACGGCGGCCGCCAGGTCACCCAGGCCAACGACCACGGCCTGCCGCTGGCCCTGCATGGCGCGACGAAGAAGAACGCGCTGCGCAAGGAGATCGGCAAGCTGGCCAAATCCCTTTTCGAGCTGAACCGCGCCGCCGAGAGCGCGAAGCTCTGATCCCCGGCGGGATCGCCCCCGACGCCCCGAGCAGGCCCACGAGATAGGTTCGACCATGTTTTCGCGCTACAAGAAGCCCACGACGCCCGCCCCTGCCCCCGCCGCGCCGACCATGGCGCCCGCAGCCCAGGTGCAGGCGCCGCCGGCCAGCACGCCGGTCGCCGCGCCGCCGCCCCGCGCCCAGGTCCAGCGCCGGCCCGATCTGCCGGGCGCCCCGGCGCAGGCGGTGGCCGCCGACAAGGAGAAGAAGCGCAAGGAACGGCTGTCGGACCTGAAGGTGCAGCTGCACAAGCGCCTGCTTGACGACCTCAACCTCTCGGCGCTGGAACACGCCACCGAAGCCGAGCTGCGGGCCGAGATCTCGGCCATCGCCTCGGAAGCGCTGGGCGAGATGTCGGTCGTGCTGAACAAGGACGAGCGCGCCGTCCTGAACCAGGACCTGTACGACGAGGTCATGGGCCTCGGCCCGCTCGAGCCGCTGCTGAAGGACGAGACCGTCAACGACATCCTGGTCAACGGCCCGCAGCAGATCTTCGTCGAACGCTCGGGCAAGCTCGAGCTGACCAGCATCACCTTCAAGGACGAACGCCACCTGCTGCGGATCATCGACAAGATCGTCTCGGCCGTGGGCCGGCGCGTCGATGAATCGAACCCCTATGTCGACGCCCGCCTGTCCGACGGCTCGCGCTTCAACGCCATGGTGCCGCCGGTCGCCGTCGACGGCTCGCTGGTCTCGATCCGGAAGTTCAAGAAAGAGAAGCTGGCGATCGACGACCTCGTGCGCTTCGGCGCCTTCACCGACGAGATGGCCGCCTACCTGCAGGCCGCTGTCGCGACCCGGCTGAACGTGATCGTCTCGGGCGGCACCGGCTCGGGCAAGACCACGACGCTGAACGCCCTGTCCTCGTTCATCGCCAATGACGAGCGGATCCTGACGATCGAGGACACGGCCGAACTTCAGCTGCAGCAGACCCATGTCGGACGGATGGAAAGCCGCCCCGCCAACGTCGAGGGCAAGGGCGCCGTCACCCAGCGCGACTGCCTCCGGAACGCGCTGCGGATGCGCCCCGACCGCATCATCGTCGGCGAGACCCGCGGCGAAGAGGTCATCGACATGCTGCAGGCGATGAACACCGGCCACGACGGCTCGATGACCACGATCCACGCGAACTCGGCCCGCGACGGCATCAGCCGGCTTGAGAACATGGTGGCGATGGCCGGGATCGAGATGCCGATCAAGGCCGTGCGCAGCCAGATCGCCAGCGCCGTCAACCTGATCGTGCAGGCCTCGCGCCTGCAGGACGGCTCGCGCCGGATGGTGTCGATCACCGAGGTGACGGGGATGGAGGGCGAGGTGATCTCGATGCAGGAGATCTTCCGCTACGAGCGTCTGGGCCTTGCCGGCGACGGCAAGATCATCGGTCGCTTCACCGCCACCGGCATCCGCTCGCATTACGCCGACCGCTTCCGCCAGTGGGGCTACGACCTGCCCGCGGCGATCTACGAACCCGCCCTGTAAGGATTAAGCGCCATGGTCCTCAGCGCCGCGCCGATCATCTACATCGTCATCTTCGTCGCGGTCCTGCTGGTGGTCGAGGGGCTCTATCTCCTCGTCTTCGGCAAGTCGATCAGCCTCAACAGCAAGGTCAACCGCCGGCTCGAGATGCTCGACAAGGGCGCCAAGCGCGACCAGGTGCTGGAACAGCTGCGCAAGGAGGCCAGCCAGCACCTGAGCACGAACGGCATCCCGCTGTATTCGCTGCTGGCGGCCAAGGCGCAGAAGGCCAACATCGCCTTCTCGCCGCGCCAGCTGCTGGTGGTGATGGCGGTGCTGAGCGTGCTGGCCTACCTGGGCCTGACCATCGGCACCTCGGCCGACCCGGCGGTGCGCACGCTTCTGGCGGTGCTGATGGGCGTCGGCGGCGTCTACATCTGGGTGAACAACAAGGCCAACAAGCGCATCGCGCTGATCGAGGAGCAGCTGCCCGACGCGATCGAGCTGATGGTGCGCAGCCTGCGCGTCGGCCACCCGTTCTCGGCCGCGGTGCAGATCGTCGCGCGCGAGGTCGCGGACCCGCTGGGCACCGAATTCGGCATGATCGCCGACGAGGCCGCCTATGGCCGCGACGTGACCGAAAGCCTGAAATCGCTGGCCGAACGCACCGACATGCAGGACCTGCGCTTCCTTGCCGTCGCGGTGACGATCCAGCAGCAGTCCGGCGGCAACCTGGCCGAGATCCTCGACGGCCTCGCGAAGGTGGTGCGCGCCCGCTTCCGCCTGTTCCGCCGCGTGAAGGCGATCACCGCCGAGGCGAAGTGGTCGGGCACCTTCCTGTCCGCCTTCCCGCTGGTGGCGCTGGTCGGCATCCAGGTGATGAAGCCCGACTATTACGACGGGGTGAAGGACAACGCGGCCTTCGTGCCGGTGGCGATCGGGGTCTTCGGGTTCCTCGCGCTCAACGTGCTGTTCATGAAGATCATGACGACGATCAAGGTGTAAGCGATGCTGACCCAACTCAACGATGCCATCGTCGCGCGCCTCGGGCCGCTCGGGCCGCTCTACGTGGTGGCCGGGCTCGGCCTGCTGCTGATCCTGTGCACGCTGCCGATCTTCCTTGGCCAGAAGGCCGATCCGCTGAAGAAGCTCAAGGACGAGGGCAGCGCCGCCCCCGGCCGCGGCGCCAAGGACGACCCGCGCCGGGCGCTGCGCACCGGCAAGACCGACAAGCTGCAGAAATTCGCCACCTTCCTCGAGCCGAAGTCCGAGGAGGAGATGGGCACGGCGCGGCTGAAGATGATGCGCGCCGGCTATCGCGGCAAGACCGCGGTGCGCACCTTCCACGCGATCCAGTTCGCCATCGCGATCTTCGCGCTGGTGATGGGCACGGCCTATGCGCTGATCGAATCGTCCAAGGGCGCGGTCACGCCGGCGCAGATGACGATGTACACGCTGCTGCCGGCCGCGCTCGGCTACTACCTGCCGCGCTACTGGCTCAACCGCCGCATCACCGAACGCCAGAAGCAGATGCAGAACGGCTTCCCCGACGCGCTCGACATGCTGCTGGTCTGCGTCGAGGCCGGCCAGTCGCTGGACCAGTCGATCATCCGCGTCGCCAAGGAGCTTCAGACCGGCTACCCGGCGCTGGCCGAGGAGTTCGAGATGGTCAGCTACGAGGTCAAGGCCGGCAAGGACAAGACCGCGGTGCTGAAGGCCTTCGCCGAGCGGTCGGGCCTGTCCGACATCGCCAGCTTCGTCACGGTGATGATCCAGTCGGCCCAGTTCGGCACCTCGATCGCCGAGGCGCTGCGGGTCTATGCCGCCGACATGCGCGACAAGCGGGTGATGCGGGCCGAGGAGCTGGCCAACAAGCTGCCGACCAAGATCACCCTGGGCACGATGCTGTTCACGGTGCCGCCGCTGCTGGTGATCCTTGTGGGTCCCTCGATCTTGTCTATCATCGAGATGTTCGCCACGCTGCAGTGACGCTGCGGGCCTTCCGAAGACCGAGGCTATCTTGCGCCACCGCGCCATCGCTTTCCTGGCCGTGCTGCCGCTGCTGGCCGCCTGCCAGATCTCTCCGGCCGCGCGCGGCACCAGCCCCTATGCGCCCGCCGGCGCGCCCCGCGACGGCGAGGCGGTGGATGGCCTGACCGTCGGCCACCGGCTGATGGAGGCGGGGGAATACAGCCTCGCGCTCGAGGCCTATTACCGGGCCGCGGCGGAACGGGGCACCAGCGTCGACGTGCTGTCGGCCATCGGCTCGGCCGACCTGCGGCTGGGGCGGCTTGGCCAGGCCGAGCAGATGCTGCGCCGCGCCATCGATGCCGACGAACGCTTCGTGCCGGCCTGGAACAACCTGGGCGTGGTGCTGATGGAAAAGGGCGAGGTGCCCGAGGCCAGCCGCGTCTTCCGCACCGCCTATGCGCTCGACAGTGGCAGTTCGGACGAGATCCGCGAAAATCTGCGCCTCGCTCTCGCACAGATGCAGGCCGCGCGCTATGATCCCCCGAAAGAACCGGCGGACTACAAGCTGGTGCGTCGCGGCTACGGGGAATACCTGCTGCTCGGCGCCAACTGAGGCAGAGAGCATAAGGATACGCGCCATGCGCCATCCCGTCATCGCGTCGCTGTGCCTTGGCGCGGCGGTCCTCGTCGCCGGCTGCGCCGAGCGCACCTCGGACGCCGAGGTCAAGCGCGCCGTCAAGCAGGCCGGCCTGGTCGAGGAAAACAACATCTCGGACATCATGCTGACCGTGGCCGACCCGGCCGAGGCGGTGTCCTATTTCACCCGCACGCTGGAAAGCCGGCCGGACGATGTCTCGGCCAAGCGCGGGCTCGCAGGCTCGCTGGTGCGCGCCAAGCGTCCGACCGAGGCGATCCGCCTGTGGACCGAGGTGGCCGACGGGCCCGGGGGCACCGCCGACGACCGCGTGCAGCTTGCCGATGCGCTGATCCGCGCCAACGAGTGGAAGCAGGCCGAGGCGCAGCTGAACCGGGTGCCGCCGACGCACGAGACCTACGAGCGCTATCGGCTCGAGGCGATGGTCGCCGACTACAACAAGCAGTGGAAGAAGGCCGACAGCTTCTACGAGACCGCCGCGGGCCTGACGACCCGGCCGGCCAACGTGCTGAACAACTGGGGCTATTCCAAGCTGAATCGCCGCGACTTCACCGGGGCGGAAAAGCTGTTCACCGAGGCGCTGACCTACGATCCGACGATGTTCACCGCCAAGAACAACCTGGTGATGGCGCGCGCCGGCCAGCGCCGCTATGACCTGCCGATCGTGCAGATGACGCAGGTCGAGAAGGCGATGCTGCTGTACACGGCGGCGCTGACCGCGATCAAGCAGGGCGACGTGCAGACCGGCCGCAGCCTGCTGCGCGAGGCCGTCGAGACCCATCCCCAGCATTTCGAGGAAGCCTCGCGCGCGCTCGAGGCGCTGGAGGGCAGCCCCGTCACCACCGTCTCGCAGGGCTGACGGCGGTGCTCGGGGTCTCGCCGCAGATCGCGGCCCTGGTGTTCCTGGTGCTGCTGGCGCCGGTCGCGTTCTACGTCTGCTGGACCGACCTGCGCTGGATGAAGATCCGCAACGCGACGGGGATGCTGATCCTGGCGATCTTCGCCGTCGCGGGGCTGCTGGTACTGCCGCCCGAGGTCTGGGCCTGGCGCTGGCTGAACTATGCCGTGGTGCTGGTGATCGGCTTCGTGCTGACGATCGGCGCCGGCATGGGCGCGGGCGATGCGAAATACGCAGCCGCCCTCGCCCCCTTCGTCGCGCCGGCCGACGCGGCGCTGCTGCTGCCGATCTTCACCGCCTTCCTGCTGGGCGCCTTCGCCGCCCACCGCGGGCTGCGCGCGCTGCCGGCCGCGCGGCGCGCGACGCCCGACTGGGTCAGCTGGCAACGCGGCGATTTCCCCATGGGCCTCGCGATCTCGGGCGCGATCCTGACCTATCTCGCGTTCGCGGCCTTCCCCGGGCTGCGCGACGCCTTCCTCGCGCTGCGCGGCTGACCCGCCGCGCCGTGACGCTTTCGCGGTTTGGTCATCTTCCTGCCCCGATGCTGGGTTTGATTGACGCGTGACATGTTCGGGGCCGCGTCGCTCCCCCGCCCCCAGCCCGCGAGTGCCCCCCGTGACCCTGCAGCAAAGTCCCCCCAGCTTCGCCCCCGTCTCGCCCCGCAGCATGGTCGAGACCGGCCTTGGCGAGGTGATGCTGCGCGACATCTTCCTCAAGACCATGTTCCGGATGAACCTGACGCTGGTTTCGGACATGGCGCGGATCTGCTGCGTCCAGCCCGCCATCGCGCAGGAGCTGATCGACCTGTGCCGCGGGCAGCGGCTGGTCGAGGCCATGGGCACGCTGCACGCGACCTCGGGCAACGAGATGGGCTATCAACTGACCGATGCCGGCAAGGCGCGCGCGCTCGACGCGCTGGCGCAGTCGGAATATTTCGGCGCCATGCCGGTGCCGCTCGCGCGCTACCGCGAGCAGGTCGCCCGCCAGTCGATCCGCAACATCACCATCACCCGCGACCGTCTGATGGATGCGATGGGGCACCTGATCCTGCCGCCCAAACTGCTTGACCAGCTGGGCCCGGCCGTCGGCTCTGGCCGGTCGATCCTGATGTACGGCCCGCCCGGCAACGGCAAGTCCTCGATCTCGAACGGGGTGCGCGACGCGATCGGCGAGCGGATCTATGTCCCGCGCGCGATCGAGTATTCCGGGCAGATCATCGCCGTCTACGACCCGATCGTGCACACTGCCGCCGAGGCCGCGATCGACGATCCGAACGCGCTGCGGCGCACCTCGGGGCGGTTCGACAACCGCTATGTCCATTGCGAACGTCCGACGGTGGTGACGGGGGGCGAGCTGTCGCTCGACATGCTGGACCTGACCTACAACCCCGTCGCGCGGACCTACACCGCGCCCTTGCAGCTGAAATCCTCGGGCGGGGTCTTCATCGTCGACGACCTCGGCCGCCAGGCCGAGCCGCCGCAGAAGCTGGTGAACCGCTGGATCGTGCCGCTGGAGGAAAACCGCGACATCCTTTCGCTGCAGTCGGGCGAGAAGTTCGAAGTGCCCTTCGACACGCTGGTGATCTTCTCTACCAACTTCCACCCCAACCAGATCTTCGACAAGGCGGCGCTGCGGCGGATCTTCTACAAGATCAAGATCGACGGGCCCGACCAGGAAGGCTTCCTGAAGATCTTCGCGATGATGGCGAAGAAAAAGGGCCTGCCGCTGGACCAGGCTTCGATCATCCACCTGCTGCGCAACAAGTATCCGTCGATCGGCAACGTCTATGCCAACTACCAGCCGGGCTTCCTGATCGACCAGATCCTGTCGATCTGCAAGTTCGAGCGGCTCGAGCCGCAGATGACGCCCGCGCTGATGGACCGCGCCTGGGCCAACATGTTCGTCGAGGACAGCGACATCGCGCATTGAGCGTGATGGCCGTGGCCGCCGCCGCGCCCTAGATAGGGGGCATGGATGCCCTGCCCGCCCCGATTTCCACCTGGTTCGCCGCCCGCGGCTGGGCGTTGCATCCGCATCAGGCCGAGATGCTCGCCCGCGCGCAGGACCCGGCCACGCTGCTGGTCGCGCCCACCGGCGGCGGCAAGACGCTTGCAGGATTTCTGCCGACGCTGGTCGATCTGGCCCGCGATCCGCGCCCCGGCTTGCACACACTCTACATATCGCCGCTGAAGGCGCTGGCGGCCGACATCCGCCGCAACCTGACCGGCCCGGTCGAACAGATGGGGCTGGCGATCCGGGTCGAGGACCGTACCGGCGACACCCCCTCGGGTCGCCGGCGGGCGCAAAGGGCGGACCCGCCGCAGATCCTGCTGACCACGCCCGAGAGCCTCGCGCTGATGCTGAGCTATGAGGATGCGCCGCGGATCTTCGCGGGGCTGCGGCGGGTGGTGGTCGACGAGATCCACGCGCTGGCGGAATCGAAGCGCGGCGACCAGCTGACGCTGGGGCTGGCGCGGCTGGCGCGGCTGGCGCCCGGGCTGCGGCGCGTCGGCCTGTCGGCGACGGTCGAGGATCCGCCGGCCCTGGCCCGGTTCCTGGCCGACGGCGACCGGCCCTGCGCGGTCCTGACCGCCGATCCCGGCCCCGATCCCGACATCGCCATGCTCGACACCGCCGAGCCGCCGCCCTGGGCCGGCGGCGGTGGCCGCCACGCGATCCCCGACATCCTCGCGCAGGTCCGCCGCCACCGCACGACCTTGATCTTTCACAACACCAGGGCGCAGGCCGAACTGTTCTTCCACGCCCTGTGGTTGCAGAATGACGACAACCTGCCCATTGGCATCCACCACGGCTCGCTCGCGCGCGAGGCGCGGGAACGGGTCGAGGCGGCGATGGTCAGCGGCGCGCTGCGGGCGGTGGTCGCGACCGGGTCGCTCGACCTCGGGATCGACTGGGGCGATGTCGACCTCGTGATCCAGGTCGGCGCGCCGAAGAACGTCAAGCGGCTGGTGCAACGGATCGGGCGCGCCAATCACCGCTACAACGCGCCCTCGAAGGCGCTGCTGGTGCCGGCGAACCGGTTCGAGGTGATCGAGTGCCAGGCCGCGCTCGACGCGGTGCGCGCGCATGACCTCGACGGGATCCCGCGCGGCCCGGGGCCGCTCGATGTCCTGTGCCAGCACATCCTCGCCACCGCCTGCGCCGGCCCCTTCGTCGCGACCGAGCTTCTTGCCGAAATCCGATCCGCGGGGCCCTATGCCGGGCTGTCGCGGGCCACGTTCGATGACTGTCTCGACTTTTGCGCGACAGGTGGCTATGCGCTGCGCGCCTATGACCGCTGGCAGCGGATCCTCGAACGCGACGGACGCTGGCAGCTGCGCGACCCGCGCGCGGCCCGCGGGATCCGGATGAACCTGGGCACCATCGTCGACACCGAGAAGCTGAAGGTGCGCCTGCGGGGCCGCGGCGGCGCGCCGCTGGGCGAGGTCGAGGAGGGCTTCGCGGCCTCGCTCACCCCCGGTGACAGCTTCCTGATCGGCGGCGAGATCGTGCGGTTCGACGCGCTGCGCGAGCTCACGCTCGAGGTCAGCCGCGCCGCCACCCGCGAGCCGAAGATCGCGGTCTACGACGGCACCAAGTTCGCCGCCTCGACCGAGCTGATGGGCCGGACACTCGCGATCCTCAACCAGCCCGACCGCCAGCGCGCCCTGCCCGGGCCGATCCGCGACTGGGTCGCGCTGCAGGCCGAGGTCAGCGAGATGCCGTCGGCCGAGCGCCTGCTGGTCGAAAGCTTCCCCTACGAGGGGCGCGAGCATCTGGCGATCTGGTCCTTCGCCGGGCGCAATGCGCAGCAGACGCTGGGCCTTCTGGTCACCAAGCGGATGGAGGAGGCGGGGCTCGCGCCGCTGGGCTTCGTCGCCACAGACTACGCGACGCTGGTCTGGGGGCTGGAGCGCACGCACGATCTTGCCCCGCTGCTGGACGCGGGCGCGCTGCACGACGGGCTGGACAGCTGGCTGGCGGCGAACGCGCTGATGAAGCGCGCCTTCCGCGAGGTGGCGCAGATCGGCGGCCTGATCGAGCGCAACCTGCCCGGCCAGCGCCGCAGCGGCCGGCAGGCGACGTTTTCGACCGACATCCTCTACGACACCCTGCGCCGGCACGACCCCGACCACCTGTTCCTGCGAATCACCCGCGACGCCGCGCTCAGCGGCCTGGTCGATTTCGGCCGCATCGACGAGATGCTGACCCGCACCCGGGGCCGGCGCGACCTGCTGCGGCTGGACCGCGTGCCGCCGCTGGCCGCGCCGATGTTCCTGGAACGCGGCCGGGTGCCGATCGCCGGCGCCGGCCGCGAGCGGCTGCTGGCGGACGAGGCCGACCGGCTGATGATCGCCGCCGGTCTGGCTTGAGCCCGCGCGGCCGCGGGTCTAAGCCGGGCGGGCGATGAGTTTCCATGCCTTCACCCTGTCGGATGCGGCGCTGCAGGCCCGCGGCTCGGGCGCCCTCTGGTGGCCGGCCGAGGCGGTGCTGACGGTGTCGGACCTGCACCTGGGCAAGTCGGCCCGGATCGCGCGGCGCGGCGGCACGCTGCTGCCGCCCTACGAGACGCGCGAGACGCTGGCCCGGCTGGATGCCGAGATCGAGGCGCTGGACCCGGCGACCGTGGTCTGCCTTGGCGACAGCTTCGACGACCTGGCCGCCGCCGCGCTGCCCGATGACGAGGCCGGCTGGCTTGCGCGGCTGATGGCGGGCCGGCGCTGGATCTGGATCGAGGGCAACCACGACCCCGGCCCCCTGACCCTTGGCGGCACCCACCTGGCAGAGCTGCGCGCGGGACCGCTGGTGTTTCGCCACATCGCGCGGGCCGAACACAGCGCCGAGATTTCGGGGCATTACCACCCCAAGGCGCGGCTGCCGGGGGGCGGGTCGGCGCGGCCCTGCTTCCTGATCGACGGCGCGCGGGTGATCCTGCCGGCCTTCGGCTGCTATACCGGCGGGCTCGAGACCGGCGCGGCGGTGCTGGACGCGCTGATGGGGCCGCGCGCGGTGGCGGTGCTGTGCGGCCCGCGCGCGGTGGCGATGCCGATGCGCCCGGCGCTCAGCCGAAGCCCGCGGTCGCGACCGCGTCGCGGTAGTTTCGGCTGACCGGCACCTCGGCCCCGTCGACCATCACCAGCACCGTCCGGCCCGCGCGTCGTTCCAGCCCGCGCACCGAGTCCACCGCGACCCAGTGCGAGCGGTGGACCTGCAGCCCCTCGGTCGGGGCGGCCTCGGCCACGGCATCGGCAAAGCGCAGCAGGATCTTCGAGATGCCGTGCTCGGTATGGATCTCGACATGGTGGTTGAGCCCCGAGATCCGGATCAGCGCGCCCCGCTCGGGCTCGGGCAGGCGCCCGATCAGGCGCGACCCGCCGTCGGCCACCGGCTCGCCTTGGGAAACCGGCTCGTCCGCCGGGTGCGGCGCGTCCGCCGGCGAGGCCGCGCGCGGGACGGCGGGCGGCTCTGCCCCGTGCCTGTCGACCCCGAGCACCACGCGGATCGCCGACATGCCCAGCGATCCGACCAGCACGAAGCTTGCGAATTCGGCCGCCGTCGGCACCCCGCCGGCGCTGGCCATCGGCGAGATCAGCACCAGAAGCGGCGTGAATACCGCCATGTTCAGCACCGCGACGACCACGGCGCCGCGCCAGAACCCGGTGATCCCCAGCACCTCGCGCACGATGATGCGCACCGCCGCCCCCAGCCCGATCGCGGCCGCGACGACCAGCGGCCAGTAGATCAGCCGCACCGGCAGCGCCATGTCATGGTAGCTGCCGAAGGGCCCGGTCACCCCGGTGATGGTGGCGAGGATCAGCCAGACGTTCCGCGCCTTGCGCGATCCGACGACCTCTTTCCATTCTGCGAAGGCTCGGCCCACGTCGCGTTCCGAATTTCGACAACAGCAACAACTTATCCGCAGTGACGTGACGGAGCAATCGCCAGATTGTAACAGCCATGCAACGATTCCAGCGGGTTGCGGAGGACAGTTGATGCAGGATGACGCGTTGGTCGCGCGGATCGCGCAAAGCTTCGCCCGCCAGGCGATGATGGCGACCCTGGGCGCACGGCTGGTCGAGGTCGGCCCGGGGCGCGCGGTGATCGAGCTGCCGCTGGCGCCGCACCTGGGGCAGCAGCAGGGCTGGGCCCATGCCGGCGCCACCTTCGCCATCGGCGACAGCGCCGCGGGCTATGCCGCGCTCAGCCTGATGCCCGCCGAGCAGGAGGTCGTCACGATCGAGATGAAGATCAACCTGCTGGCGCCCGCGGTCGGCGACCGGCTGCTGGCCGAGGGGCGCGTGGTGCGCGCCGGCCGGCGGGTCAGCGTGGTCACCGCCGAGGTCTTCGCCGAGCGCGACGGCGCGCGCAAGGCGGTGGCATTGCTGCAGGGCACCACCACGGCGGTGCCCGCGGGCTGACTCAGGGGGTCAGCCCCTCGGGGTCGGGCAGGCCGTTCGCCCGGCAGCAGGCCGTGAGGGTGTTGGCCAGCAGGCAGGCGATGGTCATCGGCCCGACGCCGCCCGGCACCGGGGTGATCGCGCCGGCGGTGCGCACGGCGGTCTCGAACTCGACATCGCCGGTGAGCCTGGCCTTGCCGTCGACCTCGATCCGGTTGATGCCGACATCGATCACCGTCGCGCCGGGCTTGACCCAGTCGCCCTTGATCATGCCCGGGCGGCCGACGGCCGCGACAAGGATGTCGGCGCCGCGGCAGACCTGGGCCAGGTCGCGGGTGCGGCTGTGGGCGACGGTGACGGTGCAGCTTTCGTTCAGCAGCAGCTGCGCCATCGGCTTGCCGACGATGTTCGACCTGCCCACGACCACCGCGTTCAGCCCCGCGAGCGATCCCAGGTGGTCGCGCAGCATCATCAGGCAGCCAAGCGGGGTGCAGGGCACCATCGCCTTCTGCCCGGTGCCCAGAAGCCCGACGTTCAGGATGTGGAAGCCGTCGGCATCCTTGGCCGGGTCGATCGCGTTGATGACCTTGGTCGCGTCCATGTGCGCCGGCAGCGGCAGCTGCACGAGGATGCCATGCACCGCGGGATCGGCGTTCAGCCGCGCGACCAGGTCCGCCAGCTCGGCCTCGGGCGTCTCGGCCGGCAGCTTGTGCTCGAAGCTCGCCATCCCGACCTCGACGGTCTGGCGCCCCTTGTTGCGCACGTAGACCTGGCTTGCCGGATCCTCGCCGACCAGCACCACCGCGAGACCCGGCGTGATGCCGTGATCGGCCTTCAGCCGCGCCACCTGCGCCCCGATGCGCCCGCGCAGGCCGGCCGCGAAGGCCTTGCCGTCGATGATCGCCGCCTGTCCGCTCATGCCCGTCTCCTTCGACATCGGCTTCGTCCCCCGCGCCCGCGGCGCCTATTCGCGGCCCAGCACGCGCTCTTCGCGCGCGATGAACCCATCCATCATGACCCGCCAGATCCGCTCGGCCACGCCCGCGTCCAGCCCCGAGGCGCCGGCATGGGCGCGGACCTTGGCGACCACGTCCTCGACCCGGGTCTCGATCCGCGCGGGCAGGCCCTCGCCGGGCTTCAGCTCGATCGCGCGGTCGATCATGGTCTGGCGGCGCGACAGGATCTCGACCAGGCTGCGGTCGATCGCGTCGATCTCGGCCCTCAGCTCGGCCATGGTCGCGATGTCGCGCGCATCCTTCATGAGATCTCCCCCGGGGTCGGTGACGGCTTTGGCGGTCTGATGCCCTGTTTGCGCGGCCGTCTCAAGACCCGAGCACCGCCGCACCAGCCCATAGCGCCCGTCGCGGCGGTTCGGAGGGCGCCAAGCGGCATCCCGCAGCGCCGAACCGGCATCGGCGGAACCCTGCCGCCACATTCGCGTTGACTGCACAAGAGACTTGCAACTGCGGGAGACGACAATGCGTGCCGCCACCATCGCGATCAACCTTGGCTTCGGCCTCGGCCTGGCCATTGCCTCGACGGTGCTCGTCCTCGTCTGAGACGACGCCACCTGACGCCGACCGACGCGCCGCCCCCTGCCCCGGGGCGGCGTGTCGCGTTCGGGGGATCGGCCTTCGCGCCCGTGCGGCAGACGGTGCCGCGGCTCAGGCGGCAAGCGTCGAGAGCACGAGGAACAGGCGGCGGAACGGGAAGATCACCGCACCGTCGACCTCGACCGGGTAGGCGGCGGCAAGCGCCTCGTCATAGCGGCGCAGGAAGCGCGCGCGCTCGGCCTCGTCCAGCCGGTCCAGAACCGGGCGCAGCGCCGTCGATTCGGTGAAACGGCGCACCGGATGGCCCTCTCCCCCGGCCGCGGGCGTCAGGCGCTGAAGGTATTCGGTTTCCCAGATGTCGAGCAGGCCGAGCGGATTCAGCACCCGCTGATAATCCAGCGCCACGCCGACCGGCGGCTGCCAGTCGGCATAGTCGAACCGGTCGGGGAACATGTCGGCGGCGAATTCGCGCAGGAACCGGTGCGAGGGCGCGGCGTGCTGGCGCGGCATCTGCACCGCAAGAACGCCGCCCGGCGCAAGCTCGCCCACCAGCTCGGGCAGCAGCCGCTCGTGGTCGGGCAGCCATTGCAGCGCGGCATTCGAGAAGATCAGCGCGACCGGGCCGTCGGCCTGCCACCGCGCCGCGTCGACCTGCACCAGCCGGCCATAGGCGCCGGTGGCGCGCGCCCGCTCGAGCATGGACGACGAGGTGTCGATCCCGGTCAGGACGCGCCCGGCGAAGCGGGCGGCCAAGGCCGGGCCGACGGCGCCCGATCCGCAGCCCAGATCGACGATGCTGCCCTCGGGCAGCGCGCCGACCCGCGCCATCAGGTCAAGCGCGGGACGCAGCCGCAGGTCGCGGAACCGGCCATAGGCCTCGGGGCTCCAGTCCCCGGCTGCATCCTTCGCCTTCATCGGGGTCGGGCTCAGGCCATCGGCTCGGGCTCGAGCCCGCCGTCGCCGCCCTTGGTGATCTTCGGCTTGGTCACCTTGGGGATCGCGGGCATCGCCGTCGACCCGGTCGAGGACGACCCGTCGTCGTCATCGCCAAGCGCCTCGCCGCGCATGACCTTCTTGATCTCCTCGCCCGTCAGCGTCTCGTATTCGAGAAGCCCCTGGGCCAGGCGCTCGAAGGCCTCGGCATTGTCGATCAGCAGCTGGCGGGCGTTGACATAGCCCTCTTCGATCAGGCCCTTCACCTCTTCCTCGATCAGCTCCTTGGTGTGAGCCGAGACCGAGAAGCCGCCGGTGTTGCCCTGATAGCCCTCGTGGGCCTCGGCATAATCGATGTTGCCGACCTTGTCGGACATGCCCCAGCGCATGACCATGGCGCGGGCGAGCGCCGAGGCCTGCTGGATGTCGCCCGCGGGGCCGTTCGACACGCCCTCCTCGCCGTACTTGATGATTTCCGCGGCCTTGCCGGCCATGGTCATCGCCAGCTTCTGGCGCGCCTCGTCCTTGTGGAAGTTCAGCCGGTCCATCTCGGGCAGCGAGACCACCATCCCCAGCGCGCCGCCGCGCGGGATGATCGTGGCCTTGTAGACCGGATCGCATTTCGGCAGCAGCAGGCCGACGATGGCGTGCCCCGCCTCGTGATAGGCGGTCTTTTCCTTCTGGTCGTCGGTGAGGACGAGCGAGCGGCGTTCCACCCCCATCATCACCTTGTCCTTCGCATTCTCGAAATCTTCCATCGAGACGAAGCGGCGCCCGACGCGCGCGGCCATCAGCGCGGCCTCGTTCACGAGGTTCATCAGATCGGCGCCCGAGAAGCCCGGCGTGCCGCGCGCGATCAGGCGCAGGTCGACGTTCGGGCCCAGCGGCACCTTGCGGGCGTGGACGTTGAGGATCTTTTCCCGGCCCTTGATGTCGGGGTTCGGCACGTGGATCTGGCGGTCGAAGCGGCCCGGGCGCAGCAGCGCGGGGTCGAGCACGTCGCGACGGTTGGTCGCGGCGACGATGATGATGCCCTCGTTGGCCTCGAAGCCGTCCATCTCGACCAGCAGCTGGTTCAGCGTCTGCTCGCGCTCGTCGTTGCCGCCGCCGAAGCCGACGCCGCGCGAGCGGCCGACCGCGTCGATCTCGTCGATGAAGACGATGCAGGGGGCGTTCTTCTTGGCCTGCTCGAACATGTCGCGCACGCGGCTGGCGCCGACGCCCACGAACATCTCGACGAAGTCAGAGCCCGAGATGGTGAAGAACGGCACGCCCGCCTCGCCGGCGATGGCGCGGGCGAGAAGCGTCTTGCCGGTGCCCGGGGGGCCGACCAGCAGCGCACCCTTGGGGATCTTGCCGCCGAGGCGGCTGAATTTCTGCGGATTGCGCAGGAATTCGACGATCTCTTCCAGCTCTTCCTTCGCCTCGTCGATGCCGGCGACATCGTCGAAGGTGACCCGGCCCTGCTTTTCGGTCAGCAGCTTGGCGCGCGACTTGCCAAAGCCCATCGCGCCGCCGCGGCCACCGCCCTGCATGCGGTTCATGAAGAAGATCCAGATGCCGATCAGCAGCAGGAACGGCAGCCAGAGCGAGAGCATGGACAGGAAGCCCGACTGCTCCTGCTTCTCGACCGTGACCTCGACGTTCTGCGAAATCAGCTTGTCGGCGAGTTCCTCGCCCTCGGGCCGGACGGTGGTGTAGGTCTGCCCGTCCTTGCCGCGCAGGATGACCTGCTCGCCGTCGAGCCTGACGCTCGCCACCTCGCCGTTGTCGACCCGGTTGATGAATTCCGAATAGCTGAGCGTGCGCGCATTCATGGTGCTCTGCCCGCCCGAGAACAGGTTGAACAGCGCCAGAATGAGCAAGAAAAGCACGACCCAGAAGGCGATGTTACGCGCGTTTCCCAAGGGGAGACCTCCATGACTCTGCGCGCGCGAGGCCGCTTGCCGACGGTCCGGGCGCACGAAGCACAAAATAGGGATTTGGTCGCCGGGTTCAATGCGTCATTGCCGCGGTCTCGGGTCAGTGATCCTGTCGCGTCACGCGGGTGACGCGGCGGCACCCGGCCCGTAGAGGCCCGCGGGCGGCACCAGCAGCGTCGCGCGCCACCCGGCCGAGGGCACGAGCGTCGGCGCGGCCAGCAGCCGGTCGCCCAGCCAGACGCCGGGATCGGCCACCGCCACGGCATGGGGCCGGCCCGCCGCGCGCCAGTCCGCCAGCTGCAAAAGCCCCTCGGGGCCCAGGGCGCGGATCTCGGCCCCCGGCTCTGCCATCCCCGCCTCAGGCAGCCCCGCCTCAGGACCTTCAAGGCGCCAGCGCCCGTCCCAGGTGGCGCCCGGCGCGGCGACAAGGCCCGCGACGGCGGCAGCCTCGCGCGCAAGGCGCAGCCGGCGCCCGCCGATGACCAGCGCCCCCGCCAGCGTGCAGCGCCCGCCGGCGAGCGCGGTCGCCAGCGCGGCCTCGGCCTGCGCGGCGCGGGGGCGGTAGTCGGCGGGCGCGACGAACAGCAGCGCGCGCGAGAACAGCCGCAGCCGCGTCTCGGCCGGCGCCGCGGCAAGCGCGGCCGCATCGAGCGTCACGTCGCCCGCCTCGATCCGCGCGGCGCGGCGGGCCAGCGCGTCGGCGGCGGCCTCGAGCACCTCGCGGGCCGCGGCCATCCGCGCGGCGGTCGCGGCCAGCGTGGCGGTGTCGATCCCCAGCGCGGCCAGCGCGGGCAGCGCCTGACGCATCCGCACCCGCGCATAGGCCGTGTCGTCGTTCGACGGGTCCTCGACCCAGGGGATCGCGCGGGCGCGCAGCCAGTCGCGCAGCTCGTCCCGCCCGACCTGCAGCAGCGGGCGCCACCAGCTGAGCCCGCCCGCGCGCCGGCAGCCCGCCATGGCCGACAGCCCGTCGACGCCCGACCCGCGCGCAAGGCGCATCAGCAGCGTCTCGGCCTGGTCGTCGCGGGTGTGGCCCAGCGTGACATCCGCCAGCCCCCTGCCCCGCGCCCAGCCCGCGAGCGCGTCGGTGCGCCCGCGCCGCGCGGCATCGGGCAGGTTGCCGCGGCCATCCCAGCGCCAAGGCAGCGTGTCATGCGGCAGGCCCAGCGCGGCACAGGCGCGGGCGACGCCCGCCGCCTCGGCCGCGGCCTCGGGGCGCAGGCCGTGGTCGACGGTGGCCACGGCAAGATCCGGCCCGCCCTGCGCGCGCCACTCCGCCAGAAGGTGCAGCAGCGCGACGGAATCGCCGCCCCCCGAAACGGCGACGCCCAGGGCCTGCGGGACCCCGGGCGCGAAACCGGTGCGAAGGGCGGAGGCGGGATCCACCGCCGGGATTACTGGCAGCGCAGCTGGCCCATGGCCGAGCGCGCCTGCGACACCTGCGGCGCCGAGGGGAAGCGGTTGCCGACCTCGGACAGGGTGACGCAGGCCTCGTTCACCTGGCCAAGCTGGCCCAGCATCATGCCCAGCCGGGTCAGGTTCTCGGGCGCCCGGGTGCCCTCGGGGGCGTTCGAGAAGCCGTCGAGATAGGCGCGGGCGGCATTGGCGGTATCGCCCGCCTGCTCAAGCGCCTGACCGCGCAGGAACTGCGCGTCGCCCATCAGCGGCGAGCCAGGATAGGATTGGGCAAAGGCCGCAAACTGGTCCGCGGCGCGGCGAAAGTCACCGGAATCGAGCACCCCCTTGGCCCGGTCGAAATCCGCTTTCTCGTTCATGGCTAGTTCCGGCCCGGCCGCGGCGGCCGGGGCCCGCGCGGGTGCCGCGGCCGCGGGTGCCGGCGCGGTCATCGCCGCCGTGCCGCCGCCGCCGCCGCCCGACCCGCCAAGGCTCGCGGTGATCGGCAGGTTGCCGACGTCGCAGCCGTCCTCCATCTCGCACAGGCGGAACTCGATGTCGCCGATGCGGTTGGTGCCGTCCGCGACCACGCGGTTCACGCGGTTCTGCAGCTCTTCGGTGGCGGAAGTGAGCCGCGACAGCTCGGCCTCCATCGTGTTCATCCGGTCAAGCGCGCCGGTGCCGCCCGCCGCCTGCAGGCTGGCCCCGTTCGAGGTCAGCTCCTGCTTCAGGCCCTGGATCTGGGCGGCAAGCTGCGACAGCTCGTTTCGGATGTCGGCGACCGTCTCGGCCCCGGCCGGCCCGGCGAGGGCCGCGCCCATCGCCGTGCTGGTCGCGAAGGCGAGAAGCGCCGCGCGGATCGGGAACCGGGACATGGTCACCTCTGCTCTCAGCTGCCGGCGCCGACCGAGATCACGGTCACGGCGCGGCGGTTGCGGGCGTAGCAGCTTTCCTCCGAGCACACGGCCAGCGGGCGTTCCTTGCCGTAGCTGACGGTGCGCAGGCGGGCGGCCGAGACGCCGCTCGCGATCAGGAAGTCCTGCACGGCCGAGGCGCGGCGGGCGCCCAGCGCGATGTTGTACTCGCGCGTGCCCTGTTCGTCGGCATGGCCTTCGATGATCGCGGTGTAGTTCGGGTGCGAGTTCAGCCACTGCGCCTGCCCGGTCAGGATCATCCGGGCCTGGCCGTCGATCGTCGACTGGTCGACGGCGAAGTTCACCATGTCGCCGATGGTCTGCTGGAAGTAGGCGGGCGAGTTGGGGTTGTTCGGATCGTCGGCCCCGCCGGCGCCGTAGCCGCCCGCACCATAGCCGCCGGCACCGCCCATTCCGCCGGCACCCGCGCCGCCGGCGCCGTAGCGGTTGGGGTTGTTGCACGCCGCGAGCGCGAGCGCGCAGAGGAGAAGAAGCGCAGAGGAATGAAGTTTCATGCTGTTCCGCCTGTTTTTGCTGCCGGGGCATTCCGCGCCCCGGCGTTGATCGGTTGCCGTGATCCGTCTCGTCCCGCTTTAGCAAAGGGTTGGGCCGTTGGAAACGCCAGCCTTCGCCCCGCGCGGCCCGCGCCGCGCTATTTCAGCAGCGGCGACCAGGCCGGATCCGAGGCCGCGCCCGAGGTCGGCACCGGCTTGAGGTTGCGCCCCGAGACATCCACCGAGAACAGCCGCGGCTCGCCGCCGGCGCCGGCGGTCTCGCGCGTGAACATCACCACGCGGCCATTCGGCGCCCAGGTCGGACCCTCGTCAAGGAACGAGGCCGTGAGAAGCCGCTCTTCCGAGCCGTCGGTGCGCATGACGCCGATGTGGAAGCGCCCGGCATTCTGCTTGGTGAAGGCGATCAGGTCGCCGCGCGGCGACCAGACCGGCGTGCCATAGCGGCCCTCGCCGAACGAGATCCGCGTCGGCTCGCCGCCGTTGGCGCCCATGATGTAGATCTGCTGGCCGCCCGAGCGGTCGCTTTCGAACACGATGCGCGAGCCGTCGGGCGAGAACGAGGGCGCGGTCTCGATCGCGGGGGTGTTGGTCAGGCGCTGGGTCTGGCCCGAGCGCAGGTCCATCTTCCAGATGTCGGTGTTGCCGCCCTGCTCGACCGAATAGACGATCTGGCTGCCGTCGGGCGAGAAGCGCGGCGCGAAGGTCATGGTGCCGGGCGTCTCGGGCAGGAGCTGCGACGAGACGTTCGAGAGGTTCAGCATCTTGATGCGCGGGAAGCCGGTCTCGAACGTGGTGTAGAGGATCCGGTCGCCGGTCGGCGAGAAGCGCGGCGACATCACGATGGTCGAGCTGTCGGTGAGGTACTGGGTGCCCGCGCCGTCGTAATCCATGATGCCCAGGCGCTTGAGCCGGTTGTCCTTCGGCCCCTGCTCCTGCACGAAGACGACGCGGCTGTCGAAATAGCCGCCCTCGCCGGTGATGCGCGAATAGACCTGGTCGGCGACCTTGTGCGCCATCCGCCGCCACGAGCCGGTCGAGGCGACGTATTGCTGCCCCTCGCCCAGCTGCTGGCCGGCGAAGACGTCGTACAGGCGGAACTTGACCGTCAGCCGGTCGCCGGAGACCGAGACGGACCCCGCGATCAGCGCCTCGGCATTGATCGCGCGCCAGTCCTGGTAGCCGACCGGGGCATCGAACGAGCTGATGCGCGCGATATGGGCCGAGGCCGGGATCTCGCGGAACAGGCCCGAGCCGGTGAGGTCCGCGTTCAGCACCTGCGTCAGCTGCTGGGCGACCTGCTGCGCGGCCGCGTTCTCGGCCACGAAGACCGGGGCGGCATAGGGCAAGGGCTCGATCGTGCCGTCGGTGATCTCGATGCGCAGCGGTCCGCGCTCCTGCGCCAGCGCCGGGGCGGCGGAGCCAAGGCCAAGGCCGAGGCCGAGGGCTGCGGTGAGCATGAGGGCGGCGAGGCCGGCCGTGCGGGTCGTCCTGGCGTGCATGGGAAATCTCCCCCTGGTTCCGGGTGCGTTGGCGGCAGGCGTCATTTCATGCGCATCCCGCTCGGGTTGAAGACCATCTCGATGTTCTCCCACTGGCCGTATTTCTCGGCCGGGAGGTCATAGCCCGTCGGGCCGGCGCAGCGCAGGATCGCGCGGCGCCCGGCCTCGTAGGCCTGCTTGGCGGCGTCTTCGGACCCGCCCGAGAAATCGACCATCCGCATCGAGGACGAGATCGGCTTGCCGTCGGGGCCCATCTTCATGCCGACGGTGACCGTCACCCGCTGCGCCTCGGACGACAGCGAGCCGATGTTCCAGCAGCCCTGAACCGCGACGCGCAGCGCGTCCTTCTCGCCCGAGGTCATCGGCGGGCCGTCGGCGGCAAGGCCCTGGCCCTGGCGACTCTCGCCCTGCGAGGTGGCGCCCGAGCCGCTGCCCTGGCCCATCGCCTGCTTCAGCGCGGCCTCGGTCGCGGCCTTCTCGGCGGCGGCGCGGTCGGCGGCGGCCTTCTTGTCGGCCGCGGCCTTCTTGTCGGCGGCCGCCTTGTCAGCTGCCTTCTTGTCAGCGGCCTTCTTCTCGGCGGCGGCCTTGTCAGCCGCTGCCTTGTCCGCTGCGGCCTTGTCGGCGGCGGCCTTGGCATCCGCCGCCTTCTTCTCGGCGGCCTTCTTGTCCGCGGCAGCCTTGGCATCGGCGGCGGCCTTCGCGTCGGCGGCGGCCTGGTCACTCGAGGCGGTGCGGGTCTCGGCCGGGGTCGGCTCGGCCGGCTGCGGCCGCTCGGGGCGCGAGCGCGGGCGCGCGGTCTGGTCCGGCGCCGAGGTC
The DNA here is from genome assembly GCF_037095655.1 of Frigidibacter sp. MR17.24. Lineage (NCBI taxonomy): Bacteria > Pseudomonadati > Pseudomonadota > Alphaproteobacteria > Rhodobacterales > Paracoccaceae > Frigidibacter > Frigidibacter sp. MR17.24. Next base: position 84,265 of record NZ_JBAWKE010000004.1, read on the forward strand.
CGCGTCTCGTCGGCGCGGTTCTCCTCGGTCGCGATCTCGGTCGCGGCCTCCTCGGGCGCGGCCGGGCGCTCGGGCTCCTGCACCGGGGCGGGCTCGGGCGTGGGATCGGGGCGGGTCTCGGCCACGGTCTCGGGCGCGACGGCGGCCTCGGGCGGCGGCGGCGGCGCGGGGGTGGGCGCGACGCGCTGCGCCGGGCGCTGGCGCGGCCGCGGGCTGACCTCGGACATCATCGTCGCCGAGGGTTCGACCACCGGCGGCGCCGGCGGGGTCGGCGGCGCGGGCGCCACCGCGGGTGCGGGCGGCGTCACCGCCGACAGGTCGGGGGCGGCCTCGGGCGCGGGCGGCGGCGGCGCCGCGGCCACGGGGGCCGCCGCGGGTTCGGGTTCGGGGGCCGGGGCCGCGGCCTCGGGCGCCGCCTCGGGCTCGGCCGCCGGGGCCGGCGCGTCGGGCGCCGCGCCGGGCGGCTCGGGCGCGCGGCTCGCCGCCGCTTCGGCCGATGCCTGCAGCGCGGCGAAGTCGGATTCCGACATGATCGAGACCTCGGCGCTCTCGACCGGCTCGCTGGGGCGCGGCTGGAAGAGCCAGCCGCCCAGCACCGCCCAGAGCACCACCGCCGCGTGGCCCCCTGCCGATACCGTGATGCCGATTCTTTCCGAACGTTCCATGCCTGCCTTCAGCCAAGCTTGCGAGAGGCCGCGCCCCGCCCCGGGGCGCGCGCCGTGTCGCGGGATGTCAGTTGTTCACGGCCTGCTGGCCGGTCATCGTCGGCCCGCCGCCATCGGTCACCAGCGTGATCGCCGAGAAGCCGGCGTTGTTCAGCGCCCCCATGACCTGCACCACGCGCTCGTAGGGGATCGTGCCGTCGGCGCGCAGGAAGATCTTGTTGTCCTGCCGCTCGGCCGCGATCGCCTGCAGCCGCGTCACCAGCTCGTCCTGCGAGGTGGCGGTGTTCATGATCGACACTGTGCCGTCGGCCTGAAGCGAGATCGTCAGCGGCTCTTCCTGCTCGGTCGGGACCGCCTGCGCGGCCGTCTTCGGCAGTTCGAGCGGCACCCCCACCGTCAGCAGCGGCGCCGCGACCATGAAGATGATCAGCAGCACCAGCATCACGTCGACGAAGGGCGTGATGTTGATCTCGCTCATCGCGGCCGAGCGGCCACCGCCGCGCCGCCGCCCGCCCCCGCGACGGCCACCGCCGCCGCCCTTCTTCATGACCCCCGCGCCCATGGATCAGGCGTCCAGCTGGCGCGAGAGGATGGTCGAGAACTCGTCGGCGAAGGCCTCGTAGCCCGAGACGATCCGGTCGCTGTCACCCGAGAGCTTGTTGTAGAAGATCACGGCCGGGATCGCGGCGACCAGGCCGATGCCGGTGGCCAGCAGCGCCTCGGCGATGCCCGGCGCCACGACGGCGAGCGAGGTGTTTTGCGAGATCGCGATCTCCTCGAAGGCGGTCTTGATGCCCCAGACCGTGCCGAACAGGCCGATGAACGGCGCGGTCGATCCGGTGGTGGCCAGCACGCCCAGGCCCGAATTCAGCCGCTCGCTCTCCTTGGCGATCGCCACGTCCATCGAGCGGTCGATGCGGCTGTGCGCGCCCGCGATCAGCTTGCCGTCGTCGCGGTGCGACCGGCGCCATTCCAGCATGCCGGCGGCGAAGACCTTTTCCGACGCGCCGTCGGGGGCCGAGCCGATCTTCTCGAACAGCTCGTCCAGCGGCTCGCCCGACCAGAAGGCGCGGTCGAAGATCGAGGCCTCGCGCCGGGCGAGGCGGTAGGTGATGAATTTCTGGATGATGATCGCCCAGGACCAGATGCTGGCGCAGATCAGCATCAGCATCACCAGTTTCACGGTCAGAGAGGCGCGCGCGAAAAGCGCAAGCAAGGAGAAATCGATCTCCTGCGCCGAGGCAAGGGCGTGGGTGTCCATGACTATACTGCTCGCCGGTGTTGGGGGCCGCGTTCTTGCGGCTCTCATTGGCGCGGATTCTACCGGTTTGGAAGGGGAAAGCCAACACATCTGCGTCAGGTGGGCGCAGGTCTGCCATGCCATTTCCGCCGTGGCACAAGATCTGGGCCGACGGCGGGTGCGGCGCCGCTCAGTGCACCGCCGGCACCAGCTTTGCGCGCAGCGCCGCCGGCATCCGCGCCGGCGCCCCGGCCTCGGTCATGCACACCAGCGTCACCAGCGCGCCGAACAGCCGCTCGCCGCCGCGCAGGACCGCCTGCTCAAGCACGATGCGCGCCGCGGTGGCGCCGATCAGCCGCGTCTCGACCACCAGTTCGTCGTCGAACCGCGCCGGGCGCAGATAGTCGGCCTCGACCCGGCGCACCGCGAAGACAAGGTGGTCCTCCTCCTTCATCCGGCGCTGGTCCAGGCCCAGCTCGCGCACCCATTCCGACCGGCCGCGCTCGATGAACTTCAGGTAGTTCGCGTAGTAGACGATCCCCGCAAGGTCGGTGTCCTCGTAGTAGACACGCAGGGCAAGGCGATGCGGCTCGCTCATGGCAGGTCCTTCGACAGGCGCGCGCGCAGGCGCAGGGCATGGACGGGATCGGTCGCCGCCGCCGGCAGCACCGGGTCGTAGGCCGCCGCGACCAGCGCCGCGATCCCCGGCCGGATCACCGCCAGCCCGTTCGCCTCGGCCAGCGCGGCGCGGTCGCGGAAGGCGGCGGGGCCCCAGGTCAGGATCATCCGCACCGCCTCGTCCAGCGCCAGCGCGTCGGCCGGGATCTCGGCCAGCGGGCCGGCGATGCGCAGGAAGACGAAGCCCGCCCGGATCGCGCCCGAGGCCTCGAACCGGAAACTGCGGTACTGGTGCGCCCCCGCCGCCTGCAGCCGCGCCACCAGGTCGGCCGTCGCCCCCGCCCCGCCCAGCAGGCGGTCGAGGTCGGGCACCGCCGCCAGCTCGGCCCAGTCGCGCAGGAAGAAGACGAACAGGTTCGCGCCCTGCTCGGGGTCGGTCTCGGCCATGCGGTGGCCGGCCAGCAGCACCACCGTCTCGATCGCGCCCTTGACCGTGGCCAGGGTCTCGTCGGCGGCGCCGAACACGACCGGCACGATCGGCCGCGCCCAGCGCGCGCACAGAAAGCTGCCGTCGTCGCGGGTGAAGAACCGCGCCAGGTCGGCATCGGCAGGGGTCTGATCGGGCATCGGGCACCTCCTGCCCCCCTGCTAGACGCTGCCGCGCGGCGCCTCAAGGCCGGTGACGGCCCCGGCGCCGCAACGCGGCGCTTGACATGCCGCGCCGGCAGCCCATTCTCCCCTCTTGCGAATGGCTCTCATTTACAGCCCATTCGCGGCAGGCGGCACGGGCAGGACAGCAGCAGGCACCGCGGGACCAACCCGCGCGGTGATCTCGGAGCATCATGGCGGATCAATTCGGCATCGGGGCCTTCGCGGGCAAGGGCGACGACTGGCGGCAGGGCCGGGGCGAGGCGGCGCTGGCCGACGTCCACGGCTCGGTGCAGGTGCCCAAGGCGGGGCTGCGGCGGATCGCGGCCTTCCTCGGCCCCGGCTACATGGTGGCCGTGGGCTACATGGACCCGGGCAACTGGGCGACCTCGCTCGCCGGGGGGTCCTCGTTCGGCTACACGCTGCTGTCGGTGGCGCTGATCTCGAACATCATGGCGATCGTGCTGCAGTCGCTCTGCGCGCGGCTCGCCATCGCCTCGGGGCGCGACTTGGCGCAGGCCTGCCGCGACGCCTTCGCGCCCTGGGTGCGGGTGCCGCTCTGGGCGCTGGCGGAACTGGCGATCATCGCCACCGACATCGCCGAGGTCATCGGCACCGCGATCGGGCTCAACCTTCTGTTCGGCATCCCGCTGGAACTGGGGGTGATCCTGACATCGCTCGACGTGTTCCTGATCCTGTGGCTGCAGAAGAAGGGGTTCCGTTGGCTCGAGGCCTTCGTGATCGCGCTGCTGGCCGTGATCACCGCCTGTTTCGGCATCCAGGTGGTGCTGGCCGATCCCGACTGGCGCGGCGTGGTGCTGGGCTTCGCGCCCACGGTCGAGATCGTGCGCAACCCCGAGATGCTCTATCTCGCGCTCGGGATCCTCGGCGCGACGGTGATGCCCCACAACCTCTACCTGCACTCGGCCATCGTGCAGACCCGCGCCTATGGCGAGACCCTGCCCGAAAAGCGCGAGGCGCTGACCTGGGCGACCTGGGATTCGACGATCGCGCTGATGTTCGCGCTGCTGATCAACGCCTCGATCCTGATCCTCGCCGCCGCCTCGTTCCACGCGGTCGGGCGGATGGACGTGGCCGAGATCGACCAGGCCCATGCGCTGATCGGGCCGATGCTGGGCGACTCGGTCGCGCCGGCGCTGTTCGCCATCGCGCTCCTGTGCTGCGGGCTGAACTCGACCGTCACCGCGACGCTGGCCGGCCAGGCGGTGATGGAGGGCTTCTTGCAGATGAAGCTCGCGCCCTGGGTGCGGCGGGCGGTGACGCGCGGCATCGCGATCATCCCGGCGGCCGGGGTGACGATCCTCTACGGCAGCTCCGGCACCGGAGAGCTGCTGATCCTGACGCAGGTCGTGCTGTCGCTGCAGCTGTCCTTCGCGGTCGTGCCGCTGGTGATGTTCACCACCGACCGCGGCAAGATGGGCGCGCTGGTGGCGCCGCTGTGGCTCGCCCTGTTCGCCACGCTGATCGCCGGGGTGATCGTGGCGCTGAACCTCAAGCTGATCTGGGACTTCTTCGGCGGCTGACCCCGCGACTGACCCCGGCGCCTGCCCTGCCGCCGGGGCCGCGCGGGCCGGCCCGCGAAGCGTCCGCGCCGACCGCCTTCCTCGCCGCAAGCGTCGCTTTTCGCCGCTTGCCCCCGGGCCCGGGGTGCGAGAAGGGGGAAACCCCGCTAAGGTGCTGCCCATGTTTCTCTCCGTCTTCGACGTCTTCAAGATCGGCGTCGGCCCCTCCTCGTCGCACACGATGGGCCCGATGGTCGCCGGCGCGCGCTTTCTCGAGCGTCTGCGCGGCTCGCCGTTCCAGCCCGCGGGACTGCGCGCCTCGCTGCACGGCTCACTCGCCTTCACCGGCAAGGGCCACGCGACCGACCGCGCGACGATCCTCGGGCTCGCGGGGTTCGAACCGGCAAGCTACGACCACGACCGCGCCGAGGCCGTGCTGGCCGCCATCGCCGGGACGCGCTCGATCACCGTGCCCGGCCTGCCGCCGATGCGGTTCGACCCGGCCACCGACCTGCAGTTCGATTTCGGCCCCGCCCTGCCCGGCCACGCGAACGGCATGATCCTGATGGCGACCGACGCGCAGGGCGACGTGATCGAGCAGGAGACCTATTATTCCATCGGCGGCGGCTTCGTGCTGACCGAGGCCGAGCAGTCGGGCATCACCGATGCCGACCTCAAGGCCCCCTCGCCGGTCCCCCACCCGTTCCGCACCGCGGCCGAGATGCTGGAGATGGCGAAGGCCACGGGGCTGAGCATCGCCGCGATGAAGCGCGCGAACGAACGCGTGTTCCGCACCGAGACCGAGATCGATGCGGGCATCCGGCGGATCTGGTCGGTGATGGAGGCCTGCATCGACCGCGGCCTCGTGACCGACGGCATCCTGCCCGGGGGCCTCAAGGTGCGCCGCCGCGCCAAGGGCATCCACGACGCGCTGCTGGCCGAGCGCGGCGTGAACCTGACCGCGCCGCACGCGATCAACGACTGGATGTCGACCTACGCCATGGCGGTGAACGAAGAGAACGCCGCCGGCGGCCAGGTCGTCACCGCGCCCACCAACGGCGCCGCCGGGGTGATGCCCGCGGTGATCCGCTACTGGCTCGACCACGTGCCGGGGGCGAGCCGCTCGCGGATCGGGGAGTTCCTGCTGACCTCGGCCGCGATCGGCGGGCTGGTGAAGACCAACGCCTCGATCTCGGGCGCGGAATGCGGCTGCCAGGCCGAGGTCGGCTCGGCCGCGGCGATGGCCGCGGCGGGGCTGGCGGCGGTGCTGGGCGGCACGCCCGAGCAGATCGAGAACGCGGCCGAGATCGCGCTCGAGCATCACCTCGGCATGACCTGCGACCCGGTGAAGGGGCTGGTGCAGGTGCCCTGCATCGAGCGCAACGGGCTTGGCGCGATCAAGGCGGTGTCGGCGGCCTCGCTCGCGCTCAGGGGCGACGGCCAGCACCTCGTGCCGCTTGATGCCGCGATCGAGACGATGCGCCAGACCGGGCGCGACATGCACGAGAAGTACAAGGAAACCTCGCTCGGCGGCCTCGCGGTGAACGTGCCGAACTGTTGAGACGGCCGCCACCACAGGTGTCTTCGCCGCCGCCGTCGCGCCGCCTGCGGCAGGATGTCGCTTTCGGAATGGCGGCGGTGACGGCGCCCGGCTATCAGGCGCCATGACCGTCAGCCCCGCCGCCCCGCTCGCCACCGCCGCCCCGCCCCCGACCGACCGCGTGCTGGCCGGGATGGGGCTGATGGTGCTGTTCTGCCTGATCGCGCCGCTGATCGACGTCTCGTCGAAGGCCGCCGCGCAGGGGGCGCCGGTCGCGACCGTCACCTTCGGCCGCTTCGTGGTGCAGGCGGTGCTGATGGCGCCGGTCGTGGCGCTGCTGGGCCCCGGCTTCCGCATCACCGCCCGCGCCGCCGGGCTGACCGCGCTGCGCGGCGCCTGCGCCATCGTCTCGACCTTCAGCTTCGTCGCCGCGGTGCAGGTGATGCCGATCGCCGACGCGCTGGCCATCGCCTTCGTCGAGCCCTTCGTGATCCTGATGATCGGCCGCTTCGCCATGGGCGAGGAGGTCGGCCCCCGCCGACTGTCCGCCTGCGCCGTGGGCTTTCTGGGCGCGCTGGTGGTGATCCAGCCCTCGTTCGCCAATTTCGGCGCGGTGGCGCTGTTCCCGCTGGGCACCGCGGTGACCTTCGCGCTTTACATGCTGATCACCCGGCGGCTCTCGCGAGAGATGCACCCGGTGCCGATGCAGTTCCACACCGCGCTCTTCGCCGGGCTGGGCTGCCTGCCGCTGATGGCCGCGGGCGCGGTCTCGGGCGTGCCGGCCTTCGCCGTCGCCCTGCCCGCGGACCCCGCGATCTGGGGCTGGTGCGCCGGTGTCGGGCTCGCCGCCACCGTCAGCCACATGGCGATCACCTACGCGCTGAAATTCGCCCCCTCGGCCACGCTCGCGCCGCTGCACTACCTCGAGATCGTGACGGCGACGCTGTTTGGCTATCTGTTCTTCGGCGATTTCCCCGCCGGGATGACCTGGGCCGGCATCGGCGTGATCGTCGCCTCGGGCCTCTATGTCATCCACCGCGAACGCGTCGTCGCGCGCCGCGCGCGGGTCATCCTGCCGCAGTAAGCGCCCGCACCGCCGCGCCCAGCTGCGCGCGCGGCACGATTACCAGCATCGGCCCGACCAGCGCCAGCCGCACCGGCCCGGTCACCTCGTTCGAGGTGCCGATCCGTCCCGCCGGCGCGAAGCCGATCCGGTCGACCGGCCAGCGCAGCCCCTCCGACGCGCCGCTGACCGGCCCCATCGGATAAAGCGACAGCCGCGTGCCCGCCGGCAGGTCCAGCGCCAGCCGCGGCGGGGCGCGGAAGATCACGTCCTCCTCGCCCAGCGCCAGCACCGGCCCGGGCGCGCGGACAAGTTCGGTCATCGCGGCCAGCGTGTGGTCGAACCGCCGCCCCAGAAAGCCCACCGCCAGGTGGAACGGCGCTGCGGTCAGCCGCAGGCACTTGTTGAAATCGGTGGTCTCCTGCTCGGGCACGCGGTGCAGCCGCCCGGGGCCCAGCGCCGCGCGCGCCGCCTCCGGCAGCGAATCGAGATCGCCGATCACCGCCTCGGGCAGGTGGCCCGCCGCCAGCGCCGCCGCGGCACCGCCGTCCGCGGCCACCAGCACCGGCGCATGGGCCAGCGCAAGCTCCAGATCTTCAGGCCCCACGGCCCCCGCGCCCAGCAGCGTGATTCCATCGCGTGATTGGACAATAGGGGCGGTCATGCGGATACTGATGTCGATTATGGCGCCCGGACACAATCACGGCCGGAACATTTCCTTGGATTTTCCTCAATCCAATCATGCGAGCGATCGCATTCGACAGGAAGGTCTCAGGAAAGAAACGCATAAAGGCATGAGCAGATGATCGGTGCGAGTAAGATCCTTACGGTGTCCTACGGCACGTTCTCGTGCACGCTCGAGGGATTCGACGAACCCTTCTCGACCATGAAGGCGATCGCCGAATACTTCCGCGACCTTGCGGCCGAGGACAGGTACTTCGGGGCCGAGCCCCCGACCCCGGACGCAGAGATGCTGCACAAGATCGCCGAGCGCGAGATTCACCGCCGGGTCGAGGCCAAGATCCAGGCCAATGGCGTGATCCTGCGCCCCGAGGGCCATTCCGACGCGCCCGCCGAAGCCCCGCCGGCACTGCCGGCCGCGGTGGTGGCCCGGGCCCGGCCGACCCCCGCCCCGGCTCAGGCCCCGGTTCAGGAGCCGGCTCCGACCTCGGAACAGGCCCCGGCGAAGGCGCCCGCGGCCGCCGAGGCGCAGGAGCCGGAATGGCAGATGCCGGTGCTGCCGGTGCGCCCCGCCGCCCAGGCCGAGACCGTCGCGCAGAAGCTTGCCCGCATTCGTGCGGCCGTCGCCGATGTGAAGGCGCGCCAGGACGCGACCGATCCCTTCGCCGTGCCGCTGTCGGCCGCCGCCGCCGCCGCGCTGGCCGAGGACGAGGAGGACGAGGCCGAGGCCTTCTTCGCGCAGTCCGCCCCCACCACCGCCCCCGCCCCCGCTCCCGTCGCCACTCCGGCCCCCGAGGCACCGGCCGCCCCCCCCATGGTCGAGGAGCCCGCCGCGGCCCAGCCTGAACCGGCGCCCGAATCGGCCCCCGAACTGGCCACCGACCTGGCCACCGAACCGGAGGTCACGCCCGAGGCAGTCATCGCCGCGGCCGCGGAACCGGATGCGCCCGCCGTGGAAGAGCCCGTCGCGGAAGAGCCCGCCACCGAGCCCGCCGAAGACGCGCAGCCCGAGGAGATGGCCGCAGAGGCTGCTGTCGAGCCTGTTGCCGAGCCCACCGTCGAACCCGTCGCCGAAGCGGTCGTCGACACCGCCGCCGAACCCGCCGAAGCCGCTGTCGACACTGTCGCCGAGCCGGCAGAGGACGCGCCGGTGGCGGAAGAGCCGGCCGAGGCCGAACCCGCCGACCTGATCGTCGACGCCGAGCAGCTGGCCGCCCTGACGGCCGAGGCACCGGGCATCGAGGAAGACCCGATCGCGGGCATCCTTGCGGATCTCGCGGCCCCCGCCGACATCGCGCCGGCCGCCGAAGTCGAAGTCGAAGCCGAAGCCGAGGCTGAAGTCGAAGCCGAGGCCGAGGCCGACCCCGTCGCCGAAGCGCCGGCCCCTGCCCCAGCCGCGTCCTTCGCGGACGAGGTCTATACCGCCGAGCGCGATGATTTCGACGAACTCCTGGCCCGCATCGTCGCCGAGGATGCCCCGGCCCCGGAGCCGGCCGCCGAGGACGCGCCCGTCGCCGATCTGCCGACCGACGACGTGACCGCCGAAACGGAAGCCGAGACGGAAGCCGAAGCCGCGTCCGAGACTGACGCCGCGCCCGAGGACGACATCGCCTCGGTGGTGGCGCTGCTGCAGGCCGACATGGCGCCCGCGGCGACCGAACCCGCCGAAGCCGAAGCCGGGGCCGAGATCGCGGCCGCGCCCACCCCCGAGCTTGACGAGTTCGAGGCCGAGCTGGCCGCCATCGCCGCCGAGATCGCCCTCGCCCGCGGCGAGGAGCCCGAGGCTGCCGAAGTCGAAATCGAGATCGAGGAGACCGAGGTCGAGATCGCGGCGATCGCGCCCGAAGCCGTCGCGCCCGAAGCGGTCGAACCGGCGGCCGAGAGCCTGCCCGAAGCCGTCGCCGACGCCGACGCCGCGGAGGTCCCCGAGGACGCGCAGCCCGCCGACATCGCGCCGGAGGCCATACCCGCACCGGCGGCGCAGCCGGCGGCACAGCGCGAAGGCACCTCGCTGCGCTCGGTCATCGACCGCGCCCGGGCCCGCGTCGTCAAGGTGCGCCGCGCCGATCTCGAGACGGATGACCAGCCGGTCGCCGCGCAGGCCCCGGCCGAAGAACCCGCCCCGGCCCCCGCCGCGGAACCGGTCGCCGCGCCCGTCGCCCGCAAGGCGCCCGAGCCCGCCCCCGAGCCGACCCCCGAGCCCGCCCCCGCCGTCCAGGCCACGCGCCCGTCGCTGCGGCGGGAGGCCACGCGCGTGCCGGAAGGCGACGACAGCCTGCTGGCGGCGATTGCCCGCTCGGAATCCTCGACGGGTGCCGATGCCGAGCTTGCCGCCAAGCTTGCCGCCGCCGAGGAAGCGGTGCGCACGATCGTGCCGCGCCGCCCCGCGATGCCCGCCGCCCGCCCGGTCGAGGCCGAGCCCGCGCCCCAGCCCGAACCCGAGGCCGGCGCCCAGCTGCGCCGGATGCCCGCCGACGACGCCGCGGTGTCGCGCCTGATCGAGACCGCCAACAAGGAGCTGACCGGCCCCGAGCATCGCCGCCGCTACTCGGCCATCGCGCATCTGAAGGCCGCCGTCGTCGCGACCGCCGCCGACCGGATCTTCGGCGGCCGCAGCACCCGCGAGGATGACGCGACCGAGGCCTATCGCGACGACCTGACCAAGATCGTGCGGCCGCGCCGCCCCGAGGCCGGCGCGCCCGACGCCCTTGCCCCGGTGCGCCCCGCGACGCCGCGCCCGCCGGCCGAGCGTCCTGCCCAGCAGCGCCCGGCGCCGCTGGTGCTGGTCAGCGCCCAGCGTGTCAGCGACGCGCCCTCGGGCGCCGAAACCGCCGATGAGCCCGCCGCCCAGCCCGCCGCCGCACAGGCGCCCGTGCAGCCGATCCGGCCGCGCCGCGTCGCCTCTGAGGGTCTCGGCCCGCTGCCGACCGAGATCGACGAGGACGAGGACTTCACCCCGCCGACGCCGGAAGAGGCGCGCAGCTTCGCCGATTTCGCGGCGCAGCTCGGCGCCCAGGGCCTGAGCGAGCTGCTGGAGGCAGCCGCCGTCTACACCTCGACCATCGAGGGCCGGCCGCATTTCTCGCGCCCGCAGATCATGAAGAAGGTCTCGGTCGAGGATGGCTTCACCCGCGAGGCGGGGCTGCGCAGCTTCGGCATGCTGCTGCGCCAGGGCAAGATCCAGAAGGTCCGCCGCGGCCAGTTCGCGATCACGCCGCAGTCGCGCTTCGTCAGCGAGGGGCGCCGCGCGGCCCAGTGACCAAGGCCGCCCGGGGGCGCCCGGGGCGCGCCAGGCCATCAGGGACGCGAGGACACCGAAACCCGATCACGGCCCCCACCCGGGGGCCGTTTTCATGTGAAAAACCCGGCCTCAGCGCCCGGCAGGGCCCGTCTCCGCGCCCGCGTTGTCGCCCTGGCCGGTGCCGTAGGCCGCCAGGAACATCCGCACCGCCGAGGCGACCACCGCCTCCATCTCGGCCTCCGAGGACGGGCCGGTCTCGCGCCCGAAAAGGCGGCGGCGCCAGATCCCCGCGGTGCACAGCTCGGCGAATTGCGAGGCGGCGAGCGTGACGTCGGGGATCGCAAGGCGCCCTGCGGCGACCTCGGCCGCCATCCAGGCCGCCAGCGCCCCCTTCGACCGCTCGGCGCCCTTGGCATAGAAGCGCTCGCCCAGCTCGGGCATCCGCTCGAGCGCGCCAAGCACGATCCGCTGCGCCCGCAGCACCTCGTCCGAGCACAGGATCACCGCCAGCCGCTTCCCGAAGGCCAGAAGCCGCGCCTCGACGGTCTCGTGCTCGGCCAGCGCCTGCTCGAGCCCCTGGAACATGCGGTCGCGCTTGGCCTCGATCAGCGATTCGAACAGGTCTTCCTTGTTCTGGAAATAGACGTAGAGCGTTCCCTTCGACACGCCGGCCGCGCGGGCGATGTCGCCCATGCTCGCCGCTTCGAACCCGCGGTCGAGAAACAGCTGCAGCGCCCCGGCCAGGATCTGCGCCCGCTTCGCCGGATCGGCCCCCGCCGCGTGGCGCCGCGGCGGCGCGGCCGCCGCCTGCACCGCCGGACAGGGCGTGCCGCCCTCCGTCGTCTCCATCCGTCACCCCTTCTTTGGAACCGCGCGAAGGTTCCGCGCTTTATCCCCACATAATCGAACCCCGCGGTTCGATGAAGCCTTGTACACGACTTTTCGATCCCCTAAGTGGTTTTGAACCGAACGGTTCGGTCAACGACTCAGCCAAAACCGAGATCCGCCCACAGCCGGGCGATGGATTCCCAGAGGCCCCCGATGGCAGACGACGCGCAGAACACCCCCGCCGCCCCCTCCTCCGCGACCCAGAAGCCTGCCGAAAAGACCGCCGAAAAGACCGGCGAGAAATCCGCGGGCACGGGCCGCAGGAAGAAGATCCTCGCCACGGTGGCGGTGGTCGCGCTGGTCGGTGCGGCCTGGTGGGGCTACGGCTACTGGACCGAGGGGCGCTTCATGGTCGAGACCGACGACGCCTACGTGCAGTCGGACATCACCCTGATCTCGAGCCGGGTCGAGGGCTATGTGGCCGAGGCGCCGGTGCGGGCCAACAGCCATGTCACCGCCGGCGAGGTGATCCTGCGCCTTGATGACGGCGACTACCGCATCGCGCTTGGCACGGCACAAAGCCGCTTCGACACCGCGGGCGACACGCTGGCGCGGATCGACGCGCAGATCGACGCCGCCCGCGCCGCCGTCGCCCAGGCCGAGGCAAGCCAGGACGCCGCCCAGGCGCAGCTGACGAACGCGCGGACGAATGCCAAGCGGATCCGCAGCCTGGCCGCGACCCGGGTCGTGTCGCAGGCCCAGCTCGACACCGCGAACGAGACGCTCGACACCGCCGAGGCGGGCCTTGCCGAGGCGAAGGCCGCCGTGACCTCGGCCGAGGCGCAGGTCGCCGTGCTCGCGGCCCAGCGCAAGGAGACCGAGGGCAACCGGCGCGAGCTGCAGCTGGCGGTGGATCAGGCCCAGCGCGATCTCGACAAGACCGTGCTGCGCGCGCCGGCCGACGGCGTGATCGCCAACATCGACCTCGAGCCGGGCGACCTCGTCAGCCCCGGCACCCGACTCGCGGCGCTGGTTCCCGACGGCGGGCTTTATGTCGAGGCGAACTACAAGGAAACGCAGCTTCCCGGCGTGACGGTCGGGGCCGAGGTCCACCTGACCTTCGACGCCCTGCCCGACCGCGACTTCACCGGCCACGTGACCTCGCTCGCCCCGGCGACGGGGGCGGTGTTCTCGCTGCTGCCGGCCGAGAACGCGACCGGCAACTTCACCAAGGTCGTGCAGCGGGTGCCGGTCCGGATCTCGATCCCGGCCGATGCGGTCGCCACCGGCCACCTGCGCGCGGGCCTGTCGACCGTCGCCACCGTCGACAGCCGCACCGGCTCGGGCCGCCCGGTCGAGACCGCGCCCGCCGCCAAGACGCCCGACGGCACGCCCGACCGGACGCCGGCCGAAACCCCGACCGCCAGCCGCGACGCGGCCGAGACGGTGGCGCTGGTCCCGGCGCCGGGCGTGGCACGGAACTGACGCCATGACCTCGGCCACCGCACCGGCACAGGCCTCCTCGGCGCCGGCGGCGCCCGCGGCGGCGGCCGACGACGCCTTCACCGGGCGCCGCGCCTTCGCCTTCCTGATCATGGTGTTCGGGATGTTCATGGCGATCCTCGACATCCAGATCGTCTCGGCCTCGCTGGCCGAGATCCAGGCCGGCCTCGGCGCCGGCCCCGACGAGATCAGCTGGGTCCAGACCTCGTACCTGATCGCCGAGGTGGTGATGATCCCGCTCTCGGGCTTCCTCGCGCGGATGATGTCGACGCGGATCCTGTTCACGCTGGCGGCGGCGGGATTCACCCTCTCCTCGCTGGCCTGCGCCGGCTCCAGCTCGATCGGCGAGATGATCCTGTGGCGCGGCCTGCAGGGCTTCCTCGGGGGCGGCATGATCCCCTCGGTCTTCGCCGCCGCCTTCACCATCATCCCCCCGGCGCGGCGCAACATCGTCTCGCCGATGATCGGGCTCGTGGCGACGCTGGCGCCGACCGTTGGGCCGACCGTCGGCGGCTATCTCAGCCACGCCTTCTCGTGGCACTGGCTGTTTCTCGTCAACGTGATCCCGGGCATCGGCGTCACCGTCGGGGCCTTCCTGCTGATCGACTTCGACCGCCCGAACTGGAAACTGTTCGACCGCTTCGACTGGTGGGGCCTGCTCGCGCTCGCGGCCTTCCTCGGCGGCATGGAATACGTGCTCGAGGAAGGGCCCTCGAACGACTGGTTCGCCGACGAGGCGGTGGCGATCCTGGCCGTGGTCATGGTGGTGGGCGGCATCGTCAGCTTCTGGCGCGCGCTCACCCGCGACGAGCCGATCGTCGACCTGTCGGCCTATCGCGACACCAACTTCACCGTCGGCTCGGTCTTCAGCTTCGTCATGGGGATCGGGCTTTACGGGCTGACCTATCTCTATCCGCTCTACCTCGGGCGGGTGCGCGGCTACGACAGCCTGATGATCGGCGAGACGGTCTTCGTCTCGGGCCTTGCCATGTTCATCATGGCGCCGATCGCGGGGTTCCTGTCCTCGAAGCTCGACCTGCGGGTGATGCTGATGGGCGGCTTCCTGCTGTTCGCCGCCTCGACCTGGATGCTCACCGGGCTGACCGACCAGTGGGACTTCGGCGAACTGCTGCTGCCGCAGGTGCTGCGGGGCATGGCGCTGATGACCTGCATGGTCCCGATCAACAACCTCGCGCTGGGCACGCTCACGCCCGACAAGATGAAGGGCGGCTCGGGGCTCTACAACCTGACGCGCAACCTCGGCGGCGCTGTCGGCCTCGCCATCATCAACCAGCTGCTGAGCGACCGGCAGGCGCTGCACTACGACCGGCTGGCCGAGTCGGTCAGCTGGTCCAACCCCGAGGCGGTGTCGCAGCTGTCGGCGATGGGCGCGAACCTCGCGGCGAACGGCATCACCGATGACCGCGCGGCGCTCGCGCAGATGGTGGGGAAGGTGACCGGGCAGGCGATGGTGATGTCGTTCATCGACGTCTTCTTCCTGATCGCGCTGCTGTTCGCGGGCCTTTCGGTGACCGCGCTGGCGATGCGCAAACCCGCCCCCCGCGGCGGCGGCGGCGGCGGCGGGCACTGACCCGCGCCCCCGCGAAACCTGCCGGAAACCGGCCCCGAAAGGCTTTGACACCCCAGTGTCGTTGTGGCACTGGGCATCGACTCTGAACCCAAGACAGACTGAGAGGACGAGCATGCCCAAGGAAGAATGGGGCACGAAGCGCCTTTGCCCGCATTGCGGCAGCCGCTTCTACGACCTGCAGCGCGACCCGATGACCTGCCCCGAATGCGGCCACGGCTTCACCGCCGACAGCCTCGTGGCCAGCCGCGGCCGCTCGATGATCGCCGACACCAAGACCGCGGCGCGCACCACCGCCGAGCCGGATATCGACGATCTGGGCAACGACGATTCGATCGATGACGATTCGAACGACGTCGATCTGGACGACGATCTGCTGGAAGAGGACGACGACGAGAACGTCTCGCTCGACGACCTGGCCGACGTCTCGGGCGACGAGGACGAGAGCTGATCCGGCCCGTCCGGGGTTGCCGCAAGGGCAGCTGAATTTATCGTCGGGCGGGTCGAAATTCGCTCTTGCGCCCGCCCGACGATCCCCTTAGACAGCGCTCCACGGACGGCGCGGCGGCAACGCCAGACGGTCCGGACCCGGGGTCGGAAACGACCCACACCAGATAGTGGGGCCATAGCTCAGCTGGGAGAGCGCTTGCATGGCATGCAAGAGGTCAGGAGTTCGATCCTCCTTGGCTCCACCAATCTTCCCAACGAACAGAATAAGATAGCGTCGCTGATCTCGTCCGGGACATCGCGCCTGACGCGTTGGCGGCGGCTGTCGTCGCCTTCTGATCCCGTGCCGCGCTGACGCCGGATCCGACCCCTCGGCCCCGCGCCTCCCCGGGCCGGACCTCAAGCCGGCGGCCTCGCCCGGCACCCCGATCCTCTGCGATGTGCAAGGCGCCGTCGGCCTTCGTCCTGCCGATGGTTTGCCCCATCGCCAGACCCGGCAGCCGAGGCCCTCGCGATGCGTCCACCCGGCCGCTCCCGAGGCCAGGCGCGCCGCCGGACGGACCGGACGTGATGGAATTGGCCGGACGCGGCATGCGATCGCCGGGCCCTGCCCGGCCACGCCCCCCCGGCACCGGCGCGACTGCCGGCGTTGCGGGGGCGGGCGCGGGGATCAGCCCGCGACGCCGGCCTCGGCCTCGGCCACCGCGATCGCGGCCATCCGCAGCGCGGCCTCGCGCGTCGCGGCCACCGCGATGAAGCGCGCGTTGTGGCAGAAGCGCGCGCCCTCGACCCCCGAGGCCGCCTCGAGCGCGGCATCGGTCAGCCCGGCCCAGCGGGCCGGCAGGTCGGCGCGCAGGGCAAAGCCCTCCTCGGCCTGGCGGATGCCGGTGATCGACCAGTCGGTCTCGCGCGGGGCGACCACGAACAGCAGGTGGTCCGCCCCCTCGCGCACCACCGCCGAGCGGAACGGCATCCCCATCGGCAGCTCGAGCACCCGCCCCGCCCCCGCCGCCGCGATCGCCGCCACCACCATGCCGTCGGCGCGCCACTTCGCCGCCCGCCGCGCGACCGCGGCCTCTAGAAACGCCCGCGCCACCGCCAGCGCCCCCTCGAAGGCGCGGTCCTCGGCCCCGTCCTCGCGCGCGTCGAACACGGGCTTGAGGCTTTCCAGCAGCGCCGGCAGCACCAGCTCGGCCAGCTCGGGCCCCGCCGCCGCGGGGCTGAGCGCGCCATTGTCCACCAGGTCGATCGGCCGCACGAAGCCGCGGTCGACCGATTCGTGGATCACCTCGAGATCCCGCTCGGGCACCGCCAGCGCCCGCAGGTAGTCGCGGCCGAACGCGCCCCAGACCAGCCCGAACGAACTGAGCGGGGTGCCGTCCTCGCGCTTGGGCGGGTTCGGCTGGTGATGGTCGAAGATGCCCCGGGCCGGGTCATGGTCGCGACCGACGTCGTAGATGATGCGATCGGCGCCCGGGGTGATCCAGTCGTTCGCCCGGCTGCGCACCAGCCGCGCCCCGGGATGCAGCCGGGTCAGCACGACCG
Source organism: Frigidibacter sp. MR17.24 (assembly GCF_037095655.1). NCBI lineage: Bacteria > Pseudomonadati > Pseudomonadota > Alphaproteobacteria > Rhodobacterales > Paracoccaceae > Frigidibacter > Frigidibacter sp. MR17.24. The sequence continues at coordinate 101,395 of NZ_JBAWKE010000004.1, forward strand.
AGGACAGAAGCTCGTCGGCATGGAAGCCGCCGTTGTGGGTCACGAGATAGTCGATGGTCACGGGGCGGGGATCCTTGCTGGAAGCCGCCCGGCGCGAGGGGCGGGCGGCGGGGAGGGGGCGGAGGGGCGGGCCGCGGCCGCGGCGTCGCGCGCAGACATGCCACAGAAGCCGCGGGCTGTGAACCGCGCCGCGACGGCGCCGCACAACCGCAGGGGCGCCGGAACCGCCACCCACAGCCGAAAGATGAATTGTTTGCACACCATAGTTAATGCCCGGTTCTGCCGCAGGTTCGCCACGGTTTCCACCGAGATAACAAAGACAAAGCCGCCTCCCTGAAGGATCACGCCCTTGTTGAATGTTCTCTCGTGCATTTCGGTTCAGCACGACCCCAGCCTGGTCGTGATCGCGGCTTTGCTCTGCGCGTTCGGCAGCTGGGCGATGTCGCGGCTCTATCGCCACGCGCGCCACCGCGGCCCCGGGCAGTCGGCCCTGTGGTACCTGATGACCGCCACGACCGCCGGCGTGTCGATCTGGTGCACCCATTTCGTCGCGATGCTCGGCTTCCAGCCGCAGGTGCCGGTCAGCTTCGATCTCGCGCTCACGGTGATCTCGCTGGTGGTCGCCATCGTCGGCAGCGCCGTCGCCATCGCCTTCGCGGCCACGGTGCGGCTGCGCTTCGCGCCCGCCATCGGCGGCGCGCTGCTCGGCCTCGCGATCTCGGGCATGCACTACTCGGGCATGATCGCCTACCGCGTGCAGGGCCTCGTGTCCTGGGACCACGGCTATCTCGTCACCTCGATCCTGCTGGCCGCCGGCTTCTCGGCGCTCGCGATGACTTTCGGCAGCCGCGACGACCGCCGGTCCGAACTGTGGATGGCGCTGTCGCTGACGCTGGGCATCGTCGGGCTGCACTTCACCGGGATGACCGCGTTCCGCGTCGCGCCGCTGGCCCTTCCCGGCGACTATTCGAACCCCGCCGCCTTCAAGATGCTGGCGCTGGCCATTGCCGGGATCGCGGCGCTGGTGGTGATGGGCGGGCTCTTCGCCTATGCGGTCGAGATCCGGACCCGGATGGAAAGCATCACCGAGCTGACGGCGGCGCGCAACGCCGCCGAGGCCGCCAGCCGCGCCAAGTCCGAGTTCATGAGCGTGCTGAGCCACGAGCTGCGCACGCCGCTGACCATCGTGCTGGGCTATGCCGGGATCATGACCGGGCTGAAGCAGCGCCATGCCGCGGCCGCGCGCCTGCCCGACGAGACGCTCGACCTGCACCTGCGGCAGATGGGCGACCAGGCCGAACTGTACGGCCAGAAGATCACCCAGGCCGCGAACAACCTGCTGGCGCTGATCAACCAGATCCTCGACTACACGAACATGGAGCTGGGCGACTCGCGGCTGTCGCGCGCGCCCTTCGCGCTGGCCGACCTGCTCGCCGATGCCGACGCGCGGTTCCGGCCGCTCGCGCTGGCGCGCGGCATGCGCATCACCGTCGAGGCCGACGCGACCTGGGCCCATGCCGACCGCGGCCGCTGCGACCAGGTGCTCGCGAACCTGATCGACAACGCGCTGAAGTTCTCGAAGGCCGACACGCTGGTGCTGCGCGCCCGCCGCACCGACACCGGCCTCGCGATCGAGGTCGAGGACAATGGCCGCGGCATCGCCGAGGCGGATCTCGAACGAATCTTCCTCGCCTTCCAGCAGCTCGAGAATGCCGACAACCGCCACGAGGGCGGCACCGGGCTGGGGCTGGCGATCTGCCGCAAGATCGCGCTGGCCCATGGCGGCGAGCTGACGGTCACCAGCCGCCCCGGGGCGGGCGCACGCTTCACGCTGAGCCTGCCGCAGGACGCGGTGGCAGCCCCGCAGGACGCCGCCGGGTCCGAGGCCCCCGCCACCCCGCTGCCGCAGCTGCGCCTGGCCGGCTGAACCGCCGGCGCGCCCGGTCCCCCGGGCGCGTGGCCCTGCGTTACAGCAGGCCCTCGGCGCGGAACATCGCCTGCACGTCGCCGGTCGGGCGGGCGCCGAAATGGCCGATCACCTCGGCCGCCATCACGCAGCCCATCCGCCCCGCGGTCGCCAGGTCGCGCCCGGTCGCCAGCCCGAACAGGAACCCGGCCGCGAACTGATCGCCGGCCCCGGTCGCGTCGACCGGCACCACGGTGCGCACCGGCACCTCGATCCGCTCGTCGCCGGCGATGATCACCACCGCCTCGCCCGAGCGGGTGCACACGACCAGCGGGCAGTCGGCGCGCGCCTTGGCCAGCGCCTCCTCCAGATCCTCGGTCTCGTAAAGCGCGCACCATTCCAGCCGGTTGCCGATGACATAGTCCAGCTCGGACTGGATCAGCCGCAGGAAGTCGACCCGATGGCGGTTGACGCAGAACGGGTCCGACAGCGCGATGCCGGCCTTGCCGCCGCCCGCCTTGGTCGCGCGCGCGGCCTTCAGGAACGCTTCCTTGCCCTTGTCCTTGTCGAAGAGATAGCCCTCGAGGAACAGCACCTCGGCCGCGCCCGTCACCGTCTCGCTCACGTCCTCGGGGCCAAGCTCCGCCGAGATCCCGAGATAGGTGTTCATCGACCGCTCGCCGTCGGGCGTGACGAAGATCATCGAGCGCGAGGTCGGCAGCTCGCCCCCCGTCACCGGCGGGTTGGGGAAGCTGCCGCCCAGGCCCTCGGCATAGCCGCGCCCCAGCGCGTCGTCGCGCACCCGGCCGATGAACGCGGTCGCGGCCCCCAGCGCCGCCGCCCCCGCCACCGTGTTGCCGACCGAGCCGCCCGGCGCCTCGACCCGCTCGCGCATCGCGGCATACAGCAGCTCGGCCCGCTCGCGCTCGACCAGCTGCATGATCCCCTTCTCGATCCCCATGTGGTCAAGGAAGTGGTCGTCGCACTGGGTCAGCACGTCGACGATGGCATTGCCGATGCCGACGATCTGGTAGCGTTGGTCAGTCAAAAGCTTTTCTCCTCGAAGGGGCAGAGGGTCTCGATCGGGCAGATCCCGCAGCGGGGCTTGCGCGCCTGGCAGATGTAGCGGCCGTGCAGGATCAGCCAGTGGTGGGCATGCTGCTGGAATTCCGCGGGCACGTGATCCTCGATCGCGCGCTCGACCTGGTCGACATCCTTGCCCGGCGCGATGCCGGTGCGGTTGCCGACGCGGAAGATGTGGGTGTCGACGGCCTGGGCCGGGTGGCGGAACCACATGTTCAGCACCACGTTCGCCGTCTTGCGCCCCACCCCCGGCAGGCTGGTCAGCGCCGCGCGGGACGAAGGCACCTGCCCGCCGTACTGCTCGACCAGGATCCGCGACAGCCTGATCACGTTCTTGGCCTTCTGGCGGAACAGCCCGATCGTCTTGATGTGCTCGGTCACGCCCTCCTCGCCGAGGGCGAGCATCTTCTCGGGCGTGTCGGCCACCTCGAACAGCCGGCGCGTGGCCTTGTTGACGCCTGCATCCGTGGCCTGCGCCGAAAGCGCCACCGCCACGACCAGCGTGAAGGCGTTCACATGCTCGAGCTCGCCCTTGGGCTCGGGCTCGATCTCGCGGAACCGCGCGAAGATGCTGTGGATCGTGGGATAATCGAGCTGTCGTGCCATCGGCGCCAGCTATGCACCCCGGGCGCGGGCACGGCAAGGGCCGCGAAGCCGCAGCTTCCGGGTCGCCCCGCGCCCCGCGCCCGCCTAGGATGGCTGGCAAGGAGACCGCCGATGCCAGAGATCGCCCCCAAAACCACCCCCGCCACGGCCCCCGCCCCCGCCACGGCCCCCGAGGACCGCTACCACTACCGCGTCATCGCCCGCGCCCTGCGCCGGATGGAGGCGCCGGACGCCCCCGCCACGCTCGCCGCCCTCGCGGCCGAGCTCGGCCTCTCCGAGGCGCATTTCCAGCGCACCTTCTCGGCCTGGGTCGGGGTCTCGCCCAAGCGCTACCAGCAGTACCTGCGCCTCGGCCTCGCGCGCGAGCTGCTGGCGAACCGGCGCACCCTGCTCGACACCGCCGCCGAAACCGGCCTGTCGGGCACCGGCCGCCTGCACGACCTGTTCCTGCGCTGGGAAGCGATGAGCCCCGGCGACTTCGCCAGCGGCGCCGCCGGGCTGACGATCCGCTGGGGCCGGTTCGACACGCCCTTCGGCCCGGCGATCGCCATGGCCACGGCGCGCGGCCTCTGCGGGCTCGGCTTCGCGGCCGAGATAGGCGAGGCTGCGGCCTTCGACGACCTCGCCCGGCGCTGGCCCGCCGCCACCCTGACCGAGGATCCCGCCGCCCTCGCCCCCTGGATCGCCGCCGCCTTCGGCGCCGAAACGGGAACCGCGACCGAGATCCCGCTGCAGCTGGTCGGCACGCCGTTCCACGTCAAGGTCTGGGAGGCGCTGCTCGCCATTCCCTCGGGCCATGTCACCACCTACGGCGACATCGCCCGCGCCATCGGCCGCCCGACCGCCGGCCGCGCCGTCGGCGCCGCGGTCGGGCGCAACCCGATCGCCTGCCTGATCCCCTGCCACCGCGCGATCGCCGGCAGCGGCGCGCTCACCGGCTACCACTGGGGCCTGCCGGTCAAGCGCGCCATGCTCGCGCGCGAAGCCGCCCGCGCCGACGCCGCCTGAGCCGCCCCCTGCACCGCGGATCTCCGGCACCCGACCACGGCCCGGCTTTCGCATTGGCCCAAATATCCCGGGGGGCGCCGCAGGCGCGGGGGCAGCGCCCCCTCCCCGGCCAAAGCCCCCGCGCCGCATCCCGCCTGCGCCAAGGCTTCACCCAAGACCCCGCCCGAGCCCCGCCCAAGGCCCCGCCTGCGCCCGTGCCCCGCCCTCGCCGCAAGGTGATGCGCGAAATCCCGCCGCCGGGGCCCCCGGCCCTTCCCCGCAGCCCGTTCCATGCTAATCCTGCCAGCGTCCGGGTCCGTCGGACCACAGAAACGAGGCGGCAGAGCATGACACCGAAATTCACGATCCTCCTGGCCCTGGCCGGCGCGACCGCGCTCGCCGCCTGCCAGGCGACCCCCTATGGCTACACCAACACCCAGCCCAACAACACGCGCAACGGCGCCATCGCCGGCGCCGTGGTCGGCGGCCTGCTCGGCGCGACCGCCGACGGCGACGAACGCCTGACCAAGGCCGCCGCGGGCGCCGTGGTCGGCGGCGCGATCGGGGGCCTGGCCGGCAACTTCCTCGACCGCCAGGCGGCCGAGCTGCAAAGCTCGATCGGCGGCAACGGCACCACCGTGGTCAACAATGGCTCGAACCTCGTGGTGAACATGCCGCAGGACGTGCTGTTCTCGGTCGACTCGACCGCCGTCTCGTCGGGCGCCACCCAGAACCTCTACGAACTCGGCGCCTCGCTGAACCGCTACCCGAACTCGACCGTGCAGATCATCGGCCACACCGACTCGACCGGGTCGGATGCCTACAACATGGACCTGTCGCAGCGCCGCGCCTCGTCGGTGGCGCAGATCCTCGTGCAGTCGGGCGTCTCGGGCGCGCGCATCACCCCGATCGGCCGCGGCGAGAGCCAGCCGATCGCCACCAACGAGACCGACGCCGGGCGGGCGCAGAACCGCCGGGTGCAGATCGTCATCACGCCGACGGGCTGAGACCGCGCGATCGCGACCACCGGTGGACCGACTGGTGGACCCACTGGTGGACCCATTGGGGGGGGGCCGGGCCGCAACGCCCGGCCTTTCTCTTGCGCGACTCTCCGCGCGCGGTCATAAAACCCGACCAATACCGACTGAAAGCCGCCAGACACCCATGCCCTACCAGAAGGTCGACCCCGAGAAGCTGGCCCAGGCCGTGCAGCGCCAGATCGAGCGGCTGGTGCTGGAAGGCATCCTGCGCCCCGGCGAGCGGCTGCCGGCCGAGCGCGAGCTGGCCGAGCGGCTCGGCGTCTCGCGGCCCTCTCTGCGCGAGGCGCTGGCGGCGCTGGCCGAGGACGGCCTGATCGAGACGCGCCCCGGCGCGGGCGCCTATGTCGCCGACGTGCTGGGCTCGGCCTTCTCGCCGGCGCTGGTGCGGCTGTTCGCGCGCCACGACGCGGCGCTGTTCGACTATCTCGACTTCCGCCGCGATCTCGAGGGGATGACGGCGGCGCGGGCGGCCGAGAGCGGATCGGCCACCGACCTGTCGGTCATCGCCGCCGCCTTCGCCCGGATGGAGGCGCCCGGCCGCCGCTCGGCCGAGGAGGATGCCGCGATCGATGCGCAGTTCCACATGGCCATCGTCGAGGCGGCGCACAACGTGGTCATGCTGCACATGATGCGCTCGATGTACGACCTGCTGACGACGGGGGTGTTCTACAACCGCCAGATCATCTTCCGCCAGAAGCAGGCCCGGGCGACGCTGATGGACCAGCACCGCGCGATCAACACCGCGATCCAGGCCCGCGATCCGCTGGGCGCCCGCATCGCCGTCGAGACCCACATGGACTACGTGCGCGCCGCCCTCGAGGCGCATCGCCGCGCCGAGGCGCACGAGGTGGTCGCGCGGCTGCGGCTGGCGCACGAGGCCGAGAAGGACTGACCCCGGCAGAGGGCCGGGCGCGGAAGGGCGGGCGCGGAAGGGCGGGCAGGACCCGCGAAGACGCGGCCCGCAAAGGTCAAAGGGCCCCGCGGTGCGGAGCCCTTCGTCACTGTCCCAATCCTGTCGGTCGGCCGCCTCGTTCGCCGGGGGCCGTGATCCCGTCAGTGAAGCTTGGTCTCGACTTCGCCGATGGCGCTGTCGATCAGGGCCGACTTCTCGCCGGTGCCCATCTTCGTCGCGATGACCTCGCTCGCCGCGGCGACGGCCACGGCGACGGCGCGGTTGCGGACCTCTGCCACCGCGGCCTTCTCGGCCGAAGCGATCTGGCCCTCGGCCGCCGCGAGACGCCGCTCGATCGACTGCGCGAGATCCTGCTTGGCCTTCTCGGCCGCCGCCTGGGCTTCCTTCTTGGCGTTCGCCACGATCTGCTCGGACTGGGCGAGCATCTCCTTGTGCTTGCGCTCGTAGGAGGCCAGCACCGTCTGGGCTTCCTCGCGAAGCGCGCGCGCCTCGTCGAGTTCGCCCTTGATCGTCGCCGCCCGCTTGTCGAGCAGCTTGCCGACCATCGACGGCACCTTGAAGTACAGCAGCACCCCCACGAACACCAGGAAGGCGATCGTGACGATGAAGTCGGTGTTGTGCAGCGAGAAGAACGGGCCGGTGGCCGCCATCGCCGGGCTCGCGCTCAGCGCGAACAGAACCGTCAGTTTCCGCATCGCTCAGCCTTTCATCCGGGTCGAGACCGCCGCGTCGATCGCCGCCGCATCGGCCGGCGCCCCGAAGGACGCCACGATCTCGGCCGCCACGTCGCGCGCCACCTCGTTCACGGCCGCTTCCGCGCCGGCACGGATCTCGGTGATCCGGGCCTCGGACTCGGCGGTCCGGGCGGCGATTTCGGCATCGGCCTTGGCCAGCGCCTTGTCGAGATCCGCCTGGATGTCGGCCTTGGTCGCGGCGATGATCTTCGCCGCCTCGGCCTTGGCATCGGCCAGCGCCTTGGTATAGGCGGCCTCGGCCTCGCGGGCCTTCAGCTTCAGCTCTTCGGCCGTCGCGATGTCGTTGGTGATCACGCCGGCGCGTTCGGCCAGCACGCTGCCGATCCGCGGGATCGCCACGCGCGACAGCACGAGGTAGATCACGACCAGCGTGACCAGCAGCCAGAAGATCTGGTTCGGGAAGGTCTCGAACACCAGCTGGGGCATGCCCACGGCAGACCCGTGCGCATCGGTGCCCGGCAGCATGGCGGCCGCGTGACCCGCAGCTCCCTCTGTCATCGTTGCCATCTCGTTTCCCCCGGCCCTCAAGCGGGCCCGTCAAACTGTCGGGCAGGCACCTTTCGGCACCCGCCCGGCCATCCGTTCAGGAAGCGATCAGACTGCGAACAGCAGCAGCAGCGCGACGAGGAACGAGAAGATCCCGAGCGCTTCGGCGAAGGCCATGCCGATGAACAGCGTGGCGGTCTGCGAGGCAGCGGCCGAGGGGTTGCGCAGCGCGCCGGCGAGGTAGTTGCCCGCGACGTTGCCCACGCCCATTGCAGCGCCGGCCATGCCGATGCAGGCGAGGCCCGCGCCGAGGTACTGACCGAGTTGAGCGATGCCTTCCATGGGTATTCTCCTGGATTGAAAGGGTTGTGTTCGTGTCTCTGACTGCGGTCCGCGGCTCAGTGGCCGGGGTGCAGCGCGTCCTTGAGGTAGACGCAGGTGAGGATGGTGAAGACGTAGGCCTGGATCAGCGCGACCAGCACCTCGAGCCCGTACATCGCGGTGATCGCAAGCACCGAGACCGGCATGATCGCGGCGACGGCGGCGAAGCCCGCGAAGACCTTGATCACGGCGTGGCCGGCCATGACGTTGCCCGCAAGTCGGATCGAGTGGCTGACCGGGCGCACGAAGTACGAGATCAGCTCGATCACGGCCAGGATCGGGCGCAGCGCCAGCGGCGCCGAGGTCACCCAGAACAGGCCGAGGAAGTGGCTGCCGTTCTTGACGAAGCCCAGGATCGTCACGCCGAGGAAGACCAGGATCGCCAGCACCGCGGTGACCGCGATGTGCGAGGTGGTCGAGAAGCTCTTGGGCAGCAGGCCCAGGAAGTTGGCGAAGACGATGAAGCAGAACAGCGTCAGCACGTAGGGGAAGTACTTCAGCCCGTCCTTGCCGCAGATGTCTTCCAGCATCTTGTGGACCATGCCGAAGGTCAGCTCGGCGACCGACTGGCTGCGCGAGGGCACGATGGCCCGGCCGCGCGAACCGACGACCAGCACCAGCACGATCGCCAGCACCGTCAGGCCCATCCACAGCGTCACGTTCGTGGGCGTGTACCAATGGATCTCGTGGCCACCGAACAGCGGCTTGACCAGGAACTGGTCCATCGGGTGGAAGGCAAGGCCGGTGCCGGCTTCTGCTTCGTGCTCCACGTCCTACATCCCCTCATCGCGAGCAGCTTCCTGCTCGGCTTGACGTTTGTCCTGCATCTCGGCGGCGGTGCGAAGCATCGTCTTCACGCCGGCCGCGAGGCCCAGGAATACGAACAGCACCAGCAGGAACGGCAAGGTCCCGAAGACCAGGTCCAGCCCATATCCGATGCCGAAGCCGATCCCGAGACCCGAGACCAGCTCGATAACCATGCGCCAGGCCATGTTCGCCTGGCTGAAATGCTCGTCACCGCGGGTGCGCTTCTCGCGGCCGAGCTTCGTCTCGCGCAGCTTGGCCTCAAGACGCCTGAGCCGCTCGTGATCAGGATCTTCGGCCATGTTTTCGCCCCGTTCGACGGTCCCGGACTTCCTAGGGTTCACCAGCCAGTGAGTCAAGCAGGTTAGCGCCACCTTAAGGCGCGCACATCATACTGTAAAACAATGGAAATTCAGGCACCCGCGATGTCACGCACCGCGTGAGGCACCCCGGTTTCGTCGCGGCGCGGCGAAATCGCATATTCAACCGGGCGGTTGATTGTTGGCGCCGGGCGCCGGTAGATGGCGGGCATGGACATGGCCGAAGACGACCTCCCCCCGCCCCTGCCCCCTGCCGCCCCGGGCCGCGGGCCGGCGCGGCTCGACGTGGTGTTCGCGGCGCTGGCCGATCCGACGCGCCGCGCGATCCTGTCGATGCTTCTGGAAGACGACATGGCGGTGACAGACGTGGCCGAGCCCTTCGCGATGTCGCTCGCCGGGGTCTCGAAGCACCTCGCGATCCTCGCCGAGGCCGGGCTGATCAGCCAGGAAAAGCGCGGCCGGGTGAAATGGTGCAAGCTCGAACCGGAATCCCTGCGCGACGCCTCGGTCTGGATGCAGGGCTTCGGCCAGTTCGACCGGCTCGACCTCGACGCGTTCGAACGCTTCCTCGAGGCCGAACTCGAGGCGATCGGCGCCGATGCCGATGGCCCGGACCCCGAGCCGCCGCCGCTGCCCTGAACCTCCTCCTGAACCGCGCCCCGCCCCCAGACGTCCCGCGGGCGGGATCAGCCCGCGGCGGCGTGCTCGGGCTGGGTGCAGATCGCGGGCCAGTGCTTGGCCGCGGCCTTGATCGCGGTCAGGAAGGCCTGGACCTTGGTGGTGCGGTGCAGGTCGACATGGGTCACCAGCCACAGCGGCGACACCCAGTCCTCGCGCGGGCCCAGCACCTCGACGAAGCCGCGATGCGCCCGCCCCGAGGCGACCGGCAGGAAGCCCAGCCCCAGCCCCGCCTGCACCGCGTCCTCGACCGCCTCGCTGTCGTTGCAGCGATAGACGACCTGGTTGCGGGCGACGACGCCCGACAACCAGCGATAGAACGGCGCGCGCGAGGTGGGATTCTCGTGGCCGATGAACAGGTGCGTCGACAGGTCGGCATCGGTCTTGGGCGTGCCGTGCCGCGCCAGGTAATCCGGCGTCGCGTACAGCGCGACCTGATGCTCGTGCAGGCGCTGCACGACGTTGTCGGGCTCGGTCGGGGCCGAGCCGGCGCGGATCGCCACATGGGCCTCGCCGTATTCCAGCCGGAACACGCGCAGGTCGGTGACATAGCGCACGATCAGCTCGGGATGTTCGGCCATCAGGCCGGCGATGACCGGCGTCACCACCTTCGACAGCCCGGGGATCGAGGTGATGACCAGTTCGCCGGCCATCTCCGATCCGGCGCCGTTGATCCGCGCGGCCAGCTGGCCGAACTGGTCCTCGGTCGCCTGCGCCACCTTCAGCAGCTCCTGCCCGGCCTCGGTCGCGGTGTAGCCGCGCGCATGGCGCTGGAACAGCTTGGCGCCCAGCCGGGCCTCAAGTGCGTCGATGTGGCGGATCACGGTCGCATGGTGCACGCCCAGCACCTCGGCCGCGCCCGAGACCGTGCCGATCCGGGCCACCTGATAGGCGGTGCGGATCTCGTCCCAGTTCTGGAAGGACATTCTCTGTGCGCCTTTCAACATTGGCGGTGCGAGTATCTGTCTTGTGTGACGGAATGCAACGATGATCTTGTGCAGCACAGGTTTACGGGGCGGCCAAGCCGTTCCACATCCCCGCGTTTCTCTCCGAAAGGACCCTCCCATGACCAAAGTTCTGCGCATCGACAGCTCGATCAAGGGCCCGGCCTCGGTCACCCGCAAGCTGACCGACCTGCTCGTCGCCCGCATCGACAACGCCGAGGTGACCGAGCGTGACACCGTCGGCATCCCGCTGATCGACGGCGCCTGGATCGGCGCGGCCTACACGCCCGCCGAGGCCCGCACCGCCGAGCAGAAGGACCTGCTCGCGCTCTCCGAGGCGCTGATCGCCGAACTGCGCGCCGCCGAGGTGATCGTGATCGGCATGCCGCTCTACAACTTCGGCGTCACCGGCCCGCTGAAGGCCTGGATCGACATGATCTGCCGCGTCGGCGAGACCTTCCGCTACACCGAGGCCGGCCCGGAAGGCCTGCTGACGGGCAAGAAGGTCTATGTCGCCTATGCTTCGGGCGGCGTGCCGCACAAGTCGGGCTACGACCTGGCCTCCAGCTACGTGACCCAGGTGCTGGGCTTCATCGGCATCACCGACGTGACCTTCGTCGCCGCCGAGGGCGTGGCGATGGGCGAGGAAGCCGCGATCGAGAAGGCCAAGGCGCAGATCGCCGCGCTGGCCGCCTGATCCCGGCAGACGCCACCCGCTTCGGAAAGGCCGGTCCCCGCGACCGGCCTTTTCGCGTCGGGGGCGCGGCGCCCGCGGCCGGCCCGAAGCCTAACGGTTTCCTGCGCCGGCGCGCGTTGGGGGTGTACAGGGGGTGCACGGGGGGCGCACAGGGGGCGCACGCCGGACACCCCCCTCCGGCGGCCCCGGCGACGGCCCGGGACCCGGGTTGCGCGGCCGGCTTCTGGACACGCCGCGGGGCACCCTCGCCGACGGGCCGCGCCCCTTGCCACTCGACCCGGTTCCCCCCTGCCCGCCCCGGTGCTAGCACTGGCGCACCCACGGCACGAGGAGCCCACGATGACCCGCCTCTACGGCATCTACAATTCGCGCGCGGCGCGCACCTACTGGCTCGCGGAAGAGCTTGGCATCCGGATCGAGGCGGTGCCGGTGATCCAGAAGGGCAAGCTCGCCGATCCGCTGGCCAGCGAGGCGCCGCTGAACACCGGCTCGCCCGACTTCCTGAAGATCGCCCCCGCCGGCTTCATCCCGACGCTCGAGGACGACGGGCTGGTGCTGCACGAATCCGGCGCGATCAACCTCTACCTCGCCAAGAAGCACGGCGGCCCGCTCGCGCCCGCGACGCTGGCCGAGGATGCCGAGATGACGATGTGGACGCTCTACGCGATGACCTCGGTCGAGCCGCCCGCGCTCGAGATCACCTTCACCTTCCGCCGCGCCGAGCAGGACACCCCCGTCGGCCAGGCCGTGATCGCCGGCGCCTGCGAGAAGCTGCGCCGCCCGCTGCAGGTGCTTGACGGGCATCTTGCCGCCCATGACTACCTGGTGGGCGACCGCTTCACCGTGGCCGATGTCACCGTCGCCGAATGCCTGCGCTATGCCGAGGCCTACCGCCCGATCATCGACGAGTTCCCCGCGCTCGCCGCCTGGTACGACCGCTGCCACGCCCGCCCGGCCTATGCCGCGGTGACCGGGCGCCGCCTGGCCGAGTGAGGCGCCACGCCTGACGCATCGGCGCCTGACGCATCCGAGCCTGACGCATTCGCGCCCGCCACCGCTGCGGGTGCGATGTCTCGAATGCCGCGGGGCGGCTTGACCCGGCCCGCGGCACTCGCCTATAGCGGGTGGATTGACGACCTGTTCGACCCAAATCCCTTTTTCGCTGCCCCCTTTCTTGCCGTCCCGTTTTTTGCCGTCCCGTTTTTTATGAGGTTTGCCATGTTTCCGGTTCAGGGCTACGCGCTGTGCGCGCTGGCCTCGCTCATCGTTCTGCTCGGCGACTATTTCGTGAAGCTCGCCGTCGAGAGCGGCCACCCCCTCACCTCGCGACCGCTGGCCGCCGCCGGGCTGCTGTATGCCCTGTCGGCGGTGGCCTGGTACTTCACCTTCCAGCACATGACCCTTGCCCAGAGCGGGGTCGCGGTGGCGGTGTTCTCGCTGCTGGCGCTGGTCGGCCTGGGCGTCGTCTGCTTCGGCGAGACGCTCGCCCCGCGCGACTGGCTGGGCATCGGCTGCGCGCTCGCCTCGCTGGCGCTGATGGCCCGCGGGGCCTGACCGCGCCGGCCAAACGGGCAGAAACGCGCCATCCCTCGCGGTTTTGCGAGGGGTGACCGCAAAACGTTGCGATTATCGCGCCGCTGTGGTGTAAGAACGACCCCAAGCCCTTCCCCACCGCGAGCCCGATTCAATGCCCGAAGACCTGCTCAGCAGCCAGTCCGAGCCCACCTACGACGCCTCCTCGATCGAGGTGCTCGAAGGGCTGGAGCCGGTCCGCAAGCGCCCGGGCATGTATATCGGCGGCACCGACGAGCGGGCGCTGCACCACATGGTGGCCGAGATCCTCGACAACGCGATGGACGAGGCCGTCGCCGGCCACGCCACCCGCATCGAGGTCGAGCTGCACGCCGACTACGGGCTGACGGTCAAGGACAACGGCCGCGGCATCCCCGTCGACCCGCACCCGAAGTTCCCCGGCAAGTCCGCGCTCGAGGTGATCCTGTGCACGCTGCACGCGGGCGGCAAGTTCTCGAACAAGGCCTATTCGACCTCGGGCGGCCTGAACGGCGTCGGCTCGTCGGTGGTGAACGCGCTGTCGGACGTGATGCGGGTCGAGGTCGCGCGCAACCGCGAGCTGTTCGTGCAGAGCTTCTCGCGCGGGGTGCCGCAGGGCCCGGTCGAGAAGGTCGGCCCGGCGCCGAACCGCCGCGGCACCTCGGTCTACTTCCACCCCGACGCGCAGATCTTCGGCGAGCTGAAGTTCAAGCCGGCGCGGCTGTTCAAGATGGTCCGCTCGAAGGGCTACCTGTTCTCGGGCGTCGAGATCCGCTGGAAATCCGCGATCGACGACGGCGAGACCCCGACCGAGGCCACGTTCCACTTCCCCAACGGCCTTGCCGACTTCCTGAACGAGACCATGGCCGGCACCTCGACCTATGCCGACCGGCCCTTTGCCGGGAAGGTCAGCTTCGAGGAGAAGTTCGGCGTTCCGGGCCGGATCGAATGGGCGATCAACTGGTCGGCGATGCGCGACGGCTTCATCCATTCCTACTGCAACACCGTGCCCACGCCCGAGGGCGGCACGCACGAGGCGGGCTTCTGGGGCGCGATGCTGAAGGGCATCAAGGCCTACGGCGAGCTTGCGGGCAACCGCAAGGCCAAGGACATCGCCCGCGAGGACATGCTGACGGGCGGCTGCGCGCTGATCTCGATCTTCATCCGCGAGCCCTCGTTCGTCGGCCAGACCAAGGACCGGCTGTCGACCGAAGAGGCCGTGCGCTGGACCGAAAGCGCCGTGCGCGACCATTTCGACAACTGGCTTGCGGCGGATACCAAGACCGCGGGCGCGATCCTCGATTTCCTCGTGCTGCGCGCCGAGGAGCGGATGCGCCGCCGGCAGGAGAAGGAAACCGCGCGCAAGTCCGCGACCAAGAAGCTGCGGCTTCCCGGCAAGCTCACGGACTGCACCGCGAAGAACCGCGAGGGGACCGAGCTGTTCATCGTCGAGGGCGACTCGGCCGGCGGCTCGGCCAAGGGCGCACGCTCGCGCGAGACGCAGGCGCTGCTGCCGCTGAAGGGCAAGATCCTGAACGTGCTGGGCGCGGCCTCGTCGAAGCTGAACGACAACTCGGAAATCCGCGACATCTGCGAGGCGCTCGGTGTCGGCATGGGCACCAAGTTCAAGGTCGACGACCTGCGCTATGACAAGATCATCATCATGACCGACGCGGACGTGGACGGTGCCCACATCGCCTCGCTGCTGATGACGTTCTTCTACACGCAGATGCGGCCCCTGATCGACAAGGGGCACCTCTACCTTGCCTGCCCGCCGCTCTACCGGCTGACGCAGGGCGCGCGGCGGATCTATGTCGCCGACGATGCCGAGAAGGAGGCCGCGCTGGCCAAGGGCCTTGGCGGCAAGGGCAAGATCGACGTGCAGCGCTTCAAGGGTCTTGGCGAGATGGATGCCAAGGACCTGAAGGAGACCACGATGGACCCCAAGAGCCGCAAGCTGATCCGGGTCTCGATCGACGAGGATGCGCCGGGCGAGACCTCGGATCTGGTCGAGCGGCTGATGGGCAAGAAGCCCGAGCTGCGGTTCCAGTACATCCAGCAGAACGCGCGGTTCGTGGAAGAGCTGGACGTGTAAGGCGCGACCGAAAGGGGGGTGGCGCCTCAGCGCGCCGCCGCCCCCACGAGGGCCTTGGCGAAATCGTCCGGATCGAAGGGCGACAGGTCGTCGATCTGCTCGCCCACCCCGATCGCGTGGATCGGCAGGCCGAACTTGTCGGCAAGCGCCACCAGCACGCCGCCGCGGGCCGTGCCGTCAAGCTTGGTCATCACCAGCCCCGAGACATCGGCAAGCTTGCGGAAGGTCTCGACCTGGCTCAGCGCGTTCTGGCCCGTGGTCGCGTCCAGCACCAGCAGCGTGTTGTGCGGCGCGTCGGGGTCCTTCTTGCGGATCACCCGCACGATCTTGGCCAGCTCTTCCATCAGGTCGGCGCGGTTCTGCAGACGCCCGGCGGTGTCGATCATCAGAAGGTCCGCACCCTCGGCCTGGGCCTTCACCATCGCGTCGAAGGCAAGGCTCGCGGGGTCGGACCCCTCGGGCGCGGTCAGCACCGGCACGCCCGCGCGCTCGCCCCAGACCTTCAGCTGGTCGACGGCGGCGGCACGGAACGTGTCGCCCGCGGCGATCACCACCGACTTGCCGGCGGCGCGGAACTGGCTGGCAAGCTTGCCGATCGTCGTGGTCTTGCCCGAGCCGTTGACGCCCACCACCAGCACCACCTGCGGCTTGGTCGGATAGATCGGCAGCGGCCGCGCGACCGGCTCGAGGATGCCCGCGATCTCGGCGGCGAGCGCGGCCTTGATCTCTTCGACCGACATCCGCCGGCCCATCCGCCCCTGGGCAAGGTTCGCCGCGACCCGCAGCGCGGTCTCGACGCCCATGTCGGCCTGGATCAGCAGCTCCTCGAGGCTTTCGAGCATCTCGTCGTCGAGCACCCGGCGCAGGACCGGTGCCTCGGGCGCGGCCGCCGGGCGGCCGAAGAGCCGGCCCAGCACGCCGCCGCGCGGGGCGGCGGGCGCCTCGGCTCCGCCCCCCTGCTCGGGCAGGCGGTCGGGCGGCGGCGGGGTCCATTCCGGCGGGGTCGTGCCGGGCACTTCCTCGGGCACCGGCGCGGGCCCGGGCTCGGGCGTCACCGGGCGCTCGGGCGGCGCGGCGGGGGGCAGCTCGGGCGTCTCGGGCGTGCCCGCGCTGCCGCCATCCTCGACGATCGCCTCAAGCCCCTCGCCGAGACGCGACGAGGACCGGCCGAGCCGTTCGCGGAGCTTGGAGAAAAACGACATCGGGCCTCCGGCGCTGTTCCTGCCCCGCCCGAGCCGGGACCGGGGCGCATCCCTTCCCACCTAAGCCACGCGGGCGCGCGTGGAAAGGGGCTGGCGCAACCGGGCGGCCCTTCCGGGGCGGCGCGCGAGGAGCTAGGGTGGCAGCCGTGATGACCGATGCCCCCCCTGCCCCCCGCCCCGCCCCGGTGGCGGCCTTCGCCGCGGCGACGCTGGCGCCGGCCGGGCTGATCGCGCTGGCGGCGCTGGCGGGCGGCGGCTGGGTCTGGGCGGCGCTGGGGTACATGACGGCGCTGACCTATGCGCTCGACCGGCTGATCGCGGCCTTCGGCGAGGGCGGCGGCGCGGACGGCGAGGCCGAGTTTCCCGCCGCCGACGCCCTGTCGGTGGCGCTGGCGGTGGTGCATCCGGCGGTGCTGGCGCTGGCGATCGCCGGCACCTGCGGCGCGACCGGCCTGCCCGGCCCCGCGCGGGCGGGGCTGTTCGTCGCGGCGGGGCTGTGGTTCGGGCAGGTCTCGAACTCGAACGCGCACGAGCTGATCCACCGCACCCGCCGCGGGCTCTACCGGCTGGGCGTCGCGGTCTATGTCACGCTGCTGCACGGGCAGCACGCCTCGGGCCACCGGCTGGTGCACCACCGCTTCGTCGCCACCCCCGAGGATCCGGCGACGGCCCGCGCGGGCGAGGGGTTCTGGGCGTTCCTGCCCCGCGCCTGGTGGGGCGAGTTCCGCGGCGGCTGGCGGGCCGAGACCGCCCTGCGCGCCCGCGCCGCCGGCCGCGGGCGCGGCCTGCATCCCTATGCGGTCTACCTTGCCGGCGGGGCGGCCTGCCTCGGGCTCGGGCTCGCGGCCTTCGGCTGGGGCGGGGTAGCCGCGCACCTGGGCTTCGCGGCCTATGCCCAGGCGCAGCTGATGCTGTCGGACTACGTGCAGCACTACGGCCTGCAGCGCGCCCGCGACGACCGCGGCCGGTGGGAGCCGGTGGGGCCCGCGCACAGCTGGGATGCGCCGCAGGCCTTCTCGGGGCTGGTGATGCTGCACGCGCCGCGCCATGCCGACCACCACCTGCACCCGGGGCGACCCTATCCGGCGCTGCGGATCACGCGCGGGGCGACGCCGATGCTGCCGCGATCGCTGCCGCTGATGGCGACGCTGGCGCTGGTGCCGCCGGCCTGGCGGCGGGTGATGGACCCGCGGCTGGCGCGGTGGCAGGCCCGGCAGGGCGACCACGGGGTCGTGACCCCGGGCGCGGGCCGCGAGGGTTGCGAAGGCCGCCCGGGCTCTGGCAGGCTCTCGCGCGACGGATGAAGGAGATGACGATGGGCGCGAGCCTTGCCAAGGGGCTGCAGGCACTGGTGCTGGCCGCCGTGCTGCTGCCGCAGGTCGCGCCGGCGGCCACCACCGAGGCCGCGGACGAGGCCAAGCCGCTGACCGCCGAGGAGTTCGACGCGCTCTCGGTCGGGCGCACGCTGACCTATGCCGCCGGCGGCCGGGTCTACGGGACCGAGCAGTACCTGCCGAACCGGCGCGTGATCTGGGCCTTCACCGGCGATGTCTGCAAGAGCGGCCACTGGTTCCCCGAGGGCGACGAGATCTGCTTTGCCTACGAGGATGTCGCCGACCTGCAGTGCTGGACCTTCTTCCAGACCCCGGGCGGGATCGCGGCGAAGTTCCGCGGCGACCCGGCGGGCGACCCGCTGATCGCGGTGCAGGACAGCGACCAGCCCCTGCCCTGCATGCCCGACGTCGGCGTCTAGAACAGCGACCCCTGGCTGTCGCCGCCCGTCTTCGGGCGCGCGGCGCCCGCGGGCTTGCCCGGCGGCGCCTCCTCGGGGCGCACGGCGACGCGGCCGTCGGCGAATTCGATCTCCAGCCGCGGCGCGGCCCGCGCGGTGCCGGCCTGCGTCACCAGCGCCTCGCCCGCCCGCACCACGGCATAGCCGCGCGCCAGCGTCTCGGTATAGCCCAGCGTCGCGCGCATCCGGTCGAGCGCGGCCAGCCGCTCGCGCTCGCGCACCAGGCGCGCGGGCAGCGCGGCCGCCAGCCGCGCCTCGATCTGGCCCAGCCGCTCGCGCCCGCGGGCGACCTCGCGCAGGGCCTCGGCGGCGCGGTTGGCCTGCGCCCGGTCCAGCCGCGCGGCCAGCGTGTCGAACCGCTCGCGCGTGCGCTCGGCCCGCAGCGACAGCCCCGGCGCCAGCCGCCCGGCAAGCCGCGCGAGATCGCGGGTCTCGGCGGCGATGAAACCCGCCAGCAGCGAGGGCCCGACCCGCCCGCCGACCCGCGCGAAGGCCGCGCGCTTGGCCGCGGTCGCGCCGCGCAGCGCCGGGTCGAGCCGCGAGGCGGTCAGGTCCAGCCGCTGGCGCGACGGCGCCGTCAGCGCCTCGGGCCGGCCGAGCGCGCGCGACAGGTCCGCCAGCCGCTGGCGCCGGCGGTCGGCCGACAGCGTCATCACCCGGGCGATCCGCGCGCCCTGCTCGGCGATCAGCGCCGCGAGTTCCGCCCGGACCGGCACCGCCATCTCGGCCGCCGCGGTGGGGGTGGGCGCGCGCAGGTCCGCGGCGAAGTCGATCAGCGTGGTGTCGGTCTCGTGCCCCACCGCCGAGATCAGCGGGATCGCCGAGGCGGCGGCGGCACGCACCACGATCTCTTCGTTGAAGCCCCAGAGGTCCTCGATCGAGCCGCCGCCGCGCGCGACGATCAGCAGGTCGGGCCGCGGCAGGGCGCCGCCGGGGGTCAGCGCGTTGAAGCCCGCGATCGCGCGGGCGACGTCGGGCGCGCAGGCCTGGCCCTGCACCGCCACCGGCCAGATCAGCACCTTGCGCGGGAAGCGGTCGCGCAGCCGGTGCAGGATGTCGCGGATCACCGCGCCCGAGGGCGAGGTGACGACGCCGATCACCTCGGGCAGGAACGGGATCGGCCGCTTGCGGGCCGGGTCGAACAGCCCCTCGGCCTGAAGCTGCACGCGGCGCTTCTCCAGCATCGCCATCAGCGCGCCCTGGCCCGCGATCTCGAGCGCCTCGACCACCAGCTGGTATTTCGACGAGCCGGGGAAGGTGGTCATCCGCCCGGTGGCGATGACCTCGATCCCCTCCTCGGGCTTCACGGCAAGTTTCGCCGCCTGCCCCTTCCACGCCACGGCGTCGAGCGTGGCCCGGTCGTCCTTCAGCGCGAAGTAGAGATGCCCCGATCCGGGGCGCGAGACGCGCCCGATCTCGCCGCGCACGCGCACGCGGCCGAACTCGCCCTCGATCACCCGTTTGACGGCGCCCGCGATCTCGGAGACCGAGTAGTCGTGGGCATTGCCGGGGGCGGAGGGGGCATCGTCTTCGAAAAGGTCACTCATCGCGGGCGGCAGTCTTGTGCGGTCATGGCCGTGACCTTAGAACGCCGGGCGAGCGAGGCCAAGCCAACCGATAGAGACAGCGCCATGAACATTCTGATCCTCGGCAGCGGCGGGCGCGAACACGCGCTGGCCTGGGCCATCAAGCAGAACCCGAAATGCGACCGGCTGATCGTCGCGCCCGGCAACGCGGGCATCGCCGAGATCGCCGACTGCGCGGCGCTCGACATCCTCGACGGTGCGGCGGTGGTGGAATTCTGCGGCGAGAACGCGATCGACTTCGTGGTCGTCGGCCCCGAGGCACCACTGGCGGCCGGGGTTGCCGACGCGCTGCGCGGCGCGGGCCTGCTGACCTTCGGACCCTCGGGCGAGGCGGCGCGGCTGGAAGCATCGAAGGCCTTCACCAAGGCGGTCTGCGACGCCTGCAACGCGCCGACCGCGGCCTATGCGCGCTTCACCGACCTCGCGGCCGCGAAGGCCTATGTCACCGCGCAGGGCGCGCCGATCGTGGTCAAGGCCGACGGGCTGGCCGCCGGCAAGGGCGTGATCGTCGCGATGACGCTGGACGAGGCGCTGGCGGGCCTGGACGAGATCTTCGGCGGCGCCTTCGGGGCCGCGGGCACCGAGGTGGTGATCGAGGAGTTCATGGCGGGCGAGGAGGCGAGCCTGTTCGTGCTGTCGGACGGCAAGACCGCGCTGGCGATCGGCGGCGCGCAGGACCACAAGCGGGTCGGCGACGGCGACACCGGGCCGAACACCGGCGGCATGGGGGCCTATTCGCCGGCGCCGGTCCTGACCGACGCGATCACCGAGCAGGCGATGGCCGAGATCGTGCGCCCGACCGTCGCCGAGATGGCGCGCCGCGGCACGCCGTTCGAGGGCGTTCTCTACGCGGGGCTGATGATCGAGAACGGCCGGGCGCGGCTGGTGGAATACAACGTCCGCTTCGGCGACCCGGAATGCCAGGTGCTGATGATGCGGCTGGGGGCGCAGGCGCTCGACCTGCTGCAGGCCTGCGCCGAGGGCCGGCTGGCCGAGGTGGCGCCGGTCTGGGCCGACGATCACGCGATCACGGTGGTGATGGCCGCGAACGGCTACCCGGGCGACTATGCCAAGGGCAGCCAGATCCGCGGCCTCGAAGAGCTGCCCGACGACAGCATGAACATGGTCTTCCATGCCGGCACCGCGCGGCGCGACGGCGGCATCATCGCCGCGGGCGGGCGGGTGCTGAACGTCACCGCCCGCGGGGCGAGCCTCGCAGAGGCGCGCGAACGTGCCTATGCCATGGTCGACGCGATCGACTGGCCGGGCGGCTTCTGCCGCCGCGACATCGGCTGGCGCGCGCTTTAACGCGCCATCACCACGGCCTGCGCCTGGGTCATCTGCTCGGTCGAGCACATGGCGCTGCGGGTCGTGGCGACGCCGGCGGTCGAGTAGGTGACGACGCAGCCGTCGCCGAAGGTGACGGTGCGCCCGTTGGCGCCGGTGGTCACGACCGGCGCCGCGACGACGCGGTCGGTGCGGGTGATCGTGGTGCGGTTGGGCTCGCAGGCGGCGAGCGCGAGCGGCAGGGCGGCGAGAAGGCCAAGGCTGGCAAGGCTGCGGCGGGCGGTCATGGCGGGTCCTCCGGGGGTATCCATGGCGGTGGCCATGGGGGATGTCCTCCGGCTAGGACGCGCGAGGCCGGGCCAAGGTTCCCGATCGCTGCAGGGCGGCCATGCGATTTGCGTCGCGAGCCCTGCGGATCGTGCAAGACGGGAATCGCGAAACGTCCGTGGTGCGATCGCCCCGCAAGGCGCATCTAGGGGGCAACAGATCGCAGGCCCGTTCCGACGACGCGCCGCCACCCCAAGGACAGATGCCATGAGCACGCTCGTTGCCAAGACCCCGCTGAACCTCGACGCCGTCATCGCCGTCGTCTACGCCGCCATCTTCGTTCTGGGCGTCGGCACGATCATCGCCGCCGAGGACTGGATCGCCGCGCTTGGCATCCGGGGCACGGCCGCCATCCTGACCCACGGCGCGCTGGGCGTCGCCCTGCTGTCGGCCTTCGTGGCGCTGATCGCCGTCGTCGCGCGCGCCACCGAAGAGGCCTGAGCCCGCGCAAGGTCCGCTGCCGCCGCTTCTTCCCTCGTTGCCGGACGGCAGAACGACGAAGGCCCTCCTCGCGGAGGGCCTTTCGCGTTTTCGCAGGGGTGCCCCGGGGGAGCAGGGGGGGAGGCCCCCCCGGCCGGGTGAGCGTCAGCCCATCCGCTCCGAGGCGTAGGACCCCGGCGAGGCCGGGAAGACCACGGTCTTGTTCCCGTTGAGGAACACCCGGTGGTGGATGTGGGCGTGGATCGCGCGGCTCAGCACCGCCGCCTCGACGTCGCGGCCCAGCGAGACGTAGTCGTCGGGCGACTGGGCATGGGTGATGCGCACGGTGTCCTGCTCGATGATCGGGCCCTCGTCGAGATCGGCGGTGACGTAATGCGCCGTCGCCCCGATCAGCTTCACCCCGCGCTGGAACGCCTGCTTGTAGGGGTTGGCGCCCTTGAACGAGGGCAGGAACGAGTGGTGGATGTTGATCACCCGGCCTTCCATCTTGCGGCAGAGCGCATCCGACAGCACCTGCATGTAGCGCGCGAGCACGATCAGCTCGGCCCCGGTCTCCTCGACCAGCGCCAGCAGGCGGGCCTCGGCCTCGGGCTTGTTCTCCTTGGTCACCTTGATCTGGTGGAAGGGGATGTCGTGGTTCACGACGACCTTCTGGTAGGTCAGGTGGTTCGACACCACGCCGACGATGTCGATCGGCAGCGCGCCGATGCGCCAGCGGTACAGCAGGTCGTTCAGGCAGTGGCCGAAGTTCGACACCATCAGCAGGACCTTCATCTTGTGGTCCCCGTCATGGATCGCCCAGTCCATGTCGAAGGGCGCCGCGACCTCGGCGAACTCGGCCCGCAGGGCCTCTAGCCCGGCGCCGGTCTCGGACACGAAGGTGGTGCGGGTGAAGAAGCGCCCGGTCTCGGCATCGTCGAACTGCGCCGAATCGGTGATGTTGCAGCCCTTCTCGGCCAGGAAGCCCGAAATGGCGGCAACGATGCCGCGGGTCGAGGGGCAGGTGACGGTCAGCACATAGGTGGTCATCGGCGGGGGCGTCCTTTCGCGGGCGGCAACGGGCGCATCATTCCGCCGGGCGGGCCCGTCGCGCCAGCCCCGATGCGACCGCGATGCAACGAAAGGCGACAGCGACGACCGACGCCGCCATGTCGCTCAGGGCCGGCAGCCGCGCGCCGGGTCGAGGCTGCCGGGGCCGCGGTAGGGCCCGAGGTCCGCCATCGCCAGCCCCGCCCCCTCGCCGGTGCCCGACCAGGCCACCAGCCGCACGAGGCCCCATGTCGGATCCGCCAGCCGCAGCACCGGCATCGGGCAGGCGGTGATGCCGCCCTGCAGGAAGCTGTCGCCGAAGCGGTGGTTGGTCACGCCCTCGATCTCGGCCACCGGCACGAGCACGCCCGCCTCGAGCCGCACCAGCTTGAGCCGGTAGCGCAGGTGCGGCGTCTCGACATAGGCCAGCTCGACCCGGCCGTCGCCGTCGAGATCCACCGCGCCCACCGGCGCCAGCCAGCGGTAGCGCCGGCCAAGGAACTCGGTCGCCGCGATCCGCCCCGCCGCCCCCCAGACCGCCAGCCGCGCGCCGCGGTCGCGGTCGCTTTCGACCGTGATCACCTCGGGCGCGCCGTCGCCGTCCAGATCGGCGAGCCGCGGCGCGAGATCCTCGAACACCATCCGCGCCGGAAGCTCGAACCGGGTCTCGCCCGCCTCGGTGGTCAGGCGCAGCGTGCCCCATTCCTCGTCATCGCCCAGCGCGCCGTGCGGATAGCGCGTCGTCGCGTCGTCATAGGCGGCCTCGAGGATGCGCGGACCGGCAAGGGCCGGCGCGGCCAGAAGCAGCGCCGCGCCGATCGCGGCGATCGCGCGCCGCGCCATGGTCAGATCTGCTTTTCGGGCAGCTGCACCACCAGCCCGTCCAGCGCGTCGGTCACCTTGACCTGGCAGGTCAGGCGCGAGCGGGCCGGGTCGGGCTGCCAGGCGAAGTCGAGCATGTCCTCTTCCATCGCCTCCTTTGCGGGAAGCTTGTCGACCCAGGCGGGATCGACATAGACGTGACAGGTCGAACAGGCGCAGGCGCCGCCGCAATCGGCCTCGATCCCCGGAACGCCGTTGTCGCGCGCGCCCTCCATCACGGTCAGGCCGCTGGCCACCTCGATCTCGTGCCGGGTGCCGTTGTGTTCCACGTAGGTGATCTTCGCCATGTCCTATCCGCTTCCTTGGTCGTGCCGGGGAGCGGGCCGCCCGCCGCGGCCCCGCTTCCGACATAGAGGATGGCGCGCCGCGCCGCCAGTGCCGTGGGCCGCGCCCCCGCCCCGGTGTCGCAGGCGCGACCGCACCCTTCCGCAGTGCCGGAGCGCAGCCTATGGTACGGCCGGACGACCAAGGACAGATCCCGACCGATGCGGCACCGCCCCTTCCCGCCCCTCCTTCCCGCCGCACCGAAGGCGCTGCCGGCAGCCCTGTTGGCGGCCCTGCTGACGGCCTGCCAGGCGGTGCCGGTCGCCGCGCCCGACACGCTGCGCAGCCTCGAGGGCGAGCTTGTCTACCGCGCCCCCGGGGCGCCGGGGCCGCAGGGCCCGGCGGGCGCCTGCTGGGACCACGACGCGACCCCCGCCGTGATCGAGACGGTGACCGAGCAGGAGCTGGTCGCGCCCGAGCGCCGCGACGCCGCGGGCGCGCTGGTGGCCCCGGCGCGCTATCGCAGCGTGCAGCGCCAGCGCATCGTCCGCGACCGCTCGGCCGTCTGGTTCCGCAGCCCCTGCCCCGCCGAGCTGTCGCCCGACGTCGTCGCCGGGTTGCAGCGCGCGCTGGCGGCGCGGGGCCTGTACCGGGCGCCGCCGACCGGCGCGATCGACCGCCCGACCGAGGCGGCGATCCGCGCCTTCCAGCGGCCGCGCGGGCTCAACAGCGGCAAGCTGTCGCTGAGCGCCGCGCAGGAGCTGGGCCTGATCCCGGTGGTGGGGGCCGACTGACCCCGGCAAAAAGGCAGGCGGATGACTGCCTTTCTTGACAGGCAGGCAAACACCTGCATAACTGGGCCCAGGACCGGAGGAGACCGATGGAGGATGACAAGGTCTTCAAGGCGCTGGCCGATCCCGGGCGGCGCCGGCTTCTGGACCTTCTGTGCGAGACGAACGGGCAGACGCTTGGCCAGCTGTGCGCGTCGATGCAGATGACGCGCCAGTCCGTGACCCAGCATCTTGGCCTGCTGGAAGAGGCGAACCTCGTCAGCACCGAGCGGCGGGGCCGCGAGAAGCTGCACTTCATCAACCCGGTTCCGCTCTACGAGGTCTTCCACCGATGGATCGCCAAGTTCGAGGAGAACCGCCTTGGCCTGCTGCACGACCTCAAGCAGGCGCTCGAGAGGGATGCCCCATGACCACCCCATCCACGGCCGACAGGTCGGCCCGCTTCGTCTATGTCACCTATATCCGCACCACGGCCGAGAAGGTCTTCGAGGCGCTGACCCGCCCGGAGGTGACGCGCCGCTACTGGTGCCACGAGAACGTCTCGGACTGGCAGACCGGGTCGGGGTGGCAGCATGTGCGCCACGCGACCGGCGAGGTCGACCTTGTCGGCAAGGTGATCGAAACCGATCCGCCGCACCGGCTGGTGATCAGCTGGGCGAACCAGAGCCAGCAGGAGGACCCCGCCGCCTACAGCCGGGTCAGCTTCGACATCGCCCCGCGGCCCGACGGCATCGTCCGGCTGACCGTCACGCACGAGGATCTTCAGCCGGGCGGCGGCATGCTGGCCGGGATCTCCGAGGGCTGGCCGCTGGTGCTTTCCAGCCTGAAGTCCTTCCTCGAGACCGGAACCGGCGTGCCGATGTAGGCGCCACGGCGCCGCGACCGCCGCCGCGACGGAAAGCGGGCGCCCCCCCTCGCGGCGGCGCCCGTTCACGTCATCGTCCCGGACGGCGGGGCAGCCCGCCAGCCGTGGCGTCCGTCACTCTTCCTCGACCGACAGCGCGACAAAGCGCGGCTCGCCCTCGCGGCGGACGAGAAGCAGCAGCGACTTGCGCCCGGCCTGCTTCGCCTCGTCGATGCGGGCCTGCAGGTCGGACAGGCGCGCGACCTTCTGCTGGCCGGCCTCGGCGATCACGTCGCCGGCCCGCAGCCCCTTCTCGTAGGCGGTGCTGCCGTCATCGATGTCGCGGATCACAAGACCCGTCGCATCCGCCGGCAGGCCCATCTGGTCGGCCGCGTCGGCATCGAGCGGGATCAGGGTCATGCCCAGCACATCAAGGCTTTGCGGCTCGGCCGGGGCCTGCGCCGCGGCCGGGGTCGCGGTGGCCTCGGCCTCCTCGCGGCGGCCCAGCGTGATCAGCAGCGTCTCGCTGCGGTTGGCGCGCTGCACCACCACGCGGACGGCGCGGCCGACCTCGGTGTCGGCGACCTTGCGCACCAGCTCGCGCGTGTCCTTGACCGCCTGGCCGTCGAAGCTGGTGATGACGTCGCCCGACTGCATGCCCGCATCCTTGGCCGGGCCGTCCGGCACCTCGGTCACCAGTGCGCCCTCGGCGGCCGACAGGCTCATCGCCTCGGCCACGTCGGGGGTGACGTCCTGGATCCGCACGCCCAGCCAGCCGCGGCGGGTCTCGCCGAAGTCGCGCAGCTGGGTCGTGACCTTCGACACCACGTTCGAGGCCATCGAGAACCCGATCCCGATCGAGCCGCCGTTGGGCGACAGGATCGCGGTGTTCACGCCGATCACCTGGCCGTCCATGTTGAACAAGGGCCCGCCCGAGTTGCCGCGGTTGATCGCGGCGTCGGTCTGCAGGAAATCGTCATAGGTACCCGACAGCGCCCGGTTGCGGGCCGAGACGATCCCGGCCGAGACCGAGAAGCCCTGGCCGAGCGGGTTGCCCATCGCCATCACCCAGTCGCCGACGCGCATCTGGTCGCTGTCGCCGAAGGGCACGAAGGGCAGCGGCTCGTCGCTCTTGACCTTCAGCAGCGCGATGTCGGTCTGCTCGTCGCGGCCGACCAGCTCGGCGTCCAGCCGGCGGCCCGAGAACATCTCGATCTCGATCTCGTCGGCGCCGTCGATGACGTGGTTGTTGGTGACGATGTAGCCGTCTTCCGAGATGATGAAGCCCGACCCGAGCGCGTTCGAATGCTGCGGCGCGCGGCGCTGGCCGCCGGGGCCGTCGGGGTTCATGAAGTCGCGGAAGAATTCCTCGAACGGCGAGCCGGGCGGCAGCTGCGGTCCGTCGGGGCCGAGGGGGGCGGCGACGGTGGTCGAGGTGGTGATGTTCACCACCGCCGGGCTCACCTGTTCCGCGAGACCCGCGAAGCTGTCGGGGGCGGCGCGCGCGTCGCTGCGTCCGGCCTCGCCGATGACCAGTGCCAGCCCCAGCGCCCCGGCCCAGAGCAGCGCGCCGAAACCGCGGCGCAGTTGGTCCTGCGGGTTGATCGCCATGATGCGGGTCTGGGCCCGTGCCGCCATGCTGCTCTCCTTCTGCTCGACGGCCTGCCCGGCCGGGCGCGAACCGTATCAGGTCCAGCTAGCCGGGAAGGTGCGGCGCAATGCAATGCACGCTGTCTCGCGAAGCCTCACATGCCGGTGAAGGCGATGCAAGGCCCGCGGAGGTTGTGGCCCGCCCCCGGCACGACGGTGCCGGGGGCGGGCCCAATCGGGGCGCTCAGGGCGCGGGCGCGGCCGGAGCGGCAGGGGCCGCGGGCGCCTCTGCCGGGCTGCGCGAGCCGGGCATAGACGGGGGCTCGGCGGCGCCAACAGAGTCGAAATAGGTGAAGAAATCGCTGTCGGGCGACATCACCAGCGTCGAGTTCCCGGCCTGCATCGACGCCCGGTAGGCTTCGAGCGAGCGGTAGAAGCCGAAGAACTCGGGATCGGCGCCATACGCATCGGCGAAGATCCCCGAACGGCGGGCGTCGGCCTCGCCGCGGATGATCTCGGACTGGCGCCGGGCGTCCGACACGATCTCGACCACGGTGCGGTCGGCCTGGGCACGGATGCGCTGCGCGGCCTCGTTGCCGCGGGCGATCTCGTCGGCGGCCTCGCGCTCGCGTTCGGCCCGCATCCGGGCGAAGGTCGCGTCGAGGTTCTGCTCGGGCAGGTCCGACCGCAGCAGCCGCACGTCGACGATCTCGATCCCCAGCGCCTCGGCCTCGGCGCGGGCGCTGTCGCGGATCTGGGTCATCAGCGCGGCGCGGTCCGACGACAGAATCGCATCCGACGAGACCGAGCCCAGCACCGCGCGCAGCCGCGAGGTCAGGATGTTGCCGATCCGGCCCTCGGCCAGGCTGACGCCACCGGCGCCCACGGCCTGGCGGAAGCGCACCACGTCGGCGATGCGGTAGCGCGCGAAGGCGTCGACCACCAGGCGGCGGTCGTCGAGCGGCGTGACCTCGATCGGGTCGATGTCGCGCGACAGGATCCGGTCGTCGTATTTCACGACCTGCTGGATCAGCGGGATCTTGAAGCCCAGCCCGGGCTCGGTCTTCACGTCGCGGATCTGGCCGAACTGCAGCACCAGCGCCTTCTCGCGCTCGTCGACGATGTAGATCGACGACAGGCCCAGCGCGGCGAGGATCACGATCGCGGGCAGGATGAACGTTGTCTTCCTCATCTCAGTTGCCCCCCGCCTGAGTACCCGATTGCGCGGCACCGCCACGCTGCGCGGCGCTTCCCGCCAGTTCGTTGAGCGGCAGGAACGGTACAACGCCCTGCGCGCCGACGGCGCCCGGATCGATCAGCACCTTGTCGACGCGGCCCAGCACCTCCTGCATCGTCTCGAGGTAGAGACGGCGGCGGGTGACCTCGGGGGCCAACTCGTATTGCTCGCGGATGGCGGAGAAGCGGCTCGCCTCGCCCTCGGCCTGGTTGACGACCTGGGCGCGATAGCCCTCGGCCGCCTCGACGATCTCGGCCGCGTCGCCGCGGGCCTGGCCAAGGACCCGGTTCGAATAGCCGTCGGCCTCGTTCTGCAGGCGCGTGCGCTGCTGCTCGGCCGCCTGGACCTCGCGGAAGGCGTCGATGACCTCGGACGGCGGGTCGGCGCGGTCGAAGTTCACGCGCACGATGTGCAGGCCCGACGAATAGCTGTCGAGCGTGGACTGCACCAGTTCCTCGAGCCGGTCGGCGATGACGCCGCGGTCGCGGTTGAGGATCGGCGCCAGTTCCGACTGGGCGATGATCTCGCGCATGGCCGATTCCGACACCGCGCGCACGGTCTGTTCCGGGTCGCGCAGGTTGAACAGGAAGTTCTGCGCGTCGTTGACGTTCCAGACCACCTGAAAATCGATGTCGACGATGTTCTCGTCGCCGGTCAGCATCAGCCCGGCATCGGCCGCCTGGGTCGAGCTGCCGTTGGCCGCGCGGGCCATGCCCACGTCGACGGTGCGTTCCGGCGTGACCGGGATCACCTCGGCGGTGACGAAGGGCCAGGGCGCGAAGTTCAGGCCCGGCTCGCCAAGGCTCGAGAACTTGCCCAGGAACAGCTCGACCGACTGTTCCTCGGGGCGCACCGTGTAGAACGACGCGAAGGCCCACAGGCCGACCGCGGCAAGGATGCCGATGCCGATGGTGCCACGACCGATCGGGGGCGTGGTCATGCGCGGACCGCCGCCGTTGCCATTGGGCGGCTGGGGTCCGCGGGGACCCCGCCCGCCCATCAGCACGCGGAGCTGCTCCTGCCCCTTGCGCATGATTTCTTCGATCTCGGGAAGCTGACCCTCGGGGCGCTGTTTGCCGCCACGCCCCTTGTCGTCGTCATTCCGGTTGCCGCCGCCTCCGCCGCCCCCCCAGGGGCCTCCGTTCGTCATCAGAAATTCTTCCCTTCACGTCCTGTTCACCGGGCGTGTTCCGCACTTGGGGACGCCCGCCCGAAATTCAACTGCTGCGCGTCGGTTTCCGCATGGTCACCAGCTCTTCGGCCATCGTCGGATGCACCGCGCAGGTGCGGTCGAAATCTTCCTTGGTCGCGCCCATCTTCATCGCGATCGCGACCATCTGGATCATCTCGCCCGCCTCGGGCGCGACGATGTGGCAGCCAAGCACCTTGCGGCTCGCCGCGTCGACCACGAGCTTGAAGAGCACCTTGTCGGGCTGGCCCGCGAAGGAGGTGCGCATCGGCCTGAAGCCGGCGGAATAGACCTCGATCGGGCCGCGCGCCGCGGCCTCGGCCTCGGTCATGCCGCACGACGCCAGTTCCGGCTGGGTGAAGACGGCCGAGGCCACCAGCGCGTGGTCGGCCTGCCGCGCGGTGCCGCCGAAGACGGTGTCGGCGAAGGCGTGGCCCTCGCGGATCGCCACCGGCGTCAGCGCGATGCGGTCGGTGACGTCGCCCACCGCGAAGATCGAGGGCACGCGGGTCTGGCTCCAGTCGTCGACCGGGATCTGGCCCTTCGGCCCCAGCGCGATCTCGACCGCCTCGAGGCCCAGCCCCTCGACGTTCGGCACCCGGCCGGTGGCGTGGATCACGGCGCCGAACACCGCCTCGCGCCCGTCCTTGGTCACGACGCGGAACGCGCCGCCCTCGGGGGTGATCGAGGCGACCTCGGTGCCGGTCTGCAGGTCGATGCCGCTGGCGCGGATGCCGGCCTCGACAAGGTCGCGGGCCTCGGCGTCGAAGTCCTTCAGCACGTGGGCCGACCTCTGGTACTGCGTGGTCTTCACGCCGAGACCGTTCATGATGCAGGCGAATTCGCAGGCGATGTAGCCGCCGCCGACGATCAGCACGCTGTCGGGCAGCGCGTCCATCAGGAAGACGTCGTTCGAGGTCAGCGCATGTTCCGAGCCCGGGAAGGCCGGAACATAGGGCCGGCCGCCGGTGGCGATCAGGATGTGCTTGGCGGTCACGGTCTCGCCGGTGGCCAGCGTGACCTCGTGCGCGCCCGAGATCGTGGCGCGGGTGTCGTAGACGGTGACCTTGGCCCCGCTCAGCCCCGAGCGGTAGGCGCGCTCCAGCCGGTCGAGCTCGGCGTCGAGCTTGCTGCGGAAGGCGGTCCAGTCGAAGCGTCCGACATCGGCCGACCAGCCGTAGGCGCGCGCCTCTTCCATCGCCGCCGGGAAGGACGAGGCGAAGACCATCAGCTTCTTGGGAACGCAGCCGCGGATCACGCAGGTGCCGCCCATGCGGTATTCCTCGGCCAGCGCCACGCGCGCGCCGTGCTCGCCCGCCGCGATCCGCGCCGCGCGCACGCCGCCCGAGCCGCCGCCGATGACGAAGAGGTCGTAGTCGAAGTCCATGATCCTGTGCCTTCCCGGTCTGTTCCCGCCACGGCCCTCCCCTGCCGCGGTGTCGTCGTCTGTCGCTTGCTTGTTATCCAGTCACTCGCCGAGATCGGCGAAGATGTTGCGGTCTTCGGCGAAGTCGATGTGATCGTGCTCGACCGTGCCCTGGTTCACGTCGCGGATCTCGAGCCGGCCGTCGCCGTGGCCGATGATCACCATGTCGCAGATGTCGATGAACAGGCCCGTCTCGACCACGCCGGGGATCTGGTTCATCACCAGCGCCAGCTGGCGCGGGTTGCCGATCCGCCGCAGGTGCAGGTCGATGATGTAGTTGCCCTCGTCGGTGACGAGGGGATGGGCGCCGTTCATCCGCACCGAGGTGTCGCGCCCCAGCACGTCCATCGACACCAGCGTCTCCTCGATCAGCGCCTTGGTGGTCTGCCAGCCGAAGGGCACGACCTCGACCGGCAGCGGGAAGGCGCCAAGCTGGGCCACCGCCTTCGCGGCGTCGGTGATCACGATCATCTGGTCCGAGGCGGTCGCGACGATCTTCTCCTGCAGCAGCGCCGCGCCGCCGCCCTTGATCAGGGTCAGCTGCGGGTCGAATTCGTCGGCGCCGTCGATCGTCAGGTCGAGCCATTTCGCCTCGTCGAGCCCGACGACGGGGATGCCGAGTTCGCGCGCGAGTTCGGCGGTGCGGGCCGAGGTCGGCACGCCGGTGACCCGCAGCCCCTCCTCGTGCACCCGCCGGGCCAGGCAGCGCACCATCCAGGCCGCGGTCGAGCCGGTCCCGAGCCCGAGCCGCATGCCGTCCTGGACGTGATCGACCGCGCGCCTGGCGGCGGCGAACTTGGCCTTGTCGATCGGGGACAGGTCGGCGGGCATGGGCGGGCTCCGTCGGCGGATGGGGGCGTCAGCCCGGTTATAGGGAAAGGGGGGGCCGAGGGCGAGAGGCGAATTCCCGGCGCGGTCCCGATGGCAGCAACACTGGCGACGAAGCTGGCGGCGACACTGGCGGCGGGCGCCGGGGCGATGCCCCGGACCCCGGGATATTTGGACCAATGCGAAAGCAGATCACTCGAAGAGCTCGGTCTGGGCGGCGCCGGGCGGCGGTGGCGGCGGCAGGCCGAGATGGGTCCAGGCGCGGGGGGCGAGCATCCGGCCCCGCGGCGTGCGCTGGATCAGGCCCTGCTGCAGCAGGTAGGGCTCGATCACCTCCTCGATCGCGTCGCGGCTTTCCGAGAGCGCGGCCGAGATCGTCTCGACCCCCACGGGGCCGCCCAGATAGTGCTCGGCGATCAGGGTGAGGTACCGGCGGTCGGCGCCGTCGAGCCCGAGCCGGTCGACCCCGAGCCGCGTCAGCGCGCTGTCGGCGATGGCGCGGGTCAGGCGGCCGTCGCCCTCGACCAGCGCGAAGTCGACGACCCGGCGCAGCAGCCGGCCGGCGATGCGCGGGGTGCCGCGGGCGCGCCGGGCGATCTCCATCGTGCCCTCGGGCTCGGACGGGATGCCGAGCAGGCGGGCGCCACGCGCGACGATCAGGTCAAGCTCGGCCTCGGTGTAGAACTGCAGCCGGGTCGGGATGCCGAAGCGGTCGCGCAGCGGCGTCGTCAGCAGGCCGAGGCGCGTGGTGGCGCCGACCAGCGTGAAGGGCTGCAGCTCGATGCGCACGGTGCGCGCGGCCGGACCCTCGCCGATCACGAGGTCCAGCTCGAAATCCTCCATCGCCGGATAGAGAACCTCTTCCACCGCCGGGTTCAGGCGGTGGATCTCGTCGATGAACAGGACGTCGCGCGCCTCGAGGTTGGTGAGGATCGCCGCAAGATCGCCGGCCTTGGCGAGCACCGGGCCCGAGGTCATGCGGAAGTTGACGCCAAGCTCGCGCGACATGATCTGCGCCAGCGTCGTCTTGCCAAGGCCGGGAGGGCCGTGGAACAGCGTGTGGTCCATCGCCTCGCCGCGCCGCTTCGCGCTTTCGATGAAGACGCGCAGGTTGGCGCGGGCCTCGGCCTGGCCGACGAATTCCTCGAGCCCCTGCGGGCGCAGCGCGCGGTCCGCGCCCGGCGTCTCGTCCGGGAGCGCGGCGGCGCGCAGGGTGGGATCGGGGGCAGGCATCGCGGGCCTCTCGCTGTTTCCGATCCGTTCTCACCCGGATGGGCGGGCGGCGCAAGCCCCCGCCCCTGCCGTCCCGTTCCGTCCCTGTCAGGGCCAGGGGCCGCGCTGGGGCGCGTCGCGGCCGGTGCGGGGGATGCGGCTCTCGCGCAGGCCGGCCGGGCGCGGGGCAGCGGCCCTGGCCGCGGGGCCGCCGCCGCCCGCGGCCGCCAGCTCTTGCAGCGCGGCGATGCGGTTGGCGGTGTTCGGGTGGGTCGAGAACAGCTTGTCCGCGCCCTGCCCGTGCAGCGGGTTGATGATGAACATGTGGGCGGTGGCGGGGTTGCGCTCGGCCGCGGGCATCTCGATCCCCCTGGCGAAGGCGTCGATCTTGCCAAGCGCCGAGGCCAGCCACAGCGGCTGGCCGCAGATCTCGGCCCCGCCGCGGTCGGCCTCGTATTCCCGCGCCCGGCTGATCGCCATCTGCACCAGCGCCGCGGCGAAGGGGGCAAGGATCATCAGCGCCAGCGTGCCGATCAGCCCGCCCTGCCGGTCGCGGTTGCCGCCGAAGAACAGCGCGAAATTCGCCAGCATCGAGATCGCGCCGGCGAAGGTCGCGGTCACCGTCATGATCAGCGTGTCGCGGTTGCGCACATGGGCAAGCTCGTGCGCCATCACCCCCGCGACCTCCTCGCGGCTGAGGCGGCGCAGCAGGCCGGTGGTCGCGGCAACGGCGGCGTTCTCGGGGTTGCGCCCGGTCGCGAAGGCGTTGGGCTGATCGGTGTCGATCACGTAGCAGGCCGGCATCGGCATGCCCGCACGCGTCGTCATCTCGCGGATCATGCCGACATAGTCGGGGGCGTCACGCTCGGTCACCAGCCGCGCGTTGTGCATCCGCAGCACCGCCTTGTCCGAGTTCCAGTAGCTGAACAGGTTCATCGCGCCCGCCACGACCAGCGCGATGACCGCGCCGCCCGAGCCGCCAATCAGATAGCCCACGCCCATGAACAGCGCCGTCATCGCCGCCATCAGCATCGCCGTCTTCACGTAGCCCATCGCTCTCCTGCCTCGTGCCGCGCGCGGCAGTTCCCGCGCCTGCCGGATATGGGCCCGGGCGGGCTCCGTCTCAAGCCGGATCGCGCCGGGCATGCGGGACGGGGGCGGGACGGGGGCGGGACGGGGACCGGCGCCGGCCGGCGGGTCAGAACACCTGCTGGCTGCGGCGCGACAGGAAAAAGCCGTGACCGTCGCGGTTCGCGCAGCGCAGGCCCTCGCGCGACGACAGGCAGCTGATCGCGCCGAACTGCGCGGTGACGCCGTAGCCGGCGGTGTCGAACCCGTCGCGGGAGCGGTCGAGCGGCTCGCACAGCATCTGCACCGGTCCGCGGTCGGTCATCGCGAACTTGTGGCCCCAGTCCGACACGCAGCCCGCCGGGCGCGGCGCCGCCGGCGGACCCGCGCGCTCGATGATGATGCAGATGACGTCAGAGCCGTCGGCCTCGACCCCGGCCGAACACTGGATGTTCTCGGACGGGGTCTCGAAGGTGAAGACATCGGCCGCGGCGGGCCCTGCGGCCAGCACCGTGGCGGCGACGACGAACGCGCGCATCTCCCTTCCCCCCTTGCGACACACCGGTTCCCCGAGCGTGCCGGGGGACCGGCCGCCGGTCAAGCCGGGCGACCGGGGCCGGCCGGGTCAGTCCTTGGGCGCAAGCAGCCGCAGCGCGGCGCGGATCAGGGCGGCAGTCCCGGCCTCGGGATCGGCGCCCGAGGCCTCGGCCACGGCGGCGGCGGCCTCGGACGCGCCGTAGCCGAGGTTCGACAGCGCCGAAAGCGCATCGGCCGTCGCCTGGGCCGAGGCCGGCGGCGGCGGCGGCGCGGCCTTGGCGGCACGCGGGCCCGGCGCGGCCGGCGCCTCGATCACGGCGTCGTCGGGCAGCGAGACGTCGACGGTCAGCGCCCCGCCCATCGCCATCACCTTCGGTGCCTTGTCCTTGAGGTCGAGCACGACCCGCTGCGCCAGCTTCGGGCCGACCCCGGGCGCCTTGCGGATCGCGCCCCAGTCGCCCAGCGCGATGGCGCGGCCCGTGCCCTCGGCCCCCAGCGTGCCGAGGATCGCGAGCGAGGCCTTGGCGCCGATCCCCTGCACCGATGTCAGCAGCCGGTGCCATTCCTTTTCCAGCAGGCTGGGAAAGCCGAACAGCTGCAGCAGGTCCTCGCGCACCAGCAGGTCGGTGTAGAGCGCGCAGGCCTGCCCGACCGGCGGCAGCGCGGCGGCCGTGCGCTCGGAGACGTGGACGATGTAGCCCACCCCCCGCACGTCGATCAGCACGTGGTCCATGGCGCGGTGCAGGATCACGCCGGCAATGCGTCCGATCATCTCTCAGGCCCTCTTCACGGCGCGTTTCGCGGCAATCTCGGCCCATCCCTTCGCCGCCGGCGCCCGGCGCGCGGCCTTGACCACGGCCGAGACGCGGCCCGCGCTTTGCAGGTGGTGGGCATGGGTGATGGCGATGGCCAGCGCGTCGGCGGCGTCCGGCCCCGCGACCTCGGCCCCCGGCAGGTGCACCCGGATCATGTGGCCGATCTGGTCCTTGTTGGCATGCCCGACGCCGACCACGGCCTTCTTCACCGCGTTGGGGGCGTATTCGCCGACGCTCAACCCCGCCCGCGCCGGCACCAGCAGCGCGATGGCGCGCGCCTGGCCCAGCTTCAGCGTGCCCGAGGCATCCTTGTTGACGAAGGTCTGCTCGACCGCGGCATGGGTCGGCGCGAAGCGGGCGACGACGTCGCCGATCTGTTCGAACAGCGCGAGCAGCCGCTGCGCGAGGTCGCCCTCGCCCGAGGTGCAGGTGCCGTTCCCGACATGGGTGAGTCGCGACCCCTCGACGTCGATCACCCCCCATCCGGTGGTCCGAAGCCCCGGATCGAGCCCCAGGATTCGCATCCGAGCCGCTGTCTGAGCTGTCACTGCCTGCCCCTTGCCGCCGGTGACCGGCGTTTCGTGTCTTTTCCGACCCACTAGCACGAAACGCGAACATTCACCAGCCGGAAGCCTTTGCGGCGGCTTCGCGACGGCCGGGCGGCGAAACCGGTCGGAAAGCGACACGCAGAGGCCCGATCACGACAGGGATCATGGCAGATTTGTGATTGCCTGACAGCGCCTTAACCGACCTGCCGAGCTATGCACGGCAAGCAGCCCTCGTATGCCATGACGCCCGCTTGTTTTGTCAAAGCGCCCGGATTATCTGCCGCTCATCGAAAGCGATGCCGAAGATTTCGGCAGTTTGAAAACAAGGATGAACGACATGGCCGCCTTTGAAACGAACCGCCTGGCTGCTCCGGGCGCCGGTGTTGGGATCGTGGGACGGCTCGTTGCCTCCGTCGCCGCCTGGAACGATGCCCGCGTCACCCGCAAGGCGCTTGCCCGCCTCAGCGACCGCGAGCTCGACGATATCGGGCTGAGCCGGGGCGACATCGACATGATCAGCGCCCGCTGATCCGCCGAAACGAGCCGACCACACGGACGGGGCCGTCGCAGCGATGCGCGGCCCTTTGTCGTTTCCGGGGGCGATGATCCCGGTTCGGGCAGGGCGTGCACGGCACGCCCCGACGGTCGCCCGACACTGTGCTTGAGTCAGTCAGAGACAGACGGCGCGGGCGCCAGCGGGGTCAGTTCCGGCGGCCGGCGATCAGGCGCGCGGCGCCACGGCTGACGGGATCGAGCGCGAGCACGATCGCGCCGGTGCGATCGATCGACTTGCCGCCTCGCAGCGCCGCGACGCGCGCCTCATAGGCGGCCTCGCCGATATGGGCGACGATCGCGATCTTCAGCACCATCACCGCCATGACGATGATCGCGAGGCTGCGCGCGATCGTGCGCAGCGCGCGTCCGCTGCGCGGCGAGGCCAGACGCTCCTCGACCGAGGCAAGCTCTGCATGAGCCTGCTCGATCCGGGCCAGCCTAAGCTGGAATCTGGCCATGTTCGGATCTGACATCCTGTCCTCGGTGCGCACGTCCGATCACCTTAACAGCAGCCGCCGCGGCGCGGGAAGCCCGTCCGGTCAGGGTTTCGCGGAAAGAACCAATGTCGTCCATTCACCCAGCTCTTTGCGCACATCGAGGACAAAGCCCTCGGCGACGTAGGCTGCCAGCGTCTCGTCCGCCTGCGGGTTCAGAATGCCCGACAGAATCACGCGGCCACCCGGCGCGGCATGGGCGGCGACCGAGGGGGCAAGCTCGATCAGCGGGCCCTTGAGGATGTTGGCGAAGATCAGGTCGAAGCGGCGCCCCTCGTAGGCGGGGTGGTCGAAGCCCGCGCATTCGAAACAGGACAGCCGGTCGCCAAGCCCGTTGGCCTCGGCATTGGCGAGCGCGGTCTCGACCGCGATCTGGTCGAGGTCCGAGGCGAGGATCTCGGGCGTGGCCTCTGCCCCCCAGACCCGGGCCGCGGCCATGGCCAGCACCGCGGTGCCGCAGCCAATGTCGGCGACGCTGCGGGCCGCGAAGCCGTCGTTGACCAGCGTGTCGAGCGCCAGCAGGCAGCCCTGCGTGGTGCCGTGGTGGCCGGTGCCGAAGGCCATCGCGGCCTCGATCAGCAGCGGCAGCGCCTGCGCGGGCACCTTGTCGGCGTCATGCGCGCCGTAGATGAAAAAGCGCCCGGCCTCGATCGGGTGCAGGTCGCGGCGGACATGGGCGACCCAGTCGGTCTCGGGGACCTCGGAGACGACGAAGGGCTGGGCACCATAGGCCGCGGCCAGCAGCGCAAGCTCGACATCGTCGGGACGATCGAGGAAATAGCCGCCGACTTCCCAGCGGCCCGAGCCGTCCTCGATCTCGAAGACGCCGACGCCGGTGGGCTCGGGCTCCATGTCCTCCATCGCCTCGCCGAGCGCCTCGGCGGGCTCGCGGCCGGCGAGCGTGGTCAGGGCGGTGAAGGTAGTCATGGCGGGCCTCGTGTCCAGCGGCGGAATGCCGGACCGGCCTTAGGCCCCCGCGGCCACAGGGTCAATGGCCGCGAGGGGTGGCGGGCGGCGCCGCGCCGTCAGACCGCGAGGCCGACCGGGCAGGTCACGCCGGTGCCACCGATGCCGCAATAGCCCTCGGGGTTCTTGGCGAGATACTGCTGGTGATAGTCCTCGGCAAAGAAGAACTCGGGCGCGGGCAGGATCTCGGTCGTGATCGCGCCATATCCGGCCGAGGCCAGCTGCACCGCGTACTTGCTGCGGGTGGCGCGGGCCGCGGCCTCCTGCTCGGGCGTGTAGGCATAGACGCCCGAACGGTACTGCGTGCCGCGGTCGTTGCCCTGGCGCATGCCCTGCGTCGGGTCGTGGTTTTCCCAGAACACCTTCAGCAGCTGCTCGTAGCTGATCACGGCCGGGTCGAAGATGACGCGCACGACCTCGTTGTGGCCGGTGAGGCCGGTGCAGACCTCGCGGTAGGTCGCGTTCGGGGTCAGGCCGCCGGCATAGCCGACCATGGTCAGCCACACGCCCGGGGTGTTCCAGAAGATCCGCTCGACGCCCCAGAAGCAGCCCATGCCGAACATGGCCTCGGCCATGCCGTCGGGCACCGGCGCGCGCAACGGCAGGCCGGACAGGAAATGGGTCTCGGCCGTCGGGATCGGCTCGGGCCGGCCCGGCAGGGCCTCGGCGCGGGTCGGCATCTCGGCGGGCTTGCCGAAAAGCATGTTCAGCATCGTGTCCTCCGCAGGATGGAACTCTGGTATGGGCTGCATCTAGTCACTGGCGGGCGCCGCCACCAGCCCCGTGCGGTTCAGGACCGCGCGATCGCCTGCTGCGCCCGGGGCGCGGGCAGCCCGCTGGCCAGCCAGTCGAGCGCGACCTGCACCAGCCGGTCGCGCGACGCGCGCGCATCCAGCCGCAGCACCGGGCAGGGCAGGTCGTCGAGCCAGCTGTCGTGCGCCAGCCGGCTGCGCCCGAGGAAATCGGCCCGGTCGTAGCCCGCGGCCCAGTCCATGAAGGCGCGATAGCTCTCGTACCGCTCGCCGCCCGGGTCGATGCGCGGGCCATAGCGCACGCGCTCGCGCCGCGACAGCCGCGCCAGCCGCACCTGCGGGTCGAGCGTGGTGAAGATCACGTGGCTCAGCCGCGGGATCACCGCCGCGTCGCCCCAGCCCATCGGCGATCCCGCCAGCACCCAGTCACCGCGCGGCAGCACCATCTCCCGCAGCAGGCGCACGCGCTCCTCGGCGGGCCTGCGCTCGCGGAACGGCGGGTCCGTGGGTTTCCAGAAGAAATCGTCGACCTCGAAGTGCTGGGTCTCGAGGGCGCCGGCCAAGGCGCGCGCCAGTGTCGAGCTTCCGGAGCCGCTGGCCCCGATCACAAGTATCCTCACCCGCGCAGCCTCCGCCCATGCAAGACCATCGAGTCACTCGGTTATCAAATTGGTAACACGGCCTGACCCAACCGGCGAGTCCCCTGCCCGGCTCACCTTCGCGTGAGCGGCGGGATGCCGCCCGCGCCGGCCGCGTCGTTGCAGACGGGTTCCACGCGATGGGGCCGGCCGGATCCGGCAGTCGGGTCCGCAGATCGAGAGGGAGTGCGACGATGGGCCTGATGACGATCAAGCGCCTGCCACCGGTGGTGGCGGCGGTCGCGGCACTGGCGGGCGCGATGCCGGCCGCGGCCGAGATGGCGATGGGCGGCGCGATGCCGATGATGCAGGGCGAGGGCATGCACAAGATGCTGACCGATGCCGAGGGCATGACGCTTTACACCTTCGACAAGGACGCGCAGGGGATGTCGGCCTGCTATGACGACTGCGCGATGAACTGGCCGCCGGCGCTTGCGGCCGAGGGCGCGATGGCCGAGGGCGATCTCGCGCTGACCGAGCGGCGCGACGGTGCGAAGCAGTGGACCTTCCGGGGCATGCCGCTCTACACATGGGCCAAGGACAAGATGGCCGGAGACATGTCGGGCGACGGCATGAACGGCGTGTGGCACGTGGCCAAGCCCTGACCGGGACCGACGGGACCGCCGGGGTCGCGGCCCCGGCGGCGCGTCTGGCCACGAGAAGGAATGCGGGTTTGGCGCTGAGGGGCGGCGGGACGGAGAGCGGCACGGGGGCGGGCGTCACGATCGACGGGATCGCGGCGCTGCTGCCGGCGTTGCGGCGGCACGCCCGGGCGATGCTGGGCGACGCCGCGGCCGCCGACGACCTCGTGCAGGACGTTCTGGAACGCGCGCTCGCCACTCGGGCGCAATGGCGCGGCGAGGGATCGCTCAAGGGCTGGCTGTTCCGGATCATGGTGAACCTGCACCGCGACGGGCTGCGCCGGCAGGCGGCGCGGGTGCGGCTGGTGCAGACCGACAGCCTGCCCGAGCGGGCGGTCAGCGGCGGACAGGACGGCCACCTGCGCCTGCGCGAGGTCGAGGCGGCGATGCAGCGCCTGCCCGAGGACCAGCGCCAGGCGCTGCTGCTGGTGGCGATCGAGGGGCTGAGCCTGTCCGAGGCCGCCGCGGTGGTCGAGGTGCCCGAGGGCACGCTGGTGTCGCGACTGGGCCGTGCCCGCGCGGCGCTGCGCGAGATGACGGGCGAGACGCCCGAGCCGCGCCCCGGCGCGCGGCGGGTCATGGACGGGAGCGGACGGCAATGAGCGGCGGAGATCGCGACAGGATCGGGGATCTGGCGCTGATCGCGCTCAGGCACGGGCGGCTGTCGGCGGCCGAGGCCCGGGCGCTGCAGGCCCGCGTCGACCGCGACCCGGCGGCCTTGGCGGTGCTGGCCGACTGGGACGCGCAGGACGATGCGCTGGCCGCGCTTTACGACCCGGTCGCCGCCGAGCCGCTGCCGCCCGCGATGACCGCGGCGCTCGAGGCCGCGCGGCGGGCCGAGGCGCCGCTGCGCGCGCCTGCGCGGCCACAGCCGGCGCCGGCGCCACGACGCGCGCTGTCCGGGCTGCGCAGGATCGCGGCCTCGGTCGCGCTGCTGGGCCTTGGCGCGGCGGGCGGCTGGGGGGCGGCGGTGACGATGCGGCCGGGGGGCGCGCCCGCGCCGATGTCGGTCTCGACCGCCGCAATGCGCGCGCACGAGGCCTTCGCGGTCGAGCCGATCCGCGCGGTCGAGGTCACCGGCGACAACCGCCCGCAGCTGGAAAGCTGGCTGTCGAAGCGGCTCGGGCACGAGATCGCGGCGCCGGATCTGGGCGCGCTCGGGTTCCGGCTGATGGGCGGGCGGATCGTGCCGATGGATCAGGGCCCGATGGACAGCGTCGCGGCGATGTTCATCTACGAAGACGATGCGGGCCACCGCGCCACGCTTTACGTCGCGCCCCAGCCCGCGGGGACCGAGACCGCCTTCCGCTTCGTCGACAAGGAGGGGATGCAGGGCTTCTGGTGGATCGACCGCGGCATGGGCTATGCCGTCGTCGGCACCTTCCCGCGCTCGGTGATCGAGAACCTCGCCTCGGCCGTGCACAGCCAGCTTGGATGAACGCGATCTTCTGGCCAGAAGACCGGCCAGAGATCGCCCCTGAGTTGCACAAATCCGATCAAAGGAAGCTTTGCGGGTCGATGTCGACCGCGAGGCGCGCGTTGTTGGGCACCTTCACCTGCGCGATCCACTCGGCGATCGCGGCCTGAAGCGGCGCGCCCTTGTCGGCCTTGACCAGCAGCCGGATCCGGTGGCGCCCGCGCACCCGCGCGATCGGCGCCGGCGCCGGTCCCCAGACCTCGGCCCCGATGCGGCGCAGCGGGTCGGCACGGCGCGCCAGTTCTGTTCCAAGGTCATGCGCCGCGCCGAGATCGGGCGAGGACAGGATGATCCCCGCCATCCGGCCGAAGGGCGGCATGCCGGCGGCGCGGCGGCCCTCGGCCTCGGCGCGCCAGAACCCCTCCTCGTCGCCCGACAGGATCGCGCGGATCACCGGATGTTCGGGCTGGAAGGTCTGCAACAGCGCCACGCCGGGCTTCTCGGCCCGGCCCGCGCGGCCCGCGACCTGCCGCATCAGCTGAAAGGTCTTCTCGGCCGCGCGCAGGTCTGACCCCTGCAGGCCAAGATCCGCGTCGATGACGCCCACCAGCGTCAGCAGCGGGAAATTGTGGCCCTTGGCCACGAGTTGCGTGCCGATGATGATGTCGGCGCCCCCTGCCGCGATGTCGGTGATCGCCTGTTTCAGCGCCCGGGCCGAGCCGAAAAGGTCCGAGGACAGCACCGCCACGCGCGCATCCGGGAACTTGGCCGCGACCTCCTCGGCCAGCCGCTCGACCCCGGGCCCGACCGGGGCGAGCTTGCCCTCGACCCCGCAGGAGGGGCAGGCCTGCGGGATCGGCTTCGTCTCGCCGCACTGGTGGCAGACGAGGCGCTTCTGGAACCGGTGCTCGACCATCCGCGCGTCACACTGGTCGCAGCCGATCTGGTGGCCGCAGGCACGGCAGACCGTCAGCGGCGCGAAGCCGCGGCGGTTGAGGAACAGCAGCGACTGTTCCCGCGCCGCGATCCGCGCCGTCACCGCCCGCGCCAGCGCCGGCGAGATCCAGGTCGACGCCTCGAGCCGCTCCTCGCGCATGTCGATCGTCGCCATCTCGGGCAGGACCGAGGCGCCGAAGCGCGACTGCAGGTCGATGCGGGCGTATTTGCCGGTGTCGGCATTCACCCAGGTTTCCAGCGACGGCGTGGCCGAGGCCAGTACGACCTGCGCATCGGCCAGCGCCGCGCGCAGCACCGCCATGTCGCGCGCATTGTAAAGGACGCCATCCTCCTGTTTGTAGGATCCGTCATGTTCCTCGTCGACGACGATCAGCCCGAGATCCCGAAACGGCAGGAAAAGGGCTGATCGCGCGCCGATCACCATCTGCGCCTGGCCCTCGGCCACCATGCGCCAGACCCGGCGCCGCTCGGTCTGGGTCACGCCCGAATGCCACTCGGCGGGCCGCGCGCCGAAGCGCGCCTCGACCCGGGTCAGGAACTCGGCCGTCAGCGCGATCTCGGGCAGCAGCACCAGCGCCTGCCGGCCCTGCCGCAGGCATTCGGCGACCGCCTCGAGATAGACCTCGGTCTTGCCCGAGCCGGTGACCCCCTTCAGCAGCGTCGTGCCGTAGCGCCCCGTGGCCACCGCCGCCGCCAGCCGCGCCGCGCCATCGGCTTGGTCGGGCGCCAGCGCCTTGCCGGGCCGGCCGGGATCGAGCGGCGGGAACGGCTGGTCGCGCGGCGCCTCGATCTCGTCGATGGCGCCGGCCTTCACGAGGCCCTTCACCACCGCGCTCGAGGCGCCCGAGGCCGCCGATATCTCGGACAGGGTCAGGGCGGCGCCGTCGTATTCGGCCATCGCCTCGAGCACGCGCTCGCGCGGTTCGGTCATCCGCGCCGGCACATGGCCGTTCGCGCGGTACAGCAGCCGCACGCCCGGCGGCTCGCCCAGGCCCGGCGCGCGCGTCGCCAGCCGCAGCATCGCCGAGGGCGCGGTCAGCGTGTAGTCCGCCGCCCGCACCAGGAAGTCGCGCAGCGGCCCGGGCATCGGCGGCGCATCCAGCACCCGGTTCACGCGGCGCAGCTTCGCCGCGTCGAACCCGCCCTCGCCCGGGCCCCAGACCACGCCCAGCACCAGCCGCGGCCCGAGCGGCACCGCCACATAGGCCCCCGCGTCGCAGCCGCCCTCGGGCGCCAGATAGTCGAGAACCCGCCCCACCGGTTCGGCCGTCAGCACGGCGACCCGCGCGCCTTCGGGGAATTCGGCCGGCGGGCCATCGGTGAAAAGCGGCAGATCAGCCATGCCGCGCGGGCCTCGGGGCTTCCGCGACGCGGCTGGTTGCGCTATCAGGTGCACGATTTGTCAGGGGGGCAGGCAAACGGTCCCCCGCCCCAAGGAGGCCGGACATGAAATTCTTCGTCGATACCGCCGACATCGCCGCCATCAAGGAGCTGCACGCCCTTGGCATGGTCGATGGCGTGACCACCAACCCGTCGCTGATCCTGAAGTCGGGGCGCAACATCCTCGAGGTCACCAAGGAGATCTGCGATCTGGTCGAGGGCCCGGTGTCGGCCGAGGTCGTGGCCACCGAGGCCAA
Source organism: Frigidibacter sp. MR17.24 (assembly GCF_037095655.1). Lineage (NCBI taxonomy): Bacteria > Pseudomonadati > Pseudomonadota > Alphaproteobacteria > Rhodobacterales > Paracoccaceae > Frigidibacter > Frigidibacter sp. MR17.24. Next base: position 145,593 of record NZ_JBAWKE010000004.1, read on the forward strand.
GGACATGATCGCCGAGGGCATGAAACTGTCCGCCATTGCCGATAACATCGCGATCAAGGTGCCGCTGACCTGGGCCGGGCTGACCGCCTGCAAGGCTTTCGCATCCGAGGGCAAGATGGTCAACGTCACGCTCTGCTTCTCGGCCGGGCAGGCACTGCTGGCCGCCAAGGCGGGCGCGGCCTTCATCTCGCCCTTCGTCGGCCGGCTGGACGACAACGGCATCGACGGCTGCGAGCTGATCAACGACATCCGCACGATCTATGACAACTACGACTTCCAGACCGAGATCCTGGCGGCCTCGGTGCGCACGGTGAACCACGCGATCGAATGCGCCCGCATCGGCGCCGACGTGATGACCGCCCCGCCCGCGGTGATTAAGGCGATGGCGAACCACGTGCTGACCGACAAGGGGCTCGAGCAGTTCACCAAGGACTGGGCCGCGACCGGCCAGAGCATTCTCTGACCACCGTGCCGGCGGGGCGCCTGCCCCGCCGGACCGCGTGCCCCCGGACGATCCCCGGGCGCCGACCGGGGGGCGGAGCGGGCCGTTGCCGATCCGCCGCGCCTGCCCCGCCGGACCGCGTGCCCCCGGACGATCCCCGGGCGCCGACCGGGGGGCGGAGCGGGCCGTTGCCGATCCGCCGCGCCTGCCCCGCCGCCACGATCGGGGCGATTGCCGCCCCGCGGCCAAGCCGCTACCCTGCCGCCCAACGAGGTCCGATCAAGGACCCGCGAGCAGCAGACCAAGGATGGCAGGCATGGTGGATCCCGCCGAGAAGACCGATTCCCCCGAAGTGATCGCCGCGCGGCTGCGCGCGCTGGTCATCGCCCAGCCCGAGGTGGTGCTGGAGGACCGCGACCTGATGAAGGCGCTGGTCGCGGCGAACGAGCGCGCGATGGGCGCCAACATCGTCGATCTGCGCGGCATCGCCATGGCGCGGCTCGAGCAGCGGCTCGACCGGCTCGAGGACACGCACCGCTCGGTGATCGCGGCGGCCTACGAGAACCTCGCCGGCACCACCCAGATCCACCGCGCCGTCCTCAGCATCCTCGAGCCCGCGACCTTCGAGGACTTCCTGGCCGAGCTGGAGGGCGGGCTGCAGGGGCTGCTGCGGCTGGACGCGCTGCGCCTGGTGCTGGAGAGCCGCCAGTCGGACGAGGATCCGGCGCTGGCGCATCTGGGCGAGGTGCTCTGCATCGCCGAGCCGGGCTTTGTCGCCGCCTACATGCGCGGCCCCCGCAACGGCGCGGTGCGCGACGTGGTGCTGCGCCAGACCCGGCCGACGACCGACGGCGTCTATGGCGAGCGGGCCGACTTCGTCCGCTCCGAGGCGGTGCTGCGGCTGAACCTCGGGCCGGGACGGCTGCCGGGGATGCTGGTGCTGGGCTCCGAGGACCCGCATCACTTCAAGCCGTCGCAGGGCACCGACCTGCTGGGCTTCTTCGCCGGCGCCTTCGAGCGGGCGATGCGGCGCTGGCTCGCATGAGCCTGATGCTGACCCCGGCCCTGCGCGACGCGCTGCAGGCCTGGGGCACGCATCTTGGCGCGCTCGAGGGCGCGGCGCCGCGCACCGTCACCGCCTATCGCGCCGACGTGTCGGAGTTCCTGGGCTTCCTGGCCGGGCACTGGGACGAGCCGGTGGCGCCCGGCCCGCTTGGGCGGATCTCGGCCGCGGACCTGCGGGCCTGGATGGCGCACCAGCGCAACGGCGGCGTCGGGGCCCGCACCCTTGCGCGGCAGCTGTCGTCGGTGCGCAGCTTCTACCGCTGGCTGTCGGACCGCGAGGGGTTCGACGCGACCGTGGTGCTGTCCGCGCGCTCGCCGCGCTTCAAGAAGCCGCTGCCCCGGCCGCTCGCCCCCGATGCGGCCCGCGCGATGATCGAGGCGGTCGAGGTGCAGGCGCTCGAGCCCTGGATCGCGGCGCGCGACGCGGCCGTGCTGACGCTGCTGTGGGGCTGCGGGCTGCGGATCTCCGAGGCGCTGGGCCTGACCGGGGCCGATGCGCCGCTGGCCGAGGTGCTGCGGATCCGCGGCAAGGGCGGCAAGGAACGGCTGGTGCCGGTGCTGCCGGCGGCGGCCCGCGCGGTCGAGGCCTATCTTGCCGCCGCGCCCTTTGCGCGCGATCCCGCGGGGCCGCTGTTTCGCGGCGCGCGCGGCGGGGCGCTGAACGCGCGCATCGTCGCCAAGGCGATGGAAACGGCGCGGATGGGCCTCGGGCTGCCGGCGACGGCAACGCCGCACGCGCTGCGCCACAGCTTCGCCACGCACCTGCTGGCCGCCGGCGGCGACCTGCGCACGATCCAGGAGCTGCTGGGCCACGCCTCGCTGTCGACGACCCAGGCCTATACCGCCGTCGATGCCGCCCGCTTGCTGGAGGTCTACGAGGCCGCGCACCCGCGCGCCTGAACCGGCGCCTTCGCCCGGGGACGGGACAGTGGCCGCCGTGTCGGGGCCCCGAGACGCCTTCCTCGCCCGCGTCCGCCCCCTGTCGAAGGCCCGCGTGACGCCGCGCTTGCCGAAACCTGCGGGAACTTCGCGCGGACCTCAGGGCTTGGTTGCGGAGTCGTCACTTTTCAGTCATCAGGGGGCCCATGTCGCTGCGCCTCAAGGCCCTCTCGGTCCACCTTCTCACCGCCACCGGCGCGGTCCTGTCCATGCTCGCGCTGCTGGCGGCGGTCGAGGGCGAGTGGGCGAAGATGTTCTGGTGGCTGGTGGTGGCGCTGTTCGTCGACGGCATCGACGGGCCACTGGCCCGCCGCTACGAGGTGAAGAAGAACTTCCCCACCTATGACGGCGTCCTGATGGACCTGATCGTCGACTACCTGACCTATGTCTTCATCCCCGCCTATGCGCTGTTCAAGTCGGACCTGCTGCCGGGCTGGACCGGATGGACCGCGATCATCGTCATCGTCTACGGCTCGGTCGTCTATTTCGCCGACACCCGGATGAAGACGAAGGACAACAGCTTCGCCGGGTTCCCGGGCTGCTGGAACATGGTGGTGCTGGTGCTGTTCGCGCTAAAGCCGCCGTTCTGGATCACGCTCGCGCTGGTCGTGGCGCTGGCGGTCGCGATGTTCCTCAACCTCAAGTTCATCCACCCGGTGCGGACCGAGCGCTGGCGTTGGCTGTCGCTGCCGATGGCGCTGGGCTGGACCTTCTTCGCGGGCTGGGCCGCCTGGGTCGATTTCGATCCGCAGAGCTGGGCGCACTGGGGGCTGGTGATCACGTCGCTCTACCTGCTGCTCGCCGGCATCGTGCAAGAGCTGTTTCCGAAGGCACGCGCGCACAATTGACGCGAAGCCGGTGGCAGGTGCTCTTGCCGGGCGCGGGAAACCGGATCATCCTGCGGCGGAAGGCAGCCAGATCCGGAGAACGCCATGCAATCCCTCGCGATCCTTCACGCCGCGCAGACCGCCCGGCTGATGACCATCGCCGATCAGGCCAACCGGCCGAACCCGATGCGCGAGGCCCTGCTTGAGCTGCCGCGCGAGCGCAACGCGATGCTCGACTGGCTGTTCTACGACCTCGACAAGCTGCACAACCACGAAGCGGCCGAGATGGCGCCGCGCTATGCCGCGCCCGGCTCGGTGCTGATGGTCGGCAATTCCGACCACCCCGATGTCGAACGCTTCGACCATTTCGACGATTTCCGCGCCTCGCGCCACAGCCAGGCCTGCAAGGCGCTGGTGGTGGCGGGCGGCGGCTCGTCGGCGCTGGGGGCCGCGGCCTTCGCCCGCAACGTCGGCGACGCACTGGACGCGCCGGTGCTGGCGGTGGTCTCGGGCTATGGCGTGTCGGACCTGATGACCGAGGTGATGGGCGGGATGCTGTGGTTCACCCAGCTGATGCGCAACCGCCACCAGTTCGAGATGCTCGACCTGCTGTCGCGGCCGCACGGATCGACCTTCGCCTATTCCAAGGTGCCCGGCCTTGACGAGGCGACGGGCGCACAGGATGCCAAGACCGTCGCCGCGATCCTGGCCGACCACCCGTTCGAGGTGATCGTCGGCCATTCCAAGGGCAATGTCGTGATCTCGGACGCGCTGTCGATTCTGGCCGACAGCCAGCCCGACAAGGCCGCGGCGCTGGCCAAGTCGCTGACGGTGATCCAGATCTCGACCCGGATCGCGCTGCCCGAGGGCTTCCGCGCCGTCACCATCATGGGTGAGCAGGACAATTACGGCGAGATGAACTCGGACAAGGAGATCGAGACCGACTTCATCATCCCCGGCGCCTGGCACCACACCAACACCGAGCTGTCGGGCCATCTCGACGTCACCAACGCGGTGGAACAGGCGGTCAAGCGCGCCCGCGAGGCGAAGGCCGCCTAAAGCAGCAGCCCGCCCTGCCCCGGGATCTCGGCGCCCTCGAGGCGCAGCAGGGAAAGCTTGGTCTCGATCCCGCCGGGGGCCGAGAAGCCGCCGAGGTGCCCGGTCCCGAGGACCCGGTGACAGGGCACGATGATCGGGATCGGGTTCGCGCCGCAGGCCTGACCGATCGCCTGCGCCGAGACCCCCAGATCGCGCGCGAGATCGCCGTAGCGCCGCGTGGCGCCGAAGGGGATCGCGACCAGCGCCGCAAGGAACCGCGCGCGGAACCCCTCGCCCAGGTCCAGCGGCAGATCGAACCGCCGCAGGCGGCCGGCGAAATAGGCCGCCAGCTGGTCGCGCGCGGCGGCCAGCAGCGGGGTCTCGTCGGTCGCCGGCAGGTCGGACCAGCGCAGCCGGGTGATCCGGCCGGCGGTCTCGGTGACGGTGACCCGCCCGAACGGACCGGTCACCGCCAGTTCGGGCATCAGCGCCCCGTCGCGCCCAGCGCGGCGTCGCAGCGCGCGCAGGTGCCGGGATGGGCATGGCTGCCGACGTCGGGCAGGATCTGCCAGCACCGGCCGCATTTCTCGCCCATCGCCTTTTCGAACACGACGCCCACGCCGGGCACGTCGCCCAGGCGGAACGCCTCGGCCGGGGCCGGATCGCCGGTCAGCGCCAGCGCCGAAGTGATGCAGACCTCGGCGAAATCGACCGATTTCAGCGCCGCCAGAAGATCGGCATCCTCGACATGGACCACCGGGGCCGCCTCGAGGCTGGCGCCGATCTCCTTGGCGGTGCGCTGCACCTCGAGCGCGGCGGTGACCGCGCGGCGGGTGCGGCGGATGCCGTCCCACTTGGCGGCGAGACCCGGGTTCAGCCAGGCGGCGGGCGTCTCGGGCATGTCCTCGAGATGGACCGAGGATCGCTCGCCCGGGAACCGCTCGAGCCAGACCTCCTCCATCGTGAAGACGAGGATCGGGGCCAGCCAGGTCACCAGCCGGTGGAACAGCAGGTCCATCACCGTGCGCGCGGCACGCCGGCGCAGCGAGTCGGGCGCGTCGCAATAGAGCGCGTCCTTGCGGATGTCGAAATAGACCGACGACAGGTCGAGCGTGCAGAAGGTGAACAGCTTCTGGAACACGCCCTGGAAGTCATAGGCGGCATAGCCCTTGCGCACCTCGCCATCCAGTTCGGCCAGCCGGTGCAGCACCCAGGCCTCCAGCTCGGGCATCTGCTCGGGCGCGACGCGCTCGGCCTCGGTGAAGCCGTTGAGCGAGCCGAGCAGGAAGCGCAGCGTGTTGCGCAGCCGCCGGTAGCTGTCGGCGGTGCCCTTCAGGATCTCTTTGCCGATCCGCAGGTCTACGGTGTAGTCGGACTGCGCGACCCACAGCCGCAGGATGTCGGCGCCGTACTGGTCGATGACCTCTTGCGGGGCCACGGTGTTGCCGAGCGACTTGGACATCTTCATGCCCTTCTCGTCCAGCGTGAAGCCGTGGGTCAGCACGCCGCGATAGGGCGCGCGGCCCTTGGTGCCGCAGGCCTGCAGCATCGAGGAATGGAACCAGCCGCGGTGCTGGTCGGTCCCCTCGAGGTAGAGATCGGCAAGCCCGTCCGCGGTGCCGTCCTTGCGGTCGCGCAGCACGAAGGCATGGGTCGAGCCGCTATCGAACCACACGTCGAGCACGTCGAAGATCTGGGTGTAGGCCGCCGGGTCGACGATGCCGTCCAGCATCTTGTCCTTGAAGCCCTCGGTGTACCAGACATCGGCGCCCTCGGCCTCGAAGGCCTCGGCGATGCGGGCGTTGACGGCGGCGTCACGCAGCAGGAAGTCGGCATCGGTGGGCCTGGCACCGGCCTTGACGAAGCAGGTCAGCGGCACGCCCCAGGCGCGCTGGCGCGACAGCACCCAATCCGGGCGGCTCTCGATCATCGAGTGCAGACGGTTGCGCCCGCCCGCCGGGGTCCATTCGACCAGCCGGTTGATCGAGTTCAGCGCCCGCGCGCGGATCGTGGTGCCGTAGCTATCCATGCCGTCGTTCAGGTCGCGGTCGATGGCCACGAACCACTGCGGCGTGTTGCGGTAGATCAGCGGCGCCTTCGAGCGCCAGCTGTGCGGGTAGGAATGCTTCAGCTTGCCCTTGGCCAGCAGCGCGCCCTGGCCCGCCAGCGCCTTGATGTTGCCGACGTTCGCCGGGCCTTCCTTGCCGTCGGGCAGGATGATCGCCTGGCCGCCGAACACCGGCAGGTCGGTGCGGTAGCTGCCGTCCGGCTCGACGTTGTAGGTCATCGGCAGGCCGAACTTCAGGCCCAGCTGATAGTCGTCGTCGCCATGGCTGGGCGCGGTGTGCACGAAGCCCGTGCCCGCGTCGTCGGTGACGTGGTCGCCCGGCAGCATCGGCACGTCGAAGTCCCATTCGCCGGCGCCGCCCTCGATCCCGCGATAGGGATGGGCGAGGGTCAGCGCGCCGAGTTCCTCGGCGCCCACGTCGCGCAGGCGGCGGTACATGGTGTCGTCAAGCTTGGCCTGCGCCATCACCTGGCCGGCCAGCGTATCGGCCAGCACGAGGTATTCGCCGATCGTGGCCTGGCTCTGCTCGGGCCGGCCGGTGACCTCGTAGAGCCCGTAGGAGATCGCGGGGCCGAAGGCCACGGCGCGGTTCTGCGGGATCGTCCAGGGGGTGGTGGTCCAGATCACCACCTTCGCACCGGCCATGTCGGCGGGCGCGCCCGCGACGATCGGGAAGCGCACCCAGATCATGTGGCTGGTGTGGTCGTGGTATTCGACCTCGGCCTCGGCCAGCGCGGTCTTCTCGACCGGCGACCACATCACCGGCTTCGAGCCCTGGTAGAGCGAGCCGTTCATCAGGAAGGTCATGAATTCCCGCGCGATCACGGCCTCGGCGTGGAAGTCCATGGTCAGGTAGGGGTCGGCCCAGTTGCCGGTGACGCCGAGGCGCTTGAACTCCTCGCGCTGGATGTCGATCCAGCCCTCGGCGAAGCGGCGGCATTCCTGGCGGAAATCGACGACCGGCACGTCATCCTTGTTCAGGCCCTTGGCGCGGTACTGCTCCTCGATCTTCCACTCGATCGGCAGGCCGTGGCAGTCCCAGCCCGGGACATAGCGCGCGTCGCGGCCCATCATCTGCTGGCTGCGCACCACCATGTCCTTCAGCACCTTGTTCAGCGCGTGGCCGATGTGCAGGTGGCCGTTGGCATAGGGCGGGCCGTCATGCAGCGTGAAGGGCGCCCGGCCCGGCTTCTCGCGCAGGCGGTCGTAGACGCCGATCTCGGCCCAGCGCGCCAGCCAGCCCGGCTCGCGCTGCGGCAGGCCCGCGCGCATCGGGAAGGCGGTCTCGGGCAGGAAGACGGTGTCGCGGTAGTCGGGGGCGGTGGTCTCGGCGGGCGGGACGGTATCGGCGCACATCGGCGGACATCCTTGGAAACGGGGCCCCGGCGGCGCGCCGGCGCGGCCGGCGATCGGGGGCTGTCTGGGAACGGGGTCCGGGACGGGTCCCGGAGAGGTCTTCTGCAACGGGCGCCCGGGACGGCGGCATCGCGCGACCGGCCCCGGACGTCGGATCACCCGGCCGCCCTGAGGATCAGAGCGCCGGGCCGGTAATTCGCGCGATCGGCGCGGCGGTGAAGACCATCCGGTTCATGGCGGGCGTTATAGGCAGCGTCGCGGGGCTGGGCAAGTGGGAGGGGGCGCTGCCCCCGCCGCGGCCGGGGCCGCGGCCCCCCGGGACATTTCGTCCAAGGCGAAAGCCGTGCCGAGGGGGCGCTGCCCCCGCGCCTGCGGCGCCCCCCGGGATATTTGGACAAAGTCGAGGGGGGCGGAGAGGGCGTCAGTGCGCTTCGGCCCAGTTGGCGCCCTGGCCCGCGTCGACGACCAGGGGCACGTCGAGGGCGACGGCGGGATCGGCCGCGCCCTCCATCACCGCGCGGGCGCGACCGATCAGCGTGTCGACCGCGGCCTCGTCGACCTCGAACAGCAGTTCGTCGTGGACCTGCAGCAGCATCGTCGCCGGCAGGTCGGCGATGGCGCCGGGCATGCGGACCATGGCGCGGCGGATGATGTCGGCAGCGGCGCCCTGGATCGGGGCGTTGATCGCGGCGCGGCGCGCGAAGCCGGCGGTCGGGCCCTTCGCGTTGATCTCGGGCGTGTGCATCTTGCGGCCGAAGAGGGTCTGGACGTAGCCCGTCTGCTTCGCGAAGGCCACGGTCGCGTCCATGTATTCGCGGATGCCGGGGAAGCGTTCGAAATAGGTGTCGATGAAGGCCTGCGCCTCGGCCCGCGGGATGCGCAGGTTGCGCGCGAGGCCGAAGCCCGAGATGCCGTAGATCACGCCGAAGTTGATCGCCTTGGCCTGGCGGCGGACCATCGGGTCCATGCCCTCGAGCGGCACGTTGAACATCTGGCTTGCCGTCATCGCGTGGATGTCGATGCCGTCGCGGAACGCCTCCTTCAGCGCCGGGATGTCGGCGACATGGGCGAGGATGCGCAGTTCGATCTGGCTGTAGTCGAGCGAGACCAGCCGGCGGCCCGGGCCGGCGACGAAGGCCTCGCGGATGCGGCGGCCCTCCTCGGTGCGCACGGGGATGTTCTGCAGGTTCGGGTCGGTCGACGCCAGCCGCCCGGTCGCGGCGCCGGCGATGGAATAGGAGGTGTGCACGCGCCCCGTCTCGGGGTGGATATGGGTCTGCAGCGCGTCGGTGTAGGTCGATTTCAGTTTCGAGACCTGCCGCCAGTCGAGCACGCGCGCCGCGAGCGTGCGGCCGGCCTCGACATCGCCGTCGGCGGCGATGTCCTCGAGCACCTCGGCCCCGGTCGCATAGGCGCCGGTCTTGCCCTTGGACCCGCCCGAAAGACCGAGCCTGTCGAACAGGATCTCGCCCAGCTGCTTGGGCGAGCCGATGTTGAAGGGCTGGCCGGCAAGCTCGTGGATCTCGGCCTCGAGGCCCGCCATCTTCTGGGAAAAGGCGTTCGACATCCGCGAGAGCGTGTCGCGGTCGACGAGCACGCCCGCGCGCTCCATCGCCGCGAGCACCGGCACCATCGGGCGCTCCAGCGTCTCGTAGACCGTGGTCACCGCGGCCTGGTGCAGCCGGGGCTTGAGCACCTGCCACAGGCGGAAGGTCACGTCGGCATCCTCGGCCGCGTATTTGACCGCCTCGGCCACCGGGACGCGGTCGAAGGTGATCTGGCTCTTGCCCGAGCCGATCAGCTCCTTGATCGGGATCGGCTGGTGGCCGAGGTAGCGGTCCGACAGCTCGTCCATGCCGTGGTTGTGCAGGCCCGCGTTCTGCGCGTAGCTCATCAGCATCGTGTCGTCGACCGGGGCGACATCGATCCCGTACCGGCCGAGCATCTTCACGTCGTACTTGGCGTTCTGCGCGATCTTGAGGATCGCCGGGTCCTCGAGCACCGGCTTCAGCGCGGCGATCACCTCGTCGAGCGGCAGCTGGTCGGGCGCGGGCGCCTCGGCCGAGAACAGGTCGTCGCCGCCGGCGCGGTGGCCGAGCGGGATGTAGCAGGCCCGCCCCGGCGCGGTGGCAAGCGAGATCCCGACCAGATCGGCGCGCATCTCGTCGAGGCCGGTCGTCTCGGTGTCGAAGGCGACGAGGCCGCGGTCGGCGATCTCGGCGATCCAGTCCGCGAGCGCCGCGGCCGTGGTGATGCAGGCATAGCCGGCGGCGTCGAAGGGCAGGCGCTCGGGCTCGGGCGGCGGGGCGCCGGGGGTGGCGGCGCGATCGGCCGGGGCGGCGGCCGCGGCGGGTTCGGGCATGGCGGGCGCGGCGACGCCGAAGCTGTCGGCCACCCGCTTGGTCAGCGTGCGGAATTCCATCTGGTTGAGGAAGCCCATCAGCGTCTCGGCCTCGGGTGCGCGGATCGCGAGATCGGCGAGCGGCTCGTCCAGCGGGGTGTCGCAGTCGAGCGTGACGAGGCGCTTGGAGATGCGGATCATCTCGGCGTGGTCGATCAGGGTCTGGCGGCGTTTGGGCTGCTTGATCTCGCCCGCGCGGGCGAGCAGGCTTTCGACATCGCCGAACTCGTTGATCAGCAGCGCCGCGGTCTTGATGCCGATGCCGGGGGCGCCGGGCACGTTGTCGACCGAATCGCCCGCCAGCGCCTGCACGTCGACGACGCGCTCGGGGTAGACGCCGAACTTCTCGAACACCTCCTCGCGGCCGATGCGGCGGTCCTTCATCGGGTCGAGCATCTCGACCCCGTCGCCCACCAACTGCATCAGGTCCTTGTCGGACGAGATGATCGTCACCCGCCCGCCCGCCTCGCGCGCGCGGCAGGCGTAGGAGGCGATGATGTCGTCGGCCTCGTAGCCGTCGGTCTCGATGCAGGCGATGTTGAAGGCGCGGGTCGCGTCGCGCGTCAGCGGGAATTGCGGGCGCAGGTCCTCGGGCGGCTCGGGGCGGTGGGCCTTGTACTGGTCGTAGATCTGGTTGCGGAAGGTCTTCGAGGAATAGTCGAAGATCACCGCCACGTGGCTGGCCGCGTCGGGGCCGGAATTGCCCGAGACATAGCGGTAGAGCATGTTGCAAAAGCCCGCGACCGCGCCGATCGGCAGCCCGTCGGACTTGCGCGTCAGGGGCGGCAGCGCGTGGTAGGCACGGAAGATGAAGGCCGAGCCGTCGATCAGGTGCAGGTGGCTGTCCTTGGTGAAGTCTGCGGACATCTCGGCCCCTCCGTGTCGCGTCGGCTTGTCGCGCAGGAGTGACACAAAGGGCCGCAGGCTTCCAGTCCGCAGGCTTGCGGCCGCCACCGCCGGAACGCGCCGGCGGCGACCGGGCCGGCGGTCTTCAACCGGCGGGCTTCATCTGGCGGTCTTCGACGGGCGGGCCTTGGAGGCGGGCCTCAGCCGGCGGGGCGCATCGGCTGCGGCACGCCGGGGAAGGCCGGGCGGGCGCGCTCCTCGGTCGCGCCGGCGATCATCGTCGCGCTGACGAAGCCCAGCAGCCGGTCCCAGCCCGCGGCCGCCGCCGGGGTCCAGTCCGGGCCCGCAAGCTCGGCCAGAACCTCGACCAGGACCGTCTCGACCAGCTGGTAGTCGGGCGAGCGCACCCCCATCGCCGCGTGGCGCCTGCCATGCGCCCGCAGCGGCGACTCGAGCGCCTGCGGCTTGCGCAGCCCCGCCATCGCGATGTCCAGCGTCAGGTGCAGCTTGTGCGCCTGATCCTTCATCGTGCGCGGGAACAGGCTGCGCAGGTGCGGATTGGCACGGAACAGCCGTTCGTAGAACAGCAGGATCAGCTCCGGCTCGCGTTCCAGCGCGGCCGCGAAGCTTGACCGCACCGCCTCGATATCCTCGGAAGAAAACATCGCCCATTCCCTCGTCCATGCGGAAACGAGGGAACGACGCAAACGGCTAAGGCCGGATTAATCCCGCCCGTCGCGATGCCGGTCCTGCGGGGATCAGTGGTCGTCGTGCGCGTGGTCGCGGTCGATGACGAACCGCTTGTCGCAATAGCCGCATTCGACGAATCCGGTGTCCTGCGGGATCGTCAGCCAGACGCGGGGATGGCCCAGCGCGCCTTCGCCGCCATCGCAGGCGACCTTCCACTTGGTGACGACCTGGGTTTCCGGGGCGGCAATGCTCATCTCAAGGTCCATCCGTTCCTGAAGCGCTGGAAATCATAGCTGAAAGCCCGGCACGGGCAAGCCTTGGCCGCGACGTTTCGTCGCCGTCCGTCCCTTCCCGTCGGCCCCGGCCCACACCATTGGCCCGCACCGAAGGCCCTTGGCAAAGACCGTCGGCGCATCGCCGCCACGGAAAGCGGCAGGATGCAGCGCTTTCCTATGTGTTCGGTATTAACTTTGCACTATGGTCCCATCGAACCGGACAGTTCGAGACACCAAGATGCCCCGACGTGCCAGCCTCCCCGCCCTTCTCCTGGCCGCCCTTGCCGTGCAGGCCGCGCCGGCCCCCGCGCAGGTGGCCGCGCCGGATGCCGCCGAGACCCCGCGCGCCGAGGCGCCGGCCCTGCCCGCGATCTCGGTGGTGACGGTCGCGCGCCGCGCGCTGTCGGACCGGATCCGCGCCGCCGGCCTCGTGCAGCCGGTCGAACAGGTGCAGGTCCAGCCGCTGATCGAGGGGCAGCCGATCGACTCGCTCATGGTCGATGTCGGCGACCGGGTCGAGGCCGGGCAGCCGCTTGCCCGGCTGTCGGGCGCGACGCTCGACCTGCAGCGCAGCCAGTACGTCGCCAGCCGCGCCGCCGCCGTCGCCTCGATCGCGCAGGCCGAGGCGCAGAGGGTCGAGGCGCAGGCCTCGGCGCTCGAGGCGCAACGGGTGCTGCGGCGCACGCAGGCGCTGCGCGACCAGGGCACCACGGCGCAGGCCGCGCTGGACCAGGCCCAGGCCAGCGCCGATGCCGCGAATGCGCGCGTCACCGCCGCCGAAGAGGGGCTTCGCGCGGCGCAGGCCCAGCGCGACCTCGTCGACGCGCAGATCGCGGATGTCGACCTGCGGCTGCAGCGCACGCTGGTCGCGGCGCCGGTCGCGGGCATCGTCACCGAGCGGACCGCGCAGGTCGGCGCGGTCGCCACCGCCCAGGGCGAGCCGATGTTCACACTGATCCGCGACGGCGCGCTCGAACTGCGCGCCGACGTCGCCGAACAGGACATCGGCCGCCTCGCCCCCGGCCAGGCGGTCAGCCTGCACCCCGCGGGCGTGGCCGAGCCGCTGACCGGCACCGTACGGCTGGTCGAGCCCACGGTCGACGCCACCACGCGCCTTGGCCGGGTGCGCATCGGCATCGACGCCACCGACCGCATCCGCGCGGGCCAGTTCGCCGAGGCCGAGATCCTGGTCGAGCGGCGCGAGGCGCTGGCGCTTCCCGCCGCCGCGATCGCCCGCGGCGGCAGCGCCACCGGGGCCGCCGGGGCCGAGGCCAAGCGCGTGCGCGCCGACGGCACGGTCGAGGTGGCGCCGGTCACGCTGGGCATCCGCGACGGCGCCTGGGTCGAGATCCGCGAGGGCCTGTTCGCGGGCGACCGGGTCGTGGCGCGCGCCGGCGCCTTCGTGCGACCCGGCGACCGGATCAACCCGGTCGACGCTGCCGATACGCCCGACACGCCCGCGGCCGGGAACTGAGCGATGAATTTCTCGGCCTGGTCGATCCGCAACCCGATCGCCCCGATCCTGTGCTTCGTGCTGCTGATGGCGCTGGGCTGGCAGGCGTTCAACGCCCTGCCCGTCACCCGCTTCCCCAACATCGACGTGCCGCTGGTCTCGGTCTCGGTGGCGCAGCCCGGCGCGGCGCCGGCCGAGCTGGAAGGCCAGGTGACGAAACTGGTCGAGGACGCGGTCGCGGGCGTGAACGGGGTGAAGAACATCATCTCGACCGTCGCCGACGGCAGTTCGCAGACCTCGGTCGAATTCCGGATGGAGATCCCGACCGATCAGGCGGTGACCGACGTGAAGGACGCGATCGACCGCATCCGCTCGGACCTGCCCGGCGATGTCGAGGAGCCGATCGTGTCGCGCATCGACGTCGAGGGGCAGGCGATCCTGACCTATGCCGTCTCGTCGCCCGACATGACGATCGAGGAGCTGTCGTGGTTCGTAGAGGACGTGGTGACGCGGGCGCTGCAGGGCCAGCCCGGCATCGGCCGCGTCGACCGCTACGGCGGCGCCGACCGCGAGATCCGGGTGGAACTCGACCCGGGGCTGCTGGACAGCTACGGCATCACCGCCGCCACGGTCAGCCGCCAGATCCGGGCCACCAACGCCGATCTCGGCGCCGGGCGGGCCGAGATCGGCGGCGGCGAGCAGGCGATCCGGCTTCTGGGCGACGCGCAGGCGGTCGCGGCACTGGCGCAGACCTCGATCGCGCTGCCCTCGGGGCGGTTCGTGCGGTTGGGCGACATCGGCACCGTCATCGACACCTACGAAGAGCTGCGCAGCTTCTCGCGCTTCAACGGCCAGCAGGTGGTGACCTTCGCGGTGTTCCGCGCCAAGGGCGCCTCCGAGGTGTCGGTCGACGAGGTCACCCGCGCCACGCTCGCGCAGATCCGCGCCGACCATCCCGAGATCCGCATCACGCCCGTCGACGACACCGTCTTCTACACCTACGGCAACTATGAGGCCGCGCTGCACACGCTGATCGAGGGCTCGGTGCTGGCGATCCTCGTGGTGCTCGCGTTCCTGCGCAACTGGCGCGCGACGCTGATCGCGGCGGTGGCGCTGCCGCTCTCGGCGGTGCCGACCTTCTGGCTGATGGACATCCTGGGCTTCTCGCTCAACCTCGTGAGCTTCCTCGCGATCACGCTCGCCACCGGCATCCTCGTCGATGACGCCATCGTCGAGATCGAGAACATCTCGCGCCACATCGGCATGGGCAAGTCGCCCTACCGCGCCGCGATCGACGCCGCGGACGAGATCGGGCTGGCGGTGATCGCCACCACCTTCACCATCGTCGCGGTCTTCGCCCCGGTGTCGTTCATGCCCGGCATCCCGGGACAGTACTTCCGCCAGTTCGGCCTGACCGTGGCGATCGCGGTGCTGTTCTCGCTGCTGGTCGCGCGGCTGATCACGCCGATGATGGCCGCCTACCTGATGCGCGCCCGCGACGCCCACCACGAGCAGACCGAGGGCGGGGTGATCCGCGCCTATGCCCGCGTCGTCGCGGCGACCATGCGGATGCGCTACCTCACGCTGCTGGCCGCGATCGCGATCCTCGCGGTGTCGGTCTATTTCATGGTCCGCATCCCGGGATCGTTCATCCCGCCCGAGGACGTCAGCCGGATCTCGATCTCGGCCGAGCTGCCGCCCGGCGTCTCGCTCGAGGAGACCGACCGCGCGACCGAGGCGCTGCGCCAGCGCATCGCCGCGGTCGAGGGGGTCGCGGACGTCTTCGTCCTTGGCGGCTCGTCGCCCACGGGCGAGATGGACATCCGCCGGGCCTCGATCTCGGTGCTGCTGGAAAAGCTCGACCACTCGCTCCTGCGCCGGATCGCCGAGATCGCGCACCGCGCGCCGCTGGTGGGCACGCTGGTGCCGGTGCCGGCCTCGGAGGGGCGGCTCAGGCCGCAGTCGGCGATCGAGGCCGAGGTCTTCGCGATCCTGTCGCGCACCCCCGACCTGCGGGCCTACAAGCTCAACGACCGCGGCGAGCGCGACGTCAGCTTCTCGGTGCTGGCGCAGGACGAGGCCGGGCTGAACGAGGCCGTCGCCCGGCTGGAGGCGGCGCTGCGCGGCGACCCGGCGCTGGCGGACGTGTCGACCTCGGGCGCCCTGCCCCGGCCCGAGATCCAGGTGCGGCCGCGGTCAGACGAGGCCGCGCGGCTGGGCGTGTCGACCGCGGACCTCGCCGAGACGATCCGGGTCGCGACGATCGGCGACTACGACGCGGCGCTGGCCAAGCTTGCGCTCGACGACCGGCTGATCCCGATCCGGGTGCAGCTGGGCGCCGCGATCAAGGACGACCTAGCGCGGATCTCGGCGCTCAGGGTGCCGACGGCGGCGGGCGGGACGGTGCCGCTGAACGCGGTGGCCGAGATCGAGATCGCCGAGGGCCCGAGCGCGATCAACCGGCTGAACCGCGAGCGGCGCGCGACGATCGGGGCGAACCTGCCGCCGGGCGTCGCGCTCGACACCGCGACCGCGCGCTTCCGCGAGATCGCGGCGGGCGTCGACCTGCCCGCGGGCGCGCGGATCCGCGAAAGCGGCGATGCCGAGGTGCAGCAGGAGGTGGTGGCGGGGTTCCAGAACGCGATGCTGCTGGGGCTGCTGCTGGTGATGTCGGTGCTGATCCTGCTGTTCCGCTCGGTGATCCAGCCCTTCACCATCCTGTTCTCGCTGCCGCTGGCGATCGGCGGCGTGGCGGCGGCGCTGATCCTGACCGGCTCGGCCGTGTCGATGCCGGTGCTGATCGGGATCCTGATGCTGATGGGGATCGTGACCAAGAACGCGATCCTGCTGGTGGATTTCGCCATCGAGATGCAGGCGCGCGGCCTGCCCCGGTTCGAGGCGATGGTCGAGGCCGGGCGCAAGCGCGCGCAGCCGATCGTCATGACCTCGATCGCGATGTCGGCGGGGATGCTGCCCTCGGCCATGGGCGTGGGCGAGGGCGGCAGCTTCCGCGCGCCGATGGCGATCGCGGTGATCGGCGGGATCATCGTCTCGACCGTGCTGTCGCTGATCGTGGTGCCGTCCTTCTACCTGATCATGGACGACCTCTCGCGCCTGATCGGGCGGCTTGCGCGCGGCCTCGTCGGCCCGCGCGAGGCCGAGACGCCGCCGCCCACGCCCGAGGAGATGGCGGCCGAGATAGCACAGCTGAAGGACCGTCTCGCCGGGCTCGAGACCGCGCGGCGGCACCGCGCGGCCGAATAGCCGCGGGTCAGTTGTTCGCCAGCGCCTCGGCCATCACCCGGCGCACCATGTCGACGGTGTAGGGCTTTTGCAGGATCGGCGAGCGCGGGTAGCCGTCGCGCACCTCGGGGCTGTCGCCATAGCCCGTGGCCAGCGCGAAGGGCACGCCCTCGGCCCGCAGCCGCTCGGCCACGGGGCGCGAGGTCTCGCGCCCGAGGTTCACGTCCAGCAGCACGAAATCGTAGCGCGCGCGGTCGAGAAGCCGCATCGCCTCGGCCACGCCAGAGGCGGTGTCGACCTCGGTCGCGCCGATGTCGCCCAGCATGTCGGCCGCGTCCATCGCGATGATGATCGTGTCCTCGACCACCAGCACGCGCTTGGCGACGACCGATGTCGCGGGCACGGCCAGCACCGGCGCCGGCCCGGGTGCGGTGCCGTCGGGGGCGGGCATGACGAAGCGCGCCGGGATCATGAACCGCGCCTCGACCCCGGTGACGAGGAACTGCAGCGCCGCCTCGCCCTGCAGGTCGAAGGGGATCGACTTCTCGATGATCGTCGTGCCGAAGCCGCGCCGCTTCGGCGGCCGCACGGCGGGGCCGCCGACATCGGCCCAGCCCAGCACCAGCGCCCCGTCGGGCTGCGGCGCGATCGCAAGCCGCACCGTCCCCGCCGCGACCGACAGCGCACCGTACTTGGCCGAGTTCGTCACCAGTTCATGGATCACCAGCGCCATGGTCGAGAAGGCGTCGGGCACCAGAAGGACGTCGGGCCCCGACACCTCGAGCCGCCCGTTCGCATCGAGATAGGCCCCCATCTCGACATCGACGAGCCCCTTGAGCGAGACCGGCGTCCACTCCTTGCGGGTCAGCTGGTCGTGCGCCCGCGCCAGCGACTGGATCCGCCCGTCCAGCCGGTCGGTGAAGCTGGCGACATCCTCGGCCCCGTCGCGGCTTTGCGAGACAAGGCCGCGGATCAGCGACAGGATGTTGCGTACGCGGTGGTTCAGCTCGGCGATCAGCAGTTCCTGCTGCTCTTGTGCGCGCAGCCGCTCGGCATTGGCGGCGTCGGTCAGCTTCAGCACGACCTCGAGCAGCGTCACCCGCAAGCTTTCCGAGGTGCGCAGGTCGGCCTCGGTCCAGGGGGCGGAATGGTCCTTCACCACCTCGCGCCAGATCTCGAAGCTCTTGCGCGGGGTCAGGCGGGGCCCGTGCGCGCCGGTCTCGTAGACCTTGCCCGGATTGCCCGCCCAAGCGACCTGTTGCGCGATCTCGCCTCGGAACAGCACGATGAAATCGCGCGGCGTGCGCGAGATCGGCAGCGCCAGCACCCCCGCGGCGCGGTCGCGGAACACCTCGGCGCCGGGGAAGCGCGACACGATCGAGTCGGTGGCGAAGATCCGGCTGGTCGCGGCGGTGTTGAGGAACCGCGCGAGGCCCAGGAACTCTTCCTCGGTCGGGGTCTGGCCGCGGTGGAAATACTGCCCGTCGGCATAGAGCGCGATGCCGTCGTGCGGGATCACCGCGGCGATCTCGTCGGCGAGCACGTCGAAGCTTGCCGCCAGCCCCTCGCCCGACGACAGCCGCGACATCAGCCGGTCATGGGTGCTTTGCGCCGTCAGCATTGAATCGCGCTCGGCGTCGCTCTCGGCCTGGATCAGTTCATAGGAGAAAAGCTGCGCGAACAGCTCGACCGCGGTGCGCCGCTCGTAGTCGATGTAGAGCGGTTCGTGGTGATGGCAGGCAAACAGCCCCCACAACCGGCCGCGGTGCAGGATCGACACCGACATCGACGCGCCGACGCCCATGTTCTTGAGGTATTCGATGTGGATCGGCGACACCGCGCGGGTGACCGCCAGCGACAGGTCCAGCGGCTCGCCCTCGGGGTTGCGGTAGGGCAGCACCGGCGCGCCGGGATCCTCGACATCGCCGATCAGCCGCAGCAGCGACCGGCGGTAGAGCTCGCGCGCCTGGGCGGGGATGTCGGCGGCCGGGAAGCGCAGGTTCAGATAGCTGTCCTGCGAAGGGTCGCGCGATTCCGCGATCACGGTGCCCGAGCCGTCGGCGGCGAACTGGTAGACCTTGACCCGGCTGAAACCCGACAGCGCCCGCAGCCCGCGCGCGGCCTCGTGCGCCATGCCCTGCACGCCGTTGCCCGACCGGATCCGCGCGATCAGCGGATGCACCTGCGCAAGGTCGTCGCGCTCGTCGAGATCCATCTTGCGCTCGAATTCCAGCACGAAGCTGCGGCCCGACTGGTGCAGCGAGACGTCATAGCGGCAGCCGTCGCCCACCAGGTCCAGCCCGAAGATCCGCACGCTGTCGTTGCCATGCGCCAGCGCCTGCATCCGGCCGCGCAGCCGCGCCAGAACCTCGTCGCGGACGTGGTCCTGCAGCCGCGTGCCGATCGCGGCGACGAAATCCACGCCCAGGACTTCGGCGCAGTTGGACGAGGCGTGCTGGATGATCCAGTCGGACGAGATCGCGACAAGGCAGCCGAAGCTCTGGACCCGGCCCAGAAGGTGGATCGGCTCGCGGTCGCAGTTGGTCAGGTCGACGTCGTAGGGAAGCGGTTCGGTCATGAATCCTCAGGCCGCGCTGGAGACGGTCGCGCGGGTGGAGCCGGCAAGGCCGCGGCGCTCGGCGGCCTCGTCGAACAGGGAAAAGCAGGTCAGCGCATCGGCGGTGACGCGGTCGGCCGCGGGCCCGGTCGCGGGGCGGGCGGACAGCCGCGCGACGAGATCGCGCCACTCGGCACCGCGCGACGGCAGCGCGAAATAGCGGCTACCCGCGACCCCGGCGGCCCAGCGCTGCGCCAGCGCGCGCGTGCCCAGCCGCGACCCCAGCGTGACATAGGCCACCGCGTCGGGCGACAGCGGCGGGACCTGTGCGGGTCGCGCCACGGGCCCGACATCGGCGGCCAGCGCGGCAGTCATCTCGTCGAGAAGGTCCGACAGACCGGGCGCCAGACCGGGATCGCCGGCGCCATCGCCGAGCCCGGCGCGCAGCATCGCGAAGCCCTCGGCCTGCACCTGCAGGAACGCCGCGAGCCCGGAGGCCGAGCCGAGGTCGATCCGGGCGAGCGCGGCATCCAACCGGTCATGCGCGGCCCGCGTGTCGCGCTGAAGCCGCATCCTCAAACTGTCTGCACCCCCGGCGGATGCGGGGCCTTCCGGCGCCTCAGACGGCATGCTGCGAGTGGTCCTTGGGGTCAATTCCGGTCATCGGCACATAACCCGGGGCGGGGGGAATGGGTTCCCGAAAATTCGCACTCGGCGCGAATCTTTTGCCGGGCCCGCGCAGCGGGTGCGGAACGACCCTCCCGCCCCCCCGGCGCCGCCCGAGTCGGTCGCCCGAGTCGGCCGCCTGTGTCGGCCACCGCGCGGCACACCCTTTCCGCCGGGCGCGGGATGCGGCAAAAAGCAGCACATGACCCGACGCGATGACGCCCCCCGGCGCCTGCCCGGCGCCCCGAGCCTGCCCGGCGCGCTGCGCGCCGGGGCGCTCGCGCTCGTCATGCTGGGCACGAGCCTCGGGGCCTATCACCTCGCGCAGCGCATCGGCCTCGCGCGGCTCGACCGACTGCTCGCCGATCGGCTGACCGTCACCCGCCACGCGGTCACGACCGAGGTCGAGCGGCTGGCCTACCTGCCCGCCGCGCTCGGCCTCGACGCGCGGGTCGCGGGCCTGCTCGCGGCGCCGGCGGACCGGATGCGGCAGGCCGAGGCGAACCGCTATCTCGAGACGCTGCGCAACCTGTCGGGCGCCGACGAGGTCTACGTGCTCGACCCCGCCGGGCGCACCGTCGCGGCCTCGAACTGGAACGAGCCCGGCAGCTTCGTCGGGCAGGACTATTCCTTCCGGCCCTATTACGCCCAGTCGATGGCCACCGGGCGCGGGCGCACCTACGCGGTGGGGGTGACGACGGGCAAGCCGGGCTATTTCCTGTCGGCCCGCCTTGGCCCGGCCGGGCATCCCGCCGGGGTCGGCGTGGTCAAGCTGGACATGCAGGGGCTTGAGCGGACCTGGGCCGAGGCCAACGAATCCGTCGCGCTCGCCGATGCTTCGGGCGTGGTGTTCCTGACCGGGCAAAGCCCGTGGCGCTATCGCCCGCTGGCGCCGCTGACCGCGGCCGACCGCGACCGGCTCGCCGGGGCGCGGCTCTATCAGGGCCTCGACGTCGTCGCGGCCGAGCCGCTCTCGGCCGAGGGCCGGCTGACCGATGCGACGGGCGCCGCGCTGCGGCTGGCGCGCGCCCGGATCGAACCCGACGGCTGGGAGCTGATCCTGGGCCTGCCCGTCGCGCCGGTGGCCGCGACCGCGCGACTGGTCGCGGCGGTGACGGCGCTGGCGGTGCTGCTTGCCTCGGTCCTCGCGGTGATCGCGGCGCAGCGGCGCCAGCTCGTGCGGCTGCGCCTGACCCAGGCGCGCGAGCTTGAGACCCGCGTGGCCGAGCGCACGGCCGAGCTTGCGCACGAGATCGAGGTGCGCAAGCGCGCCGAAGAGGACCTGCGGCGCACGCATGAAAGCCTCGTGCATGCCGCGAAGCTCGCCGCGCTGGGCCGGATGTCGGCGGCGATCGTGCACGAGGTGAGCCAGCCGCTCTCGGCGCTCGACGCGACGCTCGCGGCGGCCGAGCTGCACGTGGGCCGCGACGACGCGGCGCGCGCCACGCGCAGCCTCGCGGCCGCGCGCGGGCTTCTGGCGCGGATGCAGAAGATGGTCGGCCACCTGAAAAGCTTCGGCGCGCGCCAGCGCCCCGCCCCGCCCGAGCCGGTGGACATGGCCCAGGTGCTGGCCGCCGCGGTCGAGATCACCGAGCCCCGCGCCCGCGAGCTGGGGCTGGCGCTGACGGCCGAGCCCGCGCCGGCGCTGCCGCCGGTGCCGGGGCAGGCGGTGCAGCTGGAACAGGTCGCGGTGAACCTCGTGCTGAACGCGCTCGAGGCGACGGCGGCCGCCGGCGGCGCCCGGGTCGTCATCCGCCTCGGGCGCGACGGCGACCGGCTGGCGATGACCGTGACCGACGAGGGCCCCGGCCTCACGCCGGCGCGCGCGGCCGAGATCTGCGAACCCTTCGTCACCGGCCGCCCCGGCGAGGGGCTGGGCCTTGGCCTCGCGATCGTGCGCTCGATCCTCGATCACTGCGGCGGGCGGCTCGCCTTCGCGCCTGCGTCCGGCGGCGGCACCCGCGCCACCGTCACCCTGCCCTTCGTCGCCACCCCGGTGCCGTCATGAGCCGCGGCGCCATCGCCTTCATCGACGACGAGCCCCGGCTGTGCGAGGCGGCGGCCGACTGGCTTGGCGCCTCGGGCTTCGAGATCGCGACCTTCACCGACCCGGCGGCGGCGCTGCAGGCGATCGACCCCGCGCGGCTCGATTGCGTGCTGACCGACCTGCGCATGCCCGGGCTCGACGGCCGCGCGGTGCTCGAGCAGCTGCGCGCCGCCGATCCCGGCCTGCCGGTGATCCTGCTGTCGGGCCATGCCGACGTGCCCGTCGCGGTCGAGGCGATGCGCACCGGCGCCTTCGACCTGCTGGAAAAGCCCTATTCGGCCGAGCATCTGGTCGCGGCCATCGACCGCGCGGTCGAGCGGCGGCGCCTGCGGCGCGACACCGGCCTGCCGCGCTGGGCCCCGGCCAGCGCCGAGCGGATCGAGGCGCGGCTGCCCGGCACCTCGGCGGCGATGGCCGCCCTGCGCGACCGGCTGGCGCGTCTCGCGGACCTGCCCGTCGACCTGCTGCTGACCGGCCGCCCCGGCTCGGGCCGGGAAGAGGCCGCCCGCGCCCTGCACGACGCGGGCCGCCGCGCCCGCCGCCCGTTCCAGGCGCTGATCCTCGCCGGCCAGTCCGAGGCGCAGATCGAGGCCGACCTCTTCGGTCCCGCCGAGCGCCCGGCCGAGCGCGGCGCCCCCCGCCCCGCCGGCCGGATCGAGGCCGCCGCCGGCGGCACGCTCTACATCGCCGAGATCGAGGACCTGCCGCGCCCGCTGCAGGCGCGCCTCGTGCGCGCGCTGACCGAGCGCGGCACCGAGGCGCGCGGCGCCGAGCTGCGGCTGGTCGCCGCAAGCGCAATGCCGCCCGAGGCGCTGCGCGCAGCCCTGCGCCCCGAGCTTTACCACCGTCTCGCCCCCGCCGAGATCGCCGTGCCGCCGCTTGCGGCGCGGCGCGAGGACATCGCGCTGCTGTACCTGCGCGCGCTCGAGGAGGCCGCGGCCCGGCTCGGCCGCCCGATCCCCGACCTCGCGCTTGACGAGCTTGACCGCATCGCTGCCCGGCCCTGGCCCGACGAGCTGCCCGAGCTGCGCGCCGCGGCACTCGCGCGCGTCCTTGCGCTGCCCGGCGCCCAGCGCCCCGCGGCGACGCCCGCCCCCGCCCTGCCCGAGCGCCTCGCCGCGGTCGAGGCCGCGATGATCTCCGACGCGATGGCCGCCGCCGACGGCCAGGTCGCCGCCGCCGCCGAGGCGCTGGGCATCCCGCGCCGGACCCTGGCCGAAAAGCTGCAACGGCTCGGCCTGCGTTGATCGTTGGCGATCCACCGCCACCGAAAACCGAACCTTGGCGAACATTCGCCAGATCGCAGCGGCTGCCTGCGCGATAACTCACCGCTTTTCAGCCACTTTTCCGAGATTGCCCAGCAACCGGGCAATTCGCGAATCCGCTTTGGAAATCCGCCGCCGCCCGTGCAGGCTTTGGCCAGGACATGCTCCAGGGAGGAAATCGCATGATCGCCATTCGCACCCGGCTCGCTTCGGCGGCCGTGGTGGCCGCCGCCTTTGCCGCGTCGGCCGCCGGGGCCCAGACCTTCATCAACGTCGCGACGGGGGGCACCTCGGGGGTCTACTACCCGCTGGGCGTCGCGCTGTCGGAGATCTACGCCGAGGGCATCGAGGGGGCGCGCACCCAGGTCCAGGCCACCAAGGCCTCGGTCGAGAACCTCAACCTCATCGCCGCCGGCCGGGCCGAACTCGGCTTCGCGCTGGGTGACAGCGTCAAGCTCGCGGCCGAGGGCAACGAGGAGGCGGGCTTCCCCCGCGCGCTCGACAACCTGCGCGCCATCGCCGCGATCTATCCCAACTACGTCCAGATCGTCGCCACCGCCGATGCCGGCATCACCACGATCGAGGACCTCAAGGGCAAGTCGATGTCGGTGGGCGCCCCCGCCTCGGGCACCGAGCTGAACGCCCGCGCGATCCTCGAGGCCGCCGGCATGAGCTATGACGACCTCTCGAAGGTCGAGTACCTGCCCTTCGGCGAAAGCGCCGAGCTGATCAAGAACCGCCAGATCCAGGCCACGCTGCAGTCCGCGGGCCTCGGCGTCGCCTCGATCAAGGATCTCAGCTCGACCAACGAGATCTCGGTGGTGGCGATCCCGGCCGAGGTGGTCGAGAAGATCGGCGCGCCCTTCATGGCCGCGACGATCCCCGCCGGCACCTACAACGGCCAGACCGAGGACGTGCCGACCGCGGCCGTCGGCAACATCCTCGTGACCTCGGACAAGGTCGACGACGAGACCGCCTACCAGATGACGAAGTTGCTGTTCGAGAACCTCGACCGGCTGAAGTCGGCCCATGCCGCCGCCGGCGGCATCAAGCTGGAACAGGCGACCGAGGGCCTGCCGATCCCGCTGCACCCGGGCGCCGAGAAGTACTATCGCGAAGCCGGCATCCTGAAGTGACCGCATCCCGGGGCTGACCGCCCCCCGCGCGGCGCCCGGAGGCGGCGCCGCGCCCCTGCTTTCTCATCGGCACAAATTTCCCGGGGGTGCGGGGGCGAAGCCCCCGCGCGCACCCCCGCCGCCCCGCGCGAGGTCTCCAGATGTCCACCCCCGCCGCCCACAGCCCCGACCCCGCGCCGCACGATGCGCAGGAGGACGCGCTCGAGGGCCTTCCCCCCGGCTTCGGCACCGGCACCATGGGCCGCGTGGCCTTCTGGATCGCGGTCGCCTTCTCGCTGTTCCAGATCTGGACCGCCGCCTTCGGCACGCTGCCAAGCCAGGTGGTCCGCGCGATGCACGTGGGCTTCCTGCTGCTTCTGGGCTTCGGCCTCGTCGGCAACCTGCTGGCGCGGACCCGCGCCGGGCAGGCGCTCTGGTGGGGGCTCGGCCTCGTGGGCATGGGCGTCGGGCTCTACCAGTGGATCTTCTACGACGGCATCATCCGCCGCTCGGGCTTCCTGACCCATGCCGACCTCACGGTGGGCACGATCCTGATCGTGCTGGTGTTCATCGGCGCGCGCCGGCTGATGGGCTGGCCGCTGGCGATCATCGCCGGCATCTTCCTGGCCTACTGCTTCTTCGGCCAGCACCTGCCGCCGCCCTTCATCACCCGCGGCTACGACTTCGAGCTGATCATCGAGCATTTCGCCTTCGGCACCGAAGGCATCTACGGCACGCCGATCTATGTCTCGTCCTCGTACATCTTCCTGTTCGTGGTCTTCGCGGCCTTCCTCGAACGCGCGGGGATGCTCAAGCTGTTCACCGATTTCGCGCTGGGCCTCGTCGGCGGCATGCGCGGCGGTCCGGCGCAGGTGGCGGTGCTGTCCTCGGCGCTGATGGGCACGATCTCGGGCTCGGGCGTGGCCAATGTCGTGGCCTCGGGCCAGTTCACGATCCCGCTGATGAAGCGCTTCGGCTACAAGCCCGCCTTCGCCGGCGGGGTCGAGGCCACGGCCTCGATGGGCGGGCAGATCATGCCGCCGGTGATGGGGGCCGTGGCCTTCATCATGGCCGAGACGCTGAACGTGCCCTATGCCGAGGTCGTCACCGCCGCGATCCTGCCCGCCGTGCTGTATTTCGGGGTGGTGTTCTGGATGGTCTGGCTGCAGGCGGGCCGCGACAACCTCAAGGGCCTGCCGAAGGGCGAGCTGCCGAACCCCTGGCGCGCGGTGCGCGACCAGTGGCCGCTGATCCTGCCGCTCGCGGCGCTGGTCTACCTGCTGTTCGCGGGCTACACGCCGATCTTCGCCGGCACGATGGGGCTTGCGCTGGTCTCGGTGCTGATCCTCGGCACGCCCCTCGCGGCGATGATCGGGCCGACGGCGATCCGGACCGTGTTCTGGGTGGTGGTGGCGCTGGCCTGCGTGGCCTTCTTGGAATACGGCGTCGACCTGCTGGTCCTGGTGATCGGCGCGCTGGTGGCGGCCTGCGCGGTGCTGAAGGGCGCGCGGCCCACGCTCGGCATCCTGCGCGACGCGCTGGCGCAGGGCGCGCGCAACGCGCTGCCCGTGGGCATCGCCTGCGCCATCGTCGGCATCGTCATCGGCACGCTGACGCTGACCGGCATCGCCTCGACCTTCATCGGCGCGATCATCGCCATCGGGAAGGACAACCTGTTCCTGTCGCTGATCCTGACCATGCTGACCTGCCTCGTGCTGGGCATGGGGATCCCGACGATCCCGAACTACATCATCACCTCCTCGCTCGCGGGGCCGGCGCTGGAACAGCTGGGCGTGCCGCTGATCGTCAGCCACATGTTCGTGTTCTACTTCGGCATCATGGCCGACCTGACCCCGCCGGTCGCGCTCGCCTGCTTCGCGGCGGCGCCGATCGCCAAGGCCTCGGGGCTGAAGATCTCGCTGCAGGCGATCCGGCTGGCGGCGGCGGGCTTCGTGGTGCCGTTCATGGCCGTCTACACCCCCGCGCTGATGCTGCAGGACGGCGGCCCGCTCGCGGCCGAGATCGGCTATCCGCTGGCCGTGGCCTACATCTTCTTCAAGACCGTGGTGGCGGTCGGCCTGTGGGGGATCGGCGTCGTGGGCTTCCTCACCGGCCGGGCGAACGTGCTCGAGCGGCTGATCGCGCTGGTGGGCGGGGCGACCCTCGTCGCCGCCGTGCCCCTGACCGACGAGATCGGCTTCGCGCTCGCGGTGCTGGTGGTGGTGATCCACGTGCTGCGCCTGCGCCGCCACGGCCCCGCCGCGGCATGAGCCTGTGCCTCTCCGGCGCGGCGGGGGCGGTCGCCCTCGCCGTGTCGTCCTTCACGCTGAGCTGGACCCATTCGGTCGAGCGTGTCGAGTGGTGGGAGCGGTGGGAGGTCACCACCGCCGGGCTGCGCCCGATCGAGGCCCGCGTGGTCGGCACCGGCGCGGGGATGGAGATCCCCGAGGGCGCGGTCAGGGACGGCGACGGCTGGCTGTTCCGGCCCCACCTGCCGCTTCAGCGCAGCGTGCTGCTGGCCGCCTCGGGCCGGACGCCCTCGGGCTGGACGCTCTGCGCCGCGGGCAGCTGCCGCACCCTCGGCGCGACCGAGGCCGACCCGATCCGGCTCTGGGTCTCGCCGGTCTGCGCCGCCGATCCCCGCTGACCGGCGCGCCACCGCCCCGCAGGCGGACCGGCCCGGCGTCACGGCGCGCGACGGCGGCCGGGCACGCGGGACCCGCCCGAAAATCGGGCGCAAGACCGGGTGCGACCCCGTGCCGGGCGGCGCCGGGACGCGCGAGCGGCCGGCGGGCCGCCGCGCCCCCTTGCCTTTCCCGCCCGGGCGGCGGAGGAAGGGCCGCGACGCCTCCCCCCACGTCACCCCCGCGTCACCCTCCGAGACCGCCGCGAAAGCCGACCAGATGCCCGATCCCGCCGCGCCCGCCGCGCCGCCTGCCCGCGCGAGCTTCGCCCTTGCACGGGCGTCCTGCGTGCTGGCGCTGTTCACGGCGCTGATCGGCTCGACCGCGCCCAGCCCGCTCTACCCGATCTATCTCGCGCGGCTGGACGTCGGGCACGGGATCGGCGCGGTGATCTACGCGATCTATTCGCTGGGCACGCTGATCGCGCTGATGCTGACCGCGCGGATCGGCGGCCGGGTCGGCGACCTGCGCCGGATCATCCTGCCGGGCCTTCTGATCACCGCGGCCGGGGCGGTGATCTTCGCCAGCTCGCAAAGCCTCGCGATGCTGCTGGCCGGGCGCTGCCTGAACGGGGTCGGCACCGGGCTGATCGCGGGCATGGCCTCGACCGCGCTTTACGACCTTGCGCCCCCCCACCGGCGCGGCGCGGCGACGACGCTCGCGACGGTCGCCTTCACCGCCGGCGCCGCGGGCGGGCCGCTGCTCAGCTCGGCCGCGCTCGCGCTGCACGCCTGGCCGACGGTGACGCCCTTCGTGGTCATCGCGCTGCTCGCGGCGCTGGCCTTCGCCGGGCTGTGCCGGGCGCGCTGGCCCAGCGCCGGCCGCCGGGCCGACCCGCAGCCCGCGGCCGCGCCCCCGACAGCCCCCGACCCGGCCGCGGCCGTGCCCGCCCCCATCGTGCCCGCCCCCGTGGTCGCTGGCCCCGGGGTCCCGCCGCCGGCCCCGCCCGCGCGGTCGGCGCTGGCGCCGTTCCTTCTGGGCTGCCTGTCGATCTGCGCCGCCTGGATGGTCGGCTCGACGATGATGGCGATGGGCACCACCCTGGCGCAGGAGGTCTTCGCCATCGCCTCGGCCGGGTTGTCGGGGATGATCCCGGCGCTGTTCCAGACCTTCGCCGGCACCGGCCAGGCGCTGTTCGGCCGGTTCAGGCCGCGGGGCCCGGTGCTCTGGGGGCTCGCCTGCCTCGCCGCCGCGCAGGTGGCGCTGGCGCTGGCCGCGCCGGCGGCGATCGGGCCGGCCATGTTCGTGCTGGTGCCGCTCAGCGGGCTGGCCTACGGCGCGGCCTTCGTCGGGGCGCTGGGGCTGGTCACCGGCGCCGCCCCGCCCGAGCGGCGGGCCAGCATGGTGTCGCGCTTCTACATCGTCGGCTACCTCGCGAACTCGGTGCCGACGATGATGATCGGCGGGCTCAGCGACGTGATCGGCCTGCTGCCGGCCTTCGAGGTGTTCTCAGTCGTGCTCGTGCTGATCGCGATCGGCGGCAGCCTGTTCGCGCTGCGCCTGCGCGGCTGATCCGCGCCGCTAGAGGTGCAGCCCGCGGCCCAGCGCCCGCAGGCAGGCCTCGTGCAGCGCCTCGCCCTCGGTCGGATGGGCATGGATCGTGCCCGCCACGTCCTCGAGCACCAGCGCGTTCTCCAGCACCAGCGCGAAGGCGGCGGCCAGCTCGGACAGTCCTGCGCCCACCGCCTGCAGCCCCAGCACGAGGTGATCCCCGGCGCGGGCGACGACGCGCACGAAGCCGTCCTCGCGCCCCGTGGTCAGCGCGCGGCCATTGGCGGCCAAGGGAAAGCTTGCGACCTCGACCGTCTCGCCCGCCGCCCGCGCCGCCTCGGGCGAAAGCCCGACGCTGACGATCTCGGGGTCGGTGAAGCAGACCGAGGGGATCGCGCGCCGGTCCCAGCCCAGCCGCTCGCCGGCGACCAGACCCGCCACCATCTCGCCCTGCGCCATCGCGCGATGCGCCAGCATCGGCTCGCCGGTCACGTCGCCGATCGCGTAGACCCCGCGCATCGAGGTGCGGCAGCGCTCGTCCACCCGCAGGAACGGCCCGTCCATCGCGAGGTCCAGCGACTCGAGCCCGAAGCCCGCGGTCACCGGACGCCGCCCGACCGTGACCAGCACCCGGTCGGCGGCGATCTCGTCATGGCCATCGGTCGTCCAGACCCGCAGCCCGCCCGCCGCGCCCAGCCCCTCGGCCTTGGCGCCGGTCAGCACCCGCACGCCCAGCGCCTCGAGCCGGGCCGAGACCGGGCGCGTCAGCTCGGCATCGTACTGCGGCAGGATCCGCGCGGCCGCCTCCACCACCGTGACGCTCGACCCGAGCTTGGCGAAGGCGGTGCCAAGTTCGAGCCCGATGTAGCCGCCGCCGACGACGGCAAGCCGGCGCGGCACTTCGGTCAGCGCCAGCGCTCCGGTCGACGAGATCACGCTGCCGCCGAAGGGCAGCGAGGGCACCTCGACCGGGGCCGAGCCGGTGGCGATCACGATGGTCTCGGCCTCGATCCGCAGCGGGCCATCGGCCGTGGCGACGACGGCGGACTTGCCGTCGCGCAGGGTCGCGCGGCCGGTGACGTGGCGCACCTTCGCCCGCTTCAGCAGCGTGGCGACGCCGCCGGTCAGCCGCCCGACGATCCCGTCCTTCCAGCCCGTGGTCCGCGCAAGATCGATCGCGGGCGCGCCGGCGGTGATGCCCAGCGGCCCCTGCGCCGCGGTGGCGACGCGGTGGAATTCCTCGGCGGCGTGGATCAGCGCCTTCGACGGGATGCAGCCGACGTTGAGGCAGGTGCCCCCCGGCGGCTCGGGGTCGACGATGACAGTGTCGATGCCCAGCTGTCCCGCGCGGATCGCGCAGACATAGCCGCCGGGGCCGGCGCCGATGATCAGAAGCTTGCAGGTCAGGTCCGTCATGTCAGCCGTCCACGAAGATCAGGGCCGGGGCTTCCAGAAGCGTCTTGAGCTTCTGCACGAAGACCGCGGCGTCCCAGCCGTCGATCACCCGGTGATCGAAGCTGCACGACAGGTTCATCATCTTGCGCGGCTCGAAGGCGGTGCCGGTCCAGAACGGGCGCACCGCCATCCGGTTGACGCCGACGATCGCGACCTCGGGGCGGTTGATGATCGGGGTCGAGGCGATGGCGCCGAGCGGCCCGAGCGAGGTCACGGTGATCGTCGAGCCGGTCAGCTCGTCGCGGGTGGCGCGGCCCTCGCGCGCGGCGGCCGTGACGCGGGCAAGCTCGGCCGCGCTCTCGCGCAGGCCCAGCGCCTCGACATGGCGCACCACCGGCACCATCAGCCCGCCCGGGGTCTGGGTCGCGATGCCCGCATGCACCGCGCCGAAGCGCCGGATCACCCCCGCCTCGGCGTCGTAATGCGCGTTCAGGCCGGGCTGCGCCTGCACCGCGCGGACGATGGCCTTCATCAGGAACGGCAGCAGCGTCAGCCGCTCGCCCGCCTCGGCGTTCAGCCGCGCCCGCAGATCCTCGAGCGCCTGCATGTCCACCTCCTCGACGATGGTGATGTGCGGGATCTCGCGCTTGGCCTGGGCCATGCGCTCGGCGATGCGGCGGCGCAGGCCGATCACCGGGATCTCCTCGACCGCGCCGTCGGCGGGCGCGGAGCGGGGGGCGGGCGCGCCCCCCGCCAGCCACTCGTCAAGGTCGCCGCGCGTGATCCGGCCCGCGGGGCCGGTGCCGCGCAGCTGCCGCAGGTCCACCCCGGCTTCGCGCGCGCGGGCCCGCACCGAGGGCGCGGCGAGCGGTCGCCCGCTGCCACCCCGCGGTGCCGGCACCGCCCGTCCGGACCCTGCGGATGCCTTGCCCGTGGCTGTCTCCCGCGCCGGGGCCCTGCTTGCGGCATCGGGGCGAGGTTCGGCTGCGGGCCCGGGCCCGGCATCCGCTTCGCTATCGGCTTCGGTATCGGCTTCAGGCCCGGCCTTGGTCGCGGCTTTGGTCGCGGCGGGCGGGTCGGTCGCGGCCTTGGCCGCATCCGGGGCGGTGTCGGGCGCCGCGGGCTTCATGTTGCCCGGCCCCTCGACCTCGAGCCGGATCAGCTCGGCCCCCACGGCCATCATCCGCCCCGGCGCACCGCCAAGCCACACGACCTTGCCGGTGGCGGGCGACGGGATCTCGACCGTGGCCTTGTCGGTCATCACCGCGGCCATCGGCGCGTCCTCGCGGATCACCTCGCCCTCGGCCACCAGCCATTCGACAAGCTCGGCCTCGGCGATGCCCTCGCCGATGTCGGGCAGCCGGATCGACAGGATCCCCATGCTCACGCCTCCTCCACAAGCTCGGTCAGCGCCCGCGCCACCCGTTCGGGGCCGGGGAAATAGATCCATTCGTGGACATGCGGATAGGGCGTGTCCCAGCCCGCCACCCGCCGCACCGGCGCCTCGAGGTGGTAGAAGCATTCCGCCTGCACCAGCGCCGCAAGCTCGGCCCCGAAGCCGGAGGTCAGCGTCGCCTCGTGCAGCACCAGGCAGCGCCCGGTCTTCCTGACCGAGGTCACGATCGCCTCGAGATCGAGCGGCAGCAGCGTGCGCAGGTCGATGACCTCGGCATCCACCCCCGCCGCCTCGGCGCCGGCGAGCGCGACATGCACCATCGTGCCATAGGCCAGGATCGTGACAGCCCGCCCCTCGCGCCGGACCGCGGCCTGGCCCAGGGCGACACTGTAATGCCCCTCGGCAACCTCCGATTGCGCATGGGTTTTCCAGGCCGTGACCGGCCGGTCGTGCCAGCCGTCGAACGGCCCGTTGTAAAGCCGCTTCGGTTCGAGAAAGACAACCGGGTCCGGGTCCTCGATCGCGGCGATCAGCAGGCCCTTGGCATCCTGCGGGTTCGACGGGACCACGACCTTCAGGCCGGTGACATGGGTGAACAGCGCCTCGGGCGACTGCGAATGGGTCTGGCCGCCGAAGATGCCGCCCCCCGTCGGCATCCGGATCACCATCGGGCAGGTGAACTCCCCCGCCGATCGATAGCGCAGCCGCGCGGCCTCGGACACGATCTGGTCATAGGCCGGATAGACGTAGTCGGCGAACTGGATCTCGACCACCGGCTTCAGGCCATAGGCGGCCATGCCGATCCCCGCGCCGACGATGCCGGATTCCGAGATCGGGGCATCGAAGCAGCGCGAGGGCCCGTATTTCTTCTGCAACCCGGCGGTGCAGCGGAAGACGCCGCCGAAATAGCCCACGTCCTCGCCGAAGACGACCACAGCGGGGTCGGCGGCCATCGACACGTCCATCGCGTCGCGGATCGCCTCGATCATCGTCATCCGCGGCATCAGAATCCCGCCTCCTGCCGCTGGCGCCGCAGATGCGGCGGCATCTGGGCATAGACATCCTCGAACATGTCCCGGGGGCTGGGCCGCCGTCCGGTGTGCAGCGTGCCGATCGCCTCGGCCGCCTTCTGCGCCGCGGTGACCTCGGCCAGGATCTCGGCCTCGGCCTGGGCATGACGCTCCTCGGACCACAGGCCGCGCGCGATCAGATGCGCCTTCAGCCGCACCACCGGGTCGCCCAGCGGCCAGGCCGCGCTTTCCTCGGCCGGGCGATAGGCGTTGGGATCGTCCGAGGTTGAGTGCCCGCCGGCGCGATAGGTGACGTATTCGACCACCGTCGGCCCCAGGTTCGCCCGCGCCCGCGCCACCGCCCAGTCGGCCACCGCCCGCACCGCGAGATAGTCGTTGCCGTCCACCCGCAGCGCCGGGATGCCGAAGCCCAGCCCCCGCGCCGCGAAGGTGCCCGCGCCGCCCCGCGCGATGCCCTGGAAGGTCGAGATCGCCCATTGATTGTTGACGATGTTCAGCACAACCGGCGCCTTGTAGGTCGAGGCGAAGACCAGCGCGGCGTGAAAGTCGCTTTCCGCCGTCGAGCCGTCGCCGATCCAGCCGGCCGATATCTTGCGATCGCCCGAGATCGCCGAGGCCATGCCCCAGCCCACCGCCTGCAGGAACTGCGTCGCGAGATTGCCCGAAACGGTGAAGAACCCGTGCGGCTTCGACGAATACAGCACCGGCAGCTGCCGCCCGCGCAGCCGGTCACCGTCGTTGGAATAGACCTGGTGCATCATCTCGGACAGCGGATAGCCGCCCGCGATCAGCAGCCCCGCCTGCCGGTAGGTCGGAAAGTTCATGTCGCCAGGCGACAGCGCGCGGGCGAAGGCGCAGCTGATCGCCTCCTCGCCCAGGTGCTGCATGTAGAAACTGGTCTTCTGCTGGCGCTGCGCCGTCATCATCCGCGCGTCGTAGATCCTGAGCAGCATCATGTGGCGCAGGCCCGTCAGCAGCTCGTCGTCGGGCAGCGCCAGCGCCTCGGCCCAGGGGCCGACGGCCGCGCCGTCGCGGTTCAGCACCCGGATGATGGTGAAGGCGAGGTCGCGCATCGCCTCGGGCTCTTCATCCACCGCCGGGCGGCGCACGGTGCCCGCGCGCGGGATCGGCACGCCCGAGAAATCGGGCTGGCCGCCGGGGCGCACCGCCGGTTCCGGAACGGTCAGGCTGAGCGGGGCAATGCGGGGGTCGCTGTCGGCCACCTTCGGTCTCCTCCCATGGCCGGGTCCGGGGCGCCTCCTCAAACGCCCGGGTCGGACCCGTTGGCACCAGCCTCGCAGAGACGCCACGGAATGTCCTGCCGATCCTTGAGCGCAGGGCCAAGCTGGCAGAAGCTTCTTCCGGGGATTGTCCAAGCCGGCGAAAGGATCGTTCGTGGAGAGCGAGAGCCACCGACTCGACCGCATCGACCGGCGGATCCTGCGCGAGCTGCAGCGCGACGGGCGCCAGAGCAACGCCCAGCTGGCCGAGGCGGTGGGCCTGACCCCCAGCCCCTGCTGGCAGCGCACGCGGCGGCTGGAGACGCTGGGTTTCATCCGCGGCTATGCCGCGCTTCTGGACCAGCGGCTGCTGGGCGCGGCCGAGACCGTGATCCTCGAGATCGCGCTGGATCACCACGACGACGCGGCGCTCGAGGCGTTCGGGCGGGCGATGGTGGCGATCCCCGAGGTGCTGGAGGTCTGGCTGACCACCGGGGAATACGACTATTTCCTGAAGGTCGCGGTGAACGGCACCGCGGGCTACGAGGAATTCCTGCGCACGAAGCTGTACCGCGTGCCAGGGATCCGGCACTCGCGGTCCAGCTTCACGCTGCGCTGTCTCAAGCAGACGAGCGCGGCGGTCCCGGACTAGCCCGGTTCGCGCGTCGCTCGCCCCGTTCGCCGCCGTCGGACGGCGCGGCGCCGACGGGGCCGACGAGGGCCGACGGGGGCCCGGATCACGTCACAGGTTGCGGATGTCGGTGGCGATCGTCTCTCCGAAGCCGGGCGAGAGCAGGTGCGCCGCGATCTTCGCCCCCGCCGCCGCGGGCGAGGCGAGCGCGCCGTCCTCCTTCAGCGCGACGAAGCGCGCGCGCGAGGTGAAGCGCGCCTCGGGCGTGGCGCGGATCGTGCCCTGCATGTCGGTGTCGACGACGCCGGGGGCGAGGCTTTCGATCCGCACCTCCGGCAGGGCATCGGCCAGCACGCAGGCGGCGTGGTGATCGAGCGCGGCCTTGGTCGCGCAATAGACCGACCAGCCGGCATAGGCGTTGCGCGCCGCGCCCGACGAGATGTGGCAGATCCGCAGCGGCGTCGCACCGGCGCGCGCGGCGATCACCGCCTCGGCCAGCATCAGCGGCGCCGCGACGTTCAGCGCGACCGCCGTCGCGACCGCGCCCGGCGCGTTGCTGCCCGCGGGCCCGATCGGGTCGACCATGCCCGCGTTGTTCACAAGCACGACCTCGCCCGCCCCCGCGAGAAAGTCCGACAGCGCCCCCGAGCCGAGCCAGTCCGCGAGCGCGGCGCTGTCGGATAGGTCCAGCGCCACTTCCTTCAGCCCCGCCGCCCCCGAGGCGCGGCGCGAGATCGCGAGAACCTCGGCGCCGGCGGCGGCAAGCTCGGCGGCGATCGCCGCGCCAAGGCCGCGGCTGTGTCCTGTGACGATGGCTTTCAGCGGGGCGGACATGGGCAGTCTCCTCTCGGGGTGTCGGCATCGGCGCGTCGCGGGCGAGACTAGCGATGCCCCGCCCGGGCACAAGCCACGGCCTGCCCCGCCGCGCCGTCACAGCTTCTGCAGGTGGCCCGCCGCCGCCGTCACCTCGCCGCAGCGCGGCAGGCCATCCGTGAAGAAATCGGGGGCGACGTGGCGCGCCTCGGTGACGATCAGGTTCTGGTTCTCGTCCCAGCCCATGTCGCGTTCCCACACCAGCTGGCCGTCGGGGGTGATCTCGAACACCCGGCCATGCTGGGCCTCGGTGATCAGGATGTTGCCGCCGGGCAGCGTCTGGTGCTTGCCGCGCTGCCAGCTGTAGAACGGCAGCGCCTCGGACCCCGCGAAGATCACCCTGACCGCGTCGGTCTTCGGATCGACCGACAGGATCCGCGACCGGCCCGAGCCGGAATGGTTGTCGTAGACGCTGATCGTGCCGTCGGGTTCGAAATCGGGGTCGTGCTGCTTGAGCCAAGGGCCGTGCTTGTACCACTTGAAGGCGCCGGTCTCGCGGTCCGCCACCGCGATCATGTTGATCTCGCGCAGCGAGACCAGCAGATCGCCCGCCGCGAACTGCGGGAAGGCCGCCGCCATCTCGGGGCTCAGCGCCTCGACATCGTTGGCGTGGAACGGGTCGCTTTCGTAGACGAGGGGCTTCTCGCCGTATTGCACGAAGCTGCGGATGCCGATGATCCCCTCCTGCCCCCCGCCCGCGGCGATCATGTCGTCGACGCTGACAAGGTCGCTGACCGCGCCGGTGTCGCGGTCGACGTGCACCGCCATGTTGCCGCGCCAGCTGAGCAGGTTGCCGTCGGTGTCGCGGCTGATGACGTGGTGGAACTCGCCCAACGTCGACCACATCGGCGCGCCGCAGGCATCGAAGCGCGCGATGGCGTTGCCGCCGTCGAAGGTCGCGATGAGCGAGCCGTCGGGCTCGACCTCCATGCCGTGGAGCATGGTGTTGAGCGGGTTCGGCCCCTCGGGGTCGGCCTTCGCGTAATCAATGGGCCATTCGTGCACGGTCCGGCCCCGGTCGTCGAAGAGGGTGACGGTGAAGGGCGAGCGGTCCTGGTCGCGCGACAGCCCCGCGACGAGCGTGTAGCCCGGCGTGACCCGGTCGGGCATCGCCACGGTGAAGCGCTCGGCCTCGCCGGGCTTGCGCGCGGGCACGAGGTGGCGCGTGGGCTCTAGCCCGACGTCGTTCTTCCAGTTCGCGCGCAGGTCGTCGATCGTGTCCAGCGCCAGCGTGACCTGCGGGTTGGGGAACCAGTCGTTGCGCGCGGCGACGACGCCGTAGCCGGTCGCCAGCACCGCGACCGAGGCCGCGAACAGCACGAGGGGGGCTTTGTCGGACATCTCAGGCCTCCGGGGTGATGCGGCTGCGGGCGCGCAGCGCGCGGTGGATGTCGCGCACCCGCGCGACCAGCCGCGGATCGGCCTCGGCGGGCAGCGCCACCGGGCGCGGCGCGCGGAAGCGGTGCGCAAGCGACACCAGCCCCGCGGGCGCGGCCAGCCCCACCGCCCGCGCCAGGCCCGGCAGGTGGCGGCGCGGCTCGGCCGAAAGCGCGTCGTGGTCAAGGAAGACCGCGTCGTGATCGGCCGTGGCCAGCACCCCCTCGTAGACATCGGCCCAGTAGCGCAGCCAGAAGTCGGGGTGGTCGGCCTCGTCGCCCTGCGGCGGGGCGCCGTCGAACAGGATCGGGCGCAGCGCGGCGCCGAATTCGAAATGCCCGATCCCCTCCATGTAGCGCCGCCCGAACGGCTCGGCCGCGTGCAGCCGGGTGAAGCGCGCGTGCTGGCGCATCAGCGAGCGGACATGGGCGACCGGGTCGCGCACCGGGATCACGACGGTCGCGTCCGGGCAGATCCGGCGCAGATAGCCCAGCCGGGTGATCGAGGCATTGTTCTTGGCCAGATAGCGCAGGGCGCCGGGGCGGGTGGCGACGATCTTGGCGCGGTAGAGCGCGAAGAACTCCTCGAACGCCGGGTTGCACGCGTCGGCGGCCCAGGGACGGATGTGGTCGGGGGCGTAATGGTCCTTCCAAAAGGCGAGCCAGGCCATCTCCTCGAAGGCCTCGGGGCTGTCGAAGCCGACGGTCAGCCCGTCGCCATGGGCGCGCTCGACCTCGGCCGCGGCCTTGCGGTGGCCGCGCGTCATCTCGGACCACATCAGCGGCGCCAGCGCGAAGGGCATCTGGCGATAGGTCGCGGCGGCGAAGTCGGGCTGGCGCGCCAGCACGTCCAGCAGGATCGTGGTGCCCGCACGGGCAAGCGAGGTCACGAAGACCGGGCGGCGCGCGGTCTCGGGGTCGATGCGGTCGGCGAAGCGCTGGGTCTCGACCCGCGCCAGCGCCTTCTGCAGCCCCGGCGCCGAGAAGGCGAGCCGGTGCAGCGCCCGGTCCATGGCGCCGTAGGGAACGTCGTCGGGCCGCGCCTTGGCCACGGGCCGCGCCCTGTCACGGGCCCTGTCACGGACCCTCGGGGCGACGCCGCGGCGGGGCATCGCCAGCCACAGCGCGACCGCGATCACCGTCGAGGCCACGAGGAAGACCCCGTTCGATGCAAGCGCCACCGCCTCGTCAAGCGTGTAGAGCCCCAGCCCCGCCCCGGCCCAGACGATCGCTCCCGCGATCACCAGCGCCGCGAGGCCGATGCCGCCGATGCGGAAGAAGCCCAGGAACAGCCGCCCGGCGGCGGCCTTCATCGCCGCCTCCTTCTCGTCGTCGCCAAGGTCGGGCGACGACATGGTGGCACCGGCCCGCCGCGCGGTCGCGACGAGGCCGGACCCGACCTCTTCGGCGCGCATCATCTTCAGGGAGGTCACGAAGGCGATCAGGCTCAGGCCGAGTGCAACCAGCGTCGCCATGCTCAGTGCCCCCGCGGGGCGCTGGCGGCGGGCTGGTCGTGCGGGGGGCGCGCGACGGGGCCGGGCGCGACGGGGCCGGGCGCGACGGGGCCGGGCGCGGCGCGGCCGCGGCGCAGCAGGCGCTTGACCGGGTACCACACGAAGCCCACCAGCGCAAAGAACACCGCCCCGATCAGCGCGAGGATCGTGCCGATCGCGGTCAGCCCGGCGCCGGGGCCGACATAGGCATGGGCGGCGCCGGGCATCAGCGCCAGCACGGCGACGGCAGCGGCGGCGGCGGGCACGAGCGCCCGGGGAATGCGGTGAGGGACGCGGGTGGGGGACAGGGTCGAAACAGCCTTGGTCGTCATGGTCGTCACTCCTCAAGGGGGCCCGCGGGGGCCGGAACCGGGACGGCCGCGCCCGAAGCGGCGCGGGGTCGACAGACGTCTGGCCGGTCGCGGGGGGCGGGTTGCGCAACATGCTTCCCCGACGACCCGGCTGTGCGACACCTATGTTCTCCCGGGGCGAAGGTTCCTGGTGAATTTCCCGCTCCGGCGGAAAGCCGCGCCGGGCATCGGCGGGTCGGCAGGGATCGGCCCGCGGCGCGCGCCAAATCCCCCCGGTCAATGGCCGGTCGCGGAAATTCCCGTCACGATGCTGCGAGCGCGAGGGACGCGGCGCCGGCGCGCGGCGTCCGAATCCCGGCAAGCCCCAGTGCGCGAAAGGCGAAGCCGGCCCGCGCGAGCCGGCGGCGCTGGCGCGCAGGCCCGCCGCCGCGCCGTGCGCCCGCAGGATTCCTGCATCGGCGGAACTTCATTTTCCGCGCCGTGGAACTGCAAGGGGTTGACGGGCCTTTCGCCCATGTCCTGATAGGGCGTCGCCCGCCCGCTTGCCGGCACGGGACCTTCTGCGGTTCCCTGCCGGACCTCGCCGGCGGCGCCTGTTAACGAACCAACGAGGTATTCCGAGGTGATCCTGCTGCACACCCGCACGAAGATGGCGGTCGCTGCCCTTTCCCTGCTCGCCCTGGCCGCCTGTGGCGGCGGCGCCGTCAACGACGCCGCGCCCCGGCCCGCAGGCCCCCCGCCCGAAGTCGTGGCGCGCTACCAGGCGGTGCCCGACGGCGACTATGTCATCCCCGCGGTGAACACCGGCTACCTCAACGCGGCGACCGTACGGGCCGAAGTGCCCTACAACGGTCCCGACAGCCCCGGCACCATCGTCGTCGATCCCTATGCCCGCGTGCTCTACCACGTGGAAGAGGGCGGCATGGCCACGCGCTACGGCATCGCCGTCGGCCGCGAGGGCAAGGGCTTCTCGGGCGCGGCGGTGATCAACCGCAAGGCCGAGTGGCCGCGCTGGACGCCGACCGCGAACATGGTGCGCACCGAACCCGAGGTCTACGGCCCGGTGAAGGACGGCCTGCCCGGCGGGCTCGAGAACCCGCTCGGGGCGCGCGCGCTCTATCTCTACCGCGGCGGGCGCGACACCTATTACCGGATCCACGGCACCAACAACGCCTCGACGATCGGGCGCGCCACCTCGGCGGGCTGCATCCGGCTGTACAACCAGGATATCCTCGACCTCTACAGCCGCACCGATCTGGGCACGCCGGTGAAGGTCCGCACCCCCGACGAGTCGCTGGCGCTGGAAGGCGAGATGGTCGAGGG
Organism: Frigidibacter sp. MR17.24; assembly: GCF_037095655.1. Classification (NCBI taxonomy): domain Bacteria; kingdom Pseudomonadati; phylum Pseudomonadota; class Alphaproteobacteria; order Rhodobacterales; family Paracoccaceae; genus Frigidibacter; species Frigidibacter sp. MR17.24. The sequence continues at coordinate 185,110 of NZ_JBAWKE010000004.1, forward strand.
GCCGGACGGGCTGATGATCCCGATGGCCTCGCTCTCGCCCGAAGTGCAGAGCCAGATCCGCATGGGCCAGACCCCCTGGGCGCCGTTCTTCGCCGGCAGCTCGGTCAGCGGCTCGAACTCGCTGGGCTCGGAAGCCGCGCTGAACGCGCAGGGCATCTACGACCAGCCGCCGAGCTGATCTGCCGGGCTGATCCAGACGGGGGCCACCGGCCCGCGCATCGGACAGGGGCGGCGACCGCGGTCGCCGCCCTTTTTCGCGTCCCCGACGCCTCAGGCGCGGATGACGAAATCCTTCAGCGTCGTCTCGATGCAGGTCCAGGTGCCCTTGAAGCCGGGACGGATGATGACGCTGGTCCCGGCCGACAGGCGCGTCTCGACCCCGTCCTCGTCGGTCAGGATCGACAGGCCGGAATGGACGTGGATGAATTCCCACTCGGTGAAGTTCACGCGCCAGGTGCCGGGCGTCGTCTGCCACATGCCGCTCCAGAAATCGTCGCGCTCCTCGGCCAGCCAGGTGGTGTGCACCGGGTCGCCGTCAAGCACGCGCTCGGCCTCGGGGCGGTCGACTTCGGGCACCAGGGTCGAGCGGTCGATGATCTGGATGGGCTGCATGGGCGGGTCCTTCACGGCAGGGATCGGGGCGGGCGCGGCCGCCGGCCGGGCCAGATCTACCCCGGTTCGGGCCGCCCGATAAGCCGGCCGCTGCGCGGGCAGGACGAAAAGACGGTTGGATCGACGGGAACCGGGGTCTAGAAGGCCGCGACGGCACTGCCCGGGGGGGGAAGACATGAGCGCGCAATCCGAGACCGGCCGGCGGCAGACGCCATCGACGATCCGGGCCCGCAAGGGCGCCGAGCCGATCGTCTGCCTGACGGCCTACACCACGCCGGTCGCGCGCATCGCCGACCAGTCCTGCGACCTCGTGCTGGTGGGGGACTCGGTCGGCATGGTGCTGCACGGGCTGCCCGACACGCTGGGCGTGACGCTCGACATGATGATCCTGCACGGCCGCGCCGTCGCCCGCGGCCTGTCGCGCGCGGCGATGGTCGTCGACCTGCCCTTCGCCAGCTACGAGGCCGGGCCGCAGCAGGCCTTCGCCGCCGCCGCGCGGGTGATGGCCGAGACCGGCGCCCAGGCGGTCAAGCTGGAGGGCGGCGCGCACATGGCGCCGACGGTCGAATTCCTGGTGACCCGCGGCATCCCGGTGATGGGCCATGTCGGGCTGACACCGCAGGCGGTCAACACGCTGGGCGGCTACCGGGTGCAGGGCCGCGGCGCCGCGGGCGACCGCATCGCCGCCGATGCCCGCGCCCTGGCCGAGGCCGGCGCCTTCTCGGTCGTCCTGGAAAAGCTGCCCGCCAGCCTCGGGCAGCGGATCACCGACGAGATCGCCGTGCCCACGATCGGCATCGGCGCCGGCGCGGCCTGCGACGGGCAGGTGCTGGTGATCGACGACATGCTGGGCCTGTTCGCCGAGTTCCGGCCGAAATTCGTGCGCCGCTATGCCGAACTGGGCCGCGACGCCACGGCCGCCGTCGCCGCCTATGCCGAGGACGTGCGCGCCCGCCGCTTCCCCGGCCCCGAACATGGCTTTGCCGACGAAGGAACCCAGGCGTGAGCGACACCAGCCCCGAAGTCCCGATCCTGCGCCGTCTCGACGACCTGCGCGCCCTGACCCGCGCCTGGCGCCGGGCGGGCGAGCGCATCGCCGTCGTGCCGACGATGGGCGCGCTGCACGCGGGCCACATCAGCCTGGTCGCCGCCGCCCGCACCCGCGCGGAGCGGGTGATCGTCACGATCTTCGTCAACCCGCGCCAGTTCAACAGCCGCGAGGATTACGAGAAGTATCCCCGCACCGAAGAGGCCGACGCGGTCCTGCTCGAACCCTTCGCGGTCGACGCCGTCTTCGTTCCGGCCGAGCACGAGGTCTATCCCGAGGGCTTCGCGACCACGGTCTCGGTCTCGGGCCTGACCGCGCCGCTCGAGGGCGAGTATCGCCCGGGCCATTTCGACGGCATGTCGACGGTGGTGACCAAGCTCTTGACCATGACCTCGGCCGACTGCGCGATGTTCGGCGAGAAGGACTGGCAGCAGCTGCAGGTGGTGCGCCGGATGGCGCGCGACCTGAACCTCGACTGCGAGATCGTGCCCTGCCCCACCGTGCGCGAACCCGACGGGCTGGCGCTGTCGTCGCGCAACCAGCGCCTGACGCATGACGCCCGCGCGATGTCGGCGGCCCTGCCGCGCGCGCTGCTGGGCGCGGCGGCCGAGATCGCCGAGGGCCGCGCGCCGGGCCCGGTGCTCGAGACGGCGCGCGCCGCGGTCCTCGGCGCGGGGTTCGACAGCATCGACTATCTCGAGCTGCGCGATGCCGAAACGCTGGGCCCCGCCATCGAGGGCCGCCCCGCGCGGCTGTTCGTGGCGGCCTGGGCCGGGCCGGTGCGGCTGATCGACAACGTGCCGATCGCCGTCCCCGCCGGCTGACGCCACCCGCCCGGGGGGTGGCAGCCCGCGACCCGATCGCCCATATTGAGCCTGAACAAAGGTGGAGCGGGCGATGCGATACGTGAAATGGGGCGTTGCGGCGCTGGTCCTGCTGATCGTGGCGGGCTTCCTGCACTATACCCTGCCCCGCCACGACGTGGTGCGCATCGTCGACACCGACACCCGGCGCATCGACTTCGGCTCGAACGCGATGTTCTTCCAGGCCGCGGAATCCGGCACGGCCGGCGGGCAGGCGACCCGCGACGTCAAGTTCATCGAGACGCTGCGCGAGAACGGCAAGCCGCTGGTCTTCCGCAACGAGGACACCGGCTGGGGCTGGCCGCCCTATTTCAAGTTCGACAGCTACGACCTGCAGACGCAGGCGGCGAACCTGCGCTCGACCTCGGCCGCGCCGCAGTGGGTGGTGGTGACGCGCTACGGCTGGCGCAACCAGCTGTTCACGATCTTCCCGAACGCGGTCGCGATCCGGCCGGTCGACGGGCCGGACGTCACCATCGTGCCGTGGTTCAACATCATCTTCCTGATCGTGGTGGTGCTGGGCGTGCTCACGCTGCGCCGGCTGTGGCTGAACTTCACCCGCCGCCGGATCGAGCCTGCGCTCGAGGGCATCGGCGAGGGCTGGGAGGGGCTCGAGGACCGCGGCGCCGCCGCCGGTCGCCGCGCGCGCACCGCCACCGGCCGCTTCCGCGCGCGGCTGAAAAGCTGGTTCACCTGACCGCAGGGGGCCGCCGCGGCGGCCCCGCACCAAGGATGGCGCCCGTTTCGGGGCCTGCTTGCGTGTACGGGTCCGGGCTCAGACCCCGACCTCAGGCCCCGATCCCAAGCCTAGATCTCGGGCCCCGTTTTCAGGCCCCGACCTCGGGTGCGACGGTGAGCGTGGCCGACCGCCCCGCGAAGCGCAGGGCAAAGCGGGTCAGCGGCGGCGGAACCATCCGCTCGACGCTTTCCGAGGTCACCATGAACCCCGCGCTGCGCAGGAAATCCACCACTTCCGGCCCGGCGACGGGGTCACCGCCCATCACCCGGACATTGACGTCCGAAATCCCGTTCAGCCGCGCGAGCAGGAAGCGCTCCGCCTCGGCGTCCAGGAACATCGCTTCGCGGACCGGGCCGCGCGCCGGGGCGCCCCCGGGCTCGATGCCTTCCATATCCATGCCTGTGCCCTCTGGTCTTCCCGCGGGTCCCTGGCCCGGGATTGTCCCGGGGGCGCCGCGGCGTTTCGACTCTGCCGTTCTCTAGGGCTAACACCCATAGGCTGAGTCCCGCAAACACAGGATGCGATTTCGGCGACTTTCGGCTGGCGGCGCGGGCCGCCGGCGGCGCCCCGCTCACCCGGCGCCGCCTATGCCGCGAGGGCAACCGACAGCCGCGCCGCCGCGGCCACGCCGTCGACCAGCCGCGCGCGAAGCCGCGGCTGCAGCGGACCGGCCAGCGGCGCCATCCCGGCACAGCCCAGCACCAGCGCCGCCGGGGCATCCTCGGCCTCGGCCAAAGCCAGCGCCGCCACCAGCCGCTCGATCGTCGCCGCCGACGCGGGTTCGAGATCCAGCACCGGGATCCCGCTCGCCCGGACCCTCGCGCAGGCCCCCGCCAGGCCATAGGCGGCGATGTTGGCCTCGATCACCGGCACCGAGACCGCGAGCGTGGTCACCACCGAGAACCGGGCGCCCAGCAGCGCGGCCACGTGGAACGCCGCCTGCCCGATGCCGATCACCGGGCAATGCGCGGCCGCGCGCACCTCGGCCAGACCGGTGTCGTCGAAGCAGCCGATCACGATCGCCTCGGCCCCGGCCGCGCGCGCGGCCGGCAGCCGCGCGAGGATCCCGGGCACCGCCGCGGCGCCGTCCTCCTCGCCCGGGATCACCGCTGGCCCCTCGGCATTGGTCCAGCCGATCACCTCGGGCCCGGGCACGGCGGCGCGCGCGGCCTCGACCATCGCCTCGGTCATCGCCTCGGTCGAGTTCGGGTTGATGAACAGGATGCGGGTCACGTCAGACGCCCTTGCCCGCGTCCGAGCCCAGCCGCGCGCGGCGCCGCGCGCTGATCCACAGCGCGCCCATGAAGACGCCGATCACGAGGAACGAGAAGATCGTCGTCAGCGTGCCCAGCGCGAAGATCACCGGCGTGGTGACGTTGGTGGTCATGCCGTAGATCTCGAGCGGCAGCGTGTTGTAACTGCCCGCGGTCAGCAGCGTGCGGGCGAATTCGTCATAGCTCAGCGTGAAGCCGAACAGCGCGACCCCGAACAGCGACGGCGCGATCATCGGCACGACCACGTGGCGGATCGTCTGCCAGGCGGTGGCGCCCTGGTCGCGTGCCGCCTCCTCGTAGGCCGGGTTGAAGCGGTTGAAGATCGCGAACATGATCAGAAGGCCGAAGGGCAGCGTCCAGGTCAGCTGCGAGCCGAAGCCCGAGGTCGCCCAGTGCACGCTGAGCCCCGATTGCGAGAAGATCAGGCCCACGCCCAGCGACACGAGGATCGACGGGATCACCAGCGCGGTGATGATCAGGTAGAACAGCGCCCCCGACCCGGCGAAGCGCTTGCGGAACGCCAGCCCCCCCATCAGCGCGATGACCACGGTCGCGACCATCACCATCAGGCCCAGCGCGAAGCTGCGCCGGAACGCGCCCCAGATGTCGCCCACCGCCTGCTGGCGGAACAGGTCCTGGAACCAGTAGGTCGACACCCCGCGCATCGGGAAGGTGAGCCCGCCCTCGGGGCCCTGGAAGCTGAGGATGGCGATGGTGATCGTCGGCCCGTAGAGGAACGCGAGGAACAGCGCGAAGACGGCGGCGAGCAGGTAGAAGGACTTCGGACGCGGCTCCATGCTCACAGCTCCTTCCGGATGTCGACGAAGCGCAGCATGATCCCGATGGTGATCAGCACCGTCGCCAGCAGCACGACCGAGGTCGCGGCGGCCGAGGGGTATTGCAGAAGCGCGATGTCGTTCGAGATCAGCCGCCCGACATTGGCCGACTGCGAGCCCGACATGAAGCGCACGGTGATGAAATCGCCCATGACCATGGTCACCACGAAGATCGTGCCGATCATGATGCCGGGCTTGCACAGCGGGATGATCACGTTCCACAGCGTCTGCCAGCCGGTGGCGCCGGCGTCGTTCGCGGCCTCCAGCAGCGAGCGGTCGATGCGCATCATCGTGTTGAAGATCGGCACCACCATGAACAGCGTGTAGAGGTGGACGAAGGCCAGGATCACCGAGAAGTCGGAAAACAGCAGCCAGTCCAGCGGCTGGTCGATCACCCCCCAGGCCTGCAGGGTCGAGTTCGCGATGCCGTTGCGGCCCAGGAAGGGGATCCAGCTGATCATGCGGATGATGTTCGAGGTCCAGAACGGGATCGTGCACAGCAGGAACAGCGCCGTCTGCCAGCCGGTCGACCGGATGTGGAATGCCAGGAAATAGGCGACGGTGAAGCCGATCGCCAGCGTGAACGCCCAGGTGATCAGCGCGTATTTCGCGGTGTTGAGGAACACCCGGTAGGTCACGTCGGATCCGAACAGGAACGCGTAGTTCTCGAACGAGAAATCCGGGACGATCGAGAATTCGGTCGCGCTCCAGAAGCTGACCACGACGATCATGACGATCGGCAGGATCAGGAAGAAGAACAGCACAAGCACCAGCGGCGAGGCCAGCAGCCACCCGGTCACGTGCCGCGATTTCAGCAGGCGCTCCATCGTCCCTCTTCGACTTTGCTCAAATATCCTCGGGGGGTGCAGGGGGGCGGAAAGCCCCCCTGCCCGTGTCACGCGCTCAGGCGGCGATGAACTCGTTCCACTTGCGCACCATGTACTGGTTCTCGTCCATGACGGCGTTCCAGCAGGCGACGTGGCCCATGCGCTCCTCGAACGAGCCGCCATCGCGCTTCTCGCCGGCCTTGGCCATCGGCTGGCCCTGCGGGTTGGTGATGGTGTCGGTGGCTTCCTTGCCCTCGAACCAATAGCCCCACTCGTTCTCGGTCATGAACTCCTTCGAGGTCGCGGGCACGGCCGAGTAGTAGCCCTGGCGCATGAGGAAGCCGCCGACCCAGCCCGAGAGGTACCAGTTGATGTATTCATAGGCCGCGTCCAGCTCGATGCCCGACAGCGCCTTCGACAGGCCGATCCCGCCGCCCCACGAGCGATAGCCTTCCTTCAGCGGCTGGTAGACGCAGTCGATGCCGCGCGACTTCACCGCGGTGATCGCGGGCGACCACATCGACTGGATCACCACCTCGCCCGAGGCCATCAGGTTCACCGACTCGTCGAAGGTCTTCCAGAAGCTGCGGAACTGGCCGGCGCGCTTGGCCTCGGTGAAGATCGCCATGGTCTTGTCGATCTCTTCGCGGGTCATGTTGCCCTTGTCGCCATAGGCGACCTCGCCCATGGCCTCGCAGACCATCGCCGCGTCCATGATCCCGATCGACGAGATGTCGAGGATCGAGGCCTTGCCCTTGAACTCGGGGTTCAGCAGCTCGGTCCAGCTCTCGATCGGCCGGCCGATCAGGTCGGGGCGGATGCCCAGCGTGTCGGCGTTGTAGATCGTCGGGATCAGCGTCATCCAGTTCGTCTCTTCCGAGGCGAAGGTGGTCGAGCCCTGGCCCTCGACGAAGCCCACGGTGTGGGGCGCGGTGCCCTGGGCGATCACGCTGTCGGGGTTCAGCTTGCCGGATTTGAAGATGCCGACGATCTTGTCGTAGTTCTTGATCTTCGAGACGTCCATCGCCTGCAGGTTGCCGGTCGGCCAGACCTTCTTGCAGATCCAGTACTCGATGTCGGCGATGTCGAAGCTGCCCGGCTGGGTCGCGGCGCGCTGGGTGACGGCGTCGCTGTCAAGCGCGGTCATCTCGAGCGTGAAGCCGAGGTCTTCCTTCACCTTCGCGGCGACCTCGTTGAGGTTCGACACGCCGGTGCCGAACTGGCGCAGGGTGACGTTCTTGATGTCCTGCGCCCAGATCATCGGCGCCGGGAAGGCGGTGGCGGCGGCGACGGCCGCGCCGGTCTTCAGCAGGCTGCGGCGGCTGTAGTGGTTCTTTTTCATTGGTCCTCTCCTGTGGTTTTTCGGGCCAAGCGCGCCGTCCTTGCCGGCATCGCGCGCCGCCGTCTCGGGCCGGGCCCGCGACGGGGCCCGGCGATTTCGGATCTGGGGGCGGCCTCAGGCCTCGAGCCGGTGCGCCCGCCCCTCGTCCCAGACGAAGCTGACCGCCTCGCCGGGGGATTTCGGATCGGCGAAGAACTCGCCCTCGGGGATCAGCGCCAGGATCTCCTGCTCGCCCGCGGCCTGCGCCGTCACCGCGACATGCGCGCCCTGGTACTCGACCGCGCGGATCACCGCCTCGGTGCCGCCCAGCGGCCCCGGCGGCGCAAAGCGCACCTCGTCGGCGCGCACGGCAAGCTTGCCCGAGGGCAGCGCGATCACGTTGTGCCCGCCCATGAAGCGGGCCACGAACTCGGTGCGCGGGGCGTTGAACATCTCGCGCGGGGCGCCGGCCTGCTCGATCACGGCGTTGTTCATCAGCACCATCTCGTCCGCCAGCGCGAGCGCCTCGTCCTGGCCGTGGGTGACGTGGATGAAGGTGATGCCCAGCTCGCGCTGCAGCCGCTTCAGCTCGCCCCGCACCTTCAGCCGCAGGAACGGGTCCAGCGCCGACAGCGGCTCGTCCAGAAGCAGCACCTGCGGATCGGTGATGAGCGCGCGCGCCAGCGCCACCCGCTGCTGCTGCCCGCCCGACAGCTGCGCCGGCCGCCGCTCGGCCAGCCGCACCATGTCGACAAGCTCGAGCATCTCCATCGCCTTCCGGCGGCGAGTCTCGGCATCGACGCCCTTCATCTTCAGGCTGAAGGCGACGTTGTCGGCCACCGACAGGTGCGGGAACAGCGCATAGCTCTGGAACATCATCGCCGTGCCGCGCTTGGCCGGCGGCAGCTGCGACACGTCGGAGCCCGCCAGCACCACCGCGCCCTCGGTCACGCTCTCGTGGCCCGCGATCATGCGCAGCGTCGTCGACTTGCCGCAGCCCGAGGGCCCCAGCAGGCAGACATAGCTGCCGCCCTTGAACAGGTGGGTCACGGCATTCACCGCCACGGTCTGGCCATAGCGCTTGGTGACGCTCACCAGCTCGAGATCATGCCCCGTGCGCATCCCCGTTCCCGCCATTTCCGCCCCCGTCCTGCAGCCGTGCTTCCGGGGCCGATGCTGGCGCAGACCGGGGCCGCGCCGGCAGGGAAAACTGCACGATTCGGCCCGAATTTCTTTCCTGCCCAAAGCTTGGGCAGATCGGATCGGCTTTGGTGTTCGATTGCATCAAGAATCGTATACACTTTCCGATACGAGGCCGCGACGCATCGCCCGCTTGCGGGTCCGGGGCGCAGGACCGAGAATCGTGCCATGTCACAGGACCTGACCAGCCCGGCCGCGCGCGACCCCGACGCCCCCGCCCCCGCCACCAGCGAGGGGGTGGCGACCGAACTTGCGCTGGCGATCCACGAACACCGGCTCGCGCCCGGCACCAAGCTGTCCGAGGACGAGGTCGGCGAGATCTTCGGCGTCTCGCGCACGGTGATCCGCGCCGCCTTCCAGCGGCTGGCGCATGACCACCTGCTGGTGCTCAAGCGCAACCGCGGCGCCTTCGTCGCGCAGCCCACCGCCCGCGAGGCGCGCGAGGTCTTCGAGGCCCGCGCCCTGCTCGAGCCGCGGACGGCCCGCTCGGCCGCCGAGCGGGCGACGCCGGCCGATCTCGCCGCGCTCGAGCGCCACATCCGCGACGAGCACGCGGCGCTCGACGCGGGCGACACCGGCCGGGCGCTGCGGCTCTCGGGCCTGTTCCACGTCGAGATCGCGCGCATCGCCGACCAGGACACGATCTGCGAGTTCATCACCTCGCTGATCTCGCGCTCCTCGCTGATCATCTCGCTCTACTGGCAGCGCCGCACGGCGATCTGCGAAAGCCATGCCCATGACGCGCTGCTGCGCGCGCTCGCGGCCCGCGACGGCGACCAGGCCGAGGCGCTGATGAAAAGCCACCTCATCGACCTGCTGTCCTCGCTCGACCTGCACGGCGCGCCCGAGGGCAGCCCCAGCCTGCGCGCCGCGCTGCGCCGCGACTGACGGCCCCGCCGCACCCGGTTCCCGCTTTCGCATTGGCCCAAATATCCCGGGGGAGTCGCGGCCCCGCCGCGACGGGGGCAGCGCCCCCCCCCGCGCCGCCCCCCCACCGCGCCGCCCCCTTGCCATCGCGCCCGGCAGCGGCGAGCGTCGGGCGGGGCCACGCGGCCGATCGCGCCCCCCACCCAGGAGGCCCATGACCGACCGACCCGCCCCCGACCTGCCGCCCTCGCCCGTCACCGCCACAATCGCGCTTGCGGACGACGGCGCGCGCCACGGCCACCTGCACCTGCCCCACAGCCGCGACGACAGCGCCTGGGGGGCGGTGATGATCCCGATCTCGGTGATCGCCAACGGCCCGGGCCCGACCGCGCTGCTGATCGGCGGCAACCACGGCGACGAATACGAGGGCCCCGCCGCGCTGTGGGATCTGGCGCGCAGCCTCGCCCCGGACGAGATCGCCGGGCGGGTGATCGTGCTGCCGGCGCTGAACCACCCGGCCTTCCTGGCCGCGACGCGGACCTCGCCCATCGACCGCGGCAATCTCAACCGCAGCTTTCCCGGCCACCCCGCCGGCACCGTCACCCAGAAGATCGCCGACTATGTCACCCGCCATCTGCTGCCCGCGTCCGACATCGTGCTCGACATCCATTCCGGCGGCCGCACGCTCGATTTCCTGCCCTTCGCCGCCGCGCACGAGCTGGCGCAGGCCGAGCACAGCGCGCGCTGCCGCGCCGCCGTCGCCGCCTTCGGGGCGCCGTTCTCGATGCAGATGCGCGAGCTGGACGCGGTCGGCATGCTCGACACCACGGCCGAGGCGATGGGAAAGACCTTCGTGACGACCGAGCTGGGCGGCGGCGGCACCGTCACCGCCGCAAGCGCGGCCATCGCCGCGCGCGGCATCCGCGGGCTGCTGGCCCATGCCGGGATCCTGCCCGCCAAGGCCGCCCCCGCCAAAACCGCGCCGACGCGCTGGCTGAGCATGTCGGACCCGCGCGCCTTCCACATCGCCGGGGCCGCGGGCCTGTGCCAGCCGCTGCGCGACCTTGGCAGTCCGGTGATGCAGGGCGAGCCGATCGCGCTGATCTTCGACACCGCGCGCACCGGGACCGCGCCGGTGACGGTCACGGCCGCCATGACCGGGCTGCTGGCGGCACGCCATTTCCCGGGGCTGGTGAAGATGGGCGATTGCCTTGCGGTGATCGCGACCGAGATCGCGCCGTCGGAGGCCTAGCCGCGGTGGCCGGTCCAGCGCACGGCGATCCGGGTGATCCAGGGCCCGCACAGGATCACGACCACCGCCCGCGCGGTCTGCATCGCCATGACGAAGGCCACGTCGACCTTGGCCGAGGCCGCGATCACCGCCACCGCGTCCAGCCCGCCGGGGCTGGTGGCAAGATAGGCGCTCAGCGGGTCGATGCCGGCGAATTCCACCAGCAGGAAGGCGAAGCCCGCGCAGATCGCGACCAGCGTCACGATCATCAGCACCACCCGCGGCAGCGCCCGGGCGGCATGGCCGATCACCTCGCGGTCGAAGCGCAGCCCGACCCCCCAGCCGATCGCGGCATAGCCCAGCGCCAGCAGCAGCTGCGGCACCTCGATCTCGATGATCCCGAGGTTGTTCAGCGTCGAGCCGACGAAGATCGGCAGCAGCAGCGGCCCTGAGGGGATGCGCACCTTCGCCGCCACCAGCACCGATCCCGCCGCCAGCGCCAGCGTCTGCAGGAAGGGAACCGCCCGCGGCATCTCGAGCCAGCCGTGCACCTGGGTGCCGCCCTGCCCGCCGGTGACGTATTGCGCCACCGCCGCGGCGGCGCTCGCCACGACCAGCACGCGGCTGTACTGCATCAGCGCGACCAGCCGCTGGTCGGCGCCGTACTGCGCCGACATGATCGTCATCGCGCTGGCCCCGCCGGGGGACGAGCCCCAGAGCGCGGTCGTGCCCGGCAGCACCCGCGCCCGCGCCAGCAGCACGCCCAGCGCCATCGCCGCGGCAATCACCGAGAACACGCCCAGCACGAAGATCGGCCAGCGCCCCGCGATCTCGCGCAGGACCGGCGTGGTCAGCGTCTGGGCGACCATGCAGCCGACCAGCGCCTGCGCCAGCCGGTAGGGCAGCCCGGGCAGCGCCAGCCCGCAGCCGCCAAGGCCGCACAGGATGCCGCCGACCATCGGCCCCAGCAGCAGCGCCGCCGGCAGGCCCACCAGTTCGAGCACGACGAGAAACACCAGCGACACCGCGCACAGCACCAGCCAGCGCAGCGCCAGCGGCAGTCGGCCCAGCCGCGTGGCGGGGCCGGGCGCGCGAGGCGGCGGATTTGCGGGGATCATCGGGTCCTCCCGGTCTGGCGGCAGGTCGATGCGCGGCAGGCTGTCATGGCCGGCACTAGAGGCGTGTCGCCGCGCCGCGTCAAGGCGCGATGCCGCACCGGCACACCGCCCCCGTGATCACAGCCCCAGCCGCCCGGCAAGCGTGCCCCAGATCCGCCCGGCCTCGGACCAGTCGGCGGTGCGGGCGCGGAACAGGCAGGCCTGGCTTTGATGGATCAGCCCGTCCGACAGGATCTTGAGGTGGTTGGCCTTCAGCGTCTCGCCCGACGAGGTGATGTCGGCGATCGCCTCGGCGGTGAGGTTCTTCACCGTGCCCTCGGTCGCGCCCTGGCTGTCGACCAGCTGATAGTCGGCGACGCCCGCCTCCTGCAGGAACTCGCGCACCAGCCGGTGGTACTTGGTCGCGATGCGCAACCGGAAGCCGTGCGCGCGCCGGAACGCCGCCGCCGCCGCGTCGAGATCCTCGAGCGTGTCGACATCGATCCAGCAGCCCGGCACCGCGATGATCAGGTCGGCATGGCCGAAGCCCAGGGGCGCCAGCTCTTCGGCCAGCTCCTCCCAGTCGGCGAGCTTGTCGCGCACGAGGTCCGAGCCGGTGACGCCCAGGTGGATCCGCCCCGCCGCCAGTTCGCGCGGGATCTCGCCCGCCGACAGCAGCACCAGCTCGACGCCCTCGATCCCTTCGACACGGCCGGAATATTCCCGCTCGGACCCGGTGCGCGACAGGGTGATGCCGCGCGCGCCGAACCAGTCGAAGGTCTTCTCCATCAGCCGCCCCTTCGAGGGCACGCCCAGTTTCAGCGTCATCGCGCCGCCTCCAGTTCCGCGACGAGGCCCGGGCGGATCACGCCGCCCACCGCCGGGATCGAGCCGTGGCCCGCCGCCGCCCCCAGCACCGCCGTCAGCGCGTCATAGCGCCCGCCGGTGGCCACCGGCGGCAGCCGCGGATCGGCCCGGCCGGCGGTCGTCTGGCGCAGGGCGAAGACGAAGCCGTCGTAATATTCCATCGTGCCGCGGCCGTGGCTGGCGTCGTAGGTCAGCGTGTCGAGATCGACGCCGCGCGCCGCCATCGCCGCGAGCCGCGCGCCCAGCTGCGCCACGGCGGGCGCGATCGCCGGCATCTCGGCCGCCAGCGCCGCCAGCCGCTCCAGCGCCTCGGGCGCGGGCGCCACGAGCGCGAACAGCTGGCCCAGCCGCGCGACCTCGGCCGCCGGGATCGGCGGCGCGGCGGCATCCTCTTGCAGCGCGGCGATGCGGGCCTCGACCTCGGCCTCGCCGCGCAGGCCGATGAACGGCGCGTCCGAACCGGCGCCGCCCGACAGCAGCACCTGCCGGCCGGGCGGCATCGCCGCCGCGCCGGCATAGCGTTCGATCAGCGCGCGGAACCGGCGCGGGCGCCAGATGTGGCGCAGAAGCGCGGCCTTGCGGCTGTCGAGCGTCGGCAGGCCGCGCACCGCGGCCGTCAGGATGCCGATGTCGCCGATCACCGGCGTCAGCGGCAGGTGCGCCAGCAGCCGCGAGATCAGCGCGAAGACCTCGGCATCGGCCTCGGGCGGCGCGGCGCGGGCGAAGAGCTCGTAGCCGACCTGGAAATACTCGGCGGTGCGGGGGCCGCGATGCTCCTGCTTGCGGAACACCTCGCCCATGTAGCAGTAGCGCGCCGGGTCCGAGCCGCGCGCCATGTGCATCTGCACCACCGGCACGGTGAAGTCGGGGCGCATCATCATCTCGCCGCGCAGCGGGTCCTGGGTGACGAAGGCGCGGGCGCGGATGTCCTCGCCATAGAGGTCCAGCAGCACCTCGGCGGGCAGGAGGATGTCGGCCTCGACCTCGGCCGCGCCGGCCAGGGCGAAGGCCTGCAGCAGCCGCTCGCCGGTCGCGCGGGCGGCGGCCTTGGTCGCGCGGGTGCCGCTGGTCGGGGCGGCGGTCATTCGGCCAGCATCCGCTGCACCGCCGCGACCAGCCCGGCGCGCGGCACCTCGACCTGCGCGGGGCGGGCCTTCCATTCCTCGAGGCTGGCGCCTTGCGCGATCTTCGCGCCGAGGATCAGGTCCTTGAGCACGACGGTGCCCTTGCCGGCCTCGTCCCCGCCCTGGATCACCGCCACGGGCGAGGCCCGTTTGTCGGCATATTTCAGCTGGTTGCCGAAATTCTTGGGGTTGCCGAGGTAGACCTCGGCGCGGATGCCGGCGGCGCGCAGCTCGCCCGCCATCGCCATGTAGTCGGCCATCCGGTCCCGATCCATCACCGTCACGACCACCGGGCCGGCGGTCGCGCCGTCGGTCCGGCCCTTGGCGCGCAGCGCGGCCAGCAGCCGGTCGACGCCGATCGACACGCCCGTCGCCGGCACCGACTGGCCGGTGAAGCGCTTCACCAGATCGTCATAGCGCCCGCCGCCCGCGACCGAGCCGAACGAGCGCTTGCGCCCCTTCTCGTCGAGGATCTCGAAGGTCAGCTCCGCCTCGTAGACCGGGCCGGTGTAGTAGCCGAGGCCGCGCACCACCGAGGGGTCGATCTCGATCCGGTCGGGGCCGAGGCCCTGCGCGTCGAGAAGCTCGGCGATGGTCTCAAGCTCCTGCACGCCCTCGCGGCCGACCTGCGACACGCCGATCAGCTCGCCCAGGCGCGCGACGGTGGCCGGGCCGTCGGCGCGCTTGGCCGACATGAAGCCCATGACGATCTCGGCCTGTTCGGGGGACAACCCGGCCCCCTTGGTGAAATCGCCGCTCTCGTCGAGCCGCCCCTCGCCCAGCAGCGCCCGCACGCCCGCATCGCCCAGCCGGTCGATTTTGTCGATCGCGCGCAGCACGATGCCACGTTCGGCGGTGAAGCGGTCGGGATCGGCGGGGTCGAGCACGCCCGCGGTTTCCATCACGCCGTTCAGGACCTTGCGGTTGTTGACGCGCACCAGGTAGTCCCCGCGGGGAATGCCCACGGTTTCCAGCGCCGACGAGAGCATGGCGCAGATCTCGGCATCCGCCGCGACCGAGGGCGCGCCGACGGTGTCGGCATCGCACTGGTAGAACTGGCGGAAGCGGCCCGGGCCCGGCTTTTCGTTGCGCCAGACCGGCCCCATCGCATAGCGGCGGTAGGGCGAGGGCAGGTCGTTGCGGAATTGCGCCGCGACCCGCGCGAGCGGCGCGGTCATGTCATAGCGCAACGCCAGCCAGTCGCCGGTTTTCCCTTCGGATTCCGCGTCTTCCTGCCAGGCGAACACGCCCTCGTTCGGGCGGTCGACGTCGGGAAGGAACTTGCCCAGCGCCTCGACCGTCTCGACGGCCGAGGTTTCCAGCGGCTCGAACCCGTGGCGATGGTAGACCCCGGCGATGGCGTCGAGCATCGCCTTGCGTTCGGTCACCTCGGCGCCGAAATAGTCGCGGAAGCCCCGGGGGGTTTCGGCGCGCGGTCTGCGGGGAGCCTTGTCCTTGGCCATTGGCCTCGCCTCGTTCGTCTGGTCACGGGTCCGCGCGGGTCTTAGCCGAGGCGGGCATGGCGAACAAGCGAGAGGGGCGAAAACGCCCGGAAAACCCCGTGCACATCGCGTGCACCCCCTGTACACCCCCCGTACACCCCCACCGCGCGCCGCCGCGACGCGCCGTTAACGGGGACAGCCCGGCAGGATGAGCCCATGACCGAGATCGAGAAGCTGCAAGAGACCGTCGCGCACCTGCTGCGCACCGTCGACGAGCTGAGCGCCGTGGTCGCGCGGCAGGACCGCGAGATCCAGCGCCTGGGCGCCCGGGTGGGCCTGCTGATGGAACGCGAGGCCGAACGCGAGGCCGACGCGTCGAACACGATCCCGCTTGCCGACCAGCGGCCGCCGCACTGGTGAGCGCGGCGGCCCCGGGACATCGGCGCGGCGTCAGCCGGCGCGGTAGGGCGCGGGGATGGTGAAGAGTTCGTCGGCGCGGTGGTAGCCGCCGTCCTTCACCTCTTCGATCAGGACCATGGTGTGGGGGCGCGCGGCCTCGGACAGGTAGCCCACCAGCATCTCGGTCACGCGGTGGGCGATCTCGGTCTTCTGGGCGGCCGACAGCGCGGCCTCGGGGGTCTTGATGTTGACGAAGGGCATCTGCGTCTCCTGTTGATCGGGGACGGTCCGGCGGGGGTCAGAGCATCGCGCCGTTGACGCGGATCACCTGGCCGCTGACCCAGGCGCTGTCGGGTCCGGCGAGGAAGCGCACGACCGGGGCGATGTCGCGCGGCGCGCCGAGGCGGCCGAAGGGGTTGGCGGCGGCGATCCGGTCCACCAGGTCCTGCGGCTTGCCATCGAGGAAGAGCGCCGTCGCCACCGGCCCCGGCGCCACCACGTTGACGGTCACGCCGCGCGGCGCGAGTTCCTTGGCCAGCACCCGGCTCACCGCCTCGATCCCCGCCTTGGTCGCGGCATAGACTCCATAGCCCGGCTGCCACGCGCCCACGACCGAGGTCGAGAAGCTGACGATCCGCCCGCCCGGCGCCAGCCGGCCCGCCGCCGTGCGCATCAGCCGGATCGGCCCTTCGAGGTTCACCGCGATCTGGCGCGCGAGGCTGTCGTCGGTGAGCGAGGCCAGCGGCGACAGCTCCATGATGCCCGCGTTGTTCACGAGGATGCCGACCGGGCCCAGCGCCGCCTCGGCCGCGTCGAACAGCCGCCCCGGCGCGGCGGGGTCCCCCAGCTCGGCCTGCAAGGCGACGGCGCGGCCGCCGGCCGCGGTGATCTCGGCCGCGAGCGCCTCGGCCGCGGCGGCGCCGCGGGCATAGGTCA
The DNA here is from genome assembly GCF_037095655.1 of Frigidibacter sp. MR17.24. Classification (NCBI taxonomy): domain Bacteria; kingdom Pseudomonadati; phylum Pseudomonadota; class Alphaproteobacteria; order Rhodobacterales; family Paracoccaceae; genus Frigidibacter; species Frigidibacter sp. MR17.24. The sequence continues at coordinate 201,793 of NZ_JBAWKE010000004.1, forward strand.
GCGCCACCGCGATGCCGTCGGCGGCGAGGGTGCGGGCGATCTCGGCGCCGATGCCGCGCGAGGCGCCGGTGACGATCGCGGTGCGGGGGGTGTCGGTGGTCATGGGTCGTCTCCTGTCTTGCGGTTGCGACAGAGATACGCCTTCGCCCATGACAAACAATCCTGCCACGATTGACATCAGAATTCGGTCATGACTAACAATCGAAGATGGACAGGCTGGACAGCATGGCGCTTTTCGCGCGGATCGTCGAAAGCGGCAGCTTCGCGCAGGCGGCGCGCGACCTCGGCATGGCGCGCTCGACCGCGACCGAGGCGATCAAGGCGCTGGAGCGCGCGGCGGGGGTGCGGCTGCTGGCGCGCACCACCCGCCATGTCGCGCCGACGCCCGAGGGGGCCGAGTTCCACGCCCGCGCCCGCGCGATCCTGGCCGAGGTCGACGAGGCCTGGGCGGCCTTCGGCGCGGGCGAGGTGCGCGGGCACCTGCGCGTCGATGCGCCGGGGCTGCTGACGCGCAGTTTCCTTGTGCCGCGGCTGGGCGGGCTGCTGGCGCGCCACCCGGCGCTGACGGTGGGGTTCGGGCAGTCGGACCGGCTGGTGGACCTGGTGCGCGAGGGGATCGACTGCGTGCTGCGCGCGGGGCCGTTGCAGGATTCGACGCTGCGGGCGCGCCGGCTGGGGGTGCTGCCCGAGATCACCTGCGCCAGCCCCGGCTATCTGGCCGCCCATGGCACGCCGGCGGGGATCGACGACCTGGCCGGGCACCTGGCGGTGGGGTTCGTGTCGTCGCGCACGGGCGAGGTGCTGCCGCTGGAATTCCTGCGCGCCGGCCGGGTCGAGGCGCGCCGGGTGCCGGCGCGGGTGACGACCGACAATTCCGACACCGCCCATGCGCTGGCGCTGCAGGGGCTGGGGCTGATCCAGGCACCGGCCTATCGCTTCGCCGCCGATCTTGCCGCGGGGCGGCTGGTCGAGGTGCTGGCCGCGACCCCGCCCGAGCCGCTGCCGATCCACGCGCTCTATCCCGGCGAGCGGGCGCTGTCGCGTCGGCTGGACGTGTTCCTGGACTGGGTGGCGGGGATCTTCGCCGAGGGGCCCGAGGGCCACCGCCCCGGCCCGTGAGACCGGGGGTGGCTTTTCGGGGACCTGCGGTGGGCGCATGCGGCGAGGGCACGACTGCGCGCGGTGTCCCCGGGCGGTGACTTCACGTCCGGGCCCGCCCGCGCTCTTGCCCGGCGCGGCCGCGGTTGGCACAACGGAAGCCGGGATCACCGAGGAGGAGCAGATGATCGGACGCCTGAACCACGTGGCCATCGCGGTGCCCGACCTCGGGGCGGCGGTGGCGCAGTATCGCGACACGCTGGGCGCCGCGGTGGGCCAGCCGCAGGACGAGCCCGACCACGGCGTGACCGTCGTCTTCATCGAGCTGCCCAACACCAAGATCGAGCTTCTGCACCCCCTGGGCGAGGACAGCCCGATCCGCGGCTTCCTCGACAAGAACCCGGCGGGAGGGATCCACCACGTCTGCTACGAGGTCGACGACATCCTGGCCGCGCGCGACCGGCTGGCGGCGCAGGGCGCGCGGGTGCTGGGCACGGGCGAGCCGAAGATCGGCGCGCATGGCAAGCCGGTGCTGTTCCTGCACCCCAAGGATTTCAACGGCTGCCTGGTGGAGCTGGAGCAGGTCTGATGTCGATCACCGCCGCGCTCGTGCTGTATTCGGTGACCTGGTTCCTGACGCTGTTCGTGGTGCTGCCGATCCGGTTCCGCAGCCAGGCCGAGGTGGGAGAGGTCGTGCCCGGCACCCCGGCCTCGGCCCCGGCCGACGCGCAGATCGGGCGCAAGGCGAAGATCACCACGCTGGTGGCGACGCCGATCTTCCTGGCGATGGCGGCGGTGATCCTGTCGGGATGGCTCACGATCGAGGACCTCGACTGGTTCCGGCGCATGGGCCCCGGCGGCGGCTGGCGCGAGGTGCCGCTGGCCCCGCGCGGGGGCTGACGCCGGGCGGGGACGCGGGCGAAGGGGCGAGAGGGGGCTCCGCCCCCGCCCCTGCGGGGCTCCCCCGGGATATTTCCGCCAATGCGAAAGCGGGGGATGGCCGCGCGGGGGGCTGGCGCTCAGCCGCGGCCGCGGCCCGCGTCGCGGCGCGCGAGGCGGTGGTAGAGATGGGTGAAGGTCGCCGCGCCGATCACCGGCACCGCGAGGTTGACGAGCGGCACCGACAGCGGCACCGCCATCAGCGCGCCCGTGGCCCAGATCGTCAGCGGGTGGCGCCGGCGCAGCCGCGCCGCCCCCTCGCGCCCGACGCGGCGCATGGCGGCCATCTGCATGTATTCGCGCCCCAGCAGCCAGCCGTTCACCGCCCAGAACAGCACCGGCCCGAGCGGGCCCAGCACGAGGTAGGCGATCAGGGCCAGCGCGTTGACGAGGCAGATCACCAGCAGAAAGCCGGCGCTGTCGCGGATCCCCTCCCACAGGCTGACGCCGGGCGCGGGCGGCAGGTCGGGGAAGTGGCGCGCCTCGACCGCCTCGGCGACGGTGTCGAGGAAGAGCCCGGTGAAGGCCGAGGCGACCGGCACCATCAGGAAGACCGAGGCCAGCAGCATCACCGGCACCACGCCCCATTCGGCGAGCGTCTGCACCCACGACACCTCGCCCCAGTACCAGATCGTGACCGTTCCCGGCACCATCCATCCCACCAGCGCCATCAGCGCCCAGGTCACCGCCGCGAGCAGCGCCACCGCGAGGCCCACGCCCAGCCCCAGCACCCTGAGGAACCGCGCGTCGTGCAGCTGGCCCAGCGCCGCCGCGATCGAGCCCGCGATCATGCGGCGCGCCAGTCGATGGCGGTCTCGGGATCGGGCCGCGGCCGGTCGGGCGGCAGCGAGGTCTCGGTGCCGATGTGGACGAAGCCCGCGATCCGCTCGCCCTCGGCCAGCGCGAGGCCCTCGGCGAGGAAGCCGCGCTCGTAGGCGGGCCAGCCGGTCAGCCAGCAGGCGCCCCAGCCCGCGGCCTGCGCCGCGTTGCACAGCGCCGCCGCCGCGGCGCCCGCGCTCAGCACCTGTTCCCATTCCGGGACCTTCGCGGTGTCGCGCGGGACCGAGACCACGGCGACGCACAGCGGGCTGTCGGCGAATTGCGCGATGCCCTTGGCCGCCTGGTCGGGCGCCAGGCCCGCCGCCTCGGCCCGCTGGCCCGCCAGCCGCGCCAGCCGGTCGAGCGCGCCGCGCTCGAGCACGATCAGCCGCCAGGGTTCAAGCTTGCCGTGATCGGGCACGCGCAGCGCCATCGCCAGCAGCGGCGTCAGCGCGGCACGGTCCGGCGCCGGCGCGGTCAGCGTCTTGGCCGGGCGCGAGCGGCGGGTGGCGAGGAAGTCGAGCACCTCGGGCCGCGCGGTCAGCGGGGTCGAGGCGACGGGATCGGGGGCGGTCATGCGGCATCTCCGGTTGTCGCCTCCGGATGTCGGCCATCGGGCCGTGATCTTCAACCCCGCCCCCGCTTTCGCATTGGCCGAAATATCCCGGGGGGCCGCCGGAGGCGGCGGGGGCAGCGCCCCCTCGGCGCTCAGCCCGGGCCGCACCCCGCCTGCTCGGCACGCCCCGCGCCGGCCGGAATTCCGGCAGAAGCGCCGTCCGGCGCCCCCGCCCGCAGCCCCGCCCGCAGCCGCGCGCGCAGCCCCCGCGACAGCGCGTCGATGCCCAGCGTGACCAGCACCGTCACCACCAGCAGCGCCACCACCCGGTCCAGCCGCAGCTCCTGCAGGTTGCGCTGCACGAAATAGCCCAGCGTCCCCACCCCCAGCAGCCCCATGATCGCGCTTTCGCGCAGGATGATCTCCCACCGGTAGAGGCACAGCGCCCAGAAATTCGCCTGCAGCCGCGGGAACAGCTCCCAGGCCCAGAGCGTCAGCCCGCGCGGCGCATCGGCGCGCAGCGCCAGCCCCTGCGCCTGCCGCCCGGCGAGATGGGCGATGATGGCGCCGTTGTGCAGCGCGAGCGCGAGGATCGCGGGCAGCATCGAGGCGCCGAAGACCTGCAGGAACAGGAAGGCCAGCACGTATTCGGGCAGCGAGCGGAACACGACCAGCACGGCGTGGCCCAGCGCCGCCCCGGCCCGCCCCACCACCCGCGGCACGATCAGCGGGAAGGCCGCCGCGGCGAAGACCGTCGTGCCCGCCAGCGCCACCTGCGACAGCACCAGCGTCACCACCACCCCCGGCCAGGCCTGGTCGAGGAAGACCTTCGACAGCCAGCCCTCCCATCCGGTGCCGCCGCGGATCGGCGCCGGCACGATGTCGGACAGGAACCGCCCCAGCGCGCCCGGCCCCATCGGCGGCACCTCGACCTGCGCCAGCGCCAGCAGCGACAGCGCGAGGAACACCGGCACAAGGCGCCAGCGCATCCAGTGCCTGAGCGGCAGGATCAGCCCGAGGAAGATCATCAGCACCGCCGCCGCCTCGGCGTAATGGGCCTGCTTGAAGAAGGTCTCGAGGTGGAAGCCCAGCGTCGGCAGGCCGATGAAGCCCAGCACCGCCGAGGAGCGCATCGCGCATTCGAGGCGATAGAGCGTGTAGACCCGCATCTCGGGCAGGCATTGCGGCAGCCGCAGCCACAGCAGGCGCAGCACCGGCGGCAGCGCGCCCGGCAGCGCGCGGGCGGGGCCGGGGTCGGCCTCGTCGAGATAGTCGGCGAAGACCTTGGCGCAGATGCCCGCATAGGGCAGCCCGATCGCCAGCACCCCGGTCAGCGGCGACAGGCCGGTGAGGTTGATCAGCAACAGCGCCCAGAACAGCTCGTGCAGCGCGCGCAGGCCGATGCAGGCGAGGCGCACCGGGGCGCGGCGGTAGAAGGGCGCCGCCAGAAGCCCGAGGCCCGCGCCCAGCGCCACGCCGACGAAGGCGAAGGCCAGCGTCAGCGCCGTGCCCCGCAGGATCGCGCCGGGATCGCTCAGCGCGGGGTGCAAGAGCCCCTGCCCGATCCGCGACAGGATCAGCCAGGGGTCGGGCTGCTGGCCCGAGAGGTCGGCGCGCCAGAGCGCGGCGAGGCTCAGCACCGCGAAGATCGCCAGCATGCCGCGGCCCGTAAGGCGCGGGATCATGCGTAGAGGTCCATCACCTGCGCCTCGGTCAGGGTCGCGGGGGCCGCGTCCAGCACGATGCGGCCGTCGCGCAGGCCGAGGATGCGGGTGGCGAAGGCCATCGCCTGGCCGACATCGTGCAGCGCCAGCACCGCGGTCGGGAACCGCGCGGCCAGCGCCGCCAGAAGCGCCGCGCCCTGCGCCGGGTCGAGCGCCGAGACCGGCTCGTCCGCCAGCACCACCGCGCCGCCGCGGGCCAGCGCGCGCGACAGCGCCACGCGCTGGCGCTGCCCGCCCGACAGCGCCGCGACCGGGCGGCGGCCAAGCCCCGCGAGGCCGGTCTCGGCCAGAGCCGCCTCGGCCAGCGCGCGCTCGGCGCGCGAGGGCCACAGCAGCGTGCGCAGGTTGCGCGCGGTGCCGTGGCGGTCGAGCTGGCCCATCCAGACGTTGTGGAACACCGACAGCGGCCCGACGAGGCCGTGGTCCTGCGCGACGATGGCAAGCTCGCGCCCGCCCGGTCCCGCATCAAGCCGGCGGCGCAGCGTCTCGAGCAGCGTCGACTTGCCGACGCCGCTGCGCCCCATCAGCACCACCCGCTCGCCCCGGTGCAGGGTCAGCGTCAGCGGGCCCAGCACCGGCGCGCCGCCCCAGCCGGGGCGCTCGTCGCGCAGGCACAGCAGGGGCGCGTGGGCCGGCATCAGTCGATGATGTCGAGATCGCGCGCGGTCTTCTCGATCGGCGCGTAGAGATCGTTGCTGGCCGGCACGAAGGCCTTGCGCGGGAAGCTGTCGAGCAGCGCGGGGTCGGTCATCCCGACGAGCGCGGCCTGCACGCGATCGGCGAAGCCCTCGCCGAAGCGGGCGTCGACATCGCCGCGGATGGTCCAGTTGTAGTCGGGATAGCTCGGCGTCTGCCACAGCACCCGGGTGTTGGCGACCTCGGGGGCGTTCTCGGCCACGGCCTTGTCGTAGACGGTGTAGTTCAGCGCGCCGACGTCATAGGCGCCCGAGGCCACCAGCCGCAGCGTCTGGCCGTGATCGCCGGAATAGCCGACCTGCGAGAACAGATCGGACGGCGCCTGGCCGGTCTTCTCGCGGATCCAGTATTCCGGCATCAGCCGGCCCGAGGTCGAGGTCTCGGCGCCGAAGGTGAAGCTGTGGCCGGCGATGGCGGCGGGGAAGTCGTCCGAGGGCTGCAGGCCGGTCGCGGCATTGGCGATGAAATAGGTGACGAAGGCCTGGTCCTCCTCGCCCTGGGCGATGGCGCGGGCGCCGGGGACGGCGGCGCGGGCCTGCACGCCGGTCAGCCCGCCGAACCAGGCCAGCTGGATCTGGTCGTTGCGGAAGGCCGCGATCGAGGCGGCGTAGTCCTTGACCGGCACGTATTTCACCTCGACCCCCAGCTGGGCGCTGAGATAGTCGGCGACCTTCGAGAAGCGGGCGATCAGGCGGGTCTCGTCATCGTCGGGGATGGCCGAGAAGTACAGCGCGTCGGCCGCGGCGGGGGTGGACAGCGCGAGCAGCAGCGCGAGGGCGAGGCGTTTCATGGGCACTCCGGAAACTCTGGCGGGCCCGGGCGCCGTGGGGCGGCCCCGAGCGGGGATGTCGGTGAGCGGGGCGCCGGCGCCCGGGGGGGCGCGGCGGCCGTTGCCGGGAGCGTGTCGCGCAGCGTGGCGGGGCTGTAAACCCCTCAGTGCATTCCCGCGCGGCCGGACTGCGTGGCCGGACGACTCCGCCCGAATACTCCGCCTGTCCGATCGATCGGCTCATGCGAGCGGCGGATGGCCCTCCCCGTGCGGCGGGCCCATGCGCCCGCCCCTCCGGCTGGCGGGGGCGGCCGTCGCGACGGTCAGAGCCGGGCGAAGCGCTTGGACAGCCGCGCGGCCTCGTCGGCGAGGCCCCAGGGCGGGTTGATCACGAACATGCCCGAGCCGACCATGCCGTGGCCGGGCCGGGCCGGGGGGAAGCGGACCTCGTGCGAGAGGGCGTCGGGGAAGGCCTGGCGCAGGCGGATCACCATGTCCAGCTGCAGCCCCGAGGACAGGATCGGGTACCACAGCATCAGCACGCCCACGTTCCATTTCCGCGCGACCTTGCCGAGGAACTCGGGGATGGCGCGGTAGTCCTCCTTGACCTCGAACGAGGGGTCGCAGAGCAGCAGGCCCCGCTTCGGCTCGGGCGGGGTGCGCGAGAAGGCCATGTCGAAGCCCGAGACGCGGTGGACGTTGCCCGTCCAGGGCTCGATCGCCTCGGTCAGGGCGGCGTGTTCGGCCGGGTGCAGTTCGGCCAGCTGCATCGCGTCGCCGGGGCGCAGCGCGAGCGCCGCGATCAGGGGCGAGCCGGGATAGGCCGCGGGGCCGAAGCGGTCGCGCACCTCGGCGAGGTGGCGCAGGTAGGGATGGTCGGGGGCGAACCACTGTTCCGCCAGCGCCCGGGTGATGCCGGCCGCGGCCTCGCCCGTCTTCAGCGCCTCGGGGCCGGCAAGGTCGTAAAGGCCCCGGCCAGCGTGGGTTTCAAGGTAGCTCAGCGGCTTGTCCTTGCGCGTCATGTAGTCGAGCGCCGCGCTGAGCAGCGCGTGCTTGTGGACATCGGCGAGGTTGCCCGCGTGATAGAGGTGCTGGTACGAAAGCATTCCCGCCCCTTAGCCCAGATCGCCGCCTAGAGGAACAGCCCCGCAAGCTCGGAGATCCGCGACGAGAAGAAGGCCTGCGCCTCGGGCCCCGGCTGGCGCGCGATCAGCGTCGCGCCCAGCGGATCGGGGGCGCGGATCGGCTCGCCCGACAGCTCCTCGATCACCGCATGGCCGCAGAAGGGCACGTGCACCTCGGAATAGCCGCCCTCGTGCACCATCACCAGCCGGCCCTGGCACAGCTCCTCGGCCGCGGCCTTGACCATGCCGGTCATCGACCGGAACGTCTCGGTCGTGCACAGCATCCGGCCCAGCGGATCCATCGCCCCGGCGTCGAAGCCGCAGGCGATCACGATCGCCTCGGGCTCGAACCGGCGCAGGAGCGGCAGGATCACCCGCTCCATCAGTTCGAGATAGGTCGCGTGGCCGGCGCCGGGCGGCAGCGGCAGGTTGACGTTGTAGCCATGCCCCCGCCCCTCGCCGCGCACCATCGCGCCACCGGTGTCGGTCGGGTAGTTCCATTCCTGGTGCACCGAGATCGTCAGGACCTCGGGGTCGCGCAGGAAGATCGCCTCGGTGCCGTTGCCGTGGTGGACGTCCCAGTCGATCACCGCCACGCGCCGCGCGAGGCCGTGGGCCTGCGCCGCCCGGATCGCGACGGCGATGTTGTTGATCAGGCAAAAGCCGTTCGGGAAATCGGGCAGGGCGTGGTGCCCCGGCGGGCGGCTGAGCGCATAGGCGTTGCGATGCTCGCCCCGCAGCACCGAGGCCAGCGCCGCGGTGGCGAGGCCCGCCGACAGCGCCGCCGTCTCGTAGCCGTCGCGGCCGAAGGGGGTGCGCAGGCCCAGCTCGCCGCCGCCGGCGTCGGACATCGCCTTGAAGGCGTCGAGATAGCCCGCGTCGTGCACCCGGCCCAGATCCTCGCGCGTGGCGGGCGCGGCCGAGCGGGTGTCGAGCCGCGCCATCAGGCCGGTGACCTCCATCACGTTCTTCAGGCGGCGCTTGGTCTCGGGGCTTTCGGGCAGGCCGCCGCCGGGCTGCACCAGCCCGCCCACGGGCATGGTCAGCGCGTAGTTGCCGCCATGGTGCCAGAAGCAGCGTTCGTCGGTATAGAAGGCGGTGGTCATGGCGGGCTCCGGGCTCTTGCGGCGGCGAAAGCGTAGAGCGGCCGCCGGAAAAGGACCAGAGCGGAAGGGGTTCGCGGATGCGCGGCGCAGGAGGACGGTCGGGGTGGCACGGCACGAGGTCGAGGATCTGGCGGCGCTGGCGGTGCCGGGGACGGTGATCGCGGTGCGGGTCAGCCCCGGCGTGCGGCGCAACCGGCTGTGGCGCGATGGCGACGCGATCCGGATCGAGGTGACCGAGGTGGCCGAGAAGGGCCGCGCCACCGCGGCGGCGGCGCGGCTGCTGGCGGGCGCGCTGGGGGTGGCACCGTCGCGGCTGGCGCTGGTGCGCGGGGCCGCGGCGCGCGACAAGCTGTTCCGGCTGGACTGATCAGGCGGGACCCGTCGGGAGACCTGTCAGGCGGGACCTGTCAGGCGGGGCCGGCGGCGGCCGCCAGCGCGGTCTCGGCCGCGGTGCCGGGCCCCGGGGCGAAGGCCGCGAGCGTGGGGCGGCCCGGCCGGTCGGGCAGGTGGTAGACCGCCGCCGACGAGAACGGCCCGCCGCCCGAATGGCCGATGACCCGCCCGGCCGCGCCGAGATCGCCGATCATCAGCCCCAGCCCGTAGCCATGCCGGCGCCAGGGCCGGCCCGGCACCGCCGCCCCGAGCGGGCGGGCGCGCGTCATCTCGGCCAGAAGCGGCGCGGGCAGCAGCTCTCCGCCGGCCAGCGCCGCGAGCAGCCGCGCCGCCGCGGAGGGCGGGCCGATGGCGAGGCCGTGCGCGACCCAGCCCGGGTGATAGCCCCCGGCCGGCAGCCACGACACCCGCGCAAGATCGGCGCGGCCCGTCGCGATCCGGCTGTCGTCCAGCCCGAGCGGCGCGGCCAGATCCTCGGCGAACAGCGTGGCCAGATCGCGGTCCGACGCGCGCTCCAGCGCCTCGCGGGCCAGAAGGTAGCCGATGTTGGAATAGTGAAAGCCCTGCCCCGGCGGCCCCGGCCGGCCCTGCGCCAGCGTCTCGGCCAGCAGGCGGTCGCGCGGCCAGGGATCACCGCCGGCGGCGACCGCCGCGTGCCAGCCCGGCAGGCTGCCGTAGTCCGGAAGCCCCGCTTCGTGGGCCAATAGCCTGCGAAGCGTGATCCCGGAAGCCAAATCGCCCGGCAGCGCCGGGGCAAGCGCCGCATCCAGCGCCAGCCGGCCCGCGGCCACCTGCCGCAGCGCCAGGATCGCGATCGCGGTCTTGGTGACGCTCCACCACGCCACCGGGGCGTCGCCGCCGCCGGTCCTGTCGCCTGGCCTGTCGCCGGGCCTGTCGCCGGGCGCCTGCCCGGACGCGGCGCCGGTCAGGCGGGCGAGGCGGATCGTCGCGCCGGGGCTCAGGAATTCGGGGCTCAGGATTTTGGCTTCAGCCGATAGACGCCCTCGGGCAGGTTCAGCGCCGCGGCCAGCTCGCGGACCTGCGCCATCGACAGGGTGATGCGCACGACGTCGTCGCGGCGGGTGTCGAGCTGTTCGAGCACCACGCAGTCCTCGAAGCCCTGGACGGTGACATCCTCCTGCAGCGGCGCGGCGCCCTCGTCGACGAGGGTGATCACCGTGGCGTCGAAATCATGTTCGATCGTGAACATCGCGGGGCCTCCTGTCCGGGGCGCCGCCTGCGGGCGCCCCCGGTCTCAGTCTGGCAGGCTTCGGCCGCCGCGACAACGTATCGCCCGGAACCTTGGCCGGAACCTTGGCCGCGGTCAGGGCTTCGTGATCGCCGCGCCCCCCGGTGCGGCGGGGCTTTTCCGGGCCCGCGCGCGCCGCTAGGGTCGGCGGCGCGGGTCCCCCGCCGCGACGCGGCGCGGACGGGGCCGGCCCGAGGAGGACCAGACCCGACGATGCCCTGCCCTGCCCTTCCCCTGCCGCTTCCGCGTCGCGCGCTGATGGCGCTGGCGGCGCTGGCGCTGTCGGCCTGCCAGCAGCTTGGCGGCTACCAGCCCGCCGGCCCCGCGCCGACCGCGCCGCTGCCGGCCTACGACGCCGACACCGGGCCGCTGACCGCGCGCGAGGCCGCGCGCAACTTCGCCAGCGTCGTCAACCGGATGGAGCCCGCGATCGAGGCCGAGTGCCGCCAGCGCGCGCCGCAGTCGAACTGCGATTTCCAGATCGTGGTCGACGACCGCCCCGGGCAGGAGGCCAACGCCTTCCAGACGCTGGACGACAGCGGGCGGCCGATCGTGGCCTTCAACCTCGCGCTGATCGGGGATGCGCGGAACATGGACGAGCTGGCCTTCGTGATGGGGCACGAGGCCGCGCATCACATCGCAGGCCACATCCCGCGCCAGCAGCAGTCGGCGGCGGCGGGGGCGGCGATCTTCGGCGGGCTCGCGCAGGCCTACGGGCTGGACGCGGCGCGCGCGCAGCAGATCGGCGCGGGCCTCGCGGGGCGCGCCTATGCCAAGGATTACGAGCTGGAGGCCGACCGGCTGGGCACGATCATCGCCTTCGATGCCGGCTTCGACCCCGAGAAGGGCGCACGGTTCTTCACCCGCCTGCCCGACCCGGGCGACCGGTTCCTGGGCAGCCATCCCCCGAACGCCGAGCGCATCCAGGTGGTGCAGGCGACGCTGGCCGCGATCCGCTCGGGCCAGATCCGCTAGCGGCGGAACCGGCGCGCCGCGGCGGGACTTTGACCTTCGGGGCCGCGGGTCCGCGGGCTTCGCGATGGCAGCCGGCCGGGTGGCGGGTTTTGGAACGGGCGGTCGAGAGGGCGGTGGATGCGGGCAGGGCAACGGCGGGCAGGAGCAGCACAGGCGGCCATAGGACAGGCGGCCGCACCCCGGGCGCAGGATCGGCGGCGATGAGTTCGGCCTGGCTGTGGAAGCTGTGGCGCGTCACGCGCGGGCTGTGGGTGCGCGCGGCGCTGTTCGGACTGGCCGCGATCGCCGCGGCGCTTCTGGGGCTCGCGCTGGCGCCCTGGCTGCCCGAGGATCTCGGCGCCGAGGTCGGCGCCGACTCGCTGGACGAGATCCTGTCGATCCTTGCCTCGTCGATGCTGGCGGTCACGACCTTCTCGCTGTCGACCATGGTGTCGGCCTATTCGGGGGCCACGTCGAACGTCACGCCGCGGGCGGTGCAGCTGCTTCTGGAGGACCGCACCAGCCAGACGGCGCTCTCGACCTTCCTGGGCGCCTTCATCTTCGCGCTGGTGGGGATGATCGTGCTGCAGACCGGGCTGTACGGGCTGCGCGGGCGGGTGGTGCTGTATGGCGTCACGCTGGCGCTGATCGTGCTGATCGTGGTGACGATGATCCGCTGGATCCAGCACCTGAGCCAGTTCGGCCGCGTCGCCAGCACCACCGCCCGGGTCGAGGAGGCGACCGCCCGGGCGCTTGACGCGCGCGCCTGCGACCCCGCGCTCGGCGGCCAGGCGCTGGCGCCCGGGACGGCGGTGCCGCGCGCCGCGCGTGCGGTCCTGTCCGCGCAGACCGGCTATGTGCAGCATGTCGACCTTGCCGCGCTGCAGGCCGCGGCCGAAGAGGCCGGGATCGAGATCTGGCTTGACGCGATGCCGGGGGCGCTGGTGCACCCGGCGCAGCCGCTGCTGCACCTGGTGCCGGGCGGGCCGGTCACGGGCGCGCTGCCCGAGGCGCGGCTGCGCGCGGCCTTCGCGATCGACGCCCGGCGCGGGTTCGAGCATGACCCGCGCTTCGGTCTTGCGGTGATGGCCGAGATCGCGAGCCGGGCGCTGTCGCCGGCGGTGAACGACCCCGGCACCGCGATCGACGTGCTGGGGCGGCTGCTGCGGCTGTTCGCCGACTGGTCGGCGCCGCGACCGCCGGCGGCGGTGCGCTATCCGCGCGTGCGGGTGCCGCTGCTGTCGGTGGCCGACATGTTCGACGATGCCTTCGCCCCGATCGCCCGCGACGGCGCGGCGATGGTCGAGGTGCAGATCCGGCTGCAGAAGACGCTCGCCGCGCTGTCGGCGATCGCGCCGCCGCGCTTCGCCGCCCCCGCGCGGGCGATGTCGGCAGACGCGCTCGCGCGGGGCGAGGCGCTGGCCCTGCCCGGCGAGCGCGCGCGGGTCGCGGCGGCGGCGCCGGCCGCGGAGGGCGCGGGCGACCGGCCGGGGCCGGACGACCGGGCCTGATCCAGCCCGACCTGATCGCCGGGACCGCCGGCTGCGCTTGATCCAGATCAAGGCGCGGGGGCGAGTCTCGGCGCACATTCGGGTCATCGAGGACAGGAGGCGGACATGTGCGGCACCCGGACGGTACACCACCACGCGCAGCTGGTGAACGCGATGGCCGGAGCGCTGGGGGTCGACCTGACCGAGCGGCTCGACGCAGGGACGCTGTCCTCGGAGGATTGGGCCGAGATGGTGCTGGGCTGCAGCGGTTGCGCCAACCCCGAAGGCTGCGGGCGCTGGCTGGCCGAGCATCCGCAGGCCGAGGCGGCGCCGGACTATTGCGTCAACGGCGAGGAGCTGGGCGCGATGCGGCGCTGAAATGCCGGGCCGATATGCTGGGCTGGGGCCCGGCGACACGAGATGGGAGGATCCCGTCGCCGCGTGGGGAGAGACGCGGCGGTTCATGGGCGGGAGCGGGGGTCGGTCTGGGGAGGCCGGCCCCCGCGTATTTTTCGGCGCGCCGTCGCGGCCCCGGAGAGACCCCGGAGAGACCCCGGAGAGACCCCGGAGAGACCCCGCCCGGCCGCCGGGCAGGGCCCGGGCCCGGGCGGGCCCCGGTCTCAGGCCGGCTCGGCCAGGTGCAGCGGCGCCGTGCCGGCGGCATCGATCCGGGCATGCAGCGCGACCGCGGCCAGTGCCGCGCGGGCGGCCTCGCGCCCCTTCTCGACGAAATGCGCCCGGAAGATCGCGCCGTGGTGGCCACCCTCCTGGTAGTGGTGCGGCGTGAGCGAGACCGAGAGCACCGGCACCCCGGTGTCGAGGCCCGCGCGCATCAGCCCGTCGACCACCGCCTGGGCGACGAAGTCATGGCGGTAGATCCCGCCATCGACGACCAGCGCCGCCGCCGCGACCGCGCCATAGCGGCCGGTCCGCGCGAGCTTGGTCGCCACCAGCGGCATCTCGAAGGCGCCGGGCACGTCGAACACGTCGACATCGGCGGCCGGGATCAGCTGCAGGAAGCCCTCCAGCGCCTGGTCGACGACGTCGGAATGCCAGTTGGCCTTGATGAAGGCGAAGCGGGTGTGTGTCATCTGTCTGTCTCCTTGCATGCGACACGTCACCCAAGGCGATCACACGGCCCCCGGCCGCCCGGGGGGGCGGCAGGCAGGGTCATGGTCTCTTCCATCCGGACTGTAACCGTCGGCCCGGGCATCGCACCCGGTCTGCTGACCCCTGCCCGGCGCCCGGTCGGGGCGCATGGCAGGGCGCTCGCGGGCTCGCGGGGGGATGCCCCGCATACCGCCGGTGGGGAATTCCGCCCCGCCCTGAGAACGGCGCCATCCCTGCCGATTCGCGAGCCGGGCGCAAGCGGGATCGTCATCGCGGCCCGGGACGCACCCCGGCACGCGGCCCGGAACGCGGACCCCGGGACGCGCGTTGTGTCCCCGAACGCATCACGGAAGGAGGATCCGTCATGATGGACCAGTTCACCACCCGCTCCGCCCGGCCGCAGATCTCGTCGCGCGACGTGACCGGCCAGACGGTCTATAGCCCGACGGGCGACAAGCTTGGCCATATCGAGGAGCTGATCATCGACAAGGCCTCGGGCAAGATCGCCTATGCCGAGATGGGATTCGGCGGCTTCATGGGGCTGGGAGAGGAATTCCACCCGATCCCCTGGTCGAAGCTGAGCTATGATGTCGAACTCGACGGCTACGTCACCGACATCACCAAGGACCAGCTCGAGGCCGCGCCGAAGCGCGACGACGACTGGCGCACCGACCGGCGCTGGGAAGAGGGCTACTTCAGCTACTACGGCGCCGTGCCCTACTGGATGTAGCGCGCCCCCGCGCGGGCCGGGTCAGGCGATCCGGCCCCACAGGTCGTAATCCGACGCCTCCTCGACCTCGACGGTCAGCATGTCGCCGGGGGCGAGCCCCTCGAACCCCTCGTCGATATAGAGGTTGCCGTCGATCTCGGGCGCGTCGGCCATGGTGCGGCAGGTCGCGCCCTCGGCATCGACCTCGTCGACGATGACCTGCTGCAGGCTGCCGACCTTGGCGGCAAGCTTGGCCTCGGAGATGGCCTGCGCCTTCTCCATGAACCGCTCCCAACGCTCCTGCTTGACCTCTTCCGGCACGTGGTCGGGCAGGTCGTTCGAGCGCGCACCGGCGACATTCTCGTATTTGAAGCAGCCGACCCGGTCGAGCTGCGCCTCGTCCATCCAGTCCAGAAGCACCTGGAACTCGGCCTCGGTCTCGCCGGGATAGCCGACGATGAAGGTCGAGCGCAGGGTGATGTCGGGGCAATCGCGGCGCCAGGCCGCGATTTCGTCCAGCGTGCGCGCGGCGGCGGCGGGGCGGGCCATGCGCCGGAGCACACCCGGATCGGCATGCTGGAACGGGATGTCGAGATAGGGCAGCACCAGCCCCTCGGCCATCAGCGGGATCAGCTCGCGCACATGCGGGTAGGGGTAGACGTAGTGCAGCCGGACCCAGGCCCCCAGCTTGCCCATCTCGCGCGCGAGATCGGTGATGTGGCTGCGCACCTCGCCGCCCTTCCAGGGGTGCAGGTCATGCTTGCGGTCGACGCCGTAGGCCGAGGTGTCCTGGCTGATCACCAGCAGCTCGCGCACGCCGCTTTCCACCAGCTTCTCGGCCTCGCGCAGCACGGCATGGGCCGGCCGGCTGGCCAGCTTGCCGCGCATGTCCGGGATGATGCAGAACTTGCACTTGTGGTTGCAGCCTTCCGAGATCTTCAGATAGCTGAAATGGCGCGGCGTCAGCTTGACCCCGGCCGCGGGCATCAGGTCGATGAACGGATCGGGCGCCGGCGGCACCGCCTTGTGCACCGCGTCCAGCACCGCCTCGTACTGGTGCGGCCCCGTCACCGCCAGCACGCTCGGATGCGCGCCGGTGATGAATTCGGGCTCGGCCCCCAGGCACCCCGTCACCAGCACGCGCCCGTTCTCCTTCAGCGCCTCGCCGATCGCCTCGAGGCTCTCGGCCTTGGCGCTGTCGAGAAAGCCGCAGGTGTTCACGATCACCGCGTCGGCCCCCTTGTAGTCGGGGCTGATCTGATAGCCCTCGGCCCGAAGCCGGGTCAGGATCCGCTCGCTGTCGACCAGCGCCTTCGGACAGCCGAGGCTGACCATGCCGATCGTCGGCTGCCCCTCGCGGCGCGCGGCGCCCGCATCGAACTGGGGCGCGGGCGCAAGATCGGGGCGAAGGTTCGGCGGGTTGAGGCTCATGGCATCTCTCGGAAACGGGAAGGGGAAGGACGCAGCCCTTCCCCCTTTCGCATTGGTTCAAATATCCCGGGGTCCGGGGCAGCGCCCCGGTCCGGCGACGGTCTCAGCGCCGGCGGTCGCGCCGGGCGCTCATCGGCTGGAAGGCGACGCCGACATGGGCCTCGCAATAGGGTTTTCCGGGCTGGGCATGCAGGCCGCAGAACCAGAAATCCTCGGTCGCCGGGTCGCCGATCGGCCATTTGCAGGTGCGCTCGGTCAGCTCCATCAGCGTGAGCTTGCGGGCGCGCTTCTCGACCTCGCGCACCGAGGCGAGCGCCTCGGGGCTGATCTCGCCGGCCGAGGGCTGCGGCGGCAGCGGCTGGCCGGCGACGGCGACCATCGGGCGGCGCGGCGGCACCGGCGTCGCGGCGACCGGGGCGGCGGGCGCCGGGCGCTCGGCGGCGGCGGGACGCTCGGGCCGGGCCGGCGCGGCGGCGGGCGCGGGGCGCGGGGTGGCGGCGGGTTCCACGCGCGGGGCGGCGGCGGCGGGGGCAGGCTCGGCGCGCGGGGCGGCGGCGGCGGGCGCGGCGGCCGGGGCCGCGGCGGGGGCGGCCGGCGCCGCGGTCTCGGGCTTGCCATCGGCCCCGCCGACGCGGTTCGACAGGCCGAGGCGATGCACCTTGCCGATCACCGCGTTGCGGGTGACGCCGCCCAGTTCCTTGGCGATCTGGCTGGCGGACTGGCCGTCCTGCCACATCTTCTTCAGAAGCTCGACGCGTTCGTCGGTCCAGGACATCGGATGGCCTTTCCTTGTGGTCGGTCGCGAGGCGCGGACGGGCCGCCGCACCCCATGCGGCCAAGGGAGTCTAGCCGCGACGCGACTAGATACAAGCACGGCGGCGCGAATTCAAGGCGCAAGCGGGATGGGGCGCAAGCGGGATCGGGCACAGGCAGGATCAAACCCTGGCGCTTTGGGGCGACGGCGCGGCCGAAGGCGACCGGGGGGTTGCCGGGGGTTGCCGGGGGGCGGGCCCGGCGGGGTGTAGCCGGAGGGTGACGCCGCCCTGCCCGCGGGTGTACCCTTGCACGATATCGCAACGGAATCGTTTCAACCCTTGATTTCAAAGCGCCGCGCCATGTTCGCAGCGGGGCACGTGCCGGGGGCCGGGTTCATGACCGACAAGCCGCAGCAGCCCACCATCGCCGCCGGTCCCTGGGACATCCTGCGCCCGGTGCTGCTGGGACGGACGCGGCTGGGCAGCCTGCTGCGCGCGGCGCTCGCGGTGGTCGCGGCCGCGGTGCTGGTGCAGACCTGGACCCAGGGCTCTGCCGCCGAGGCGATGGGGCTTGCGCCGCTCCTGCTGCTGATCGGGCTCGGGACGCTGGCGCTGACCAGCGTGCCGGCGCGGTCGCTGCGCTGGCTGGGAAACCTGCTGACGCTGCTGGTCGCGATCTGGGCCAGCGCCGCCACCGCGGCGCTGGTGTCGGACAACGCGCTGCCCTGGATCGCGCCCTGGTCCTGCCTGACGTTCCAGCCCGGCCGGTGCGAGCTTGACCGGACCGCGCGCGCCGCCCCGGTGATCGCCCGGGCCAGCGCCGAGGCGACGGTCTCGACCCGGCCGGAGCCGGTGCCGCTGCCCACCCCCCTGCCCGGTCCCTTGCCCGAGCCGCCGGCCGCCGGCAACGGTGATGGCAGCGACGATGGCGACACGCTCTCGGCCGCACCCGGGGTCGCGCCGTCCGACCCGCGGCCGCCGCTGACGCCCGAGCCGCCGGCCTTGCCCGAGCCTGCGCCCGCGGCGGCGCCGCCGGGCTGGGCGGGACGGGTCTTCGTGCAATACGCCGGATTCGAGCCGGCGCGGGTGATCGCGCTGTCGGGGACGCTCGATGCCGCGGGCTGGAACGTGCAGGGCTGGCGCCAGGGCGGCGAGCGCATCGCCTCGGCCAGCGGGCTGAACGAGGTGCGCTTCTTCCACCCGGCGGACGAGGTGGCGGCGGTGGCGCTGGCCGAACAGGCGGTGACCGCGCTGCCGGGGGCGGCGCGTCTTGCGGTGCGCGACCTCTCGGCCACGCGCTTCGGGCGCGCGACGCCGGGACAGCTCGAGCTGTGGATCAGCCCCTGAGGCGGGCCGGGCCGCGCAGGGGGCCGGCCCCGGGGCCGGCTTTCCCCGCGCGCCCGCCGCCGTCCCGACCGATCCGGGGCCGGGGCCTGCCGGCCCGCCCCTTTCCGTCCCGGCGGTGCGGCGGGTCAGAGCCCGAGGCACCAGCGCATCACCGCCTTCTGCGCGTGCAGGCGGTTCTCGGCCTCGTCGAAGATCACCGAATGCGGGCCGTCCATCACGCCCGAGGTGGCCTCGTCCTCGCGGTGCGCGGGCAGGCAGTGCATGAACAGCGCGTCGGGCTTGGCGCGCGCCATCAGCGTCTCGTTGACCTGATAGCCGCGCAGCAGGTTGTGCCGGCGCTCTTTCGAGGACTGGCTGTCATGCATCGACACCCAGGTGTCGGCGACGATGATGTCGGCGCCCTCGACCGCCTTCATCGGGTCGCGTTCGATCGCGAAGCGGGCGCCGCTGTCGCGCACGAAGCCCTGCCATTCGGGCTCCGGGTCGAGCTGCGAGGGGCCGGTGAAGGTGAAATCGAAGCCGAGCTGCCCGGCGGCATGCATCCAGCTGGCGCAGACGTTGTTGCCGTCGCCGGCCCAGACCACCTTGCGGCCGGCGATCGGCCCGCGGTGTTCTTCGTAGGTCATGACATCGGCCATGATCTGGCAGGGATGGGTGCGGTTGGTCAGGCCGTTGATCACCGGGACGGTGGCATAGTCGGCCATCTCCTGCAGCGTCGTCTCCTCGAAGGTCCGGATCATGATCATGTCGACATAGCGCGACAGCACCCGGGCGGTGTCGGCGATCGTCTCGCCATGGCCGAGCTGCATCTCCTTGCCCGAGAGCACCATCGTCTGCCCGCCGAGCTGGCGCACGCCGACGTCGAAGCTGACGCGGGTGCGGGTCGAGGGCTTTTCGAAGATCAGCGCGACCATGTGGTCCTTGAGCGGCTGGTCGTCATCGGGCGCGCCCTTCGGGCGGCCGGCGCGGGCGCGCTTCATCGCGAGGCTCTGGTCGAGCATCTGGCGCAGGTCGGCGGGAGAGGTCGTGTGGATGTCGAGGAAGTGGTTCATCTGGGGTCACTTGTGGGGAGGTCGGTGGGGGCTGTCTGCCCCCACACCCCCGAGGATATTTTCACCAATGCGAAAGGGGCGCGGTCTGACAGGGGCCGGCGCCTCGGCGCCGGCGGGACCTGCGGGGGATGAGCCGCGCCCGGGACATGTCAGGCGGCCTTCGCCACGGCGCTGGCCGCGCGGTCGAGCCGGGCCAGCGCCTCGGCGATGTCGGCGTCGGGGATGTTCAGCGGCGGCAGCAGGCGCACCACGTTCTCGGCGGCGGGCACGGTGAGCACCTGTTCGCCATAGCCCGCCTTGACCACATCGGCCGGGGCGACCTTGCATTTCAGGCCCAGCATCAGCCCTTCGCCGCGCACGCCCTCGAAGACATCGGGATGGGCGGCGACCAGCGCCTCGAGGCCCTGGCGGAAGAGGCCGGACTTGCGCCGCACCTCGGCCAGGAAGGCCGGGTCGGCGACGATCTCCATCACCTTGCCGCCGACGGCGCAGCCGAGCGGGTTGCCGCCGTAGGTCGAGCCATGGGTGCCCGCGACCATGCCCGAGGCCGCGTTTTCCGTGGCCAGCACCGCGCCCAGCGGGAAGCCGCCGCCGATGCCCTTGGCCACGGTCATGATGTCGGGGGTGATCCCGGCCTGTTCGTGGTAGAACAGGGTGCCGGTCCGGCCCATGCCGCACTGCACCTCGTCAAGCACCAGCAGCGCCCCGGTCGCGTCGCAGAGCGCGCGGATCTCTTTCAGCTCGGCATCGGGCCAGACCTTGATCCCGCCCTCGCCCACGATCGGCTCGAGCATCACCGCCGCCGTCGTCTCGGTCACCGCGGCCTTCAGCGCCGCCATGTCGCCCCAGGCGAGGCGGGTGAAGCCCGGCAGCAGCGGGCCGAAGCCCTTGATCATCTTCTCGCCGCCCGAGGCCGCGATCGCCGCCGAGGACCGGCCGTGGAACGAGCCGTCGAAGGTCACGATCTCGACCCGGTCGGGCTGGCCCTTCTCGTACCAGTACTTGCGGACCATCTTGACCGCGAGTTCCGTCGCCTCGGTGCCCGAGTTGGTGAAGAAGACCGTGTCGGCGAAGGTCGCATCGACCAGCGCCTGCGCGAGCCTTTCCTGCTGCGGGATCTTGTAGAGGTTCGAGACGTGCCAGAGCTTGCCGGCCTGCTCGGTGATCGTCGCGACGAGGTCGGGGTTGGCATGGCCGAGCGCGTTCACCGCGATGCCGGCGCCCAGGTCGAGGTATCGGGTCCCGTCCGTGGTGGTGAGCCAGGCACCCTCGCCCGAGGTGAACTCGAGCGGCGCGCGGTTGTAGGTCGGCAGGACGGGGGCGATCATGGGGTGTCTCCCGGGGAAGAAGGCCAATGGGTGCGCGATTGCCCGGAACGAGTCAACTGCGCGGGGGATTTGTGCGGGGTCTTCGGAGGGGGTGCAAGGGCCGATGGGCACCGCGCACGGGATCGGAACGTCAGGCGCGTTGGCGTCGACGTCGGGGCAGCGTGAAAAGGGCGGCCTGGGCGATCATGCGCATCCGCTAGCCGGGATCCGGCCCGCAGGCAAGGAAAATCCGCTTCGGCAGGCGCCTTAACGCGGGCTTAGGGGATCGCCGTGCAGGCTCGACCGGGTTGGCCGGGCTGGGCGTCCTGTGTCGTCGCGCGGACGGCCTGCCACGGGTGGACGGTTGTCCCGGCGGGTGCGGCCGCGGGTGACACCGGGCCGGCTGCCGGCGCGCCAGCGCCGGCCCTCGGTGATGCCCTTCGAGGGCCGGTGCGGGGCCGGTGCGGGGCGGGTGCGCGGCTGGTGCGGGCCAGGTGCCGATGCGGGGCGGGCGCGGATGCTGGTTTGGTGCGGGTCGGGTGCGGGTACGATCCGCGCGCCGGGGTTCACGATGGCCAACAGGATCGTGGCCGACGATGGCCCCGGCCCGGGCGTGACCCCGGGGCGGGCATGGCCACGGCCAGGGCCGCGCCTGCGGCACCGATGCCGGCGACGCCCGCAGTGACGAGCCGTGCCCAGACCGATGCGCCCTGCCCCAGACACGCCGATCCAGACACGCCGACCCAGACGCCACCGGAACGAGTTGCGCCATGTCCGACGATCACGATCCCGAGCCGCCCGCCCCCCCGCCCCCGGCGAGGCCCCATGCCGGTGCGGCCGCGCCGCCGCGCGCCGGCGGGCCGGCGACGGTCACCATCCGCCGACCCGACCCGCTGCGGCCGCTGCAGAACCTCACCGTGCTCGCGGTCGAGGACAGCCGCTTCGCCTCGGAGGCGCTGCGGCTTCTGTGCCTGCGCTCGGGCGCGCGGATCCGGCGCGCGGATTCGCTGGCGGCGGCCGAGCGGCACCTGACCACCTATTGCCCGGACGTCGCGATCATCGACCTGGGGCTGCCAGACGGCAACGGCGCCTCGCTGATCCGGCGGCTGGCCCGCGCGCGGTCGAGGGTGCCGGTGATCCTGGGCCTGTCGGGGCGCGACGACGCGCGCGAGGAAGCGATGGCGGCGGGGGCCGACGGCTTCCTCGCCAAGCCGATCCCCAGCCTCGCCGCCTTCCAGCAGACCCTGCGGGAGCTGCTGCCGGACGAGCTGCGCAGCGTGCCGCCGCGGGGTCTCGACCCCGGAGAGGCGCCGGCGCCCGACCTGCTGGCGCTGCGCGACGATCTGGCGCGGGCGGCGGGCATCCTTGAAGATCCGGCGCCGGGGACGGCCGAGCTGGACTATGTCGCGGGGTTTCTTGAGGGGCTCGCGCGGCTGTCGGACGACCCGGCGCTGGCCGAGGCGGCGGCCGCGCTGCTGCGCCACCGCCAGTCGGACCACGCCGGGATCGGGCGGTTGCGGCAGATGGTCGACGCGCGGCTGGCGGGCAACCCGGCGCTGTAGCCCGGGACGCCGCGCCATGCCGGGCGGCGGTCAGCCCAGGGCCGGGTCCGAGCTGACGCGCACGAGGGCGGTGAGGTCCGACAGACGTTCGATCTGCCGGCCCTCGGCGGTGAAGTTGCCGGGCGAGAGCCAGACGCGGAACGCCTCGCTGAGCGACGGCCAGTCCTGGTCGGTGATCGCGAACCAGGCGGTGTCGCGGTTGCGGCCCTTGTAGATCGTCGCCTGCCGGAACACGCCCTCGTAGCTGAAGCCCAGCCGCTGCGCCGCGCGGCGCGAGGGGATGTTCAGCGAATCGCATTTCCACTCGAACCGGCGGTAGCCGTTGGCGAAGGCCCAGGCGATCATCAGGACCAGCGCCTCGGTCGCGACGCGGCTGCCCTGCAGCTCGGGCGCGAGGTTGATGTGCCCGACCTCGATGCAGCCGACCGGGGGATCGACGCGC
This sequence comes from Frigidibacter sp. MR17.24, assembly GCF_037095655.1. Taxonomy (NCBI): domain Bacteria; kingdom Pseudomonadati; phylum Pseudomonadota; class Alphaproteobacteria; order Rhodobacterales; family Paracoccaceae; genus Frigidibacter; species Frigidibacter sp. MR17.24. The sequence continues at coordinate 224,425 of NZ_JBAWKE010000004.1, forward strand.
AGGTAGCTTGCCACCCCGCCCAGATGCCCGGTGCCGCGATCGCGGATCGCGAAGAACATCGGGTCGGGCTTGCCCTGCACGTCGCGCACCCAGCGGTGATAGGTCGCGGCCGAGGAGAAGGGCCCGTAGGGCAGGTAGTCCCAGATCGCGTCATCCGCGGAATTGGCGCGGAACAGGTCGGCGGCATGATGCTCGGCATCCAGCGGCTCGAGCTGGGCCCAGCGGCCCTCCATGACCTGCGCCACCGGCGGCAGGGCCGGGGTCCAGCCCGGAACCGGGTCGCCGAATTTCTTCATCTGTTTCCGCTCCTTCAGCGCGAGACAGGGGCGATTCTAGACGCGGGCCGCCGCGTGGCAAGGGGCAAGCCGCGCCGGCGCCGCCCCTTTGCAACGACAAACGGCCGGGCGGGGCCCGGCCGTCGTTTCGGCGCTGGTGCGCGGATCAGTCCTCGATCTGGTCGTGCGCCTGCGAGATGTTGCGCTTGAGGACCTTGCCGAAGACGATCGGCAGCACGAAGCCGATGATCGCGATCGCCCAGAGGGTGATCGACAGCGGCGAGTGGATCAGGGCGCCCCAGTCGCCGTCCTCGATCTGGATCGCGCGGCGGAGGTTCGATTCCATCGCGTTGCCCAGCAGCGTGCCCAGGATGATCGGCACCAGCGGCACGTCGAACTTGCGCAGCACCCAGCCCAGCACCCCGAAGCCGATCATGACCAGCAGGTCGAAGGTCGACCCCGAGATCCCGTAGACGCCGATGAACGACACCATGGCGACGATCGGCATCAGCACGCGCGGCGGGATCATCAGGATGCGGGTGAACAGGCCCACCATCGGGATGTTCAGCGCCAGCAGCATGACGTTGGCGATGAAGAGCGCCGCGATCAGGCCCCAGACCACGTCGGGGTTGTTCTGGAACAGGAGCGGCCCGGGGGTGATGTTGAGCGACAGGAGCACCGCCAGCAGCACCGCCGTGGTGCCCGAGCCGGGCACGCCCAGCGCCAGCATCGGCACCAGCGCGCCACCGGCGGCGGCGTTGTTGCCGGCCTCGGGCGCGGCGACGCCACGCGGGTCGCCCTTGCCGAAGGTGCCCTTCTTGTCGACGAGCTTCTTTTCCAGCGCATAGGCGATGAACGACCCCAGCGAGGCGCCCGCCCCCGGCAGCACACCGGCCAGGAAGCCCAGCACGGTCGAGCGTGCCATCGTCGGCGTGCAGTCCTTCAGCGTCTGGGCCGTGGGCATCAGCCGGCCGATCTCGATCTTCTGCTCGGCGGCCTCGCCGTGGCGGGTCTCGAGGAAGACGAAGACTTCGGACAGCGCGAAGAGGCCGACGATCGCGACGAGGAAGTCGATCCCGTCATAGAGATGCACCTCGCCGAAGGTGAAGCGCGGCACGCCGGTCTGGGTGTCGACGCCGACCATGGCGAGCGCGAGGCCCAGACCGGCGGCGAAGGCCGACTTGGCCTGGTTCGTCGCGGAGACACCGCCCAGCGTGGCGAAGGCCAGCGCGAAGAGGGCGAAGTATTCGGCCGGTCCGAACAAGAGCGCGATCTTGACGAGCTGCGGCGCCAGCAGGATCAGGCCCCAGGTCGCGAAGAACGAGCCCACGAAGGACGCGATGCCCGAGATCGCCAGCGCCTCGCCGGCGCGCCCTGCCCGGGCCATCGGGTAGCCGTCGAGACAGGTCATCATCGCCGGTTCGTCGCCGGGGATGTTCAGCAGGATCGACGAGATCCGCCCGCCGTACATCGCGCCGTAGTAGACCGAGGTCAGCAGGATCAGCGCCGGCGTCGCGCCGAGGCCGAGCGAGAAGGCGAGCGGGATCAGGATCGCGACGCCGTTCGACGGGCCAAGGCCCGGCAGCGCGCCGATGATCGTGCCCATGAAGGCCCCGAGCAGCGCGAGCGCGAGGTTTTCCCAGGTCAACGCGATGGCGAAGCCGTCGCCCAGGTGTTGAAGCATGTCCATGTGCGCAGGCTCCCGTCAGAAGCCCCAGGGGCCGCGCGCCAGCGCGAGCCCGAGGAGCAGGTGGAACACGACGTAGATCCCGACCGACGATCCGATCCCGGTCAGCAGCGCGCCCAGCGGCCGCGAACCGAGGCGCCAGCTGAGATAGGCGGCGCAGAAGACGGTGGCGACGACGAAGCCCAGTACCGGCAGCAGTTCGGTATAGGCGACGAAGACCAGAACCGCGAAGACGATCTCGGCGAAGCGGCCCCAGGTCGGCCACTCCGGCTCGGGGTCGGGTTTCAGCAGGAAGAAGATCGACGACAGCCCCAGCAGGGCCGCGATGATGTAGGGGAAGGCCTTCGGGCCCACGACATCGGACAGGAAGCTTTCCTCGATCACGCTGGCCTGCCAGGCGTAGATCACGGCGAGCACCAGGCCGATGATGCCGAAGATGCGGTCGCTCATCGCTGTGTTCCTAGGATCGGTGCGGTTTGGGATCAGTAAGCGGCTGGTGACGCGGCCCGCACGGCATGCGGGCCGGGGCCGCGTCAGGGTCGGGGGGGGGGGGGGGGGGGGGGGGGGGGGGGGGGGGGGGGGGGGGGGGGGGGGGGGGGGGGGGGGGGGGGGGGGGGGGGGGGGGGGGGGGGGGGGGGG
>NZ_JBAWKE010000004.1:227055-292382 GCF_037095655.1 Frigidibacter sp. MR17.24
CCGCCGCCGCACGACATCACTTGAGGATGCCGATCTCCTTCGAGATCGCGGTGATCTCGGCGACCGAGTCGGCGACGAAGGCCTGGAACTCGTCGCCCGACAGGTCGAGCGGCGCGATGCCGTTGGTGGCCATCACCTGCTTCCACTCGTCCGAGGCGTAGAGCTTGGCGATCGCGTCGGTCCAGTAGTCGTAGGCCTCGTCCGACATGCCACCCGGCGCGTAGAAGCCGCGCCAGTTCGCGCCCTCGGCGTCGATGCCCTGCTCCTTGGCGGTCGGGAACTGGGCGTAGTCGCCCTCCAGCCGCTCGGGCGCCAGCACCGCGAGGATCTTGATGTCGCCCGAGTCGACGAAGCCCTTGGCCTCCGACAGGTCGCCCGTGAAGGCCTGCAGCGAGCCGCCGAGCAGCTGGGTCACCGCCTCGCCGCCGCCGTCGAAGGCGATGTACTTGACCTTGCGCACGTCCTCGATGCCGGCGGCCTTGGCGGCGATCAGCACCTTGAGGTGGTCCCAGCCGCCCACGGCCGAGCCGCCGCCGATCGAGATCGAGGTCGGGTCCGACTTCATCTTCTCCATCAGCTCGGGCAGCGTGTTGATCGGGCTGTCCTTGGCCACGGCGATCACGCCGTAATCCGCGCCGATCGAGCCGACCCAGCGGACCTGGTCCATGGTGTTGCCCGGGTAGGCGTTCTGCGCGAGGCGGGTCGAGGTGGAGGACGAGGCCGCGACGATCAGGTCGTTGCTGTCCTTGCGCTTGTTGACGACCTCGGCGAAGGCCACGCCGCCGCCGCCGCCGGCGAGGTTGACGACCTGCATGGTCGAGCCGATCAGCTTCTGGTCCTGCAGGACCTTGCCGACCTGGCGGCAGGTGAAGTCCCAGCCGCCGCCCGGGTTGGCGGGGGCGATGCATTCGGGTGCCTCGGGGGTGAAGGCATGGGCGGCCAGCGCCGTGGTGCCGGCCAGGACGGCGGACAGGGCCAGACGGGTGACGATGGTCTTCATCGGTAGATCCTCCTGAATGACGGGACCCGGCCACCGATCGGATCGGCCTCCTTGGCGGGTCGCATATGCCTTGTTATCCGCCAAAGCTGTCACCAAGCTGTCTATCGTTAAGGCAGTTTGAGAAACGGTCCTGCGCGGACCGCGCCGTCTTGCGTCGTCGTGCCGCGCCGACCATTGTGCCGCGCCAGAACGATGGCCCCCGCGAGGGCGGGCAAGACAGCGGAACGGCACGGGACAGGTACGGGGGCACGGATGCGGCTGCTGCTGGTGGAGGACACGCGCGATCTGGCCGAGGCGACGCAGGCGCGCTTCGAGCGCGAGGGCATCGCCTGCGACCTCGCCGGGACCGTCGCCGCGGCCGAGGACTGCCTCGCGGTGCAGCGCTACGATGTCATCGTGCTGGACATCAACCTGCCCGACGGGACCGGGACCGAGCTGCTGGCGCGGCTGCGGGCGCGGGGCGCGCGCGTGCCGGTGCTGATGCTGACCGCCAACTTCTCGGTCGAGGACCGGGTGGGGTCGCTGAACCTTGGCGCCGACGACTATCTGGTCAAGCCCTTCGACCACCGCGAGCTGGAAGCGCGGGTGCGGGCGCTGTGGCGGCGCGAGCAGGGCCAGAAGGGCGGCGAGCAGCGGCTCGGGGGCCTTGTGTGGGATGCGGGCGCGCGGCTGCTGCGGGTGGGCGACACGCCGGTCGCGCTGACGCGGCGCGAGCTGTCGCTGTTTGACATGCTGGCGCGCCAGCCCGGCACGGTGCTGTCGAAGGAGCGGCTGTTCGAGGGGCTTTACACCTTCGACGAGGCCGATGTCGGGCTGAACGCGGTCGAGCTGTACGTCGCGCGGCTGCGCAAGAAGCTTGCCCCCGGCGGGGTGCGGATCGAGACCCAGCGCGGGATCGGCTATCGGCTGGTGGCGGATGGCTGACGAGGCCCCGGCCCCCGGCCCCCTGCCGCGCGAGTCGATCGCGGGGCGGGTCGCGCGCGCGGTGGCGACGCTGCTGCTGGTGGGCGGGGTGCTGGTCGCGGCGGCGGCGCTGGCCTATGGCCGGCAGGCGGCGCGCGACACCTACGACCAGCTGCTGATGGGGGCCGCGGGCGACATCGCCGGCGCGATCAGCGTGCAGGAGGGGCGGATCGCGGTCGACCTGCCGGTCGCCGCCTTCGAGCTGATGGCCTTCGCCGGCGACGACCGCATGGCCTATCGCGTCGTCGGCCCCGATGGCGCGACCGCGACCGGGATGGAGGAGACCCCGCTGCCGCCCGAGCGCCCGCGCGGCGCCGGGGCGCTGGGCCCGCAGTTCTGGGACGGCGATTTCGCCGGCGAGCCCGCGCGCTATGTCGCCGTCAGCCGCCCCTTCGCCGAGCGAGAGCTGTCGGGGACGGTGCGGGTGATCGTCGGCCAGACGCTGCACGCGCGCCAGGCGCTGGCGCATGACATCTCGCGCCGGGCGATGGTGGTGCTGGCCGCCTTCGGCGCGATGATGGTGGCGATGTCGGTGCTGGTGGTGCGCAAGGCGGTGCGGCCGATGGAACGCGCAAGCGCCGCCCTTGCCGCCCGCGACCCCTACGACCTGACGCCGATCCCGCTGCCGGCCGCGCGCGAGCCCGCGGTGATGGTCGCCGCGGTCAATGCGCTGATGGCGCGGCTGGACCGGCAGATGCAGGAGATGCGCGACCTGATCTCGGATTCCGCGCACCAGCTGCGCACGCCGGTCGCGGTGCTGCGGGCGCAGGCGGACCTGGCCGCGGGCGAGCGCGACGAGGCCCGGCGCGCCGCGATCGTCGCGCGCATCCACGACCGCGCCGTCGGGCTCGGCCGGCTTCTGGACCAGATGCTGAGCCGGGCGATGGTCATCCACCGCTCGGGCGCGGCGCGGCGGGTGGCGGTGGACCTGCGCGAGATCGCGCTCGAGGTGTTCGACGAGGTCGAGGCCGACCAGCTGCCGGGCCGGCCTGGCCCCGGGCTGGTGCTGGGCGAGGTGCCGGTGACGGTGCTGGCCGACCGGCTGTCGCTGGCCGAGGCGCTGCGGAACCTGACCAACAACGCCCTTGCCCACGGCCAGGCGCCGGTGCGGATCGGCACCGGGATCGCCGAGACGGCGACGGGCGCCGAGGCCGAGATCTGGGTCGAGGATGCGGGCCCCGGCCCCGCCCCCGAGGTGCTGGCCGCCCGCCGCCGCCGCTTCGCCGCCGCCGGCAACGGCCGCGGCGCCGGGCTTGGGCTGTCGATCGCCGAGGCGGTCGCGGCGGCCTTCGACGGCCGGCTGGACGCGCGCCGGCCGGCGCAGGGCGGCTTTCGGATGGTGCTGGTGCTGCCGCTGCTGGCGGCGGGCCTGCCGGGAACGGAGGATGACGATGCGGCTTAGGGCAGTGCTGATCCGGCTGGCGGCGGGGCTGGGGCTGGGGCTCGGGCTTGCCATGGCCGGCCCCGCGGCCGCGCAGGATGCGGTGTTCACCTATGGCAACCCGCGGCTGGGCGAGCGGCTGGTCGTGCGCTCGACCACGGATGCCGAGGTGCTGGGGCCGGTGATGCAGGATTTCGTCACCGCCAATCCCGACATCTCGATCGTCTACGAGCAGTGGCTGACCAACGAGCTGTACGAGACCGCGCGGGCCGACTGCGCCCGGCGCGCCGCGGGCGGGCTGCGCCCCGGGGCGAGCGTGCTGATCAGCTCGGGCGCGCACCAGCTGGTCGACCTGGTGAACCGCGGCTGCGCCGAGACCGCGACCGGCGCCCGCGCCGAGGGGCTGCCCGAGGCGCTGCACTGGCGCGACGAGCTGTGGGGCATCACGCGCGAGCCCGCGGTGATGGTCTACAACCGCGCGCTGGTCCCGCCCGAGGAGATCCCGCACACCCGCTTCGACCTGCTCGACCTGCTGCGCCGCGACGGCGCGCGCTATCACGGGCGGGTCGCGACCTACGACATCGAGGCCTCGGGGCTGGGCTACCTGTTCGCCTTCGCCGACAGCCAGCAGGCCACGACCTTCGGCTCGCTGCTCGAGGCTCTGGGGCGGGCGCGGGCGGTCGCCACCTGCTGTTCGGCCGAGATCATCGACGGGGTGGCGCAGGGGCGCTGGCTGATCGCCTACAACGTGCTGGGATCCTATGCGCAATGGCGCGCGGCGCAGGACCCGCGGCTGGGGGTCATCGCGCCGCGCGACTACACGCTGGTGCTGAGCCGGGCGTTCATGATCCCGAAGGATGCCACCGCGGCCCCGGCGGCCAAGCGGCTGCTGGCCTTCCTGCTGTCGCCCGAGGGGCAGCTGGCGCTGCGGCGCCGGGCCCTGATCGTCGATGCCGCCGACATGCCCGACAGCGATACCGCCGACGCGTCGGGCCAGTCGCAGCTGCGCCCGATCGGGCTGCGGCTGCCGCTGCTGCTGGCGCTGGACGCGCAGGCGCGCGAGCGCTTCATCGACCGCTGGCGCGAGACCTTCCCGCCGGCCGCGCCCTGACCGCGCGCCGCCGCCGCCGTCGCCGCCGTCGTCAGGCCGGCGCCAGGATGCGCTGGGTCTGCGTGCCCAGCCGGTCGCCGCCCAGCCGCACCACGTCGCCCGCCACGAGGTAGCGCTGCGGCGTCATCCCCAGCCCGACACCGGGCGGCGTGCCGGTGGTGATGATGTCGCCGGGCTCGAGCGTCAGGAACTGGCTGACATAGGCGATCAGGTGCGGGACCTTGAAGATCATCGTCTCGGTCGAGCCGTCCTGCATCATCTTGCCCGAGACCTCGCACCACAGCCGGAGCGCGTCGATGTCGCCGACCTCGTCCGGGGTCACCAGCCAGGGACCGGCCGGGCCGAAGCCGTCGAAGCCCTTGCCCTTGTCCCAGGTGCCGCCGCGCTCGGCCTGCCAGGCGCGCTCGGACAGGTCGTTCACCAGGCAGTAGCCCGCGACATGGTCCAGCGCCGCGGCCTCGTCGATGTAGCTGCCGCCGGTGCCGATCACCACGCCCAGCTCGACCTCCCAGTCGGTCTTGACCGAGCCGCGCGGCAGGGTGACGTCGTCGTCCGGCCCGGCGATGCACGAGGTCCACTTGCTGAACACGATCGGCTCGGCCGGGACCGGCGCGCCGGTCTCGGCGGCGTGGTCGGCATAGTTCAGCCCGATCGCGATGAACTTCGGCGGCCGCGCCACGCAGGAGCCCAGGCGCAGCCCGGCCTGCGGCATGCCCTCGACCAGCGGCAGCGTCGCGGGATCAAGCGCCGCCAGCCGGCGCAGGCTGCCGGGCGACAGCGCCTCGCCCGAGAGGTCGCCGATCACGCCCGACAGGTCGCGCACGCGGCCGTCGACATCCAGAAGGCCCGGCTTTTCCTGACCTTTTTCGCCATAGCGCAGCAATTTCATCGCACGTCCTCCCAAGGCGTCTTCGCGCCTTGGGTAGCACTCCTCGGCGGCGCGGCAAAGCCCGGCCCTTGATTTGCGGCGGCGGTCTTGTCATCTTTCGGTCATGTCGGTGCTCCCGCCCACGCCCTTCCCTGCCGCGCCCGTTCCCGATCGGGTCACCTTCGACCGGGCCGAGCTGTCGGTGCTGCTGTCGCTTTACGGGCGCATGGTCGCGGCGGGCGAGTGGCGCGACTACGGCATGAGCTTCCTGCGCGAGGCCGCCGTCTTCTCGGTGTTCCGCCGCACGGCCGAGAACCCGCTCTACCGGATCGAGAAACGGCCGAAGCTGCGCGCGAAACAGGGGATCTACGCCGTCATCGGCATGGACGGGCAGGTGCTGCGCCGCGGGCACGAGCTGCCGACGGTGCTGCGCGTGCTCGAGCGCAAGCTGATCCGGCCGGTCGACCTCGACTGACGCCGGTCCCGCCGCGGATCCGCCCTGCGGAGAAATTCCCGCCGACATCTGCCCCGAGAGAGGGCCGGCCCGGGCATGGGCCGGCCGCGGCGCGCGCGGCTGTCAGAGACGCTTCACCGCCAGCAGCGGCCCTTCGCCGGCGGCATCGATGCGCGCAAGGCACATCTCGATCCCCTCGTGGCTGACGGCGGCGCGGAAGCCGTTGGCATGGACGAGATGCGCGCCGTCGATCGCCATCGCGACATGGCCGGGCCAGAAGAACAGGTCGCCCCGCCGCCAGTCGCCGGTTTTGGACACCTCGTGGCCCAGCTCGGCCGCCTGCAGGTCGCTGTCGCCCGGGCAGGGCAGCCCGCAGGACAGCAGCGCCGCCTGCACGAGGCCCGAGCAGTCGATGCCCTCGGCCGAGTTGCCGCCCCACAGGTAGGGCGTGCCCAGGAACTTCTCGGCCACCGCGACCGGGTCGGTCTCAAGCTCGGCCACCGGGGCGACATGGGCGCGGGGCACGAACCAGCCCTCGGCGGTTTCGACGAACTTGCCGCTCTCGCCGGTCACGGTGAGGGTGGCGCCGAAGCTGAGGGCCCCCGCGGCGCGGGATTTCAGCGAGGGTTCGGGATAGCAATGCGTCGAGCGGCCGGCGATGCGGTGGGTGGGCTGGGCGTCGGGGCCCAGCGCCGCCTCGGCCAGCCAGCCGCAATAGCCGTCCTTGGCCGCGATCAGGAAGGCCCAGCCCTGCCGCCGCTCGATCACCGTGACGCGGTCGCCGAACAGCAGCTGGCGGTCGCGCGCGCCGCCCGGCGCGGCCAGCAGGTCGACCAGCGGCGCGGTCACGCGCGCGGGCTCGCCCTCGGTGAAGTGCTTCGCCTCGACCACGCCCCTGAGCGAGGCATGGGCCACGCGCGGGGTGGCGGGGGTGGTACGTCGGTCACGCTTGGTCATAGGCCCAGAACCTCGGGGATCGCCTCCAGCAGCGCCCGCGCGCCCTGCCCCACGCCGCCCTTCGGGCGCGCGGGCTGGGCAGCCGGCTGCCAGCCGTAGATATCGAAATGGGCATAACGCGGGGTTTCCGTCACGAAGCGGCGCAGGAACAGCGCGGCGGTGATCGCGCCGGCCATGCCGCCCGAGGGCGCGTTGTCGAGGTCGGCGATGCCGGGTTCGATCAGCGGCTCGTAGGGGTCCCAGAACGGCATCCGCCACAGCGGGTCGCGGGCCGTCGCGGCGCCGCGGGCGATGGCGGTCGCAAAGGCCTCGTCATCGGTGAAGAACGGCGGGATGTCGGGGCCGAGCGCGACGCGGGCGGCGCCGGTCAGCGTCGCCATCGACACGATGAGGTCGGGCCGGCCCTCGTCCGCCAGCGCCAGCGCGTCGGCCAGCACCAGCCGCCCCTCGGCATCGGTGTTGTTGATCTCGACCGTCAGGCCCTTGCGCGAGGTCAGGATGTCCTGCGGCCGGAAGGCATTGCCCGCGACCGCGTTCTCGACCGCCGGCACCAGCAGCCGCAGCCGCAGCTTCAGCCCGGTGGCCATGATCATCCGCGCAAGCCCGATCGTGGTCGCCGCGCCGCCCATGTCCTTCTTCATCAGCCCCATGCTGGACGCGGGCTTGAGGTCCAGCCCGCCGGTGTCGAAGCACACGCCCTTGCCGACCAGCGTCACCGCCGGCCCCTCGGTGCCCCAGGTCATCTCGACCAGCCGCGGCGCACGCGGCGAGGCGCGCCCGACCGCGTGGATCATCGGGAAGCCCTGCGCCAGCAGGTCCTCGCCCCGGATCGCCGAGGCGGTGGCGCCGAACTCCTCGGCCAGCGCGAAGATCGCTGCCTCGAGCTCGTCCGGGCCCATGTCCGAGGCCGGGGTGTTGATCAGGTCGCGGGTCAGCGCCTCGGCCTCGGCGATGGCGAGGATGCGGGCCGCGTCGATGCCCTCGGGTGCGACCAGACGCGCGGCGGGCGCCTTGCCGGCGCGGTAGCGGGTGAAGCGGTAGCCCGCGAGCAGCCAGCCCAGCGCGGCCTCGGCCAGCGCCTCGGGCGGCAGCGCCGTGCCCGCGACCCGCAGCTGCCAGTCGCCCTCGGGCAGGTCGGCCGCGGCGCGGGCCAGCACGAAGCGGCCGCGCGCGCGGGGCCCGGCCTCGCCCAGCCCGGCGACGGCGCCCGCGGGGCGGCCATCGGGGCCCGGCAGCAGGCAGCACTCGCCCGGGCCGGCGGCGAAGCCGGCCGTTTCGAGCCAGGCGGCGACAGGCGCGGGCTGATCCGCGCGGAAGGCCGCGAGATCGGCGGGGGAGACGATGTGCAGCGGCAGGGCTGCGGCGGTGGGGGCGGCAAAGGCGAAGCGCATGGGTCCTCTCGGCGGTCTGCGGGCGGCAGGGCGATGGCGCGGGCGGGTCCCGGGCGGCTTCGCCTGCCGCGTCGGCGCCAGCCTATCCCCTTGCCCGTCCGCCGCAAGCCCCCGTGCCGCAAGCCCCCGTGCCGCCACGGCTCCGTGCCGCCAAGGCCCTATGCTGCCGTGGCCCCGAGCTGCCCTGAGGCCATGCCGGCCTGGCGCCGTGCCCTGCGCGGTGCGGCGGCCCGGCCCGCGCGGATCATCGCCCGGCCCGGCCGAGGATCTCGCCCAGCGCCTGTTCGCCCAGCCGCAACAGCCGCGACAGCACCGCCAGCACGGCGGTGGCGTCGCCCTCTGGCGCGCAGCGCGCCAGCACCTGCGCCGCCCGGCCCAGCGCCACCAGCCCCAGCCGTTCGGCATCGACCCTGACCGCCAGCGCCAGCGGCGCCATGTCGGGCAGCCGCCCGGCCTGCGACAGCGCGCGGATGTCGATCAGCCGCAGCGCGATCGCCTCGACCGTGGCGGCGATCTGCCGCTCGGCCTCCAGCTCGCCCAACACCTCGTAAAGCGCGATCATCACCTGCCGGTCGATCGCCGCCGGGTCCGCACGCGGCACCAGCAGCTGCACGCCGCCCGACGGACGCGCCGTTTCGTCCGGCGCCACCGCACCGGGCCTTCCCTTGAAGAACGTCACCCGACACCCTTTCCCCTTCAGGTGCCCCCACCAGCGGCCGATCCTGACGCAGCTGCGTCAAGAAAGCGTTGCCGCACCCGTTCATTTCCGCTCGAATGCCGCCCGGCGGCGGGATATGCCCTGCCTGACGCGGGTGTCGATCCGCCCCCCCTTTCCGCAGACGGCGCACCAGACGGAGACGACATGCACAACGCCAGACCGCTGCCCAGCTATCTCGTCCATCGCTACCAGGGCTGGAAGGCCACGTCCTTCACCGAGAACCGCGCCTGGTACAAGCGGCTCGCCGACGAGGGCCAGCGCCCGCGCGCGATGATCATCTCGTGCTGCGACAGCCGGGTGCATGTCGGCTCGCTGTTCGGCGCGGATTCGGGCGAGTTCTTCATCCACCGCAACATCGCGAACCTGGTGCCGCCCTACGGGCCCGACGGCAACCAGCACGGCACCTCGGCCGCGGTCGAATACGCGGTGACCGCGCTCAAGGTCGCGCATCTGATCGTCATGGGCCATTCGGGCTGCGGCGGCGTGCAGGGCTGCCACGACATGTGCTCGGGCCATGCGCCGCAGCTGGAGGAGAAGACCAGCTTCGTCGGCCGCTGGATGGACGTGCTGCGCCCGGGCTACGAGCGCGTGGTCTCGCTGCCCGCGGACGAGCAGGTGCGCGCGCTTGAACACCAGGCGGTGATGGTCAGCCTGGAAAACCTGATGGGCTTCCCCTTCGTCAAGGAGGCGGTCGAGTCGGGCCAGCTGTCGCTGCACGGGCTCTGGCACCACCTCGGCGAAGGCACGCTGATGCAATACGACGGCACGATCGGCGCCTTCGAGCCGGTCTGACCGCAGACATCTTCCATTAAGGAAGAACTGAATCGCCTTCCGCCCGGATTATCCCCGCAGCGGAAGGCGCATAGGTTCGGCTTCATCAACAGGACGGCGCACCGCCGCCCGAATGGAGACAGAGCCATGATCGATCACCGTACCGCCCCCTATGCCGCCCTTGCCCTGCGCGTCGCGCTGGGCCTGCTGTTCCTGGCCCATGCCGGGCTGAAGATCTTCGTGTTCACGCCCGCCGGCGCGGCGCAGTTCTTCGCCTCGCTCGGCCTGCCGCCGGTGCTGGCCTACATCACCATGACCTGGGAGGTCGCGGGCGGCCTCGCGCTGATCCTCGGCATCCTGCCGCGGCTGGTGGCGCTGGGGCTGGTGCCGGTGATGCTGGGCGCGATCGTCACGGTGCACGGGCCGGCGGGCTTCTGGTTCACCAACCCGAACGGCGGCTGGGAATACCCGGCCTTCTGGACGCTCGCGCTGCTGGTGCAGGCCGGGCTGGGCGCCGGGGCCTTCGCGCTGAAGCCGACGCTGGGCCGCGCCCCGGCCGACGGCGCCGCCTTCGCCTGAGCGCCGTTCCGGCACGAAAAGGGCCGCGCTTCGGCGCGGCCCGCTGTCGTCCGACCGGCGATCCGGGGGCTCAGCCCTTCTTCAGGCAGCGCCGGCCCAGCGTCTCGGCGATCTGCACGGCGTTCAGCGCCGCGCCCTTGCGCAGGTTGTCGGACACGCACCAGAAGTTCAGGCCGTTGTCGACGGTCGAATCCTGCCGGATCCGGCTGATGTAGGTCGCGTATTCACCGACGCATTCGATCGGGGTGACGTAGCCGCCGGGCTCGCGCTTGTCGACGACCATGATGCCGGGCGCCTCGCGCAGGATGTCGGTCGCCTCCTCCCAGTCGAGGAACTCCTCGGTCTCGATGTTGATCGATTCCGAATGGCCGACGAAGACCGGCACCCGGACGCAGGTCGCGGTGACCTTGATCTTGGTGTCGAGGATCTTCTTGGTCTCGGCGACCATCTTCCATTCTTCCTTGGTCGAGCCGTCGTCGAGGAAGACGTCGATATGCGGGATCACGTTGAAGGCGATCTGCTTGCTGAACTTCTTCGGCGGCACTTCCTGGACCGGGTTGTAGATCGACTTGGTCTGATCCCACAGCTCGTCCATGCCCTCCTTGCCGGCGCCCGACACGGACTGGTAGGTCGAGACCACCACGCGCTTGATCTTCGCGCGGTCATGCAGCGGCTTGAGCGCCACCACCATCTGCGCGGTCGAGCAGTTGGGGTTCGCGATGATCATCCGGTTTGTGTACTGGTCGACCGCCTCGGGGTTCACCTCCGGCACGACCAGCGGGATCTGCGGGTCGTAGCGGTAGAGCGACGAGTTGTCGATGACGACGCAGCCGGCGGCGGCGGCCTTGGGCGCATAGGTCTTCGTCGCGTCCGAGCCGATCGCGAACAGCGCGATGTCCCAGCCCGCGAAGTCGAAGCTGTCGATGTCCTGGATCTTCAGCGTGCGCTCGCCAAAGGACACCTCGGTCCCCTTCGAGCGGCGCGAGGCCAGCACCGCGATCTCGTCGACGGGGAATTCCCGCTCGGCGAGGATGTTCAGCATCTCGCGGCCCACGTTCCCCGTGGCGCCCGCAACGACGACCTTGTAGCCCATGTCCGGACCTCCCGACTCTCAGTTCCGCAGCCCCTTAGCCGAAGCCGGACGCAAGGGAAAGCGAAAGCCTCCGCGCGCCGCCGGCCCGCGGTGGCCCCGCCCCTGCCCCACCCCTGCCCCGCCCCCGCGCCATCCGGCGCCTGCCCCGCGGCAGGGGCGCGGGCCGGACCGCGACCGGCCGCGACGGAGGCGCGCCGCCGGCCGGGTCCGGCCACGTCACCGCCCGAGGATGCGCCGCACCGCCGCCGGGTCGACCTGCCACGCGCCGTCCGGCGTCACCTCGACGCGCGGGTAGTAGACCTGGTCGAGCCAGTTCATGAACCGCGCGCGAAAGCCCGCGTCGAAGCCCAGCGTGCCGGCCCGCCCGAAGATCTCGGCCAGCGCCGCCTCGCTCCCGGCCGGGCAGGTCAGGCCGGGCTGGTTCCAGAAGGCGCGCCCGGTCGCGATCACCGGGCGGTCGTGGAAGAAGGCCTGCAGCCCCATCGAGGAATTGATCGTCAGCACGGCCCGCGCCGCCGCCACCAGCGCGAAGCTGTCGGTCGCGTTGTCGACGACGATCCGCCCCGGCGCCGCCGCCTGCGCCGCGGCAAGCGGCCCGGCCATCGACTGCTTCGCCGAAGGGTGCTCCTTGACGCGCAGCACCCAGCCCGCGGGCAGCGCCGCCGCGGTGCGCCCGAGCGCCGCGACGAAGCCCGCAAGCCCGCCGGCCCAGCCCGCGAACAGCCGCATCTGGCTGTCGTCGGGCACCTGCAGCGGCACGAAGACGAAGGGGGCCGACAGGTCCCCCGCAGCGCCCTGCCCGACATCGGCCCGGCGCGAGACCCGCGCGGTCAGGTCGCGGCCGAGATCGCGCCAGCCCTCGCCCGAGCGCGCGGCCCGCGCCGCCGCCCAGTCGTCGTAGAACGCGCGTCCCCATGGCACCGAGCCCTCGGCATTCACCCCCTCGGGGTCGAGCGTCACCCGCCCCGGGACCGGCGCCAGTTCGAGGTAGAGCCGCCGCGCGCCGGCATCCCGCGCCGCCTGCATGAAGGCCCAGCGGCTGCCGGTCAGCCCGTTCCAGCACATCGCGACATGATCGGGATGGCGGGAGAAATGCGCCCGCGACCAGTTGTACTGCGCCCGGATCAGGGCCCGCTTGGCCACCAGACCCAGCCCGGCCGGCTGCTTCTTGGCGCGCGCGATCGCGGTCTCGGTGCGCGCCGCGGTCTCGGGATGGTCGCGCCACGACAGGCCGATGGCCGCAAGCGGCCGGCCCCGCCCCGCCGCCGCGGCGACCGAGGCGAAGGCGCTGTCCTTCTTGCGGGCATATTCCCGCGGATAGACGAGGGTGACATCAGGGCTGGGCATGGCCCCGACCTATCCGGTCGCGGGCCGGCTGGGAAGCCCGCAGCGGACGGCTCAGCGCTTGCCCTTCAGATGCGTCCAGCAGTCGACGCCAAGCCCCAGCACCAGCGTGACCAGCGCGGCCGCCCCCACCATCTCGAGCTTGCCGAGATCGGGCCACAGGTGCATGTCCGACAGCGCCGGCAGCATCGACACGATCAGCGCCGCCGAGATCGCGTACATCGTCAGGATCGCCCGGGTCTGCGTGCCCGAGGCGGCCAGCGCGACAAGCCGCGGCGGCAGTTTCACGGTCTTCAGCTTGCCGGGTTTCAAAGGCAGTTTCATGCGGTCGGTCCCCGTCGACGATCGGTTGCGGTCAAGGCGCCCGGGCGTGCCTGCGCCCCGGCTGCGCGTCCCCCGGGGCCGGCGGTTCCCCCCGACCCGAAGCGCAGGCAAGCTTTAGCCGATCCGCCGGCGGAATTCCGATCACAATTCGCGGGTGCGGCGCTTTTTTCGCCGCGCACTGCGGCAGCGCCGCCGCAATGGTCGCGCGGTGCCCGCGAAACCGGCAGTTTCGCGCCCCGGCCCTACCCCAACCTATGCCTGTACCGGTCCCGTCGTGCCGCAGCGCCTAGGCCCGCGCCGGAACCGGCGCCTGCCAGACGGCCGGGCGCGGCTCCGCGGTCTCGATCCGGCGGCCCGAGGCGATGTCGAACAGGTGCAGCGCCTGCGGATCGGGCACCAGCGCCAGCTCGGGCCCAAGCTCCAGCGTCACCGGCAGCGCGGCGACCAGCGCCTGGCCCTCGACATGGCCATGCACCAGCCGCTGCGCGCCCAGCTCCTCGACATAGGCCACGGCGAAGGGCAGCGCGCCGGGCGTGCCCGGCGCCACGGGGCGCAGGCTTTCCGGGCGGATGCCAAGCATCGCCGCCCCGTCCGGCGCGCCGGGCAGCTGCAGCCCCGACGGGCCGAGCCGCACCCAGCCGCCCGCGCATTCCACGTCGATCAGGTTCATCGCCGGCGAGCCGATGAAGCCCGCCACGAAGGCCGAGGCCGGGCGGTGATACAGCTCGAGCGGCCGCCCCACCTGTTCGACCCGGCCGCCGTTCAGCACCACCAGCCGATGCGCCAGCGTCATCGCCTCGAGCTGGTCGTGGGTGACATAGACCGAGGTCGTGCCCAGCCGCGCCTGCAGCTGCTTGATCTCGCCGCGCATCTGCACCCTGAGCTTCGCGTCGAGGTTCGAGAGCGGCTCGTCGAACAGGAACACCGCCGGTTCGCGCACGATGGCGCGCCCCATGGCGACGCGCTGGCGCTGCCCGCCCGAGAGCGCGCGCGGCTTGCGGTCGAGGTAGCGGCCCAGTTCCAGCATCCGCGCGGCCTCGGCCACCCGGGCCTCGATCTCGGCCGCCGGCACCTTTCGGTTGCGCAGCCCGTAGGCGAGGTTCTCGCGCACGGTCATGTGCGGGTAAAGCGCGTAGTTCTGGAACACCATCGCGATGTCGCGATGCGCGGGATCGAGGTCGTTGACCACCCGCCCGCCGATCGCGATCTCGCCGCCCGAGATCGCCTCGAGCCCGGCGATCATGCGCAGCAGCGTGGACTTGCCGCAGCCCGAGGGACCGACAAGCACCAGGAACTCGCCCTCGGCGATGTCGAGATCGACACCGGCCACCGAGGGGGCGGCCGCGCCGGGATAGGTCTTGGAGACGTTGCGGAGGGAGATCGCGCCCATGGGTCCGGTCCTTACTTGTCGCTCTCGGTCAGGCCCTTGATGAACCACCGCTGGAAGATGACGACCACCGCGACGGGGGGCAGCATCGCCAGCACCGCCAGCGCGAAGGCCTGGTTGTAGTCGGGGATCTGGCTGCCGACCCAGACCTGCAGGATCGACTTGATGCCGCGCATGAGCGTGAACATCCGCTCGTCCGTGGTCATCAGCATCGGCCAGAGATACTGGTTCCAGCCATAGACGAACATGATGATGAACATCGCCGCGATCATCGTGCGCGACAGCGGCACGAGGATGTCCCAGAAGAACTTCACCGGCCCCGCGCCGTCGATCCGCGCGGCCTCCAGCAGCTCGTCGGGGACCGAGCGGAAGAACTGGCGGAAGTAGAAGGTGCCGGTGGCCGAGGCCAGCAGCGGCACGATCAGCCCGGGGTAGGTGTTGATCAGGCCAAGGTCGGACATCACCTGGAACGAGGGCACGATGCGCACCTCGAGCGGCAGCAGGAGCGTGGTGAAGATCACCCAGAACAGCACGGTGGCGAAGCGGAAGCGGAAGTAGACCAGCGCATAGGCCGCGAGCATCGAGAACACGATCTTGCCGACCGCGAAGCCCAAGCCGAGGATCAGCGAGTTCATCAGCATCCGAAGGCCGGTCACCTCGCCGGTGAAGCCGCCCTGCCGGGTCAGCACCTCGGCATAGGTCGCGGGCCCGTTGCTGCCGGGCAGGATCTGCAGGCCGCCGGTATGGATCTCGGCCGCGGTATGGGTCGAGGTCATGAAGGCGACCAGCACCGGCGCGGCAAGGAACACCGCGCCGAGGATCAGGATCAGGTGGTCGAGGGGACGGGTGCGATGCATCGGGCGGGCCTCAGCCGTAGTGGATGCGCTTCTCGAGGAAGCGGAACTGAAGGATGGTCAGCGCGAAGACCACGACCATCAGGATCACCGACTGCGCCGAGGACCCGCCGATGTCGTTGCCGCGGAAGCCGTCGTTGTAGACCTTGTAGACCAGCGTGACCGGGTTGTTGGCGGGCTTGTCCTTCAGCATCACGTCGATGATCCCGAAGGTGTCGAACAGCGCGTAGGTCACGTTGATGATCAGCAGGAAGAACGCGGTCGGCGCCAGCAGCGGCAGCGTCACGGTACGGAACCGCCGCCAACCGCTCGCGCAGTCGATCATCGCCGCCTCGCGCACCGAGACCGGCACCGCCTGCAGCCCGGACAGGAAGAAGATGAAGTTGTAGGGCACCTGCTTCCAGACCGAGACCGCGATCATCGCGGTGGCGGTGTCGACATAGTCGAGGCCCACCTGCATGTCCCAGCCGAGCCAGCGCGCGAAGGTGACGAAGGGGCCGATGTGCATGTCGAAGAACATCATCCCGATCAGCCCCGAGACCGGCGGCGCGATGGCGTAGACCGCGATCAGCAGCGTCTTGTAGGTCGCGGCACCGCGGATCACCGCGTCGGCCTTGACCGCCAGCAGAAGCCCGATCGCGAGCGCGAGCGCGGTGACGATCGCGGTGAAGGCGGCGGTGAACCGCGCGACGCGGTGGTATTCCGCCGAGCCCAGCGCGTCGGTGTAGTTCGACAGGCCCACGAAGGTGGCGCCGAAGCCGAACGGGTCCTCGATGTAGAAGGAC
The DNA here is from genome assembly GCF_037095655.1 of Frigidibacter sp. MR17.24. NCBI lineage: Bacteria > Pseudomonadati > Pseudomonadota > Alphaproteobacteria > Rhodobacterales > Paracoccaceae > Frigidibacter > Frigidibacter sp. MR17.24. The sequence goes on from NZ_JBAWKE010000004.1 coordinate 243,036, forward strand.
GAGGTCACGGCCTGGACCGAGGGCCAGTAGAAGAACACCGCCACCACGATCAGCTGCGGCGCGAGGAACAGCCAGGGCAGGACCGGGGCGTCGAACTGCACGCGCTTGGCGGGCGCCGGCGCTGCGGCCGGGGCGCGGCTGCGGCGCACCCGCGCGGCGCGCAGGGGCGGGCTTTCGGTCAGATCGGCCAAGGCGGGCTCCGTCGGCGGGAATGGGGAAAGGCACGGGGCCGGGGGTCATGCCCCCGGCCCCGGCGCGGGGTCGCGACCCGGATCAGCCGGCGGTCTTGGCGAAGCGGGCCAGAAGCGCGTCGCCTTCCGACTTGATCGTCTCGAACGCGTCCTCGACCGAGGTCTCGCCCGAGAAGATGCGGTTGAACTCGCGCTCCTCGATCGAGCGGATCTGCGGGTAGAAGCCCAGGCGATAGCCCTTCGACCACTCGCCGCCCGGCAGGGTCAGCTGCTTGATGCCGACCTCGGCCACCGGCTTCTCGTCGTAGTAGCCTTCCGATTTCGCCAGCTCGTAGGCGGCGGTGGTGATCGGCACGTAGCCCGTGGCCTTGTGGTAGAAGACCTGGATCTCGGGCGAGGTCAGGAACTGGAAGAAATCGGCGGTGCACTTGTTCTGCGCCTCGTCGTGGCCGGCCATCGCGAAGAGCGCGGCGCCGCCGATGAAGCTGTTGGTGCCCGCGCCCTCGATCGAGGACCAGTAGGGCAGGAAATCGGCCGAGAACGGCATGGTGGCGGTCGACTGCAGCCCGCCGAACGACCCCGACGAGCCGATCCACATCGCGACCTTGCCCTGTTCGAACGGGGCCTGGTTGTCGGACCAGCCGGCACCGTAGAAGCCGAAGAGGCCGGCGTCGTGCCATTCCTTCAGCTTGGTCCACATCATCAGCAGGTTCGGGTCGGTCGCGTTGATCGTCGTGCCCTCGACCGAGTCGTAGCCGTTGGTGTTCGACGCCATCTGCACGTTGTTGCGCGAGAAGAAGTTCTCGAAGAACATCCAGGTCAGCTGGCTGCCGACCAGCGGGATGTAGCCCGCCGCCTTCAGCTTCGGCGCGATCGTCTCGAACTCTTCCCAGGTCTTCGGCGGCGCGACGCCGGCTTTCTCGAAGGCCTCGGTGTTGGTGTACATGATCGGCGCGGACGAGTTGAACGGCATGCCGACGAACTTGCCGTTCGCGTCGGCGTAGAAATAGCGCACGCCGTTGACGAAGGCATCGCGGTCGAAGCTGTAGCCGGCCTTGGTGATCAGGTCCTCGGCCGGGATCGTGGCGCCCGGGGCGTTCATGATCGTGGCCGCGCCCGCATCGAAGACCTGCAGGATGTTGGGCTGCTCGCCCGAGCGGAAGGCGGCGATGCCCGAGGCCAGCGCCTCCTCATAGGTGCCGCGCGACACCGGGGTCAGCGCGCAGGCCTGCTGCGACTCGTTGAAGCGCTTGGAGATCTCGTTGATGACCTCCTGGTTCTTGCCGCCCATGCCGTGCCACCAGGTGATCTCGGTGGCGGCCTGCGCCTGGGCGGTGGCCAGGGTGGCGATCAGGGCGATCGCGGAAACCGTCGCGTTGCGGAGCATGTCTGTCCCTCGGATGTTCGGGGAATCCGGCGCGGGATTCCGCTTCGATGTCTCGAGGGGGTGCTTAGGGGCGCGATGTGACCCTGACGTTGCAGTTCGATATCAGTTTGATGACGCCGCCACCGGCGCCCGGGGCCGCGCTCAGCCGTTGCAGCCGGCGACCTCGACGGCCCGGCCGGGGCTGAGCACGGTGATGCGCAGCTTCGAGCGGTCGAGCATCACCGGGCCCGCGGTCGAGGGCACGAGGTCGGACGAGGCAACAAGCTGGCCGCCGTCGCGGTGCGTCTCGCTGTCCGAGACCCAGATCGTCGGGTCCGCGGGTTCGAACACCGCGATCTCGCCGCTGTCGGTCGCCCCGGCGGGGCCCGCGACCTGTCCGGTGCCGCGCGGGGCGGGCAGCGACAGCGTGGCGGTGACGCGCAGCCCGTCCGACGTCGGCTCGACCGCGCAGTCGATGCCGCGCAGACCCGCGTCGCGGCCACGCACCGGCTGGCGCGCCAGCGCCGCGCGGATCGCCGGGTCCGGCGTGCCCTCGCCCGCGAGGTCGATGGCCGCGCGCAGGCTGACCGGCACGCAGATGTCGCGGCAGACGCCGATGTCGATCTCGGCATGCAGATTGACCGGCTGCGACGGGTCGCGGGGCGTGACCTCGACCGGCAGCACCAGCTCGTGCTTGTAGCCGATCGAGCGCATGCCGTTGAGATCGAAGACCTCGGGCGTGGGCCAGCGAAGCGCGACCGAGCCAAGGTTCGACGACCCCGACCAGTTGAAGTCCGGCGGGATGCCGGCATCGCCGGGGCTGCGCCAATACGTCTTCCAGCCGTCTGCCAGCGTCAGCCGCAGCGCGGCGATCCGGGTGCCCGAGGCGGTCTGCCAGCCCGGCAGCAACTCGGCCTGGACCATGTCGGCGATCTTCGGCCCCGCCTGCGCCGCGGGCGCGGCCAGGCTCAGCGCGACGAGGACACCGGCAAGGCGGCGCAGGATCTGGGCGGGACGGATCTGGGCTGTCATGGCGCCAAAGTCGTGCAGGCGGCGCCCGAGCGGAAGTCACGTTTGCGCCAGAACCTGCCGCTGTGGCCGCTGCGACACCGCGGCATGTCCGGCGGTCCTTGACGATGCCGCAGCGGGTGCCAAGCTTCTGGCCATGGAAAGCAACCTCGACCTGACCGGCAAGCTTCTCGTGGCCATGCCCGGCATGGGGGATTCCCCCTTCGACCGCAGCGTGGTGTTCCTGTGCGTGCACAGCCCCGAGGGGGCGATGGGCCTGATCGTGAACAAGCCCGTGCGCGAGATCAGCTTCCCCGAGCTGCTTGATCAGCTTGGCATCGCCCGCGGCCCCGAAAGCCGCGAGATCCGCGTGCACATGGGCGGCCCGGTCGAGCATGGCCGCGGCTTCGTGCTGCATTCGGGCGACTATCCCGGCTCGGACGCGACGCTGAAGGTGGACGACCGCTTCGCGATGACGGCGACGGTCGACATCCTTGTCGCGCTGGCGCGCGGCGGCGGTCCGCGCCGGTCGCTGATGGCGCTCGGCTATGCCGGCTGGGGGCCGGGGCAGCTGGAATCCGAGATCCTGCAGAACGGCTGGCTGACCGCCGATGCCTCGCCCGACCTCGTGTTCGGCGAGGGCGACGGCGGCAAGTGGGAGGCCGCGCTGCGCAGCCTCGGGGTCGATCCCTCGGGGCTGTCCTCGGCGGCCGGGCACGCCTGAGCGCCTGCGCCGGGTCAGGGCCGGCGGCGGGCGACGCGGGGCACATGCGTCGGCGCCAGTGCCGGGGCATGCGGCGGGCGGCCGCCGGTCAGGCGCCAGAACCGCGGCCCGCCCCGGCGCAGCCACAGCGGCAGGCACAGGATCGCCCCGGCGACGAAGCCGCCGGCATGGGCCCAGTAGGCCACGCCCGCGCCCGGCGCGCCGCGGGTGCCCAGCACCAGCTGGATCGCGAACCAGATCCCCAGCACCGCCCAGGCCCGGACCTGGATGACCTTGAAGAAGATCACGAAGATCAGCAGCACGTCGATGCGGGCGCGCGGGAACATCAGCAGATAGCCTCCCATCACGCCCGCGATCGCCCCCGAGGCGCCGACGGTCGGCACCGTGCTGGACGGATCGGCCAGCACATGCGCCAGCCCCGAGATCACGCCGCAGGCGAGGTAGAAGGCCAGGTAGCGCAGCCGGCCCATCTCGTCCTCGAGGTTGTCGCCGAAGATCCACAGGAACAGCATGTTGCCGCCCAGGTGCATCACCCCGGCATGCAGGAACATCGAGCTGAGGACGCTGTGCCACTGGTAGCCCTGGCTGACCGCCGCCGGGATCAGCGCCCAGTCGACCCAAAGCTGCAGCAGGCCCCGGTCGTCGGCGAAAGCCGGCCATGTCAGCAGGAACACCCCCACGTTGACCGCGATCAGCAACCGCGTGACATGCGCCGGGCGGCGCGAGGGATTGTGGTCGCGGATCGGGAACATGGCGCCGAGCTAGACCGCCGAGTTCAGTCGCCGTCAAGCCCCCGTCCCGCCGTCATCAGACAGGCCGGGGGGCAGGATGGGGGCAGGACGGGGCAGCCCGGTCAGCGGCCACCGGCCTCGGCCAGCAGCTGGGCGTTGCCACCCGAGGCCGTGGTATCGATGCACAGGTGCCGCTCGAGCAGCGCATGGCCGCGATCGGGCTGGCCGGTGACCAGCGGCAGGATCGGCCCCGCGCGGCCCGCCAGCGCCCGGTCATAGGCCCGCGCGGTCTCTGCATCGCCCCAGAAGACCACGGCCGAGAAGCCGTCGAGCGATGCCAGCGCGGCGGGCGGCACGGTGCCCGGCGCGGTCACCGCCACCCCGCCGAAGCCGCGGATCGCCACCGCCTGCGCCTCGGCCGCCGCGACGCCGGGGCCCAGGCACAGCACCGGCAGGCGCGGGTGGTGCGACAACCGGTTCGATTCGCCCGTCGGACCCGGCAGGTCCTGCACCGCGATCGCGCCCGGCGCGGGCCGCGCCGCCGCGATGCGGGGCGCGAGCGCAGGCTCCTCGCCGGTCGCGGCACGGCCCTGCATCGGCGCCGGCTGGCCGCGGAACCGCGCGAGGTAGTCCGGGCCGCCCGCCTTCGGGCCGGTGCCGGACAGCCCCTCGCCGCCGAAGGGCTGGCTGCCGACCACGGCACCGATCTGGTTGCGGTTGACATAGAGGTTGCCGGCGGCGACCGCCTCGGTCACCTCCTGCACGCGGTCGTCGATCCGGCTGTGAAGCCCGAAGGTCAGCCCGTAGCCGGTGGCGGCGATCGCCTGCAGCACCTGCGGGATCTCGCCCGCGCGGAAGGTCGCGACGTGCAGGACCGGCCCGAAGACCTCGTGCCGGAGCGCCGCGATGCCGGGAACGCGGATCAGCGCGGGGCCGATGAAATGGCCCTGCCCGGGCGCCTGCAGCTGCTTGAGCAGCCGACCCTCGGACCGGGCGGTCGTGACATGGGCGCGGATGCCGTCGGCGGCGGCCGCGTCGATCACCGGGCCGATGTCGGTCGCCAGGTGCCAGGGATCGCCCAGCGACAGCTGGTCCATCGCGCCTTCCAGCATCTCGATCAGCGCCGGCGCGATGTCCTGCTGGACATAAAGGCAGCGCAGCGCCGAGCAGCGCTGGCCGGCCGACTGGAAGGCCGACGCGACGATGTCGCGCACCGCCTGTTCCGGCAGCGCGGTCGAATCGACGATCATCGCGTTCAGCCCGCCGGTCTCGGCGATCAGGGGCGTGCCCGGAACGCAGCGCTCGGCCATGGCGGCGCGGATCGCCTGCGCGGTCTCGGTCGAGCCGGTGAAGGCCACGGCCCCCACCCGCGGATCGGCGGCGAGCGGCGCACCGACCGTCGGGCCGTCGCCGGGCAGCAGCTGCAGCGTCGCCGCCGGCACGCCTGCCCGGTGCAGCAGCCGCACCGCGAGATCGGCGATCAGCGGCGTCTGCTCGGCCGGCTTGGCCAGCACCGCGTTGCCCGCGGCCAGCGCCGCGGCGACCTGACCGGTGAAGATCGCCAGCGGGAAGTTCCACGGGCTGATGCAGGTGACGATGCCGCGCGGGCTGCCGGTCAGCGTCGGGATCCGCGCCGCGTAGTACCGCAGGAAATCGACCGCCTCGCGCAGCTCGGCCACGGCATCGGCCTGGGTCTTGCCGGCCTCGGCCGCGAGCAGCGCGAAGATCGGCCCGAATTCGGCCTCGTAAAGCGCGGCCGCCCGCACCAGCACCGCGGCGCGCGCCTCGGGCGCATCGTCCCAGGGGCGGGCGGCGGCGAAGGCGGTCTCGACATCGGCGGCACTCGCCGGCGTCACCTCGGCAAGGGGCGCGCCGGTCGCAGGGTTGTGCGCGAGATAGCGCGTGCCGCCCGCCACGGGCCCCGCGACAAGCGGCGCGGCGGGCACGCCGGGCAGCCGGCGCGCGGCCGCGATCCGGTGCAGCGTCGGCGCGCAGGTCAGGTCGAACCCAGCGGCATTGCCGCGATCGGGGAACAGCGATGGCCCGGTGCGCAGCCCGGCATTCTCGGGCGCGGGCAGCAGCGCCTCGATCGCGGCGAAGGGACAGGCGGCGACGGTCTCGGGCGCGACGCTTTCGTCGACGATCTGGTGCACGAAGCTGGAATTCGCCCCATTCTCAAGGAGCCTGCGCACGAGATAGGCCAGCAGGTCCCGATGCGCGCCGACTGGGGCGTAGATGCGGCAGCGCGTGCCCTCGGCACGGTGGACGATGTCGTGCAGCCGCTCACCCATGCCGTGCAGGCGCTGGAATTCGAACGCGCCGCGATCGGTCGCCATCTCGAGTATCGCGGCCACGGTATGGGCATTGTGGCCGGCGAACATCGGGTAGATCCGGTCGGTCATGCCCAACAGCCTGCGGGCATTGGCGATGTAGCTGACATCGGTCGCCGCCTTGCGGGTGAAGACCGGGAAGCTGTCCAGCCCCAGCACCTGCGCGCGCTTGACCTCGCCGTCCCAGTAGGCGCCCTTGACCAGCCGCAGCATGATCCTGCGGTCAAGCCGGGTGGCAAGCCCGTGCAGCCAGTCAATCGTCGCGCCGCAGCGCCGGCCATAGGCCTGCACCACGACGCCGAACCCGTCCCAGCCCGCCAGCCCGTCGTCGGCCAGCACCGCCTCGATCACCTTCAGCGACAGCACCAGCCGGTCGGCCTCTTCGGCATCGACGGTGAAGCCCATGTTCGCGGCCGCCGCCTTGCGCGCGAGATCGCGCACCACCGGCACCAGCTCGGCCATCACCCGCGCCTCCTGCGCGACCTCGTAGCGCGGATGCAGCGCCGAGAACTTGACCGAGATGCCGGGATTGTCGCGGATGTCCGGCTTCGTGCAGCCCCGCGCGATCGCGTCGATCGCGGCGCCGTAGCTTTGGGCATAGCGGCGCGCGTCGGCGGCGGTCTTCGCCGCCTCGCCCAGCATGTCGTAGCTGTAGGTATAGCCCTCGGCCTCGCGCGTCGCGGCCCGGGTCATCGCCGCGCCGATGCTCTCTCCCAGCACGAACTGGCGGCCCATCTCCTTCATCGCCCGCTGCGTGGCCGCGCGGATCACCGGCTCGCCCAGCCGCCGCACCGCCCCGCGCAGATGGCCCGCAAGGCCCGGCTCGCGCTCCTCGAGCACCCGGCCGGTCAGCATCAGCGCCCAGGTCGAGGCGTTGACCAGCGGCGAGGCCGAATGGCCAAGGTGGCGCGACCAGTCCGAGGGGGCGATCTTGTCCTCGATCAGCGCGTCCATCGTCGGCGCATCGGGAACGCGCAGCAGCGCCTCGGCCAGGCACATCAGCGCGATGCCCTCGTCCGTCGACAGGCCGTACTCGGCAAGGAACACCTCCATCAGCCCCGGCTTCGCGCCGCTGCGGATCTGCCGCACCAGCTGGGCGCCCCTAGCCGAGATCGCGGCCCGCGCCCGCGACGTCAGGGCCGCCGCCTCGATCAGCCGCGGCAGCAGCACGGCCTCGGGCGCGAGGGTGCCGGCGTCGATCGCGGCGAGGGGATCCTGGGCAAAGCTGGACAGGTGGGGCGCGGTCATCGGCGGCATCCATGGCGGGAGGGTTGCGTCACGCCCATGATAGCGCGATGATCAAAGCCAGTTCGCCCGCATATCGGGTTTTGACAGGCGCTTCGCCTGAAGACTTGGAGGTTTTCATGACGAACGGCCCGGCAGAGCTCGACAGGTTCGACCGCGCGATACTCGCCGCCCTGGCGACGGACGGGCGCATGAGCCACACCGAGCTTGCGCGCTGGGTCGGGCTGACGAAATCGCCGGTGCAGGCGCGGGTCAAACGGCTGGAGGATACCGGGGTGATCGCGGGCTATCGCGCGATGCTGAACCCGATCCGGATGGGGCAGGCGCATGTCGCCTTCGTCGAATGCCGGCTGGCCGACACCCGCGAGGCGGCCCTGCAGGCCTTCAACCGCGCCGTGCGCGCCCTGCCCGAGGTCGAGGAGTGCCACATGATCGCCGGCGGCTTCGATTATCTGCTGAAGGTGCGCACCGGCGACATCTCGGAATACCGCCGGGTGCTGGCCGAACGGATCTCGACCCTGCCGCATGTCGCCTCGACCTCGACCTATGTGGCGATGGAGACGGTGAAGGAGACCGGGCTGGGCTGACTGCGCCCGCCTGACGGTCGTCGCCCGACCTTGCCGGCATGAGCTTGGCGGCCGCTGCGGCGCGACCGCGATTGCCGTCGCGGGCCGGTCGGGCTAGGACATCCGGGCCATCTGCGGGCGTGGTGGAATGGTAGACACACGGCACTTAAAATGCCTTGGCCGGAAGGCCGTGGGGGTTCGAGTCCCCCCGCCCGTACCATGACCCTTCGGGACGTCGCGCGCCCCGCGCGGCTGTCGCCGGGGCGGGCTGGACAGCCGGGCGCGCTTCGGCCCAAGGTCGGGGGGTTCCGAGGCCACCCGAGAGACGCCTGATGCAGAAGATCCGCCTGATGAACCGCTACGCGACCTTCGCCCTCTGCGGGGTTCTGGCCGTGGCGTTCCTTGCCCTCAGCCTGTGGTCGGCCTGGATGCTGCTGCCGTTCCTGGCCTTCGCCGCGCTGTTCGGGCTTGGCATCAACGACCTGGTCCAGAGCCGCCATTCGATCCTGCGCAACTACCCGGTGATCGGCCACATCCGCTTCCTGTTCGAGGATTTCCGCCCCGAGATCCGCCAGTACCTGATCGAATCCGACAAGGACGAAGAGCCGTTCTCGCGCGAGATGCGCAGCCTGGTCTACCAGCGCGCCAAGGGGGTCGAGGACAAGCGCCCCTTCGGCACGACCGAGCGGGTCTACGATCCGGGCTACAGCTGGCTGACGCATTCGGTGGTGCCGAAGGTGATCCGCGACAGCGACTTCCGCATCCACATCGGCGGGCCCGACTGCACCCAGCCCTACGATTCGTCGATCTACAACATCTCGGCGATGAGCTTCGGCTCGCTCTCGGCCAACGCGATCCAGGCCCTGAACACCGGTGCCAAGCTTGGCGGCTTCGCCCATGACACCGGCGAGGGCGGGATCTCGCGCTATCACCGGGCGGGCGGCGGCGACCTGATCTACCAGGTCGCCTCGGGCTATTTCGGCTGCCGGCGCGACGACGGCGGCTTCGACCCCGAGAAATTCGCGGCCCAGGCGCGCGATCCGCAGGTCAAGATGATCGAGATCAAGCTGAGCCAGGGCGCCAAGCCCGGCCACGGCGGCATGCTGCCGGCCGCCAAGATCTCGCCCGAGATCGCCGAGGCCCGCGGCATCCCGATGGGGATCGACTGCGTGTCGCCGGCCGCGCACTCGACCTTCTCGACCCCGGTCGGGATGATGGACTTCGTCAAGCAGCTGCGCGATCTGTCGGGCGGCAAGCCCGTCGGCCTGAAGCTGTGCATCGGGCACCGGCGCGAATTCATGTGCATGGTCAAGGCGATGCTGAAGACCGGCGTCACCCCCGACTTCATCGTCGTCGACGGCAAGGAAGGCGGCACCGGCTCGGCCCCGCTGGAATTCGCCAACCGGGTCGGCATGCCGATGATGGATGGGCTGCATTTCGTGCACAACAGCCTGCGCGGCGCGGGGCTGCGCGAGCGGATCAAGATCGGCGCGGCCGGCAAGATCGTGACCGCCTACGACCTTGCGCGCGCTCTCGCGCTGGGGGCGGACTGGTGCAACTCGGCCCGGGGCTACATGTTCGCAATCGGCTGCATCCAGGCGCAGTCGTGCCACACCAACACCTGCCCCGTCGGCATCGCGACCCAGGACCCGCTGCGCCAGCGCGCGCTCGACGTCGGCGACAAGTCCGAACGGGTGGCGCGGTTCCACCGCAACACCCTGCACGCCCTGGCCGAGATCGCCGGCGCCGCCGGGCTGGAAGATCCGCGCAGCTTCATGCCGTATCACTTCATGTTCCGCAAACGGGACGACTTCCTCGACGGCAACCAGGCCTATCCCTACCTGCCGGAAGGTTTCCTGCTGGCGGAGACCGAGGTCGAAGAGCTTTGGGAGTGGCATCGCCGCTGGGATCGCGCCTCGGCCGACACCTTCCTGCCCAGCATGATCCCGCCCGGGCCGTTCGAGGTGCCGCCGCGCGCCCGGCCGTGACCGCCGTCCGCGAGACAACGGGACCGGGCGGCTGTACGGTCCCGACCTGCCGTCACGATCGCCCCACGGTCCATCGCCACGCGCTGCATCGAGTCTCACCCCGGGTGGCCACGCGCGCGGTGCCGGGACGCGCAGCGCTTTCCGGCGCACAGAGTTTCGTGGCCCATGACGGTTCGCGACCCGTAACGCTTCGCGACACGCAAGGCTACGCGACGCGCAAGGCTTCGCGACACGCAGCGGAGCACGACGCGCCGTGCATGGCACCGCAAGGTCCGTGGCGTCGCGCAATCCATCACGACGCGCCCCGATGGCGGCACACAATCCCCCTCGGGACCTTGGCGCCAGCCAAGGCGCCCGGCCAGAGCCGTCGGCTGCGCCCCACGGCAGTGAGGTGTCAGGCACTGCCCGATGTCAGGCACCGCCCAGCAGTTGCACCGCGATCGCTGCCCCGCTGAGACCGGTCTGCGTGCCGCTGGCATCGGCGCGGGCGAGATACTGGCGGACCAGGCGATCAAGGGTATCGGGATCGCTGAACTGCGCGAAATCGCGCGAACCGAAGTAGCGGTCGGCGCGGTCACGCATCGTCTCGAGCTGCAGGTCGATGTCGATCGCGCCGAAAGCTGTCGGAAGGCCGAAGGCCGTCTCGAACACCGTCCGCAGCGGTTTCGACCCCAGAACGCTGAACCACCGCGTCGCGTCCGACGACCCATCCGTGGCCAGCGCGGCCAGCTCGCGCTGGGCATTCAGCGCGAAGCGAAAGCTCTCGTTGCTGTCGCCCACCGCGACCTCAAAGGACCGGTCGAGGTATTGCGCGGTGATAAGATCCGCGAAGCCTTCGTCTCCGGTATGGACGGTTCCGTCACCGAAGCCGAAAACCCGCGCCAGCGACAGGTAGGCCTTGTTCGACACCCGGTTCGCCAGATCCGTCGAGTCGGTCGTGCCGTCGGACAGGATCCTCGTGATGAAATAGCGGCTGTTGATATCGTCCTGCAGGCCGAAAGCGCCCAGCGCCACGGACAAAAGCTGCCGGTCCGCGACAAGCTCTTCGGCCGTCGTGATGCCCGCGATCCGCTCGCGGAAGGCCTCGACATTCCGGGCGGGCTCTCCCGACGCGGCATAGGCCGCTTTCTGGGTGGCCATCGTCCGGTTCAGCATCATCCACCCGGCATAGCCGCCGATCGGCGTGACGGGCTGAAAGCTCATTTCTGGGCAGCGGCCAGCAGCCGCTCCTCCCGTGGCAGAAGGCCGCGAAGCGCCTTAAGCGCCTGATAGGGCTGGTCGGCCACGACCGCGACCGTCGCCTGCCGAAGATGTGTGCGGCTGTCCGGATCTGTCAGGACCTGGCTCAGCTGTTCGATGCCACGCAGCAATTGGAACCGCGCCTCTTCCGGCTCCGCATCGCCCGACAACACCAGTTGGGCGATATAACAGACCCGCCGGACCGGCGTGTTGACCTCGTCCGGATGGATCGCGTCGCGCAGCCGCAGGATATGGGCGTTGGGCGTCATAATCGCCAGACGCGATCGCCGCTCGCCGTTCTCGATGACCGCGCCGTTAATCAGAACCCGTTCCTGGGGCCCGAGTTTCAGAACCAGGCCCGTCATGTCGCCGGCCCGGCGGCGCGCAAGCCGCGCATGATCATCGTGTTGATATCGATCAGGACCTGCGCCTCGGCCTCGCCCGAGGACACCTTGCGGCTGTGCTGCCGGGTGAATTCGGCGAGGTAGAGCAGCCGTGCGCGCAGATCGTCAGGCAACCCGTTGTCGGGAAGGGCCAGATCCGACGCCAGAACCTGCCACAGCCGGCGGTTCTCGTGCAGGGCCGCGATCATGTCGACGAAGACACCGTTCGACCGCGCCCGCTGCAGTTGCCCGGTCACCCGAGCGAAGATCTCGTATTCGATGCCCCGCGCCGTCCGAACCGGCTCGCTGGGGGCGGAATAGGCCGTTTTGGCCATCCTGGTCGCATTCATGTACCCTCTCCCGTAGCAGGAGGCCTCGATCTCGCCACGGCTTCGCCGTCAGGCGGGACGGACGGTGGACCGCCCGCCCCGTTGGTTATCAGCGGAACAGCGCCAGGATGTTCTGCGGCTGCTGGTTCGCGATCGACAGCGCCTGGATGCCAAGCTGCTGCTGCGTCTGCAGAGCCTGGAGCCGCGCCGACGCCTCTTCCATGTTGGCATCGATGAGCGCGCCGATCCCGGTCTTCATCGCGTCGGTCAGGCCCGAGATGAAGTCGGACTGGGTCTGGATCCGGCCTTCGGCCGAACCGAAGGCGGCCGCGGCCCGCGTGGCCGTCGCGATCAGGGTCTCGACATTGGCGAGCGCCGACGTCGGATCGGTCGTGACGTCGATGCCGGACATCAGGCCAAGGCCACCGGAACCCGCGTTCTGATACTGCGCGGTGATCCGAAGGTCGGCCCCAAGGTCCGCAACACCGCTGGTGTCGGTATCGGCGACGATGAAGGTCAGCGTCGTGTCAGTACCACCAGAGTTGGCCGCGAAGTTCACGCGAAGGTCGGTGATGCCAAGCTTGTCGGCCGCCGTCTTCAGGCCCGCGCCGATCAGATCCGTGACCGCCGCAGCGGTCTGGGCGGCATCCTCGGCCGTCACGGTATAGCTGACCTTCTTGTCACCGAGCGAGATGGTGATCTTGTCCCCGGCGGCATAGGTCACGGCGTCGTCGAGCACCAGCGAAACGCCGGTGGTGCTGTCGGTCTGGCCCAGCGTCATCACCGCGACATCGGCGTTGGTCGAGGCACCGGTCGTCCCGGTGAAGGCGGCCGCCGCGGTGTAGCCGCCACTGGACAGGTCCTGACGCGCGACGTCGATCGTCGAGGTGGCGACGCTGCCCGTCGTGGAGCGGTCGAGCGACGACAGGATGCGCATGTCGCTCGAGGACGAGCCGTTGATCAGGTTCAGGCCGTTGAACTGCGCGGCGCCGACGATCGAGTTGATCTGGTCTTTCAGCGCCGAGATGTCGGTCTGCAGGGTCGTGCGATCGACGTTCTCTTCCTGGGCCGCGACGATCTTGCCCTTCATGTCGGTGAGCAGGCCGGTGATCGTCTCCGCCGCCTTGCGCGCGGTGGCGACGGTCGATTCGCCCAGATCGAGGCTCGAGGCGATGCCCTGGAAGCCCTTCACGTCGGATTCCATGACTTTCGAGATGGCCCAGACCGCCGCGTTGTCCTTGGCGCTGGAGATGCTCTTGCCCGTCGAAATCTCCGACTGGGTCTTCCCGAGGCCCGCGTTGATGCCTTTGAGGGTCTGCAGCGCCACCATGGCGCCGGTGTTCGTGAGAATGCTCGACATAGATGTCGTCCCTTGGAAAAGCGCCTTTTGCGCCGGATGTCAGGAGAGCCCCTTCCGGGGCGCGAGGGCGTTCTCGCCGCCGCGCCAGTCTTCGGCGCGCCGCCCGCTTCCGGGACGCAGGGCCACATTCGCCGAGAGATCCTAAGAAGCCCTGAACGAATCATCGGCCCCGCTCAGGCCTTGCGCACGACCCCTGGCGGCGCGGTGGCGATGACCCGGGCCCGGCCGCGGGCGTCGTAGCTTTCCAGCCGCCCGCCGGCCCGCCGCAGCGCCTCGACATGGTCGACGGCCGAGGTGACGCCGGCGATCGCGGCCGCGAGCAGCCGGCCGTTGCGGGCCGCCAGCAACTGCAGGCGCCGGACCGCCGCCGGCGTCGCCCCGCGCTGCTCGATCCGCGCGATCAGCTCCGCCTTGCGGCCGAGAAGCTCGGGCAGCCGGCCGATCTCGCCGGCCCGCAGCAGGGCCGCCTCGCGCCGCAGCAGCCGCTCGAGCGCCGCCGCGTCACTCATCCGGCGCACCCGACGGCGCACTCGACGGTGCCGCGTCGGCGAACGCGCCGGCCGTCAGCAACCGCTCGGCCAGCCCGATTCCCCCGGCCGCGACGATGGCCCGCGCCTGGGCATCGCAGATCATCGAGGCGACCTGCTCCTCGCCGATACCGCCACCGAAGCTTTCGCGTGGACGGCCGAGGCCCATCTCCTTGAAAACCGTGGCGAGGAAGCTGGCCTCGAACGCATCGACCGCCTCCGCCTTCGAGGGCAGGCGCACGGATCCCGGCGGCCCGGGCTGGGCGGACGGGACGGGGAAGGAAACGGGGTCCATCGGCATCTCCGGATCGTGGCGATTTCTGGGCATTTGCCGCTGTCGCGGTAAACATCTGGTAATGCGCAGGGCGGAAAACCGGGGGGTGCTCCCTAGGTCCAGAGGTCCGCCGTGCAGGCAAGCCTTGCCCCGACATTTCTTCGCATCGTGCAGTTCTTTCGCGGCGGCGAGGAACCGGCCACGCCTGACCAGACCGGATTCGCGGCCGTCCTCGACGAGGCGGGAGCGGCCGAAGCCCCTGCTGACCCGACCGCCCCGCCCAGCGAGGTCGCGGCGCCGGACGTCGCGGCGCTGGTGGCCGTGCCCCGCCCCGACGCCACGCGCGATGTGTCCCTGATCGGCGTCGTCTTTGACGAGACCGGTTGGGCGGCGGACGAGCCCGTCGACGCGCCCGATGTCGATGCGACCACAGATTTCGCCGAGCCCTCATCGGCCAACGCGACGCCCGATGCGGCACCGCCTCCCGGCCACCCGCCCGGAGCCCCCGTGCCCAGCCTGCCGCGGATGGCGCAGCAGCCGTCCGGTCGAGGGTCCGGGCTGTCCGGCCCGTCGCCCGAGATCGACCCGCAGGCAAACAGCGGTGCCGATGCCATCGACCCGGGCGCGAGCGCAGAGACCGAAGCTGAGGCAGAGGACAGGATCCACCCGCACGCCGGCCCGAGCGACGCGCCCTCCGCCCGCATTGCCGAGAGCCCGGCCACCAACACTCTTGGCGTGGCGCCAACGCCCCTTGCAGCCGGCCAGGGCAAAGCCAGCGGAGACCTGGGTGACAAGGCGGAGCTGTCGCGGGCGGCCGCGACGACGACGGCCAAGTCTGCCCTTGAGCCCGCGTCGGCGCGGTCGACCCCCTCGGGACCACAGGCCGATCCCGCACCGGCCATCGAGCGATCGGCGGAGACGCCGACGCGCCTGGCAGAGATGACGAGCGCAGAATTCGGCCGGTCTTCAGTGCCGGCCACGGAGGCAGGGCGACCCGTCCGCACAGCCCCGGCGGAACAGCCGTCCGACCGCGCGACAGGGATCGCCACTGCCTCCTCGCGCGAAGCGGTGCGCGACGGGGGGGAGACGTCGTCATCTCTCCCATCGCCCTCGCTGGACCAAGCGGACGCTGGCTCCGTGCCGCGATCATCCGACGCCGCCGCAGACGAACCGCCGATCGACTCCGGGCAAGCGGCCGAGGCCCTGCAGACCGGCGCGCCTCACGTGCGTCGGGATGGCGCCACGCGCATCGGGCAGTCGCTGTCCGCGGCGCCGGAGGCCGCGCCAAGCGCCGCCCCGGCGATCCAGCCGTCTATGGCCCCACCTCCGCGGCCCGCCCCCCCGAGGGGGCCGAAGGCGGAAACGGAGGCCGTCGTCCCGGCTGAGCGGGCTGGGACAACGGCGACGACGGGCCCGTCTCCGGTGCAGTCCGATCCGCCGCCTGCCCAGTCGACGCCCCTTCCCGCGACAGCAGTCTTCGAGCCGCCTGGATCGCGTCGCCCGACCGAACTTCCGTGGTCCTCGCAATCGCTGGCAGGCGCTTCGCTCGTCACGAAAACCGAACCTGGACGTATCGCCCCGAGGCCGCAACCGTCGCGGACGCAGACCGCAGCGCGCAGTGCCGAGTCCGCCGAGCCCGCCAGAGACATTTCTTCCCCTGTTTCGACCCTGACGACGGAGAAAGCGGCAGAGGGACTGGCGGTCAACCTGCTGCCCCAGGCGCGCAGCATCGGCCGGGTCGCGGCTGCGGCCGATCCCGCGGTCGGAAGCGGCGGATCAGAGACGAGGGTCGATCCGATGTCCGGCCTGGCGGTGCCGACGGACCGGGCGACGGGCCATGGCCAGGCGCAGCGCGCACCGTCGCACGCGCAGGCCGCCACGGCGCAGCAGGACCTGCCAGCCAGCTGGCCCGGCGCCCAGATCGCCGCACGCATCCGGATGACCCAGGATCATTCCATCGACATAGAGCTGTCGCCGCGCGAACTCGGCCATCTGAAGCTGTCGCTGCACCCCGCGGCCGAAGGTCTGACGATCGCCATCGCCGCGGAGCGGCCGGAAACCCTGGACCTGCTCAAGCGACATGCCGATCAGCTGATGCGCGACATCCGCGACACCGGCCTTGGCAATGCGACCTTCTACTTCGCACAGGATCGCTCCACCGGCTCGCAGCGGCGCTCCGACCGGTCCCGTCCCGAGGCGGAGGAGGACTTTCCCCGCCTCGCCGAAACGCGCGGCCCGCAAGCGGCGGCGCCAACCTCTGCCAGCCGCGCGATCCCGACGTCCGAAACCCTGGATCTGCGGCTCTGAGCCGCTAGGAGATGACCATGGCCGTTACCGAAGTGCTCGGCACGACGACTTCCACCGCGGCGACCCAGACCGCCGCGGACACGTCGTCCACGCCGCAGATCTCGTCCGATTTCCAGACCTTCCTGACCATGCTGACGACGCAGCTGCAGAACCAGGATCCGCTCAACCCGATGGAGGCCACCGATTTCGCCGTGCAGCTCGCGACCTTTTCGGGGGTCGAACAGCAGGTGAAGACAAACAGCCTGCTCGAGGATCTCGGCACGCGGCTCAACGTGCTGGCCCTGTCGGACCTCGTCGGCTGGGTCGGGCTCGAGGCCGAGGCAGAGGGGCCGGTCTGGTTCTCCGGCGACCCGGTGGAACTGACGCTCACCCCCGATTCCGACGCGGAGCGCGAGCTGCTGTCCGTCTACGACAGCTCCAACCACCTCGTGCGGCAGCAGGAAGTGCCGCTGGGCACGACCCGGTTCGACTGGACGGGCACCGATGCCGAGGGCGATCCGCTGCCCGAGGGCGCCTACCACTTCGTCCTTGATCATGTCGTCGGCGGGGTCGCCGCCAGTTCGGACAGCGTCTCCAGCTTCTCGACCATCACCGAGGCCCGCAACGAAGGCGGCTCGGTCATCCTGGTGCGGGAGGGCGGGCTGAGCGTCGCGGCCTCGGCCGTGACCGGCCTGAAGTCTGCCGGCGAGTGAGGCCGCCCGCCTCATGCCAGCGTCAGAGCTGCGTTCCGAGCGCAACCCCGGCCAGGGCCAGCCCCGCGCCCAGCAGCACCAGCCCGGCCGCGCGCCACCGCGGCGCCGAGACGGACAGGTTCACCTCGGTATCGCGGCGCTTCAGCAGGCTTTCGATCAGCTCGGGCATATGCGGGCCGAAGCGCGCCGCCACCTGTGCCGTGCGCTTCAGGTCGCGCAGGACCGCCTTCGGCCCCACGTTCTCGGCGATGTAGGTCTCGACCACCGGGCGCGCGGCTTCCCAGATGTTGAGATGCGGATCGAGCGATCGCGCGACCCCCTCGACCACGACCATGGTGCGCTGCAGCAGGATCAGCTCGGTCCGGGTCTCCATGCCGAAGCGCTCGGTGACTTCGAACAGGTAATTCAGCAGCCGCGCCATCGAGATATGCGTGGCATCCATGCCGAAGATCGGCTCGCCCACCGCGCGCAGCGCCCTGGCAAAGGCATGGACGTCCTGGTTGGCCGGCACATAGCCGGCCTCGAAATGCACCTCGGCGACACGCTGGTAGTCGCGGCGGATGAAGCCCATCAGGATCTCGGCATAGACGCGGCGGGTGTAGCCGTCGATCTGGCCCATGATCCCGAAATCCAGCGCGACGATCGCGCCGTCGGCACCGACCTTGAGGTTGCCCTGGTGCATGTCGGCATGGAAATAGCCGTCGCGCAGCGCATGCGCGAGGAACAGCTGCAGCACCCGCTCGGCCAGCCGCGTCAGGTCGTGGCCGGCAGCCGCCAGCGCGTCGCGGTCGCCGAGCGGCAGGCCCTCGGCCCAGTCCAGCACCATGATCCGCTTGCCCGACAGGCCCCAGTTCGGCTGCGGTACCCGGAACCCTTCGTCGCGCGCGGTATTCGCGCCGAATTCCGACGCGGCCGCGGCCTCGGCCCGCAGGTCCAGCTCGCCCAGCACCACCCCCTCGAAATGGCGGATCACCTCGGTCGGCCGCAACCGGCGGGCCGAGGGCGCGGCGCGCTGCATCAGCCCGGCGGCAAGGTAGAAGGCGTCGATGTCGCGGTAGAAGGCGCGCTCGATCCCGGGCCGCAGCACCTTGACCGCGACCTCGGCGCCGGTGTCGGCCAGCCGTGCGCGGTGCACCTGCGCGATCGAGGCGGCGGCGACGGGCTCGGAGAATTCCGAGAACACCTCGTCGACCCGCCGCCCGGTCTCGGCCTCGAACACGCGCTTGGCGACCTCGGTCGGGAACGGCGGCAGCTGGTCCTGCAGGACCCGCAGCTGCTGGGCCAGGTCGACGCCGACGACGTCGGGCCGGGTCGACATGATCTGGCCGAACTTGATGTAGGCCGGCCCCAGCGCGGTGATCGCGCGGGTGACCGGCGGCAGCGCGGGATCGCCGGCATAGCCCAGCCAGCGGAACGGCCAGCCCATGACGCGGGCGATCGCGCGCAGGCGGGGCGGCGCCTCCATCGCCTCGAGCGCCTGGCCCATCGCGCCGGTCCGCTCGAAGGTGGCGCCGGTCCGGATCAGGCGCAGAAGGTTGTGGGGCCCGCGCATCCGCTCAGATCTTCCAGCCGGAATGCAGCGCGGCGATACCCATCGACAGGTTGCGGTACTTCACCAGGCCGAAGCCCGCGGTGCGGATCATGCTGGCGAAGGTCTCCTGGTCGGGGAACTTGCGGATCGACTCGACAAGGTACTGGTAGCTGTCGCGATCCGACGCGATCACCTGCCCCATGACCGGGATCACGTTGAACGAATACAGGTCATAGGCCTTCTGCATCGCCGGGTTCGGCAGCTGGCTGAATTCCAGCACCACCAGCCGGCCGCCGGGCTTGAGCACGCGATAGGCCTCGGACAGCGCATCGGCGACGCGGGTCACGTTCCGGATGCCGAAGCTGATCGTGTAGACGTCGAAGCTGTTGGACTCGAAGGGCAGATCCATCGCGTCGCCCACCTGCCAGGACAGCCGGTCCGCCATGTCCTCGGCCTCGGCCCGCTTCTGCCCCTCGATCAGCATCGACTCGGTCATGTCGCAGACCATCGCCGTCGCGCCGGGCGCGCGCTTGAGGAAGCGGAAGGCCACGTCGCCGGTGCCGCCGGCCACGTCCAGCAGCCGCTGGTTCGGCCGTGGCGCCAGCCAGTCCATCATCGCATCCTTCCACAGCCGGTGGATGCCGACGCTCATCACGTCGTTCATGATGTCGTATTTCGATGCGACGCGGCTGAACACGCCATGGACCATGCCGGCCTTCGCATCCTCGTCGACGGTCTGGTAACCGAAATGCGTGGTGCGCCCGCCGATGTCGTCCGTGCTGCCGGTCATGATCCGCCTGCCTTCCCGATGCGCCGGGAACGCCCCGGCCGCCCGAGGGATATACCGCGATCCGGCCATAGGCAAACCGCCAGCGCCCCGGACCGCCGACACTTTCCCTTCATCGCGCCCGCGCCTACATCGGGGCGCGTGATGCGAAGGAGCCGGCCGTGCCAGAACTTCCCGAAGTCGAGACCGTGCGCCGTGGCCTTGCCCCCGCGATGGAGGGCCGGCGGATCGAGCGCGCCGAGGTCCGCCGCCCGGACCTGCGCTGGCCCCTGCCCGAGCGGATGGCCGAGCGCCTGACGGGCGCGCGGGTCGACCGCCTGCGGCGGCGGTCGAAATACATCCTCGCCGATCTCTCGACCGACGAGACGCTGATCATCCACCTCGGCATGTCGGGGCGGATGCTCGTCTCGGGGGCGGTGCCGGGCGTCTTCGTGCGCGACCATGCGCCGGCGCAGAAGCACGACCATGTCGAGCTGCAGATGGAGGGCGGCGCCCGCGTCACCTTCAACGACGCGCGGCGCTTCGGCGCGATGGACCTGATCGCGACGCCGCGGGCCGAGGGCCACTGGCTGCTGCAGGGCCTTGGCCCCGAGCCGTTCGACAATGCCTTCCACGAGGATTTCCTTGCCGCGCGGCTGGCGGGGCGCCGCTCGCCGGCCAAGGCGATGCTGCTCGACCAGCGGGTGATCGCGGGCCTGGGCAACATCTACGTGTGCGAGGCGCTGCACCGCGCGGGCCTCGATCCGCGCCGCGCCGCCGGCAGCCTGACCGGCCCCGAGATCGCGCGGCTGGTGCCGGTGATCCGCCAGGTCCTCGCGGACGCGATCGAGGCCGGCGGCTCGTCGCTGCGCGATCACCGGCAGGCCAGTGGCGAGCTTGGCTATTTCCAGCACAGCTTCCGCGCCTATGGCCGCGAGGGCGCGCCCTGCCGCACCGAGGGCTGCACCGGCACCATCGAGCGGATCGTGCAGTCGGGCCGCTCGACCTTCTGGTGCCCGGCCTGCCAGCGCTGAGCCCTCATCCTTTCGGCCGAGGCGCAATCCAGCGCGGGCTCTGACAGTCTGTCGCCGAAGGCCGCAAGCCTTGGGAGGAGCCGATGGAATGCAGCGTCGCGCGCGCCGCGCCCGATGCGGTGGTGCAGGACGGTCCCGCGCAGATCCGCGCGCTGGCCGACCGGCTGGCCGCCGGGCTGATCGGGCACGAGCCCCTGATCGAGGGCCTGCTGGTCGCGCTGATCGCCGGTGGCCACGTGCTGATCGAGGGCGCACCGGGCCTGGCCAAGACCCGCGCGGTGCGCCTGCTGGCCGAAGGTCTTTCGGGCGGGCTTTCGGGCAGCTTCGCGCGCATCCAGTGCACGCCCGACCTGATGCCCTCGGACCTGACCGGCACGCAGGTCTTCCGCCCCGACAGCGGCAGCTTCGACTTCGTCCCCGGGCCGCTGTTCCATTCGCTGGTGCTGGTCGACGAGATCAACCGCGCCCCCCCCAAGGTGCAGTCCGCGCTGCTCGAGGCGATGGCCGAGGCGCAGGTCACCGCGGGCGGCGTCACCCGCCCGCTGCCCCGCCCCTTCATGGTCGCCGCGACCCAGAACCCGATCGAGCACGAGGGCACCTTCCCCCTGCCCGAGGCGCAGCTCGACCGCTTCCTGCTGCATATCGACCTCGCCCTGCCGGGCGCCGAGGCCGAGCGGCGGATCCTCGACCTTGTCGAAGACGAGACGCGCGCGCCCGCGCCGGCACCGGGCCGCACGGACCCGGCGGCGGTCCTTGCTGCGCGCGCGGCCGCGGCGCAGGTCCACCTTGCGCCCGCGCTGCGCGACTTCATCGTCCGGCTGGTCGTCGCCACCCGCGAGACGGCGGGCACCCCGCTCGAGGGGCTGATCGAGCACCCGGTCTCGCCCCGCGGCACGCTGGCGCTGGCGGCGGCCTCGCGGGCGCGGGCACTGCTGCGGGGCCGCGACCACGCGCTGCCCGAGGATGTCGAGGCGCTGGCGCCCGACGCGCTGGCGCACCGGCTGGTGCCCAGCTGGCGCGCTGGCACCGAAGGGATCGGCGGGCGCGAGATCGTCGCGCGGCTGCTGGCCACGGTCCGGCCGTGGTGAGCGCCGACGAGATCGCCCGCGCGACCGAGCTGCGCGCGGCGGATCTTCTGGCGCTGGCCCGCGCCGACCGCCGCCCCGGCGCCGAGGCGCGCCTGGCCCGCCGCCCCGGCACCGTGCCGACGCGTCCCCGCGGGCAGGGCCACGAGATCCGCGAGATCCGCCCCTTCGTCCCCGGCGACGATCCCCGGCATCTCGACCCGGCCGCGACCGCGCGCAGCGGCCAGCTGCAGCTGCGCAGCTTCCACGAGGATCGCGACCGCAGCCTGTTCCTGATCGCCGACTTCCGCCGCCCGATGCTCTGGGGCAGCCGGCGTTTCCGCTCGATCACCGCGGCCGAGGCGCTGGCCCGCGCCGGCTGGCAGGCGGTCGCGGCCGGCGGGTCGGTCGGCGTGGCCGCGATCACCGATGCCGGGATCCAGGCCAGCCGCATCGCCACGCGCCCGGCGGCGATGGCCGCCGTCGCCGGCTGCCTCGCGCGGGCCCATGCCGATGCGGTGGCCGCGGCCGGGCTTGCGCCGCGCCCGCTCGCGCCCGATCTGGCCCGCGCGGCGCGGCTCGCGCCAAGGGGCGCGGCGGTGGTGCTGGCCTCGGCGCTCGACGATCCCGGGCCGGGCTTCGACGCGGCGATCGGCGCGATCCTGCGGCGCGGCCCGCTGCAGATCCTGCTGCCCGCCGACCCGATCGAGACGGCGCCGCCGCGGCTGCGGCTGGGATGGCTCGACGCGCTCGGCCGGGCGCACCGCGGCCGCGTCGACGGCGTCTCGGCTGCCTCGCGTGCGCTGCGCGACCGTCTGGCCACGCTGGGCGCGACCGTCGCGACGGTCGGATCCCCGCTGTCCCCGGAGGCCGCATGACCGAGACCGAGCTGCGCGCCGCCCTGCACCCGCCCCGCCTGCCCGAGGCCGTCCTGGCGCTTGATGCCCGCGACCTGGCGATGGCGCTGGGGATCGGGCTTGTCCTGGCGGCGCTGGCCTGGCTGCTGCTGCGTCCCGCCGCCACCGCGCGGGTCCGGCACAGCCCCGCGCAACAGGCCGCGCGCGCGGCCGCCGCGCTGGCGCAGCTGCCACCGCCAGAGCGCCTGGCCCGGCGCGCGGCGCTGTTCGCGGGTCTCGGCGGGCGGTTGCCGGCCGACCTGCGCGCCGGCCTCTATCGTCCGCTGCCGCCGCACGAGGCCGAGGCCGCGGACGCCCGCGTCGACCGGCTTCTGGCCGAGGCGGTTCGGCGCGCGGGGTGAGCCATGCAGTTCGACGCCCCGCTGCTGCTTCTGCTGCTGCCCCTGCCGCTGCTGCTGCGCCGGTTGCTGCCGCCCGCGCGCGGGACCGGCGGCGCGGTCTACCTTCCGCCCGCCCTCGCGCCCGCCACCTCGGGCCGCGCCGACGCCCCCGAGCGCCGCGCCACCCTGCTCGTGTCGGTCCTGTGGGTCGGTCTCGTGCTGGCACTGGCGGGCCCCGAGCGGCTGCGGCTCGAGCGCGACCGCTCCGCCTCGGGGCGCGACATCGTGCTGGCGCTCGACATGTCGGGCTCGATGCTGATCGAGGATTTCGCGCTCGACGGGGCGCAGGTCTCGCGGCTCGACGCGGTGAAGCGGGTGGCGGGGGCCTTCGCGGCCGGGCGGCAGGGCGACAGGCTGGGGCTGGTGCTGTTCGCCGACCGCGCCTATGTCGCGGCGCCGCTCAGCCACGACCTGACCGCCGTCGCGCGCGCCATAGACGAGGCCTCGGTGGGCGTCACCGGCCGGTCGACCGCGATCGGCGAGGGGCTGGGTCTGGCGCTGAAGCGGCTTGACGAGGGCGGCGCGCAAAGCCGCGCGATCGTGCTGCTGTCGGACGGGCGCGACACCGGGCGGCGGCTTGACGCGCGCGCGGTCGCGCGGCTGGCGTCGGCGCATGGCGTGCGGGTGCACACCGTCGCGCTCGGCCCCGAGGATCTCGAGACCCGCCCGGCCGCGCGCGATGCCGTCGACGTGGCCATGCTGCGCGACATCGCGGCGGCGGCGGGCGGCGAAAGCTGGCGCGTCCGGCGCACCGAGGATCTGACCGCGATGGCCGAGGCGCTCGACCGGCTCGAGCCGAACCCCTCGCGCCGCCCGCCGGTGGTGGTGGCGCGCCCGCTCTGGCCCTGGGCGGCGGGGCTGGCGCTGGCGGCGGCGCTGGCGCTGATCCTCGGGCGGCTGGGGCTTGGCTGGCGCGGGGCGCGGGCGGCATGACCCTGATCTGGCTCAGACCGCTCTGGGCACTGGCGCTGCTGCCGCTGGCGCTGGCGGGCTGGCGGATCTGGACCCGCGGCGGCTTCGGCGGCTGGGAGCGGGTGCTGGCGCCCGCCGTGCTGGCGCGGCTGGGGCAGATGGGGCTGGCGCGGCGCGATGGCGGGCGGCTGTCGCGGATCCTGCCGGTGCTGGCGGCGGCGGGGATCGCGGTGGCGCTGACCGGGCCTGCGCGGCTCACGCGCGCGGCCGACGGGTTCCTGCGGGGCGATCCGATCCTGCTGATGCTCGACCTCTCGCCCTCGGTCACCGGCACGCCGGCGCGGATCGAGGATCTGCGCGCCGCGGCGGCCGCGCTTCTGCAGGGCGCCGAGGGCCGGCCGGTGGGTGTGCTCGTCTTCGCCGCCGACGCCTTCGTCGCCTCGGCGCCCACGGTCGACGCGGCCTCGCTCGAAAGTCTCGTCGGGGTTCTCGACGCGCAGACGATGCCGCTTGGCGGCAGCCGCCCCGACATCGCGCTGGGCGCGGTGCGCGAACTGTTCGGCGCGGGCGCGGCGATCGGCGGCGCCGACCTTGTGATGATCTCGGACGGCGGCGGCGCCGGTACCCCGGCCGCGCTGGCCGAGGCGCGGCGGATGGCCGAGGGCGGCGCGCGGTTGTGGACGCTTGCGCTGACCGCCGCGCCCGCCGCGCCCGAGATGCCGCCCGCCGATGCCGCGGCGCTGGCCCGGCTGGCCGAGGCCGGCGGCGGCGGCACGGCCCCGGCCGGGGCGGCGCCGGATCTGGCCGCCCGCATGGCGGCACGCCAGATCGGCGGGCTCGCGGCGTCGGAGCACGCGCCAGAGGTGTTCCGCGACCTTGGCCGGTGGCTCCTGCTGCTCGCGCTCGCGCCGGCGGCGCTGATGTTCCGCAGGCGGCCGGCATGAGGCGCGCGCTGATCCTCGGCGCGGCGGGCGTGGCCCTGATGCTGGCCGCGGGGCCCGGGGCCGCGGGCAAGCTGCTGCTCGCCCTCGGGCTGCCCGGCCCGGCTGCGGCGCTGGTCCGCGACCCAGCCGCGCGCGGCGCGGCGCTGTGGCTGGCGGGCGACTATGCCCGCGCCGACGCCGCTTTCGCCGAGGCCGGCCGCAGCGCCACCTACAACCGCGGCCTGTCGCTGGCGATGACCGGCGAGTACGCGCTTGCGCGGGCCTATTTCGACGCGGTCCTGTTCGCCAACCCCGCCGACAGCGAGGCGCGCGACAACCGCGCGGTCGTCGACCGGCTGGCGCCCAAGGTGCAGGGCGAGGCCAATTCCGCCGGGCGGATCGCGGCGCGCAGCCGTGCCCCCGACGGCCCGCCGGTCGAGCTGTTCTCGGCCGTGTCGCGCCCGCTCGACGAGGGGCGCATCGTGCCGGATGACGACTGGCTCGCCACGCTGCCCGACGATCCGGGCGCCTTCCTGCGGCTGCGGCTGGCCGACGAATACAGCCGCCGCCTCGCCATGGGCTTCACCCCGCCCGAGGCAGGCGACCCATGGTGATCCGCATCGCCCTTGCCCTGCTGCTGCTGGCCGGCGCCGCCCGGGCCGAGGAGCCGCGCCTGCTGACGATCGAGCCGCATCCCCGCGCCACCGCGATCGTGGAGGGCGAGATGATCCCGGTCACGATCCGCGGGGTCTACGACCGCCCCGTCGCGCGCGAGGAGATGACGATCGCGCCTTCGGACCGGTTCGACTGGGTGCAGCTGGCCAAGGACGACTGGCACCGCGAGCGCATCGACGGGATCGAGCGGATCGTGGTCGAGCGGCACCTGGCGCTGTTTCCCAACCATACCGGCATCGCGACCTTCGGGCCGGTGACGCACGCGCTGCAGATCATCGACCGCGAGACCAGCCGGCGGGTCGAGACCACCGTGACCGCCCGCCCCGTGCAGCTGACCATCGCGCCCCTGCCCGACACGCCCCCGTTCAAAAGCCCGCACGGCTGGCGCTTCGCCGCCGCCGGCCTGTCGCTGACCGACGAGCTGTCGACCGATCCCGCGACGCTCAGGGACGGCCAGACCGTGACCCGCACCGTCACCCTGCGCGCCGAAGGCACCCTGCCCGAGATGCTGCCGCCGCGCCCTGTGGTGCAGCAGAACTGGCTGATCACCTTCACCGCCCCGGTCGAGCGCCGGCTGGAGCTGACCCCGGCGGGGCCGGTGGCGACCGTGGTCTGGCGCTGGCAGTTCCGCCCGCATACCGGCGAGCCCGGCGTGCTGCCGGCCGAGGTCATCCCCTTCTTCAACACCACCACCCGCCGCGTCGAGAAGGTCGAGATCCCGGCCCTGCCGATCGGTTATGCCAGCTTCCGCAGCTCGCAGATCCGCGGGGGCCAGCTGTCGGCGGGGACGTTGCTGGCGCTGGCCGCGACGGGTGTGGTCGGGCTGGTGGCGGGGCTTGCGCTGCTGCTGCAGGGCGAGCGGCTGGCCGGGGCGCGCCTTGCCGCCAGCTGGGCCCGGATCGCCCCCGGCCCGTGGTGGCAGCTGCGGCGCGCGCGCGATCCGCTTGCCCTGCGCCGCGCCGCCGCCCGCTGGGTCACCGCGCGCGGCGTCGCACCCGAGCGTGCCGCCGCGGCGCTGGCACCGCTCGACCGCGCGATCTACGCGCCGGCGCCGGGCCCCTTCGACCGGCGGGCGTTCCGCCGCGCCCTCGGCCGGGCGCGCCGGGGCTGATCAGAAGCACAGCATCTCGGCCTCGGCCTGCGCGCGGCGCAGCTCGGCCACGGCATCGGTCGCGGGCTGGGTCCCGCGGAACAGCGCGGCGCGCTCGCCGCTGGTCTGGCGCATCCGCAGCACCGTCTCGGAGGCCACGTAGTGGTCATAGGGCAGGATCGACGCGATCGTGTCGATCGAGCACGAGCACCGCTCGAGCGCATCGGCGCTCTGGCCATTCACCGCCATGCAGCTGAAGACGTACTCGGCCCGCGCATCGGTCGGATAGTCGTTGACCGTGCCCGGCGCCGGCTGGGCCGCGGCCGGCAGCGCCAGCGCCAGCGCCGCCCAAAGGCCAAGGATCGCCCGTTTCATGTCCCCGTCACCTCCATCACCTCGCGGTAGCCGCCCGCGGTCTCGGCCGTGAGCGAGCGCAGCCCGCCCGGGGCCGCGGCATCGGTCCGGATCGTCAGCGTCAGCGCCCCCCACTCGCCCATCCGGTCGCGGTTCGGATCGGTCTCGAACGGGCTCAGCACCACTTCCGGCCCGGACAGCGGCGCGCGGGCCAGCGCTTCGCGCATCCGGTTGCGGATGTAGAACGGGCTGCCGCCGCTCTCGCGGGCCATCGTCCGCACGACGGATTCGAAGAAATACAGTGCGATCGGGTTGGCGCTGCCCAGGCCGAACTCGGCCACCGGCACCTTGCCCGCGATCACCAGCCCGCCGCCGTCGCGGTGCGTCAGCTGCAGGGTTTCGTCCAGCGCGCCCTCGCCACCGGTCCGGGCGTGGCGGAAGGCCACCGGCTGGGCCACCGGCAGCGCCGCGAAGACGCCGGGCGCCAGCACCAGGTCGGACACGGCCGCCTGCGGGCCCGCCGCGGCAAGGAAAAGGGCGCCGATCAGCGCGATTGCAGGTTTCATCCGGCCTCCAGAAGCGATTGCAGCATGTCGCGAAGATCGATCTCGATCACGGGCTTCTCCATCACCGCCGCGCCAAGCGGCTGGGCGCCGACCGCGATCGCCTCGGCGCATTCACCGCTGACGATCAGCGCCGGGATCGGCTCGCCCGCCGCGCCGCGCACGGCCGCGATCACGTCAAGCCCGGTCTCGCCGTCGTTCAGACGGTAGTCGGTCAGGATCACGTCGGGCTGCAGCGCCCGGTCCTGCAGCGCGGCCAGCGCGGCGCCGGCCCCGTCGGCATCGACCACGGTCATGCCCCAGCTGCGCAACAGCAGCACGAACGCCTTGCGCATCGCGCGGTCGTTCTCGACCACCAGCGCGATCCGCCGTGCGAAGCAGTCGGGGATCGCGCGCACGTCGCGCGGCACGGTCGCCGTGGGCAGCAGGCACAGCCCGCCCCCCATCCGCGGCAGCAGCACCCGGAAACACGACCCGCGCCCCGGCGCGCTGATCACCTCGATCCGGTGGCCAAGCTGGGCGCAGGCGCGCTGCACGATCGACAGCCCAAGGCCCGATCCCGGCACGTCGGCGCGCGACAGCCGTTCGAATTCGTTGAAGATCCGCGCCTGGTCGGCCGGGTCGATGCCGGGACCGGTGTCATGCACCTCAAGCCAGATCCCCTCGCCCGCCCGGCGCGCGCCCACCAGGACCCGGCCCGCGCGGGTGTATTTCAGCGCGTTCGACACCAGGTTCTGCGCGATCCGGCGCAGCAGGACCGGGTCGCTGACCACCGTCTCGGAACTGGTGACGAAGCGCAGCGTCACCGCGCCCTCCTGCGGACCCATGTCGCCCGCCAGCCGCTGGAACAGCCGGCCCAGCGCCACCGGCGAGGGATTGATCTCAAGCCGCTGGCTGTCGAGCCGCGCAATCTCGAGCAGCATCCGGATCAGCTCTTCGGCGCTGTCGAAATTGGCGCTGATCTGGCTGACCAGCTCGGACAGGTGCGGGTCGCAACTGCGGTCCTCGAGATGCGACAGCAGAAGCTTCGCGGCCGACAGCGGCTGCAGCAGGTCGTGGCCGGCCGCGCGCAGGAAGCGCGACTTGGCGCGGCTCGCCTCCTCGGCGGCCTCGCGCGCGGTGGCCAGGTCGCGGTTCGACGCCGACAGGTCCATCAGCGCCCGCTCGAGGTCCTTGTTGCGCGCCAGCACCTCGCGCTCCAGCTGCTCGGCGGTACGGGCGAGCGAATAGCTCGACGAGCGCGCCGCATCGAGCTGGTCGATGCGCTGCATCAGCGCGCGGTTGATCCGCTCGAGCTTCTCGACCCGGCGGGCGAGGTCTCCGGTCGGCATCGCCGTGTCAGGCATGCGGGGACACCGGGTCGGGATCGAGGAAGGCGAGGCCGACGAAGGTCTGGTTCACGTGAATGCCGCCATGCTGTTCGCCATAGGTGTTGAAGCCCGCGACGTTCCAGCGCCGGAAGATCCGCGCCGCATCCTCCTGCAGCCCGGCCTGTTCCAGCGCGATCCGGCGCAGGATGCAGTCGAAGCCGAGGATCAGCGCCGCCGGTCGCCCCAGCCGCGCCAGCCGGTCCTCGAGCCCGTCGGTCAGGTCGACCGCGCGCCCCAGCGTCATCACCGAGCCGGTGTCCACCGACGACATCAGCCGCAGCCCGCCCCCCGGCGCCACGCCCGAGATCGCGCGCACGAACTGCTTGCCGCCGATCTGCACCAGCAGCGGGTTCTCGGCGAAGGCGGCGGGGCACAGCGCCCCGGGCGCGACCCCGATCAGCCGCGCATATTCCTGCGCCGCGGGTTCGGCATCGATCTCGAGGATCAGCCGCTGCTCGGGGTCGGCCTCGGTCACGACCATGCGGGCGGGGGTCGGCATGATGTGGTCGAACACGATCTCCTCGACGGCGAAGTCGGTCGACATCAGGCAGAAGATCGCGGAATCGGGCCGGTTCGTGCCGTCGAGCATCACCTCGGTCCGCGCGAAGCGCAGCCCGTCGCCGGCCGAGCCGCCCAGCACCAGCGTGCCCGGGAGGGTCGCGTCGATCAGCGCGCTCACCAGCTCCTCGCGCTGCGACAGCCCGTCGATCAAGAGGATGCCGAAGCGGCTGCGCCCGGGCTGGTCGGGCACCTGCTCGGCCGCCTCGCGCAGCGCCAGCAGCCAGTTCAGGCTGGCCGAGGCGCGCAGTTCGGGCAAGAGCACCGGCGCGATGGTGAAATGCGCCGCCGGCAGCGCGATCGCCACCGTCGATCCGCTGTCATAACCGCCGAAGGCGAATTCCCCGGCCGAGGAACAGCCCAGCACCCGGCAGTCGGGCCCGAAGGCCGCGCGCAGCTTCAGCCACAGCGCCGGCAGGCAGGCACCATCTGCGGCAAACAGCAGGATCGCGGCCGGCGCGGCGCCGGCGAAGGCCGCCGCGAAGTCGCGCGCCATCGCCTCGGCCGAGCCGCGGCTGACCGCGACCATCGGCCGGATGCCGGCGGTCAGCACCGGGGTGGCTGCTGCGTCGCCGGCCATCGCCCGTCACCGCATGAACATCCGCGCCTTGTTGGCCAGCAGGGCCACCTGGGTGCGGTTGCTCACGTTGATCTTCGACATGATCGCGGCGATGTGGGTCTTCACCGTCGCCTCGGCGATCGACAGTTCATAGCTGATGATCTTGTTCGGCCGGCCCTGGCAGATCAGGCGCAGGATGTTCATCTGCTGCGGCGTCAGCGTCGCGAAGTCGCGCGCCAGCCGCGCCTGCTCCTCGACCTGGGCGCCCAGCTCGGCCGGGTCGTAGCCCTCGGGCGTCACCGTCTCGCCGGCCCACATCGCTTCGAAGGCCTTGACCATCTTCGCGCGCGGCAGCGATTTCAGGATATAGCCGCGCGCCCCCGCCGCCAGCAGCGTCGCCACCACCTCGGGGTCGTAATCCGACGAGATCACCGTCACCGCCGCCTGCCCCGCGATCGCGCGCAGGCTCATCACCCCTTCGGTCCCGGCGACGTCGGGCAGGTTGAGATCGATCACCACCGCATCGGGCGGCCCCTCGCCGCGGATGCTCGCCACCGCCGCGGTCAGCCCCGAGGCCGTGCGCACCCGGCGCAGGCCGAAGGCGTGGCCAAGCGTGACCGCGAGCGCGTCGCACATCAGCGGGTGGTCGTCGATGATCAGCACGTCCTGGACGGTATGCGAGGTCGCGCCGCGCGCGACATCAGTGCCGGCAACCTGCCGGCTCAGCGTGGTCTGCATGATGTCCTCCCTTGTCGTCCGGGCCTCCTCTCCCTTCCGACAGAAACGATCCTAGGCCGATAAGACGCGGGCGCAAACCTGAATCTGGCGCGGACGCGGCGGAAAACCGAGCGTTTTTTCCCATATCGGAGGGGCATTTGCCCCGCCGGCGCGCCGCCGCCGATTTGCTGCAACTGCACCGAATCTACTGCAGCTGCGACATGACCTGCCGCGCCAGCGCGAAGGCGCGCTGCTCGAGGATCACCGGCACCTCGCAGACATAGGTCAGCGACTGCTGGCGGTCCTTGAAGATCCGCGTCGACCAGTCGAGGTCCTTCTCGACCGCGTCGATCCGGTCGAAATCCTTGCTGCCCTGCAGGCCGCGCTGATCCTCGCGCAGGTCCGCGATGCGCGCATCCAGCGCGACCTGCTTGCGGGCATAGCGCGCGATGCCCTGCATCACGCGGTCGCGGGTGCGGTCGATCTCGTGGAAGGTGGCGAGGTAGAGCGGCAGCAGGTCCTCGCGCGGCTGCGCGGCGATCAGCCCGGCCGCCTCGTCCTCGGAGGTGCGCCGCTGCGCGAGCCGCCCGGCCAGCGCCCGGATCGCGGGCGTGCCGGCGCGCGCCTCGGCCTCCGCGTCCGGCGCGGGGCCCGCCCACATCGCGCCCAGCGACAGGTGCGGCACCCGGCGCTGGACGCAGGGCCAGTCGGGATCGGCAGGCGGGCCGTCGGCCAGCGCCGGCCCTGCCAGCAGCGCCGCGATCAGGATCACCGCGCCCCTCACTGGATCACGAAGCTCGTGCGCTGGCTCTCGCCGGTGGTGCCGGGGATCATCACCGTGTAGCGCCCCGGCTTGATCGCGACGAAGCTGATGGTCGCGGTGCCCTCGTCGTCGAACTCGAGTGAATCCAGCCCCAGCGGCCGCACCTCGATGTCGTTGATCACCACCTCGTTGATCCAGATCGCGCGGAAGAACTCGGCCCCCGCCACCGCCAGCTCGGCCGAGCCGTCGGCGACGATGTCGATCGTGTAATAGCCGCCGGACTTCAGCTGATAGCCTTCTTCGGCCAGCGGCTTGCCCGACCCCAGCGTCAGCGGCGCAAGCTCGGTGCGGTTGGCGCGGTCCATCAGGCCCGCCGGCCCGAACTCGTGCGCCGCGGCCGGCGCGGCGACGGCCATCGCCATCATGGCGATCAGTGCCTTCATCTCTCTGTCCTCCCTGAAACCTCTCATGGAACCGCGACCACCCCCCAGGGCTGCTGTCCCACCTGGACCGATTTCACCACCTTTTCGGCGGCGACATCTATGACCGAAACGTCGTTGCTGTTGCCGTTGGTCGTGTAGAGGAACCGGTGATCGGGCGAGAAGGCCAGCTGCCAGACCCGTTGGCCGACCAGCAGGTAGTCCAGCACCTCCCATGTCGCGCCGTCGACCACCGCCACCCGGTTCGCCGGGCCCAGCGCCACGAAGACGCGGGCGTTGTCGGGCGTCACGCGCAAGCCCACCGGCTGCAGCGCCTCGGGCAGGACGCCGGGCACCTCGAAGCGGATCGTGTGCACGATCTCCTGGCGCGCGGTGTCGATCACGCTGACCGTGCCGCCGATCTCGGCCGTCACGTACAGGTGGCTGCCGTCGTTGTCGTACTGGGCGAACCGCGGGCGGCTGTCGACCAGCACGTTGCCGACGATCTGAAAGGTCTCGGTGTCGATCAGATGCGCCATGTTCGTCGTCTCGGAGGTGTTGACGACGATCCTGCCGTCGGGGCTGACGCCCATGCCCTCGGGCTCGACCCCCACCGGCACCTCGGCCAGCACCTTGCGGGTGTTCACGTCGACGACGGTGACGATGTTGTCGTCCTCGTTGGCGATGTAGAGCGGGTTGCCCGACGGGTGCAGCACGAACAGCTCGGGGTCGGGCCCCGAGGGCAGCGAGGGTTTCTCCTCGAAGGTCTCGGCATCGAAGACCCGCACCAGATTGTCGTCCGAGGCGCAGACATAGATCGTGCGGCCGTCGGGCGAGGCGGTGATGCCGCGCGGGCGCTGCCCGGCCGGGAAGTCGGCGATCCGCTCCAGCGTCTCGCCGTCGAGCACGGTGATCGAGTTGCCCTTCTCGTTCGACACGAAGATCCGGTCGGCCAGCGCCGGGGTCGCGGCACAGCAGAGCGCGGCCAGAAGTAGGGGGCGCATCGTCATCCTCCAAGATTGCAGCCGGTTTCGGGGCGGTCGGTCCCCAGCGTGTCCATCACCGAGACCGGGTGCAGGAAACCCTCCTGCGGCGAGACCGAGGTCAGCACCCGCCCCGAGGTCAGCAGGATCGGCTGGCGCAGCTGCCCGTCCCAGTCGCGGAAGCTGAGCGCCTGGCCCTTGAAGCCCGCCAGCTGGAAGTCGGGGCCGCGGATATAGTCCGACAGCGCCGCGAAATCGCCCGAGCGCGTGCGGCTCGCCGCCTCGCCAAGGCTGCGCAGCGCCAGCCAGACCTGATAGTCCTCCTCGCGTGCGGGGCGCCGCGCCTCGGCCTCGAAGCGGGTCTGCCACTGGGTCGCGCCCCAGCCCTCGTGCCCGGGAAACCAGCTCACCGGCATCAGCCCGGCCGAGCCGGCGACGGGCCGCGGCGCCCAGGTGTTCCAGATCAGCCAGTCGGCGAAGACGCCCGAGCGGTCGGCGGTGACGACGACGTCGTGGTCGCGCGCCTTCTGCAGGAAGACCGGCATCTGCGCCTGCACCTGCGCGTGGCCGCTGTCGGTCGCGCGCGCGCCGCCGCGGTCCTCGAAGGTCAGGTCGCTGACGATCTTCGCGCCGAACTTCGTCGCGGCATGGCGATAGGCCTCGGCCAGGGCCCGGTCCTCGGGGTGGCTGCCCGCGACCAGAAGCCAGCGGTCCCAGCGCTTCCACACGAGGAACTGCGCCAGCGCGTCGGCACGCATCCCGTCGCTGGGCGCGGTGTGCAGCAGGTTCGCCCGGCAGCCGCCGTTGCGCAGATCCTCCGCGCCGGACCGCGCATTGAAGACCAGCGCCCGCCCCGCCGCCTGGTCCGCCAGCGCGCCGGTCTCCTCCGCATCCGCAAGCGTCACCACGAAGCGGATGCCGTCGTCGAGCAGCTGCGCCAGCGCCTGCGCCGCGGCCTCCGGCGCGGCGGTCACCTCGCGCGTCTCGAACCGCTGGCCAAGGAAGCGTCCGGTGGTGGCGTTGTCCTCGGTCGCCAGCCGGCCGCCGGCCAGCCCGAGATCCGCGGGCGGCAGGTCGAGGCGCGAGGCCGGCAGCACCTCGGCGGGCGTGTCGATCCTCAGGACCGCCGCGCGGATCGTGATCTCGTCCGGGGTGGCCTGCGCCTGCAGGGTGCCTGGGACGCCAAGGCCGGCCAGGGCGATCAGCCCGGCGGCGACGGCATGTCTGACACTCATCCTCTCCTCCCGGCCCGGTCGCGGGCGCGACCCGGGCCTTCTCGCGGTCCAGAAGACAGGACGCCGTGCGCGGGCGCCATCATACTTCTGGCTGAGCCTTCAGTTCGCGACCTGCTTCAGCGCGGTGCCGTAATCGTCCAGGATCGGCACCCCGGCATCGACGAGGATCCGGTCGATCTCGTCCTGGTGGCGGCGGATCTGCGAGTTCAGCTCGTGCTTCCAGTCCAGCTCTCCCTGCCGCACGCCCATCGTGATCCGGTACCACAGCTTCGGCGCCGCGGTCTCGTGCAGCAGCGGCATCACCGACAGCCCGCGCGCCTTGGCCAGCGGCCCGCCGATCGGCCCCCACAGCAGCGCGCCGTCGATCCGCCCGGCCTGCAGGTCGTCGAGCATCTGCCCGGCGGGATCCTCGACGCGGCGGTCGACCATCAGGTTGTAGGGATGGGCAAGCTTCATCAGCCCCGCCCGCGCCAGGTGCGTGGCCGGCGGCGAGCCGACGACGACGCCCAGCCGGTGGCCCTGCAGCGCCGGGTCGTCCAGCCGCTCGACCGTCGCCAGCGCGTCGTCCGCCCGCGTCACCAGCACATGGGTCGAAGTGTAGTAATGGTTGGTGTTCAGCACCATCTCGTCGCCTTGGGCATAGCCGATGACGAGATCGCATTCCCCCGCCGCCAGCGTCTTGCGCACGAAGCCCATCACCTGGGGAAACCACGTGTAGCGCACCGGCCGGTCGAGCGCGCGGCCCATCAGCTCGGCGATCGCGTTCTCGAATCCGCTGCCGTCGCGCGCCGACAGCGGCAGGTTGCCGGGATCGGCGCAGACCCGCAGCGCCGAGCGGTCGACGAGGTCGGCGACCTGCGCCTGCGCCCCGCCCGCCAGCACCGCGAGCGCCGAGACGAGTACCGTCGCGAGACCTGCGGCGCGCATCTCAGCCTCCCATGCATTCGTCCTCGGCCTCGGTGTAGGCCTCGGGCTTGTCCTCCTTCTTCGCCGGCCGGCCGCGCGGGATCGCGTCGGTGCCGCGGGCCAGAAGGTAGGTGTAGATGTCGTCGAGGTAGCACATCACGTTCGGGTTGGTGCCGAAGGCGGGCATCACCTGGTTCTGCGCGTTGCCGACCTCCTGCTTGCCGCCGGCGACGATGCCCTGGAACTCGTAGTAGTCCAGCCGCAGCACGCTTTTCTTCAGCGCCGGCGCGTAGGTCGACCCCTCGCCGTCCGGCCCGTGGCAGACATGGCATTCCGCGTGATAGCGGCGGAAGCCCGAGAAGGTGTTCCAGTCGACCGTGCCGTCCTCGGCGATCTTGTAGGTCGGCTCGTCGTTGGCGTCGAAGTTGCGGATGCCGTCGTTCGACACGGCCGCGAGATCCGCGGCGGTCTTCTCGGCGGCGGGCGCGGCCGTGGCGGTCGCCGCCAGGATCAGCACCGCGCCGATCCGGGTCGCGAGGCGCAGGGTCTCGGGCATCATGGTCTCTCCTCCCAAAGAGCTGTCGGGGATCAAGCTAGGGCGCGGCCCGGGGGCTGTCGCGTCAGCCTTTAGTTGGTCGCGGCGTCATTTCGCTGCGCAGCGAGACCGCAGCGAAAACGCCGCCCCGCTGTAGCGGGACGGCGCCGGATCACGGTTGCGGGCCGGGTCAGTCGGGCAGCGCGAAGACGGTCAGCTGACCGCCGAGCGCGGTGTAGTCCGACAGCGCGGCATAGCCGCCGACGGCGCCGAGACCGTCGTTGGCGTTGGTCAGGCCCGCGGCAAGGCCGATGCCCGCCCAGCCGCCGACGCCCGACAGCACGCCCACGTACTGCTTGCCGTCATGCTCGTAGGTCATCACGTTGCCGATGATCCCCGAGGGCGTCTTGAACTTGTAAAGCTCCTCGCCCGTGGTGGCATCGACCGCCTTCAGGTAGCCCTCGAGCGTGCCGTAAAAGACCACGTCGCCCGCGGTGGCCAGCGCGCCGGACCAGACCGAGAACTGCTCGGGCAGCGACCACTTGATCTCGCCGGTCGCGGCGTCCCAGGCGATGAAGTTGCCCATGCCGCCGTGGCTGTTCGGGGCCGGGAACATCGACAGCGTCGCGCCGACATAGGGCTGCCCGGCGGCGTAGCTGACGCGGAACGGCTCGTAGTCCATGCAGACGTGGTTGGTGGGCACGTAGTTCAGCCCGGTCTTCGGGCTGTAGGCCGAGGGCTGCTGGTCCTTGGAGCCCAGCGCCGCCGGGCAGACGCCGGTGGTGTTGACGTCCTCGCCGTTCTGCTCGGTCGAGTACTCGGCCACGACCTGCGGGCGGCCGTACTGGTCCGAGTTCTTGTCCATGTTGACCTCGGTCGCCCAGTTGACGGCGGGGTCGTATTTCTCGGCCACCAGCAGCTCGCCGCTCTCGCGGTCCATCGTGTAGGCGAAGCCGTTGCGGTCGAAGGTCACGAGCAGCTTGCGCATCTGCCCGTCCATCTCCTTGTCGATCAGCACGTGCTCGTTGACGCCGTCATAGTCCCACTCGTCATGCGGGGTCTTCTGGTAGAACCACTTGGCCATGCCGGTGTCGGCGTCGCGGGCCATGATCGTCATCGACCACTTGTTGTCGCCCGGGCGCTGCGCCGGGTTCCAGGTCGAGGGGTTGCCGGTGCCGTAATAGACCAGGTTCAGCTCGGGGTCGTAGGTGGTCCAGCCCCAGGTGGTGCCGCCGCCGATCTGCCACTGGTCGCCTTCCCAGCTGTCGATCGAGCTGTTGGCGCCGATCGGCTTGCCCAGGACCATGGTCTTCTCGGGATCGACCAGCATCTCCTCGTCCGGGCCGGTCGAATAGGCGCGCCAGGCCTGGCTGCCGTCCTTGATGTTGTAGGCGGTCATGTGGCCGCGCACGCCGTATTCGCCGCCCGAGATGCCGATCAGCACCTTGTCCTTGACCACGAAGGGCGCCGAGGTGTTGGTTTCGCCCTTGGCGGCGTCGCCGTTCTGCACCTGCCACTTCACCTCGCCGGTCTTGGCATCCAGCGCCACCAGCGTGTTGTCGGCCTGGCCGAGGAAGATCATCCCGTCGCCATAGGCCACGCCGCGGTTCACGGTGTCGCAGCACATCACGCCGATCACGTCGGGGTTCTGCTGCGGCGTGTAGCGCCAGATGATCTTGCCCTCGTCGTTGAGGTCGAGCGCGTAGACCGTGTTGGGGAACGGCGCGTGGACATACATGATGTCGCCGATGACCAGGGGCGCGCCCTCGTGGCCGCGCAGCACGCCGGTCGAGAAGGTCCAGTCGACGCGCAGGTCGCCCACGTTGTCCTTGGTGATCTGGTCAAGCTCGGAATAGCGCGTGCCGGCGTAATTGCCGAGCTGGGTGCCGAACTGCTTGGGGTCCTTCATCACCTCCATCAGCGACTCGTTGGCGCTGGCGGCGGCGGTCGTCAGCAAGAGCGTCGCGGCGACGCCGAGCATGACATGTTTCATCGGGGGCTCCTCCCTGGGTGCGGAGAGCGCGGCTTTGATCCGGAAGTCCGGATCAGGGCTCCTCCCAAAGCCGGGGCCGCGCTCCAATGACGCCAATCTGGCGGGCCAATCACGGCTGCGTCAACGGGCCGCAGGGGCGCGTCACCCTAAGGTATGAGGGCTGTCGCGGCCCGCTTCGCAGGCGCGCGGGAACGTCCCGGCACCCCCCGGCTCCCCCGCGCAGAGGGTGCCCACAGGTGCGGACGAGAGGCCGACGACAGGCTG
Organism: Frigidibacter sp. MR17.24; assembly: GCF_037095655.1. Lineage (NCBI taxonomy): Bacteria > Pseudomonadati > Pseudomonadota > Alphaproteobacteria > Rhodobacterales > Paracoccaceae > Frigidibacter > Frigidibacter sp. MR17.24. Next base: position 280,807 of record NZ_JBAWKE010000004.1, read on the forward strand.
ATGGGGACCGGGGCGCTGCCCCGGCCCCGGGCGTTCAGGGGCCGGACAGAGACGCCGGTCAGGCGCCCAGGCGCTCGGCGTGCCAGGCGACGTGGTCTTCCATGAAGCTGGAGACGAAGAAATAGCTGTGGTCGTAGCCGGGCTGCATCCGGAACTGCACAGGCTGGCGCCGCTTCGCCGCCGCCTCGGCCAACGCCTCGGGCTTCAGCAGGTCGAGGAAGTTGTCGCTCGCGCCCTGGTCGATCAGGATCTCGCCCGGATAGCCGCGCTCGCGCATCAGAAGCGTCGAGTCGTGCGCGGCCCAGGTGGTCTCGTCGGGTCCGAGATAGGCGTTCAGCTGCTTGCGGCCCCAGTCCGAGGCCGTCGGATGCGCGATCGGCGCGAAGGCCGAGACCGAGCGGTATGTGTCAGGGTCGGTCATCGCCAGCGTCAGCGCGCCGTGCCCGCCCATCGAATGGCCGGTGATGCCCTGCCGGGACGGGTCGAGCGGCAGCTCGTCGAAGACGAGCTTCGGCAGCTCGGTCTTCACGTAGTCCCACATGCGGAAATGCGGGGCCCAGGGATCCTGCGTCGCGTTCACGTAGAAGCCCGCGCCCTGGCCAAGGTCGTAGGCCTCGTCATTCGCGACGCCCTCGCCGCGGGGGCTGGTGTCGGGGAAGATCACCGCGATCCCGTAGGCCGCGGCCCAGGCCTGCGCGCCGGCCTTGGTCATCGCGTTCTCATGCGTGCAGGTCAGCCCCGACAGGTACCACAGCACCGGCACCTTCGCGGTCTTCGCCTCGGGCGGCAGGTAGACCGCGAAGGTCATGTCGCAGGCGGTGGAGCTGGCGGCATGGGAATAGACGCCCTGCACCCCGCCGAAGCTCGCGTTCTCGGAGACGGTCTTCATCGCCATCGGTGATCTCCCGATCGTTTTCGAACATGGAAACGGGGCCGGAAGACCGGCCCCGCGCGCGGCCCGGGGGCCGAAGGTCAGTAGATGACGACCGAGCGGATCGACTTGCCCTCATGCATCAGCTCGAAGCCCTTGTTGATGTCCTCGAGCTTGAGCGTGTGGGTGATCATCGAGTCGATCTCGATCTTGCCGTCCATGTACCAGTCGACGATCTGCGGAACGTCGGTCCGGCCGCGGGCGCCGCCGAAGGCCGTGCCCTTCCAGACCCGGCCGGTGACCAGCTGGAACGGGCGGGTCTGGATCTCGGCCCCCGCGGGCGCCACGCCGATCACGACCGAGACACCCCAGCCGCGGTGGGTGCATTCCAGCGCGTCGCGCATCACCTTGACGTTGCCGGTGCAGTCGAACGAGTAGTCCGCGCCGCCGATCTTGTCGAACGGGGTCTTGGTCATCTCGACGATGTGGCTCACGACCGAGCCCTCGATCTCCTTGGGGTTGACGAAGTGGGTCATCCCGAACTTCTCGCCCCATTCCTTCTTGTCGTTGTTCAGGTCGACGCCGATGATCATGTCGGCCCCGGCCATCTTCAGGCCCTGGATGACGTTCAGACCGATGCCGCCCAGGCCGAAGACCACGGCTTTCGCGCCGATCTCGACCTTGGCGGTGTTCAGCACCGCGCCGATGCCGGTGGTGACGCCGCAGCCGATGTAGCAGATCTTGTCGAAGGGCGCGGCCGGGTCGACCTTGGCCAGCGCGATCTCGGGCATCACCGTGTGGTTCGCGAAGGTCGAGCAGCCCATGTAGTGGTAGATCGGCGTGCCATCGAGCATCGAGAAGCGCGTGGTGCCGTCGGGCATCAGGCCCTGGCCTTGCGTCGCGCGGATCGCGGTGCACAGGTTGGTCTTGCGCGACAGGCACGAGGGGCACTCGCGGCATTCGGGGGTGTAGAGCGGGATCACGTGGTCGCCGGGCTTGAGCGAGGTCACGCCCTCGCCGACCTCGATCACCACGCCCGCGCCCTCATGGCCGAGGATCGCGGGGAAGATGCCCTCGGGATCGGCGCCCGACAGGGTGAACTCGTCGGTGTGGCAGATGCCGGTGGCCTTGATCTCGACCAGCACCTCGCCGGCCTTCGGGCCTTCGAGGTTGACCTCCATGATTTCCAACGGTTTGCCGGGTGCAACGGCGACGGCGGCACGGGTGCGCATGGAACTGTCCTCTCTCGGATCGCAAAGACCGCGCTGCCATCATGCGGCAGCGCGGCAAGGGGTAGCCTGCGCGCCATCAGGCTGCAAGCGCACCGGAAGTCTTGGCCACATGCGTCGCAATGGCGTCCATCAGCGGCGGCGAAAGCGCATCGTAGGGCTCGAGCCCAAGTTCGCGCAGCCGGGCGCGGATGTCGTCCATCCGCGACGGATCGACGCCGGATTCGATCACCGACGAGACGAAGGCCGCGAACTGCGGCTCGGACCAGCCCGATTGCGGCGACAGCTCGGTATGGACGAAGTCGAGCCCGTAGAACGGATGGCCGGTGTTCTCGATGCGCCCGTACATGTGCGCGCCGCAGCCGGTGCAGGCGTGGCGCTGGATCGGCGCGGCCTCGTTGACGATCTTCAGCTTGTGGCCGTTCTTCGTCACCGTCACCGCGTCGCGTCCGACGACGGCCACCTGGCTGAAGATCGCGCCCTCGGGCTTCCAGCACTTGGTGCAGCCGCAGACATGGTTGTGCGCGGTCTGCCCGCCCACCGTCACCTCGACCGGGTCGGTGGCGCAGAGGCAGGTCAGCGTGCCTCCGGCGAATCCGGGCGCGGCGGGCTTGATGCCGCCGTCCACAGCCGGGTGAATCTTCACATGTTCATAGGTCATGGCCGGTCACTCCTCCCGTGACTGCCGCAATACGCGCGGCATGGCGGGAGTGTGTCACCGGCCTGTGATCGGTCGCAATTCAGCCAAAGGGCGGAGCCGCCCCCCCGGTCACAGCGAGGCTTCGCCCTGCGCGACCCGGCGGCAGCCCCATTTGGCGATGGTCCAGCCGGGATGGCCGGCGGTCCATTTCGCAAGCTCGGGCTGGGCCTGCATCAGGCACATGTAGGGGGTGAGGTTCTCGGACGAAAACAGAAGCTGCTGCTCGCGGCAATCGCTGGCGCCGTTCGGCAGGCAAGCCATAAAAACAAGGGCGATCATGAGTCGAAATCCTGGGCTGTAGGCAATCCTCCGTCCCGGAAACCTGCCATGCCGCAGCGCAGAAATACATCCCGCGCGGGCGGCAGACTGGTATGATCATCACGCAGGGCTGACCTTGGGCAGCGCCGCGGGGCGGCTGGTCAAAGCTTGGGCGCTTGATGAATGCGGGCGCCCCCTGCCCGAACCACCCGCGGACCACCCGCGGCCCGCCTTCAGCCCGCCTTCAGCCCGCCCGAAGCGCCCGTCCGGGGCGCCGCGACGATCGGGCGCGGGGGCCGCGCCGCCCCGCGCCGGCCCGCAAACGTTGGGTCGCGGTCGCGCCGCGCCGCGGCGATCGGCGGCGAGTTGCTTGCCAAACCGCCCGGTCATGGTAGGACTCTGCCGACCAAAGGAAGGGTTACCCGATGGCCTATCAGACGCTGATCGTCGAAGTCGAAGACTACGTCTCCCTGATCCGTCTCAATCGCCCCGATGCCTTGAACGCCCTGAACTCCCAGCTTCTGGGGGAACTTGCCGACGCGCTGAAGGCCGCCGACGACAACGAAAAGGTGCGCTGCATCGTCCTCACCGGGTCCGAAAAGGCCTTTGCCGCCGGTGCCGACATCAAGGAGATGTCGGAGAAAAGCTTCGTCGACATGTTCGGCTCGGACTATTTCGCCGGCGAGAGCGAGGCGATCCTGCGCACGCGCAAGCCGGTCATCGCCGCGGTGTCGGGCTACGCGCTCGGCGGCGGGTGCGAGCTGGCGATGATGTGCGACTTCATCATCTGCTCGGACACCGCCAAGTTCGGCCAGCCCGAGATCAACCTGGGCGTCGTGGCAGGGATCGGCGGCACCCAGCGGCTGACCCGGTTCGTCGGCAAGTCCAAGTCGATGGACATGCACCTGACCGGCCGGTTCATGGACGCGGCCGAGGCCGAGCGCTCGGGCCTTGTCAGCCGGGTCGTGCCGGCGGGCAAGCTGGTCCCCGAGGCGATGGCGGCCGCCAAGAAGATCGCCGAGAAATCGGGGCTGACGGTGATGGCGGTCAAGGAGGCCGTGAACCGCAGCTATGAGACGACGCTGCGCGAGGGGGTGCTGTTCGAGCGCCGGCTGTTCCACGCGCTCTTCGCGACCGAGGACCAGAAAGAGGGCATGTCGGCCTTCCTGGAAAAGCGCACGCCGCAGTTCCGCGACCGCTGAGGGGCCCGCCCTCAGGCCCGCCCCGCCCCCGTCGCCGCCCCCCGGACCGCGCCCCTGGCGCGGTTTTCGCTTTCCAAGGGCCGGGAAACTGCCTATAGGCCGGCGGATCATGCGTGTGAGGCCCGCTTTGGCCGGAATCAGCCGGTACCGAACCCGGTGGTGGGGCGATCACGCTATCAATTTTGCATTCGCCCGCCAGAGGGGAGCCACACCATGGCCAATACCGCACAGTCCAAGAAACGCGCCCGCCAGAACGAGCGTCGCTACGACATCAACAAGGCCCGCCGCTCGCGCATCCGCACCTACCTGCGCAAGGTCGAGGAAGCGATCGCCTCGGGCGACGCCGAAGCCGCCGCCGCCGCGCTCAAGGCCGCCCAGCCGGAACTGGCCCGTGGCATCACCAAGGGCGTGCTGCACAAGAACACCGTGGCCCGCAAGATGTCGCGCCTCTCGTCGCGCGTGAAGGCCCTGTCGGCCGCCTGATCCGGACCCCCGGCAAAACCTGAGCATTTTCGAAGGGCGCGGCAGACTGCCGCGCCCTTTTTGTTGTTTTTCAACGCCTTGCAGATCAGCGTGGCAGTCTTGCACGGGCGCTGGGATTCGGTCGCGTAAACTTCCCGTCAAGCGTGAAGTTCTGTTGCGGAGGTTTCGGGCCCCGGTCTAGCTTGGCCCTGCGATTCACATCGACTGGGGGAGATCGCTCGCCCCGCCACCGACACCCTGCCAGGTGCCGGAACCGCCGCTGCCACGGCGGAGGGACCGAGCGATCGGACGGACGAGCACGACACGTGACTGTCCCGATATCGAGAGGCGCGCCCGGACTGCCGGGCGTGGACGATCGAGCTGTCTGCGACCCGACCCGCCCTCCGCGGGCCGGGCCGGATGCGGCGTCCCTGACGTGAGGGTCGTAGCGGGCCGTGGGGGTTCCGCCTGCAGACAGAATGGACAGAACAATAATGGCTGAAGACAGCTGGGGACAGGTTCGGAGCGAGTTGCTCAAGTCTCTGGGCCACAACAATTTTGTGACCTGGATCGAGCCGTTGAAATTTGCCGGCCTGAAATCCGGGATCGCCCGGATCGAAGTGCCGACCACGTTCATGGGCGAGTGGGTGTCGCGCAATTTCGGCGAGCAGATCCGCCAGGTGCTGCAGCGCACCGGCGCCGAGGTCGACCGCCTGGAATTCGCCGTGCCCCGGGGCGGGGTCCGTGCCGCCGCCCGCCCGTCCGACGCCGCGGATGACGCCGCCCCTGCCCCGGCTGCCGCCATCGCCCGCGCCAAGGCCGCCCCGGCCGCGCGCAAGGCCCCGGCCGCCGCCGCGACCGAGGAGCTGCCGGGCGCCGCGCTCGACGCCCGTTTCACCTTCGACAGCTTCGTCGTCGGCAAGCCGAACGCGCTGGCCCATGCCGCCGCGCGCCGCGTGGCCGAGGGCGGCCCGGTCACCTTCAACCCGCTGTTCCTTTACGGCGGCGTCGGGCTTGGCAAGACGCACCTGATGCATGCGATCGCGCACGAGCTGCAGACCCGCCGGCCCGAGCTGAAGGTGCTGTACCTGTCGGCAGAGCAGTTCATGTACCGCTTCGTGCAGGCGCTGCGCGACAAGCAGGTGATGGACTTCAAGTCGATCTTCCGCTCGGTCGACGTGCTGATGGTCGACGACGTGCAGTTCATCGCCGGCAAGGATTCGACCCAGGAAGAATTCTTCCACACGTTCAACGCGCTCGTGGACCAGAACAAGCAGATCGTGATCTCGGCCGACCGCGCGCCGGGCGAGATCAAGGACCTGGAAGACCGGATCAAGTCGCGCCTGCAATGCGGTCTCGTCGTCGATCTGCATCCCACGGATTACGAGCTGCGCCTCGGCATCCTGCAGACCAAGGCCGAGCAGGCGCGCGACAGCGGCCAGTACAAGGGGCTCGAGCTGGCGCATGGCGTGCTGGAGTTCCTTGCCCACCGCATCACCACCAACGTGCGGGTGCTGGAAGGTGCGCTGACGCGGCTCTTCGCCTTCGCCTCGCTGCTGAACAAGCCGATCACGCTGGAGCTGGCGCAGGACTGCCTGGCCGACATCCTGCGCGCGAGCGACCGCCGCGTCACGATCGAGGAGATCCAGCGCAAGGTCGCCGAGCACTACAACGTCCGCCTTGCCGACCTGATCGGGCCCAAGCGCCAGCGCACCATCGCCCGGCCGCGCCAGATCGCGATGTACCTGTCCAAGCACATGACCACCCGGTCGCTGCCCGACATCGGCCGCCGCTTCGGCGGGCGCGACCACACCACGATCATGCACGGCATCCGCAAGATCGAGGAGCTGCGCGGCAGCGACAACCAGCTGGCCGAGGATCTGGACCTGCTGCGCCGGCTGATGTCGTCGTGACGCAGCCCGGACACGGGTCCCCGCGGGAACCGTGACCTGAAAGCCGCAGCGATGCCCGGCGCGCCTTGACGCGCCGGGGCGCAGCACACACAGTCGCCCGGACGGCCGGACCAGGTCGAAGGCACTTGAGCCGGCGGGGATCTGCTGTACCGTACCCCTCCCGGCGACATGGGGGTTTGAATGAAGTTCTCGATCGAACGCGGCACGCTACTGAAGGCCGTGGGTCAGGCACAATCGGTGGTGGAGCGTCGCAACACGATCCCGATCCTTGCCAACGTGCTGATCGAGGCCGAGGGCGAGGGCGTCAGCTTCCGCGCGACCGATCTGGACATCGAGGTCGTCGACCGCGCCGTGGCCCATGTCGAGCGTGCCGGTGCGACCACCGTCTCGGCCGTGACGCTGCACGAGATCATCCGCAAGCTGCCCGACGGCGCGCTGGTGTCGCTGGCCGAGGACGCCGCCTCGGGCCGGCTGACGGTGACCGCGGGCCGGTCGACCTTCAACCTCGCGACGCTGCCCAAGGAAGATTTCCCGGTCATGGCCTCGTCGGAATACTCGGCGAATTTCTCGGCCCCTGCCCCGGTGCTGCGCCGCCTGTTCGACAAGGCGAAATTCGCGATCTCGACCGAGGAGACGCGCTATTACCTGAACGGCGTCTACATGCATGTCGCGCAGGGCGAGGATGGCCAGGTGCTGCGCTGCGTCGCGACCGACGGTCACCGGCTGGCGCGCATCGACGCCCCCCTGCCCGAGGGCGCCGAGGCGATGCCGGGCGTGATCGTGCCGCGCAAGACCGTGGGCGAGCTGCGCAAGCTCTTGGACGACGACGAGGCGCAGATCGCGGTGTCGGTGTCCGAGACCAAGGTGCGCTTCGCCACCCCGACGATCACCCTGACCTCGAAGGTCATCGACGGCACCTTCCCCGACTACAGCCGCGTGATCCCGATGGGCAACTCGCGCCGGCTGGAAGTGGACGCGACCGAGTTCGCGAAGGCCGTCGACCGCGTCGCCACCGTGTCCTCGGAGCGGTCGCGCGCGGTGAAGCTGTCGCTGGACGAGGACCGGCTGGTGCTGTCGGTCAACGCCCCGGATTCGGGTGCGGCCGAGGAGGAGCTTGCCGTGGCCTATGGCGACGAGCGGCTGGATATCGGCTTCAACGCCAAGTACCTGCTGGAGATCGCGAGCCAGGTCGACCGCGAGAACGCGGTGTTCCTGTTCAACTCCTCGGGCGATCCGACGCTGATGCGCGAGGGCAACGACACCTCGGCGGTCTATGTCGTCATGCCGATGCGCGTGTGAGATCGGGCGGGCGGGGGGCTTTGCCCCGCATGAGGAAACAACGGGGGGCTCCGCCCCCCGGGCCTTCGGCCTCCCCCCGGGATATTTGAACAAAGTCGAGAAGGGGCGCGATGCCGGGCCTCGCGATCCATGAGCTGACGCTCGCCCAGTTCCGCTCGCATCGCCGGGCGGTTTTTGCGTTTGACGGGCGCCCGGTGGCGATCTGGGGAGCGAACGGGGCGGGCAAGACCAACATCCTCGAGGCGGTGTCGCTGCTGTCGCCGGGGCGGGGCCTGCGGCGCGCCGGGGCCGAGGAGCTGGCGCGGCGGCCCGATGCCGTCGGCTGGAGGGTGAGCGCGGGCCTGCGGCGCGACGGCGTGTTCCGCGAGATCGAGACCGGGGCCGAGGCGGCGGCCTCGCGCTCGGTGAAGATCGACGGCAAGGCCGCGCCGCAGGCGGCGCTGGCCGCCGTCGTGCCGATGGTCTGGCTGGTGCCGGCGATGGACCGGCTGTGGATCGAGGCGGCCGAGGGCCGGCGGCGGTTCCTCGACCGGCTGACGCTGAGTTTCGCGCCCGATCACGCCGAGGCCTCGCTGGCCTATGAGAAGGCGATGCGGCAGCGAAACCGCCTGCTGAAGGACGGGTCGCGCAACCGCGGCTGGTACGAGGCGCTGGAGGTGCGCATGGCCGAGGAGGGCGCGCGGATCCAGGCGAACCGGGCCGCGGCCGTCGCGCGGATCGTCGCGGCGCAGGCCGGGGCCGAGACCGCCTTCCCCGCGGGGACGCTGGCGCTGGCCGGGCCCGAGGGCGATCCGCAGGGCGCGGCGGCGCTGACCGCGGCCTGGGCCGAGGGCCGGGCGCGCGACTTGGCCGCCGGGCGCACGCTTGTCGGGCCGCATCGCGCGGATCTGGAAGCGATCTATGCCGCCAAGGGCGTGCCTGCGGGCCAGTGCTCGACCGGCGAGCAGAAGGCGCTGCTGCTGTCGCTGGTGCTGGCCAATGCGCGCGCGCTGGCGGCCGAGGGCGGGGTCGCGCCGGTGCTGCTGATGGACGAGGTCGCGGCGCATCTGGACGCGGGGCGGCGGCGGGCGCTTTATGACGAGATCGTGGCCCTGGGGGCGCAGGCCTTCCTGACCGGGACCGGACCCGAGCTGTTCGAGGGGCTGGGGGATCGGGCACAGGGCCTGGAAGTATCTGAAAGCGCCGGGATTTCCGGTGTGCGCGCGGGAGAGGTGCCATGAGCGGGATGCCGGTGCAGCGGGTGACGCTGATCACCCTGGGGGTGGCCGACCTGGAGGCGGCGCAGGCCTTTTACGAACGGCTGGGCTGGCAGCCGGCGCAGGCCGAGGAGGGCGTGGTCTTCTTCCAGATGAACGGCCTTGTGCTGGCGCTGTTCGGTCGCGCCGACTTGGCCGCGGACCAGAAGCGCCCGCTGGCAGAGCTGGGGACCGGCGCAGTGACGCTGGCGCAGAATTTCGAGACGAAGCAGCAGGTTGATGCTGCCTATGCCACCGCCCTCGCGGCCGGGGCCCGGGCGCTGAAGGCCCCCGAGGAGGTGTTCTGGGGCGGCTATTCCGGCTATTGGGCCGATCCGGACGGCCATGTGTGGGAGGTGGCGATGAACCCGTTCTGGCCGCTGGCCAAGGATGGCGGGCTGACCCTGCCGAGCGCGGGCTGAGCGGCACCGGGCCGGGCGGGGCGACGGTTGTCAGGGGGGCGCCGGGCGTGCACCGCCCGTGCACCCCCTGTACACCCCCAGCGGGCGCCGCATTCAGGGATCGGAAATTTCCATGGCGCGGCGCCGCGCTGCCGCATATGTTGCTTTTGGCAACACATGCCGGAATCAGGCATCATGACCACCTCGCTCCCGCCCCCTGTCGCGTCCGGTGTGGAGGTCGATCCCGCCGAGATCGCCGCCGTGCGCCGCTTCAACCGCTTCCACACCCGGCTGGTCGGCGCGCTGGACGAGCGGATGCTGGCTTCGGACTTCGCGTTGCCGCAGCTGCGGGTGCTGTACGAGATCGCCCATGCGCCGGCCGGGCAGGCGCCGGCGGCGCGCGACCTTGCCGCGGCGCTGCGGGTCGATCCCGGGTATCTGAGCCGGGTGATCGGCGGGCTGGAAAGCGACGGCCTGGTCGAGCGGCGCCCCAGCGCCGGCAATGCCAAGCGCCTGGAGCTTTGCCTGACGCCGCGGGGGAGCGAGGTCTTCGCCGGGCTCGACGCGGCCTCGGCCGCCGAGGTGGCGGCGCTGCTGGGGCCGCTTGTGCCGGCCGACCGGCGGGCGGTGACCGGCGCGATGGAGACGGTGCGGCGGCTGCTGGGCGACGGGCCGGTCGAGCGCACGGTGGTGCTGCGCGACCCCGAGCCGGGCGATCTGGGCACGATCGTCGCGCGCAACGGCGCGCTTTACGCCGCGGAATACGGCTGGGACCAGAGCTATGAGGCGCTGGTGGCCGAGATCGTGGCCGGCTTCGTGCGAAGCTTCGACCCGGGCTGCGAGCGGCTGTGGATGGCCGAGGTCGAGGGACGGGTCGCGGGTTCGGTCATGGTGATCCGGGGACCGGCCGAGGGCACGGCCAGGCTGCGGTTGCTGTGGGTCGAGCCCTGGGCGCGGGGCCTGGGGATCGGGCGGCGGCTGGTCGAGGAATGCCTGCGCTTCGCCACGGCGCGGGGCTACCGGCGCATCGAGCTGTGGACCAACGATTGCCTGGTGAGCGCGCGGCGGATCTACCAGGGCGCCGGCTTCGAACTGGTGGACGAGGCCGCGCACCACAGCTTCGGCCGGGACCTCGTGGGGCAGACCTGGGCGCGGGCGCTCTAGCCCGGTCCGCGGCGCCGCGCGGCGGCCGCCGGAGGGCCGCGGCCGCCGGCCTGCCCCCCGGCCCGCCGCCCCCGGCCCGCCGCCCCCGGATGCGCCCATACTGCCCCCTCGACAGCGGCGCGGCGGCCCGGCATGACTGCGCCACCAGATCCCCTGCCCCGCACGAGGCCCCGATGACACTTTCCGCCGAAGGCCTGTGGCTTTATGCCGGTGCGCTTTTGATCCTGTGGCTGACGCCCGGCCCGGTCTTCGTGGCGATGATCGCGCGCGGGCTGACCGGCGGCTTCGCCGGGGTCTGGCCGCTGGCGGTGGGCGTGGCGCTGGGCGACCTGATGTGGTCGCTGCTCGCGATCTTCGGGCTGTCGGTGGTGGCGGGCCAGCAGGCCGAGATCCTGCACGTGCTGCGCTGGGTCGCGGCGGTGATCTTCCTGGTGATGGGGGCGGGGCTGATCCGCAACGCCGGCAAGCCGCTGAGCACCGACGGCCGGATGACGCGGCCGGGGCTGTGGGGCGGGTTCTCGGCCGGCATCCTCGCGATCCTCGGGAACCCGAAGGCGATCCTGTTCTACATGGGCGTGCTGCCCGGCTTCTTCGACCTCAGCCACGTCACCGGCGCCGACATCGTGGCGATCGTGGTGCTGTCGATGGCGATCCCGCTTGCCGGCAACCTCGTCACCGCCGCCGCCGTCGGCCGGGCGCGGGCGGTGCTGTCGACGCCGGGCGCGCTGAAATGGACCAACCGGACCGCCGGTGGCCTGCTGGTCGCGGTCGGCTGCGTCATCGGCTTCCTGTGACCACGCCGGGGCGACGCCCCCGGGCGGGGGGGCGGGGGGGGGGGGGGG
>NZ_JBAWKE010000004.1:292467-302878 GCF_037095655.1 Frigidibacter sp. MR17.24
CGGGGGGGCATGCATGCCCCCCCGCCCCTGCTTCAAAAGCCCCAAATCTTGTGTGTTGAGGGTGACATTCCCGCCCCGGGACGCTAAAAGTCGGAAGCTTTGAACGAAGGCCGGATCCCATGACCGAAGACAGCCCTAAGACCTCTGCGTATGGCGCGGATTCCATCAAGGTTCTCAAGGGCCTGGAAGCCGTCCGCAAGCGTCCGGGCATGTATATCGGCGATACCGACGACGGCTCGGGCCTGCACCACATGGTCTACGAGGTCGTCGACAACGGCATCGACGAGGCGCTGGCCGGCCATGCCGACTTCGTGCGGGTGAAGATCCACGCCGACAATTCGGTCTCGGTGCGCGACAACGGCCGCGGCATCCCGGTTGACATGCACAAGGAAGAGGGCGTCTCGGCGGCCGAGGTCATCATGACCCAGCTGCACGCCGGGGGTAAGTTCAACAACACCGACACCGACGGCAACGCCTACAAGGTCTCGGGCGGCCTGCACGGCGTCGGCGTGTCGGTGGTGAACGCGCTGTCGGACTGGCTGGAGCTGACGGTCTATCGCGACGACCTCGAGTACAAGGCCCGGTTCGAGGGCGGGATCTGCACCGTCCACGTGCATTCCGTCGGCCCCGCCCCCGGCGAGCGCGGCACCGAGGTGCGCTTCCTCGCCTCGTCCAAGACCACCGACCCCGAGGGCACGTTCTCGAACCTCGACTACAGCTTCAAGACGCTGGAGACCCGCCTGCGGGAACTGGCGTTCCTGAATTCGGGCGTGCGGATCATCATCGAGGACGAGCGCCCGGCCGAGCCCCTGCGCACCGAGCTGTTCTATGACGGCGGCGTCAAGGAATTCGTCAAGTACCTCGACCGGTCGAAGACCCCGGTGATGGCCGAGCCGATCTACATGACCGGCGAGGTCAAGGGCATCGGCGTCGAGGTGGCGATGTGGTGGAACGACAGCTACCACGAAACCGTGCTGCCCTTCACCAACAACATCCCGCAGCGCGACGGCGGCACCCACATGGCGGGCTTCCGCGGCGCGCTCACGCGCACGATCAACAGCTATGCCCAGACCAGCGGCATCGCCAAGCGCGAGAAGGTCGACTTCACCGGCGACGACGCGCGCGAGGGGCTGACCTGCGTGCTGTCGGTCAAGGTGCCCGACCCGAAGTTCTCGAGCCAGACCAAGGACAAGCTGGTCAGCTCCGAGGTGCGCCCGGCGGTCGAGAACCTTGTGAACGAGAAGCTTGCCGAGTGGTTCGAGGAGCATCCCTCCGAGGCCAAGACCATCGTCGGAAAGATCGTCGAGGCCGCCCTGGCACGGGAAGCCGCGCGCAAGGCGCGCGAGCTGACGCGGCGCAAGACGGCGATGGACGTGGCGAGCCTGCCCGGCAAGCTTGCCGACTGCCAGGAGAAGAACCCCGAGTTCTCCGAGCTGTTCCTGGTCGAGGGTGACTCGGCCGGCGGCTCGGCCAAGCAGGGGCGCGAGCGCAAGAACCAGGCGGTGCTGCCGCTGCGCGGCAAGATCCTGAACGTCGAGCGCGCGCGCTTCGACCGGATGCTGTCGTCGGACCAGATCGGCACGCTGATCACCGCGCTGGGCACCGGCATCGGGCGCGACGAGTTCAACCTGGGCAAGCTGCGCTACCACAAGATCGTCATCATGACCGATGCCGACGTTGACGGCGCCCACATCCGCACGCTGCTTCTGACCTTCTTCTTCCGCCAGATGCCCGACCTGATCGAGGCCGGGCACCTCTATATCGCGCAGCCGCCGCTCTACAAGGTCGCGCGCGGCAAGTCCGAGGTCTACCTCAAGGACCAGCAGGCGCTCGAGGACTACCTCGTGCAGGCCGGGATCGAGGGCGCGGTACTGCGCCGCGCCGACGGCGAGGACATCATCGGCCAGGACCTTGCCCGGGTGGTCGAGGAGGCGCGGGCGGTGCAGCGCACGCTCAAGGCCTTCCCGACGCATTACCCGGCCCACATCCTGGAGCAGGCGGCGATCGCCGGCGCCTTCCGTCCCGGTGCCGTCGACCAGAACCAGCAGGGCGTGGCCGATGCGGTGGCCGCGCGGCTGGACGACGTCGCGCTGGAATACGAGCGCGGCTGGCAGGGGCGCCCGACGCAGGACCACGGCCTGCGCGTCGCGCGGATCCTGCGCGGGGTCGAGGAGGTGCGCACGCTTGATGGGCAGGTGCTGCGCTCGGGCGAGGCGCGGCGGCTGGGCAGCTATACCGACGCGCTGGTCGAGGCCTATGGCCAGCCGGTGAAGCTGATCCGGCGCGACCGCGAGCAGCTGATCCACGGCCCGCTCGAGCTTCTGAAAGCGATCCTGCAGGAGGGCGAGAAGGGCCTGACGCTGCAGCGCTACAAGGGCCTTGGCGAGATGAACCCGGAACAGCTGTGGGAGACCACGCTCGACCCGGCGGCGCGGACGCTGCTGCAGGTGAAGGTCGACGACCTGACCGAGGCCGACGACATCTTCACCAAGCTGATGGGCGACGTGGTGGAGCCGCGGCGCGAGTTCATCCAGCAAAACGCGCTGAGCGTCGAGAACCTCGACTTCTGACCGGGTTGCAGGATTGCCCAAAGCGTTTCGCGCCACCCATAAAGTTGCGCGATTTGCCCACGATCTTTCGCTTCACGGGTGCGTACCGAAGGCCGCAAATGCGGAATTTTGGGCGCGTACGCACCCGTGTCAGTCAACTTTGCGGGCGACGCGGACATTCGCGACGAAGCAAGCGCCAAATTTGTGCTCCCAGGGAGTCGTCAGTGATGGTGGGGAATGCGCCCCTCCGATGGTGGCGGGCGTGCGACCTGGGACGCAGGAGCCAGATCGGAAGCAGCGGTGAGCGTCGGACAGCCTTGCAGCTCGTGACGCGGCTGTCGATCGCATCCGGCCGACGGTCTGCTCCGTTTCGCGTGTCTCCACATCCCCTGCCCCAGGGCGATCATCCTGATCGGATCGCGTTCAGCGGCGGCTGCGCAACCGCTCTTCGATCCTTTGCAGGACCGCGAAGGTCGCGGGGACGGTGAACACCGAGAGCACGGTCGACAGCGCCATGCCCGAGACGACAGCGATGCCGATCGAGCGGCTGGCCGAGGCACCGGCCCCGCTGGCCAGCACGAGCGGCATCATGCCCAGGATGAAGGCGAGCGAGGTCATCAGGATCGGGCGGAGCCTCAGCCGCGCCGCCTCGACCGCCGCGTGCAGCACGGGGTGACCCTCGGCCCGCATCTCGCGCGCGAATTCCACGATCAGGATCGCGTTCTTCGCGGCCAGCGCCACCAGCAGGATGATCCCGATCTGGGTGTAAAGCGTGTTCTGCAGCCCCAGCAGCAGCAGCACGCCCACCGTGCCCGCCAGCGCCAGCGGCACCGACAGGATCACGGCAAGCGGGCTGATCCAGCTTTCGTATTGCGCCGCGAGCAGCAGGTAGACCATCAGCAGCGCCAGTCCGAACGCCCAGTAGATCTGCCCGCCCGCCATCGCCTCCTGATAGCTCAGCGCCGTCCAGTCCGTCGCGCTGACGCCGGGGGTGAGGCTTGCCTGAGCCGCCGCCTCGAGCGTCCGCATCGCGCCGCCCGAGCTTTGTCCGGCAAGCTGTGCGCTCAGGGCCGCGGCCGGGTCGCCGTTGTAGAGCGTGACGATCGGCGGCGCCATGGTCTCGGTCACCGACACGACCGACGACAGCGGCACCGCGCCGCCCGAGGCGTTGGGAACGGTCAGGCGCCCGATGTCCTCGGCCAAGGCACGGTGGCTGTCCTCGGCCTGGGCATAGACCTGATAGCTCTGCCCGAACCAGGTGAACTGGTTGACATAGGCCGAGCCGAGATAGCCCGAGAGCGTGTCGAAGACCTTATCCACGTCGACCCCCATCCGTGCCGCCTGCGCCCGGTCGACCGAAACGTCGAGCCGCGGGGCCGCGAAGCTGGTGGTGCTGCGCAGGGATCCAAGCCCGCGCTCGCGCGCTGCGGAAATCAGGTCCTGCGTCGCCTGCGAGAGCCGCGCGAAGTCGCCGCTGCCGTCCTGGAGGGTGACCATCGCCGACAACCCGCCGGTGTTGCCGATGCCCTGGATCGAGGGCGGCGGGATCAGTTGCACCAGCCCGTCCGGTATGTCGGCGAGCCGCGCGCTCAGGTCGCGATAGACCGGAAGCAGCGACAGATCCTTGCCGCGGTCGTCCCAGGGTTTCAGCACGATGTAGGCAAGGCCCGAGGAGCTGAGCGGCGCGTTGTTGTCGGTGAGCGATACGCCCGCGACCGTCACCACGTCGGCCACCGCCGGGTGATCCTTGAGCCGCGCCTGAACCTCGCCCAGCGCGGCGTCGCTGCGCTCGAGCGAGGCGCCGGGCGCGAGCGAGACCGAGGCCAGAAGATAGCCCTGATCCTCGGGCGGCAGGAAGCCGCCGGGCACCCGCGCGAGGCCCAGGAAGGACAGGGCCGCGACCGCCACCCCGGCGATCGCGAGCGCCGTGGCCCGGTGAAGAAGGCGGCGCAGGAGGCGGGCATAGGCGGCCTCGAGCCATGAAAAGCCGCGCTCGAAGCCGCGGAACAGGATGTTGCGCTCGGCCACCGGCTTCGGCGCGCGCATCCAGAGTGCGGCCTGCACGGGCTTCAGCGTGATGGCGTTGATGGCCGAGATCACCGCGGTCGCCGCGATCACCAGCGCGAACTGCTGATACATCCGCCCGGTGAGGCCGGGCAGGAAGGCCGCGGGCAGGAACACCGCGATCAGGACCAGCGTGATGCCGATCACCGGGCCGAACAGGTCCTTCATCGCCGCCTCGGCCGCCTTCGGGCCCGGCAGACCCTTTTCCAGATGTCGCGCCGTGCCCTCGACGATGATGATCGCGTCATCGACGACGATGCCGATCGCCAGCACCAGCGCGAAGAGCGTCGACATGTTGATGGTGAAGCCCAGCCCCGCCATCGCCACCATCGCGCCGACCAGCGTGACCGGCACCGTGGTCGCGGGCACCAGCACGGCGCGCCAGTCCTGCAGGAACAGCAGGATCACGGCCAGCACGATGGCGCAGGCCTCGATCAGGGTCTTCCAGACGGTATGCGCCGCCGCCTCGACGAACATGGTCGTGTCGAAGGGGACGCGGTATTCCAGCCCTTCGGGGAAGGCCCGCGCCAGATCGGTCATCCGCGCCTCGACCGCCTTGGCGACGTCGAGCGCGTTGGCCTCGGGCAGCTGGCTGATGGCCAGCGCCGCCGCCGGTTCGCCGTTCAGCCGGAACACCTGCGCATAGCGCTGCGCGCCAAGTTCCACCCGGCCCAGGTCCGACAGCCGCGTCACCCGGCCGGTCTCGGGATCGGCGCGGACCACGAGGTCGGCCATGGCCTGCACCTCGTCGAGCCGCCCGGTGACCGTGATCGGGGTCTGCGAGCCGGTGCCTTGGGCCATCGGCGGCTGGCCGAGCGCGCCGCCCGCGACCGGCTGGCTCTGCGCCGAGATCGCGGCGGCGACATCGCCGAAGGCAAGGCCCCGCGCGCGCATCCGGTCCGGGTCGAGCCAGACTCGCATCGCGTATTCCCCCGCCCCGAAGATCGTCACGTCGCCGACGCCCGGCACCCGCGCCAATTCGTCGGCGAGGTTGATCGTGGCATAGTTCGACAGGAACAGGCTGTCATAGCGCCGGTCGGGCGAGGTCAGGGCGATGAACTGCAGGATCGCGCTCGACTTCTGGCGCACCTCGATGCCCTGCGACTGCGCGGGCTGCGGCAGGCGCGCCTCGACCGCCGCGACCTGGTTCTGCACGTCGACCTGCGCGAGCGCCGGGTCGGTGCCGATGTCGAAGGTGACGTTGAGCGTGTAGATCCCGTCGTTGGTCGAGGTCGACTGCATGTAGATCATGCCGGGCGTGCCGTTCACCGCCTGCTCGATCGGCTGGGCGACGGTGTCCATCAGCACCTCGGCACTGGCGCCGGGATAGGTCACCTGCACCTGCACGACGGGGGGCACGACATCGGGATATTGCGCGACCGGCAGGCGCAGATAGGCGACGATGCCCAGCACCACGGTCGCGATGGCGATGACATTGGCCAGCACCGGGCGGCGGATGAAGAAGGCGGAGAACATCGGCGGACCTCAGGGCTTGGCGGTGGCGGCGCTGCCGACGGGGGGCGCGGCCGCGACATTCGCGACCACGACGGCGTCGGAGCGAAGGTCGCCGGTGACCGGCAGGAGACCGTCGATCATGCCGCCTGCGACCTGCACGGGGCGTCGGCGCAGGTGGCCCTCCTCGATCGTGAGGACGTGGCGCCCTTCGAGATCCGTTCCGATCGCGGCGGGCGGCAGCATCAGCCGGCGTTGCGGCGCGCCGAGTGCGAGGCGCAGCCGCAGGGTGACGCCGGGCGTGATCATGCCCCCGGCATTCGGCAGCGTCGCCCGCAGCGCGAGAGTGCCGAGATCGGTGGCCAATGTCGGGGCGACATAGTCGAGCCGGGCCCGCAACGGGTAGAAGTCCGTCCCGGTCTGCCCGAGCTCGACCTCGGCCCCGGCCGGGCCAGACGCGCGGATCGTGTCGAGAACCGCGGAGAGATCCGCCTCGGACACCGAGAACTCGACGTGCAGAGGGTCGGTGGCGTAGAGGCTGGCCAGAACCTCGGCACCGCTTGCACCGACATAGGCGCCGGGATCCGCCGTCCGGGCGGAGAGGATGCCGTCGAATGGCGCCGTGATCTGCGTGTAGCCGAGCGTGATGTCGGCCGTGCGTCGCTGGGCGCGTGCGGCGTCGAGATCGGCACGCGCGCCGTCCCGCGCGGCCTCGGCCGCGTCGAGTTGCGACATCGGGGTCACCTGCCGTTCGGCCAGTTCCTGCTGTCGCAGGTAGTCGGCCTCGCTGCGGCGAAGCTGCGCCTCGGCGCCGGCGACCGCAGCCTGAGCGGCGGCGACATCGGCCTCGTAGGGGGCGGGATCGATGCGGAACAGCCGCTCGCCCGCGCGGACGGGCGCACCGTCGCGCACCGGAGCCTCGATCAGGACGCCCGGCACCCGGGCCACCAGATCGACCTGACGGCTCGCGGCGACAGTGCCCGTCGTCTCGAGGTAGCGCGGCACCATCGCGGCCCGCGGTGCGACCGTCCGCAGCTGCGCAGGCGCATCCGCGGCGAAGGCCGGGCTGCAGAGCCCGGCAAAGACTGCCAGGCACAGGCTGTGGAGGCGCGCCATGAAGACCCCTTTCCGTGGAGGATGACGGGGGCCCCGCCGACGCCACGGCGGAGCCCCTTTCGGTCGCGACGACCGGACGGGGGAAGCGGGAACCGGCACCCGACCGTCGGACCGAATGCCGGTCAGTCGAGGTCGATCCAGCGTTCGCGGGTGACCTCGCGGCCGTGAGGCCCCTCGCGGGTGACGGTCCGGTGGCCTTCGCCATCCTCGAAGTCGCGACTGACCTCGCGGTCGACCTCGCCGTCGTCGCCCGACAGGGTCACCTCGCGGTCGCACGAGATGCCATCGCCGCCGTCGCAGTCGCGCTCGACCTCGCGGGTGTAGGTTTCCCCGTTGTCGGTGGTGATCGTCGCGCTGCGGTCGTCATCCGCGCGCGCGGTGGCGACGCCTGCGAGGGTCGCCGCGCACAGGCACATGGCCAGGGTCGTCATCTGACGAGACATGGTTGTCTCCTTCGTCCGTTGATCCGATGGGCGGCGCGACTTACAGGGCGCCGGCAGCCGCCCTGAGCTCGCCGCGCTCGAGCTTGCCGTCGCGGTCGCGATCCGCCGCCGCGAAGGCGGCCTGGCGCGGCGCCGCGAATTCCTCGGGCGAGATCGCGCCGTCGCCGTCACGGTCGAGGCGTGTGAAGCGCGTCTTCGCCATCGTCTCCGCCTCGCTGCGCGAGACGGCACCGTCGCCGTCGGTGTCGATCTGGGCCAGTGCCGTGCCGGGCCGCGACTGCGCCTGCGCCGCGACCGGAGGCAGCGACATCGCGAGGATCAGAAGTGCGGTTCCTCCGCCGATCGCGTGAAGCCTGTCGTTGCTGCGTGCCTTGGTCATCGCGAAGTCCTTTCGTTGTCTTGTGCGATGACCCGAAGATGCGGACCCGCCGTAAGCCGCGGATGTGCGCCGTGTCAGGGACGGTGAAGTTTTGTAATCCCGGATCGCAGGGGAATTTGGTCCGCCGCGGCGATCCGCTATCTTGCAGGGCAAGCCGGAGGGATCACCCGATGCCGAACACCGCCACCGCTCCGCAGATCGCCCTGGTCGAGGATGATGCCGAGCTGCGCGGCCTGACCGCGGCCATGCTTGCGGAGGAGGGCTTTGCCGTGACGCCGCTCGCCGATGGCGCGGCGCTCGACCGCCACCTCGCGCGGGCCACGCCCGACGTGCTGCTTCTGGACCTGATGCTGCCGGGCGAGGACGGGCTGTCGATCTGCCGCCGCCTCGCGCCGCAGGGACGGATGCGGATCCTGATGCTGACCGCGCGCGGCACCGAGATCGACCGCATCGTCGGGCTGGAACTCGGTGCCGACGACTATCTGCCCAAGCCCTTCCATCCGCGCGAGCTGGTGGCGCGGCTTCGCGCGATCCTGCGGCGCGGGATCGACACTCCCGCCGGGCCGCGCGACTTCGCCGACTTCCTCGACTTCCGGCTCGACATCGCCGGGCGGCGGCTGACCCATCGCCCCTCGGGGGGCGAGATCGCGATCTCCTCGGGCGAGTTCGACCTGCTGGCCTGCCTCGTCGGCGCGGTCGGCCGGGTGCTGAGCCGCGAGCACCTGCTCGATACGACGCGCGGGCGCGCCGGCGGCCCCTTCGACCGGGCGATCGACGTGCAGATCTCGAAGCTCCGGCGCAAGCTGGGCGACGACGCGGCGAGCCCGCAGATCATCAAGACCGTGCGCGGCGGCGGCTACATGTTCGCGCCGCGCGTCGAGCGGGGCACGGCATGAGGGGGCCCGGGCTTGCCGGACGGCTGATCCTGTCGCTGGCGCTGGGTCTTTGCGTGCTGCAGCTGCTGATGCTGTCGGTCTATCTCGCCGACCGGCGCGAGACGGCGCCCGACGCGCGGCTGCTGCCGTTCCCGGCGCAGCTTGCCGACATCGTCACGCTGTTCGACCGGGCGACGCCCGAAGAGCGCAGCATGATGGTGCACGGCTTCTCGGACGGGCTGATCGACCTGCAGACCGCGGCCGAGCTTCCGCCGGCGGTCGAGAGCGACGCGGGCCTCGTCGCGCGGCTGCTCGGCCGGGCCGAGGGCGAGGTGCCGCTGCCCTGGGCGCGCGAGCTGATCGCGGGCGCCTCCGACGTGCTGAGGGACCGCCCGCTTCGCCTCGCCATCCCCGCTGCGGCGGCGGATGCGCCCCTGCCGAAGCTTCGTGCGGCGCTGTCGCCCGGACGGGCGCGGATCGCGGTGGGGCTGGCCGACGGTAGCTGGCTGATCGTGCAGCGTCGCCAACAGGCGCCGTTCACGGTGCTGGGCATTCCCGCCGGCATCCTGTCGGCGCTGCTGAGCGCCGGGTTCGCGGTCTTCGCCATCGCGCTGGTCTGGCGCGAGACCCGGCCCCTGAAGCCTCTGTCCCAAGCCGCGCGGCGCTTCGGCGCGACGCTGCAACCGCGACCCCAGCCGGAAACGGGCGCCCCGGACCTGCGCGACCTGATCCGCGCCTTCAACGCGATGCAGCACCAGATCGCCGAAGCCGACCGCGCACGCACGGACATGATCGCGGCACTCTCGCATGACGTGCGCACACCGCTCGCGCGGCTGTCGATGCGTCTGCGCAAGGCGGATGCGACGCTTCAGGAGGCGGCATTCCGCGACATCGGCGAGATCTCGCATCTGGCGGATGCCGCGCACGACTATGCCGCCACGGATTTCGTCAGGCTGACCGAGTGCATCACGATCGACAGCCTCTGCGCCGACCTCGCCCGGCTGCATGCGCACAACCCGGCTGTCGCCATACTTCCGTCGACGGACCGACAGATCCCCGTCCTCGGCAACCGCCAGCTCCTCCTGCGCGCGCTTGGCAATCTCATCGACAACGCCGTCAAATACGGCGGGAGTGCCCGGGTCACCGCAACGAGGACAAGAGGCGAGGTGGCAATCGAGGTGTCGGATCCTGGCCCGGGCATCGCCGCCACCGAGCGTCGCCGGTTGCTGGAGCCCTTCCAGCGCGGCGACCTCGTGCGCCAACGGAATACGACTGGCGGCGGTGAAGGTCTGGGCATGGGGCTTGCGCTGGTCCAGCGGGTGGCCTCACGCCACCACGGAAGGTTCTCCTTGAACGATGGTCGCGAGGGAGGCCTCTGTGCCCGCCTGACGCTCCCGATTGCGGGAGCCGCGCCGTTAAAGACGAAATTATAGATCAAACCGGCGTTGTTGCACTTATCAGTGAGGCGGATTCACGTCGTGAATCCTGCACGTTAGCTTCGGGCCATGCCGAAGCCCTCTTCCCCTCGCTATC
>NZ_JBAWKE010000005.1:0-12045 GCF_037095655.1 Frigidibacter sp. MR17.24
CTTGACGATGGTCAGCCGCGGCGAGACATCGACGCCGTAATCGGCGGCGGTCTTCTCCTCGAGCGGCTTCTTCTTCGCCTTCATGATGTTCGGAAGCGAGGCATAGCGCGGCTCGTTCAGGCGCAGGTCCGCGGTGACGATGGCGGGCATCTTCACCTTGATCGTCTGCAGACCGCCGTCGACCTCGCGGGTGACGACGGCGCTGTCGCCCTCGATCGCGAGTTCGCTGGCGAAGGCGGCCTGCGACCAGCCCAGCAGCGCCGAGAGCATCTGGCCGGTGGCGTTCATGTCGTTGTCGATCGCCTGCTTGCCGGCGATGACGAGACCGGGGGCCTCTTCCTTGACCACGGCCGCGAGCAGTTTCGCGACGGCCAGCGGCTCGATGTCGGTATGGACGTCATCGGCGGCCACGATCAGGATCGCGCGGTCCGCGCCCATGGCGAGCGCGGTGCGCAGGGTTTCCTGCGCCTGTTTCACGCCGATCGAGACCACGACGATCTCCTCCGCCGCGCCCTTCTCCTTCAGCCGGATCGCCTCTTCGACGGCGATCTCGTCGAACGGGTTCATCGACATCTTCACGTTGGCCAGATCGACACCCGATCCGTCCGCCTTCACGCGGACCTTCACGTTGTAGTCGATCACCCGTTTCACAGGGACCAGAACCTTCATGCCCGGATCTCCCGGGCCGGGGTGCTGCCCGCGACCGTGGCAAGCAGCTCGGTGAGCAGCCCGGTCACCTCGGCGGGCGCGTGATCGGCGATGTGGTGCCCGGCGTCGAGCTCACGGAAGGTCGCGCCCGGCACCCGCCCCGCCGCGGCGCGGACATAGGCGGGCGGACGCAGCGCGTCGAGGCGACCGGCCGCGAAGATGCAGGGGCAGGAGATCGCGGCGATCTCGGGCCCGAGGTCCGTCGCGGCCAGCATCCGGAAATAACTGGCGAACGACAGCGGATCGTTCGCGCGCCAGAGGCCGCGCACGCGCGCGAACAGCCCCGGGTTGCGATCGCGGTAGACCTGCGGATAGGTCCGGTCCAGCAAGGCGGGCTCGACGGCGCGCATCCCCTCGCGCTGCATCCGGTCGGCCAGGGCCAGCACCGCCGCGCGGGCGGGCTCTGCCACCTCCATCGCGGGGCCGAGCGGCGCCACCCCGGCGCAGCGGTCGGGAAAGTCGAGCGCGAAGCGCAGCGCCACCGCCCCGCCCACCGCGCAGCCCGCGACCACGACCGGGCCGGGGATCGCCAGGTGGTCGAGCAGGCCCGCGACATCGGCCGCAAGCTCGGCCAGCTCGGGGGGCCGGGCGATCCGCTCGGACCGGCCCATGCCGCGCATCTCGGGCACCACCACCCCCGCCCCGGGCGGAAGATGCGCAAGCACCCCGTCCCAGCTTTCGATCGATCCGCCCATCTCGTGGATCAGGACCAGCCATGGTCCCGCGCCATGCCGGATCGAATAGCGAAGCAGCCGCTCGCCGTCGTCGTACCAGTGCATCTGGATCCTCCCGGAATCATGTCCGCAATGCGAACATATGTCCAATATCAGGGATGGATCGCGGCGATGCAAGCCCGGGGCAGCGGATCGGCGGCCGGCGACCGACCCGCCGTCACCAGCCCATCGTGCCCGACAGCGCCTCGGCCGCGCGGCGCAGGTCGGGCAGGAAGGTCTGCACCATGCTGTCCGCGCCATGGCGGGCGGAGACGGTCGAGGCATTGAGCGCCGCCGTCGCGCGGCCGCTGGCGCCGACGATCGGCACGGCGATCGAGCGGATGCCGATCTCAAGCTCTTCGTCGATGATCGCATAGCCCTGGGCGCGGACCTTCACCATCTCCTGCCAGAACAGGCCCGGGTCGGTGATCGTCTTGTCGGTATGCGCGGTCAGCCGGTAGGTCTGCAGCCAGGCGTGCAGCTCCTGATCCGACAGCGCCGCCAGCAGCACCCGCCCGATCGAGCTGCAGGCGGCCGGCAGCCGGGTGCCGTTGACGATGCGCGAGGAATAGATGCGCCGCACTTCGACCCGCTCGATATAGACGATGTCCTCGCCGTCGAGGATGCCGACCGAGGAGGATTCGTTCAGCTTCTCGGTCAGCGCCTTGAGGATCGCCGCCGACCCCTCGCCGACCCCGAGCGGCATCAGGAAGCCGCGCGACAGGTTGACGAGCTTCGGCGTCAGCCAGAACAGCTTGCCGTCGGTGTCGACGTAATGCAGCTCGTTCAGCGTCAGCAGCAGGCGCCGCGCCGTGCCGCGGCTGAGGTCGGTCAGCTTGCCGACATCGGTCAGCGTCAGGCGACCGCGGTGGCGCACCGCCTCGTCGGTGGTGAAGCATTCCAGCACGGCCATGGCCCGTGCGACGGCGCTGACGAAATCGGGGCGGCGGCCCGCCTCCTCGGCCTCCTCGGGGTCGCGCTCAATGTTCATGCAGCCTCTTCCGGTTCGTGCGTCGCGCCGCTGCCGGACCTGCCCGGACCGCGCATCCCGCCTCTATGCCACAGTATCAAATCAAATGACCAAGCCCAAATCGCCGCCGCGCAGCCCCGCCTTGGCGCTTGACAGCATCATAACAGCCTGCATATTTTTGGACAAGTGTCCGCATGGCGGACTATCTGGGATGCGGACCTTATCCGGTTGTGCCTTTCCGATCGCTCGGAACGGACTGTTAGGGAGGACAGTCTGGGAATGATAAACAAGTTTGTCCCCACCATCGCGGCGGCCCTCGAAGGGGTGCCACAGGCCGCGACGCTGCTGCTGGGGGGGTTCGGCGCCGTCGGACAGGCCAACCTGCTGATCGAGGGGCTGCTGGAGACCGATCTGCGCGACCTGACGGTCGTGGCCAACAACGCGGGCTATGGCGGGGTGGGGCTGGCGCGGCTGCTCAAGGAGGGCCGGGTGCGCAAGCTGATCTGCAGCTATCCGCGCATCGCCGGCTCGACCGTGTTCGAGGACCTGTACCGCGCCGGCCGGATCGAGCTGGAGCTGACGCCGCAGGGCACCCTGGCCGAGCGGATGCGCGCGGCGGGGGCCGGGATCCCGGCCTTCTACACGCCGACCGGCGCCGGCACCCAGCTTGCGCGCGGCAAGGAGGTCTGCGACTTCGGCGGGCGGCCCCACGTGCTTGAGACGGCGCTGCACGGCGACGTGGCGCTGGTCGAAAGCTGGGAGGCCGACCGCTGGGGAAACCTGACCTATCGCAAGGCCGGGCGGAACTTCAACCCGGTCTGCGCGGCGGCGGCGCGGCTGACCATCGTGCAGACCCAGCACCGGCGCGAGCTGGGCGAGATCGACCCCGAGGTGATCGTGACCCCGGGCATCTTCGTCGACCGCATCGTGCATGTCCCCTACGGCGACCCGCAGGACTGAGAGAGGAGCGGCCGATGACCGACAGGACCTGGACCCCCCGCACCCGCACCGAGATCGCGGCCCGCGTCGCCGAGGACATTCCCGAGGGCTGGTACGTCAACCTCGGGATCGGTGTGCCGACGCTGGTCGCCGACCGGGTGCCCGAGGGGCGCGAGGTGATCTTCCACGCCGAGAACGGCATCCTCGGGATCGGCCCGGCCCCCGAGCCGGGCGCGCTCGACCGCTGGCTGATCAACGCGGGCAAGCAGCATGTCACGCTGCTGCCGGGCGGCGCCTATTTCCACCATGCCGACAGCTTCTCGATGATCCGCGGCCGGCACATCGACCTGTGCGTGCTGGGCGCCTACGAGGTGTCGCGCGACGGCGATCTGGCGAACTGGGCGCGGTCGGAAACCGACACCGCCCCCGCGGTGGGCGGGGCGATGGATCTCGCCATCGGCGCGCGCCAGGTCTGGGTCGCGATGGAGCACGTGACCCGCGACGGCCGGCCCCGGCTGGTCGAGCGCTGCGGCTATCCGCTCACCTCGCCTGCCTGCGTGCGCCGCATCTACACCGATCTCGCGGTGATCGACGTGACGTCGCGCGGCTTCGAGTTGCGCGACATGGTCGAAGGCATGACCTTCGAGGCGCTGCAGGCGCGCACCGGCGCGCCGCTGCTTCTGCCGCAGCCCGCCTGACGCGGCCGCCCGGCAGCCAGACGACCGGACACGACAGGGAGGAGAGACATGGACATGACCACCACCACCGGCGGCGGCGCCGATCTTGCCGCGCGGATCCGCGCGCTCGAGGACCGGGCCGAGATCGCCGAGCTGCGCGCGCAGTATTGCCACGTGCTCGACGACCGCGACTGGGACGGGCTCGCGGCGCTGTTCACCGAGGATGGCGAGTTCGAGGGCCTCGCCCATGCCGTCGGCCGGACCGAGGTGCACCGCTTCTTCAGCGAGACCGTCGCGCGCCTGGGCGAGGGCTACTGGCATTTCTGCACGAACCCGACGCTGACGCTGGACGGCGACCGTGCCACGGGACGGATCTCGATGGAGTATCTCTCGGTCACGGGCGGCGTCAGCTATGTCTCGGCCGGCCATTACGTCGACACGCTCCTGCGCGTCGACGGGCGGTGGAAGTTCCGCAAGCGCAAGATCAGCTTCTACTATTTCGCGCCGCTGGCGCAGGGCTTCACCGGCCGGCCGACCTTCATCAACATCGACGGCACGCCGCGCGTGCCGCAGCCGAACTGACCCGGGCCGCGGCCCGGCCCCTCCGGACGAGAGACAGATGATCCAGACCCGACAGATCGGCCGTGCCCGCGTCACGCGCGTGGTGGACTACGCGGCCCCCACCCACGATCCCGCCTTCCTCTTCCCCGCGCTGTCGCCCGAGCGGCTGGCCGAATGCGCACCGCTGATCGCGCCGCACCACTACGTCCCGGCGATGGACCGGTTGATCGTGACCATCCAGATCTGGGTGGTCGCGATCGACGACAAGGTGATCCTGATCGACACCGGCGTCGGCAACGCCAAGCCACGCACGCCGCCGCGCATGCGCGGGCTGAACAACCGCGTGCCGGAATGGCTCGAGGCCGCGGGCGCGGCGCCCGACAAGGTCACCCACGTGCTGCAGACCCACATGCATGCCGATCACACCGGCTGGAATACGGTGCTGCAGGACGGCGCCTGGGTGCCGACCTTCCGCAACGCCCGCTACCTCTTCCCGCGCCGGGATTACGACCACTGGGCCGAGGCGCTGCAGACGGGCGGCGACATCGCGATGGACACCAGCTGGGACGACAGCGTGCGGCCGATCGTCGAGGCGGGGCTCGTCGACTTCCTCGACGACGACGCGGGCGAGATCCTCGGCTGCCTCACGGTCGAGCCGCTGCCGGGCCATTCCCCCGGCATGCTCGGCTATCGCCTGCGCGCCGATGGCGACGAAGGGCTGTTCTGCGCCGACGTGTTCCATTCGCCGCTGCAGATCCTGAACCCCGACCTCAACACCGCCTACTGCGTCCTGCCCGAGGTCGCGCGCGCGACGCGCCGGCGCGTGCTCGAGGAGGCGGCAGAGAACGGCACGCTGCTGATGCCGATGCATTTCGGCCCACCCTGCTGCGGCTACATCCGGCGCGCGGGCGACGGCTACCGGTTCGAGGGCGCGGCCTGGCCCGAGCTGACGCTGCCCGGCTGACCGCCTGACCGACGCGCCGCGCGACCGCCGCGGCGCGGCCCGGGCCCGCTCATCGCGGGCCCCCCCCCTGCCCCGTCTCACCTGCCCCGCCCCCTGCGGCGGCGCGCGGTCAGCCTGGCCGCGGGTCGTCGCGGAACTCGGTGGCGATGACCGCGGGACGGGCGCGGAAACCCGCGTGCCAGGCGGCGAGCGCCGGGCGCCCCTCGGGCCAGGACAGGTCGGCAAAGCGGAAATCGAGATAGCACAGCGCCACCCCGATCGCGATGTGCCCGGCATCGAAGGGCCGCGCCGCGATCGTCGGGATCGCCGTCTCGAGATGGTCGAGCACCGCCGCGAACTTGCGCGCGCAGGCGGCGAGGACCCGGGGGTCGCGGTGATCGGCCTGGCGCAGCACCCGCTCGATCAGCAGCGTCATGCCGATGTCGATGAGGCCGGTCCCCAACGCCTCGTCGGTCAGGGTGCGCAGCCGCGCGGCCGGCGCGCCCGGCAGCAGCCGCGGCCCGGTGTCCGACGCCGCGTCGGCCCATTCGACGATCACCCGGCTGTCCCAGATCGGCGGCTCGCCCTCCAGCTCCAGCGTCGGGATCTTCGCCATCGGGTTGACGGCGAAGAACGGCTCGGGCGGCACCATCGGATCGGCGAGCGTGCGCACCAGCTCGACCCGATCGGCGAGCCCCTTCTCGTGCAGCGCCACCATGACCTTGCGGACATAGGGCGACCGCGGCGACCAGTGCAGTTTCGGCATGTTCAGTCTTCCTCCCTCGCGGCCGCGCCCCTCAGCGCCAGGCCGCCACCCCCGTGATGTCGCGCCCGTGGATCAGTGCCAGGATGCCCTGGGTTCCATCGGGGACCTGGAACACCCTCGCATCGGCCCACAGCTGCGCAAGCCCCAGTTCCTCGGTGATGCCCATGCCGCCGCACAGCTGCATCGCGGTGTGGATCACCCGGTTCGCATTCTCGGTCGCCAGCCGCTTGGCCATCGCCGACAGCCCGTTCGACCGCGCCCCGGTGTCAAGCGTGGCCAGCGCCATCAGGCAGGTCAGCCGCGCGCTGGTCAGCGCCGCCTCCATGTCCGACAGGTCCTGCTGCACCAGCTGGCGCGAGGCCAGCACATCGCCGAACTGGCGCCGTTCCATCACATGCGTCAGCGCCGCCTCGTAGGCGCGGCGCGCCACCGCCAGCGCCATCAGCCCGATCAGCGGGCGGTTGGCATTCCACACGATGGTCATGTGCTTGCCGGCATCGCCCGCCGTGCCGATCAGGTGCGACAGCGGCACCTCGGTGCGATCGAAGGTCACCTCGCACAGGTGGCCCTGCCTGAGGCCCGCCAGCGGCGTCTCCTGCAGGCCGACCGTCGACTGCGACAGGTCGACCAGCACCCGCTGCGGCACCGGGCGGCCGCGGTCGTCGCGCCCGGCCGAACACGAGACGACCATGCAGTCGCAGATCGAGGCGTTGGTGATCCACATCTTGGTCCCGGTCAGGAAGGCGCGATCGCCCTCGATCTCGAGCCGGGTGGCGATGGTGTTCGAATCCGACCCGGCGCCGGGCTCGGAATTGGCGGTGCAGATGATCTTCCGGCCACTGCGGAAATCGTCGAGATAGGCGGCGCGGACCGCCTCGTCGGCACCGGCGTTGAACCGCACGGTCGAGCCGTCATGCGACAGCAGCGACAGCGCCACCGCCGCCGGCAGCTGCTCCATCACCAGCCCGTAGTCGAGCATCGACAGCCCCGAGCCGCCGAATTCCTCGGGCAGGCGCGCGGCGGTGATGCCGAATTCCGCAAGGTGGCGGTAGATGTCCAGCATCACCGGTTTCGACAGCGGCCGGTCGGCGGGCTCGCGCTGCAGGATCGGCCACAGCGTCTCGGTGGCCAGACGCCGCGCGGCGTCCGACAGCATCGCCTGGTCCTCGGTCAGTTCGAACTGCATGGTCTCTTCTCTCCCTTGATCGTTCAGTCGCCGCTGTAGCGCGGCGCGCGCTTCTCGCCGAAGGCGGTGCGCCCCTCGATCCGGTCGGCGCTGTCGCGCAAGAGCCCCCAGGCGAGGTTCGACTGCGCCATGTACTCGGCCGGCGCCAGATGCGCGGTCTCGACGGCCAGCTTCTTGACCATCTGCACCGCGAGCGGTCCGTTCGCGGCGATCCGCGCCGCCACCGCCAACGCCGTTTCAATCAGCGTGCCGGCCGGGACCACATCGCTGACCAATCCCACGGACAGCGCCTCGGCGGCCCCGATCCGGTCGCCGGTCAGGGCAAGCTTCATCGCATGGGCGGCGGGGATCGCACGCAACAGCGCCTGCACCCCTCCCACCGCCGGCACGCTCGCGACCTTCACCTCGGGCAGCCCGAACGAGGCGGTGGCGGCGGCGATGCGCAGGTCGCATTGCAGCGCCAGCTCCAGCCCGCCGCCCAGGCAATAGCCGTTGACCGCGGCGATCATCGGCTTCCAGATCTGCAGGTCGCTGAGATCGAGAAGCCGCGTGTAGCCGCCGTCCGCCGCCTCGGCCACGCGGCCGAGCAGGGCGTTGCGCGCGAAGCCGCGCGTCGGCGGGAAGGTCTTCTTCAGGTTCGCGCCGGTGCAGAAGGCGCGGTCCCCGGCGCCGGTCAGGACGATGACCCGGCAGGCCTCGTCGTCCTGGCAGCGGCGCAGGACGGCGCGCAGCGCCATCAACCCCTCGGGCGTCAGCGCGTTCAGGGCGGCGGGATCGTCGAGGGTGACGATGGCTGTGGTGTCGACCATGTGGCAGGTGACGGTCATCGCGGGCCCCCCTCAGACGCTCGGGCTCGACAGCGACCGGCCGCCGCAGACGTAGAGAAGCTGGCCGGTCACATAGCTGTTCTCGGGCGCGGCGAAGAACGCGACCGCGCGGGCGATGTCATCGGGCTGGCCGATGCGCTCCATCGGCACCGTCCGTTCGAGGCGCGCGCGCTGCTCCTCGGTATAGCCGCGCATCAGCGGCGTCTCGACGATGCCGGGCGCGATCGCGTTCGCGGTGATGCCCTTGCGCGCCAGCTCGATCGCCAGGGTCCGCGTCAGGCTGACGACGCCACCCTTCGAGGCCGCGTAATTGGCCTGGCCGAAGCCGCCGAGCCAGGCCCGGGAGGCGATGTTGACGATGCGCCCGAAGCCGGCCGCGATCATCGCCGGCACCACCGCCTTGCAGCACAGGAACTGCGACTTGAGGTTCACGTCGAGCACCAGGTCCCAGTCAGCCTCGGTCAGGTTCACCAACCGCTTGTCGCGCGACAGGCCGGCATTGTTCACAAGGATCGCGGGCGCGGCCCAGCGCTCGGCCAGTGCGGCGGTCGCGGCGAGAATGCCGGGCCCGTCGGTCACGTCGACCTCCTGCCCGATCAGCCGGTCCGCGCCGGCGCCCAGGGCCTCGCCCAGCCGCGCGAGCGCCTCGGGGTCGCGGTCCCAGACCGCGACACGGTTGCCCGCGGCCAGCAGTGCGCCCGCGATGCCAAGCCCGATGCCTTGGGCCCCGCCGGTGACGACGGCGACATGTCCGCTCATCTTCGCCTCCTCAGGCCGACAGGATCGTGACGACGGCAAGCGCGGAATCGCCCGCAAGCTGGCCGCCGTTGTTCTCGGCCAGCGCGACCTTCGCGCCCTCGCGCTGCCGCGCGCCGGCAGTGCCGCGCAGGTGGTGCACCAGCTCGACGATCTGGCCCGCGCCGGTCGCGCCGATCGGGTGGCCGCGGCTGAGCAGCCCGCCGCTGGGGTTCACCGGGATCCGCCCGCCCACCGCTGTCTCTCCCGAGCGGATCATCCCGATCGCCCCGCCCGGCTCGCACAGGCCGAGGTTCTCGTAATGGATCAGCTCGGCCGGGGCCGAGGCGTCGTGCAGCTCGACCACGTGCAGGTTCTCGGGGCCGAGGCCCGCCATCTCGTAGGCCTTGCGCGCGGCGGTGACCGCCACCAGCTCGCGCTCGCCATGCGCCCTGGCCGACACCACCGCCGAGGCCCGCACCCGGATCTTGGGCGTGTCCAGCCCGGCCGCGAACGCGGCCGAGGTCAGCACGATCGCCGCCGCCCCGTCCCCGATGGACGAGCACATGAACAGCGTCAGCGGGTCCGAGATCATGCGGCTGCCCATCACCTCGTCGACCGAGGTCTCGCGCCGGAACTGCGCGACCGGGTTCAGGCTGCCGGCGTGGCGGCTCTTGACCA
Organism: Frigidibacter sp. MR17.24; assembly: GCF_037095655.1. Lineage (NCBI taxonomy): Bacteria > Pseudomonadati > Pseudomonadota > Alphaproteobacteria > Rhodobacterales > Paracoccaceae > Frigidibacter > Frigidibacter sp. MR17.24. The sequence continues at coordinate 9,707 of NZ_JBAWKE010000005.1, forward strand.
CGACGCGGGCGAAATCCTCGGGCCCGCCGCCCGTCGCCTCGATCCACTTGCGCGCCTTGGCCGCGTAAAGGTCCATGAACAGCGAGCCCGTGCCCTTCTCGTAGCCCTCGGGCAAAGGCTCCTCGAGGTCGACGGCGCGGGCGAAGGCGCCGAAGGACACGGCCTTGTCCTCGTGCGTCAGCTTCTCGGACCCGATGACCAGCACGCAGTCGGCCTGGCCGCTCGCCACCATCAACCAGCCGAGGTGGAAGCCCGTGCTGCTCGAGGCGCAGGCGTTCTCGACGTTGAACATCGGCGTGCCGTCCAGCCCGGTGTTGCGCAGCGAGGACTGGGCGCGGATCATCTCCTGCCCGGTGACCACGCCGGCCGCGGCATTGCCGAAGACCACCTGCTCGACCTGCGCGGGCGTGATGCCCGCATCGGCCAGCGCCAGCGCCACCGCCTCCTCGGACAGCGACTTGAGGGAGCGGTCCATGAACTTGCCGAAGGCGGTCATGCCGATGCCCGATACGATCACGTCTCTCATTCTGCAGTCTCCGAAGGTTGTCCCGGCCGGGCCGGGGAAAGTCGCTTGAACGTGCCGATCGCCTGCGCGACCGGCGTTCCGTCGGCGTCGAGCACCTCGCCCCGCGCGAAGACGAGCGTCCGCCCGCCGCCGACCAGCCGCCCCGTCGCGGTCACGCGCGGCCCGCGCGGCGCGGCAAGATAGTCGACGCTCAGGCTGACGGTGACCGCGCGCACGAGGTCCTGCCCCTCGCCCACGACCCGCGCCGGCAGGCCGCAGGCGGCATCGAGCAGCGAGGCGATCGCGCCGCCGTGCAGCCGCCCCTCGGCGTTCAGGTGCCCCGGGCCGGGATCAAGTTCGAACCGGGCGCCGTCGCTGCCCAAGTGAACGAAGCGCAGGCCCAGCCCGGCCAGGAACGGGCTTTCCGCCAGCAGCGCCGCAAGGTCCCAGGGCGCGCGGTATGAGGCCGGGACGCTCATGCGCGCTCGAAGATCGCGGACAGGCCCATGCCGCCGCCGATGCACATCGTCTCGAGGCCATAGCGCACCTCGCGGCGCGCCATCTCGTGCAGCAGCGTGGTCAGGATCCTGACCCCCGTCGCCCCGATCGGATGCCCGAGCGAGATGCCCGAGCCGTTGACATTGACCCGGTCGTGATCCTCGATCCCCAGCCCCTTCAGCACCGCGAGCGCCTGCGCGGCGAAGGCCTCGTTCAGCTCGATCAGGTCCATCTGCCCAAGGTCGAGCCCGGTGCGCTCCATCACCTTGCGGGTCGCCGGCACCGGGCCGATGCCCATGCGCGCGGGATCGACCCCGGCCGCGGCCCAGCCCACCAGCCGCGCCATCGGCGCCACACCGTGGCGTTCCAGCCAGCGCGACGACACCACGAGGCAGCCCGCCGCAGCATCGTTCTGCTGGCTCGAATTGCCGGCCGTGGTGATGCCGCCCGCGCGCAGCACCGGCAGCTTCGCCAGCGTCTCGGGCGTGCTGTCGGGCCGGATCCCCTCGTCGGTCGCGACCACGCTGACCGCGCCGCGCTTGCCCGGAACGGGCACGCCCGTCACCTCGGCGTCGAACAGGCCCTGCTTCCACGCGGCGTCGGCGCGGGCATGGCTGCGGACGGCGAAGGCATCGGCCGCGTCGCGCCCGATCTGGTATTCGCGCGCCAGCGTGTCGGCGGTCTCGGGCATGCCCGAGATTTGGCCGAAGCGCGCCTCGGGCTGCGAGCGGACGCGGCCGCGATCCAGCCGGTCATGCAGCGTGACGCTGCCCGCGCGGCTGCCCCAGCGCATGTCGGTCGAGTAATACTCGATGTTGCTCATGCTCTCGACGCCGACGACCAGCACCGCCTCCGCCTGCCCGGTCTGGACGTTCATCGCGGCGTTGACCACCGCCTGCAGGCCCGAGCCGCAGCGCCGGTCGAGCGTGTAGCCCGGCAGTTCGATCGGCAGGCCGGCGGCCAGCGCGCCCCAGCGCCCGAGGCAGGGCGCCTCGCTCGAGGCATAGGATTGCGAGACGATCACCTCGTCGAGGTCGGCGCCATCGCTGCCCGCCCGGGCAAGCACCTCGGCCACGACATGCACCATCAGCTGGTCGGCGGTCAGCGGGCGCAGCGCGCCGCCGAAGCGACCGATCGGCGTGCGCACGGGCGCGACGATCCAGGCGGTTTCGAGTTCTGTCATCAGAGGGGCCTCCCCTGCCCTGTCCGGCCGGCCCGGCCCGGTCCGCGCATCGCGCCTTGCCCCGGGCCTGCCTGTATGTTCGCAATACGGACTATTGTCCATTAAACTGGTCGGGCGCTGCCCCGCTGTCAGGCGGGGCGGGCCCGGCGGTGG
>NZ_JBAWKE010000005.1:12136-281438 GCF_037095655.1 Frigidibacter sp. MR17.24
CGGGCCCGGCGGTGACCCTGCCCGGGGTCCGGGCAGGGTCGGTCGCGGCCGGGAGGGCTCAGAGCATCCCGGGCAGCCAGGTGACCAGCGGCGGCACCAGGGCGAAAAGCGTCATCGCGGCAAGGAAGATCACCACGACCGGATAGCTCGCGCGGAAGACCTGCGCGGTCGAGAGGTTCGGCGCCGCGGCCGACAGCGCGAACAGCGTGTAGCCGAAGGGCGGCGTCACCCCGCCCACGGTCAGGTTCACAAGGAAGATCGTCCAGAACCAGATCGGGTCATAGCCCAGCGCATGGACCAGCGGATCGTAAAGCGGCACCGCCATCAGCAGGAAGGCGATCTGGTCGATGAACATGCACAGGATCAGCGGCAGCGCCATCAGCACCACGAACATCGTCATCGGCGGCAGGCCAAGGTCGGTCGCCCAGCCCACCAGCGCCTGCGAGGCACCGGTGAAGGCGACCAGCTGGCTGAACAGCGTCGACGAGGCGACGATGACCATGATCATCACGCTCAGCCGCGTGGCCGAGGTCAGCGCCTGCAGCAGCATCCCCAAGCTCGCGCGGCGATAGAGCATCGCGACCAGCGTCGCGCCGATCACCCCCGTCGCGGCGGATTCGCCCGGCGTCGCGATCCCCAGCATGATCATCCCCATCACCATGAAGATGATGAACATGAACGGCACCATCCGGATCACCGCGCCCAGCGCGCTGCCGCGCGCCGCGGCCCCGCCCGAGGTGGTGTCGTCGGGCGGGGTGTCGGGCGGGGCGAGCGTGGGATCGCGCATCACCGACAGGATCACGTAGGTCCCGGTCATCAGCGACACGATGATCCCCGGCACGATCCCCGCGATCAGCAGCCCCGAGATCGAGACATCGGCGAGCGAGCCGATGATGATCGCCAGAAGCGAGGGCGGGATGATCGGTGCCAGCGAGGCGCCGGCCAGGATCACCGTGGCCGACATCTTCGGCGAATAGCCGCGCGCGGCCATGTTCGGCATCGCCGAGCGGCCGAGCATCGCCGAGACCGCGACCGCCGCCCCCGACAGCGCCCCGAAGATCGTCGCGATGACGATGACCACGGCGTAAAGCCGCCCGCGCACCCGCCCGACCAGCCGGTCGACCGAGTCGAACAGCACGTCGACACTGCCCGAGCGGAACAGGATCTCGCCCATCAGGATGAACAGCGGGATCGTCGCATAGCTGCCGTTGCTGGTGCTGTCGGCGACGCTGTTGATGAACAGCCCGAAGCCGCGCTCGCCGATCAGCAGGCCGGTGGCGGTGAGGTTGATGATCAGGAACGCCACGAAGACGTTGATGCCGGTCAGCATCAGCGCGAGCAGCGCGCCGAAGAAGGTCAGAAGGACAAGGAACCACTCCATTCCGGCTCAGGCCTCCACCCGCTTCGGCGCGGCCTGCGGCTTGGCCTGCGGCAGCCGCCGCGGCGCCAGGCCCTGGGCCAGGAACACCAGCCCCGCCACCGCGAAGCCCGCCGCCACCGCACCGGTGATCCAGACCCGCGGGATGCGCCAGGTCCCCTGCGTGAAGGTGTTGCGCGCGACCTGCGTCATCGCGACGTCGATCGCGAAATAGACCACCGCGGCGCAGGCCGCCGCGCTCACCAGAAGCAGCGCGCGCCGGTACCAGTGCCCCGAGGGCACCGCGTCGAGCACCAGCGTGATCGAGACATGTTCCCGCGACCGCGTGACCTCGGGCAGGCCCAGCATGATCAGATAGGCCAGCAGGTAGCGCACGCTGTCCGAGACCCACATCGTCGGCGCGCCGAAGACATAGCGCATCGTGATCTCGACAAGGGTGATCGCCAGGATCACCACCAGCGCCGCCGCGGCGATCCAGAAGGCGATCCTGACCAGCAGGTCGGCAAGCGCGCCGACCTGCCGCATCCGGGGCGGGGGGGCCTGTCTCACTGCAGCAGTCCCGCCTTCTCGCCCTGGTCGTGCATCTTGTCGGCATAGTCGCCGCCGGTGATGTGCGCCGTGGCCCAGGCCCCTTCGGAGAACAGCGTCTCCAGCCGCTCGGCATCCGCCGCCGGCATCTCGCTCAGCTCCATCCCGTGCTCGAGCAGGAATGTCTCCTCCTCGGCGGCCAGCTTGTCGAAGCGGGGGATCGACTCGGACTCGATCGCCAGCGCGGCCTCGTGGATCGTCGACTGCTCGGTCTCGGTCAGGCTGTCCCAGGTGTCGAGGTTCATGAACACGAACAGCCCGACGGTGCCGAACTTCGGCCGCGACAGGTATTTCGCCACCTCGTACCACTTGGCGTCGGCGATGCCGGTCAGCGTGGTGCCGGCGCCGTCGATCACGCCGGTCTGCAGCGAGGAATAGATGTCGGTCATCGGCAGGATCACCGGTGCGCCGCCGACCCCCTCGATCACCGGGTTGTAGGTCTGGGTGCCGCGGATCTTGCGCCCGGCCAGCGCCGGCGCGTCGCCGATCGGCTGCTTGAGGATGAAGTTGAACGCAACCGACCCCACCGGCGCCACGGCGATCAGCTTCAGCCCAAGGGTCTGGTAATACTCGTCGAGCGTGTCGAGCACCCCGGACGAGCGGCGCAGCGCGGGATCCGCGCGCATCGCCTCGACCGCAAGCCCGAGCGAGGCCGCGCCGATGTGATAGGCGGGATGGGTGAACAGCAGGTCGAACACCCCGGCCTGCACCGGCTCCAGCTGTTCGAAGGCCGGCACCACCTCGGGGCCCGACAGCCCGATCCTGATCTCGCCGCCCGACAGCTCGCTGATCTTGTCGATCAGCGGCTGCGCCACGTTGATCGTGTAGGACTGGTTCGACGACCAGCTCGACAGCATCCGCAGATCGGTTGCGGCGGCCGGGATGGCGAAAAGCGCGACGGCGGCCGCCGAGGCGGCAAGCATCTTCAGGTTCATGATATCCTCCCTCTGCATTCGCACCCGGTCTCCACCTCCGGGGCTAAAGTCCGCTATGCGAACTATTGTCCATTAATTCGGATTGTAGTAGCTCCTGTCAAGTCCCTGCTGCGCGGCGGGGCGACGTGGCGCGCCGGGGCAGGCCCGGCCGCGGCCAAGTGGGAGGAGCGCCATGACATTTCCCGATCCCGTCGCCATCCCGGCCGGGCTGCGGCTGACGGACTGGATCCGCCCGGGCGATTCCGTCGTCTGGGGACAGGCGGCGGCCGAGCCCGAGGCGCTGACCTCCGCGCTCGTGGCGCAGCGGCACGCGGTCGGGCCGGTGACGGCGACGATCGGGCTCAGCCTGACCGCGACGACCGACCCCGCCCATGCCGACCGGCTGCGCTTCCGGTCCTATTGCGCCAGCGGCACCAACCGGCGGCTGGCGCAGGCCGGCGCGCTCGAGATCCTGCCGGTGCCCTATTCCACCCTGTCGCGGATCCTCGCGCCGGTCGACGTGCTGATGCTGCACCTGCCGCCGCCGCGGCCGGACGGGCTGCACAACCTCGGCCTGGTGAACGAATGGCTCGCCCCGCTGATCGACAGCGCGCGCGTCGTGCTGGCCGAGGTCAACGACCGGATGCCCGACGTGCCCGGCGACATCGCGGTCCGGCCCGAGCGGCTGGCGGCGGTGGTGCGCAGCGCGCGGCCGCTGCGCAGCCTCGACAGCGCGCCGCCCTCCGACATCGACCGCCGGATCGCCGCGCATGTCTGCGGCCTGATCGAGGACGGCTCGGTGCTGCAGATCGGGCTGGGCCAGCTGCCCGATGCGATCCTTGGCGGGCTGCGCGACCGGCGCGACCTGGGCGTGCACTCGGGCCTGATCAGCGACGGCATCGCCGCCCTGACCGAGGCCGGGGTGATCACCAACGCCCGCAAGACCCGCGACCGCGGCGTCACCGTGACCGGGTGGCTTCTGGGCGGCGAACGGCTCTGGCGCTTCGCCCACCGCAACCCCGGCCTCAGGCTGTGCCCGACCAGCTACACCCACGATCCCGCGGTGCTGTCCGGGCACGACCGGCTGGTGGCGATCAACTCGGCGATCGAGGTCGACCTGACCGGGCAGATCAATGCCGAGGTCGCCGACGGCGCCTATATCGGCGCGGTCGGCGGCGCGGCGGAATTCCTGCGCGGGGCGCATGGCTCGCGCGGCGGGCTGCCGATCGTCGCGCTCGCCTCGACGGTGCGCCGGACCGGCGCCTCGCGCATCGTCGCGCGGCTTTCGGGCCCGGTCAGCACGCCGCGCAGCGAGGCCGGCATCATCGTGACCGAACACGGCATCGCCGACCTGCGCGGCTGCACCCTGGCCGAACGGCGGCGGCGGATGATCGACATCGCCGACCCCGCCCAGCGCGCGGCGCTCGACGCCGCGCCCCCCCTGCCCTGACGCCCGCCCGGGTCGCCTTGACGCATCGTCCCCCGGCGACGACGGGTGCAGAACGTCCGCCGGCAGGCGCCGGGCGGCACGGCCCGGCGCGCCGGATCGATTGTCGATCATCGGACATTGACTCGGGATGACATTTCGGTGACGCATGGCCGCGCTCCGGCTCAGGGCCGGGGTCCCACGAGATGCTGCCCATGACCGACCTTGCGAATGCCCCCGACCGCCAGATCGAGACGCTCACGCGCGCCGCCGAGCCGCGGCTGATCGAGATCCGTCGCGACATCCACGCCCATCCCGAAACCGGCTTCGACACCGTCCGCACCGCCGGCATCGTCGCGCGCGAACTCGCGGCGCTCGGCCTGACCGCGAAGACCGGGGTCGGCCGCACCGGGGTCGTGGCCGAGATCCGCGGCGGCCGGCCGGGACCCTGCCTGATCCTGCGCGCCGACATGGACGCGCTGCCGATCCAGGAAGAGACCGGCCTGCCCTTCGCCTCGACCGTGCCCGGCAGGATGCACGCCTGCGGCCACGACCTGCACACCTCGGCGCTGCTGGGCGCGGCCGGGGCGCTGGCGCAGATGGCGCCGCAGCTTGCGGGGACCGTCCGGCTGGTGTTCCAGCCCGCCGAGGAAACGCTGGAAAGCGGCGCCGCCGCCATGGTCGCCGAGGGCGCGGCCGACGGCGCCGACATGGCGATCGCCTTCCACAACCGGCCCGAACATCCCGCCGGGATGCTCTCGCTCAACCGCGGCGCCAGCACCGCGTCGAGCGACGAATTCATGGTCACCGTCCACGGCAGGTCGGGCCACGCGGCACGGCCCCATGCCGCGATCGACCCGATCGTCGCGGCCGCCCACATCATCACCCAGCTGCAGACCGTGATCTCGCGCGAGGTGGACCCCTCGCTGTCGGCGGTGCTGACCGTCGGCCACATCGCGGGCGGCGCCACCCAGAACATCATCCCCGACACCTGCATGTTCGAGGGAACGGTGCGCTGCCGCTCGCCCGAGACGCGCGACCTGGCCGAGGCCGCGTTCCGGCGCATCTGCGAGGGCGCGGCGCTTGCGCTGAACGTCCGGGCCGAGGTCGAATACATCCGCGGCGCGCCGCCCCTGATGAACGACGACGCGATGATCGACCGCACCGCCGAGGCGCTGGCCCTGCAGTTCGGCACGCCCGTGCATGTCGAGCAGGGCAAAAGCTTCGGCGCCGAGGATTTCTCGTATTTCTCCGAGCGGATGCCCTCGGTCCAGCTCTTCGTCGGATCGGGCCAGCCGGGCCGGGACGACCGCGTCCACAATTCCGACTACCAGCCCGACGAAGCCTGCATCGCGCAAAGCGCCATCGCGCTCACGCGCATGGCCGTCGAATTCCTGTCCTGATCCCAACGCCTCCCCCAACGCCCCAAACGCCGAAGGAACGACCATGACCCTCACCCGCAGCACCGTCCTGCGCGCAGGCCTCGCCGCCGCCGCCATCCTCGCTTTCGGCGGGCCGGTCCTGGCCGAGGGCAAGACCTACGTCTTCGCCACCGAAGCCGCCTATCCGCCCTTCAACATGAGCAAGCCCGACGGCACGATCTACGGCTTCGAGGTCGACCTGCTGGCCGAAGCCGCCAAGCGCGCGGGCATCGAATACGACCTGATCTCACAGGCCTGGGACGGGATGATCCAGGGCCTGGTCGACGGCAAGTACGACGGCGTGATCGACGCGGTGACCGTCACCGAAAAGCGCCTGCAGGTCGTCGACTTCTCGCTGCCCTACACCACCGGCGGCTCGACCTTCGCCGTGCTGAAGGACGCGGGGATCGAGATCCCGGGCGCGGACAGCCTCGTCGTCCTCGACGACGAGACGGCGGCCGAGGCCTCGATCGCGGCCGTGGCCGAGGCGCTGAAGGGCAAGACCGTCGGCGTGCAGGTCTCGACCATCCAGGCCGACTTCCTCGAGAAGTACCTCGCGCCGCGCGGCGTCACCATCCGCACCTATCCCAACGGCCCCGACGTCTACCAGGACCTGATGAACGGCCGGCTGGACGCGACGATGGCCGCGATCACCAACATCTCGGCCTTCCTCGAGAAGAACGGCGACGAGGCGACCACCGCGGGCCCGAACTTCACGGGCGGCGTGATGGGCCGCGGCGCCGCGATCGCGGTGCAGAAGGGCGATGCCGAGCTGGCCGAAAAGCTCGGCGCCGCGCTGAAGTCGATGTCCGAGGACGGCACGCTCGAGGCGCTGTCGATGAAGTACTTCAAGATGAACGTGACGCCGAAGCTCTGACCTCATGGGAGAGATCGGGCTTCTCGGCTTCGGACCCGACGGCTGGGGTCTCGTCCTCGCGAAGGCGGGGCTGATGACGCTCGCCGTCTCGGTCGCGGCCTTCCTGTGCGGGCTCGTGCTCGGCACGCTGGTCGCCTGGGCGCGCATCGGCGGCAACGCCGTGCTGCGCGCCTTGGCCGAGGCCTATACCGTCACGCTGCGCGGCGTGCCCGACATCCTCGTGATCTACCTGTTCTACTTCGGCGGCCGCCAGGTGGTGGCCGCCGTCGGCACCGCGCTGGGCTTCGCGGGGCCCTTCGACATCTCGGGCTTCGCCGCCGGGATGCTGGCGATCGGCCTGATCTCGGCCGCGGGCCAGTCCGAGGTGCTGCGCGGCGCCTACCAGGCGGTGCCGAAGGGCACGATCGAGGCCGGCCGCGTCTGCGGCATGGGGCGGTTCACGCTCTTTCGCCGGGTGATCGCGCCGCAGGCCATGGTCACGGCGCTGCCGGGCATGGGCAACCAGTGGCAGTCGGTGATCAAGGAATCCGCGCTCGTCTCGGTCACCGGGCTGGTCGAGACCATGCGCCAGGTCTCGGTCGCGGCCGGCACCACGCAGGAGCACTTCCTGTTCTACGCCGCCGGCGCCGGGATCTACCTGGTCATCACCACGCTGTCGGACCAGCTTTTCCGCCTGGCCGAACGGCGCAGCCTGCGCGGGCATCCGGGCACGGGCACGGGGGCCTGACCGATGGACGTGACCTTCCTTGCCGGCATGTTCCAGAGCCTGCTCAAGGGCCTGCCGCTCACGCTCAACCTGTGGCTACTGTCGCTCGCGGGCGGCGGCTGCCTTGCGCTCCTGCTCAACCTGATGCGCCAGAGCCGCGTCGGCAATGCCGTGGCCGGGGCCTATGTCTTCGTGTTCCGCGGCACGCCGCTGCTGATCCAGATCTTCATGATCTACTACGGCCTCGCCGGCTTCGGCGTGATCCGCCACAGCATCCTGTGGCCGTTCCTGCGCGAACCCTACTGGTGCGGCCTGCTGGCGCTGGTGCTGAACGACGCCGCCTACACCTCGGAAATCCTGCGCGGCGGCCTGCGCGCGGTCCCCAGGGGCACGGTCGAGGCCGGGCGCGTCTCGGGCATGGGCCGGATCGCGATCCTGCGCCGCATCACCCTGCCGCTGGCCATCCGCCAGGCCCTGCCCGCGTATTCGAACGAGATCATCTCGATGCTCAAGGCCACGGCCCTGGTCTCGACCATCACCCTGATGGACATCACCGGCATCGCCCGCGCCGCCATCTCGGAAACCTGGCGCGCGGTCGAGATCCTGCTGTGCGCCGCGGTGATCTACCTCGCGCTTTCGATCATCGTCACCCGGCTCTGCGGGTGGCTGGAACGGCGCCTCTCGCCCTGGCACTTCGGAAGGACGACCCCGTGACCACGCAGACCCCGGCCCTCGCCGTCACCGGCTTGCGCAAGAGCTTCGGCGCGAACGAGGTCCTGCGCGGCATCGACCTGTCGGCGCGGGACGGCGACGTCATCTCGATGATCGGCGCCTCGGGCTCGGGCAAGAGCACGCTGCTGCGCTGCATCCCGATGCTGGAAATCCCCGACGCCGGCACCGTCGGCGTCGGCGCCGACAGCCTGTCGCCGAAGGGCGGCCGCCTGACGAGAGGAGAGGAGGCGATCGCGCGACGGATGCGCGGGCACCTCGGCTTCGTGTTCCAGAACTTCAACCTCTGGCCGCACCGCACCGTCCTCGAGAACGTGATCGAGGCGCCGCTGTTCGTGCAGGGCCGCCCGCGGTCCGAGGCCCGGGACGAGGCGATGGCCCTTCTCGAGAAGGTTGGGCTTGCCGAAAAGCGCGACGCCTGGCCCGCGCATCTCTCGGGCGGGCAGCAGCAGCGCGTGGCGATCGCGCGGGCCCTCGCGCAGCATCCGCGCGCGATCCTCTTCGACGAACCGACCTCGGCGCTCGACCCCGAGCTGGTGGGCGAGGTGCTGAAGGTGATCCGCGGCCTGGCCGAGGAAGGCCGCACCATGCTGATCGTCACCCACGAGATGGGCTTCGCGCGCGAGGTGTCGTCGCGCGTGGTGTTCCTGCACCAAGGCCGGATCGAAGAGGACGGCACCCCCGCCGAGGTCTTCGGCGCCCCGAGATCCGAGCGCGCCCGCGCCTTCCTGTCCAGCCATTTCGACCGCAACCGCTGAGGATCCAGATGCGCCAGCCGATCGCGAAGAAAAGCCTTCAGGATCAGGCGACCGACTGGCTGCGCGAAGCGGTCGTGCGCGGCGATTTCGCCCCCGGCGCGACGCTGACCGAACTTGCGCTGACCGATCTGATCGGCACCGGGCGCGGCACCGTCCGCTCGGCGCTCTTCGCGCTCGAGGCGCAGGAGCTGGTGACGCGCACGCCCTATTCGAACTGGCGCGTGGCGGTGCTCGACGCGCAGGCGATCTGGGAGATCTACACCCTGCGCGGCGCCTACGAGGGGCTGGCCGCGCGCATCCTCGCCGAACGGCGGGCCGAGCTGGGCACCGATCTGATCACCGCCGCCTTCGAGCGGCTGACCGCGGCCGAGGGCGGCGACACCGACGCGCGGGTCGCGGCCGATCTCGGCTTCCACGCCAGCTTCGTCGCCCAGACCCGCCACCAGCACCTGATCCGCCGCCACGGGCTGCTCGCCGACAAGATGGAGTGGCTCTATCGCTGGTCGGAATCGCACTGGCCCTGCCGCAACCCGCTGACCGACGAACACCGCCCGCTGCTGGCCGCGCTGACCGAAGGCTCGGCCGACCAGGCCGAGGCCGCCGTGCGCGCCCATATCGACTATTCCATCACCCAGGACGTCGCGGGCTTCCACAGCCTCGCGGCGGGAGACGACAGATGAGCACGATCACCCTTCTGGACGGCGGCATGGGCCGCGAACTCGAACGCAGCGGCGCGCCGTTCCGCCAGCCCGAATGGTCGGCGCTCGCGCTGATCGAGGCGCCCGAGACCGTGGCCCGGGTCCATGCCGGCTATGTCGCGGCGGGGGCGCAGGTGATCACCACCAATTCCTACGCGCTCGTGCCCTTCCACATCGGCGAGGACCGGTTCCGCGCCGACGGCGCGCGGCTCGCCGATCTTGCCGGCCGCATGGCGCGGCAAGGCGCGGCGGGGCATCCGGGGGTGCGCGTCGCGGGCTCGCTGCCGCCGGTCTTCGGCTCGTACCAGCCCGGGCTGTTCCGCGCCGACCTCGCGGCGGACTACCTTGGCGTGCTGGTCGGCGGGCTTGCGCCGCATGTCGATCTCTGGCTGGCCGAAACCCAGAGCAGCCTCGCCGAGGCCCGCGCCGCGGCGGCGGCGACGGCCGCGACCGGCAAGCCGCTCTGGATCTCATTCACCCTGCGCGACGACGTCGATCCCGAAGACATGCCCGCGCCGCAGCTGCGCTCGGGCGAACCCGTGGCCGAGGCCGCGCGCCTGGCGGTGGCGCTCGGGGCCGGGGCGATGCTCTTCAACTGCTCGCGCCCCGAGGTGATGGGCGCCGCGCTCGATGCCGCCCGCGCCGCGGCGCCGGGGCTCGCGCTCGGGGTCTATGCCAATGCCTTCGACACCTCGCAGGACGAGGACGGCGCCGCGAACGAGACCGTCTCGACGATCCGCGCCGATCTCGACCCGCCGCAGTACTGCGGCTGGGCCGGGGGCTGGGCGGCGAGGGGCGCCACGATCATCGGCGGCTGCTGCGGCATCGGCACCGAGCACATCCACCACCTGGCGCAGCACCTCGGGGATCAGGCCGACAGCGCCTGATCCAGATCCGCGATCAGGTCGGCGGCATCCTCCAGCCCCACCGACAGGCGGAACACGCCCGCGCCCGCGAACCGGCGATAGTCCGCGAGCGCGGCACCCTCCAGCCGGTAGGTGCCGCCGATCATCCCGTCGGTGTCCAGCAGCGTGACGATGCTGCGCTGGTGGCCCAGCGAGAAGGCGTAATGCGCGATCCTCAGCCGCGCCGCCAGCCGGCGCGCCATCGCCTGCGGATCGGCGGTGCGGAAGGCGATCATGCCGCCGGGCAGGTCCATCTGCCGCTGCGCCAGCGCGTGCTGGGGATGCGAGGCGAGGCCGGGATAGATCACCCGCTCGACCGCCGGATGCGCCTCGAGGAAGGCGGCAATGCGCCCGGCGCTGTCGCTGATCTGGCGCAGGCGCGCAAACAGCGTGTCGATCCCGCGCAGGATCAGCCAGGCGTTCGAGGCCGAAAGCGACGCCCCCAGATAGACCCCCGCCCGCCCCCGGATCCGCGCCGTCAGCGCCTTCGACCCCAGCACGATCCCGCCCAGCGCATCGCCGTGGCCGTTGATGAACTTGGTCAGCGAATGCACCACCAGGTCGACGCCCAGCGTCAGCGGCCGCGTCGCCACCGGCGTCGCCAGCGTGCTGTCGACGCTGACCAGCGCGCCATGGGCATGGGCGACGCGCGCGACCTGCGCCAGATCGGTCAGCCGCAGGATCGGGTTGCAGGGGCTTTCGCAATGCACCAGCCGGGTGTTGGGCCGCAGCGCCGCCGCAAGCGCCCCGGGCACCGACAGGTTCACCGGCGTCACCTCGATCCCGAAGTCCGGAAGCAGCCCGCGGGCCAGTTCCGCGGCGCCCGCATAGGTCACGTCGCTGACGATCAGGTGATCGCCGGCCTTCAGCAGGGCCAGAAGCATCCCCGAAATCGCGGCCATGCCGCTGGCGAAGGCCACCGCCTCCTCGGCGCGCTCCAGCGCCGCCATGCGCTGTTCCAGCGCCCGCACCGTCGGGTTCGACCAGCGGGCGTAGGTGAAGGGCTCGTCGGCGATGTCGCCAAGCCCGGCCGCGGAAAAGGCGCCCTCTCCCGGCGTGACCATCGTGTTCACCGACATGGCCAGATCGGGCTGGATCGTGCGGGTGTCGGGCGGGATGGACAGCCCGGCATCAAGGGCAAGCGTCGCGGGGCGGGCGTGGTCGGGCAGGGTGACGGGTCGGCGCATGGCGGCAGGCTCCTCGGGCGTGGCGGCTGCCCGCCTGATCGCACGTCCCGCGCGCCGCCTGGCCGCGAAAGCGGGTCCCCGGCCGCGGTCCGCCCGCATCCGCGCCCCCGCCCGCGCCGCACGGCGGCTCAGCCCCCGTCGATCGGCACCGCGGTCGCGACCTTGACCGCCTGCAGCACGACATTCGTCGTGATCCGCCGCACCAGCGGGTTGTCCCGCATCAGCCGCGCCGTCACCGCGTCATAGTCCTCGACGTCGCGGGCAAGGATCACCGCCACCAGATCGACGCCGCCGGTGACATAGTAAAGCTGCTGCACCTGGTCGGTCGCCTCGGCCCACTGCCGCAGCCGCTGCAGCGCGCCGTAATTGTCCCGGTCGATCTCCAGCCCGGCGATGAAGCTCATGCAGGGGCCGACCGCGCCCGGGTCGAGCAGCGCCACCTCGGCGCGGATCACCCCGGTCTCGCGCAGGCCGCGCAGCCGCCGCTGCACCGCCGAGGTCGACAGCCCGACCTGCCCGGCGATGGCCTCGGCCTTGAGCGTGCAGTCGCGCTGCACCAGCGCCAGGATCTTGCGGTCGAACGCGTCCAAGAGACCTCCGGAACCCCCATGCCCCGTCCTGCGGCCGCGGCTCGGCCCCACCCTATCCCGCAGATCACCGTCGCGCGCCAGTGCCCCCGGCAAACGCGCCCGCACTGACACGGAAACATCCGCAAACCGTCATTCCGGTGTTACCCCACCGATCTATGCGGGCCGCAAGTCGCCGGAGCCCTTCCGCGCGTCCGCCCGCAACATCTTCCCGATGGAGACAGCATGTCCCGCGTTCTTCTCGCCGCCGCCCTTCTCGCCGCGGCCCCGACGCTCGCCCCCGGCCTCGCCGCGGCCGAGACCCTGACGCTCTACACCTCGCAGCCCAACGAGGATGCGCAGAAGACCGTCGACGCCTTCATGGCCGCCCACCCGGGGATCGAGGTCGACTGGGTCCGCGACGGCACCACCAAGCTGATGGCCCGGCTCGAGGCCGAGATCGCCGCCGGCGCCGCCGCGCCCGACCTGCTGCTGATCTCGGACACGGTGACGATGGAGGGGCTGGTGCAGCAGGGCCGGCTCGCCGCCTATGTATCGCCCGAGGATGCCGCCTACGACGCCGCGCTCTACAGCCCCGAGGGGTATTACCACTCGACCAAGCTGATCACGACCGGCATCGCCTACAACACCGGCGCGGCCGAGGTTCCGACCTCGTGGGCCGATCTGGCGAAACCCGCGATGAAGGGCCTCGTGGCGATGCCCTCGCCGCTCTATTCGGGGGCCGCGCTGATCCACCTCGCGACACTCACCGGCACGCCCGCGCTGGGCTGGGACTATTACGCCGCCCTCGCCGGCAACGACACGCTGGCCGACGGCGGCAACGGCGGCGTGTTCAAGGCGGTGGCCTCGGGCGAGAAGCCCTATGGCGTGCTGGTCGACTACATGGCGCTGCGCGCCAAGGCCGAAGGCTCGCCCATCGACTTCGTCTTCCCCGACGAGGGCGTCTCCTACGTGACCGAGCCGGTGGCGATCGTCGCGGGGACCAGGCACATGGACGCGGCGAAAAGCTTCGTCGACTTCGTGCTGAGCCAGCCGGGCCAGGAACTGGTCGCCGACATGGGCTACATCCCCGCCCGCGACGGCGTCGCCAGCCCCGAGGGCTTCCCGGCCCGCGACGCGGTCAAGCTGATGCCCTTCGACGCGGCCAAAGCGCTGGCGGACAGCGAGGCGAACAAGGCCGAATTCGCGAAGGTCTTCAAGGTTCAATGAGCCTTCGCCCCCTGACGGCGGATGGCAGCCGGTCGCTCGACCGGCTGCTGCCGCTGCTGCTGCTGCCCGTCGCGCTGATCTCGCTCGGCCCGGTCGCGCGGCTGATGCTGGAAGGCATCGGCTTCGGCCGCGGCCTGACGACGGCGCATCTGACCGCGGTGCTCGCCCGCCCCTCCACGCTCGAGGCGCTGTCGCATTCGCTGATCACCGCCGGCGGCGGCACGCTGATCTCGATCGCGATCGGGGCCAGCTTCGCCTTCCTCGTGGCGCTGACCGACGTGCGCGCGAAGGCGGCGCTGGTCTTCTGCCTGATGGTGCCGATGATGATCCCGCCGCAGATCACCGCGCTCGCCTGGATGCAGGTCACGGGGCCGTCGTCGGTGATGCTCAAGCTTGTCGGTCTCGCGCCGCCGCTCGGCACGCCGCAGCCGCTGCACTCGCCGGGCGGGATCATCCTGCTTCTGGGCATCCAGCATGCCTCGATCGTGTTCCTGACGCTGCGCGCCGGCCTGCGCATGATCCCCGCCGACCTGGTCGAGGCCGCGCGGATGTCGGGCGCGGGCCCGGTCCGGGTCTGGGCGCAGGTGGTCCTGCCGCTGTCGCTGCCGGCGCTGATCGCCGGCGGCTCGATGGCCTTCGTCACCGCGCTCGGCAATTTCGGCATCCCGGCAATGCTGGGCATCCCCGCCCGCTACGCCACCCTGCCCACGCTGATCTACCAGCGCCTCGTCGGCATGGGGCCCGGCGTCCTGCCCGAGGTCGCGGTGCTGTCGCTGGTCATCGGCGCGGTGGCGATCCTGGGCGTTCTTGCCGGGCGCCTGGTGCTGTCGCGCGGCGGCCACGGGCTGTCGGGCCTGTCCTCGGCGCCGCTCGCGCTGTCGCTCTGCCGCTGGCGGCCCGCGGTCGAGATCGCGCTCTGGGCCTTCATCGCCGCGATCCTCGCGCTGCCGCTGCTGGCGCTGCTCGCGACCTCGCTGATCCCGGCCTACGGCGTGCCGCTGAGCGTCGACACCGCCACGCTCAAGGCCTGGCACCAGGCGCTTTTCGTCCAGCCGGTCACCCGGCGCGCCTATGTCAACTCGCTCTTCCTCGCCACCGCGGCGGCGGCGGTGCTGATGGCGGTCTGCCTGCCGCTCGCCTGGCTGACCAGCCGCAGACCGACCCGCGCCACCCGGATCCTCGACGCGCTGGTCGACCTGCCCTACGCGCTGCCCGGCGTCGTGCTCTCGATCGCCTGCATCCTGGCGTTCATGCGCCTGCCCTTCACCGGGCTCAGCCTCTACGGCACGATCTGGATCATCCTGCTGGCCTATCTCGCGCGGTTCCTCGTCGTGATGCTGCGCCCGATCCAGTCGAGCCTCGCCCAGCTCGATCCCTCGATGGAAGAGGCCGCGGCCTCGGTCGGGGCCTCGCTCGGACGGCGGCTGCGCACCATCGTGCTGCCCCTCGCGGCCCCCTCGGCCGCGGCCGGCGCGATCCTCGTGTTCCTCACGGCGGTGAACGAGCTCACGGTCTCGGCGCTTCTGTGGGCCTCGGGGACCGAGACGCTGGGAGTCGTGATCTTCAACCTCGAGGACAGCGGCGAGACGGTCATGGCCTCGGCCCTGGCGATGTCGATCGTCTGCCTGATCGTGGCCCTGATGGCGGCGGTGCAGGCCGGCGCGCGCCACCTCCCGAAAGGAGTGATCCCATGGCAGAGCTGAGCTTTGCATCCCTCTCCAAGCGCTTCGACGGCGCCCCCGCCCCCGCGCTCGACGCGATCTCGGCCAGCGTCGCCTCGGGCGAATTCGTGGCGCTTCTCGGCCCCTCGGGCTGCGGCAAGACCACGCTTCTGCGCCTGATCGCCGGGTTCGAACGCCCGACCGCCGGCAGCCTGACCCTTGGCGGCCGCGTCATGGCCGACGCCACCCGCTTCGTGCCGCCCGAGGCGCGCGAGATCGGCATCGTCTTCCAGTCCTACGCGCTCTGGCCGCACATGACGGTGGCGGGCAACGTGGCCTACCCGCTCGAGGTGCGCCGCCTGCCCCGCGCCGAACGCGCGGCGCGCGTGGCCGAGGCGCTCGAACTGACCGGGCTCACGCCCTATGCCGACCGGATGCCGGCGCAGCTGTCGGGCGGCCAGCGCCAGCGCGTCGCGCTCGCGCGCTGCCTGGTGTTCGAGCCGCGCGCGATGCTGCTGGACGAGCCGCTGGCGAACCTCGACCTCGCGCTGCGGGCCTCGATGCAGGACGTCTTCCGCATGTTCCACCGCCGCACCGGCGCAACGATGGTCTACGTCACCCACGACCAGGGCGAGGCGCTGGCCCTTGCCGACCGGATCGCGGTGATGGACGCGGGCCGCATCCGCCAGTTCGCCGCGCCCGAAACGCTCTACCGCGAACCGGCGGACTGCTTCGTCGCGGGCTTCGTCGGCGACGGCGGCGTCGTGTCGCTTCGCCTCGGCGCGCCCTCGGGCCCGGGCCGGCGGCAGGCGACCCTGCTGGGGCAGGAGGTGACGGTGCGCAGCGACAGCGCGACGCCGACCCATGCCTGCATCCGCCCCGAGGACATCACCCTGTCCGACACCGCGCCCCTGCGCGGCCGGGTGCTGGGCTGCGCCTATCTCGGCGGCCGCTTCCGCCTGACGATCGAGGCCGCGGGCGAGACGCTCGTCGCCTTCTCGGCCCGCCGCGCCCGGCCGGGCGAGGTGCTGGGCCTGCGCATCGCCGAGCCTTGGGCGTTTCACGACCGCGAGGGCACCGTGCTGATGGACAGGGCCCGCGCCCATGCGTGACACGACCACCACCGCACCCTGGATCGAGGTCCAGTCCGGCCTCGGCGAGAAGGGCCCCGCCTGCCTCCGGCTCTGGACCGGGTCCGAGACCTGGGTGCTCGACGCCGGCGTCGGGCCCGAGGCGACCTCGCCCTTCGTGCCGGCCTGGCTCGACGGCGCCGACCGGGTGCTGATCACCCACGACCACGTCGACCATATCGGCGGGGCGGCGCATGCGATCGCGGCGGGGCTGCCGATCCATTGCACCGCCGCCACCGCCCGCGCGCTGCCGCCCGGCGCCGACCTGCACCTGCTGCCCGAACGCGGCGAGACGGTGATCGCGGGGGTGCGCGTGACCACCGGGCGCAACGGCCACGCGCTGGGCGGCTGCTGGCTGCACCTGGGGCTGGGCGACGGGCTCTTCTATTCGGGCGACTGGTCCGAGGAATCCACCTGGTACGCCTTCGACCCGCCGCCCCCGGCCGCGACCGCGCTGATCGACGCCTCCTACCATCTCGACGACACGCCGCAGGCGGCGCGGCGCGCCGCGCTCGACGCCGCGCTGGCCGCGCTTGCGGGCCACCAGCTCCTGTTCCCGGTGCCGCCCTCGGGCCGCGCGGGGGAACTGGCGCTGCACCTCCTCGCCCATGGCACCGTCACCCTCGACGCGCCCTGCCGGGCCGCGATCGCGCAGGCGCTCGACAGCGGCAGCCTCGTGCCGGGGGCCGCGCGCCTGCGCCCGCTCCTCGACCGGCCCTTCGACCCCGCCGCGCGGTTCCTCGTCTGCGACACGCCCAATGCCGACGGCGGCATGGCCTGGCGGCTGGTGCAGGACTGGCGCGACCGCGGCCGGCTCGGGCAGGACGCCTTCGTCGTCTTCACCGGGCACATGACCGCCCATGCCCGGGCGATCGCGGCCCGCGGCGGGCGCTTTCTGCGCTGGAACGTGCACCCCCCGCTCAGGGACCAGGTCGGCCTGCTGCGCCGCCTCGGCGCGCGCCGCGCGGCGCCGCTGTTCTGCAGCCAGCCCGAGGACTACCTGCTCGAGACCGCCTTCCCCGCCGAGGTCATCCTCAACGACCGGTGCCGGCTGTGACCGGCGCCCTGCGCCCCCGCGCGTTCGTCGTCATCCGCCACGGCCAGACCGACGCCAACCGCGACGGCCTCATCGCCGGCCGGACCGAGGCGATGCTGACCGAAGCCGGTCGCGCGGCGGCGGCGCGGCTCGCGCTCCGGCGCTGGCCCGCGCGGATCGCGCTGTTCGCCAGCCCGCAGGCGCGGGCGCTCGACACCGCGGACCTCGCCTTTCCGGGCCGGGCCCGCCGGGTCCTGCCGGACCTGCGCGAACGCGACTGGGGCCGGCTCGAAGGCCGCCCCCTGGCCGAGATCACCCCGCGCGAGGCGACGCCACCGGAGGGCGAGCCCTGGGCCGACATGGTCGGCCGCATCGCCCGGGCGCTGCGGCTGGCGCAGGACGCCGCGGGCCCGGCGCTGCCGGTGCTGGTGGCGCATTCGGGCGTCATCCGCGCGGTGCGGGCGCTGACGGCAGGCGATCACACCGGCCCCTCGGCCCCCAACACCACCCCCCTGCTCTTCGCGCCCGGCCCCCGCGGCTGGTCCGAGACGACCCTGACGGAACGGAACGCCCCATGGACTGCGTGATCTTCGACATCGACGGCACCCTCGCCGAATTCGACGCCCCCCGGCTGGGGCACCTCGTGCATGGCGAGGACAAGCAGTGGGACGCGTTCCACGACGAGATGAGCCGCGCCGCGACGATCGAGCCGGTCGCGCGGCTGCTTGCCAGGCTGCGCGCGCAGGGCGAGCGGATCGTGCTGTGCTCGGGCCGGCCCGAAGGCTGGCGGCACCGGACCGAGGCCTGGCTCGCCGCCGCCGGGATCGAGACCGACGCGATCTACCTGCGCCGCGCCGACGAGGACCGCGCCCCCGACCCCGAGGTCAAGCGCACCGCGCTGGCGCGGATCCGGGCCGACGGCTACCGGCCCTGGCTGGTGGTCGACGACCGCAGCTCGGTCGTGGCCTTCTGGCGCGCGGCGGGGCTGACCTGCCTGCAATGCGCGCCCGGCGATTTCTGAAAACACGATTTCCGACCCACGCGCCCGCCCTCCCCCGCCCCGGGGCTCGGCTCCGGGCGTCCGGCGACCGGTCGGGCTCGGCCGCGCCGGGTCACGGCGCGGCCGGGGGACGGCGGGACCGGGTGCGGGCCCGCCGGACTGTCAGCCCGCCAGCGCGTCGGCGCGCAGCAGGCCCTCGCGCTGCAGCAGCCCCTGCAGGGTCGCCGCCTGCCGCTCGGTCAGCGGCCAGGCCGACGGCGGCCGCGTCGGGCCGCAGTCCAGCCCCATCATCGCCAGCGCCGTCTTCACGCCGGTGACGTTGGTGCCGTTCATCTCCTCGGCGCGGACCTCCTCGAAGGCGGCCATCCGGGCGATCAGCCGCCCGGCCCCGGTATAGTCGCCCGCGTCCAGCGCCCGGTGGATCGCCACCGAATGCTCGGGCCACAGGTTGATCAGCCCCGAGGTGAAGCCGCGCGCGCCCACGGCGTACAGCGGCGGCGCCCAGGTCTCGGCCAGCCCGCCGACCCAGACGATGCCCGGGTCGCAGGCCGCCATCGCCTCGGACAGCTTCATCGGGTTCGGCGTCGCCCACTTGACGCCGACCACGCCCTCGATCGCGCAGATGTCGGCGATCGCCTTCGTTCCGATCGCGTCGTTGCGCAGGTACAGCACCAGCGGCAGCCCCTCGCCCGCCTCCGCCACCCGGCGGATGTAATCGACGACGCCGCGCGGCGCGACGAAGGGATCGGGCGGCTGGTGGATCATCAGCGCGCTCGCCCCGGCCCGGGCCGAGGCCCGCGCCAGCCGGCAGGCATCCTTGATCCCGCGCCCGACCCCGCCCAGCAGCGGCACGCGCCCGTCGATCAGCTCGGCCGTGGCCGCGACCATGCGCTCGGCCTCGTCGGTGGTCAGCGCGTAGAACTCGCCGGTGTTGCCGTTCGACACCAGGATGTGGACCCCGGCGTCGATCGCGCGGTCCACGATCGGGCGCAGGCGCGCGGGCTCGGGCGCGTCGGCCGCGTCGAACGGGGTCACGAGAATGCCGGAGATGCCGCTCAGCGCGGTCTGCAGGCGTGCGTCAGCCATGTCTGAAACCTTTCGGTGCAAGTGGAGGGGAGAGGTGGCCGGGCCAGATCGGGCCGGCCCGGTGGAAGCGGGCCCGACGGAGGCGGGTCGCGGGCGAAAGGGGCGGGCCGGCGGTCACTCGGCGGCCCATTTCGGCCGCGGCGCGGCCTCGAGAAGCTGGCGGGTGTAGGCCTCGCGCGGGGTGGCGAACAGCGCGGCGGTCTCCTGCCACTCGACCACCCGGCCGCGGTTCATCACCAGGATCTCGTCGGCGAAGTTGCGCACGATCGGCAGGTCGTGGGTGATGAAGACATAGGACAGGCCCAGCCGGTCGCGCAGGTCGGACAGAAGCTCGATCACCTGCATCTGGATCGACACGTCCAGCGCCGAGACCGCCTCGTCGCAGACGATCACCTCGGGCTCGCAGGCCAGCGCGCGGGCGATGGCGATGCGCTGGCGCTGCCCGCCCGAGAACTGGTGCGGGAACCGCGCGGCATGGCCACGCTGCAGCCCCACCATCTCCAGCAGCTCGCCCACCCGCTCGGCCCAGCGCGGCCGGGGCAGGATCTCGGGGTGGATGATCCACGGCTCCGAGATGATCTGGAACACGCTCATCCGCGGGTTCATCGAGCTGTAGGGGTCCTGGAACACCATCTGCACCCGGCGCCGGAACCGCAACAGCTCGGCCCGGTCCAGCGTCAGCACGTCGCGCCCGTCGAAGATCACCTCGCCCGAGGTGGCGCCGGTCAGCCGCAGAAGCATCCGCGCGACCGTCGACTTGCCCGAGCCGCTCTCGCCGACGATGCCCAGCGTGCGCCCCTGCCCGAGCGTGAAGCTGACCCCGTCGACGGCGCGCAGCATCCCCGGGGTCGGCGCCTGCCCCGGCACCAGCCCGTAGATCTTCGTCAGCGCGCGCACCTCCAGCACCGGCGGGCGGGCGCCGGCGGGCGCGCCCTCGCGCGTCAGCCCGTGCGGCAGCGCCGACATCAGCCGGCGGGTATAGGGATGCTCGGGCCGCTCGAAGACCGCGCGGGCGGGGCCGGCCTCGACGACGCGGCCCGCGGTCATGACCACGATGCGGTCGGCCATCCCGGCCGCGACCTCGAGGTCATGGGTGATCATGATGATCGCCAGCCCCTCCTCGCGCTGCAGCGACCTCAGCAGCTCCAGCACCTGCGCCTGCACCGTCGCGTCCAGCGCCGTCGTCGGCTCGTCCGCGATCAGCACCTTCGGCCCCAGCGCGATCGCCATGCCGATCATGATCCGCTGCCGCTGCCCGCCCGAGAACTGGTGCGGATAGTCGTCGATCCGCGCCGCCGCATCGGCGATGCCGACCCGCGTCAGGATCTCGACCGCGCGCCGCCGCGCCTCGGCCCGGCCGCAGCGGCGGTGGTAGGTCAGGATCTCGCACAGCTGCCAGCCGACGGTGAAGACCGGGTTCAGGTGCGACAGCGGATCCTGGAAGATCATCGCGATCTGCGAGCCGTTGACCTCCAGCCGCTCGGCCTCGGTCAGATCGGTGATGTCGCGCCCGCCGAAGAGGATGCGCCCCGACACGATCTCGCCCGGCGGCATGTCGATCAGCCCCATGATCGCCGAGGCACTGACCGACTTGCCCGAGCCGCTCTCGCCCAGGATCACCAGCGTCTCGCCGGGGCGCACCTCGAAGCTCACGTCCTCGACCGCGCGCTGCGCGCCGGTGGCGTTGTGGAAATCGACGGTCAGCCCCTCGACCGTGATGATGGGCGTGGTGTCCGCGGCCGTCATCTGCCTGCCCCCCTGCGCTTGGCCCTGTATCCCTTGGCGGCCAGCTCCAGCCGCCAGTGCTGGTGCGGATCGGAATAGGTGCGCCACCAGCTGGCCAGCATGTTCAGCGACAGCGTCGTCATCAGGATCGCGAGCCCCGGCCAGAAGGCGACCCACCAGGCCGTGGCCAGATAGCCCCGCCCCGTCGCCACCATCGATCCCCAGGTGAACTCGGGCGCCTGCACCCCGAGCCCCAGGAAGGACAGCGAGGATTCCGCCAGCACCACCGTCGCGAAGTCGATCGCCCCGATCGTCAGCAGCGTCGGCAGCACCACCGGCGCGATGTGGCGCACCACCAGCCGCCGGTCGCTCGCGCCCAGCGCGGTGGCGGCGGTGACGAACATCCGCTCGCGCACCTCCAGCACCTCGGCCCGGGTCGTGCGCAGGTAGACCGGGATCCGCGTGATCGCCAGCACCAGCACCAGGTTCAGGATCGACGGCCCGAGGCTGTAGAGAACGATCAGCGCCAGCAAGAGCGACGGAAAGCTCATCACGATGTCGGTCAGCCGCAGGATCACGGTGCTGACCCAGCCGCGGGCATAGCCCGCCACCAGCCCCAGCGCCCCGCCCAGGGCCATCGAGCACAGCACCGCGACCGCCGCGATGCCCAGCGTGCTGCGCGCCGCCACCACCAGCCGCGCCAGCATCGAGCGGCCAAGCGTGTCGGCCCCCAGCACGAAGGCCCAGCCCTGTTCCAGGCTGAAGGGCGCCATGTTGCGGGCGCGGAAGTTCGGCTTCTCGGCCAGCCCGCCGATCAGCATCGGGCCGAAGACCGCCATGAGCAGCACGAGGATCAGGAAGCAGACCGACGCGGTCGCCAGCCCGTCGGCGAACAGCAGCCTGTAGGTGCGGACCCTGCGCGGCTTCGGCGCGGCCCCAAGGTCGATGGCATCGGTCATGTCAGGTGGCCTCGTGCCGGATCCGCGGATCGAGCGCCGCGTAGATCAGGTCGATCAGGATGTTGAGCAGGAAGATCGCGACGGCTGTGACCAGCACGGTCGACTGGATCAGCGCGAAGTCGCGCTTCATGATCGCGTCGATCATCGTCTTGCCGATGCCCGGCCAGCCGAAGATCGTCTCGATCACCACGGCGCCGTTGACCAGCCCCGCGGTCAGGTCGCCCGCCACGGTGACCACCGGCAGCAGCGCGTTGCGCAGCCCGTGCACGAACAGCACCCGCCGCCCGCCGATCCCCGAAGCCCGCGCGGTCTTGACATAGGCCGCGCTCAGCACCCCCAGCATCTGGCCGCGCACCACCTGCGTCAGCAGGCCGAAGGGGCGCAGCATCAGCACCCCGATCGGCATGATCCAGTGCAGCAGCGACCCGGTGCCCGAGGTCGGCAGCATCCCCAGCGACACCGAGAACACCAGGATCGCGGTGATCGCGACCCAGAAATCCGGCGCGCTGGCGCAGGCCAGCGAAAAGGTCGTGGCCGTGCGGTCGAAGGCGGTGCCCGGCCGCGCTGCGGTCAGCGCGCCGATCACCACCGCCGCCGCCAGCGCCAGGCTCATCGCGATCGCGGCCAGTTTCAGCGTCTGCGGAAACGCCTCGAGCGCGACCTCCATCGCCGGCCGGTTGCGGCTGAGCGCGGTGCCGAAATCCAGCCGCACCACGTCGGCCAGATAGGCGCCGAACTGCACGACCAGCGGCCGGTCGAAACCGTTCAGCTCGTTGAACGCGGTGCGCTGCGCCTCGGTGGAATCAAGCGGCAGGTACAGATAGGCCGGGTCGCCCGTCAGCCGGGCGAGGAAGAACACCAGCACCAGCAGGCCGACCACGGCAAGCAGGCTCTGGAACGTGCGGCGCGAGATGTAGCTGAACACGCGGGTCACCTCCCTTGGGGGCGGGCCGTCGCGACGACCCATGCGGACGCGGGGTCCGGCGCCGCGGCGGGCGGCGCCGGACGGGCGGTCACGGCTTGAACTTGATGCCCGAGATGCGGATCTCGCCGTTCGTGGTCAGGTCCGGAACCCAGTCCAGCCGCGGGTTGACCCGCGAGTAGCCGATCATGTGGTACATCGGCACGTCGGCGATGATCTCGTCGTGCACCATCCGCGCCGCCTCGGCAAAGCCCTGCTCGCGCGCGGCGCCGGTCCGGGTCATCGCGTCCAGGATGATCTTGTCCAGCTCGGGGTTGGCGACGGTCGAATACTGCCCGTTCGAGGTGTACATCACCGGGATCGTGAAGCCCGCGTCGCCGGTGTTGTTGTCGTGCTGCTGCTGGAACAGGGTCGGTCCGCGGTCGCCCGGGAACGGCTTGTCCAGATAGCGCACCCAGTCCGCGGCCTCGAGGTTGCGGATCTCGATCGTCAGCCCGATCTCGGACCACAGCGCCTGCATCGCCTCGAGCGACTCGCCCGAATTCGGGAAGAAGCCGTTGCGCCCGATCAGCACGATCGGCGTGTCGACCGGCACGCCGTCGGCGCGGGCCTCCTCGATCAGCTGCGCCGCGCGCTCGGGGTCATAGCTCCAGGGCTTGATGTCGGCATTGTGGCCCAGCACGCCCGGCACCACCATCTGCGACGCCCGCAGCACGTCCTCGCCGAACAGCGCCTCGCCCATCCCGTCCCAGTCGATCGCGATGTTGAGCGCCTCGCGCACCCGCACGTCGTCAAGCGGCGGGTACTGCATGTCGATGCGCATCCGCGTCGTCTCGGAATTCAGATAGGCGAAGTCGGTCTCGGGATCGGTGGCGTCCTGCACCGCGATGTTGGGCGTCAGGTCGGCCTCGCCCGACTGCACCATCGCCGCGCGCACCGCGCTCTCGCTGCGCCAGACGAAGGTCGCGGTCTCGACCGCCGGCGTCTCGCCCCAGTAGTCGGGATTGCGCGCCAGCACGATCTTCTCGTTGGTCATCTCGGCCAGCGTGTAGGGGCCGGTGCCGATCGGGTCGTTGGTCACCGCGTCGAACGGCACCGCCGGCGCCACGATCTGCACCGTGCTCATCAGCGTCGGCATGATCGGATTCGGGATCGACGACACCACCTGCAGCACGTTCGGCTCGACCGCGGTCGGGGTCAGCGTGACATCCCCGAACTTCGAGCGGCTGTCGCAGGTCAGGTTCGGGTTCATCAGCCGCTTGATCGAGGTGGCGACCGCCTCGGCATCCATCGGCGTCCCGTCCGAGAACGCGACGCCGTCGCGCAGGGTGAAGCGCCAGGTCTTGTCGTCGACCTGCTCCCAGGCGGTGGCCAGGTGCGGCTCGACCTGGCCGGTCGCCGGGTCGACGATGGTCAGGGTCTCGGTCAGGTTCATGTTCACCACCCGGCCGATGTTGTTGCGGATCGACTGGCAGGGCTCCAGCCCCGAGGGCTGCTCGGGCAGCACGACGGTGACGTCCTCGGCGCGGGCGGCCCCGGCCAGCAGGGCAAGCCCCGCGACCCCGGCCATCAGCATCCTGGCGGTTCGGAATGTCTTCACGGCGGATCCTCCTCCTGATCCTGCGCCATCCCTCCCCGGATGGCCTTGGCAGTCCACCAGCGCCGCGGACCGTGACGGCCGCGCCTCCCGCACCCCGTCGATTCCGCTTTTGCCGGCGGCTGGTATCTGATATATCAATCGTGATATTTCAGTTAGGTCAACCCGAGTCTTCGCATGGATGCCGAGAATTTCTCCCTGACCCTCGACGACGGCGCACCGTCGCTCGACCGCCTGACGGTGATGTCGCTGCGCGACCAGGTGCACCAGGCGCTGCGCGCGGCGATCCTCAAGGGGCGCTTCCGCACCCTTCAGCGCCTGAACGAGCGCCAGCTGGCCGAGATGCTCGGGGTCAGCACCACCCCGGTGAAAGAGGCGCTGCGCCAGCTCGAGGCCGACGGCCTGGTCGAGGTGCACGCCCGGCGCGGGGTCACGGTGCTGTTCGACCGCCCTTGGGCCGAAGAGATGGTGCTGGCGCGCGCCGCGCTCGAATCGATGATCGCCCGCGTTGCGGCGCAGCGGATCACGCCCGAGGCGGCGCAGGCGCTGCGGACGCTGATCGAGGAGATGCGCGAGACCACCCGCGACGGCTCGGCCGAGGATCTGGTGCGGCTGAACGCGCGCTTTCACGGCCGCATCCACGACATCGCCGACGGCCGCTACCTGCGCCGGCTGATCGAGCGGCAGCGGGTCTATGACGCCGAGACCCGCAAGGTCATCCACGCCAACCCGCGCGAGCGCGAGCGCGCCTTCGCCGAACACGCGCGCGTCGGCCTCGCGATCATCGACGGCGACGTCGCCACCGCCGAGGCCGCGATGCGCGACCACGTGGTCCGGTCCGGCGAGATCTACCTTGATCAGGTCTTCGGCCGACCGGCGGAAGACTGACCGGCCCGGCTCAGGGCGTGTCGCTGTCCTGCCCGAGGATCCAGCCGCGGGCGGCGAACAGGGTCTGGGTTTCCTCCCGGATCGCGGCCAGCACCGGGTGGCTGCGGCTGTTCTCGACCGCGGCGCGGACGCGGCGGGCTCCATGCAGCCGGTCGACCGCCGCCCTGCCCTCGGCGATCAGCTTGGCGCGCGCCGCGGGCGTGTAGCTTTTCGTCTTGTCGTGGTAGACGAAGCAGTCCAGCGCCACGGTGCACAGATAGCCCGCGTCCTGGGCGCGGAAGTTGAAATCGACCTCCTCGCCATAGCCGCGCGGGAAATTGACCTCGTCGAGCAGCCCGACGTCGCGCAGCACCTCGGCCCGGATCGCCAGGCAGAAGCCGTTGACCTGCTCCAGCAGCGGCGGCGCGTGGCGCCGCGCCAGCGCCTCGCAGCAGGCCTGGATCTCGGCAAGGGTCGCGTCGTCGCTCGGCACCCGGCTCATCGGCGGCGAGCCGTCGTCGCCGAAGCCCGGGATCGACTGCCAGCCGCCGGCATTCGACAGCGGCCCGACGATGCCGATCCGCGGGTGGCGCGCGAAGGCCGCCGCCAGCCGGTCGAGCCAGCCGGGCAGCACCACCGTGTCGCTGTTGAGCAGCACCACCATCCCGGCCCGGCACAGCCGCAGCCCGGCATTCGCCGCCCGGGTGAAGCCCGAACCGCAGTCGTGGCGCACCAGGACCACGCGGTCGGGCGCGGCGGCCGCGGCGGCGGCGCAGATCCCGCGGGTCTCGTCGGCCGAGCCGTCGTCGATCACGATCAGCCGGTCGCCCGGCGCCAGCGTGCGCACCGCCGCGGCCAGGCACCGGCGCACGTCCTCGGGGCTGTTGTGCACGCACACGACGATGTCGGCGCTCAGCCGGCCCGGACCCTCACCGGGTCCCTGCCCCGGGTCTGTCCCGGGCACCGGATGGCCGCGCATCACCTCCACCTCAGCGCTCCCAGTAGTCGATGCGCGGGGGCGCGGACAGCATCGCCGCCCCGCCCGCCGCCGGCAGCACCCGCGGCTCGAGCGCGGGCTCGGCCGCCAGCACGATCGGCAGCGACAGCCGGTCCGAGGCCGCGCCGTTGGCGATCGTGCGCCACCACAGGCTGCACATCCGCCGCACCGCCGCCGAGGCCGGCCGCAGCGCCAGCACGTCGGTGTCGAACAGCCCGCCGGCGGTGAAGGCCGGGTGCGAGGCGAAGCTGGCAAGATAGGCGCGCATCACCCGCGGCGGCTCGCTGCGCTCGAACACGCAGGTCACGGCCTCCTCGCGCAGGCTGCGGCGGGCGGGATGGCGGCGCAGCACCAGCTCGTGCCCCCCTGCCCCGTCCAGCAGCGCCTGCGGCCCGCCCGCGGGCAGCAGCCCCTCGGCGGTCCAGACCACCCAGTCGAAGCCCGGAAAGAAGATCGGCAGGTGGGTCTTGTAATAGGCCAGCCGCCGGCGCGGATCGACATGGTAGAAGCTGGCCGTCACCGGCTGCCACGGGGCCGGAACCTCGTCGGGGCGGTCGGTGATCAGGAAGAAGGCCGCCGCGCCGTCCCATCCCGCCGGCAACGGCGCCATCCGCGCCGCGGCGCCGAAGCTGGCGGCCACGACCGCGACCGGCCCGGCGACCGTGCCCGCGATCGACAGGTCCGCGATCGGGTCCGCCACCGGGTCCGCGCCGCCCGCCGGCGCGGCCAGCGGCGCGACCAGCGGCCCGATCGGCAGGCCGAGCGCGCGGAACAGCTCGATCGCCCAGTCCGTCAGGCCCGGGTCCGTGCGGCCATCGGCGTGCCGCACCGCATAGCCGCGCCCGGGCGCAAGGCCGGCCTCGAGCCCGACGGTCAGGAAGTGGCGCAGTGCCGCCGAGCGGCCGCGCAGGCCGTGCATGCCCGCGTACCAGTCCGCGTCGAGCAGGTCGCAGGCCAGCGCCACCACCCGCATCCGCCGCGCCAGCGACGGCCCGCAGCGCGGCTTCAGCAGCCGGGCGTCGCGCAGGTGCGCCAGGCGGAACAGCGGCCCGATGGCGATGTCGCGCGGCGGCGTGCGCGCCCAGATCACCCCGTGCTCGATCTCGCGCCGCAGCTCGCGCGGGCCGGTGACGATGCGCAGGGCGTGCCGGGGCGGAAACCCGCGCGCAAGCGCGGTGCGCCGGACAATCGACCTCCAGATCCCCATGGTACCATTCCCGCTACGACGGCCGCCGCCGTTCATACTTTGGGCGAGGAGTATCACCGTGGCGCGGAAGGCTCCATCACCTTCTTCGCCCCGGCGCGCGCGACGGTCAGTCGTTGCCGATCAGCCGGACCGCCTCGCCCGCGTCCTGCAGCACCGCATGCGGGCCGTCCTGCACCTCGGGCGAGGTCGGGCCGCCGAACTGCTGCAGATAAAGATCGCGGAACGGTCCCGGCGCGTCGATCAGCTCGGCCGGCGGGCCGTCCTGGATCACCCGGCCCGCTTCGAGCACGTAGATCCGGTCGGCCTGCATCACCGTCGACAGCCGGTGCGCGATGATCACCGTGGTGACGTCGCGCGTGATCTCGGCCAGCGCCTCCTTGATCAGCCGCTCCGACGTGGCATCGAGCGCGCTCGTCGCCTCGTCCAGCAGCAGGATCGGCGCGCCCTTCAGCACCGCCCGCGCGATCGACAGCCGCTGGCGCTGGCCGCCCGACAGGAACAGCCCGTTCTCGCCCACCGGCGTCTGATAGCCCTGCGGCATCTCGGTGATGAAGTCGTGGGCATGGGCGACCCGCGCCGCCGCGATCACCTCGTCATCCGTGGCCTCGGGCCGCGACGAGCGGATGTTCTCCATGATCGTGTTCGAGAACAGGAAGGTCTCCTGCCCGACATAGGAGATCACGCCGCGCAGGCTCGACAGGGTCGCGTCGCGGATGTCGGTGCCGTCGATGCGGATCGCGCCCTCGGTCACGTCGTAGAACCGCATCAGCAGGTTCATGATCGTCGACTTGCCGCCACCCGAGGCGCCGACCAGCGCGATCGTCTCGCCCGCCGGGATCGTCAGGTTCAGCCCGCGCAGCGTCGGCGTGCCCTCCTTGTAGTGGAAGCCCACCTGGTCGAGCCTGACCTCGCCGCGGTCGACCCGGATCGGCCGCGCGCCCTCGCGGTCGGTCATCGTGACCGGCATGTCCAGCAGCGTGAACAGCATCCTGAGCCCGACCATCGAGGATTCGATCGTCACCCGCATCCGGCTGAGCCGCTTCGCGGGTTCGTAGGCCATGATCAGCGCGGTGACGAAGCTCATCAGCTGCCCCGGCGAGGCGGTGGCCCCGCCCAGAAGCTTCATCCCCGAGATCACCACCACCGCCGAGATCACGAGGCCGGTCACCACCTCCATCATCGGCATGGTCAGCGCCTCGAGCCGCGCGATCGCGTTCGACCGCGTCTCGACGCCCTTGACCGCGCTGTCCATCCGCGCCTCGAGCCGGTCCTCGAGGTTGAAGATCTTGATCACGCGGATCCCCAGCGACGTCTCCTGGATCACCTTGATGATCTCGGCCAGCGAGGCGAGTTCCTTCGACATGATCTCGCGCACCTGCAGCAGCACCATGCGCAGGCCGTAGAAGATCGCCGGCACCATGATCAGCGAGAACAGCGACAGCTGCGGCTGCTGGTAGAACATCACGCACAGCAGGCCCACCAGCGTGATCAGGTCGCGGGCGAAGCCGGTGACGATGACGTTGATGATGTTGCGCGCGGCATCCGCCCCCTGGGTGATCCGCGTCAGCAGGTCCGAGGTCTCGTGCGCATTGTAGAACGAGATCCCCTGCGACAGCAGCTTGCGGTAGAGCCGCATCTGCTGGGTCGCGACGATGCGGTTGCCCGCCCGCGCCAGCGTGGTCATCTGCACGTACATCGACACGCCCTTGACCACGAAGACGCCGAACACCAGCCCGCCGACGCCGAGCACGTAGGCATCCGAGGCGCCGGTCATGGCGTTGACGATCATCTCCATCGAGAAGGCGGTCATCGCCGAGGAGAAGCCGACGACGAACATCGCGATCGCGGCGGGGATGTAGAGGTGCAGCAGCCCCCCGACCCCGTCCTTGAGCAGGCGCCACAGGAGCGAGGTGTCGAGCGTCTGTCGCATTTTGGTCTTGGCAGCCATCGGCGAGGGTCTTCCATCGGGCGCAAGGAACGCGTTCCCCTATCCGACGGGCGCGCGCTTGGCAATCTTCGCCACCCGCCGCGGCCGGACGCGACCCGGCGTGGTCGGGCGTGGCCACGGGGGGGCTGCGCCGGAAGATGGGGGCGCGGCGGCGGGAACGCAACCGCGGGCGGCGGGTGGGTGGCGTGCGGGTGGGGGCGGCGGACCGGGGCGCTGCCCCGGACCCCGGGATATTTGGGCCAATGCGAAAGCGGCCGCAGGGGCGCCTCGGGGCCGCCTTCAGGCCTTCGCGGGGACGAAGAGGTGCGCGAGGTCGCGCCGCAGCAGGGCCTTCTGCACCTTGCCCATCGTGTTGCGCGGCAGCTCGGGGAGGATGGCGATGTGCTTGGGCTGCTTGAATTTCGCCAGGCTCACCGCGAGCGCGGCCGCCAGCGCCGCCGGGTCGGGCCGCGCGCCCGGGGCGGGCACGACCACCGCCACCACCGCCTCGCCGAAATCGGGATGCGGCACGCCGACGACCGCGCTTTCCAGCACGCCGGGCTGCTCGTCGAGCAGAAGCTCGATCTCCTTGGGGTAGACGTTGAAGCCGCCGGTGATCACCAGGTCCTTCTGCCGCCCGACGATGGTGACGTAGCCCTCGGCATCCTCGGTGCCGATGTCGCCGGTCAGGAAGAAGCCGTCGGGGCGCAGCTCCTCGGCGGTCTTCTCGGGCATCTGCCAGTAGCCGGCGAAGACGTTGGGGCCGCGCACCTCGATCATGCCGGGTTCGCCGCGCGGCACCGGGGCGCCGGTGGCCGGATCGGTGATCTTCAGCTCGACCCCCGGCAGCGCCGGGCCGACCGTGCCCGCGCGCCGCTCGCCGTCATAGGGATTCGAGGTCGTCATGTTGGTCTCGGTCATGCCGTAGCGCTCGAGGATGCGGTGGCCGGTGCGGTCCTCGAACCGGACATGCGTCTCGGCCAGAAGCGGCGCGGATCCGCTGGTGAAGAGCCGCATGTGCGCGGTCAGCGCCCGGTCGAAGCGCGGCTCGTCCAGAAGCCGGGTGTAGAAGGTCGGCACCCCCATCATCGCCGTGGCCCCCGGCAGCAGGTCGATCACCTGCCCCGCCTTGAAGCCGGGCAGGAAGATCATCGCGCCCCCCGACAGCAGCGAGACGTTGGTGGCGACGAAAAGACCGTGGGTGTGGAAGATCGGCAGCGCGTGCAGCAGCACGTCCGCGGCGGTGAAGCGCCAGGCCCGGACCAGCACCTGGGCGTTCGACAGCAGGTTCGACTGCGTCAGCATCGCCCCCTTCGACCGCCCCGTGGTGCCCGAGGTGTAGAGGATCGCGGCCAGGTCGGCGGGGCCGCGCGGGGTGGCGGCGGTGCGGGGCGCGGCGGTGCCGGCGGCCGTGGCGAGCGTGCCCTGCCCTGCCCCGTCGAGCGTCTCGAACCGCGCGCCGAAGCGCGCGGCGATCGGGGCGAGCGCCGCCGCCTTCGCCGGGTCGCCGACCATGAGCGCGGCGCCGGCATTCTCGACGAAATACGCCACCTCGTCGGCGGTGTAGGCGGTGTTGAGCGGCAGGAACACCACCCCCGTCGTCAGCGCCGCGAGGTAGAGGGCGAGCGCGGCCGGGCTCTTGTCGGCCTGCACCGCCATCCGGTCGCCGGGGCGCAGCCCAAGGTCGTCGAGCGCGCCGGCGAAGGCCATCGTGGCCGCGTGCAGGGCCGCGCCGGTCAGGGTCGCGCCCCCGGCATCGGTCAGCACCGGCGCGGCGCGGTCGGCGAGCGGGGCCACGAGGGCGTCGTGCAGCGGGTTGGTCATGGTCCTGGTCTCTCTCTCCCTGGTCTTGCGGCGCGGCCTGTCAGCCGGCCCTCTTGCCGGCGGCCGCGGCGTCCGCCGGGGCGGACGTCGCGACGTCCGTCGCCGTGGCCTTCCCGGCGGCCTTTCCGGTCGTCTTCCCGGCGGCCGTGTCGGCGGCCGTATCGGGGGCCGGCTGCCCCGTCCTCTGGGCCTTGCGGGCGCCCCTGCGGCCCTCGGCCAGCAGTGCCTGCACCGGCTTCGAGGCGGCGATGGTCTTGGCGGTGACGAAGCGCTCGTTGTTGCGCTCGACCTGCGCGAGGTCGTAGAGGTAGTTCACCATCGCGCCGCAGGACTGGCGCAGGCCGTTCGCGCTGGTGTCGGCGCCGGCATGGATGTCGTGCAGCGCCGCGCCGTTGCCAAGGTGGAACCGCGCCACCGGGTCGGCGGGCAGATCGCCCCGGCCCTTCGCGGTCAGAAGGTATTCGGCCGCCAGTCGGCGCAGGGACTGGGCCTGAGACTGCATATGGGCCTGCGTCCCGGGCGCGGCGGCGCCACCGGCGGCGCTGTCGAGCAGCGCCTGCGCCTCGGGGCGGTCGGGCGCGACCTGCGCGAGCCAGCGCGCGAGGCCGGGCACCGGCGAGAGGGTGACGAAGGTCCCGAGCCCGGGCAGGTCGCGGCGCAGCTCCTCGACCACCTGCTTGATCAGCGAATTGCCGAAGGAGATGCCGCGCAGCCCCTCCTGGCAGTTCGAGATCGAGTAGAAGACCGCGGTGTCGCACTCGGCCTCGGCCAGGGGGGCCCGCGCCTCGGCCAGCAGCGCCTGGACCGAGTTCGGGATGCCGCGGGTCAGCGCGACCTCGACGAAGATCAGCGGCTCTTCGGGCATCGCCGGGTGGAAGAAGGCAAAGCACCGCCGGTCGGCCGGGCGCAGGCGGCGCTGCAGGTCGTCCCAGCTGTGGATCGCGTGCACCGCCTCGTACTGGATGATCTTTTCCAGGATGTTGGCGGGGGTGCGCCAGTCGATGGGGCGCAGCACGAGGAAGCCGCGATTGAACCAGCTGACGAACAAGCTTTTGAAATCGTTGTCGATCTTTTCAAGTTCCGGCGCGTCCGGCATCAGGCGCAGCAGATCGAGCCGCATGCCCACCAGCTCTTCGGTGGCGCCGGGGGCCTGGTTGAGGCGGCGCAGCAGTTCCTGCCGGGGCGGCTCGGCGGCGCGGCACATCTCGGCCAGCGCCTTGGGGTCGCCGCTGTCGCGATAGCGCGCGGCGGCCGCCGTCACCGCCGCGACATCGGGATCGAGCGCGGCGCCGAGATGGGCGAAGAAGGCCAGCCGCTCCTGCGGGGCCATGGCGCGGTAATGCGAGAGGATGTCGCGGGCGATCTTCATGCCCGAGACCTCGCCCTGCGGGGAGAGGAGCTGGGCGCAGAGATCCTCGACCGGGGTGCGGCTGGGGAGCGCGGCGCGGGCGGGGCGGC
Source organism: Frigidibacter sp. MR17.24 (assembly GCF_037095655.1). Classification (NCBI taxonomy): domain Bacteria; kingdom Pseudomonadati; phylum Pseudomonadota; class Alphaproteobacteria; order Rhodobacterales; family Paracoccaceae; genus Frigidibacter; species Frigidibacter sp. MR17.24. The sequence goes on from NZ_JBAWKE010000005.1 coordinate 44,916, forward strand.
GCTCGAACAGCGTGCCCATCAGGTCGGCGAAATAGGCGATGCGGCTCATGTCGTCTCCTCTGGCGGGGAGGGAGGGAGGCAGCTTGCGGCGGGATCGAGGCTAGCACGGATGAGCGCCGCGAGTCAGGTCCGACGCGGCGATCGCCGCCCCCGGGTTTCGCCGCGAAACCGGGGGGCGGGTCATGCAGGGGGGGCGGGTCAGGCGGGGCCGAGCAGGTGTTCGAGCTGGCGCATCGCGGCCTCGACCAGGTCGGCGCTGACCCGGTCGCCGTCGAGGCGGATGAACCAGCCGCGGGCGTCGTGGCCCGAGGTGAGGGTGAAGCCGGTGGGCAGGCTGCGGCTGCGGGTCTTCGCGGCCGTGCGTGCCGGCGCCTTCGGCCGCCCGCCGCGGGCGGGGTCACGCTCGGCCGGGGCGAGGCTTTCGAGCACCTCGTCGAGGGCGGCGAGTTCCTCGGCCGGGGTCTCGAGCATCGACTCGGCCAGCGCCTCGCGCAGGCGGGGGCCGTGGCCCTCGCGCAGGGCGGTCGCGAGCCGGAGCCCGTCCTTTTCGCGCAGCGCGTCGGGGAAGGCGAGCATGTCGCCCAGTTCCTCGAAGATCACCGCGAAGGACCGGATCTTGGAGCGCTTGGCCTTCGAGGCGACCGAGAACAGCGCGTCGACCGCGGCCTCGACATTGTGGAACGCGCCCTGATGGGCGGCGAGCACGGCGATGCGGCCGCGTTCGTACTGGCTGAGGTTCGAGCGGACCTCGTTCTCCTCGACCATCGCCGCGAAGGTGCCGCCCATCGCCTCGGGTTCGCGCACCAGCGCGCGGATCCGGTCGTAGCGCGGATTGCGCGACAGGGTGCGCAGGGTGTGGAAGGCGCGCAGGCGACGATAGCCCGACAGCAGGCCATAGCGCGGCCCGCCGGCGGGATCGGCGAATTCGAAGACCTCGACCGGCAGCCGCAGCCCGTGTTCCGAGATCGAGATCTGCAGCTCGGTCATCTCGGCCTCGTCGAGCGCCATGCGGTCGCGCACGATCGCGTCGGCGTCGATCTCCTCGAGCGCGATCTCGACCATGACCAGCCCGGCGGTCTCGGCCGCGCGCAGCCGCTCGGCATCGCTGCGGTCGCGCGCGATCTCGGCCCGGGCCTCGGCCGAGCGGGCGTCATGGGCCTGGGCGCTGTCGGCCGCGACCTGGGCGATCGGCGCGGCGAGCGGATTGCGCGCGACGGTTTCGCGGCGAAACTCGTCTTCCAGCCGCGCGAGGTCGTCGGCGCTGGGGGCTTCGAGGCGGGGACGCTTGGCCATCATTCAGTCCTTTCGCCGGGGGGGATGCTGGCAGGCCCGGTGGCGGCCGGGGCGGGGCCGTCGGCCTCGGCCAGCTTCATGTCGCGCCACCAGGTCCCGAGGATCACTTCCTTCACCTCGGCCCAGGTGCGGTCGAAGGTCTCGCGCCCGCGGACATAGGTGTCGCGGTTGAAGTTGCGGTAATCGGTCTCGTAGATGCCCGAGACCTGCTCGCCGGCCTGGCCGACCATCGCGGTCACCTCCTGGCGGAAGGTGGTCATGAAGTCGCCGAAATAGGCCTGGACCACATTGGCGAGGTCGGTCTGCTGCGCCGGGTCGAAGCGGGTGATCAGCGCGCGCACCGCGTCCCACTGGAAGCCGATCTCGGGCAGGCCGGCGTCGCGCCGGGCCCGGTTCTCGCCTTCCTCGATCGAGGCGAAGGTCGAGTAGATCATGTCGAAGAACCGCCCCGTCGAGTCGAATTCGAGGAACGAGGCCCCGAGCGGCACCAGCAGGATGTCGGCCGCGGCCAGCGCGTTGATCGTGAGATAGCCGAGCGCCGGCGGCGTATCGAGCAGCACGATGTCGTAGTCATCGAGGATCCCCGCCTCTGAAAGCGCGTTGCCGAGACTGTCCCAGAGCGCCCAGCTGCGCATCTGCATCCGCCAGACCGGGACCTGGAATTCGGCCCAGTACAGGTTCAGCTGCGCGCCGATCAGGTCGATGTTCGGCCAGTGGGTCTTCTGGATCAGGTTTCGCGGCGAAACCTGAAGCGCCTCGGTTAATGTTTCGTCAAGCGGCAGCTCGGCCTGGCCGGCGGCGGCGCGCACGGCATTCTCGCGCGTCAGGTGCAGGGCGAAGTCGCGCGCAAGCATCGGGAAAGCGGTCTGCCATTCGTCGGCGACGCGCCCGCCCATGATCGAGGTCATCGATCCCTGGCTGTCGAGGTCGATCACCAGCACCCGGTAGCCGTCGAGCGCGGCCGACATCGCGAGATGCGCGCAGGTCGAGGTCTTGCCGACCCCGCCCTTGAAGTTCGCCACCGCCACGACCTTCGCCGGCAGCCCCTCGGGGCGCCAGGCCTTGTATTCGCGCCAGCCCGCGCCCTCGGTCGCGAAATGGTCGCGCAGCTGCAGCACCTCTTCGAGGGTGAACCACTTCGCCCCGCCTTCGCCCGAGCCCTGCGGCAGGTCGGGATTGGCCTTCAGCACCCGGCGCAGATGCGCGGGCGCGATCGGGATCAGGTATTTGGTGACCTCCCAGGTCGAGAACTTGCGCAGCCGCTTCTGGCCGTCCGGGGCATAGCCGCGGCGGGCGAGATCGTCGCGGCCGCGGGTGGCGAAGGCGGCGGCCTTGGCGAATCGCTGGGTGTCGATAGGCTGGCCCAGCGTCGTCGCGGCCTCGGCCGGGTCGATGCCGAAATAGGGGGGGAGGTCGGGCTTGCTCATCCTCGGTCCTGCCTCTGCTCGCGCTGTCCCTGTGGGGCATGTGCGCGGTTTCTTCTGATATGCGGGCATTCTTCGCACATCCCCGGGCCGAAAGGAATCACGGAAGGCGGAAGCCCCTGAAAATCGAGGTTTTGCAGCGAAACCGGCCGCAACGGTTTCGTCTTGTTTCTGGATCTATGGAATCTTTGGCACGGGATGATCGCGGGATTCCAAGGGTTTGCGGCCAGAAAGGTTCCCGTTTGCAGGACATCGGGCACCCGGGAGCGGGTCCAGGGGTACCCGATTCCGGGATCTGCGGTGCCGATTCGCGGTTCCCGGGCCGGTTTGGGCCGCAAAAGACCCTTTCTGCGAGTCGCGCATAGGGCAAGGGCGGGGGCAGGGCAGGGGTCCATCCTGCAAACGGGTGCCTTTCGCCGCACGGTCGCGCCGGGCGATCCCGTAAACGGGTGCCTGTGAAGGTGCCAGTCGGGGCGTTGTCGGCGGGTACCCGACGCGGTAGACTGCCCGAAACGAGACCCGCGGCGGCAGCGGGCCATGGACCGGGGCAGAGGGGCAGGCATGGACGAGGACATCCCGCGCGAGCGGCTGACGGGCGCGCTGCGCCGGGGCGCGGTGAAGAAGCACGTGGCGGCGATCCATGTCTCGGGCAAGCTGACGCTGCTGCAGCGGCGGCTGTCGAACGTGCTGCTGCTCAATGCTTATGACACGCTGGTCAGCCAGGCGGTGCACCGGATCGACGCGCGCACGCTGTGCCTGATGATCGGCTACAACTCGAACGACATGGAGACGCTGAAACAGTCTCTGCGCGGGCTGGCAGAGACTGTGGCCGAGTGGGACATGCTCGACGAGCAGGGGCGCCAGGAATGGGGGGTGTCGAGCCTTCTGAGCTACGCCAAGCTGAAGGGCGGGGTCTGCGAATACGCCTATTCCCCGGCGCTGGCCGAGAAGCTGCACGACCCCAAGGTCTTCGCGCTGATCAACCTCAACATCCAGCGCCGCTTCACCTCGGGTCACGCGCTGGCGCTTTACGAGAACTGCTATCGCTTCGTGCGCACCGGATCGACCGGCTGGTGGCCGCTCGACACCTTCCGGCGGCTGATGGGCGTCAACGACAGTGCCTATTACGAGGTGTTCAAGCACCTGAACGCCAAGATCATCAAGCCCGCGGTCGAAGAGGTGAACCGCTCGTCGAACATCATCGTCACGCCCGAGACCCGGAAGATGGGCCGCAGCGTCACCGACATCCGCTTCCTGATCGCCGAGAACCCGCAGCTGTCGATCCTGGACCTCGACGACGGCGAGGGGGTGCGCAAGTCCGACATCTATGCGCGGCTGGTGCGGCTTGGCGCCTCGGACCGGCTGGCGCGGCAGTGGATCGCCGAGCATGGCGAGGCGCAACTGGCCAGCCGGCTCGACTATGTCGATGCGCAGGAGGGGGTGCGCAACCCGGTGCGCTATCTCTCGGCCGCGCTCCGGTCCGGTTTCGGCGCGAAACCCGCCGCCGGGCCCGAGGCGCCGCTGTCGGAGCGCGCGGGGCGGCTGAAGCGGATCCAGGAGCTGGTGGCCGCGCGCAGCCCGACCCAGCGCGATGCCGACCGGCGCATGGTGCTGAGCCGGCTGGCCGGGGCCGAGCGCGACGATTTCGAGCGCCACGGCTGGATGAGCGCCCTGAACGCCGAGGCGATCCAGGCGTTCTGGGAAGAGATGCATCCCGGCGCCTTCGACTGAGCGGCGCCGGGAAACAGGGTCTGTTTCAGGGGTTCAGGGTCTTTTCCGGCGGCCCGATCACTCGAAGGTCTGGGCGCCGATGGCCCGCAGGCCGGCATTGGCGCAGTCGACATCCTGCGCCCCGGTGCCCGAACCGACGCCGACCGCGCCCACCAGCTGGCCGTCGATGATGATCGGCAGGCCGCCGGGCAGGTTCGTCACCCGCGTGCCGGTGGCGAGCGCCATCTTCACCTCGGTCTCGGCCGCGATCCGGCCGGTGGGCTGGCGCTGCGAGGCCGCGGTTTCGGCCTTGGCGGTGGCCGACAGGATCGACAGGTTCTTGGCCCCGTCCATCCGCAGGAACGCGAGCATCATCCCGCCGGCATCGACGACGGCGATGTTCTGGCCGACGCCGATCTCGCGCGCGCGGGCCTCGGCCGCGGCGAGCAGGGTCTTCGCCCCCTCGGCGGTGAGTTTCAGGCTGGGTTCGGTATAGGCGGGCATGGCCGGCACTCCCTCTTTCGGTCGGGGTCAGACCAGCACGCGGGCCGACCCGGCGCAAGCGCATCGGCGCGATCGGTGCAGGAGCAACAAAAGGACGCCGTCCCCGCGCGGGCCGCGGCCGGGCGGCGATCGTTTGCCCGCGCCGGGGCGGGCGGGGGCGGGCGTCCGGCGGCGCGGCCCGGGGCCGAACGCGCGTTTCGGGCCACGGGGCGGGGCCGCGGGCGCGGCGCCTTGCCTTCGGCGCGGCGGCGCCGACATAGGGGGCAACCGCGTCGCGGGCCGGGCCGACCGATGGCCGGCCAAGGCCCCCCTGACGCCGACCGAGAAGGACCTGCCATGACCCCCCGCTTCGCCACCACCACCGCCGTCTCTGCCGCCGCGCTTCTGGCCGCGCTTCTGGGGGCCGCCGGCCCCGCCGCCGCGCTGGGGGGCGCCCCGCTGACCACCCCGGCCGAGCTGGAGGCGGCGCTGCAGGGCGACGGCGCGCCCGCGGTGCTTGATATCCGCGGGGCGGCCTATGGCACCGGCCATGTCGAGGGGGCGCTGGATGCGCCCTATGGCCTGTTCCGCGGCCCGGCCGACAACCCGGGCCAGATCGTGCCCGAGGACGAGCTGGAGGCGCGGCTGCAAGCGCTGGGCCTGACGCTCGACCAGCCGGTGGTCGTGATGGGGCAGGGCAACGACGACAGCGATTTCGGCGCGGCCGCGCGGGTGTACTGGACGCTCAAGAGCGCGGGCTTTCGCGACATCTCGATCCTGAACGGCGGCGCTACCGCCTGGGTCAACGCGGGTCTCGCGCTGAGCGAGACCCCGGCCAAGCCCGCGCCGTCGGACATCGACATCTCGTGGAACGACACCTGGACCGCGCAAACCGACGAGGTGAATGCCGTGGTCGCGGGCGAAACGACTGCGCGGCTTGTCGATGCAAGGCCGACCGCCTTCTACGAGGGCAAGCAGGCCCATGCCGCCGCCGCCCGGCCCGGCACGCTGCCGGGCGCGATCTCGGTGCCGCATTCGGGCTTCTTCCGCCCCGGCGCCACCGCGATCGCCCCGGTCGACGACGTCGCCGCGCTGAAGGCCCGGCTGGGGATCACCGAGGGCGAAGAGGTCGTGTCGTTCTGCAACACCGGCCACTGGGCGGCGACCGACTGGTTCGCGATGTCCGAGCTGGCCGGGATCCCGAACGTGAAGCTCTATCCCGGCTCGATGGTCGAATATTCGCAGACCGGCGCCGAGATGGAGAACGTGCCGGGCCTGGTCGACAACCTGCTCAACCAGTTCCGCGGGGGCAACTGATGACCGCGGCGACGCTGGCCCCGGCCGGGGGGGCACGGATCGGCACCCGGGGGCTGCTGGTCGCGGCGGGCCTTGCCGCGGTCGCGGCGGTGACGCTGTTCGTCGGCGCGCGCTTTGGCATGCTGCTGGCGGTGGGCCTGGGTTTCGGCATCGTGCTCGAGGGGTTGCGCTTCGGCTTCGCGGGGCCGTGGCGGGCGATGATCCTGCGCCGCGAGCCGGCGGGGATGCTGGCGCAGATCCTGGCGATCGCGCTGGTCGCGATCGTGTCTATTCCGCTGATTTCGAGCCATCCGGGCGAGATCGGCGGCGCGCAGGCGCCGATCGGCTGGGCGATGCTGGGCGGGGCCTTCGTCTTCGGCGCGGCGATGCAGGTGGTGCTGGGCTGCGGGTCGGGCACGCTGGTCAATGCCGGCAGCGGCAACCCGGTCAGCCTGCTGGCGCTGCCGTTCTTCGCCATCGGCAGCTTCGCGGGGGCCTATCACCTGATCTGGTGGACCGACCTCGGCGCGCTGCCGATCCTGACGCTGACCGGGGGGGCGGGGCTGGCGGTGACGCTGGCCGGGCTGGCCGGGCTGGCGGGGATCGTGCTGTGGCGCGCGGCGCCCGGCACGCGGGCGGTGCCGCGGCGCCTGCTGCTGGCGGCGGTGCTGCTGGCGGCGCTGGCGGTGGCGAACCTGGCGATCGCGGGCCAGCCCTGGGGCGTGGTCTACGGGCTGGGGATCTGGGCCGCCAAGGGCTTCGTCGCGCTCGGAGGCGATCTGTCGGGCTCGGCCTTCTTCACGGCGCCGGGGTCGGTGGCGCGGGTCAACGGCTCGATCCTCACCGATTACAGCTCGCTCACCGACATCGGGCTGATCGCGGGCGCCTTCGGCGTCGCGGCCTGGCGCCGGGGGGCGCTGGCCGCGCCGCTGCCGCGCTATCCGGCCCGGGCCTGGATCGCGACGGTGGTGGCGGGGCTGGCGCTTGGCTATTCCTCGCGGCTGGCCTTCGGCTGCAACGTCGGGGCCTTCTTCTCGGGGATCGCCACCGGCAGCCTGCACGGCTGGGCCTGGTTCGTGATGGCCTTCGCCGGCGCCTATCTGGGCATCTGGCTGCGGCCGCGACTGGGGCTGGAGGCACGGACATGACCCGCAGGCTGACGGCAGGGATCGCGATCGCGGCGCTCGCGGTGCTGGTGGGGCTGGACCTGGCGGCGAGCCCGCCGAACCCGTGGCAGGCGCCGCCCGCCTTCGCGCTGGGATCGGGGCAGGCGGCGAGCGGCGGCTTCTGCGGCGCGCTGCCAGGCTGAGATCGCCCAAAATGCAGGCAAAAGGCCGGGCATCTGCCCGGCCTTTCGTCGTTCGCGATCCGTGGCAGGGCAGGGGCCGCAGGGGGCTTGACGGGGCCGGCGAATGGTTTCACGAGAAAGCAAGATTGATTTCACGTGAAACCACAGGGCCAGATGATGGATCGTCCCGCCTCGATGCAGCAGATCGCCGACGCGCTGGGTGTCAGCCGGGTAACGGTGGCCAATGCGCTGTCGGGGCGGGGGCGTGTCTCGGCGGCGATGGCGGCGCGGGTGCGCGAGATGGCCGAGGCGCTGAACTTCGTGCCCTCGCATGCCGGGCGGACGCTGCGCACCGGGCGGTCGACCATCGTCGGCCTCGTGGTGCCCGATTTCACCATGCCGCTGTTCGCGGGCTTCGTGCAGGCCTTCGAACGGGCGGCGAAGGCGCGGGGGCTGGCGCTGCTGATCGGCGATTCGATGGGATCGGGCGAGATGCAGGCCGAGCAGCTGCGCGACTTCGCCGGGCGCGGCGCGGATGCGCTGATCGTGATCCCGCTGCGCGGGGCGCCGATCGACCCGGCCAGCCTGCCGGTGCCGGTCGCGGTCGTCGACAGCGCGGCCAACCCGCTCAACACCGCTTCGGCCGATCACCGCGAGGGCGGGCGCATCGTCGCGCGCCACCTGGTCGCGCTGGGCCATCGCCATGTCGAGATCGTGCTGTCGCGCCAGCAGTCGAACGTGTCCGACGAGCGCGGCGCGGGCATGCGCGAGGTCTTCGCCGCCGCCGGCGTGACGCTGCGCGAGGTGGCGGTGGGCCCGGATCTGGACGCGGTGCGCGCCCATGCCGACGGCTGGCGCGCCGAGGGCGTCACCGCGATCTGCGCCGCCTATGACGCGATCGGCGTCGGCATGATCGCGGGGCTGACCGCCCGCGGCATCCGGGTGCCGCAGGATGTCTCGGTCACCGGCTTCGACGACATCGTCTGGGGCCGCATCGTCGCGCCCCCGCTCACCACCCTGCGCCAGGACCTGCCCGCCATCGCCGAGCACGCGCTCGACGTGGTCACCGGCCGGGCGCGGGGCCAGAGACTTGCCGCGGTCACGCTTGTCGTGCGCGGATCGACCTGCCCCCCCTCATCCCCCGCAAAGGATCTGCCATGACCCGCCTTCCGCTTGCCGCGAGCCTGATCGCCCTTGCCGCCGCCTCCCCGGCGCTGGCGCAGGACAAGACGCTGACGATCTCGGTCTACGGGATCGCGCAGGATGCCTACAAGGAGGCGCTCTATGCCCCGTTCGAGGCGAAATGCGGCTGCACGCTGGTCGTCGAGACCGGCAACAGCAGCGAGCGTCTCGCCAAGCTGGAGGCCAATGCCGCGGCGCCGGTGGTGGATGTGATCGCCTTCTCGGACGCCAATGCGCTCGAGGCCGCGAACAAGGGCCTGCTGGCGCCGATCGACCCGGCGGCGGTGCCGAACATGGCGGGCATCTACGACTTCGCCAAGGACCCGATCGGCGGCCACATGGCGGTGGGCTACACCTTCTACGGCACCTCGATCGTATACCGGTCGGACGAGGTGACGATCGAGAGCTGGCTCGATCTCTTCAAGCCCGAGCTTGCGGGCTATGTCGCGCTGCCCAACATCACCACGACGCAGGGTCCGATCACGCTTTACATGCTGGAGAAAGCGCTGGGCAAGGATGACCCGGGCTTTGCCGATGCGCTGGATCTGGTGGCCGCGCACAAGGGCGACATCGTCACCTTCTACGAGCGCGGCTCGCAGATCCCGCAGCTGCTGCAGCAGGAAGAGATCCTGGCCGCGGTCGTCGGCCGGTTCGGCTGGGCCAACATCGCCAAGCTGGGGATGCCGGTGGCCTGGGCCACCCCGAAAGAGGGCCAGACCGGCGGCATGAACGTGCTGGCGATGACCAAGGGCGCCAAGGACCCGGCGCTGGCGCAGCAGTTCATCGACTACTGGCTGTCGGCCGAGGTGCAGCAGACCCTGGCCGAGGGGCTGGTCGACAGCCCGGTCAACACCGCCGTCGAGGTGTCGGACGAGGTCGCCGAGGGGCTGACCTATGGCCCCGAGACCGCGGCCGCGATCCACTTCCTGCCCGCCGCCGACCAGATCGCGCATCGCGACGCCTGGCTGGAAGGCTGGAACGCCAAGGTCGCCCAGTAAGCTGAACGGGGCGGCGCCGCCCGCGCGCGCGCCGCCCGATCGGAGACACCATGTTCCAGAACCGCCGCATCGGTCTTTGGCTTCTTGCCCCCGCCGCGATCTTCATCGCGCTCGGCTTCATCCTGCCGGTGGCGATCCTGCTGTCGGGGGCGTTCCGGGCCGAGGACGGCTGGACGCTGGGCCATTACCTGGAGTTCTTCGCCCAGCCGCTGAACCGCGAGGTGTTCTGGCGCACCTTCCGGCTGGGGCTGATCGTCACCGCGGTCGCCGCCGTCGTCGGCTATGGCGTGGCGCTGGCCGTGGTCGAGGCGGGGCCGAAGTCGAAGGGGCGGCTGGTCGCGCTGCTGGTGCTGCCGCTGATGATCTCGCCGGTGGCGCGGACCTATGCCTGGCTGGTGATCCTGGGGCGGACCGGGTTCCTGAACGTGTTCCTGACCGCGAGCGGGCTGGTCGACAGCCCGCTGCGGCTGCTGTTCACCGAGACGGCGGTGTTCATCGGGCTGATCCAGCTGTTCTTCCCGCTGATGGTGCTGCCGCTGATCTCGTCGCTGGAGAACCTGCCGCGCGACGTGATCCCGGCGGCGCGGGTGCTGGGGGCAAGCTGGCCCGCGGTGTTCTTCAAGGTGATCCTGCCGCTGACGCGCGAGGGGCTGGTCGTGGGCGGGACGCTGGTCTTCGTGGGCTCGCTGACCGCCTATGTGACGCCGGCGATCCTTGGCGGCTCGAAGGTGCTGATGCTGGAGACGCTGCTGTACCAGCGGGTGTCGGTCGCCAACGACTTCGCCGCGGCGGCGGTGATCGCGGTGATCCTGATCGTGATGTCGGTGGTGACGAGCGTGGCGCTGAAGCGCCTGGCCTCGGTGCGCCGCGTGAAACGCGAGGTGGCATGATGCGCGGGCTTGGTCACCTGCTTCTGGCGGCGGTGCTGGTCTTCCTGATCGGTCCCTTCGTGATCATCTGCGTCGCGGGCCTGTCGGGCGGCGAGACGCTGGCCTTCCCGCCCGAGGGGCTGTCGCTGCGCTGGGTGGCGAAGGTGTTCACGGTCGAGAGCTTCCGCGCGGCCTTCTGGCTGTCGATCGCGCTTGCCTTCGGTTCGACCGCGGTGGCGCTGGCTCTGGGCATCCCGGCGGCCTATGCGCTCGAGCGCTACGACCCGCCGGGGGCGGAGGTGGTGCGCGCCATCGTCACCGCGCCGATCGTGGTGCCGGGGATCATCGTGGGCCTGGCGCTGCTGCGCCATCTGGTGATCCCGCTGGGCATCCCGGTGCCGCTGGCGCTGATGATCGGGCACACGGCGCTGCTGGTGCCCTATGCGGTCCGCGTCGTGTCGGGCAGCCTCGTGAACCTGCGCCCCGACATCGAGGAGGCGGCGGTGATGCTGGGCGCGAGCCGGCTGCAGGCCTTCGCCAAGGTGGTGCTGCCCAACATCCGCGCAGGCATCATGGCCGCCTTCATCATCGGGTTCATCACCTCGTTCAACCAGGTGCCGGTGTCGCTGTTCCTGACCGGGCCGGGGATCACCACCCTGCCGATCGACATGATGTTCTACATGGAATTCAACTACGACCCCTCGGTCGCCGCGTTGTCGGGCCTGCTGGCGCTGATGTCGCTGGGCGTCGTGATGGTGGCCGAGAAACTGCTGGGGCTGTCGCGCTATGTCTGACTTCCTGACCCTCGAGAGGCTCACGCTGGGCTATGGCGCGACCATCGCGGTCGACAGCCTGGACTTCGCGATGAAGCCCGGCGAACTGGTGGCGCTGCTCGGCCCCTCGGGCTGCGGCAAGACCACGACGATGCGCGCCATCGCCGGGCTGATGACGCCGGTCTCGGGGCGGATCGAGCTGGACGGGCGCGACATCACCCGGGTGCCGGCCAACAGGCGCGGCATCGGGCTGGTGTTCCAGTCCTATGCGCTGTTCCCGCACCTGACGGTGTTCGAGAACGTGGCCTTCGGCCTGCGGCTGGCCCGGGTGCCCGCCGCGCAGGTCAGGACGCGGGTCGAGGCGGCGCTGGCCTCGGTCGGGCTGTCGCACCTGGCCGACCGCCAGCCGAAGGCGCTGTCGGGCGGGCAGCAGCAGCGGGTGGCGCTGGCACGCTCGATCGTGGTCGAGCCGAAGCTTCTGCTGCTGGACGAGCCGCTGTCGAACCTCGATGCGCGGCTCAGGCTGGAAATGCGCTCGGAGCTGGCGCGGCTGCAGCGCGAGCTGGGGATCGCGATGATCTACGTCACCCACGACCAGGCCGAGGCGCTGGCGCTGGCCGACCGGATCATCGTGATGCGCGAGGGCCGGATCGAGCAGGCGGGCACGCCCGAGGAGATCTACGAGCGGCCGGTCTCCGGTTTCGTCGCGAATTTCATCGGCTTCGAGAACTGCTTTGCGCTGCGCGACGGCAAGCTGAAGGGCCTGGCCGCGCCGGGGTTCGACACCGGCACCGCGACCGGGCTTGCCTGGCGGCCGAACGCGGTGCGGCTGGGCCGGGGCGCGCATCGCGGCACCGTCGCGGGGGCGAGCTATCTGGGGCAGGTGGTCGAATACCTGCTGGCGACCCCCTTGGGCGACGTGAAGGCCGAGGTGCCGGCCGCGGCGCCGCGCCACGCGATCGGGGCCGAGATCGCCTTCGACCTGCCGCAGGATGGCGCGGTGGTGCTGCACCGTGACTGAGGATCTTGCCGCGCCGGTCTGGATCGACACCGACATGGGCTTTGACGACCTGGCCGCGATCCTGCTGGTCCTTGCGCACCGCCCGGTCGCGGGGCTGTCGCTGGTGGCGGGCAACTGCCTGCTGGCGCAGGTGGGCGCGAATGCCTGCGCGGCGGCCGCGGTCTTCGGCTGGGAGATGCCGATCCTCGAGGGCGCCGCGCAGCCGCTTGCCGGGCCGCTGGTCACCGCGGATTACGTGCTGGGCGATGACGGCATGCCGGGGCAGGGGCGCAAGCTGCCGCCGACCGACCGGCGTCCCGCGCCGGGGGCGGTGGCGGCGCTGGCGGCTTTCCTCGACGCCGGGGGGCGCGACGTGCTGGCGCTGGGACCGCTGACCAACATCGCCCATCTGGTCGCGGCGCGGCCCGATCTGGCCGGGATGCGGCTGGTGTGGATGGGCGGCTCGGCCGGGCGGGGCAACCACAGCGCCGCGGCGGAGTTCAACGCCGCCGTCGACCCCGAGGCCGTGGCCGCGGTGATCGCGGCGGGCGTGCGGATCGAGATGGTCGACCTGCTGGCCTGCCGGCAGGTGACGGCGACGCTGGCCGAGCTTGCGCCGCTGCGGGCCGAGCCCGGAGAGCGCGCGGCGCTGCTGGCCGATCTGTACGAAGGCTACCTGCGCATCGCGGATGACGGGGCGCGGCCGATGGCGCTTTACGACCCGGTGGCGGCGGCGGCGCTGGTGCTGCCCGGGTCGGTGGCCTGCGACCCCGCGCGGCTGGACATGGAAACGCGCGGCGAGCACACGCGCGGAATGACCGTGGTGGAATGGCGCGCGGCCAGGGCCGCGCCGAATGCCCTCGTCTCGACCCGCGCCGACGGGGCGCGGATCCGCGAGGCCCTGATGCAGGCGCTGATCGGCGCCGCCCGAGGATGACGACGATGACGCAAGAACCCCACGACCTCGACGATGCCGGCCTGCGCGACCGCGCCGTCGCCGCCGCCACCGGCCGCGCGCCCTTCGACCTGCTGCTGGCCGGCGGCCGCGTCGTCGATGTCGCCACGTCCGAGATCCGTGCCGCGGACGTGGGCATCGTGGGCGGGCTGATCGCCTCGGTCCATGCGCCGGGCACGCGCGCCGATGCGGGCCGGGTGATCGCGCTAGAGGGCGCGCTGGTCGCGCCGGGGCTGATCGACATGCACATGCACATCGAAAGCTCGATGACCACGCCGCGCCGCTATGCCGAGGTGGTGGTGCCGCAGGGCACGACCACCGTGGTCTGGGACCCGCACGAGGTCGGCAATGTCGCGGGGCTGGACGGGGTGGACTGGGCCGCGCGCGCCTCTGGCGGGTTGCCGCTGCGGGTGCTGGTGCTGGCGCCGTCCTGCGTGCCCTCGGCCCCGGGGATCGAGGTCGCGGGGGCCGAGTTCGGGCCGGACGAGATGGCGCGGATGCTGGGCTGGGACCGCATCACCGGCGTGGCCGAGGTGATGGACATGCGCGGCGTGCTGAGCCGTTCGCCGAAGATGCGCGGGATCGTCGACGCGGGGCTTGCCTCGGGCAAGCTGGTCTGCGGCCATGGCCGCGGGCTCGAGGGGGCCGACCTGCAGGGCTTCGTCGCGGCGGGCATCGGATCGGACCACGAGATCACCAGCGGCGAGGACCTGCTGGAGAAGCTGCGCGCGGGCCTGACGGTCGAGCTGCGCGGGTCGCACGACTATGTGCTGCCGGGTGCGGTGGCGGCGCTGGCGGGGCTGCCGCATCTGCCGCAGACGCTGACGCTGTGCACCGACGACGTCTTCCCCGACGATCTGGTGACGGTGGGCGGGCTGATCGACGTGATCCGGCGGCTGGTGCGCTATGGCATGCCCGCGGTCGACGCGCTGCGCGCCGCGACGCTGAACGCGGCGATGCGGCTGGGACGGCGCGATCTGGGGCTGGTCGCGCCGGGGCGGCGCGCGGATCTGGTGGTGCTGGGCGATCTCGACCGGCTGGAGGTGCTGCGGGTCTTCGCCGGCGGCGCCGAGGTCGCGCGCGATGGCGCGCTGACCGGCGGCGTGCCGGGGGCCGAGGTGGCCGATTTCGCCGACACCGTGAAGCTCGCGCCGCTGGCGCCGGCCGATTTCGTGCTGCGCGCCCCCGAGGGCACCGGCGACCGGGTCGAGATCAACACCGTGTTCCGCCCGCGCTTCACCGAGTGGCGGCGGCTTGAGGTGGCGGTGGTCGACGGCGTGCTGGACCTGCCCGACGACAAGCTGGTGATGGCGGTGATCCACCGCCACGGCCGGCGCACGGCGGTGCCCTCGCTGGGGGTGCTGGACGACTGGGGCAGCTGGCGCGGCGCGATCGCGACCACGATCGCGCATGACAGCCACAACCTGTGCGTCTTCGGCCGCGATCCCGTCGACATGGCGGCGGCGGCCAATGCGCTGATCGCCTGCGGCGGCGGCATGGCGGTCGCGCGCGGCGGCGCGGTGATCGCGCTGCTGCCGCTGCCGGTCTGCGGCCTGCTGTCGGACGCCCCGGCGACCGAGACCGCGCTTGCGCTCGCCACGCTGCGCGCCGCCGCGGCCGAAGTCGCCGACTGGGCGCCGCCGCTGCGCACCTTCAAGGCGCTGACCGGGGCGAGCCTCGCGTGCAACCCCGGGCCGCGGGTCACCGACCTCGGGCTTGGCGATGGCGCCACGGGCGAGTTGCGGGGGCTTTTCGAGGCGCGCTAGGGTCGCGGCGAACGGGCGCCTCGCCGGGGGTTTGGCCCAGGGTTCGGGCGGGCGCCCGGCGGGGAGGATCCATGACCTATCGCGACCATCTGGACGACGAGATCCGCGCCTTCATCGCGGCGACGGCGGCGCATTACACCGAGGCGCTGGCGCCCGACGACATCGAGGGCCAGCGCCGGGTCTACGACGCGATGGCGCGCGCCTTCCACCATGGCTATCCCGACGGGGTCGCGGCGCTTGACGGCACGATCGCCGGCGTGCCGGTGCGCCGTTACGGGCCCGGGGCGGGGGCCGCGTTCGGGGCGGGGGGGCCGGTGGTCCTGTACCTGCACGGCGGCGGCTTCGTGCTGGGCGGGCTCGACAGCCACGACGACGTCTGCGCCGAGATCGCGGCGGCGACCGGGCTCGAGGTGATCGCGGCCGACTACCGGCTGGCGCCCGAGCACGTGCATCCCGCGCAGGTCGACGACGCGCTGGCGGTGGCGCGGGCGCTGGCGGCCGAGGGCCCGATCCTGCTGTGCGGCGACAGCGCGGGCGGCACGCTCGCGGCGGCGGTCGCGGCCGAGATCCGCGCCTCGGTCGCGGGGGTGGTGCTGATCTACCCGTCGCTGGGGCTGCACGCGCCGCCCTATCCGCCGGACTCGAGCCTCGTGCGGCAGGCCCGGGCGCCGATGCTGACCACCGCCGACATGGAGGCGTACGCCCGGCTGCGCTTCGGCGGCGATCCGGTGCCCGACCCGCGGGCCTTCCCGCTTCTGGGCGACGATTTCGCCGGGATGCCGCCGGTGCTGGCGCTGGCGGCGGAATGCGACCCGCTCGCCGACGACGTCCCGGCCTATGTCGCGCGGCTGCGCGCGGCGGGGGTCGAGGCCGAGGGCGCGGTCGAGCCGGGGCTGGTGCATGGCCACCTGCGCGCGCGCCACCGCTCGGCGAAGGCGGCGGCAAGCTTCGCGCGGGTCTGCGCGGCGCTGGCGGAGTTCGCGGCGCGCCCCGCCCGCGGCGGCGGCGGCGCGACCGGGGCTGCCGAAACGGCTTGACCTGCCGGGCAGAGCGGGCAGGCTGGGAGGCGCGACGGCCCCGCGGGGCCGGCAGGATCGAGACATCGGCGCCGTCCGGGCGGGTCTTCCGGCCGGCGGCACATGTGGAGAGCGGATCGCGATGTGTGTCGGGGGCAGGGTGTGTTGGCCTTCTTCGGGGGCGGGGCCGCGGGGCGGCGCCCGGCCCGCCGTCTTGCCATCGACAGACGCCCGGCATGCGACCGGGGTGACGCCCGGCGCGCGTGCGGTCGCGCGATCCTGAAGGGACGTGGTTTTAGGGCACGTGGCTTTCGGCGCCGTCCCGGGATCGGGCGGCGCGCGGGACGGGGGGCGAGTATGGTGACGATGCGCAAGGGGCTGCTGCTGGCGGCCGCGGTCCTTCTGGCGCCGGCCCTGCCGGCGGCTGCACAGCAGGCGGCGGCACAGCAGGGGGCCGGCCAGACGGCTGGGCGGCAGATGATCGACCGCTACCGCGCGGTGATCGTGCCCGAGGACCGGCGCGATGCCGCGGGCGGCGTGCTGACCGCGCCGGGCGAGATCCTCGCGCGTGAGCGCGCGAACTACCACCTCTCGGGGCTGCGACAGCCCGGCGACACCCCGGACCGGCTGTTCGCCGCGGCACCGATGCGCGCGCGGCTGGCAGAGCTTGTCGCCGGCGCGGGCCTGTCGCCCGAGCTGGAGGCGGCGATCCGGGGCGACGGCACCGTGACCGTCCTTGTCGAGGTCGCCGGCCGCGACGGGCAGCCCGATGCGCTGGCCGTTCACGCCGTGCCCGTGCGGGAAAGCGTACCGGAAGGCGTGTCGGAAGGCGTACCGGAGGGTGTGGCGGAGGATGTGCCGGGGGGGCAGGTGGCGGGCGCTGCGGCCTGGCGGTTCGTCGCGGGCCCCGAGGGCTGGCACGGGCGCGCGCTGGCCCCGGTCGAGGGCGGGGGCACGCTGGGCCTGGCCTGCACGCGGCCGCCGGCGGTCGCGGGCGGGGCGCCGCCGGCGCCGATGCTGCCGCCCCAGCCCGGGATGCTGACGCTGGTCGTGGCGCCGGCGCTGCTCGGGCAGGACCCTGCCGCGCCCTGGCCCGACCCGCGGATCGAGGTCGCGGTCGACGGGGTCGTTCTGGGCAGCTCGGGCGCGGGTGTCGTGCCGCCCGAGGGTCTGCTCGCCGCCAACCTGCCCGCCGGCCATGCCATCGTCGCCGCGATCCGCAGCGGCGGCCGGCTGAGCCTGCGCGCGCCGGGCCTCGGGCGGGCGGTATCGGTGCCGCTCTCGGGAAGCGAGGCCGCGGTCGCCGCGCTGGTCGCGTTCTGCGCGACGCCGGCCGGCCCCGCCGCTTCGGTTCAGGTGGCGCAGAGTCCGGTCGGAAGGGGCGCGGCGGCCCCGCCCGTCCTGCCAGCTCCCGTCCTGCCGCCTCCTGTCCTGTCGGGCCCGGTCCTGTCGGGTGAGGCGGCGATCGAGACCGCCTTCGGCCTCTGGGTACTGGGCCAGCGCCCGGCGCTGGCGGAGATGGCGTATGTCGAGCAGGCCATGGCGCAGCTGTCCCCCGACGTGCTGCCGCCCGGCCTGCCGGCCCTGCCCGCCGCGGCCGGGTCAGAGGGGCGCGCGGCCTGGGCCCGGTCGCTGGCGGCGCGGGCTGCGGCGCTGGTGCCGCCGTCGCGGATCCTGCTGGACCTGAACGCGACGGTGACGCGCGCCGGCCCGCGGGAGCCGTTCAGGCTGCATCTGGGGGGCGGGGCGCGCGCGAACGAGGGGCTGGTGGCGACGGTCCCCGCGGCGGTGCGCACGATCCGGCTGTCGGGGGCGCTGCCGGTCGGGGCCGTGCTGCTGACCGAGACCGATCCGCTGCCGCTGCGGCTGCCCGCGGCGCTTGCCGCCGGGCCGGTGCCGGGGCCCGCCGCGGACCCGCTGTCCTCCGGGATGGAGATGTTCCCGGGCGACCGGATGGTGCTGCGCCTGCTGATCGACGTGCCGGCGCGCCCCGAGATCCTGCTGCCGCAGCAGCCCCGGTCCGGCGTCGACGGCGAGGATGCCGCCCGCGCCGGGATGCGCGTCGTCTCGGCGCTGCTGGTGCGCCAGCCGCGCACCGGCGCGCGCCAGGCGCCGGCCCCCGAGACGGTGGTGCACCGCTGGGACCGGCCGGCGCCGGGCACCGCGCCGCCGCCGGTGGATTTCGCCGCGCGCAACGGGCTGTTGCGGCAGGACGGGCGGCTGGTGCACCTGACCGCGTCGGCACGGGCGATGCCGCAGGCCGGCTTCGCCTATCCCGGCACGTTCGAGGACCGGCCCGCGACCTTCGGCATGGAGATGCGCTATGGCGCGCTTCTGGCGCGGGGGCCGGAGCGGGCGCTGTCGGGGGGCGCGGCGTTGCGGCTGGCGGCCGAGGCGCTGACGCCGCTGGAACGCGACCGGGTGCTGCCGGTCGGCTTCGCCGAGGGCAGGCCTGACCGGCTGTCGGGGGCCGACAAGATCCGCTGGGACATGGCGCTGGCGGCCGGGGCCGAGCCGGTGGGGCGGCTGGTGCGGCAGATGGTGCCGGAGATGCCGCTGGCGCTGCGCGCGGTCGGGCTTGCGCAGCTGCGCGACTATAGCAGAACGCTG
This sequence comes from Frigidibacter sp. MR17.24, assembly GCF_037095655.1. Lineage (NCBI taxonomy): Bacteria > Pseudomonadati > Pseudomonadota > Alphaproteobacteria > Rhodobacterales > Paracoccaceae > Frigidibacter > Frigidibacter sp. MR17.24. The sequence goes on from NZ_JBAWKE010000005.1 coordinate 63,579, forward strand.
GGCGGCTTCCCGGTCGAGCTGGACATGGAGGCGCTGACGCTGGCCGGGATCGGCACGGGCCCGGGCATGGGCATGGGCGCGGGTCCGGCGGCCGAGCAGCTGCGCACCCGCAAACTGGATTTCCTGCCGATGCCGCCCGAGACGGCGCTTGCCTTCCTGCAGCGGGTCGAGACCGGGACCGGGCGCGGCACGGTCTGGGCGCTGCTCGACTATCGCATCGACGCGCCCACGGGCGCGCTGGCGCGCGCGACGCCGATCACCGAGGACGAGCTGGACAAGGTGGTGCTGCCCGTGACGCTCGAGCGGCTGCGGCTGGCCTTCGACCCGCGCGGCGCCGAGCCGATCGCCGAGATCGCCTGGGAGGCGCCGGCGGGGCCGGTGGCAGGTGCGCTGCCCGAGGCGCTGTTCGAGACCACCGGCGCCTCGCTGACCGCGGCCTTCGGGCAGGTCCCGGGCGGGGCCGAGGTGCTGGAGCGGCTGCTGGCGGTCATGACCTCGGGCATCGTCGCCTCGCAGCGCGCGGGCGCCGCCGCGCGCGAGGCCGCGGCGCTGCAGGCGCTGGCGCGCGAGGACTACATCGTCGGGCTGGGGCTGCGCCTTGGCCCCTACGAGCCGCGGTTCGGGGCCTTCCCGGTGCGCTCGGTCAATTTCATCCCGGTCGCGCACGACCGCGACCCCGAGGCCGACGGGCCCGATCGCCGGCGCCTCGACCCGCCGGAGCTGGTCGCCGCGGATCCGGGCGACTTCCAGTGGCTGCCGGTCGAGCCCGACCAGGTCGACGCGGTGCATCTGCTCATGCGCCACGAAGAGCTGCGGGTGCTGGCGCGGGTCGCGCCGGTCGCCGCGGCGGGCACGGCGCTGGCGGTGTCGCGCCCGAGCGAGCTGTGGCTCGGGCCGCGCGACGATCACCGCGGCGGCATCGCCGGCGTCACGCTGCACCTGGCGATGGCGCCGGCGCCGCAGGTCGCGGCGGCGGCGGGACCCGGGGCTGCGGCGGCGCCGGTGGTGCGCCCCGAGCGGCTGTTCCTTGATCCCGAGACCGCAGACCTGCTGGTGCTGGCCGCGGCGCCGCAGGTCTTCGACCGGCGCGCCTTCGCGCGGATGCTGCTGGAACGGCTCGCGCGCGAGCGCGCGGCGGCGCAGGCGGGCGTCGAGGCGCCCTGGGGCCGGTTCTTCGACGATCCCGACCTGCCGCTGACCGCGGCGGCCGAGGCGGCGCTGCTGGAGCCCTTCGCCGACTGGAGCCGGCGGCGGGCGGCGGCGCTTGGCGACCGGCTGGTGCTGGCGGGGGTCTTCGACGGCGGCCGGCATCCCGCGACCGGCTGTGCCGGGGCGGTTGCGGTCGGGCCGCCGGGCCAGCCCGCGCCGCGCGCCGGCTTCGCGCTCTGGGAGCGTCGCGCCGAGGCGCTGGGAGAGACGGCGCCGGCGGCCGAGGATGCCGGGCCGCTGCGGACGCAGGGCACCGTGCCGCTGCCGGGACGGGGGCGGGTGCTGGGGCTGGTCGGGCGGACCTCGGTCGCGGACACGGGGATGCAGGCCTGCGGCTGGGGCCCGGCGACGCGCGAATTCGCCGGCGCGGTCGGGCGGATCGCGCCCGGGGACGCGCCCTATGCCGACATCGCCGTGGTGCTGCCCGAGATGCCGACGGTGCCGGGGATCGAGGGGCGGCACATCTCGGCGGTCGACATCCGGGTGCGGGTCGCGGGCACGGCCTTCGCGCCGGTGGCGCCGGGGGCGAGCGACGGTGCGGGCTTTGCCGGGGTGTTGGTGCTGACCGCCGAGGTCGAGGGGCTGGACGTCCGCGCCAAGGACGACGGCGCGATCGCCGCGTCATGGGGGCCCGCGGACTGGCAGGCGGCGCGGGCGCAGGCGCCGCAGGTGCTCGACATCCTCGGGCTGCGGCTGGGCATGACGCTGGACGAGGTTGCCGCCGCGGTCGGCGCGCGGATGCCCGGTGCCGTGCGCGCGCGGTCCGAGCGCGACGAGCACAGCGCCGGGCGGGTCTTCGGCCGGGCCGAGGCCTTCATCGCCGCGGACGGCACCGAGACCATCGTCGCCGTGACCCAGCCCACCGACCGGGGCGAGGAGGTGGTGGCGCTGATGCGCCACCTGCAGATGCCGGCGGGCAGCGCGACCGAGGAGGATCTGGCGGCGACGCTGGTGGCCAAGTACGGCGAGGGCGCGCAGGTGGAGAACGGCGGAAGCCTGCGGTTCTGGGGCCTGCCCAGCCGCGAGCTGGACGGTTATGGCAGCTGCGGGCGGCGGGGCTTTCCCCGCGGCGAGCCGCCGGAGTTCAAGCCGCTCGACGGCGCCGAGATCCCCGCCGGCGGCCCGATCGGCCGCGGCGGGCATTACGGCGATTACGGCTGGCCCTCGCCCGAGGGGCCGCAGCCGTTCCTCGAGGCCGCGCTGCCGCATTGCGGGCCGGTCGCGGCGGCGATGGTGCTGGTCTGGGACCGGATCGAGATCGTCACATGGATCTTCGACCTGCCGCGGGCGCTGGAGGCGCAGGCGCGCCGGCTGCCCGACGCGGCGCCCGAGGGCCGGGCGCTGAAGATCGATCTTTAGCCCCGGCCGCCGCGCGGGCGGCAGGGGCAAGTGGCAGGATCGGGTGCCGCTGGCAGGGGAGGGGGGCTATTCGCCGCCGGCGGCCATGCGGCGGCTGGCGGTGACCTCTTCCAGCCAGCCCTGCTTCATCTCGGGCACCGAGGACAGCAGCAGGTCGGTATAGGCGTCGAAGGGCGGCGACAGCACCTCGGCCTTCGGGCCCGAGCGCACGACGCGGCCGCGGTGCATCACCATGATCCGGTCGGCGATCGCGCGCACCGTCGCGATGTCGTGGGTGATGAACAGGTAGGCCACGCCCTCTTCGCGCTGCAGGTCCAGCAGCAGCTTGAGGATGCCGTCGGCCACGAGCGGGTCGAGCGCCGAGGTGACCTCGTCGCAGATGATCATCTTCGGCTTCGCCGCGAGGGCGCGCGCGATGCAGACCCGCTGTTTCTGGCCGCCCGACAGCTCTGCCGGGAAGCGGTCGGCGAATTTCGGGCCCAGCTCGATCTCGTCGAGCAGCGCGTCGACCCGGGCCTTCTTCTCGGCGCCCTTCAGGCCGAAGTAGAATTCCAGCGGCCGGCCGATGATCGTGGCCACGGTCTGGCGCGGGTTCATCGCCGTGTCGGCCATCTGGTAGATCATCTGCAGTTCGCGCAGATCCTCGCGCGAGCGGCCCGCCATCGTCGGCGACAGGTCGCGGCCGGCGAAGGTGATGCGGCCCTGCAGCGGCGGCAGGAGGCCGGTGATCACGCGCGCCAGCGTCGACTTGCCCGAGCCCGACTCGCCCACCACCGCCAGGGTCTGGCCCTGCGGCAGCACCGCCGAGACATCCGACAGCACCTGCGGCCCCGAGCGGCCGTAGCGCGCCGAGACCGCATCGATCGTCAGCACCGGCGCCGCGCCGTCGGGCTTGGGCGGATGCTCGATCTGGCGGACCGAGACGAGGTCGCGGGTATAGGTCTCGCGCGGGGCGGTGATGATCTGGCCGGTGTCGCCCAGCTCGACCATCTTGCCGTGGCGCAGCACCATGATCTCGTCGGCGATCTGCGCCACCACCGCGAGGTCGTGGGTGATGTAGAGCGCGGCCACGCCCTCGTCGCGGATCGCGGCCTTGATCGCGGCCAGCACGTCGATCTGGGTGGTGACGTCGAGCGCGGTGGTCGGTTCGTCGAAGATCACCAGTTCCGGCTTCGGGCACAGCGCCATCGCCGTCATCACCCGCTGCAGCTGCCCGCCCGAGACCTGGTGCGGGAAGCGTTCGCCGATCGTCTCGGGCGAGGGCAGCGAGAGCTTGCGGAACAGCTCGACCGCGCGGGCGCGGGCCTCGGCCCGGGGCGTGCCGGCGGCGAGCGTCGTCTCGATCACCTGGTCGATCAGCTTCTTGGCCGGGTTGAACGAGGCCGCGGCGGACTGCGCGACATAGGTGACGGTCTTGCCGCGCAGCCGGCGCAGCGCGCCGGGCGACAGGGCCAGGATGTCCTGGCCGTTCAGCACCACCTGCCCGCCGGTGATCCGCACCCCGCCGCGGCCATAGGCCAGCGTCGAGAGGCCGATCGTCGACTTGCCCGCGCCCGACTCGCCGATCAGGCCCATGACGCGGCCCTTCGGCAGCTTCAGCGTCACGCCCTCGACCAGGGTCACGTCGCGGGGCTTCTCGCCGGGCGGATAGGATGTCGCCTCGATCTTCAGGTCGCGGATTTCGAGAAGGTCGGTCATCCGCGGCCCCCCTTGAGGCTGGTGGTGCGATTGAGGATCCAGTCGGCCACGAGGTTGACCGAGATCGCGAGCGTCGCGATCGCCACGGCGGGCAGCAGCGCGGCCGGCACGCCGTAGACGATGCCGTCCTTGTTCTCCTTCACGATGCCGCCCCAGTCGGCGAGCGGCGGCTGCACGCCGAGCCCGAGGAACGACAGCGTCGAGATGAAGAGCACCATGAAGATGAAGCGCAGCCCCGCCTCGGCCACCAGCGGCGAGAGGGCGTTGGGCAGGATCTCGCGGAAGATGACCCAGACCAGGCCCTCGCCGCGCAGGCGCGCGGCCTCGACATAGTCCATCACCGCGATGTCGACGGCGACGGCGCGCGCGAGGCGGAAGACGCGGGTCGATTCGATCAGGCCCATGACCGCGATCAGCACCGGCAGGGTGACCGGCATCACCGACAGGATCACCAGCGCGAGGATCAGGGCCGGGATCGACATGAACAGGTCGACGAGCCGCGACAGCACCTGGTCGACCCAGCCGCCCGAGACGGCGGCGACGAAGCCCAGAAGCGCGCCGGTGACGAAGGCAACGATGGTGGCGGCGGTGGCGACGAAGATCGTCACCTGCCCGCCGTAGATCATCCGCGACAGCAGGTCGCGACCGATGGAATCGGTGCCGAGCCAGTGCGCGCTCGACATCGGCTCCCACACGCCGCCGGCGACCTCGGCCATGCCGTAGGGCGCGATGACGCTCGCGAAGATGGCGGCCAGGAAATAGGCCGCGGTGAGGATCAGGCCGATCAGGGCCGACAGGGGGATGCGGCTCATCTGGGGTGCCTCAGGCGCGGGTTGGCGAGGATCGCGACGAGATCGGCCAGCATGTTCAGCCCGATGTAGACGGCGGCGAACACCAGCCCGCAGGCCTGCACCACCGGCACGTCGCGCTTGGCGACGTGGTCGACCAGGTACTGGCCCATGCCGGGATAGACGAAGACCACCTCGACCACGACGACGCCGACGACCAGATAGGCCATGTTCAGCATCACCACGTTGACCACCGGGGCGATGGCGTTGGGCAGCGCGTGGCGGGCGATGATGGTGAAGGGGCGCAGGCCCTTCAGCTCGGCCGTCTCGACATAGGGCGACTGCATGACGTTCAGGATCGCGGCCCGGGTCATGCGCATCATGTGGCCCAGCACCACGAGCACGAGGACGAGGACCGGCAGGCCGATGGCGTGCAGCTTCTCGAGGACGCCCATCGAGTCGTAGACGGTCGAGACCGAGGGGAAGATCCGGTGCTGCACCGCGAGGAAGAACATCGCGAGGTAGCCCAGCAGGAATTCGGGCACCGAGACGGTCGAGAGCGTCACGGCGGAGATGAGCTTGTCGGGCCAGCGGCCGCGGTAGCGCACCGAGACCAGCCCGAGGATCAGCGCCAGCGGCACCGAGATCACCGCGGCCGTGCCGGCGAGGAAGAGCGTGTTGCCAAGCCGCTGCGACATGGCGGTGGCGATGTCCTGGCCGTTGGTCAGCGCGGTGCCGAGATCACCGTGCAGCGCGCCGGTGAGCCAGGCGAGGTAGCGGGTGGCGGCGGGCTGGTCGAGCCCCAGCTCGGCGCGCAGGTTGGCGAGCGACTGCGGCGTCGCGGACTGGCCGAGGATCGACTGGGCGACATCGCCGGGCAGGATCTGGGTGCCGGCGAAGATCAGGATCGAGGCCGCGAACAGCAGGATCAGGCCCAGCGCGATGCGCTGGGCCAGCAGTCTGGCGACGGGATGGATGCTCAAGGGCGGCGCCTCACGCGAACCAGCACTTGTGCGGGGCGTAGCCGTTCATGAAGTCCTGGTTCGGGTCCTCGATCCAGCCCGCCACGTCGTTCGAGTTCGCCGAGATGAAGTCGTTGAACATCGGCAGGATCAGGCCGCCGTCGTCGCGCACGAGCATCGCCATGCGCGAATACATCTCCTTGCGCTTGGCCTCGTCCAGCTCGCCGCGGGCCTTGCCCAGCAGGTCGTCGAACTCGGCGTTCTTGAAGCGGGTGTCGTTCCAGTCGGCGGTCGACAGGTAGGCGGTCGAGTACATCTGGTCCTGCACCGGGCGCCCGCCCCAGTACGAGGCGCAGAACGGCTTCACGTTCCAGACGTCCGACCAGTAGCCGTCGCCCGGCTCGCGCTGGATCTGCAGCGGGATGCCGGCGGCCTGGGCCGACTGCTGGAACAGCGCCGCCGCGTCCATCGCGCCGGCGAAGGCCACGTCCGAGCAGGACATCAGGATCGGCGAGCCGTCGTGGCCCGATTTCTTGTAAAGCGCCGCGGCCTGTTCGGGATCGTATTCGCGCTGCGGGATCGAGGCGTCGAACAGCGGGTAGGCGGCGTTGATCGGGAAGTCGTTGCCGACCGAGCCGTAGCCCATCAGGATCTTGTCGACCATCTCCTGGCGGTTGACCGCAAGCTTCAGCGCCATGCGCAGGTCGGGATTGTCGAAGGGCGCGGTGTCGCAGTGCATGATGAACACGTAGTGCCCGCGGCCCGAGACGTTGGTCACCGTCAGGTTCGGCGCGCGCGACATCAGCCCCGCGACCTTCGGGTCGATGCGGTTGATCAGGTGCACCTGGCCCGACTGCAGCGCCGAGGTGCGGGCGGTGTTGTCGTTGATCACCAGGATCTCGACCGAGTCGAAATGGCCCAGCTTGTCGTCCCAGTAGTCGGGGAATTTCTCGAAGACGGCGCGCACGCCGGGTTCGTGCGACACGACCTTGTAGGCGCCGGTGCCGACGCCGGCGGCGGGTGCTTCGACCCCGCCCTTGGGCTGGATCAGCAGGTGGTAGTCGGCCATCAGGTAGGGCAGGTCGGCATTCGCCGCCTCAAGCTCGATCACGACGTTGTCGCCGTCGACCTTGATCGACGAGATGCCGGTCATCAGGCCCAGCGCGCCCGACTGCGACGACTCGTCGGAATGGCGCTTGAGCGTCGCGACCACGTCGTCGGGCGTCAGGGCCGAGCCGTCGTGGAAGGTCACGCCCTTGCGGATCGCGAAGCTCCAGGTCTTGGCGTCGGGGGTCGAGGAGACGTCGGTCGCCAGCCGCATGTCGAGCTTGCCGTCGGGCGTCAGCTCGACCAGCGGCTCGCCGAACATCCGCAGCAGCTGGAACGTCACCTGGTTCGCCGCCAGCGCCGGGTCGAGGCTGTCGGTCGAGCCGCCGCCCTGCATGCCGATCTTCAGCGTGCCGCCCTTCTTGGGCGTGCCCTGCGCGCGCACGCCCGAGGCCAGCAGGCTGTTCGCCGCCGTGGCCGACAGGCCAAGCGCCGCGGCGCGGCCCATGAAGGCGCGGCGGTTCATCCGGCCGGCGACGGTGCGGGCAAGGATCCAGTCGAGTTCGTTGGACATGGGCAGTCTCCCTGGGTGTCTGTCCGGGACGGCTTGGGCCCGGATCTTGATTGATGCGTCAATTAATCGCGGTTTGCGCCCGCACGGCAAGCGTTCCGTGCGGGGCGGGGCTCAGAGGTGGTCGCGCGGCACCGATTCTGCGACGTCGCGGGCATAGATCAGCGTCTCGTTCTCCCAGGCCTCGATCCGGCCGGTGAGGTGGAAGGTGGTCGCGTCCGATGTCAGGGCGGTGAACGCCTCGGTCCGCAGGCTGAGGCCGTCGCGTTCGATCTCCTGGGTCCAGTGGGTGCGGCCCCGGGCGGAGAGCGGATCGTCGGGGTGGATGTCCCACCATTCGCGCAGCACCGAGCCCGCGATCAGCCCGTGGTTGGGGTCGCGCGCCTTGCCGAAATCGTCCTCGATCACCAGCGAGACGATGCCCGTGCGCTGGTCGATCTCGGTGCGGCGGGTGTGGGCCTCGGCGCGGATCTCCTCGAGCGCGAGGGGCGGCGCCGCCTCGGCCGGCGGGAAGCTCACCTCGTCGGCCTCGCCCGAGGGGCGGACGGGCAGGATCAGCGCGCCGTCGGTCAGCGTGACGCGGGCCGGCGCGGGCGAGGGCCAGATCATCGGCCAATAGCTGGTCGAGACCGAGACCCGCAGCCGGTGGCCGTCGGGCAGGCGGTAGGCGATGTGGTCGAGCGGGATCTCGATCTCGATCTCCTCGCCCGGGGTCAGCGGTTCGGGCGCCTCGCGCGAGCCGCGCTGGCACAGGTTGGCGACGCCCCAGGTGACGCGGGTGGCGGCGCCGTCGGGCAGCAGGTGGTTGAGCCGCACCGCCAGATGCGCGACCGGCGTGTCCGAGCGCAGCCGCAGCCGCACCACCGGCGCGCCGACGATGTCGGTCTGCGCCAGCGCGGCGCTGTCGAAGGTGACCGACAGGGCGTCGTCGCGGCGCTGGTCGCCCGGCATCTCGGGGCCGAGGAAGATCGCGCAGTATTCGCCCGCGTCCATGCCGCAATGCTCGGGGCTCGCGACCAGCGCCTCGAACCGGGCGGGGGCGGCGCCGAGCGTGCCGTGGCCCTGCGGGCTGCGGCCGAGGGGCAGGGTGGTCGCGGTCACGTTGGGGCCGGGCCAGGCGGTTTCGGCGATCCAGCGGCCGGGGCGGTGGGTGTACCAGGTCGAGGGCGCGGCGCCGTCCAGCAGGTACATCGCATAGGCCGGGCGCGCCGGGTCGGGCAGGCCCTTGAGATGCGTGTCCCAGAAGCCCTTCGCCTCCTGCAGGAAGCCGATGCGCGGCTCGGGATAGGCGAAATGGGGATATTTGTGCATCCAGGGGCCGTTGATGCCGCGCACCGGTCCGCGAATGTTCTCGACCAGTTGCGGCACCGCGTTCTTGTAGCTGTCGCCCCAGCCACCGACCGCCATCACCGCGGCCTTGATCGCCGAATAGTCCTCGCAGACCGAGCCGTGTTTCCAATAGCCGTCGCGGGTCTGGTGATCGAACCAGGTCTTCGCCAGGAACGGCTCGTTCTCCAGCCGGTCGAGCCAGACCGCGCGCCAGTCGTCGGGCCGGATCGCCGGGTCGGGCGCGCGCGACGAGAAGGACCACATCGTCGCCGCCCAGCCGAGGTTCTCGGTGAGCATGCAGCCGCCCTTGTAGTGGATGTCGTCGGCATAGCGGTCGACGGTCGAGCACAGCGTGACGATGGCCTTGAGCGCCGGCGGCGCCAGCGCCGCGACCTGCAAAGAATTGAACCCGCCCCAGCTGATCCCCATCATGCCGACGCCGCCGTCCGACCAGTCCTGCGCGGCGATCCAGTCGATGACCTCGACCGCGTCGGACTGTTCCAGCGCGGTGTATTCGTCGGCCATCAGCCCGTCGCTGTCGCCGTTGCCGCGCATATCGACGCGCAGGCAGGCATAGCCGTGACCCGCGAACCACGGGTGGGTCAGCTGGTCGCGCACCGCCGTCCCGTCGCGGCGGCGGTAGGGCAGGTATTCGAGGATCGTCGGCACCTTCGCCGCCGCCTCCCGGCCCGCCCCCTCCGGCAGCCAGAGCCGCGCCGCGAGGCGGGTCCCGTCCTTGAGCGGGATCCACAGGTGCGGCGTCTCGGTGACCTTGTGGGGCAGGTCGGTCGTGATCCTCATGGCGGTCCTTCAGGCAAGGGCGGGTTTGCGTTGGCCGACATGACGCCCGACCGCTTCGGGACGCGCAAGCGCCCCGTGCGCGGCCGTGATCGGGGCAAGCCGCGCCAGCACTCCGGGCGCGGCGGGGCAGGTGCGGCCCTCGGCCATCGCCACGTGCAGCAGCATCTGCTCGATCGTCGCCACCTCGGCGCCGTCGCGGTCGCGGGTGAGGGTGATCCAGACATGCAGGCGCTTGTCGTCGCTGGCCAGCACCTGCACGGCGCCGGTCAGCCCCTCGCCCGCCTTCGCCTCGTCGAGGTGGCGGATGTGGCTTTCGGCCGTGTAGTAGCTGTGCCCGCCTGCGACATAGTCGAGGCCGGCACCGATATGGGCAAGGAAGGCGTCGATCGTCTGCGAGCCCGCGAACAGATAGCGGCTCTCGGTCATGTGACCGTTGTAGTCGATCCAGCTGGGAAGGACCACCATCCGGGCGGCGATCATCGGGCCTGACCCTGCGGCATCCGGGGCGGCATCCGGGACGGCGGCCGGCGTCGGCGGCGCGGCGGTGCGGGCCCCGGCCAGGCGGCGGTCGTGGTCGTTGAAGACCTTGCCCGCCCCCCAGTCGCGGTCCTTGAGCGCGCGCAGGAAGGCCACGAGGTTGCCGTCGCGGATCCGCTCCAGTTCGCGGATCGAGTGGTGGCCGGACTGGGCGTCGGACTGCCCGGCGATCAGGTCGACCAGCCTGTCGTCGAAGGGCGGCACGTCCATCAGCTTGGTCCAGGGCCAGGCCAGCGCCGGGCCGAACTGGGCCATGAAGTGCTTCATCCCCGCCTCGCCGCCGGCGATGCGATAGGTCTCGAACAGGCCCATCTGCGCCCAGCGCAGGCCGAAGGACATGCGGATGACCTCGTCGATCTCCTCGGTCGTGGCGATGCCGTCATGCACCAGCCACAGCGCCTCGCGCCACAGCGCCTCGAGCAGGCGGTCGCCGATATGGGCGTCGATCTCCTTGCGGATGTGCAGGGGGAACATGCCGATGCCGCGCAGGGTCTCCTGCACCTGCGCGATGAAGGCGGGCGGCGAGGCGGGCGAGGGCACGATCTCGGCCAGGGGCAGCAGGTAGACCGGGTTGAACGGGTGCGCGACGAAGATCGTCGCCGGGTTCAGCGCGCCCTGCTGCAGTTCCGAGGGCTTGAACCCCGAGGTCGACGAGCCGATCGGCGCGGTCGGGTTGGCCGTCTGGATCTCGGCCAGCACCCGGTGCTTGAGGTCGAGCCGTTCCGAGACCGACTCCTGGATGTAGTCGGCGCCGGTCACCGCCTCGGCGAGGGTGGCGGCGAAGGAGAGGCGGCCCTCGGCCGGCAGGCCTTCGTCGGACAGAAGCGGCAGCGCGGCGCGGGCGTTCGACAGCACCGCCGCGATCTTGCGCTCGGCCTCGGGGTCGGGGTCGAAGACCGCGACGTCCCAGCCGTTGAGAAGGAAGCGCGCGGCCCAGCCGCCGCCGATGACGCCGCCGCCGACGATCGCGGCCTTCATGCCGACACCGTGGCGGGCGCGCGTTTCGTCAGGCCGAGCCGGGCGCGGACCTCGTCGGGGCCGATGACGCGGCTGCCGAGGGTCTCGATGATCGTCACCGCCCGTTCCACGAGCTGCGCGTTGGTGGCAAGCTGGCCCTTGCCGAGCCAGAGGTTGTCCTCGAGGCCGACGCGCACGTTGCCGCCTGCCAGCACCGAGGCCGCGACGAAGGGCATCTGGTGGCGACCGAGCGAGAAGGCCGACCAGCACCAGTCCGCCGGCACGTTGTTGACCATCGCCATGAAGGTGTTGAGATCGTCGGGCGCGCCCCACGGCACGCCCATGCACAGCTGCACCAGCGCCGGGCTGTCCAGCGTGCCCTCTTCGACCAGCTGCTTGGCGAACCACAGGTGGCCGGTGTCGAAGGCCTCGATCTCGGGCTTCACGCCCAGCTTCGTCATCATGCCGCCCATCGCCCGCAGCATGCCCGGCGTGTTGGTCATGACATAGTCGGCCTCGGCGAAGTTCATCGTGCCGCAGTCGAGGGTGCAGATCTCGGGCAGGCAGTCGGCGATATGGGCCATCCGGTTCGTGGCGCCGCCCATGTCGGTGCCCTGCGCCTTGAGCGGCAGCGGGTTCTCGACATCGCCGAAGACCATGTCGCCGCCCATGCCGGCGGTCAGGTTCAGCACCACGTCGGTGGCGCTGTCGCGGATGCGCTCGGTCACTTCGCGGAACATCGCCGGATCGCGCGAGGGGGCGCCGGTCTCGGGGTCGCGGACGTGGCAGTGCACGATCGCGGCCCCGGCCTTGGCGGCGGCGATGGCGCTTTCGGCGATCTCGCGCGGCGAGCGCGGGACATGCGGGCTGCGGTCCTGGGTCCCGCCCGAGCCGGTGACGGCACAGGTGATGAAGACCTCGCGATTCGGGGTGAGCGGCATCGGAAACTCCTTTGTTGCGGCCGAAGCTAAACCTCTTGCGGGCCCGTGTTTGACGTATCACGCTGCGGATATGACCGATCACGCCAAGCGCACCGCGATTTTCCCGGCGATCACCGCCGCCACCGCCTCTGGTGCCGTTCCTGCCGCCAGCGGCCCGGCCGTCTTCGCCCCGGCCTCGGGTCCGCTCGAGATCGCGGTGCTGGTGATGCCGCAGGCCTCGCTGCTGACGCTGGGGTCGGTGATCGACCCGCTGCGGGCGGCGAACCGGCACCTGGGGGCGCGGGCGTTCCGCTGGCGCATCGTCTCGGCGACCGGCGCGGCGGTGCCGCTGACCTGCGGCATCGACCTGCCGGCCGAGGCGGGGCTGGCGGGGCTGGCGCCGGTGCCGGACCTGCTGATGGTGCTGGCGGGCTATGGCGCGCGCGAGCAGGCGACGGCGGGCGTGGCGCGCAGCCTGCGCCGGGCCGCGCGGGGCGTGCGGATGATCGGGGCGATCGACAGCGGCGGCTGGCTGCTGGCGGCGGCGGGGCTGCTGGGGGGCGCGCGGGTGACCACGCACTGGGAGGATCTCGAGGATTTCGCCGCTGCCCATCCCGATACCGAGGTGGTGCCCGACCGCCATGTTGTCGCCGGCCGGGTGGCAAGCGCGGGCGGCGCGGGGCCGGCACAGGACCTGATGCTGGAGCTGATCGCGGCGCGCTATGGCGTGACGCTGGCGATGCAGGTGGCGGGCACCTTCATCACCTCGCGCCGCGCGGGCGCCGAAAGCCAGCTGACCGCGATCGCCGCCGGCCGGCCCGAGGGCGGCGATCCGCGCGTCACCGCCGCGATCGCGCGGATGGAGACGCGGCTCGACGCGCCCGAGAGCGCGGGCGAGACCGCCGCCGCGGTCGGGCTGTCGCTGCGCCGGCTGCAAAGCCTGTTTCGCGACCAGATCGGCGTCGGCCCTGCCGAATACGGCGCCGAGCTGCGGCTGCAGGCGGCGCGGCGGCTGGTGACCGACAGCCGTCACCCGCTGGCCGAGGTGGCGCTGCGCACCGGTTTCGGCTCGCTCTCCGCCTTCAGCCGGGCGTTTCGCGCCCGTTTCGGGCTGCCGCCGGGGCGGCTGCGGCGCCAGCCGCGGGGCTAGGATCACGGGAAATTGCAGGAATTACTGGACCTTCGCGCGATCTGCCACAGGTTGCGCAGTGACGCCGGTGTCCAGCGCGCCGGCCCATGCGATGCCCGGCGCAGGAGGAACCCGCTTGGAACAGGTCCAGTCCCAGATCACCGCGCTCGATATCGGCGTGATCGTTGCCTATCTCGCGGTGACCATCGCGATCGGCCTGTGGGTGGCGCGGCGCACTTCGACCGGGGACGACCTGTTCCTGGCGGGACGCAGCCTGGGCTGGGGGGCGATCGGCTTCTCGCTCTTCGCCTCGAACATCTCGACGACGACGATGATCGGGCTCACGGGGTCGGCCTATTCCACCGGGATCTCGTCCTCGGCCTTCGAATGGATGTCGGGGATCCCGCTCCTGCTGCTGGCCTTCGTCTTCGCGCCGCTGTTCCTGAAGGCGCGGGTGACGACGACGCCGGAATGGCTGGAGCTGCGCTATTCCCGCCGGGTGCGGCTGTATTTCTCGGGGCTGACGATCTTCTTCACCATCTTCGTCGACACCGCGGGCGGGCTGTACGCCGGGGGCGTGGTGATGACGACCTTCTTCCCCGGCATCCCGCTGTGGGTGGCCTGCGTCGCGATCGGGCTGTTTGCCGGGGCCTACACCGCCTCGGGCGGGCTGGCGGCGGTGGTCTATACCGATGTGCTGCAGGCGATCGTGCTGATCGTGGGATGCGGGATCACGGCGGTGCTGATGTTCGCGGCGCTCGGCTTCTCGTGGGCCGAGGTCACGCAGGCGCTGCCGGCCGATCACCTGAGCATGGTGCGCCCGGCCGATGACGCGGGGCTGCCCTGGCCGGGGCTGTTCACCGGGGTCTGGCTTCTGGGCTTCTGGTACTGGGTGACGAACCAGTACGTCGTGCAGCGGGTGCTGGGCGCGCGGTCGCTGGCCGACGCGCAGCGCGGCGCGCTTCTGGGCGGGGCGCTCAAGATCCTGCCGCTGTTCATCATGGTGCTGCCGGGCGCGATGGCGGTGCCGCTTCTGCCCGACGTGCCCGAACCCGACATGGTGTTCCCGGTGATGATCACCACGATCCTGCCTGCGGGGCTGACCGGCCTCGTGCTGGCGGGGCTGGTCGCGGCGATCATGTCGACGGTGGACAGCACGCTGAACTCGGCCTCGACGCTGGTGGTGCACGACTTCGTCGCCACGGCCGAGCGCCGGCCGACGCCGACCCAGACGCGCCGCTACGGCACGCTGTGCACGCTGGGCTTCATGGTCATCGCCGTCGCCTGGGCGCCGCTGATCCAGTTCGCGGGCGGGATCTGGGCCTATCTGCAGCAGGCGTTCTCGATCATCGTGCCGCCGATCGTGGCGATCTTCGTCATGGGCGCGCTGTCGCGCGGCGTGTCCGAGCGCGCGGCCTTCCGCACGCTGATCGTCATGCATCTTGCGGGGCTGGTGCTGTTCGGCCTGTCGCAGGCCGGGATCTGGCCGCTGCACTTCACCGTCACCGTCGCGGTGATGACCCTGGCCTCGTTCGCGCTGCTGTGGGGGCTCAGCCGGGTGTCGCCGCCGGCGGCGCGGCCCGAGGACCGGCTGATCTGGCGCCCCGCGACCGCCTTCGCCCATGTCGAGGATCACGGCGCGGTCTGGATGGACGTGCGGGTCTGGGGCGCGGCGCTGGCGGTGGCGATGCTGGCGATCCTGATCGCCTTCTGGTGAGCGGTCGCCGCGCGCTCAGCGCATCTGCGCGACGGTGTCGGCGATGATCTCGGCCAGCGGCCGGCACGGGCGGAAGCCGGTCGCGGCCTGCAGCTTCGCAAGGTCGGGCAGGCGGCGGTCCATGTCCTCGAACCCGGCGGGGTGGACGTCGCCGTAGGGCAGCGTCTCGATCGTCGAGGCCGAGCCGGTGGCGGCGATCACCGCCTCGGCCAGCGCCCGGATCGAGATCTCGGCATCTGTGCCGATGTTGAACACCTCGCCCGCGGTGCCGGGCGCGGCCATCAGCCGCCAGACCGCCTCGACCACGTCCGAGACATGGGCAAAGCAGCGCGTCTGCGCCCCCGAGCCGTGCACCTGCAGCGGCCGCCCCGCCAGCGCGGCGGCGACGAAGCTGGGCAGGACCATGCCGTAGCGCCCGCTCTGGCGCGGGCCGGTGGTGTTGAAGAAGCGCAGCACCGTCACCGGCAGGCCCGCGTCGCGCGCATGGCCGAGCGCCAGGAATTCGTCCAGCGCCTTGGCGCAGGCATAGGACCAGCGCAGGTTGCGCGTCGGGCCGATCGTGAGGTCGTCATCCTCGTGGAACGGGAACTTGGTGGCCTTGCCGTAGACCTCGGACGACGAGGCGATGAAGGTGCGCACCCGGTTCGGGATCGCGGCGCGCAGCACCGTCTCGGTCCCGGCGACATTGGTCAGGATCGAGCGCGCGGGCTCGCGCATGATCAGCCCCACCCCGACCGCGGCGGCGAGATGCACGATCATCCCCGCCCCGGCCGCCAGCCGGGTGACGAGCGGCGCGTCCAGCACGCTGCCCTCGACCAGCCGGAACCGGGGGTGGCCGTCGATCGCGGCGAGGTTGTCGCGGCTGCCGGTCGACAGGTCGTCGACCGCGGTGACGGCATGGCCCTCGGCCACCAGCCGCTCGCACAGGTGCGAGCCGATGAAGCCCGCGCCGCCGGTCACCAGCACTTCCATCTCGCCTCTCCGGGGCAGGGGGCCCGGCGACGGTCTAGCGCAGGTCCGCCCGGGCATGCAAAGCGTGATCGTCCGGCCCGGCGCGGCCTTTGCCCCCGGCGCCGGACATTGTATGGTCCGCCCGCGCCGCCGCGCCCGGCAGGGCCACGGCACAGACAAGGGAAGGGTCCGCGCCCCGCATGACCGACGATCGCCGCCTCCGCCGTCCCCGCCGCCCGCAGCGAGGCGACGCCCGATGACGACCGCCTTCTCGCTGGTGTCGGGCCTGCGCGACCGCCTGCAATCGCGCGAGGCGCGGGTGATGACGATCGGCCTGGGCTATGTCGGGCTGCCGCTGGCGCTGACGGTGCACGAGACCGGCTTCCCGGTCACCGGCTTCGACCTTGATGCCGAACGCGTGGCGCGGATCAACGCGGGCGAGCGGGTGATCTCGTATTTCCCCGAGACGCGCATCGCCAGCGCCGTGGCCACCGGCCGCTTCGCCGCCACCGCCGACCCGGCCCGCCTGGCTGAGGCGGACGTGGTGCTGATCTGCGTGCCGACGCCGCTGACCCCCGCGCGCGAGCCCGACCTGTCCTACCTGCGCCGCGCGGCCGAGACGCTGGCGCGCCACCTGCGCCACGGCCAGCTCGTGGTGCTGGAAAGCACGGTCTGGCCCGGCGCGACCGCGACCGTGCTGCGCCCGATCCTCGAGGCGGGGGGGCTGCGCGCGGGCACCGACTTCTTCCTGGCCTTCTCGCCCGAGCGCGAGGACCCGGGCAACGCGACCTTCACCACCCGCACCATCCCCAAGGTCGTCGGCGCCGACGATCCGCAGTCGCTGCAGCTGGTGCACATGTTCTACGACCGCGTGGTCGAACGCACGGTGCCCGTGGGCTCGATCGCCGCGGCCGAGGCGGTGAAGCTGGTCGAGAACAGCTTCCGCACCGTGAACATCGCCCTGGTGAACGAGATGAAGGGCGCGCTCGAGGCGATGGGCGTCGACGTCTGGGAGGTGATCGCGGCCGCCGCCACCAAGCCCTTCGGCTACATGCCGTTCTGGCCCGGCCCCGGCATCGGCGGCGACTGCATCCCGGTCTCGCCGGCCTACCTGTCGTGGCGGGCGGGCGATGTCGGCGCGCAGGTGCCGCTGGTCGACCTTGCGCGTCATACCAACGACGCGGCGCCGGCGGCGCTGGCCGCGCGGATCCTGTCGGACATCGCGCAGGCGGGGCGGCCCGCGGCGGGGGCGCGCATCCTGGTCTGCGGCATCTCGTACAAGCGCGATGTCGAGGACACCCGCGAAAGCCCGGCGCTGGGGCTGATGCGCGCGCTCGAGGCCGGCGGCGCCGTGGCCGCCTTCCACGACCCGTTCTTCCCGGTGCTGCCGGTGACCCGCGATCATCCCGACCTTGCCGGGCGCGTCTCGGTTCCGGTGACGCCCGAGGCGGTGTCGGGCTTCGACGCGGTGGTGGTCACGACCGATCACACCGGGGTCGACTACGCGGTGCTGGCGCGTCACGCGCGGATCCTGTTCGACACCCGCAACGTGATCGCGCGGCTCGGCCTCGTGCCGGCGGCGCGCGACCTGCGCAAGGTCTGACCGCTAGAGGTACCGCCCCCCGCGCTGCAGCACCTCGATCTGGTAGCCGTCCGGGTCGGCGATGAAGAAGAACCGGGCGATGACCTCGCCGCCCGGCGCGAAGTCCACGAGCTTGCGCGGCGACAGCCCCGCGGCGGTCAGCCGGGCGTGCAGCGCATCGACATCCGCGACCGAGAAGGCGACGTGGCCATAGCCGTCGCCGATGTCGTAGGGCGCGGTGCGGCCCTTGTTCACCGTCAGCTCCAGCTCGGTCGCGGTTTCGGCGTTCGACAGGTAGACGAGGGTGAAGTCGTCGAACTCCAGCCGCTCGGCCACGGTCAGGCCGAAGCAGGTCTCGTAGAAGGCGAGCGAGCGGGCCTCGTCCAGCACCCTCAGCATCGAGTGGATGTATTTCGCCATCGGCGGCGGTCCTTTCCGGTGATCGGGCCCGGTCATCGGGCCCGGCTGGCCTGTCTGCGGGGCGCGGGTCACGCCATGGCGTCGCGCGGGGCCAGGCGGGCGCGGGCGTCGCGCCGCCCGAGCCGCCCGAGCAGGAAGTCGATCTCGGCCCGGCCGCGGTCGGTCAGCGCCGATCCCGGCTTGCGCTGGATGTCGCAGGCGATCGCGCCGCGCCGCATCAGCAGGTACTTGCGCACGGCAAGGCCGATGCCGGCCTGCTGTTCCATGCGGATCATCGGCAGGTGCGCGTCGAAAAGGTCGTGCGCCGCCTCGCGCTCGCCCGCGCGGTGCAGCGCGTCGAGCTCGACCAGCATGTCGGGGAAGGCATAGCCCGTCATCGCCCCGTCCGACCCCCGCCCGGGTTCCAGATCGAGGAACAGCCCGCCGTTCGCGGTCAGGATCGAGAACGGCTTCATCTTGCCCTCGCCCTGCAGCGCCCGGATCGCCGAAAGCTTTTCCAGCTGCGGCCAGTCCTCGGCCTTGAGCATCACGCACGAGGCATGCTCGGCCATGATCCGGCCGATCATCGGCACCGACAGCACCACCGACAGCGTCAGCGGATAGTCCTGCAGCGCCCAGGGCGTGTCGGGGCCGATCGCCTCGACCGCGGTGCGGAAATGCGCGGCGATCTGCTCGTCCGACCGCAGGCCGGCGTGGCCAGCGACCATCACCCCGGCGGCGCCGAGGTCCATCGACTGCTTCGCCAGCCGCCCCATCGCGGCGAAGCTGGGGTTCGACACCCCGACCACCACCGGCACCGGGGCGCGGGCGATGACCCGGCGCGCGATCTCCAGCGCCTCGTCGGGGTCGAGCTTGCCCGCCTCGCCCAGGATGCCAAGGATCGTGATCCCGGTTGCCCCGGCCTCGACGTAGAAGTCGGTCAGCCGGTCGAGGCTGTCCCAGTCGACCGAGAGGTCGGGACGGAACGGGGTGGCGGCGATCGGGTAGATGCCCTTGGTGTCGGGGCCGAAGCCGGTCTTGGTCATGTGGTTCTCCCTGCGCGGGGCGCGTGCGGGCGGCCCCGAGCGCCACCATGGCGCGGCGCGACGGGAATGAACAGCCGGGCGCCGCACACGCGGCTTTGAGGCCGGGCGCCGGAACCGCGCGGGGCGGCCGCGCGTCATTCCCCCGACAACCACGAACCCGACACCCACGAACCGCTCATCAGGACGGGCGCGACGCCCCGCCGCCCGGCATCCGGCGCGGCACGGGCGGCGGCGCGCCGGTCGAAGGAGGCTTTGATGTCCGACCGCAACACACAAGACACGCCCGATTTCGCCGCCGGCATCGCCGCCGACCGGCTGCGGCCCGGGCAGCCGCTGCTGGGCCGCGTCGGCGAGGACGAGGTCGTGCTGGTCCGCCACGAGGGCGGGATCGCCGCGCTGTCGGCCAAGTGCACCCACCTCGGGGCGACGCTGGACAAGGGGCTGGTGACCGAGGGGCAGATCCGCTGCCCCTGGCACCATGCCCGCTTCTCGCTGGCCGACGGCACCGCGGTCGGCGGTCCGGCGGTGGCGCCGCTGTCGTGCTATCCGGTGTCCGAAGCCGGCGGTCGGGTGACGGTGGGGCCGAAGCCCGACCGGCCCGGCACGCCCGGCCGGTCCGGCCCGGCAGAGCGCATCGTGATCGTGGGCACCGGTGCGGCCGGCCACGCGCTGGCGGCGGCGCTGGGGCGCGCGGGCCGCGGCCGCGGGGTGACGCTGATCGGGGCCGAGGATGTCGCGCCCTATGACCGCACCTTCTGTTCCAAGCAGTACCTGCAGGGCGCGAAGTCGCGCGACGAGACGCTGCTGCCGCGCGACGGCCTGCGCGAGGTGACGCTGATGACCGGCACCGAGGTGACCGGGATCGACCGCGCCGCGCGGCAGGTGGTGACGGCGCAGGGCGACCGGATCGATTACGACCGGCTGGTGCTGGCGACCGGCGCCGCGCCGAAGGTGCCCGATTTCCCCGGCGCCCGGCGCGGCCACGTGCTGCGCAGCCTTGCCGATGCCGATGCGCTGATCGAGGCTGCGGGCCGGGCGCGGGCGGCCGTGGTGCTGGGCGCAAGCTTCATCGGGCTCGAGGCGGCGGCGGCGCTGAAGGCGCGCGGGCTCGAGGTCACGGTGGTCGCCGACGACCCGGTGCCGCTTGCCCGGATCCTCGGGACCGAGGCGGGCCGCTTCGTGCAGGGCCTGCACGAGGAGAACGGCGTGCGCTTCCGGCTTGGCACCTCGGTCGAAAGCTTCGACGGGCGCAGCGTGCGCACGGCCGAGGGCGCGCAGCTGGCCGCGGATCTTCTGGTGCTGGGCACGGGCGTCGCGCCGCGGGTCGCGCTGGCCGAGGCGGCGGGCCTCGACCTGGCCGAGGGCGGCGTGGCCGTCGATGCGACGCTCGCCACCTCGGACCCGGCGATCTGGGCGATCGGCGACATCGCGGCGCATCCCGACCCGGCCACGGGCCGGCTGCGCCGGATCGAGCACTGGGTCCATGCCGAGCGGCAGGGCGAGCATCTGGCGCAGGACTTCCTCGCGGGCCGCGCGACGGCCTTCGCGGCCGCGCCCTTCTTCTGGTCGGGCCATTTCGGCACCCAGCTGCGCTATGTCGGGCACGCCAGGCCCGAGACGGTCGAGATCGACGGCTCGCTGGCCGAGGGCGATTTCGCGATCCGCTACCGCGACGGCGGCGGCAGCGCGCTGCTGACCTGCGGTCGCGACCGCCTGTCGCTGGAGGAAGAGCACCGCCGCGAGCCCGTCGCGGCGGAATGATCCGCAGCGCCTGTCCCTTGGGCGACATCGGGTGTCGCGAACCGGCGCGGCACCCGGGGTTTCGGCGCAGAGCATCGGGGCCGACCCAGACCGGAGGCCCCGACCATGACCCAGGACCCGCGCTCGGTGGCCGGCAAGCGGCTGACGCTTGACGGCCACGCCCAGCTTCTGGTGATCGGCGCCGGCCCCGCGGGGCGGGCGGCGGCGCTCGAGGCGGCGGCGCAGGGGCTGTCGGTCGTGCTGGTCGACGAAAATCCGGTTGCGGCCGACACGATGGCCGCCGACGTGCCGCTGCACTTCGGCAGCCGCATCGGCGCCGCGGCCCGGAACCGCGCCGCGATGACCGAGGCGATGCTGCGCGCGCTGCCCGAGCTGGAACAGGTGATCGACGCCGGGGTCGACCTGCGCATCGGCACCGCCTGCTGGGGCCTCTATCTCAACGGCACGAACATGGGCTGGATGCCGGGACCGGTCGCGGGCCTTGCGACGGCGGGCGAAGGCACGGCACTTCTGGGCTTCGACCAGGCCATCGTCGCCACCGGCCGGCGCGACATGGGCCTGGCCTTCCCGGGCTGGGACGCGCCGGGGGTGATGGGGGCCGCGGCGGCGCAGCGGCTGGCGGGGCTTTACGATGCGCTCGACGGGCGGCGGGCGGTGGTGATGGGATCGACCGCCGAGGCGCTCTTGGCCGCGATCGAGCTGCAGGGGCGCGGCATCGCGGTCGCGGCGGTGATCGAGCAGGCCGCGGCGCCGGTCGGCCCGCCCGACCTGCTCGCCGCGCTGCACGCGGCCGGCATTCCCCTGATCTGCGACGAGGTCGTCACCGGGGTCGAGACCGGCCCCACCGGGGTGACGGCGGCGCGGACGCGCACAGGCGTCATCCCCTGCGATCTGGTCATCCAGGGCATCGGCGCGGTGCCGATGGTGGACCTGCTGGCGGCGGCGGGCTGCCGGATCGCGTTCTCGGCCGCGCGCGGCGGCTTCGTGCCGGTGCTGGGCGCGGGGGCCGCGACCTCGCATCCCGCGATCCGGGCGGCGGGGGACTGCGCCGGGATCTGGCCGGGCAAGAGCCGCGATGCCGCCGTCGCCGCGGCCGAAGGCCGCGCGGCGGCGCTGGCGGCCGCGACCGGAGCCGAGACTGGAGCCGGGGCCGGGGCCCAAACCGGGGCGTCGGCGCTGCCGGACCCGGACGCGCCCGCCTATGACATCGATGCCTACCGCAAGGGCTGGGTGCGCCGCAGCGTGGTCGATGCGGCCCTGCCCGCCGTCGTCTGCCAGTGCGAGGAGGTCACCGCGCGCGAGATCCTCGAACTGCGCCCGCCGCGCTACCTGGGCTGGCAGGCGGCGGACAACCGGCCGCGGACGCTCGACGCGCTTCTGGGCGCGGGTCCGCCCGACCCCGACCAGGTCAAGCGGCTGACGCGCGCGGGCATGGGCGCCTGCCAGGGCCGGCGCTGCCGCGAGCAGGTGCAGGCGCTGCTGGCGCTGCAGGCGGCGGTGCCGCTGCCTGCGGTGCCGCTGGCGGGCTACCGCGCGCCGGTGCGGCCGCTGACCCTGGCCGAGGCCTGCCCGCGCGACGAGGATCCGGCCTTCGCGCAGCACTGGGATTCGTGGTTCGGCATGCCCCGGCAATGGGTGCCGTTCTGGGATGTCGAGCCCGACTACACCGTCGCCGGCCTTGCGCAGGAGAAGCCCCATGTCACCGAGTGAGGTCCGGCAGGACGACAGCCCGCGCGGCGCCGCGGTCGTGGTCGTGGGCGGCGGGGTCACCGGGCTGAGCGCCGCGTGGTGGCTGGCGCGGGCCGGCGTCGATGTGCTGGTGCTCGAGGCCGGGCGCGTGGGCGGCGAGGCGTCGGGGCGCAATGGCGGCGGCTGCTCGCACCACCACTCGCCGCTCTTTGCCGAGGAACAGCGTCTCTGGCCGCTGATGGACGAGATGCTGGGCTATCCGACCGAATTCGCGCCGAACCGGATCCGGATCGCGCTGACCCCGCAGCAGCTGGAGCTTTACGGCCGGGCGGTGGTGAACGCGCGCCGGCAGGGCTTCGAGGTCGACGAGCTGGATGCGCGCGAGGTGCGAGCGCTGGTGCCGCTGGCGGGCGACACCGCCTTCGCCGGGCACTACTACCGCTTCGGCGGCCATGCCAACCCGCACCGGACCGTGCAGGCCTATGCCTGGGCGATGCAGGACCTGGGCGGGCGCCTGCGGCAGGACACGGCCGTCACCGGCTTTCGCACCGCGGGCGGGCGCGTGACCGGGGTCGAGACCGCGGCGGGCACCTTCGGCTGCGACCAGCTGGTGCTGGCGGCGGGGCCGCAGACCGCGCGGCTGGCGGCGCTGCTGGGGATCGACGTGCCGATGCGCGTCGCGCGGGCCGAGATGATCGTGACCGAGCCGGTGCCGCTGATGCCGCTGGGCGGCGTCGACGGCAACGGGCTTTACGGGCGCCAGACCCTGCGCGGCAACCTCGCCTATGGCGGCGGCCCGCATGAATGGGTGGCGCCCGAGACGCTGCCGGGCCGCGCGCGGCCCGCGTCGCCGTTGATGATGATGATCGCCCGGCGGCTGGCCGAGCTGCTGCCGAAGGCGGGGCATGTCCGGGTGATCCGCAGCTGGGCCGGGCTGATCGAGAACACGCCCGACGGCCGCCCGGTCATCGACCGGCCCGGCGGCTGCGACAACCTGGTGCTGGCGACGCTGTCGGGCGTGGGCTTCGGGCTGTCGCCGGCCTCGGGGCGCGCGGTGCAGCAGCTGGTCACGGACGGCGCCTGCGGCTTCGCCGACCTGTCCAGCCTGCGGCTGGCGCGGTTCCGCCGGCTCGAACCCGACTGGGCGGCTTTGCAGGGGTGGCAGGCGATGACGATGGCCGTGTGACGGCGCCCGCCGTGATCTTGTCCGGATGTGCATGACCAGGGCGCCATCTAGCGGGTCCCGGTCGGCGTCGGGCCGTGCCTTGGGCTGTACCTCGGGCCGGCGGGCGTGGCGCAGGTGCGCCACCCCGGCGTGGCCTTCGGCGGCTTCGATGGCCCCGATCCGGGCACTTGGCTTGCGATCGCGGGCCGGCATCGACAAGCGCCGGCCGCAGGTGATGTGCGTCCTAGACACGCTGCCGGGGGGCTCCCGCGTCACGGGTCATGACCGAAATTGGTCATGACCGGCCGGGCGGAATCACGCAAATCTGCCATGGCGCACCGGTACGTGGGCTCGTATCGAGTGGCCTTTTTGCAAGGGGCGGCACCGCACTGCTGCTTTTCGCCCCGTCCGGTGCGCGTCCCTCTTGCCGTGGCGGCAGGTTATGGGGTCTGATCTGCTGCAATCTTGAGACAAGGTCCCGCGCCCGTTCTTCATGAGTGCAGAGCTGATCAGCCTCGTCCAGGCCGCCGCTCTTCAGCCCAAGGGCTGGGAGGGGGTCATCGGTGCGATCGAAGGTGCCGGCGGCGGCGCGTCGGGCTTTGCCTTCGTGATGGACCGCGGCGAGCCGACCGCCGCCTTCACCGGCAGCTTCGATCCCCGGTACGTGCAGCTTTACCACGAGATGCACCACCTCAATCCCTGGGCCGCGCGCTTCGGCGCGCTGACCGACAACCGCGCGGTCTCGGCGCGGGCGGTCGCCTCTGACGAGGTGGTGACGCGCAGCGAGTTCTACGTCGACTGGGTGCTGCCGCAGAACGACCTGCTGGGCGGGGTCGCGATGAAGATCGGCGGGCGGGGCCAGGCGCAGATGATCCTTGGCGTGAACATACGCCGCGGCCTGCGCGACCGCTTTGAACCGCAGCTGGTGGGGGTGCTCGACCGGATCGGCCCGCACCTGCGCCACGCGCTCGAGATCAACGAGGCGCTGGCGGAACGCTCGGCGCGGCTGATCCGCGCCGAGAGCGGGCAGCGCTCGCACAGCTGGATCATCGGGCTGGACCGGTCCGCGCGGGTCACCTGGGTCGACCCCGACCTGGCGCCCGCGGTGCAGCGGCTGTTCGGGATCGACCGCATGGGCCGGATCATCTTCCACGACCCCTGCCTGTCCGACTGGTTCGCGCATCGCGCGGTGCCGGTGCTGGGGGCGCGGGCGGGCGAGCCCGCGGCGCCGCTGGAATTCCGGCTGCGCGTGCAGGCGATGGTGCTGGTGCTGCGGCTGGTGCCGGTGGCGGCGCATGACATGCCGATGGTTCCCTACCGGCCGGGCACCTTCGGCGACCCCGGCATGGCGCTGATCATCTCGCAGGTGATGGACGTGCCCGAGGCGCGGCTGGGGCGGGGGCTCGGCCTCACGCGGGCCGAGGCCGAGGTGTCGCTGGCGCTTGCCGGCGGCGCCACCCCGGCCGAGATCGCCCGGCAGCGCGGCGCCAGCCTGCACACGGTGCGCAACCAGCTGAAGATCGCGATGTCGAAGGCCGGGGTCGGGCGGGCGGTCGACCTCGTGGCGCTGGTGATCCGGCTGACCGAGTGACCGCGCCCGACGGCGCGGATCGCCGCCGCGGCGCCGCGCGGGCCGGTTTCGTGCGGTCCGCACCGGCCCTTTCCCGTCTTGGCTGCTCCCGTCTTGCATGTTCCGGTCTTGCGTGTTCCGGCCCGCCTTGCTCTCTGGGGCGCGCAGACCCACGGGCCTGGCGCCCGGTCGCGGGTGCCGCCTTCCCAGACGTCAGAAGCAAGGACATCAGATGAGCACTCCCAAGCTGTTCGAACCGCTCGAAGTCGGCGGGCTCGCGCTCGACAACCGCATCGTCATCGCGCCGATGTGCATGTATTCGGCCGAGGACGGCTGCATGACCGACTGGCACGCGGTGCATCTGGGCCAGCTTGCGCTGTCGGGGGCCGGCATCCTGACCATCGAGGCGACCGCCGTCACACCCGAGGGCCGGATCAGCCATGCCGACGTCGGCCTTTACGACGACAGGACCGAGGCCGCGATGGCGCGGGTGCTGGCGCAGGTGCGCGCGGTCTCGGCGATGCCGGTCGCGATCCAGCTCGGCCATGCCGGGCGCAAGGCCTCGACCCACCGGCCGTGGGAAAGCGGCGCGCAGCTGGCCGCCGACGACCCCCGCGGCTGGCAGACCGAGGCGCCCTCGGCCCTGGCCTTCGCCCAGACCGACCGCGCGCCGGTCGCGCTGACGCCCGCGGACCTCGACCGCCTGTGCGATGCCTTCGCCGAGGCCGCGCGCCGCTCGGCCCGGCTGGGGCTCGACGCGATCCAGATCCATGCCGCGCACGGCTACCTGCTGCACCAGTTCCTCTCGCCGCTGAGCAACACCCGCACCGATGGCTGGGGCGGCGACCTGGCCGGGCGGATGCGCTTCCCGCTCGCCGTGTTCGAGGCGGTGAAGGCCGCGGTTCCGGCGTCGATGCCGGTTACGGTGCGGCTGTCGGGGACGGACTGGGTCGAGGGCGGCTGGGATCTCGAGGGCACGATCGCCTTCTCGAAGGCGCTGGCCGAGCGTGGCTGCGACGCGATCCATGTCTCGAGCGGCGGGCTGCACCCGGCGCAGCAGATCCCGGTGGGCCCCGGCTATCAGGTGCCGCTGGCGCGGGCGGTCAAGCAGGCGCTGCCGGACATGCCGGTCGTGGCCGTCGGGCTGATCACCGATTACGACCACGCCGAGTCGATCGTGGCCACCGGCGATGCCGACATGGTCGCGATCGCGCGCGGCGCGCTCTACGATCCGCGCTGGCCATGGCACGCGGCGGCGCATCTTGGCGCGACGGTGAAGGCCGCGCCGCAATACCTGCGCTGCCAGCCCCGCCAGTACCGCGAGCTGTTCACCAAGGCCTGACCCCGCCCGCCCGCCCGGCGATGCGCCGGCGCGGGCCCGGACATGCACGCGCCGCCGCGCGCCCCCCGGGCGGGCGGCGGCACCATGCCGACGACCACGGACAGGAGACCGTCATGAACACCCATCGCATCGCGCTCATTCCCGGTGACGGCATCGGCGTCGACGTCACCGCGGCCACGATGCAGGTGCTGGCCGCCGCCGCGGCCCGCTTCGGCTTCGCGCTGGCGACCGAGACCTTCCCCTGGTCGTGCCAGACCTACCTCGACACCGGCGCGATGATGCCCGCCGACGGGATCGCGCGGCTGCGCGGCTTCGACGCGATCTATCTCGGCGCCGTCGGCTGGCCCGAGACCGTGCCCGACGCGGTGTCGCTGCACGGGCTGCTGCTGCCGCTCCGCAAGGCCTTCGACCAATACGCCAACATCCGCCCGCACCGGCTGCTGAAGGGGGTCGAGGGCCCGCTGCGGACCGAGGGCTTCGACATCCTGTGCATCCGCGAGAACACCGAGGGCGAGTATTCCGGCGCCGGTGGCCGGGTGCACCAGGGCCGCGACAACGAGGTCGCGACCGAGACCGCGATCTTTACCCGCAAGGGCGTCGAGCGCATCCTGCGCTTCGCCTTCGACCAGGCCCGGGCCCGGCGCGGGCACCTGACCTCGGTCACCAAGTCGAACGCGCAGAAATACTCGATGGTGTTCTGGGACGAGATCACGCGCGAGGTGGCGGCCGACTATCCCGACGTGACCGTCAGCCACATGCACATCGACGCGATGGCCGCCAAGATGGTGATGGCGCCGCAGGACCTGGACGTGGTCGTCGCCTCGAACCTGTTCGGCGACATCCTCACCGACCTTGGCGCCGCGATCCAGGGGGGGCTCGGTTTCGCGGCCTCGGCCAACATCTGCCCCGACCGCTCGGCTCCCTCGATGTTCGAGCCGGTGCACGGCTCGGCCCCGGACATCGCCGGCCGCAACATCGCCAACCCGATCGCGGCGATCTGGTCGGGGGCGATGATGCTCGACCACCTGGGCGAAACCGCCGCCGCCGCCGCGGTCCTGGCCGCGGTCGAGACCGCGACGGGGCGCGGCATCGGCTGCCGCCCCGGCGCGCACGGCACCGGCGAGATCACCGCCGCCGTGCTGGCCGCGCTGGAGGCCTGAGCCGGCGGCGGCCCGGGCCGCGGCCCTCAGGCGGGCGGCGACAGGTCGAGGCGGCGCTGCGGCTGCACGTCGAGCGGCTGGTGCGAGGCGATGACCACGTGCCGGTCCGCGAGCCGCGCGAGCAGCCGCGCCACGATCCGCGCCCCCTGCGCGCGGTCGAGATGTTCGAGCGGTTCGTCAAGCGCGACGACCGGGCAGCCGCCCAGCCAGACCCGGGCAAGGTTCAGCCGCTGCGCCTCGCCGAGCGACAGCATCTCTTGCGAGATCCAGCCGTCGAGCCCGCCTGCCGCCTCGACCCGCGGGCGCATCTCGACCGCGTCGATCGCCTCCCACAGCTGCGCGTCGGCGAGGCCCGGCGCGAAGAGGTTCGCGCGCAGGCTGTCGGCCAGGATCGCGGCGTCGTGCAGGCAAAGCTGCACCAGCGCCCGCCGGGCCGGCGCGCCGAGGCGGCTGCCGCCAAGCGCCAGCGCCTCGTCGCCGGTCCAGCCGGCCAGCTGCTTCAGCAGGCTGGTCTTGCCGCTGCCGCTCGCCCCGGTCAGCACCAGCGGCCGCCCCCGCTCCAGCACGATCGCCACCGGCGCCGGCGCGAGGCTGCGGCCATCGGGCGCCCGCGCGGCGACGTGGGTCTCCAGCCGGTCGGGCAGGGCGGGCGCCGGAGCGTCAGGCGCTCCGGGGGCCCCGGAGACCCCGGAGACCTTGTCCCCGGGCCCCCCGGTCCATTGTGCGAGCGCCGCCGTCGCGATCCGGCGCCGGCCCGCGGCCAGCGCCTGCCGCGCGGCGCCCAGCAGCGTCTCGGCGAAGGCGAGCCAGGCGAAGGCCAGGAAGACCGGCGCCAGCAGGTCCCCGGACCGCGCGCCGCCGGCCCAGGCGACGGCCAGCACCGTCGCCCCGGCAAGCGGCCCGGCAAGCGAGAGGCCCGCCTCGATCCGGGCCTGCGCGACACGCAGCGCCAGCAGTCGGGCATCGGCCCGCGCCATCGCCGCGGCCGCGGGGCCGAGCGCGTCGGTCCAGCGCCCCTCGGCGCGCAGGGCGACGACGGCGGCATGGGCGGCGCCAAGGCCGGCGGCGCCGTCGCGCAGCGCCGCGCGGCGCGCGGCGAGCGCCGCCTCGGCCCCGCGCGCGAAGCGGGTCAGCGCGGCGACGATCGCCACGGTCGCCGCCGCGATCGGCAACAGCGCCAGCGGCACCACCACCAGCGTCGCGAGCCCGAGGCCCGCGGCCCCGGCCAGCAGCGTCAGCCGCGGCAGCCCGACGCGCAGCGGCGCGAAGTCGAGATCGTCGACATCGTCGAGGAAGTCGGTCAGCCGGCCCTGGTCGCCCAGCTGCCAGCCGGCGGCACGGGTCGCCGGCGCCGCCGCCATCGCGCGAAACAGCGCGGCGCGGCGCAGGATCTGGCCCGAAAGCGCCGCGCGATGCCCCGCGAGCCGCTCGCCATAGCGCGCGGCGGTGCGCCCGATCGCGAACAGGCGCACCAGCGCGCCGGGGGTGTGGAAGTCGAAGACCAGCGCCGTGCCGCCAAGCCCCGCCAGTGCCACGGCCGACAGGAACCAGCCCGACAGCCCGCCCAGCAGCAGGGCGCAGGCAAGCCCGGCAAGGGCGAGGGCGACGGCCGGGCGCCACGCGCGGCCGCGCAGGCGGTCGGGATCGGTCGGGGTCATGCGGCCTCTCCGGTCGCAGGGGGGCAGGCGATGCGCCGGTCGGCCAGTGCCGCGAGCGCCGGGTCGTGGGTGGCCACGATCACCAGCCGGTCGCGGGCCAGCCCGGCCAGCGCCGTGCGCGCCGCCGCGGCGGTGGCGGGGTCGAGCTTCGCGGTCGGCTCGTCGGCCAGCACCGTGCGCCCCGACAGCAGCGCCCGGGCCAGCGCGATGCGCAGCCGCTGCCCGCCCGAGAGGTTGCCGCCCCCCGCCGCCACCGGCGCCGCGAGCCCGCCGGGCAGCAGCGCGGGATCGAGAAGGCCAAGGGGGCCCGCCACCGTCGCCAGCCGCGCCGGATCGCCCGGCGGCGCGGGCCAGTTCAGCGCCGCGGCAAGCGTGCCTGCGGGCAGGTGGATCTCGGTCGAGACCCAGGCCGGCGCGGGCTCCATCCGGGCGGCCAGCGCGCGCAGCAGCGTGGTCTTGCCGCTGCCGCTGGGACCGGTCACCGCGACGAGGCCGCGGTTCGGAAGGTCTGCGGGCAGGGCTGCGGGCAGGTCTGCGGGAAGGTTTGCGGAGGGTGCTGCACCGCCCGGCGTCGCAAGGATGTCGCGCAGCGCGGCCAGCGCGGCATCCCCCTCGGCCTTGGCGTGGTACTGTTCGGCGAAGCGGCGGAACGGCGCGTAGTATTCGGGCGCCAGCATCAGCAGCGTCAGCGACTGCCACAGCGCGAGGTCGCTGAAGCCCGGGATCCGCGCCAGCCCCAGGTGGCCCAGCCCCAGGAACACCGCCAGCAGCGCGATCGAGAGCGATGCGAAGAAGTCGATGATCCCCGCGTTCAGGAACGCCAGCCGCAGCACCCGCATCGTGCGGTCGGCATAGTCGCCCATCCGCCTTTCCAGCACCGCCTCCTCGCGCGCGAGGCCGTGGTTCCCGAGGATCGTCGGCAGCACCCGGACGCGGTCGGCGAACTGGCCGGCAAGGTGGCCGAAGGCGGCCTCCTGCGCGTCGGCGGCGCTGCGGATCGTGCCGCCGACCAGCACGAAGAACAGGATCATCACCGGCGTCAGCCCCAGCACCGCGAGCGCGGCCGGCCAGGAGACGACGGCGATCGCCGCGGCGGCGAGCATCGGGCCGACCGCCATCATCGCCCGCGCCGTCCGGTGGCCCACGGCAAGCGCCGCGACCGCCTCGGGGTGGCGCTGCGCCGCCGCCACCAGCCGCCCGCCCGGGATCGCCTGCACCGCGCGCGGCGCCATTTCGGCAAGGCCCGCGCCGAAGACCGCGCGCAGCCTGGCCGCAAGCGCGCTCTCGGCCCGCGCCTGCGACAGGTCGGCACGCCACCCCGCGGCCGCCGTCGCCGCCAGCGCCGCGAGCGCGAGGGCGAGCGGCCCCGCCGGAACGGCGCCCGCGGTCACCATCCGCCCGACGCAGACGGCCGCCGTGGCCAGGAAGGCGAGCCGCGCCAGCACGCGCAGCACCGTCAGCCCGAGCAGGCGCCGGTGCGCGCCCGCGATCGCCCGGTCGAAGGCATCGGGCGGTGCGGCGGCGGCCGCGGCGGCGCGGCGCCTCATCGCGGGCCACCGTCGCGGATATTGACGCATGTCAAGTACACCAGATCCCGAGGGGGATAGAGGCTGGGGGCAGAAAGGACCCTCCCCATGGCAGATTCACTCCTCGTCGACCTGTCGCGGCTGCAATTCGCACTCACCGCGCTCTACCACTTCCTGTTCGTGCCATTAACCCTCGGCCTGTCGATCATGATCGCGATGATGGAGACGGTCTACGTGATGACCCGTCGCTGCATCTGGCGCGAGATGACCAAGTTCTGGGGCGTGCTGTTCGGCATCAACTTCGCCCTCGGCGTCGCGACCGGCATCACGATGGAATTCCAGTTCGGCATGAACTGGGCATTCTATTCCCACTATGTCGGCGACGTCTTCGGCGCGCCGCTCGCCATCGAGGGGCTGATGGCCTTCTTCCTCGAGGCGACCTTCGTGGGCCTGTTCTTCTTCGGCTGGGACCGGCTCTCGGCGCGCGCGCACCTGGTCTGCACCTGGCTGATGGCGCTTGGCACCAACTTCTCGGCGCTGTGGATCCTGATCGCCAACGGCTGGATGCAGAACCCGGTCGGCGCGGCCTTCAATCCCGACACGATGCGGATGGAGGTCACCGACTTCATGGCGGTGCTGTTCAACCCGGTCGCGCAGGCCAAGTTCGTGCACACCGTCTCGGCCGGCTATGTCTGCGGCGCGGTCTTCGTGCTGGGCGTCTCGGGCTGGTACCTGCTGAAGGGCCGGCATGTCGATCTGGCCAGGCGCAGCTTCGTCATCGCCGCCGCCTTCGGCGTCGCCGCGTCGCTGTCGGTGATCGTGCTCGGCGACGAGAGCGGCTATGCCCTGACCGACCACCAGAAGATGAAGCTCGCCTCGATCGAGGCGATGTGGGAGACGGAAGCCGCCCCCGCGTCCTTCACCGCGATCGGCCTGCCCGACCAGGCCGCGCGCGAGACGCGGTTCGCCCTGCACATCCCCTACCTGATGGGCCTGATCGGCACCCGGTCGCTGGACACCGAGATCCCGGGGATCGAGGACCTGGTCGCCCTGGCCGAGACGCGCATCCGCGACGGCATCGGCGCCTATGACGCGCTCGAGCGGCTGAAGGCCGACCGCGGCGACGCGGCCGCGCGCGCCGCCTTCATGGCGACGCGCCAGGACCTTGGCTACGCGCTCCTGCTCAAGCCCGTGGTCGAGGATCCGCGCACCGCCACCGCGGCGCAGATCGAGGCCGCCGCCTGGAGCACGGTGCCGAGCGTGCCGACGCTGTTCTTCGGCTTCCGGCTGATGGTGGCCTGCGGCTTCGCGCTGCTCGCGGTCTTCGCGCTGTCGCTGTGGCACACGATGCGCGAGCAGGAGGCACCGCGCTGGCTGTTCCGGCTTGCCGTGCTCGCGATCCCGCTTCCCTGGATCGCGGCCGAGCTTGGCTGGATCGTGGCCGAGTTCGGTCGCCAGCCCTGGATCATCGAGGGCGTGCTGCCGACGGCGCTCGCCACATCCGAGCTGGGGGCGTGGAACCTGATGCTGACCATCGCGGGCTTCACGGGGCTTTACGGCGTGCTCGCCGTGATCGAGCTGCGGCTGATGCTGGCCGCGATCCGCAAGGGCCCGGCCGCCGCCGAGGTGATCGAGGGGCTGCGCCCCGTCGCGCCGGGCAGCCGCCCCCATCCCGCCGAATGATCCGAGGACATGGACATGATCGACTTCCTGTTCGACTACGCGACCCTTCGGGTCATCTGGTGGGCGCTGCTGGGCGTGCTTCTGGTGGGCTTTGCCGTCACCGACGGCTTCGACCTCGGCGTCGGTGCGCTTCTGCCCTTCGTCGCCCGCAACGACCTTGAGCGGCGCATCGCCATCAACACCGTCGGCCCGGTCTGGGAGGGCAACCAGGTCTGGTTCGTCCTGGGCGGTGGCGCGATCTTCGCGGCCTGGCCCGCGCTTTACGCGCTGTCATTCTCGGGCTTCTACCTCGCGATGTTCCTCGTGCTCGCGGCGCTGATCCTGCGGCCGGTGGGGTTCAAGTACCGCTCGAAGCGGCCTGACCCGGCCTGGCGGGAGCGCTGGGACTGGGCGCTCTTCACCGGTGGCGCGGTGCCGGCGCTGGTCTTCGGCGTCGCGGTCGGCAACGCGCTGCGCGGCGTGCCCTTCCACTTCACCACCGACCTGCGCCCGATCTACGAGGGCACGCTGTTCGGGCTGCTGAACCCTGTCGCTCTGTATTGCGGGCTGGTGTCGCTGGCGATGCTGGTGATGCACGGCGCGGCCTGGCTTTCGTTCAAGGCCGAAGGGCCGGTTGCCACCCGCGCCCGCGCCTTCGGCACGATGGCGGCGCTGGCGACGGCGGCGCTGTTCGCCGGCGGCGGGTTCCTGGCCTGGTCGGGGCTTCTCGGCGGGTACCGGGTGACCAGCGCGGTCAGTTTCGGCGGCCCGTCGAACCCGCTGCTGAAGACCGTGGTGGCCGAGCCCGGCGCCTGGCTCGCGAACTATGCCGCGCATCCCTGGCTCTGGGTCGTGCCGGGCCTGGGCATCGCGGGGGCCCTGCTGGCCGCGGCCGGCTTCCGCACCCGGGCCGAGGGGCTGACCTTCCTGTGCTCGAAGCTTGCGGTGGCGATGATCGTGACCACGGCCGGCGTGTCGCTGTTCCCGTTCCTGCTGCCCTCGAGCACGCATCCCGAGATGTCGCTGACGGTGTTCGACGCCTCGTCCAGCCGGTCGACCCTGCGCAACATGCTGATCGCCACCGTGATCTTCATGCCGCTGATCCTTGGCTACACCGCCTGGGTCTACCGGGTGCTGTGGGGCAAGGTCGGCGCCAAGGACATCACCGGCGGCGGCCACGCCTACTGACGCGAACCCCGGAAAGGAGACAACTCATGTGGTATTTCGCCTGGATCCTCGGGCTGGGCCTCGCGGCCGCGGTCGGCATCCTCAACGCGCTTTGGTACGAGCTGCGCACCGTGCGCGACGAGCCGGTGCACCGGGGCCCGGATCTGCCAACGCCCTGAGCTGACACGGCGCTGAGCTGACACGGCGCTGATCTGATCAGGCGCTGGTCTGAGCAGACGCCGGCCAGACAATGCCTTGGCCGCTCGGCCAGCCGATCCGACGGCCTCCGGCACTGCCGGGGGCCGTTTCGCCCTGTGTTCGTTGAAGTGCCGCCGCGTCATGCTAGCTTTCGCGGATGGGCCGGCGATGGGAGCGCGCGATGCGGCAGATGGTGATGTCCGAGACGCTGTGGTCCGCGCTCCTGCGCTATCGCGAGACCGGGACGCTGCCGGCGGCGCGGCTTCGGGCCGAGGCCGGCTGGCAGCTTTACGCGCCACTGGTCGCGCACGGGGCCGAGCGGGTCGCCGTGGCGCAGGTCGGGCAGTCGCTGGACGGGCGGGTGGCGACGCCTGCGGGCGATGCGCGCGACATCTCGGGGGCGGACGGTATCGGCCACCTGCACCGGATGCGCGCGATGTGCGACGCCGTGATCGTCGGTGTCGGCACGGTGATCGCCGACGACCCCAGCCTGTCGGTGCGCGCGGTGCCGGGCCGCAGCCCGGTGCGGGTGGTGGTCGACTGCAACGCGACCATGCCCGCCGGGGCGCAGATGCTGCGCGACGACGGCACGCCGGTGCTGCTGATCCGGGCCGCGGATGCGCCCGCCTCGCATGCCCGCGGCACGGACGAGATCCGCCTGCCACGCGGGCCCGCGGGCCTGTGCCCGGCGGCGATCCTGTCGGCGCTGGCCGCGCGGGGCCTGACGTCTGTGCTGGTCGAGGGCGGCGCGCGCACCATCGCGCGGTTCCTCGAGGCACGGCTGCTGCAGCACCTGCATGTCGCGGTGGCGCCGCTGATCATCGGCTCCGGGCCGACGGGCCTCAGCCTTGCGCCGGTCGAGCGGCTGGCGCAGGCGCACCGGCCCGAGATCTCGACCTACGATCTGGGCAGCGACATGCTGTTCGACTGCCGGCTGGCCGAGGCGACGCCGGCCGCCGCCGCGACCCGGCGCACGCGGTCGGACGAGCACCGGCCAGAGGCGTGATCGCGGCGTGAGGGCGCTCAGCCCCGCAGCGCGAGCACGTCGGTATGGCCGATGACGGCGCGGCAGCCGGTGCGGGCCACCGCCGCCCGGCGCATGTCCAGCCAGTC
The DNA here is from genome assembly GCF_037095655.1 of Frigidibacter sp. MR17.24. Classification (NCBI taxonomy): domain Bacteria; kingdom Pseudomonadati; phylum Pseudomonadota; class Alphaproteobacteria; order Rhodobacterales; family Paracoccaceae; genus Frigidibacter; species Frigidibacter sp. MR17.24. The sequence continues at coordinate 98,592 of NZ_JBAWKE010000005.1, forward strand.
ATCGAGCGCCCCGTCCTCCAGCCGCCCGGTCTCGCGCGCGGCCCGGGCGATCCCCGCAAGCAGCTCCAGCTGCAGCGGCGCCTGGTCGGGCCCGAGGCGCCACGGGCTGTCGGCCCGCGTGACACGGAAGCCTGCCGCCTCGGCCGCCTGCGCCAGTCCCGCGCCGGACTCCGCGCCCATCGCCGGGCCGAAGCCCTTGTCGCCGCGCTGGTGATGGTTGAAGGCCGCCGTCACCTCGGCGTCCAGCGGGTGCGGCAGCGACCAGTCCATCCGTCCGTCGTAGTTCAGCGCCGCATACAGCGCGGGCGCGCCGGCCGCCGCCAGCCGCGCCATCATCGCGGCGACGAAGGGCTGCGAGCACAGGTCGAACAGCGCCGAGGCGGTGACGACAGTCGCGGGCCCGGTGACAAGCATGTCGAGGTCGCTGAGATCGAGCCGCTCGACCACCACCTCGGCGGTCAGCGGCATCCGCGCGGCGGCGGCGGCCAGAAGCCGCGGGTCGTGATCGGCCAGCCGCCAGCGGGTTGTCTCCGGCAACCCGGGCGCAAGCGCGCGGAAGGTCGACCCGGTGCCGCAGCCCAGGTCGAGGATCTCGGCCCCGGGGCAGGCGGCGACCGCCTGCTGGAACTGCGCCCGCAGGCCCGGATCGCGCGCCGCGAGATCGGCGGGTTCGCGCAGGGCCAGCCAGTCGGCGTGGAATTCGGCGGCGGGGGCGGGCGCGTCGTCAAGGCTCATGCCGGTCTCCTCATCCGGTGGGGGGCGGTGGTCTCGATCGCGGCGGCCACGCGCGCGGCCGTGTCGTGCCAGCGCGGCAGCCGGGCGCCGGCCCGGGCCGCTGCGGCCGCGCAGCGCAGGCGCTGCGCCCGCTGCCCGACCAGCGCGGCCAGCGCCTCGGCCAGCGCGGCGGGATCGTCGGGGGGCACCAGCGCCCCGGCTTCCTCCGGCACCACCTCGGGCACCGCGCCCGTCGCGCAGGCGACGATCGGCAGGCCCTGCGACAGCGCCTCGGCGAAGACCATGCCATAGCCCTCGTGGCGGCTGGCGAGGGCGAAGACCTGCGCCGCGGCCATCTCGGCCCGGGTGTCGGGCACCGTGCCGACAAGCCGGACGCGGTCCTGAAGGCCATGCGCCGCGATCTGCGCGGCCAAGGCCTGCGCCGTCGCGGGTTCGAGCGACGTCGAGCCGACGATGCGCGCCTGCCAGTCCAGCGCCGCGATCCGGGCCAGCGCCGCGATCAGGACGTCGTGGCCCTTGCGCCGGATCAGCGTTCCGACCGACAGGATCAGCGGCGGCTCGGCGCCCGCGTCGGCGGCGGGCGCCGGGTCGGTGCCGGGCAGGGCGACGGTGATCGACGCGGGCGCGATGCCGAAGCCCGCCGACAGGTCGCGGCCGGTCCGGGACGAGGTCACGACGATCGCCCGGGCAGCCGCCAGCGCGCGGCTCTCGCTGCACCGCAGCGCGGCCTCGGTCCCGGGCGGCAGCCCGCCCTCGAGCGCCAGCGGATGGTGCACGAGCGCGAGGATGGCCAGGCGCCCGGCCTCGCGCGTGGCCCAGTCGTCGAGGACGCCGAAGGCGAGGCCGTCGATCATCACCCGCGTGCCTGCGGGCAGGGCCGACAGCAGCGCCTCGGCCCGCGCGCGCACCTCGGGCGCGGGCAGCGGAAAGCCGGGGCCGAGCGGCAGCAGGTCGACCGTCCAGCCCAGCGCGCGCAGGCCCGCGACCAGCCGGCGGTCATAGGCATAGCCGCCCGTCGGCAGCGTCAGGTCGCCGGGATAGGCGAAGACGAGATGGCGGGGCGCGGTCACAGCGCGCCTTCGTACCAGCCGCGCGCGTCGTGGGATTCGTGCAGCGTCACCTTGATCCGCCGGATCCGGTCGCTGCCCGGACCGAAGCCGCCCGCGGCGACCTTCGCCTTCAGCACGCCGAACAGGTGATGGGCGAGGAATTCGGTGGTGGTGACCTTGCCCGCGAAGATCTCGACCTCGTCGAGATTGCGATAGTTCAGCGGCGCCAGCGCCTCGGCCAGCGCGCCGCGCGCCAGTCCGATGTCGACCGCGAGACCGTCGTCGTCGAGATCCTCCGTCATGAAGGCTGCGTCGACGACGAAGGTGGCGCCATGCATCCCCTGCGCGGGGCCGAAGACCGGGCGGGGCAGCGAGTGGGCGATCATCATGTGGTCACGGACTTCGACGGCGAACATGCGGATTCCTTCCGGGCGGGTCATGGCAGGTCAGGGCCGCGCCGGCCCGCACGTCAGTAGCGGACGCGGTGGCACAGCGTGGCGGGGTCATCGAGGATACGGGCGTAATCCGCGGGCAGATCATCGAAATCGCTCTCGCCCGAGATCAGCGCATCCAAGCGGTCGTCGGCCAGCAGCGCCAGCGCCTTGGTCAGGCGGCGGCGAAAGTCCCAGCGGGGCGCGCGGGCGGGCGGGATGCGGCCGACCTGCGAGCTGACGATCTGCAGCCGCCCGGCGTGGAAGGCGCCGCCCAGCGGCAGCGTCACGCTGCGCGCGCCGTACCAGCTGGCCTCGACGATCCGCGCCTCGGGCCCGGCGCCGGCGATCAGCGCCGCCAGCGCCTCGCCCGAGGCCGAGGCGTTGATGGCGACATCGGCATTCCCGGGCGCCGCGCCCGCCAGCGCGAACCCCGCGCCGAGCGCTGCGGCGAGCGTGGCGCGGCCCGGCGCGATGTCGGTCAGCGTGACCTCCGTGCCCGGGATTCGCGCGGCGAGATGCGCGACCAGCGCGCCGACCACGCCGGCGCCGGCGACGGTCACCCGGTCGCCGGGCGCGATCCCGGCGTCCCAGGTGATGTTCAGCGCCGTCTCCATGTTCGCGGCCAGCACGGCGCGGGCCGGCGGCAGCCCGGCCGGCAGCGGGATCACCGCGTCGGGGGGCAGGGCGGTGCGGTCCTGGTGCGGATGCAGGCAGAAGACGGTTTCGCCCTGCAGCGGCCCGGGGCTTTCGACCTGCGCGACCAGCGCGTAGCCGTATTTGACCGGGTATGGCAGCCGGCCGCCCTGGTTCGGCCCGGCCATGCCCGCGTGCTCCTCGGGCGGGACACGGTCGTTGAAGACGAGCGACTCGGTGCCGCGGCTGATCCCCGACCACAGCGCCCGCAGATGCAGGCTGTTCGCGGCGGGGCGCAGCGGCTCGGTGCGCAGCGCGACGCGGCGCGGCGCGGTGATCCACAGGGCGCGGGCCTCGGTCGGGCGGGATGGGGTCACGGGCAACCTCGGCGTTCGATGCGGCGGGGCAGATAGCCCGGGCTGACGTTGCGGCAAGGGTGGGGGCGCTACTTTGCGCGTGCTGCGCCATCACATTGCGTTGCAAGGACTTTCCCGGCGAATTCCGCACTGTCGAAGTGAACCGCCGCCGGACCTGCCGCGTAGCAGCCTGCATCTCATCCCCGCCGGGGAGAGTGGATCGCCCACAGATCCGCCCTCGTCGCGCGCCGACTGGCGCCAGGGTTCCGGGGAGCTACTTCGTCTGTTTGAGGAGCGCCGACATGACGGTACACGACCTGTTTCATCGCCCCGATGCCGATCGCGGCGCCGCGCTTGCCGGGATGTTCCTGACGCCGGCCACGCGGTGCGAACGCGCCGTGTCCGAACTGCGCCACGGCCGCCCGGTGATCCTGCACGACGATGCCGGGACGCTGGCGGTGATGGCGCTTGACGCGGCGTCGCCGCGCCAGCTGGCGCAGATGGCGGCCGCCTCGGCCGGCCGGCACTGGCTGTTCCTGACCGCAGAGCGGATGCGCCGGCTCGGCGCCCGGGCCGAGGGCGGCGCGGCGGTGCCGATGGCGGGGCGCGACTTCGACGCGGCAAGCCGGCTGGCCTATCTGCCGGGCGAGAGCCTGCCCGCGGACTGGCGCCCGGCGCCGGCGGCCGCCACCGCCGCGGCCGAGCTTGCGAACCTTGGCCTGCTGCTGCCGGCGATGGTCTGCACCGAGCTGCCGCGCGGGCCCGCCGCCTTCGCCGGCTGTCTCGAGATCGACGGCGCCGACCTTGCGGCGATGGCGGCCGAGCGGCAGCGCTTCGAGATCGTGGTGCGCACCCCGGTGCCGCTGCGCGACCTGGGGATGTGCGACTTCGTGGTGTTCCGGGGCGGCGTGTCGCAGAAGGACCAGGTGGCGATCGTCGTCGGCACGCCCGACCTGTCCGGGCCGGTGCCGGTGCGCATCCATTCCTCGTGCCTGACCGGCGACCTGTCGGGGTCGCTGAAATGCGATTGCGGCGACCAGCTGCGCGGCGGGCTGAAGGCGCTGGCCGCGGCCGGGGGCGGCGTGCTGCTGTACCTCGACCAGGAGGGGCGCGGCACCGGGATCGGCGCCAAGATGCGCGCCTATGGCTATCAGCACGCGGGCCACGACACGATCGACGCGGATGCCGAGCTGGGCTTTGGTCCCGATCACCGGCGCTACGAGGCGGCGGTGGCGATGCTGAGGCTGCTGGGGATCGCGACGGTCGATCTGCACACAAACAACCCCACCAAGATCGCCGCGCTGGCCGGGTCGGGGCTGACGGTGGCGGGGCGCACGGCGGTGACCGGGCGGATCACGGCCGAGAATGCCGAGTACCTGCGCACCAAGTCGGCGCGGGCAGGCCACATGCTCGACTGCCTGCCCGGGCTGTCGTCGGCCTTCGTCGCGGGGCGCTGAGATGGCGCTTCTGTCCACCGATCCGGGGCTGGTGCCGCCCCGCGGCGCGCGCGGCGCGGCGGTGCCGGGCGCGCTGGCCGCGCTGGCGCTGACCGGCGTGCTGACGATCGGCGCGAGCCTGTGGGTGATGCGGCTGACGGGGGCAGAGCCCCGGCTGGCCTGGACCGCGGCGATCCTGTTCGCCGGCGCCGCGGCGATCATCCTGCGCGGCCTGCCGCAGCACCCGTTCCACCGCTTCGGACCCGCCAACGCCGTGACCGTGCTGCGCGCGGGCATGACCGCCTTCGCCGGCGCGATGGTTCTGGCCTCGGGGCAGTTCGTCCCGGGCGCGGGCGGGGCCGAGGTCTGGGCGGTGCTGGGCCTGGCCGGTGCGGCGCTGGCGCTCGACGGCGTCGACGGCTGGCTCGCGCGGCGCTCGGGGCTGGCGTCGGACTACGGCGCGCGCTTCGACATGGAGGTCGATGCCGCGCTGATCCTGCTGCTGTCGCTTGCCGCCTGGCAGCTGGACAAGGCGGGGCCCTGGGTCGTGGCGATCGGCGCGATGCGCTATGCCTTCGTCGGCGCGCAATGGGTGGTCCCGCGGCTTGGCGCGCGGCTGCCGCCGTCGCTGCGGCGCAAGATCGTCTGCGTGGCGCAGATCGCGGGGCTGTGCCTGGTGGCGCTGCCGCCGGTGCCGCCCGCGCTGTCCGCGCCGCTTGCCGCGCTGACGCTCGCCGCGCTGGCCTGGTCTTTCGCCGTCGACATCCGCTGGCTGATGGTCCGGCCGGTCGCCTTCCTCGCCCCGCCGGACGTGTCGCGCGATGGCTGATCTTGCCGCCACCCTTGGGCTTGCCCGGTCGCTGGTCATCTACTACGGCCAGCCTTGGCGCCGTCGCGCGCTGCGCCGGTTCTATGCCGGGATCGTGCGCCCCGGCGATCTGGTGTTCGACATCGGCGCCCATGTCGGCAGCCGCAGCCGCACGCTGGCCGCCCTGGGCGCGCAGGTCGTCGCGGTCGAGCCGCAGCCCCGCTGCGCCGAGGTCATCGCCCGCACGCTCGAGGGTCCGCGCGTGCGCCTCGTGCGCAAGGCCGTCGGCCGCGCCCCCGGCGAGATCACGCTGCATGTCTCGCGCCGCCACCCGACCGTCACCACCACCCGCGGCGAGTGGATCGCCGAGGTCGGCGCGACCGAGGGCTTTCGCGGCGTGCGCTGGGATCAGGAGATCACGGTGCCGATGACCACGCTCGACGCGCTGATCGCCGCGCATGGCCGGCCGGGCTTTTGCAAGATCGACGTCGAGGGCGCCGAGGCCGAGATCCTCGCCGGGCTGTCGCAGCCCCTGCCCTGGATCGCGTTCGAGGTGCTGCCGGCGGCGCGCGGCGTGGCGCGGGCCTGTGTCGACCGGCTGGAGGAGCTGGGGCGCTATCGCTTCAACCTTGTGCGCGGCGAAAGCCACCGCTTCGACGCCGGCGACTGGGTCGATGCCGGGACGATGCGCCGGCAGATCGCCGCCCTGACCGAGGCCGACGGCTCGGGCGATGTCTACGCCCGGCTCGACCCGCAGCGGTAGCCCGGCGCGCAGGACCCGGCCAGGAACGTCGCGGCGCTGTCCTAGGGCAGCGCCGCCTGTCGTTGCGGTGCCGGAAGGCCCGCCGACAGGCCCCTGATCAGCCGGTCGCGCAACGTCTCGAGCCCGGCCCCGGCGGCCGTGGCGTCGGGCACGAGGCCGGTGGCCCAGTCGCCCGCCACGTCATCGACCAGGTCGGCGGGGCCGATGACGTGGACCGGCACGTCGCGGCTGTCCATCTGCGACACGAAGCCCGCGGGCTGGTGATCGCCCAGCACGACGATCAGCGGCGCCCGGCCGCCCTTGGCCGCGCCCTGCCGTGCCGCGAAGTCGCCCACCGCGGTCAGGGAATAGGCGATGGTGTCGCGGTAATGCGCGCGCACGTCGTCCGGGTCGGACCAGACGCTTTCCGGGGTCTCGTCCGGCCAGTCGGCGCCGTCGAAGATCCGCCCGTCGCCGACGTCGGCCCAGTCGCGCATCCGCGCGACCGGCGTCCAGGGCGCGTGCGACGAGATCAGCGCCGACTGCAGCACCGTCTGCGGGTGACCGGGCGCAGCGAGCCGACGCTCGATCACCGACAGCGTGTACTGGTCGGGCATGGTGATCCAGTTGAACGGCCGGCCCCGGTAGCCCATGTCGTCGGCCGCGAGGATCTGCCCGAAGCCAAGCGCCGTGCCCTCGGGCCAGGCGTAGCTGATCGCCGGCATCACCGCCGTGGTGGCAAGCCCGGCCGCGCCGGCCAGGCTCCAGATCGTTTCGCGGCCCGACCGCAGCAGCGCGCCATAGCGGGTCTGGTCGCCGATCCGCAGGCCCGAGGCGACGGTGCCATGGGCCAGCCAGCTTTGCCCGCCCTCGATCGGCGAGCGCAGGTAGCCCGAGCGCATCGACAGCCCGGCCGCGCCGATCTCGGCCTCGGCGTGCCGCAGCACCGGCAGGTGGCTGTCGCGGTAGAACGCGGTGTCGAAGCTGGTGCGGCCATAGCTTTCGACGAACAGCACGATCAGGTCGCGCCCCTGCAGCCGGTCGAACAGCGGCACGCCATCGCGCGCGGCCTCGGCCACCGGGTCGAGCCGCGTGGCGGCGCGGAACTCGGCCAGGTCGCCGGCGGTGCGGTGCCAGCTTTCGACCTCCTCGAGTGCGAGGCGCGCGGTGAAGGCGGCGCCGGGCGGGTCGGGGCGCCAGCCCGCGCGGACATGGCCGATGTCGACCACCATGACCGCAAGCGCGATCCCCGCCACCAACCCGACGACCGGCCGCAGCCGGCGCGGCAGGCGGCGGGCGCGCCACTGCGCCATCGCCCAGCCGCTTGCAGCGGTGGCCGCCACCACCGCCAGCAGCGCCACGGCGATGGCGCCGGCCGCGGCCGGGGTGCCGACGTTGCCGCTGAGCAGCGTCCACCCCGCGGCGACCAGCGGCAGGTCGACCAGCAGGTTGAACGGCCTGTTGAAAGCCGTGAACGTGGCCAGATCGGCCAGCTTCAGCACCATTCCGCAGCCAAGAACAAGCGCCAAGACCAGGGGCAGCAGGCCGGCGATGCGCCCGCGGCCGGGCAGGACCAGCATCACGGACAGGATCGCGGGCAGCTCGAGCGGCACCAGCTTCAGCGCCGCCCAGGTCATCGCGTCGGGATGGTTGGGCAGGATCAGCACGAGGTCGAGCAGCAGCGCCGCGAGGGCCAGCCGCACGACACCCGGCTGGCCGCGGCCGCGGGTGAAAAGATCGTCGGGGCCTGGGGTCATGGCATCCTCGCGGCTGTCCGGGGCAGTGCCTTGGTTACGGGCCATGTGGGACGGCGGATGACATTGTCCAGTCGCGGGGGGGGCGCGCCGGGCGCGCAGGTGCGGCCGGCCAGCCGATCGGCCCGCGCGCCGGGGGGGCGGCGGGGGCCGGGCCGGCCGGGGTCAGCCGGCGCGGCGTTGCAGCAGGGCCTGCGTCACCCGTTCCGCGCCGTCGTCGATCGCCCGGCAGATCGCGATCCCGGCGGCCTGCGGGTCGCGTGCCCGCAGCGCCGCGATCAGCGCCTGGTAGTTCACGTGCTCGGTCCGGCTCGCGCCCGGATCGGGGAACAGATAGTTGAACCCGGGCCCGGCCCGCAGCCACAGCGTCTCGATCGTCTGCAGCAGGATCGGCATGTCTGCGGCGGCATAGAGGTTGAAGCGCAGCAGCTTGTTCTCGGCCAGCGCCTCGTGCGCGTCGCGGTGCTTGGCCTCGATATAGGCCTGCACCTGCGCCTCCAGCGCGTCGATCTCGGCCGGCGTCATCTTCAGTGCCGCCGTCTCTGCCGCGAGGGATTCGACCCGTTTGCGGATCTGGCACAGCTCGGCAAAGCTCTCGGCCGTCGTGATCGGCACCCGGAACGAGCTGGCCGGTTCCGCCGTCAGCACGCCCGAGGCCGCGAAGCGCACCAGCGCCTCGCGCACAGGGGTGATGCTGATGCCGAGCGAATCCGCCATCTCCTTGGTGACCAGCCGGGTCCCGGGTTCCAGCCGGCCCTCGATCAGCGCATTGCGCAGCTGGCCTTCGACATGCGCGGTCAGACTTTGCCGGGGCGCCGCACTGAATCCCTTTTCTTTCAACTGGTTCTCCTGCGTAGCTGCCAGCGCCGCGCGGGGTGTCAGCAATCTTGCGGCCTTAGAATATATCATATATCTTACCGAACATCCTTACGGAAGATCCAAACAAGAGCCCCGGCAGCGGTGGCCATCCCCCCTCCAACAAAGGTTCCTCTCGACATGAAGCACCTCCCGGTATTCGCTCTTGCCGTCGCGCTGGCCATCCCGGCCACGGCGAGCTTCGCACAGGATGACACGCTCGTCATCGCCCGCGGCGCCTCGACCAATGCACTCGACCCCGGGTTCCTGCGCGAAGCCGCGACCATCGTCGACAACATCTTCGACACGCTGGTCATGCGCGACGCCGACATGACCCTGGTGCCGGGGCTTGCCACCGACTGGACGGCGGTCGACGACACGACCTGGGAGTTCAAGCTGCGCGAGGGGGTCAAATTCCATGACGGCGAGGCCTTCGACGCCGCCGCGGTGAAGTTCAGCATCGATCGCGTCCTCGACCCGGCGAACAAGGCGCCGACGGTGTCCTACATCCGCACCATCGCCTCGGTCGAGGTGGTGGATCCGATGACGGTGCGGATCAAGACCAACGGTCCCGACCCGCTGCTGCCGACCCGGATGAGCCGCTACCCGACCTACATCGTGCCGCCGAAATACATCGAGGAGCACGGGGCCGAGTATTTCGCCAGCCACCCGGTCGGCACCGGCGCCTACCGGTTCGTCGACTTCGTCCCCGACGAGCGCGTGACGCTGGAGGCCAGTCCCGACTACTGGCGCGGCGTGCCGGAAGTGAAGACGGTGATCTGGCGTCCGATCCCCGACGCGACGGCGCGGATCACCGCGCTGATCACCGGTGAGGTCGGCCTGATCGAGGACGTGCCGGTCGACATGGTGCCGCTGGTCGAGCAGTCGTCCGACGCCAAGCTGGTGCAGGTGAAGAACGGCGGGCTGACGATCTATCTTGGCCTGCGGATGGACAAGGCGCCGCTCGACAATCCCAAGGTGCGCCAAGCGCTGGACCACGCGATCGACCGCAAGTCGATCACCGAGAACCTGCTGGGCGGGCTGGCCACGCCGAAGGGCACGCAGGTCGGCGCGGCCGATTTCGGCTATCTCGACGTGCCGGTCCCGGCCTACGACCCCGAGCTGTCGAAGAAGCTTCTGGCCGAGGCCGGCTTCCCCGACGGCTTCGAGATCACGATGCAGTCCTCGTTCCGCTACATGAAGAACGCCGAGGTCGCCCAGACCATCGCGCAGGAGTTCGAGGACATCGGCCTGAAGGTGAACCAGCAGACCATGGAATGGTCGGTCTACACCCAGACCGTGCCGTTCGAGGGGCCGATCTACATGCTTGGCTGGGGCTCGACCCAGACGCTGGATGCCGATGCCGCGGTCTATGCCATCATGAAGACCGGCGAGCCCTATTCGGGCGCCTCGATCCCCGAGCTGGACAAGCTGCTTGACGAAAGCCGCGCCACGGTCGATCCCGGTGCGCGCGAGACGGTACTGCACCAGATCCAGGAGCTGGCGGCCGAGCAGGTGCCGCTGATCACCCTCTACCAGGAGGACAAGCTGATGGCGAAGGCGCCGAACGTCGAATTCGAGGGCCGCGCCGATGCGCGGATCCCGGTCTTCGACATCAAGCTGGACTGACCCGGTGACCGGAGCCTTGCGCATCAGGGGCAACGAGGATGCGGCGCTGGCGATCTTCCTGCTGGCGGTCGCCGTCGCCTTCTGCATCCTCGTGCCGCTCGCCTGGCCGCTCGACGCGCTGCGCGGCGACATCTCCGCGACGTTCAAGCCTCCGATGACCACGGTGGGCGGGCACCTGCACCCGCTCGGGACCGATCAGCTCGGGCGGGATCTCCTCGCCCGGCTGGGGCTGGGAACGCTGATGTCCTTCGGCATCGTGCTGGTCTCGGCCGCGATTTCGGTCGTGCTCGGGACCGCGCTCGGCATGGTCGCGGGCTATTACGGCGGCTGGGTCGACGCGGTGATCATGCGGCTGGTCGACATCCAGCTGGCGGTGCCGTTCATCCTGCTGATCCTGCTGCTCGTCTCGGTGCTTGGCCCGTCGATGCTGAACCTGGTGATCGTGCTTGGCCTGACCGGCTGGGCGATCTTCGCCCGGGTCGCGCGCGGCCGCACGCTCGAGGTGCGGGAACTGGAATACATCGACGCCTCGCGCGCGATCGGGCTGTCGGACGCGGCGATCATCTTCCGCCACGTGCTGCCCAACATCATCGGGCCGCAGACGGTGCTGCTGACGCTGGACCTGCCGCGGCTGATCATCCTTGAAGCCTCGGTGGGCTTTCTCGGCCTTGGCGTGCAGCCGCCGATGCCGACGCTGGGCAACCTGATCGGCGAGGGCCGCTCGGTGATCCTGATCGCGAACTGGCTGGTGCTGTACCCGGGCCTGATGATCGGCGCGCTGGTCATCGGCTGCAACCTGCTGGGCGACTGGCTGGTGCGCCGCGCTGAATCGAAGGTGTCGTGATGAAGGGCCTGCGCTTCCTTCTGTCCCGTGCGGTGCAGGGGCTGATCGTCATGCTCGGCGTCTCGGCGCTGGTGTTCTTCGCGCTGTTCCTGACCGGCGACCCGGCGGTGCTGATGATGGCACCGGATTCGACCGCCGAGGAGATCGCGGCGTTCCGCGAGGCCATGGGCTTCAACGACCCGATCATCGTGCAGTACGGCCGGTTCCTGTCCGAGGCGCTGCAGGGCGATCTTGGCACCTCGCTGCGCTACAGCCGCCCGGCGGTCGACCTGCTGACCGAGCGGCTGGGCGCGACCGCGCTTCTGGCGCTGAGCGCGCTTCTGTGGTCCTCGCTGCTGGGCTTCGTGCTGGGCGCGGTCGCCGCGGTGCGCAAGAACAGCCCGATCGACTTCGCGATCCGGGTGATCTCGCTGCTGGGGCAGGCGGTGCCGGTGTTCTGGCTGGCGCTGATGCTGATCATCCTGTTCTCGCTGAACCTGCGCTGGCTGCCGTCGAGCGGCTATGGCTCGCTGTCGCATCTGGTGATGCCCTCGCTCGCGCTCGGGGCCTATTACCTGTCGGCGATCACCCGGCTGGTGCGGGCCTCGCTGATCGAGACGCTGGGCGAGAACTACGTGCGCACCGCCCGTGCCAAGGGGCTGACGGAATGGCGCATCGTCGTGCGCCACGCGCTGAGGAACGCGATGATCCCGGTGATCACGCTGCAGGGGATGTACCTCGCCTCGCTGCTGGGCGGGGCGCTGGTGACCGAGATCATCTTCGCCTGGCCCGGGATCGGCCGGCTGGCGGTCGAGGCGATCCAGAACCGCGACTTCCCGGTGGTGCAGGCCGTGGTGCTGTTCGCGGCGCTGGTCTTCGTGGTGGCGAACTTCCTTGTCGATGTCGCCTACACCTGGCTGAACCCGCGGATCCGGCTGTGACCGACGCGCGCCTGGACGAGGCGCTGGCGCTGACCCGGGCCTGGTGCGCGATCCCCTCGCATGCCGGCGACCCGGCCGCGCAGGCGCGGATGGTCGACCTGCTGCTGGACTGGCTGGTGCGCGCGCTGGGGGCGACGATCGTCACCCGCGGCACCGGGCCTGCGCCGGTCATCCATGCCCGCATCGACCGCGGCGCCCGCGACAGCGTGATCCTCTACAACATGTACGACGTGATGCCGGCGAGCCGCGAGGGCTGGCGCGTCGATCCCTGGGAGGGCGGCCTGTCCGAGATGGCGGGCATCGGCCCGGTCTTCGTCGCGCGCGGGGCCGAGAACAACAAGGGCCCGCTCGCCGGGATGTTGGTCGCCCTGCGCGACCTTGTCGCGCGTGACGCGTTGGGCGTGAATGTCGAGATCCTGCTGGACGGCGAGGAAGAGATCGGCTCGCCCGCGATGCGCACCTATCTGGCGGCGCCCGACTGCCCGCTGCCGCACTGCACGGGCGGGCTGTTTCCCAGCCTGTGCGAATACGGCGGCGGGCCGCCAAGGCTCTATCTCGGGTTTTCGGGCATCGCCAAGGGCCGGATCAGCGTCGCGGGCGGCGACTGGGGGGGGCCGGCGACGGCGATCCACTCCTCGAACGCGCCCTGGATCGCCAACCCGGCGCGGGTGCTGGTCGATGCGCTCGCGGGCTTCGGCGCGCCGTTGACCGGGGCGCTGGGGCAGATCGCGCTGGATGACGAGGCGCGCGGGCTGGTCGCGCGGCTGGCCCGGGGCTTCGATCCCGAGGCTGAGCTGCGGTTTCGCACCACCGCCCGCTATGCCGTGGATGGCGACGCCGAGGCGCTGCTGACCCGGGTGCTGAGCACGGCCTCGCTGACGATCTCGTCGCTTGCCACCGCGCCGCAGGGCGACACCGGGGTGATCCCGCCGCGGGCCGAGGCGCTGTTCGACCTGCGCACGCCGCCGGGCCTGTCGGCCGAGACCTATCTTGCGGCGCTGCGCGACCGCCTCGCCGCCGATCCCGGCCTTGCGGGCGTCACGGTCGAGGCGGGCGAGAGCGCGCCGGGGGTCCGCTTCGGCGCCGCAAGCGCCGGCGCCCGGGCCCTGACGGCGGCCTACGGCGCGACGTCGCGCGCGCCGCAGGTCTGGCCCTGGGCCGTCGGCTCGGCCCCCGGCCATGCCTTCGCCCGCCATGCCGACAGCTTCCTGATCGGCGGCGCCGGGCGCGGCGGCAATGCCCATGGCATCGACGAATTCCTGGTCGTCGAGGGCTTCGGGCGGTTCATCGCCTCGGTCTCGGCCTGGCTGACGGAGATGGCATGACCGAGCTTTACCTCACCCCGGCGGATCTGGTCGCCGCCGGTGCGCTGGACTGGGACGCGGCGCTGGCCGACATCCGCGACACGCTCGCGCTGTTGCGCTCGGGCGCGGCCGAGATGGCGGCCGAAAACGTGCTGCCGCTCGGGGCCGACCCGCGCGCCAAGGCCTATGGGCTTCCGGCCCGGGTCGGCGGGCGGTTCGGCGCCTCGGGCCTGAAATGGACGCTGCACCGGACCGAGGCGCCGGCGGGCGGCGAGGCGATCACCTCGCGCACCGTGCTCAACGACCTTGCGACCGGGGCGCCGCTGGGGCTGGTGGACAGCGCGATGCTGACCCGGGTGCGCACCGCCGCCCTGTCCGGCGCGGTGCTGCGCGCGCTCAGGCCCGGTCTGCAGAGCCTTGCGATCCTCGGGGCCGGCGCACAGGCGCGGATGCACCTGCGCATGGCGCTGGCACTGTTGCCGGAGCTGCGCGCGCTGCATCTGTGGGACCGATCGGGCAACACGCCGGTCGGGGACGCGCTGCCCCCCGGCCTTGCGCTGCATCGCCACGACAGCGCCGAGGCCGCGAGCCTGGCCGCCGGCGCCACGCTTGCCTGCACCTCGGCGCCCGAGCCGATCCTGGGCCCCGGGGCGATGGTGCCGGGCGCGCTGATCCTGCAGATCGGCTTCCACGAGGTCGCCTTCGACGCGATCGACCGGGCCGACGCGGTGACCTGCGATCTCTGGGGCCCCTATGCGCGCACCTCGGCCAAAAGCCTGTTCCAGATGCACCGCGCCGGGCGCTTCGACGAGGGCCGGCTTGCCGCCGACGCGCCGGCGATCCTGCTGGACGGCTGGCGCCCGGCCAGGGACGCCTCGGTCTATTTCTCGAGCTTCGGGCTCAATGTCTTCGACATCGCCTTTGCCGCGCGGCTGCTGCGCCGCGCCGATGCGCTGGGCCTGGGTCAGCGCCTTGCCCCCTGATCCATCCGCGCCGAAAGGACCTGCCATGACCGTGACGATCTCTGCGACCGACCTTCTGGCCCGGAGCGGCGAGCCGGGCCTTGTCCTGGTCGACACCCGCACCCGCGCCGAGTGGCGGCGCGAAAGCCTGCCGGGTGCGATCTTCGTCAACGTCTACGACTACTTCGTGCCCGAAAGCACCGATGCGGGATACGAGGGCATGGCCGCCGGCGCCGCCCGCGCCTTCGCCGAGGCCGGGCTCGACCGCGCCGCGACCATCGTCTGGTTCGAGGAGGAGACGGGGATGCGCTCGCCCCGCGGGCTGTGGTTCCAGGAGCTGCTGGGCCTGGGCGGCGGTCTGATCCTCGACGGCGGCATCGCGGCCTGGCGGGCGGCGGGCGGAGCGATGGCGCCGGGGCAGGGGGCGGCGGTCGAGATCACCCATGCCGACGGCCCGGCCCCCGCGGGCTGGCGGGCCGACCTGGCCGCGACCCGCGCGGCGATGCTGCACCCGGCGCCGGGCATGCAGATCCTGGACGTGCGCCGCCCGACCGAGTTCGACGGCAGCTTCCGCCACGACTGCTGCGCCCGTGGCGGCCGGGTGCCGGGCGCGACCCTGATGTTCTACGAGGACATGATCGAGGCCGGGCGCTATCGCCCGGCGGCCGAGATCCGGGACCGCGCGCTGGCCCTCGGGCTTGACCCGTCGCGGCCCGTCGCGACCTATTGCCACCGCGGCGCGCGCGCGGCCACCGCCCTTTACGGCCTGCGGCAGGCCGGGTTCGCCGACGTGCGGATCTTCGTCGGGTCCTGGCACGAATGGGCGGCCGAGACCGACCTGCCGATCGAGACCGGACCCGCGGCCTGACCGGTCAGAAGCAGTCCTCGACATCCCAGTGCACCGGGATCTCGGCGATGCTGGCCGAGGGCGGCAGCTCCAGCACCAGCCGGGTGATGCGGGCGATGTCCTCGGGCCGGGTCTTGTCGGCGCCGTCGGTCCCCGAGGCGGTGCGGCCCATCTCGGTCGAAACGAAGCTCGGGCAGATCGCGGTCGCGCGCACGCCGCTCTCGCGGCCTGCCTGGCGCAGGGCGTGCGACAGGCCGACGACCGCGAATTTCGACATCGCGTAAAGCCCCGCGCCCGCCGATTTCACCCGCTTGCCCGAGAGCGAGGCGATGGTCACCACGCGGCCCGGCCCCTCGTCCCCGCCCGCCAGCGCGGGCCAGGCGGCCTGCGCCAGCCGCATCGGCGACTTCACGTTGATGTCGAAGACGCGGTCGAATTCCGCGCCGCTCGCCTGCAGCGCCGAAACCTGCGACAGCACGCCCGCATTCAGCACCAGCCCGTCGAGCCGCCCGAAAGTCGCGGCCGTCGTGGCGGCCCAGGCGGTCTCGGTCGCGGGGTCGGTCGCGTCGAACGGGCAGACCAGCACCCGCTCGCCCGCCGGCAGCGGGCTTTGCCCCGGGTCGCGCATCCCGAGGCTGAGCGCCCAGCCCGCGTCGTGCAGGTCCCGCGCGATCGCGGCACCGATGCCGCGGCTCGCGCCCGAGATCATCGCCACCGGTCGGTCGATCCCGGTCATGCCACGGCCTCCATGCCCATCATCCGCATCTCCTCGGCCCATTCCGGCCCGGGCACCTGCACCCGGTGGCCGGGCGAGACCTCGTGCCACGCGCGGTGCGGCGGCTGGTAGCCGAGCGGCCGCACCGGGCTTTTCAGCTCGCGCACGTCGAGGCCCCGGCGCAGCCCGCGGCGCGACGGATCGGGCACCGGCACCGCCGACAGCAGGCGCCGGGTGTAGGGATGCCGGGCGTTCTCGAAGATCGCGGCACGCGGCCCGATCTCGACGATCTCGCCCAGGTACATCACCGCGACGCGGTGGCTCATCCGTTCGACCACCGCCATGTCGTGGCTGATGAACAGGTAGGACAGGCCCATCTCCTCCTGCAGGTCCAGCATCAGGTTGATCACCTGCGCCTTGATCGACACGTCGAGCGCCGAGACGGCCTCGTCGGCGACGATCAGCGCGGGCGTCATGCCCAGCGCGCGGGCGATGCACAGGCGCTGACGCTGGCCGCCCGAGAATTCCTGCGGGAAACGGCGCGCCATCTCGGGTGCGAGGCCGACCTTCACCAGCAGGTCGGCGACCCTGGCCTCGGCCTCGGGGCGGGTGGCCAGGCCATGCGCCAGCATCGGCTCGGCGATCGCCTCGCCGATCCGGCAGCGCGGATCGAGGCTGGCGAACGGGTCCTGGAAGATCATCTGCATCCGCCGGCGATGGGGCCGCATCGCCCGGCGCGACAGGCCGTGCAGCTCGGTCCCCTCGAGCCGGATCGAGCCCGACTCGGAGGCCGTCAGCCCCAGGATCGACCGCCCGGCCGAGGATTTGCCGCAGCCCGACTCGCCCACCAGTGCCAGCGTCTCGCCGGGCCGGATGTCGAAGTCGATGCCCTCGACCGCGTGCACGCGCCCGCCGCCGCGTCCCAGAAGCCCGCTGCCGGACACCGGGTAGCGGGTGGTGAGCCCCCGCACCGACAGCAGCGGCGCCGCCTCGGGGTCGACCGTGGTGGCGACCGGCCGCGCCGGCACCGCGGCGCCGGTCTCGGGCGAGACCAGCGGGAAGCGCGCCGGCACGGCGCTGCCGGTCATCGAGCCCAGCCGCGGCACCGCCGACAGCAGCGCCCGGGTGTAGGCCTCGCGCGGGGCGGCGAACAGCGCGCCGGTCTCGCCCTGCTCGACCGCGCGGCCGCGGTACATCACGATGGTGCGGTCGGCGACCTCGGCCACCACGCCCATGTCATGGGTGATGAACAGGACCGCCATGCGCTCCTCTTCCTGCAGCACCTTGATCAGCTCGAGGATCTGCGCCTGGATCGTGACGTCGAGCGCCGTCGTCGGCTCGTCGGCGATCAGCAGCTTCGGGCGGCAGGCGAGCGCCATCGCGATCATGAACCGCTGCCGCATCCCGCCCGAGGACTGGTGCGGATATTCCCCCATCCGCTGCCGCGCGGCCGGGATCCGCACCCGTTCCAGCAGGCGCTCGGTCTCGGCCAGCGCCGCGGCATGGCCAAGGCCGCGGTGTGCCACCAGGACCTCGGCGATCTGCTCGCCGATCTTCATCGACGGGTTCAGCGAGGTCATCGGCTCCTGGAAGATCATCGCCATGTCGTTGCCGCGCACGGCGCGCATCTGCGCCTCGGGCAGCGTCAGCAGGTCGCGCCCGTCCAGCCGCACCTGGCCGCGGATGCGGCTGGTCTCGGGGTCGAGAAGCCGCATTGCCGCCAGCGAGGTCACGCTCTTGCCCGATCCGCTCTCGCCCACCAGCGCCAGCGTCTCGCCCGCGGCGATGTCGAAGGCCATGTCGTGGACCACGCTCTTCCAGCCCTCGCGGCCGCGGAACGACACCTCGAGGCCGGAGACGGAGAAGACGGGGTCGGTCATGGGCGGATCTCGTTCAGTCCCGGCGGCGCCCGGCCGGTCCGTTGTGCCGCAGGGGGGCGCGCGGGGGAAGGGGGCCACGGGGGGTTGTCGCGAAAGATATATCATATATCGTGCGCCGACAGACCCGCGGTTGCAAGGGGAATCTCCGGGTTCCGCCCGCCGGTCGATCCAACAGGAAAGGACCGAGCATGATACTCGACGACCTGCCCCGGCTGCGCTTGGGCTTTCTGCCGACCCCGGTCGAAGATCTGACGACGCTGGGGGCCGAGCTGGGGATCTCGCTGTCGGTGAAGCGCGACGACTTCACCGGCTTCGGCGGCGGCGGCAACAAGGTGCGCAAGCTCGAGTTCCTGATGGCCGACGCGGTGGCGCAGGGGGTGAAGGTGGTGATCACCACCGGGGGGCACCAGTCGAACCATGCGCGGATGACGGCAGCCGCGGCGCGCAAGTTCGGGATGAAGCCGATCCTGGTGCTGCGCGGCAACCGCCCGGCGTCCTGGCAGGGCAATCTGCTGCTGGACCACATCCTGGGCGCCGAGGTCGATTTCCTCGATCCCGACGCGTATTTCGAGCAGGTGAACCCGCAGATGCAGAAGCGCGCCGCCGAGGCCGAGGCCCGGGGCGAGAAGGCCTATATCATCCCGCTCGGGGGCGCGAGCGCGCTGGGGGCGATGGGCTATGTCAACGCGATCCGCGAGCTGTCGCAGCAATACGAGGCGATGGGTCGGCCGGCACCCGATTACATCTGCGCCCCGGTCGGCTCTGGCGGGACGCTGGCGGGCATGGTCGTCGGCTGCTCGGTCTGGTGGCCGTCGACGCGGGTCGTCGGGATTGCGGTGACCGGCTCGGCGGTGCCGTTCTCCGAGCGGATCGCGGTCATGGCCAATGACGCGGCGGCGCTGCTGGGGCTCGGGACCCGGTTCGCGGCCGGCGACATCCGCATCGAGACCGACTACATCGGGCCGGGATATTCGATCCCGTCCGAGGCCGGCAATGCCGCGATCCTGCGCGCGGGCCGCAGCGAGGGCGTGCTGCTGGACCCGGTCTATACCGGCAAGGGCATGGCCGGGATCATCGGGCTGGCCGAGCGCGGCGCGATCGAGCCGGGGGCCGACGTGCTGTTCGTGCACTGCGGCGGCACGCCGGCGCTGTTCCCGTTCAACGAGATGCTGACGGCCGGGGCCTGAGGCTGCGCGCGCCGGCCCCGCTCAGCGGCCGGCGCGATACTGCGCCTCGGACATCGTCGGCAGGTCGAAGGTCTCGTTCGAGCGCGCATAGCCGTGCCCGCCCATCCGGCCCAGCGCATCGAGGCCGGCGGGGTCGATGTGAAGCCGTTCGTTGATGATCGACGAGCGGACGTGCATCGCCACCACCTCGCCCAGCACGATGTCGCGCGAGGCCGAGATCGACAGCGTCACGTAGCGCCGGCATTCCAGCGCCACCGGCGCCTCGGCGATGTAGGGGCAGGCGACCGCGTGGCCGGGCAGGGCGGTCAGCCCGGCCTCGGCCAGCTCGTCGATCTCGGGCGGGAACGCCACCGCGGTCACGTTCATCGCGTGCAGGTTGGCGTGGTCGACGATGTTGACCGTGAACTCGCCGGTCGCGCGGATGTTGGCGCCGGTGTCCTTGAAGCGGCGGTCCTCGTGGTTCTCGACCCCCAGCGCCAGGATCGCCGGATCGGCCGAGAGCACGTTGAAGAACGAGAACGGCGCCGCATTGACGCGGCCGCGCTCGTCGATCGTGGTCACCCAGGCGATCGGGCGCGGCACGACCGCGCCGATCAGCAGCTTGTAGCGCTCGCGCGGGGACAGCGCCGCGAAATCGAAGCGGGTGAAGCCGTCGTCCGCGACCGGGGCGGCGTCGAGGGTGTCGGACATGGCGGGCCTCCGGTGGTTCGGTCTGTGCGTCAATCGGTGGGGCTGAGATAGCGCGACAGGATCGCGCCCACGTCGGGCTCCCTGCCGCTGTCGTCGGTGTTGGCGCGGTCCTCGACCGCGTGCAGATGGGCATCCATGATCCGCACCGCGCGGGCGCGGTCCTGCGCCGCCAGCGCCTCGATCAGGCCGATGTGCTCCTCGATCCCGCATTCGGCGGAATGCGGGCGGCCGAAGCGGGCCAGGATCAGCGACGACCGCGACACGATGCGGCTGACGAAGCCCGTCAGCTCGGTCGAGCCGGTGAGTTCCGCGAGCAGGATGTGGAATTCCCCTGCCAGCCGGATCGAGCGCGGCGACGACGCGCGCACCGCGCGTTCCTCCTCGCGCACGTGGCTGCGCAGCGCGTCGATCGCATCCTTCGACATCCGCCGGCACAGACGCTCGATCACTTCGCGCTCCAGGCAGCGGCGCAGCGCGAAGACGTCCTCGGCCTCGGCGAACGAAGGCATGGCGACGGCGGCGCCGCGGTTAGGGCGGATCTCGACCAGCCCGTCACCCTCGAGCCGCACCAGCGCGGCCTTGGCCAGCGTCCGGCTGACGCCGAAGGTCTCGCCGATCGAATCCTCGGGCAGCTTGGTACCGGGCTTCAGCGCCTGCTCGAGGATCGCGCGGCGCAGAGAGGCATAGATCGCATCGCTTCGTGTCGTGGTGGTGGCCATCGGCGCTGTCCGTCCCCGTTTACAGGGTCGGTTCTAGGGCAGATGCAAACCGACGTCAAGATTGTATGCAATTTAAGCTTGAAACGGCGTGCACAATGAGGCATCAAATTCGCACAACTCGTAGCCGACCCGCCCTGACGCATCAAGAATCGCCAATGGGACAACGTAGAATCGGCAGCGAAAGACGGATCATCCGCCATCACGCACGCAATGTCGTCACTGATTGCATGCAAAGACAGGGAAGAAGTGCCAACATGACAACACGCAACCTGCTGCTTGCCACCGCCCTGGTGGCCGCCGGCGCCGGCGCCGCTCAGGCCGAGACCCTGCGCTGGGGCGCGTCGCGCGACATCGGCTCGCTCGACCCCTATTCCTATGGCGACAGCTTCACGCTGGGCGTGCTGAACCACGCCTACGAGGGGCTGGTGCGCTATTCCGGCGCGCTGAAGATCGAGCCGGCGCTGGCGACCTCGTGGGAGATCGTCTCGCCCACCACCTGGCGGTTCCACCTGCGAGAGGGCGTGACCTTCCACGACGGCGCCGCCTTCACCGCCGAAGACGTGCAGGCCTCGCTGCTGCGCGCGACGAACGAGAAATCGCCGCTGAAGGGCAACATCCCGTCCTACAAGGGCTCGCGCGTGATCGACGACCACACGATCGAGATCGACGTGGCCGAGAACTATCCGCTGCTGCTCAATGACCTGACGACGATCTACGTCTTCGACGCGGGCTGGCTGAAGGCCAACAACGCCGAGGCGCCGACCGATGTCGGCTCGGGCGTCGAGGGCTATGCGACCTATCACGAGAACGGCACCGGTCCCTTCAGGGTCGAAAGCCGCACGCCCGAGGCCTCGACGGTCTTCACCCGGTTCGACGGCTGGTGGGACACGCCGCAGCACAACATCGACCGGATCGAGTTCACGCCGATCGCCTCGCCCGCGACCCGGGTCGCGGCGCTGCTGGCGGGCGACATCGACTTCACCGACGCGGCCCCGGTGCAGGACATCCCGCGGCTCGAAGCGGCGCCGAACGTCAAGCTGCTGGAAGGCACCGACCTGCGCACGGTGATGATCGGCTTCTCGCAGCGCGACGCGCTGATCGACGGCAGCCCGAACCTGATGCAGGACGTGCGGGTGCGCCGGGCGATGCAGATGGCGATCGACCTCGACCTGATCCGCGACCGGGTGATGCGCGGCAAGTCGCGCCCCGCGGGCACGCTCGTCGCGCCGCAGATCCCGGGCTATGACGCCGCGCTCGACGAACCGATGAAGGCCGATCCCGAGGGCGCGAAGGCGCTGCTGAAGGAGGCCGGCGCCGAGGACTTCGCCTTCGACTTCAACTGCGCCGACAGCCTCGTGAACGAGGAGCAGATCTGCCAGGGCCTGGCATCGATGTGGAGCCGGATCGGCCTGAAGCCGCGGCTCGACCAGGGTCCGCGCGCCGTGCAGACGCCCAAGCGCTCGGGCGGCAAGGTCGATGTCTACACGCTGGGCTGGGCGACGCTGCCGATGCTCGACGCCTATTCGCTGACCAGCCAGGTGCTGCACACCAAGGGCGGCACCTACGGCATCTTCAACTGGGGCGGCTGGTCGGATGCCGAGTTCGACCGCGTCACCGAGGCCTCGGCGACCGAGCTGGACAACGACAAGCGCCTGGCGCTGTCGGCCGAGGCGCTGAAGATCGCCAAGGAGCACGTGCTGATGATCCCGCTGCACCAGCAGCCGCTGACCTGGGCCACCACCGCCGAGGTCGAGGCGATGCCGCTCTTCGCCGACAACCTGCCGCGGCTGTGGCTGGCGGTGAAGTGACCCCCGGGTGACACCGCCGGGCGGCGCCCCGGCGGTGCCGCCCGCCCCCTCCTTGTGCGAAAGGGCCAAAGGATGCTGGTCTTCCTGATCAAGCGCGTCGGCAACGCGGTGCTGGTGATGCTGGCGGTCGCCTTCCTTGCCTTCATGGTGTTCCGCTTTCTCGGCGACCCGGTCGAGATGATGATGAACGAGAGCGCGACCCAGCTGGAGCGCGACGAGCTGCGCGAGCGGCTGGGCCTGAACGCGAGCTTCGCCGAGCAGTACGCCCTGTTCGTCACCCGCGCGGTGCAGGGCGATTTCGGCATCTCGTGGCGTAATCAGCAGGAGGTGATCGGCCTGATCGGCGAGCGCTTCCCCGCCACGTTCGAACTGGTGCTGATCGCCACGATCATCTCGCTGGTGGTCGGCATTCCCCTTGGCGTGCTGACCGCGATCGGGCGCGGGCGGTGGTGGGCCGAAAGCCTGCAGACCGTGTCGATCGTCGGTGTCTCGCTGCCGTCGTTCATCGTCGGCATCCTGCTGATCCTCGTGTTCTCGGTCAGCCTCGGCTGGCTTCCGGGCTATGGGCGCGGCGAGACGGTGGCCCTGGGCTGGTGGACGACCGGCTTCCTGACCCCGTCGGGCCGGGCGGCGCTGGTGCTGCCGGCGGTGTCGCTGTCGCTGTTCCAGATCACGCTGGTGATGCGGCTGGTGCGGGCCGAGATGCTCGAGATCCTGCGCGCCGACTTCATCAGGTTCGCCCGCGCCCGCGGGGTGCCGGCCCGCGCGCTGCACTTCCGCCACGCGCTGAAGAACTGCCTGATGCCGGTGATCACCATGACCGCGATGCAGGTCGGCAACCTGATCGCCTTCGCGCTGGTGACCGAGACGGTCTTCCAGTGGCCGGGCATGGGCATGCTGTTCATGCAGGCGATCACCTTCGTCGACATCCCCGTCATGGCCGCCTACCTCTGCATCGTCTCCTTCATCTTCGTGGCGCTGAACACGGTCGTCGACCTGGCCTACGCGCTGATCGACCCGCGCCTGCGTGCTGCCTGAGGAGCCCTCCATGACCCTCGCCGACACCCGCCCCGCCGCCGCCCCCCAGACCCGCCGCTCGCGTCTCGCGCGGATGCGCGACAGCGACCTGTGGTACAGCTTCCGCCGCGCGCCGGTCGCGATCCTTGCGGCCCTGCTGCTGGCCGCGCTGGTCCTGACCGCCTTCCTCGCGCCCTGGATCACGCCGCAGAACCCCTACGACCTCGCCGCGCTCGACCTGTGGAACGCCGAGCTGCCGCCGATCTGGGAGCAGGGCGGGCAATGGCCCTTCCTGCTCGGCACCGACCTGCAGGGGCGCGACATGCTCTCGGCGATCCTCTACGGCTCGCGCGCCTCGATCATCATCGGCGTGGCCTCGGTCGCGGTGTCGCTGGCCGTCGGCGCGACGCTGGGGCTGATCGCGGGCTATCACGGCGGCTGGGCCGACAGCCTGCTGATGCGGGCGGGCGACATCCTGCTGTCGATGCCGACCATGCTGATCGCGATCCTCGTGTCCGCCATCGCCCGCAATGCCCTTCCCGCAGACTGGCGCGAGGCCGGCGCCTCGGCCGTGATCGTGCTGGCGATCTCGCTCTCGGCCTGGGTGCAGTACGCCCGCACCGT
This sequence comes from Frigidibacter sp. MR17.24, assembly GCF_037095655.1. Classification (NCBI taxonomy): domain Bacteria; kingdom Pseudomonadati; phylum Pseudomonadota; class Alphaproteobacteria; order Rhodobacterales; family Paracoccaceae; genus Frigidibacter; species Frigidibacter sp. MR17.24. The sequence goes on from NZ_JBAWKE010000005.1 coordinate 122,540, forward strand.
GCGCGCCCAGGCCATGGTCGAGCGCAAGAAGGAATACGTGCAGGCCGCCCGGCTGATCCGCGTCTCGAGCGCGAAGATCATGCTGCGCCACATCCTGCCCAACTGCACCACGCCGCTTCTGGTCGCCGCCACGCTGAACTTCGGCCTCGGCATCCTGATCGAGGCGACGCTGTCGTTCCTCGGCGTCGGCATGCCGCCGGAACAGCCCTCGCTCGGGACGCTGATCCGGATCGGCAACCAGTACCTGTTCTCGGGCTCGTGGTGGATCGTGCTGTTCCCCGCCGCCCAGCTCTGCCTGCTTGTCGTCGCGATCAACCTGCTGGGCGACTGGCTGCGCGACGCCCTCAATCCGAAACTGCGCTGAAGGACCCGCCATGGACCTGCTGATCAAGACCTGCCGCCCGATGGCGGGCGAGACCGCCGACATCCTGATCCGCGATGGCCGGATCGCGGCGATCGGCCCCGACCTGTCGGCGCCCGGCGTCGCGGTCGAGGACGCGGGCGGGCGCATCGCGATCCCCGGACTTGTCGATGCGCATACCCATGTCGACAAGTCGCTGCTGGGCTGGCCCTGGTATGTCAACGCGGTCGGCCCCCGGCTGATCGACAAGATCGACAACGAACGGGCGGTGAAGAAGGCCTATGGCCTTGATCCGCACGTCCAGTCGATGCGCCAGGTGCTGCAGTCGATGGCCTTCGGCACGACGCTGATCCGCACCCATGTCGATGTCGACACCGACCAGGGCCTGTTGGCGGTCGAGGGGGTGATGCGCACGCGCGAGGCGCTGGCGGGACAGGTCGAGATCGAGATCGTGGCCTTCCCGCAGTCTGGCCAGATGGGCCGGCCCGGCACGGCCGAGCTGCTGGACGAGGCGCTCGCGATGGGGGCCGAGCTGATCGGCGGCATCGACCCCTGCGCGATGGAGAAGGACCCGAAGGGCCATCTCGACTGCATCTTCGGGCTGTCGCAGAAGCACGGGCGGCGCATCGACATCCACCTGCACGAACCCGGAGAGCTTGGCGCCTTCTCGATGGAGATGATCTTCGAGCGCACGCGCGCGCTGGGGATGCAGGGGCGGGTCGCGGTCAGCCATGCCTTCTGCCTGGGCTTCGGCGACTGGCAGCGCACGCAGGGCCTGATTGACACCTGCGCCGAGCTCGACATCCCGATCCTGACCACCGCGCCGGCCTCGCGCGACGTGCCGATGGTCAAGCGGGTGACGGGTGCGGGCGTGCGGATGGGCGCGGGCAACGACGGCTTCCGCGACACCTGGGGGCCCTATGGCGACGGCGACATGCTGGAGCGCGCGATGTTCGTCGGCATGCGCAACAACCTGCGCCGCGACGACGAACTGGCGCTCGCGCTCGACATCTGCACCACCGCCGGCGCGGCGGCGATCGACGTGGCGGGCCACGCGCTGGTGCCCGGCGGGCGCGGCGACGTCGTGCTGGTCGAGGGCGAGACCCTGGCCGAAGCGATCTCGATCCGCGCGCCGCGCAAGCTGGTGGTGGCCGCGGGCCGCGTCACCGCCCGCGACGGCGCGACGCTGACGGCGGTGCCATGATGCGCTGGCAGGACCTTGCCCTCGGGCAGCGTCCGCCGGGCCGCTGGGCGCTGGCCGCGGACTGGATCGTTGCCGACCTGCCCGGCGGCCGGCAGCTTCTGCAGGGCGGCGAGCTGGTGATCGAGCGCGACCGGGTGATCCACGCGGGCGGCCGCTTCCCCGGCGAGGTCTCGGCCCGTTTCGACATGGGCTGCGCGCTGGTCACGCCGGGCTTCGTCGATCTCGACGCGCTTGCCGATCTCGACACCACGGTGCTCGGGCTCGACAACCAGCCGGGCTGGGCCAAGGGGCGGGTCTGGCCGCACGACTACGCCGGGCGCGAGATGTACACGCCCGACGAGCTTGCGTTCCAGAAGCGCTTCGCCTTCGCGCAGCTCCTGCTGAACGGCATCACCTCGGCCCTGCCGATCGCGTCGCTGTTCTACCGCGCCTGGGGCGAGACCGTGCCCGAGTTCGAGGCCGCGGCCGCGGCAGCCGCCGAGATGGGCCTGAGGGTCTGGCTTGGCCCCGCCTACCGCTCGGGCGGGGTGCGGCTGGACGCGTCGGGGGCGATGCAGCCCGTGTTCGACGCGCCGCGCGGCATCCGCGGGTTCGAGGCCGCGGCCGGCTTCGCCGCCCGGATCGACGGCAGCGCGGGGGGGCTGATCTCGGGGATGTTCGCGCCCGACCGGGTCGAGACCTGCACCGAGGCGCTCTTGCGCGCGACCTTCGACGCGGCGCGCGATCTTGATCTTCCGGTCCGGCTGCACATGGCGCAGGGCGAGATGGAGCTGCAGACCATGCGCCGGCTGCACGGCACCACGGCGCCGCTGTGGCTCGACCGGCTGGGGCTTCTGTCCGACCGGCTGATCGCGCCGCATGCCACGGTCGCGACCGCCGAGGACCTGGCCGCCTATGCCGCCAACGGGGTGACGGTGGCGCATTGCCCGCTGGTCTCGGCGCGGCACGGCGCGGCTTTGCGCTCGTTCTCGGACCTCAGGGCGCGCGGCGTCCGCATCGGCATGGGCACCGACACCGCACCCGCCGACATGGTGCTGAACATGGCGACCGGGCTGATGGCGAACCGCATCGTCAGCGGCCGCGGCGATGCCGCGAGCGCGGCCGATTTCCTGGACGCGGCGACGATCGGCGGCGCCGATGCGCTCAAGCGCCCGGATCTGGGGCGGCTCGGGCCCGGCACCAAGGCCGATCTCGCGGTCTTCGACATGGCCGATGCGCACATGGTGCCGCGCATCGACCCGGTGCAGACGCTGCTGCTGGGCGCGACGGGCCGCGTCACCCGCGCGACCGTCGTCGATGGCCGGCTGTCGATGCGCGACGGCGCCGTCGCCGGCATCGACCTGCCCGTCGCGCGCGCACAGGCGCAGGTGCAGTTCGACCGGCTGGTCGCCTGCTATCCCGAACGCACCTTCGGCCATCCGCCGGTCGACCGGATCTTTCCGCCGGCCTATCCCCTCACCCGGTTCCCGGAGCCCTCGCCATGAACGCGCCCACGACCATCGAGCCCGCGCTGTCGGTCCGCGACCTGACCGTCACCTTCGACACCCGCCGCGGCCGGCTCACCGCGCTCGACGCCGTCTCGCTGACGATCCAACCCGGCGAGATCCTGGGCGTGGTCGGGGAAAGCGGCGCCGGCAAGTCGATGACCGGCATGGCGGTGCTGGGGCTGATCGAGCCGCCGGGCAAGGTCGCGGGCGGCGAGATCCGCATCGCCGGCCGGCGCACCGACGCCCTGACCGAACGCGAGATGGCCCGGATCCGCGGCCGGACTGTCGGCGCGATCTTCCAGGACCCGCTGACCTCGCTCAACCCCCTGTTCTCGGTCGGTGCGCAGCTGGTCGAGACGATCCGCCTGCATTCGGATCTCGACCGCCGCGGCGCCCGCGCCCGCGCCATAGCGCTTCTCAAGCAGGTCGGCATTCCCGGCGCCGAAGAGCGGGTCGACCACTACCCGCACCAGTTCTCGGGCGGGATGCGCCAGCGGGTGGTGATCGCGCTCGCGCTCGCGGGCAACCCCTCGCTGATCATCGCCGACGAGCCGACGACGGCGCTCGACGTCTCGATCCAGGCGCAGATCACCGCGCTGCTGCGGCGGCTGTGCAAGGAGCAGGGGGCGGGCGTGATGCTGGTCACCCATGACATGGGCGTCATCGCCGAAACGGCGGACCGCGTCGCGGTCATGTACGCCGGTCGCGTGGTCGAGATCGGCGCGGTGGACGAGGTGCTGCGCGCGCCGCGCCATCCCTACACGCAGGGCCTGATGGGCTCGATCCCCGCGCTGGGGGCCCGGGTCGAACGGCTGGCGCAGATCGACGGCGCGATGCCGCGGCTGCACGCGATCCCCGAGGGCTGCGCCTTCAACCCGCGCTGCCCCGCCGCCGGCCCGCGCTGCCGCCGCGAGCGGCCCGACCTCGGCCCGGAGGGGGCGGCCTGCTTCCTCGCCCAAGCAGGAGACGTCGCATGAGAAACACCGCCAACGCGCTCGAGGTCGATGCCCTGTCGCGCGAGTTCGACGTCTCGGACCCCTGGCTGAACCGGGTGATCGAGCGCAAGCCAAGGCGCATCCTGCGCGCGGTGCAGGATGTCAGCTTCATCGTCCCACGCGGGCGCACGCTGGCACTGGTGGGGGAGTCGGGCTGCGGCAAGTCGACCGTGGCGCGGCTGGTCACCGGGCTTCACGCGCCCACCGGCGGCGCCGTGGTCTTCGGCCCCGGCCGCGACGGCAAGCCCCTGGCCGCGCAGATGATCTTCCAGGACCCGCATGCCAGCCTCAACCCGCGCTGGCGCGTGGGCGAGATCATCGCCGAGCCGATCCGCGCGTTCCGCCTGCGAGGCTCCGAGCCCGCGATCCAGGCCCGGGTGGCCGAGCTTCTGGTGACGGTCGGCCTGTCGCCCGAGGATGGTGCGCGCTTTCCGCATGAATTCTCGGGCGGGCAGCGGCAGCGGATCTCGATCGCGCGGGCGCTGGCGTCGGAACCCGAGTTCCTCGTCTGCGACGAGCCGACCTCGGCGCTCGACGTCTCGGTGCAGGCGCAGATCCTGAACCTGATGCGGTGGCTGCAGGACGAGCTGGGGCTGACCTACCTGTTCATCAGCCACGACCTGTCGGTGGTGCGCCACATGGCCGACCGGATCGCGGTCATGTATCTTGGCCGCATCGTCGAGGAGGCCGAGACCGAGGCGCTGTTCGCCGATCCGCAGCATCCCTACACCCGCCTGCTGCTGGGCACGATCCCGGATCTTGCCAATCCGCAGCGCGATCGGGTCCCGGCGGCGGGCGAGCCGCCGAGCCCGCTGTCCCCGCCGCCCGGCTGCGCCTTCCACACCCGCTGCCCGCGCGCTTCGGCGCTGTGCGAGGGCGCGCGGCCCGAGGTGCGGGCCCGCGACGGCGGCGGCAGCATCGCCTGCCACCACGCCTGAGCGACGACGCTCAGGCCGCGAAACGGCCGGGCCGGAACGGCTCGAACAGGGGATGGCGCAGGCCAAGCGCCATCTCCTCGGCCAGAAGTTCGCCCGCGATCAGCCCCAGCGTCGCGCCGCTGTGCGAGAAGGCGACAAAGCAGCCGGGCAGCGCGGCCAGCGCGCCGAAGACCGGCTCGCCGCCGCCCGGGATCGGCTTCGGCCCCATGTGCACGGCCCTGACCGCCAGCGCGGGCGCCCCCGTCATCACCCGGCGCGCCTCGTCGATCAGGCCGGCGACGGTCGAGGGCAGCGCCTCGTACCGACCGTCGGGATGCACGACGACCTCTTCCTCGGACCAGCCGGAATCGAGGTAGTAGGCCCCGCCCGGCGTGGGGCGGATCGCGACGCGCGGCGTGTTCAGCACCGTGGCCAGCGGGTGCGCCAGCGGCTCGGTCTCGACCAGAAGCGCGATCGGGCTGTCGTCGCCGATCGGGATGCCCTGCGCCGCGGCCATCGCCGGCACCGCGGGACCGGTCGCGACCAGCACCGCATCGGCGCCGAGGCGCCGGCCATCGGCACAGCGCGCGCCGGTGCAGCGCCCGGCCTCGACCAGCGGCTCGGCCGCACCGGCATCGGTGACGATCGTGCCGCCGGCGGCGGTGATCTCGGCCGCGAGCAGCCCGATCAGCGCGGGCAGGTCGACCCAGCCCTCGTTCGGGTTCAGGATCGCGCCGGCGCCGGTCACGGTGCCCGCCTCGACGCCCGCGATCCGCGTGCCGACCTCGGGCGCCGACAGCAGCTCGGCCGGATAGCCGATCTCGCGTTCGTGGCGGAACACCGCGGCGATCTCGTTGGTGTCGTCCTCGGCATCCCAAGTCAGGCCGCCACAGAACCGCAGCCAGTCCGCGCCGGGATGGCGGTCGGCCAGCACGCGGTAGCGCTCGATCCCGGCCTGGCGCAGCCGGTGGTAGGGCATCGACCGGCGGCGGGACGAATTCAGCCAGGCCAGCGAGCGGCCCGAGGCGCCATTCGCGAGCGGCCCGTCGTTGACCAGGGTCACCGCGACGCCCATGCGGGCGAGATGCGCGGCGGTCGAGACCCCGAAGATGCCGCCACCGATCACGAGAGCGGTGGAGATGAGGGGGGAGGGGGACTGCATGCCTTGGGTCCTGTCGTGCAAGGGAAGGGGACGGCTGCGTCAGAGGACTTCGGCGAAGAACCTGCGCAGGCGGTCGGTCTTGGGGGTGTCGAACAGTTCGGACGGGGGCCCGGCCTCGACGATGCGGCCCTCGTCCATGAAGACGATCTGGTCGGCGACCTGGCGGGCAAAGCCCATCTCGTGCGTGACGACGACCATGGTCATCCCGCGCCGGCCAAGATCGGCCATCAGCGTCAGCACGCCCTTCACCAGCTCGGGGTCCAGCGCCGAGGTGACCTCGTCGAACAGCACCACCTCGGGGTCCATCGCCAGCGCCCGCGCGATCGCGACCCGCTGCTGCTGGCCGCCCGAGAGGTTCGAGGGCCGGTGGTCGCCGCGGCCGCCAAGCCCGACATCGGCCAGCCGCGCCTCGGCGATGGCGCGGGCCTCGGCGCGCGGCAGGCCCTTGATGCGGGTCAGCGACAGCATGACGTTGTCGCGCGCGCTGTGGTCCGGGAACAGGTTGAAGTGCTGGAACACCATGCCGACCCGCGCCCGCAGCCGCTCGGGCTTCATCGCGCGGATGTCGGTGCCGTCGATCAGCACCTCGCCCGCATTCATCTCGACCAGGCGGTTGAGGCTGCGCAGCAGCGTCGACTTGCCCGAACCCGAGGGCCCGATGATGCAGGTGACGGTGCCCTTCGGCACCTCGAGGTCGATGCCGCGCAGCACCTCGAGGTTGCCGTAGCTCAGGCGCAGGCCGCGGATCGACAGGCTGCCGCCAGCGAACCGCTCGGCGCCGCGGGGGGCCGGCGCCGCGCCAAGCGCCTCGACCTCGTCAAGCCCGCTGACCGGCGTGATCGTCGCCAGCCGGCGCCCGGTGCGCAGGCGGTGGTCGATGAAGTTCACGAGATGCGTCAGCGGCACGGTTATCACGAGGTAGAAGATCCCCGCCAGCAGCAGCGGCGAGAGGTTGCCGGTGACCACGGCGGCATCCTGGCCCACGCGGAAGATCTCGCGCTCCGAGGCCAGGAGGCCGAGGAAGTATATCAGGCTCGAGTCCTTCACGTTCGAGATGAACTGGTTGACCAGCGCCGGCAGCACCCGCCGGATGCCCTGCGGCACCACGATCAGCCGCATGCCCTGGCCATAGCTCATCGACAGCGCGCGGCAGGCCTCCATCTGGCCCGCGGGCACCGCCTGGATCCCGGCCCGGAAGATCTCGCCAATGTAGGCCCCCGCGATCAGGCTGAGCGCGAGGATGCCCAGCGGATAGGGCGAGGGCCCGAAGATCTGCCGCCCGATGCCGGCAAAGCCCTGCCCGATCAGCAGGATGGTGACGATCGCGGGCAGGCCGCGGAAGATGTCGGTGTAGACCCGCGCCGGGACCCGGATCCAGGCCGTGCGCGAGATGCCCATCACCGCCAGCGCGATGCCGATCACGGTTCCGAGCAGCGTCGAGGCCGCCGCGAGGATCAGGGTGTTCTTCAGCCCTGTCGACAGCATGATCGGCAGGATCTCGGCCATGGCGTCCCAGTCGAGGAACGTCCGCTGTAGGTTTTCCAACCACATGAAAAGGCACTCCCGGGGGGCGCGCTCGCGTGCCCTGGTCTTGTGGGGCGGGTCGCCGCGCGGGCCGGTGCCGGCGGCGGGCGACCCGGGATCGGGGATCAGCCGTTGGTCGGCAGGTACTGCTTGGGCATCGGCGAGCCGGGAAACCACTTCTGGTAGAGATCACGCCAGGTGCCGTCCTCCATCGCCTCGTGCAGCGCCTTGTTCAGCGCCTCGCGCAGGGCGACGTTGCCCGGCTTGACCGCGAAGCCCGCCGGCGCGTCGAACGAGGGGATGTTGACCTTGATCGACAGCCCGTAGCGCTCGCCATAGGTCTTGGCCGCCTCGTAATCGAGGAAATGCGCGTCGATGGTGCCGTTGTTCAGCGCCGCGACCCCGGTGTTGTTGTCGGGGAACTGCACGATGTCGGTGTCGGTGAAGGTCTTCTTGGCATACATCTCCTGCAGCGTGCCCTGCACGACGCCCAGCCGCTTGCCCGCGAGGGTCGCGGTGTCGTCGGTGATCGCGTCCTCCTTCGACAGCACCGAAAGATAGCCCGCGAGATAGCCGTCCGAGAAGTCGACGACCTCTTCGCGCTGGGCGGTGATGCCGATGGCGGCGGCGGCGATGTCGAAACGGCCGTTCGCCACCGAGGGCAGCAGCGCCGCGAATTCCTGGCCGGTGAACAGGATCTTGTCCTCGGGGATGCCGATCCGGCCCAGCACGTTGCGCAGGAATTCGACGTCGAAGCCCGAAAACTCGCCCGCGGCGGTGGTGAAGGCATAGGGCTTGGCATCGCCGAGCGAGCCGACGCTGACGGTGCCGGGGTCGATGAGGTTGTAGGGGTTGTCCTGCGCCGGCGCCGGGCCGGCGAGGGTCAGGGCAGCCAGCGCGCCGGCGAGGGGCGCGGCCAGTCGGGCGATCAGGCCTTGGGGCATGGGTCTCTCCACTGTTGGGTGCGGTCCGACGGGGCTGGCCCCGGCGCAGCCGATCTCATTCTTGTTGTTGATACCGGTGTCATATCTAATGAGACCGGTATCAGTAGCGGCATCGTGCATGTATGTTTTGAGTCGCGTCAAGCATGTCGCTATGCAGGTCGGATCGGGGACGGGGACGAAGCCACGAAAATGGGCAGCAGGAAAAGCTCGGTCACGGTCGCGGATGTCGCCCGGGCCGCGAAGGTGTCGAAGGCGACGGCGGCCCGGGTGCTGGGCGGCTATGGCATCGCGGGCGAGGCCAGCCGCGCGGCGGTGCTCGCGGCGGCCGAGGCGTTGGGATACCGGCCGAACGAGCTTGCGCGCTCGATGAGCACCGGGCGCAGCGGGCTGGTCGGCGTGGTGGTGGGTGACATCGAGAACGCCTTCTTCGCGCAGGCGGTGCGCGGGATCAGCGACCGGCTGCGGTCGGCGGATCTGAACCTGATCATCAGCAATTCCAGCGAGGACCTGCGCGAGGAGGTCGAGATGGTCTCGGTTCTGCTGCGCCAGCGGGTCGCGGGGATGATCGTGGCGCCGACCGACATGGACCAGGTCGATCACCTGCGCGCGGCGATGGCGGCGGGCACGGCGCTGGTCACGCTCGACCGCTGGGTGCCGGGCCTGGGGGCCGACGCCGTCTGCGGCACGGATCGCGCCAGCGCGGCGGCGGTGCTGGCGCGGCTGCAGGCGGCGGGGCATCGGCGCGTGGCCTATGTCACCGCCGTGCCGCTGCGGCCGGGTCAGGCCTTCGCGCCCGCGCAGGTGGGCATCGCGGCGGTGCGCGAGCGGATCGAGGGGTTCCTGTCGGCCACGGCCGCGGCGGGGGTCGAGGGGGCGGCGGACCTGGTCTTTCCCGGCGCGACCGGCGAGCCCGAGGTCGAGCGCATCGTCGCCCGCCTTCTCGCCAGCCGGCCGCGGATCACGGCGGTCATGGCCTCGGACAGCCTCGTGGGCGCGCGGATCTTCCGGGCGCTGACCCAGCGGGGGCTGGCACTGCCGCGCGACATGTCGCTGGTGTCCTGGTTCGATGCCGACTGGACCAGCGTCACGCGCCCGCAGATCTCGGTGGTCGACCAGCCGACCTACCGCTTCGGCGCGCGCGCGGCCGAGCGGCTGATCGCGCGCATCGGCGGCGACGGCGCGCCACCCCGGCGCCACGAGATCGCGACGCCGCTGATCGAGCGCGGCACGATCGGGCCGCCGCCCGCGGACTGATTGTCCGCGACGACCGGCCTAGAGACAGGCCGGCGCAAGATGCCGGCGCACCGCGTCCTCGAGGCTTAGCGCGGCAAGGTGCGAGGTGCGCGGGTTGTCGGGCAGGGGGCGGTTCTCGACCGAAAAGCGCATCTCGCCGAAGGCGCCCGAGGCCACGATCTCGTGCCGGTTCAGGCTGGCGGCCGGGTCGGCGACCAGCTCGACCTCGGTCGCGTCGAACCCGGTGCCCGCCAGCGCGATCGCCGCGGCGACATTGGCATTCTTCGGAAACCGCGCCGCCGCCTCGCGCGCGGTGCCGCGGAAGAAGACCTGCGCCGCGTCCAGCGCGCCGAGGTCGCACAGCGTTTCCGCCGGCGATCCCCGCCAGGCGCCGGGCGGCTTGATGCCGCGGTAGGTCACCCGGTCGAGGCCGGCGAGCGCCGCCGCGCGCAGAAGGTCGAGCGCGCCGACGGCCCCGGCGACGACCGACAGCGACGCACCCCCGGCAGAGGCGGCGGCGGCCAGATCGCGGCGCAGCGCGTCATCGGTCAGCGCCCCGGCGGAGACCAGCACCACCGCCAGCCCCGCCCGCAGCAGCGCCGGCACGTGGTCGCGCACCGCCCCGTGGCCGGCGCATTCCACGACCAGCGCCGGGGCGCTTGCCGCCAGCGCCGCGGCGTCGGTGACCACCGCGATACCGGCAGGCGGCCGGTTCGGGCTGCCGGGGCGCAGCAGGCAGGCCGTGATCCGCGGCCCTGCGGGGGCGCGCGCCGTCCCGCCCTCCAGCGCGGCGTGCAGCGACCGGGCCATCGCGCCCCAGCCGATCACCGCGATGCCCGCCGTCATGACGTCACCGGCTGCAGCGCGGCCAGCACGGGCAGCATGTCGTCGAGCGAGGCGCAGGGGATCGCGCCGGTCGCGCGGATCTCGGCGGTCACATCGACGGGCAGGCCGCTGTTGGAGTCGCGCGGGATCTCGTTCAGCAGCCCCCCGATCATCACCGGGGTCGCCAGGCCCCGCCGCGACAGCTCGGCGCGGACCGCGCGGGCATAGCCCAGCCCGACGCCGTTGTAGGTGCTGACCGCGATCGCGTCGGCGCCGGTCTCGACGGCGCGCGCGACCAGCGTCTCGGCGTCGATGGCGACGCCGGCCTCGGTCACCTCGGCGCCGATGCCCTGAAGCGCGCGGCGCACGAGGTAGGCGCCATGCTCGTGCACGTCGGTCGTGCCGATCGCGACCCGCAGCCCCGGCGCGCGGCAGGGTTGGCGCGCGGCCCAGTCGCGGGCCATGTGGTCCAGCTCCTCGGCCCAGTCGGCGGGCTGCAGCGGGCGGCGCGTCTCGCCCTGCAGCGGCCCGAGCCCCCAGAGCCGCTCCATCCGCCGTGCGCCGAGCCGCCGGATCGCCAGCATCAGCGCCGCGGGGTCGGCGGTATCGACGCCAAGCCCGGCAAGGCCCGACAGGGCCGCCGCGGCGAAGCGGCGCGCGCCGGCGATCAGCCGGTCGGCCACGGCGTCGATCGCCGCGGTATCGACCAGCGCCGCCTGCGCCGGCGCATGGGCGGCCAGCCGCGCGGCGAAGAGCTGGGCATCGAGGATCTCGTCCACGTCGGGGATGCGCTGGTTCTCGGTCACCGGGATCGGCGTGACCGCGTGGCCGCTGGCGTGGCGCCCGAGCGCGATGAGGTCGGCCAGCAGGTAGTTCGACAGGCTCGCGTAATTCGCCGCGGGTTCGGCGCGGTAGGCGACGGTGTTGCCGTAGATCATCGTGCCGGGCGTGTCGGTCAGGCGCGCGAGCGCGGCGTGGAAGGCCGTGCGGGTCATCGGGTTGGTGTAGTGGTGGCCAAAGCAGAACGACGCGCGGGCGCCGATCAGGTCCTCGACGATGTGCTTCTCGATCAGCACCATCCCCAGCGCCGAGGTGACGTCGAGAAAAAGCCCCGCGAAGCCGTCGTCGATGTTGGAATGCACCAGCACCGTCGCCGGCTGCGCCGCGATCAGGCCCAGCGCGCGCAGCGTGGCGCAGGTGGTGGCGACGTCGTCATCCCAGTACGGCAGGCGGAAGGTGAAATACTGCCCGAGGTTGCCGATCGCCGTCGCCCCGGCGGCGATCGCGGCGCGGGTGTTGTGCAGCGCGCCGGGCAGGCCCAGCATGAAGTCGCCGAAATGCGCCGCCGCGGGCGTGGCGTGGGTGATGCGGGCGAAATCCTCGGGCCCCTCCAGCACGATGCCGGTACCGCGGGTCGCCCCGCGCCGCCGGTCGGGCGGATAGCCCATGGTCCAGTCCAGCGTCACGCCGAACCGGTCGATCCGCACGCCGCGCCGCGCGGTTTCGTCGACCAGCCGCGCCATCGCCTCGGTGGTGCGGGCGGTGCTGCGAAAGCCGATATGGGCATGCTGCATGATCCGGCCGGTCGCGGCGGTGCGGGTCTTGTAGGCGGCCTCGCTCGTCACGCCCTGCTCGTGCAGGAACGGGCAGGGGCCAAGCGTCCAGTCGCGCGCCATCGCCCGGCCCTCGGCCAGCAGCGCGGCCCCCGGCGGTAGCGCGGGATCGGTCAGCGGGGGCAGGGGCGCGGTCATGGAACCTCGGGCGCGGGAGGACGGCCCCGGCAGCTTGGCGCGTCGGCGACCCCGGGGGCAAGGGGGCGGCGAGACTATTCGATCGGGGAATTTTCTGCGGCCGTCTTCGTATTGATGCCTATATTCCCGTGTGCCCCGCGCTGCCCTAGCGTGAGTCCCGACACTTCAAGGGGACGATCATGGGCGCGCTCGACGGAATCCGGGTTCTCAGCTTCAACCACTTCCTGTCCGGCCCCGCCGCGGCACAGCATCTGGGCGATCTTGGCGCCGACGTGATCACCGTCGAGCCGCTGAACGGCGCTTTCCAGCGCAACTGGGCCGTGGGCAACCGCTTCGTCGACGACATCTCGGTCAATCACATCACCACCGGGCGCAACAAGCGCTCGATCGCGGTCGACCTGAAATCGCCCGAGGGCATCGCCGCGGTGAAGCGGCTGATCGCCACCGCCGATGTGGTGATGGAGAACTTCCGTCCCGGCACGCTCGACAAGCTTGGCCTGTCCGAGGCCGAGATGCGCGCGGTGAACCCGCGCATCATCATCGCCGCGACCACCGGCTACGGCGCCGACGGCCCCTATGCCAAGCGTCCCGGCCAGGACGTGCTGCTGCAGGCGATGGCCGGCCTTGCCGCGCATACCGGCAGCATGGAGTCGGGCCCGGTGGCCGTGGGCTCGGTCCCGATCGACCACCATGCGGCGGCGCTGACCGTGGCGGGGATCATCGCGGCGCTGTTCGAGCGCGAGCGCACCGGGGTCGCGCGGCGGGTCGAGGTCAACATGCTGCAGGCCGCGATGGACCTGCAGGGCGAATCGATCACCGCCTGGATGAACGGCGCCGAACGCTCGGGCCCGCGCGGGCGCGAGGGGATGGCCAACTGGTTCAGCCCGGCCCCCTACGGCATCTACGCCACCACCGACGGCCACGTCATGATCTCGATGTCGAAGCCCGTGGATCTGGCGCAGGCGCTGGACCTGCCGGAATTCGCCGCCTTCACCGAGAAGGACGGTTTCGACCGCCGGGGCGAGGTCAGCGCCAAGGTGCGCGAAGGCATGGCGCGGCTTTCCACCGACGAGGCGGTGGCCAAGCTCTCGGCCGTGGGCGTCTGGCACGAGGTGGTGCGCGACTACGACGGGCTGCGCGACAACCCGCAGGTCCAGCACCTGAAGGCCTTCACCGAACTTTCGACTGCGCAGGGCAGCCCGATGGTCATGCTCTCGCACCCGGTGCGCTACGACGGCGAGACCCCCGCGATCCGCCGCGCCCCCCCGGCGCTTGGCGCGCAAACCCGCGAGGTGCTGGGCGAGGCGGGCTTCTCGGACACCGAGATCGAGGCGCTGATCGCTTCTGGCGCGGTGGTCGAAACCAACAAGATGCGCAGCTGAGCGCGCGCGACAGGACAGGCAGGCAGACGATGGATTTCGCGATCTCCGACGAGATGAAGATGGTCACCGAGGCGGTCGGCCGCTTCGTGCGCGAGAAGGTGCAGCCGCTGGAGCAGGCGACCGAGGAGGCGGCGAAGATCCCGCCCGAGGCGCTGGCCAAGGTCCGCGGCGAGGCGCTCGACCTCGGGTTCTACGCGCTCAACATGAGCGAGGCGGTCGGCGGTGGCGGTCTGGGCGTTCTGGACATGTGCCTGGTCGAGGAGCAGCTGGGCCAGACCTCCGACGCGCTGATCCGGCGGATCTTCGGGCAGGTCTACCCGATGCTCGAGGCGTTCAAGGGTCCGCTGCGCGACAAGTACCTGTACCCGACCGTGAAGGGCGAGAAGATCTGCGCGATGGCGATCACCGAGCCGGGCGCAGGCTCGGACGCGGCGGCGATCAAGACCAACGCGCGTCTCGAGGGCGACGAATGGGTGCTGAACGGCACCAAGCACTTCATCTCGGACGGCGACATCGCCGACTACGTCATCGTCATGGCGGTGACCGACAACGAGAAGCGCGCCCGCGGCGGGATCACGCTGCTGATCGTCGACAAGGGCATGCCGGGCTTCACCGTCGCGCGCAACCAGCCGATGATGGGCCACCGCGGCTATGGCCATGCCGAGCTGACCTTCGACGACGTGCGCATCCCGAAGGACCAGATCCTGGGCGAGGTCGGCGAGGGCTTCCGGGTGATGATGGCCAACGTGGGCGGCATCCGCCTGGGCCATATCGGCGCGCGTGCCGTGGGCATGGCGTCCCGCGTGGTCGAGCTGATGCGCCAGCACGCCGCGACCCGCCAACAGTTCGGCCAGCCGATCGGCGATTTCCAGATGGTCCAGCAGATGATCGCCGACAGCGCCATGGAGATCTTCGCGACCCGGATGATGGTGCTGAACACCGCCTGGGAGATCGATCAGGGCATGGACCCGCGCGACAAGGTCTCGATGGTCAAGGTGCAGGCCTCCGAGATGCTCGGCCGCGTCGCCGACCGCGGCATCCAGGTCTTCGGCGGCTACGGCTTCAGCAAGGAGCTGCCGCTGGAACGCATCTATCGCGACGCGCGCGTGACCCGGATCTACGACGGCACCTCGGAAGTCCACCGCATGCTGATCGCCCGGTCGGTGATCAAGCGCGGCCTGCACCTGTGACCCTTTCGGAGACCCTCCCCATGACCCTCTCGCGTCCCGAAACCGGGCAATCCGTCACCTTCCGCAAGACCATGAGCGTGGCGGAACAGGGCTTCTTCACCGGCATCTCGGGCAACCTCGGCGGACTTTACGTCGACCGCAGGCAGGCGCAGGCTCAGGGCCTGGCCGACATGGCGGTGTTCGAGCTGGCCGCGGGTGCGCTGTTCACCACCGCGCTCGCGCGCCTCGCCGGTCCCGGCTGGCGGATCGAGGCGATCTCGTACCGCTTCGCCCGCGCGATCGTGCTGGGCGAGACCGTCGCCGCCACCGCCACCGTCGCCCATACCAACGGCACGCTGACCTGCCTGCTGTCCGGCATGATCGGCGAGGACGAGGTGATCGCGGGCGAGGCGCGGATGGCCCCGGTGCGGGTCGCCGAAGATGTATGACATCCGCGCCATCGACGCGCTGAACGTCGGCGACCGGGTCAGCGTCTCGAAGACGGTGACCGAGTCCGACGGCGCGATGTACATCGCCGCGACCGGCGACTTCGGCCCGGTGCATGTCGACGAGGACTATGCCTCGGGCACCCGCTTCGGCGAGCGGCTGGCGCCCGGCATCCTCGTCGCGGGCATCTGCACCTCGGTCCTGACCGCGGAACTGGTCGGCACGCTGGGCGTGTCGATCCGCGACAGCTTCTGGTTCACCGGCGCCGTGCGCTACGGCGACACGATCACCTTCGACATCTGGATCTCGTCCAAGGACGAAGAGAATCGGACCGTCGACTGGCAGGCCTCGGCCCGCAACGAAGAGGGCGTCGAGGTGCTGAAGGCCGACGCCACGCTGAAATTCCCCCGCAAGAAAGTGACGACATGACCCTGACCGGCAAGGACCTTCGTGGCATCACCGTGGCCACCGTGCTGCCCTTCGACGAGGCCGGGGCCATCGACTGGGACGGCTACGCGGCCGTTCTGGACCACTGCGCCAGGCCCGAGACCACCGATTGCGTCTTCGTCAACGGCCATGCCGGCGAGGGCACGGCGCTGAGCGATGCCGAGCGCATCGAGGTGATCCGCCGCACCCGCGACCAGATCGGTGCGGGCCGCCCGCTGCTGGCGGGCATCATCCCGACCGGCATTCCGGACGCGCTGCGCCAGGCCGAGATCGCGCGCGAGGCCGGCGCCGATGTCGCGGTGATCTTCCCGGCCGAGGCGCTGGGGGGTGGCAACGCCTCGACCAAGGCCGCGGTGCGGATGTTCGAGCAGCTGGCGCGCGACGTGCAGATGCCGCTGTCGCACTTCCAGTTCCCGATCGCGTCCGGCTTCGGCCTGTCGACCGAGGTCATCGCCGAGGTCGCGCAGATCCCGGAAGTGATCGCGATCAAGGAAGGCTCGGCCACGCTTCTCGCCTATGACGAGAACCGCCGCGCGGTGAAGGCCGCCGCGCCGGACACCGCCATCCTGCCGTCGAACTTCCACTGGTTCTTCGCGCAGGTGGCGCTTGGCGGCGACGGCATCCTGTCGGGCCTCGCGAGCCTCGTGCCGGGGCTGCTGGCCGACCTGTGGCAGGCGTCCGAGGCGATGGACCTGGCGGCGATGCGGGCGGCGAACGACCGGCTTTACCCGGTGGTGCGCGCGATCTACGGGCCGGCGCCGGTGATCGACATGCACACGCGGATGAAGGACGGGCTGGTCGCGATGGGCGTGATCAGGAACGCGACCCCGCGCCTGCCGCTGCTGCCGCAGTCCCCGGCGATCCGCGACGGCGTCGTCAAGGCGCTGCGCGACGCGCAGGTGCTGTGATGGCGGGCGCGGGCGGGCTTTACGCCGCGACGATCTGCCCGATGACGCCCGATGGCGCGCTGGACCGCGCAAGCCTCGAGCGTCACTTCGAGACCGTGCTGTCCGATCCCGGGCAGGCGGGGCTTTTGCTGAACGGGCACGCGGGCGAGGGGATTCACCTGTCCCGCGCCGAACAGGCCGAGGTCGTCACCATCGCCCGCGCCGTCGCCGGCCCCCGCCGGATCCTTGCGGCAGTGTCGAACGAAAGCACGGCCGTCGCCGTGGCCGATGCCCGCGCGGCGCTGGAGGCCGGGGCGGATGCGATCATGGTCTTCGCGCCCTTCTCCTGGGCGCTGGGGGCCGATCCGCGCGCGATCGTCACCCATCACCGGATGCTGGCCGAGCAGACCGGCGCACCGATCTACCTGTTCCAGGGATCGGTCGGGGCGGGGCGCACGGCCTATGCCCCCGACGTCCTGCGCCGGTTGCTGGAGATCGAGGCGGTCGCGGGCATCAAGGAAGGCAGCTGGGAGACCAAGGCCTACGAGACCACCCGCCGGATCGCGCGCGAGATGCGCCCCGACGTGGCGGTCATGGCCTCGGGCGACGAACACCTGTTCCCCTGTTTCGTCATCGGCTCGGACGGCTCGGCCGTCAGCCTTGCCGCGGTGATCCCCGAGCTGATCACCGCGCTCGACACCCATGTCCGCGGCGGCCGCTTCGAGGCGGCGCGCGAGATCCACGTGGCGCTTTTCGACTACGCCCGCCTCGTCTACGGCGCGCCGGGGCATCTGGCCGCGGCCCGTCTCAAGGTGTGCCTGGCCGAGCTTGGCCGCATTGCCTCGCCCGCCTGCCGCGCGCCGACCCCCGCGATCGAGCGCGCGGAAATCGACCTTCTGATGGCGGCACTCCGCCCCTGCCTGGACCTGATCCGATGACCCAGACCCACATCGTCTTCGTCGACATCGACCCCGAACACGAGGCCGCCTTCGACGCATGGTACGTCGACACCCACATCCCCGACATCCTCGCCTGCCCGGGCTGGCTGGAGGCACGGCGCGAGAAATGCCTTGAAGGCGGGCCGCGCCACGTCGCCATCTACACGATCACCGGGCCGGAAGCCTATGAAACGCCCGAGTTCCACGCTATCAAGGGCTTCGGCCCGTTCAGCGACAAGGTGCGCAACTTCACCCGCATCCGGCTGACGCAAAGCCAGGGCTAGGACCGCCCCATGCGGTCCGTCGGAGGACCGGTCGGGACCATGCTCAATCTCAGACAGCTCGAAATCCTGCGCGCCGTGGTCCAGTTCCGCACCACCGTGGGCGCGGCCGAGCATCTGGGCATGTCGCAGCCCTCGATCTCGAACACCATCCGCCACATCGAGACGGTGCTGGGCTTCCCGCTGTTCGAGCGCGTGTCGAACCGGCTGCAGCCGACCGAGGAGGCGATGATCCTGCTGCAGGAATCCGAACCGCTGTTCATGCTGCGCGACGCGGTGAACCAGCGGGCGGCGGACCTGCGGATGGGCCGGATCGGGCGGGTCCGGGTCGCGGCGACCGCCGAGGTCAGCGAGGGCGTGCTGCCGCGCGTCATCGCCGACTACGCGACCGAGCATCCGCGGATCCGCATCTCGCTCGAGACGCACCTGCTGTCGCCGGTGCTGCAGATGGTCGAGAACGGCGTGGCGGACGTGGCCTTCGTGCTCTCGCCGCTCGACCGTCAGGCGCTGCAATACGAACATATCGACGAGCTGCGGGCCGTGGTGCTGTGCGACGCGGGCGATCCGCTGGCGCGGCTCGACACGGTGACGCCGCGCGATCTTGCCGACCGGCCGCTGGTGGGGCCGCAGGTCGCCAACCGCATCGGCCTGCTGTTCGCCGACAGCTTTCGCGCCTCGGGGCTGGAATACCAGCCGGTGATCGAGACGCGGTTCATGAACGCAGCCGCCCGCATCGCCCGCGACGGCTGGGGCGTCGCGCTGGTCGACGAGCTGTCGGCCTTCTCGGCGATGCGCCCCGGCATGGTCGTGCGCCCCTACGACGCGCGATTCAGCTTCGAGCTGGCGGCGGCGACGCCGCGGGCCAAGACCACCTCGCGCCAGACCCGCCGCTTCATCGAGGCGTTCCGCCAGCGGTCGGCCCTGCGGCTGGCCGAAGTGCGTGCCGCGACCCTGCGCACGGGGCGCGATCAGGACCAGCCCGGCGACTAGGCGCCTTCGGCGTGGCCGGCCCGCAGCCCGGCGATCAGTGCCGCGCCGCCCTGCACGATCAGGTTGGTCTCGTTCGTCGCCACCAGCGCCGTCGCCCCCAGCGCCAGCGCATGGCTGCCGACCAGTGCCGGCGGCAGGCCCATCGCGCCGAACCCCTTGCCATGGGCCCGCGCCGCCGCCGCGATCCGCGCGAAGGCCGCGCGGACATCGGGATGGTCCAGCTGGCCGCGCCGCCCCAACCCGTCGGCAAGGTCGTTCGAGCCGATGATCAGCATGTCGATCCCGTCGACCGCCGCGATCGCCTCGACCGCCGAAAGACCCTCGGCGCTTTCGATCATGGCGATCACCTGCGTGCCGGCCTCGGCGCCCTGGCACAGCACGTCGGCGGGCAGCACCCGGTAGTCGAGCCCCGGCAGCGGCCCCGGCAGCGACCGCGCGCCGCGCGGCGCGAAGCGGCAGATCCGGGCGATGTGGCGCGCCTGTTCGACCGTGTCGACATGCGGCACCACCACCGCCGACGCGCCGCAGTCGAGCACCCGCGCGATGTCGCCCGAGCCCGGCCCGGTGACCCGGCCCCAGACCGGCAGCCCGGCCGCGATCCCCGCCGCCGCCGCCTGCCCGAGGTCGGAGATCCCGAGCGGACCGTGCTCCATGTCGATCACGAGGAAGTCGAATCCCGCCCCGCGCGCCAGCAGGACCGCCTCGGCGCGGCCCAGCAGGCAGCAGGCGAGGCCCAGAGGCGGCAGCGCCGTCTTCACTGCCTGCACATTATTTGACGTGTCGCTCATTCCGCCGCCTATTCCGTGTTCGACCGATTTCGGGCCCGTCCGAAGCCTAGCGTGAAAAATCCAAGAATATTCGTTCGAAGTGCGGATCGAATAGTGGGTATCAGTTTCTTTATAGTCGTGCGTCTTCATCGGGTCCCGGCAACCGATAACCTGTCGCAAAGGCGATGCCGGATCCCCGACGATCCGGACACCGCCCGAGCGAAGGAGACCAACCCATGCCGGGGCGGAAGACCGACGGCGGCGACAGGGCCGCACCCAGATCCCCGATCCTGACGATCCCGTGCCTGGCGCTGCGGGCGCTGCGCCGGCTGGTCGATGGCGTGGCGCTGCTGCTGATCGCCTACATGGCCTGCGCGATCCTCGCGCAGATCGTGGGGCGCTATTTCTTCAACTACTCGATCGCCTGGAGCGAGGAGACCGCGACCTTCGCGCAGATCTGGCTGACGCTTCTGGGCGCGGGCATCGCGATGCGCCACAACCAGCATGTCGGGGTCGACGTGCTGGTGCGCAGGTTGCCTGTATGGGTGCAGCGGCTCTGCGGTGGCGCGGGCTTCGTGATGGGGGTGTGGTTCCTGGCGACGGTCGTCGTCGGCTCGCTGGCCATGGTCGCGATCGGCTTCATCGTGAAGTCGCCGGCGCTGCGGCTGCCGATGGCGGTGCCCTACACCGCGCTGCCGGTCGGCTTCGGCTATTTCCTGCTGGAATTCGTGCTCGCGACGCTGCCGCGGGTGATCCATCCCGAACGCGCGGCGGCCGAGGCGGACGAGACGGAGACCGCGGCATGATCTGGGCGGCGGGCGGCTTTCTTGTGCTGTTGGTCGCGGGCACGCCGATCGTGCTCGCGCTCGGGATCGCGGCGCTGCTGGCGATCGAGCTGACGACCACGGCGCCGATCTCGATCGTGGCGCAGCGCGTCTATGGCGGGATCTCCTCGTTCACGCTGATGGCGATCCCCTTCTTCGTCGCCTCGGGCCTGCTGATGGAGGCGGGCGGCATCGCCCGGCGCTTCGTCAACCTGGCGGGGGCGCTGGTGGGCTGGATCACCGGCTCGCTCTACCTCGTGTCGATCGTCACCGGCACCGGACTCGCGGCGATCTCCGGCTCGGGCTCGGCCGACACGGCGGCGATCAGCGCGGTGATGACGCCCGAGATGCGCCGGCGGCGCTATGACATCGACCTGGCGGCGGCGGTGATCGCGGCCTCGGGCTCGCTTGCCTCGATCATCCCGCCCTCGATCGTGATGATCGTGATCGCGGTCACGGCGAACCAGTCGATCGGGGCGATGTTCCTGGGCGGCATCCTGCCCGGCATCCTCGTCGCGGGCTCGATGATGGTCGGCTGCTGGCTGCACGCGCGCCGCGGCGGCGAGGCCTATCGCGACACCGCGGGCTTCAGCCTTGGCCGGCTCTGGGCCGGGCTGAAGGACGCGGGGCCGGGGCTGCTGGTGCCGGTGGTGATCATCGGCGGCATCGTCGGCGGCATCTTCACCGCGACCGAGGCGGCCTGCGTCGCCCTGTTCGTCACCCTGTTCGTGACGCTGGTGATCTACCGCGAGATCACGCCCGCCGACCTGCCGCGGATCTTCCTGCGCGCGATCAGCCTGTCGGCCACGGTGCTGATCATCATCTCGACCGCCGCCGTCTTCACCTGGATCATCGCGACGCAGGGGTTCCCGGCGATGCTGCGCGACTGGCTGACCGGCATCACCGACAGCCCCTGGGTGTTCCTGCTGATCGTGAACCTGCTGCTTTTGGTGATCGGCATGTTCATGGAAAGCATCTCGGCCGTGCTGATCCTGCTGCCGATCCTGCTGCCGATCGCGCAGGGCTACGGCATCGACCCGGTGCAGTTCGGCATCGTCACCGCGCTGAACCTGTCGATCGGCCTGATCACGCCGCCCTACGGCATCTGTCTCTACGTCGCCTCCTCGGTCGCCGGGCGGCGGATCGAGCAGGTCTCGCGGCGGATCTGGCTGCCGCTGGGCTGCATGCTGCTGGTGCTGCTTCTGGTGACCTACGTTCCCACGATCTCGCTCTGGCTGCCCTCGGTGCTGCTGTGAGCCCGTCCCTTCCACCCTCGTCAACGACGCACAAGAAAGTCAAAGACATGTCCAACAGAACCCTGCTTCTCGCCTCGGCGCTCGCCTCGGTGCTCGCGCTGCCGGCCCTCGCCGCCGACTACACCTTCAAGGTCGCCCACACCAACGCCGCGGGCGAGGTGCAGGACAAGGGCCTGCAGAAGATGAAGGAACTGCTCGAGGCCAAGACCGACGGCGCGGCCACGCTGGATATCTATCCGGGCGGCCAGCTCGGGGACGAGCAGCAGACGGTGGAAAGCGTCATGCTCGGCTCGCTCGACATGGGCATGACCTCGAACGCGATGCTCTCGAACTATGTCGAGGACTTCAAGGTCTTCGACCTGCCGTTCCTGTTCCCCTCGATCACCGGCCTCGGCGACAAGATCGACGCGAACTGGGACATGATGGAGGCCTCGGCCAACGGCGCGGGCTTCGAGCTGATCACCGTCTTCTCGTCGGGTCTGCGGCACCTGATGACCACCAAGCCCGTCAACAGCATCGAGGATCTGGCGGGAATGAAGATCCGCACGATGCAGAACCCGGTGCATGTCGAAGCCTTCCGTGCCTATGGCGCCAACCCGACGCCGATGTCGTATTCCGAGCTTTACGGCGCGCTGCAGTCGGGCGTCGTCGACGGGGCCGAGGGCGCGGCCACCGGCTATGACGGCATGAAGTTCTGGGAGGTCGCCCCCGATTTCGCCCCAGTCGGCTGGCTGAACATGACCGCCCCGGTGACGATGCAGAAGGCCACCTTCGACGCGCTGCCCGAGAAGATCCAGACCGCCCTGCTCGAGGCCGGCTCGGAAGCCGCGAGCTGGCAGCGCCAGTACGTGGTCGACCAGGAAACGCCGCTGCTGGAAGGCTTCAAGGCGCATGGCGTGACCATCACCCATCCCGACCCGGCCCCGTTCATCGAGGCGTCGAAGCCGCTCTACGACAGCGCGCTGACCACCGACGGCCAGAAGGCGCTGTTCAAGGCCCTGACCGCCAACTGATCCGCTCTTCCTTCCCGCGGCGGCGTTCTCTCCCGCCGTCGCGGGCCTTTTGCCGATGAAGGTGTCCGCCATGCTCGACCTCGCGATCCGCAATGCCGAAATCTGCACCGCCGCCGACCGCTACCGCGCCGAGATCGGCATCCGCGGCGGACGGATCGTCTCGATCTCCGAGGATGTCGGTCCGGCGACCGAAGAGATCGACGCCGCCGGCCTGCTCGTGCTGCCGGGCGGGATCGACGCGCATGTCCACCTTGCCCAGCCGCAGGGGGGCGGCGTGGTCATGGCCGACGGCTTCGAGAGCGGCACGCGCTCTGCCGCCGCCGGCGGCACGACGACGGTGATGCCCTTCGCGCTGCAGCAGCGCGGCCAGTCGCTGCGCGATGTGGTCGAGGCCTATCACGCCGAGGCCGAGGGCAAGTGCCATGTCGACACCTCGTTCCACCTGATCATCACCGACCCGACCCCCGCGGTGCTGGGGCAGGAACTGCCGGCGCTGGTCAAGGCGGGCTACACCTCGTTCAAGGTCTTCATGACCT
This sequence comes from Frigidibacter sp. MR17.24, assembly GCF_037095655.1. NCBI lineage: Bacteria > Pseudomonadati > Pseudomonadota > Alphaproteobacteria > Rhodobacterales > Paracoccaceae > Frigidibacter > Frigidibacter sp. MR17.24. The sequence goes on from NZ_JBAWKE010000005.1 coordinate 145,880, forward strand.
ACGACGACATGGTGCTGAACGACGCCGAGCTGCTTGAGGTTTTCGACGTCGCCCGGCGCGAGCGTGCGATGGTCATGGTCCATGCCGAGGGCTATGACGCGATCAAGTACATGGCCCGACGGCTGGAAGAGGCGGGCAGGACCGCGCCCTACTACCATGCCGAAAGCCGCCCCCAGTCGGTCGAGCGCGAGGCGACGCACCGCGCGATCAGCCATGCCGAGCTGACCGACGTGCCGATCACCATCGTCCACGTGTCGGGTCGCGACCCGATGGAACAGATCCAGTGGGCCAAGCGGCGCGGCCTGAACGTCCATGCCGAGACCTGCCCGCAGTACATCGCGCTGACCGCCGAGGACCTCAAGGGCCTGAACATGGACTTCGAGGGCGCGAAATACGTCTGCTCGCCGCCGCCGCGGGACACCGACAGCCAGAAGGCGATCTGGGAAGGGCTGCGCGACGGCACCTTCGACCTGTTCTCGTCCGACCACTGCCCGTTCCGCTTCGAGGACCCGGCCGGCAAGGACGTGCCCGGCGCGCGCACTTCGTTCCGCTGGGTGCCGAACGGCATCCCCGGCATCGAGACGCGGCTGCCGATCCTGTTCTCGGAAGGCGTCGGCAAGGGCCGGATCAGCCTCGAGCGGTTCGTGGCGCTGACGGCCACCAACCCGGCCAAGCTTTTCGGTCTTTCGCCGCGCAAGGGGTCGATCACCGTCGGCGGCGACGCGGACCTGACGCTGTGGGACCCCGCGCGCAAGGTCACGATCAGCCACGCGATCCTGCACGACGCCTGCGACTACACCCCCTACGAGGGGATGGAGGTCACCGGCTGGCCGGTGCGCACGATCCTGCGCGGGCAGACCGTCGCGCTCGAGAACGAGGTCACCGGCACGCCGGGGCAGGGGGTCTATCTCGACCGCGGGACCAGCCGCGCCTTCGGCTAGCGCTCGGGCGCGATCCGCGACACGAGGTCCTCCATCATCGCGGCGTTCTGCATCCGCAGGATCGCCTCGGCGGCGGTGGCGTCGTGGCGGCGCAGCGCGTCGATCAGCATCCCCATCTCGTCCGCCATGATCCGCCGCCGCCCGATGCCGTAGCCATAGCCCGAGCGGAAGGCGAAGATCGCGTCCCAGCCGCGCAGGAACACGCGCAGCGCCTCGCGGTTGCCGCCGAACTCGACGAGCCGCGCGTTGAACCGTCGGTTGGTCTCGATCGCGGCGATGTCCTCGTGCGCGGCGATCTGGCGGCGATAGTCGGCGGCCAGCCCCTCCAGCTCGCGGATCCGCTCCAGCGTCAGGGTGGCCATGCCGCGGCGCATGGCCGAGATCCGCAGGTCCGTGTTCAGCTCGAACAGGTCGGTGATGTAGGCGCGGTCGAGCTGGCGCACGGTGGCGCCGCGGTTGGGCTCGATCTCGACCAGCCCCTCGCCCTCCAGCTTCCGCAGCGCCTCGCGCATCGGCATCGTCGAGAAGCCGAGCCGTTTGGCCAGATCGGCCGTCTTCAACCGCTCGCCGGGCCGGATCCGGCCCGACAGGATGTCCTCGCGGATCAGGCGCGTGGCCTGGTCCACCGAGTTCTGCGCGGTCTCGAGCGACAGCTCCCCTGCCATCAGGCGGCCTTCTGGATCAGCGAGACATGCTCGGCGTCGATCACCACCGTGCCATCGGCCCGGATCAGGCGCACGGCCTCGGTGATCACGCCCGCCGTGCCCTTCGAGGTCTCGCGCTTGGCGGTGAAGTCCATTTCCACGTGCACCACGTCGCCCGCGACGATCGGCTTGAGGAATTTCACCTTGTCCCAGCCCAGCGACGCGATCGAAGTCTCTTCGTAAAGCCGAAGCTCGGTCTTCAGGCCCTCCATCAGCGACAGCCCGTAAAGGCCGTGCGCAATGATGCCGCTGAACCCCTTGCGGCGGGCATAGGCGTCATCCGTGTGCAGCGGGTGATGGTCGCGGGTCAGGCGGCAGAAATCGGCGATGTCGGCCACGGTGATCTCGTGGCTGTCGGTCGCATAGCGCTTGCCGATCTCGACGTCTTCATAGGTCAGGTTCATGCGTAGGCCTTCTGCACCTGGCGCGCGATGATCATGCGCTGGATCTGGTTGGTGCCTTCATAGATCTGGCTGAGGCGCACGTCACGGAACAGACGCTCGATCCGGAACTCGCGCGAATATCCGTTGCCGCCGTGGATCTGCAGTGCATTCGAAATGTGCACCTGCGCCATGTCGGTGGTGAAGAGCTTGGCCTGCGCCGCTTCCAGCGCGATCGGGTGCCCCGCGTCGTAAAGCTTGGCCGCGTTGTGGATCAGCAGGCGCGCGGCCGCGATGTCCTTGGCCATGTCGGCGATCATGAACTGCACGGCCTGGTGCTGGAAGATCGGCTTGCCGAACTGCTTGCGGTCATTGGAATACGCGATCGCGTCCTCCATCGCCGCCTGCGCCATGCCAAGCGCCATCGACGACATCATCAGCCGCGAGAAGTTGAAGTTCTCCATCGCCATCTTGAAGGCGCCATGCTCGGGCCCGATGCGATTCGTCACCGGCACCCGCACGTCGTCGAAGCTGATCATGCATTCCGACAGGCCGTGCATGCCCAGCAGCTGTTCCGACTTGCCGCGGATCACGCCGGGGCGGTCGGTCTCGACGAGGATGCACGAGATGCCCTTGGCGCCGGCCTCGGGATCGGTCTTGGCGAAGACCATGATCACGTCGGCGACCTGGCCGAAGGTGACCCAGGCCTTGGTGCCCTTGATCACGTAGTCGTCGCCGTCGCGGCGCGCGGTGGTGGTCATCGCCGCGACGTCCGAGCCGTGGTCGGGCTCGGTCACCGCGGTGGCGGGAATCGTGCGGCCCTCGAGGATGCCGGGGATCAGCGCCTTGTGCTGTTCGGTGCCGTGGTGATCGAGGAACAGCGCCGCCTCGACCGGGATCGCGAAGGCGTTCCCGACCGCGCCAGAGCCGCGCGCGATCTCTTCCATCACGATGCAGGCGGCCATGGCGTCAAGGCCGACGCCGCCCGCCTCCTCGGGCAGGGCGACGCCGAAAAGACCCTGTTCCGCCAGCGCTTCGTAGATGTCGCGCGGGAAGACGTCGTCACGGTCGATGCGGGCGGCGGCGGGGGCGACCACGTCGTCCGAGAGCCGGCGCGCGGTTTCGCGCACCATGCGCTGCTCTTCGGTATAGAACTGATCCAATGTGATCTCCGTTGGTCTGAATGCGGTCGGATTTGATCTTGGACTACACGGGGCCGCGGCCTTGGGTCAAGCCGAGGCCAGGCCGGCGTGGAACGCATCCGAGGGGTCGCGGTCCAGGAAATAGACGATGACGTCCTTGGGGGTGGCGCCATAGGCCGCGACGACTCCGTCGGTGATCGATCGTGCGGCCGCGGCCTTGGCCTCTTGCGGTCGCGGGAAGGCGTGGACTTTTACAAAAATGCGGAAGTTTTCAGCGTCAGCGCCATGTTTTCCGGCATGTCCGTAGCTATAGTCGGGGGCGGAGAAATAATAGCAGGTCACGATTTCCGGCTTGATCGCGAAGGCTGCGCAGAGCCCGTCGGTCATGCTGCGGGTCGCAAGCGCCCGTGTTTCTTGGCTCGCGTCGCGGTCGATGACTTCGATGAAGGGCATGGGAGGTGCTCCTGTTGGGGGGATGGTCGCCGCCCGTTTTCCGAGCCGTCGCGTTGACTCATTATCTGATCAGATCGAAGGTCAGTGCAAGGAATTTGGATCGGCTCAAACGGCAGGGCCGGAAAGGACCACGGATGATCTTCAGGGGCAGCTACACCGTCTGCGTCACCCCGTTCGACGCGGCGGGCAACGTCGACCTGGCGGCGCTTGGCGACTATGTCGACTGGCAGATCGCCGAGGGCGTGCACGGGCTGATCCCGCTCGGCTCGACCGGCGAATTCCTGTCGCTGACCCGTGACGAGCGTGCGGCCGTGGCCGAGACGGTCATCTCGCGCGCCGCCGGGCGGGTGCCGGTGCTGATCGGCACCGCCGCCGAATGGACCGACGAGGCTGTCGAGATCAGCCGCGAGGCCGAGAGCCTTGGCGCCGACGGCGTGATGCTGGTCCCGCCCTACTACTCCTCGCCGACCGAGGAGGAGCTGGTGGTGCACTTCACCAGGGTCGCCGAGGCGCTGTCGATCCCGGTCATGCTGTACAACAACCCGTTCACGGCGAATGTCGACCTGACCGCGAAGCTGGTCGGGCGGCTGTCGGAAGTGGACAACATCAGCTACATCAAGGACACGTCGAAGAACGTGCACCGGGTGACCGAGCTGCTCGAGGCCTGCCAGGGCCGGATGACGGTCTTCGCGGGCTATTACCCGTGGGAAAGCTATCTGGCCGGGGCCGAGGGCTATTCCTCGGTGATGTCGAACATCGCGCCGAAGCTGTCGGCCGAGACCTTCGATCGCACCGTCGACGGCTCGGGCGAGGGGCGCGCGCTCTACGTCAAAAGCCTGCCGCTGATCAACGCGCTGGCGGGCGATCTCTACGTTTCGGCGACCAAGGCCGCGATGGCGATGATCGGCCGGCCGATGGGTGCCCCCCGCGCGCCGCGCCTGCCGCTTCCGGCCGCGAAGGCGGCCGAACTGAAGACCATCCTTGACCAACTCGGGCTCTCGGCGGAGGCCTGAACCCGGTCCACCGGGTCAAGATACCGCCCCAACAGGAAGACGAACCAGGGAAGACCAATGAAACACACCCATCTCGCCCTCTGCCTGGCACTGGCCGCCGGCACCGTCGCCGCCCCCGCCTTCGCGCAGGAAATCACGCTCAAGGCCAGCCACAACGCCAACGCGACCGAGCCCTATGGCGTCGGCATGCGCAAGATGGCCGACATCCTGAAGGAGAAGTCGGGCGGCAAGGCCACGATCGAGGTCTTCGACAACGCCACGCTCGGCGACGAGATGGAAAGCATCCAGGGCACCCAGATCGGCACCGTCGACATCGCGGTGACCGCGAACGAGACGCTGGCGAACTTCGTGCCCGACCTGACGGTCTTCTCGCTGCCCTTCCTGTTCCAGGACGCGGCGCAGATGGACCGCGCGCTGTCGGACAAGGCCGTCCTGGACGAGATGGGCACCGCGCTGGACGCGCAGGGCTTCCACCTGCTTGCCGTCTTCTCGGCCGGCACGCGCCACATCATGACCGGCAAGCCGATCGAGTCGATGGCCGACATGGCGGGCCTGAAGATCCGCACCATGCAGAACCCCGCGCATGTCGACACCTTCACCGCCTTCGGCGCCAACCCGACCCCGCTGGCCTATACCGAGCTTTACGGCGCGCTCGAGACCGGTGTCGTCGACGGGGCCGAGGCCGCCAACACCAACTTCTACGCGCAGAAGTTCTACGAGGTCGCGCCGGACTGGGCGATGGTCGGCTGGCTGGAACTGGTCGCGCCGGTGATCATGGGCAAGGCCGCCTACGAGGCGCTGCCCGATGACGTGAAGACCGCCCTCAACGAGGCCGGGATGGAAGCGGGCAAGTTCCAGCGCAAGGCCTATGCCGACAGCGACAACGCCCGCGTGGCCGACATCGAGAAGGCCGGCGTGACCATCACCCGCCCCGACACCACCCCGTTCCGCGAAGCCGCGAAGCCGATCTATGACAAGTACGTGGTCAGCGACGAGCAGAAGAAGATCTTCGAGCTGATCAAGTCGGTCAAGTAAGCCACAGCGGGTCGCGCGATCCCTCTCCGCGCGCGATCCGACGGGGCCGGTCCTCCCCCCGGGCCCCCTTGCCGGCCGCGGCCCCCTCCGCCGCGGCCGGCCAAGCTGACAGGATAGCCAATGGTCGCCCTTCTCGAACGCCTCTGCCTGCTGCTGCGCCGCCTCGTCTCGGGGGTGGTGATCGTGCTCTTCGCGGTGATGATGATCGCCGTGCTCGCGCAGGTCGGCGGGCGATACGTCTTCGGCTACTCGATCGCGCAGGCGGCCGAGATCGCCACCTTCAGCCAGATCTGGCTGGTGCTGCTGGGATCGGGCGTGGCGCTGGCGCGGGGCCAGCACGTCGCGATCGACATGGTGCCCGCCGCGCTGCCGCGGCCGCTGGCGCGGGTCGCGCTTGTGGCGATCGCCGTGGTCATCGCCACCTTCCTGGCCGTGCTGGCCTGGGGCGCGCTGCCGCTGATCCGGATGGGCGCCTTCCAGACCTCGCCCGCGCTACGCATTCCGATGCGCGACGTCTATCTCTGCCTGCCCGTCGGTGCCGGCTACATGGCGCTGGAGCTGATCCTGTCCGTGATCCGGCGCTGGGACGACCCGTTCCCGCCCCCCGAAGTCGAGGCCGAGGAGATCGCCTGATGACCGTCATCGCCCTAGGCTTCTTCGGCCTGCTGCTGCTTGGCGTGCCCGTGGTCTTCGTGCTGGGCGCCTCGGCGGTGCTGGCGCTGGTCACGACCACCAACGTGCCCGTCGCCATCGTCAGCCAGCGCGTCTTCGCGGGCCTGAACTCGTTCACGCTGATGGCGATCCCGTTCTTCGTCTTCGCCGGTGTGATCATGGACGCGGGCGGCATCTCGCGCCGCATCGTCGATTTCGCCTCGGCCCTGATCGGCTGGGTCGTGGGGTCGCTCTACCAGGTGTCCTGCGTCGCCGCGGCGGGCCTGGCCGCGATCTCGGGCTCGGGCTCGGCCGACACCGCCGCGATCTCGGCGATCATGCAGCCGCAGCTGCGCCGCCGGGGCTATGACGTCGACTTCGGCGCCGGGCTCATCGCCTGCGCAGGCTCGCTCGCGCAGGTGATCCCGCCGTCGCTGACGATGGTGATCATCGCGGTCGTGTCGAACGTCTCGATCTCGGCGCTGTTCGTCGCGGGCATCGTGCCGGGGCTGATGTGCATCGTGATGCTGATGCTGGTCGCCTATTTCACCGCGCGCCGCGGCGGCGAGACCTACCGCGACGCCGAGCCCTTCACCATGGCGCGCCTCGGCCGCACCGCCGTCGCCGCGCTGCCCGCGGCCGGCATGCCCTTCGTCATCCTCGGCGGCATCCTGGGCGGCGTCTTCACCCCCACCGAGGCCGCGGCGGTCGCGGGCTTCTACGGACTGCTCGTCGGCATGTTCGTCTACCGCGATCTCAAGCCCGCCATGCTGCCCGGGCTGATCCTGCGCTCGGCTTCGATCGCGGCTTCGGTCATGCTGATCATCGGCACGGCGGCGGTGTTCTCGTGGCTGATCGCCAATGCCAACGTGCCGCGGATGCTGGGCGAATGGATCACCGGCGTCTCGACCAGCAAGCTGATCTTCCTCATCATCGCCAACGTGCTGTTCCTGTTCGTCGGCATGTTCATGGAGACGATCGCGGCGATCCTGATCATCGTGCCCGTGCTGGCGCCGATCGCGGCGCAGATGGGGGTGGACCCGATCCACTTCTCGCTGCTGGTGATCATGAACTGCGCCATCGGGACCGTCACTCCGCCCTATGGCGTGTCGCTCTTCGTGGCCTCCAGCGTCGCGGGCCGCCCGGTGCTGAAGGTCGCGCGCAAGCTTGGCTGGCCGCTCGCGGGGCTGTTTGCGATGCAGATCGCCGTCACCTTCATCCCGGCCCTGTCGCTGACCCTTCCGCGGCTCTTCGGCCTCATCGACTGACCAAGGACAACCATGCTGAAAATCACCATCGCCGGCACCGTCTTCGACGCCAGGTTCGAAGAGGAGAAGGCCCCGAAGACCGTCGCCGCCTTCCGCGCGCAGCTGCCCTACCGCAGCAAGGTCGTGCACGTCCGCTGGAGCGGCGAGGGAGTCTGGATCCCGCTGGGCGAGACCGACTTCGGCGTGCGCTATGAGAACCACACCAGCTTCCCCGCGCCGGGGCAGTTCGTCCTGTATCCGGGCGGCATTTCCGAGACCGAGATCCTGCTGGCCTACGGCGGGGTGCACTTCGCCTCGAAGATGGGCCAGCTTGCCGGCAACCACTTCATCACCCTGACCTCCAATCTGGACAAGCTGGCCGAAATCGGGCCCAAGGTGCTGTGGGACGGCGCGCAGGAGATCCTCTTCGAAGAGGTCTGAGCGGCGGCAGGAACGGGTGCGGGCGATGACGGATGCGATGACCTTCGGCGCGCGGCTGCGCGCGCTTGCCGCCGCGCGCGGCGAGGCCGAGGCGGTGCGCTTCCTGCCCGCGGCCGGCCCCGAGGTCGCGATCTCGTGGCGCGCGCTCGACGGCATGGTCGACGGCTTCGCGCGCGCGCTGGCCGATCGCGGCGTGGGGCAGGGCGATGTCGTGGCCTTCGCGCTGGGCAACATCCCCGCGCATCTGGCGCTGGCGCTGGCGATCTGGCGGCTGGGCGCCACGACCATGGTCCTCGACCCGGCGATCCCGGCCGCGCGGGCGGCGGCGATGAAGGCGCGCAGCGGCGCCCGGCTGGTGGTGGGCGCGCGCGAAGACTGCGGCGACATCACCCTTGCCGCGCTGGAGGACCTTGCGGCGGCGCTGCCGCCGGCGCCGGTCGCCGACCGGGTCTCGTGCCCGGGCAAGATCGTGCTGTCGGGGGGATCCACGGGCCTGCCGAAGATGATGGCCGATGCGCGCCCCTTCACCCGGGTGCCCGGCGCCAGCTGGGGCCGGGTCGCGCCGCGCCTGGGGTTCCGCGCCGACCAGGTGCAGCTCGTCTGCGGGGCGATGTCGCACAACGCACCTTTCACCTGGGCGCAGAACGGGCTGTTCGAGGGCAACCGGCTGGTGCTGATGGAGCGGTTCGACGCCATCGCCGCGCTGCAGGCGATCGACCGCCACCGCATCGGCTTCGCAATGCTGGTGCCGACGATGATGGTGCGCATGGCCGACGCCTTGCCCGCGAGCGGCGCGACCCTTGCAAGCCTGCATGCGCTCTATCACACCGGGGCGCCCTGCGCGGGCTGGCTGAAGCAGGCCTGGATCGACATCCTCGGTCCCGCGCGGGTGACCGAGATGTACGGCTCGGGCGAGAACACCGGCCAGACCACGATCACCGGCACCGAATGGCTGTCGCATCGCGGCTCGGTCGGGCAGGGGTTCGAGACGGCGATCCGGATCTACGGCCCCGACCGCCGGCTGCTGCCCGCGGGCGAGACCGGCGAGATCTTCATGCGTCCCGACGACACCGGCGGGCGCAGCGACTACATCGGCCCCGACGCCCCGCGCCCCGAGCGCGACGCCGACGGGTTCCAGAGCATCGGTGACCTCGGCTGGCTGGATGACGAGGGGTTCCTCTACCTCGGCGGGCGGCGCGACGACGTGGTCAACAGCGGCGGCGTGAAGCTGCATCCCGAGACGGTCGAGGCGGTGCTGCTGGCGCATCCCGACGTGGCCGATGCCGTCGCCTACGGGATCGAGGACCGCGACTGGGGCGAGCGGCTGGTGGCGGGCGTGGTGGCCAAGCCCGGGCGCGCGCCGGACGGCGAGAGCCTGCGCGCCTTCTGCGCCGGGCGGCTGGCCGCGCACGAGGTGCCCAAGCAGATCCGGCTGCTGAAGACGCTGCCGCGCGACGGCTTCGGCAAGATCCGCCGCAAGGACCTGCGCGCGGCCCACATGGCCTGACGCTCAGCCCAGCCGCGGGAAGTCCTGCGAGGGGACGTATTCGTCACCCGCCAGCTCGGGCGTGTCATAGGCCCGAAGCCGCGCGAACTGCGCCGCGACATCCTCGCGGAAGACGGCGGCGGCGATCGCCTGCCCAAGGCGCTTGGCGCCGACGCTGACCGCCGGGATGTCCCCCGAGACCTTGCCCTGGCTCAGCATCGCCGCGTCGTTGAAGCAGTGGATCCGTGCCAAGGCCGGGCAGCTGCCCGGCACGCGCTCTCGGAAGCTGAAGTCGGGCGCCAGATAGGGCGACTGGCCGAAGCTGCCCTCCCTGGGCAGGTCGGCGGGAAAATCGGGCCGGTCGGCCCAGTTCAGCACATGCGGGGCGATCGCGGCAAGTTCGGCCCGGTCGGCGAAGTCGTTGCGAAAGCCCGTGCCCGCGATCACGAAATCGGTGGCCATGGCGCCGCGCGTGGTGTCCAGCCGCAGGCGATCGCCCGCGACCTCGGCCCCAAGCACCGCGCAGCCGAGGTGGAAATGGGCATTGGCATGGGACGAGACCCGGCGCACCGAATGGCTGGGGGGCGGCACCTGCTCGCGCGCGGCATAGCCGTGGATCGCCAGTTTCCAGTCGTCGGACAGCTGGCCAAGCCCCAGCTCGGTCCCCGGGCTGCCGATGCCGGTCAGCTTGTTCACCGCCGGGATCGTCGCGCGCCGGATCAGCAGGTCGACCCGCGCCGCCCCGGCCTCGAGCGCGGTGGCCGCGTTGTCGACCGCCGAGGCGCCGGCGCCGATCACCGCGACGGCGCGGCCCTTCAGCGCGGCGAAGTCGATGGCATCGGCGCTGTGCGCCCAGAAGCGGCGGTCGATGCCGGCCAGCGCCGCTGGCACGGCGCCGCCGCCAAGGCCCGAGCGTCCGGTGGCCAGCACGACGCGGCGGGCGCGGACGACCTCGGTTCCGGCGGGGCCCTGCAGCGTCACCGCCAGCAGGTCGCCCGCGCCGCGCAGGTCGGTCATCCGGGTGTCGTTGCGCACCGGCAGCCGCAACACCCGGCGGTACCAGCGCAGGTAGTCCATCCACTGACCCTTGGGGATCTTGCCAAGCGCCTCCCAAGCGGCGGTGCCCCATTGCGCGGTGAACCAGGCGCGGAAGGTCAGCGCCGGCAGCCCGAGCGCCGGGCCGGTCAGCCCCTTCGGCGACCGCAGCGTCCGCATCCGCGCGAAGGTCTCCCAAGGGCCTTCGAAGCCCTCGGGCGCGGCATCCACGGCAAGGCTCGAGTCGATCCCGAGAAACCGCAGCTCGGCCAGCGCGGCCAGGCCGCACATGCCCGCGCCGATCACCAGTACGTCGGTGACGCCCGCGCGCGCCGGTACCCAGGGGGCGGCCGGCAGGTTCAGGCAGGCGAGATCCTCGGCCAGCCGTGCCTCCAGCGCCGTCAGGCTCATGCGCTGCGTCTCTCGTCGGCGCGGTGGCGGAACCGGGCCGTGGCGGGATCGCAGGCATAGTCCGCGGCCCGCGTCTCGGCCTCGCGCGCGAGGCTGGCGACGCCGTCGAGGATGCGCGCGACCTCGTCCTCGGAATGCAGCCAGGACAGGTTCAGCCGGACCCAGCCGGGCTTTTCCATCTCGTGCCCGTCCGACAGGCGCGAGAACAGCGCGTCCGAGCCCGCTTCGTCGATGCCCAGAAGCTGGTGCGCATAGGGCCCGGCACAGGCGCAGCCGCCGCGGACCTGGATGCCGTGCAGGTCGCTCAGCATCCGGGTGAACAGCTGGTGATGCACGAGGCCGGTCCGGCCGCGGACGCGGAACGACAGGATCGGCAGCGCCTCGCCGCCCGAGCGGTCGAGCAGGTCGATCTCAGGCACGTCCTTCCAGGCCGCGAGCGCCCGGGCGCGCAGCGCCTCGTCGATGGTGCCGATGCGCGCGGCGCCGACCGCGTCCTTGACCAGCATGACCAGTGCGGCCCGGATGTCGCCCACGACGTTCGGCGTGCCGCCCTCTTCCCGCGCCTCGACCCGGGCCGAGTAGTTGTGCCGCCAGGGCGAGACGAAGGTGACGGTGCCGCCGCCCGGCGCGGTCGGCGTCGCGCGCTGCACGAGGCTGTCGCGCACCACCGCCACGCCCGAGGCGCCGGGCCCGCCGGGGAACTTGTGGGTCGAGAACACGATCGCGTCCTTGGCCGCGTCGGGCGCGGGCGCCATGTCCATCGGCAGGTAGGGGCCGCCGCCGGCATAGTCCCAGATCGCCAGCGCGCCATGCGCCTTGAGAAGCCGCGTCACCGGGTCGGGATCGGTCAGGATGCCGGTCACGTTCGACGCGGCCGAGAAGCTGCCGACGACCAGGTCCGCCGTCAGCCCGTCGAGCAGGCCCGCGAGATGGTCAAGATCGATGCCCCCGCGCCGGCCGGCCCGCGCCACCAGGATCTCGGCCCCGCTCTCGCGCCAGGGCAGGATGTTCGAGTGATGCTCGTAAGGGCCGTGGATCACCACCACCCGCTCGCCCGCGCGCACCCGCTCCTCGATCCGCAGCAGCCGCGCGATGCGGTTGAGACCCGCCGTCGCGCCCGAGCCCGCGAAGATGACGTGGCCGTCGGGACCGGCGTTGACCAGCCGCGCGATGGTGGCCCGGGCCTCCTCTCGCATCCGCGTCATCGCCTCGCCGCAGGCCGAGGCCTCGGTATGGCTGTTGGCGTACCAGGGCAGCACCTCGGTCGCGACGAAGTCCTCGACCTGGCGCAGCGCCCGGCCCGAGGCGACATAGTCGGCATATAGCAGCGCCTTGGTGCCATAGGGCGTCTCGAAGGCCATGTCGCGGCCGATGAGCCCATCGCGCAGGTGCTCGAGGATGTCGGGGCGGTCCAGTGCGGCGCGGAAGCGGATCAGGGGGGTCATGGGGCGGGCTCCGGGTGTGTCAGGCGGCGACGGTCATCTTCTCGATCCCGTATAGCCTGTCGGCCACCACCAGCGCGATCACGGCAAGCGCCAGTTGCAGGGTCGAAAGCGCCGCGATCGAGGGGTCGAACTGGTGTTCCATGTAGGCCAGCATCACCACCGGCAGGGTGTTGGTCTGGGCCGAGCCGAAGAAGTAGCTGACCGGCAGGTTGTCGAACGAGGTCAGGAACGAGAACAGCGACCCCGCGGCGATGCCGGGGCGGATCAGCGGCAGCGTCACCTCGCGGAAGGTGGTGAAGCGCGAGGCGCCGAGGATCTGCGCGGCCTCCTCGTAGGCGGGCGGGACGGCGCGGTAGACCGCGGCGCAGGTGCGCACGACATAGGGCAGGCAGATCACCGTGTGAACGACCGCGAGCGACAGGAACGAGACGCCGAACCCCAGCCAGGACAGGAAGAAGAGCGAGGCGAAGCCGATCACGATCATCGGCATCGACAGCGGCGAGAGCAGGAAGGTGGTGATCGCCATCGCCCAGCCCGAGCGTGCCCGCGCGAGGTAGAGCGCGGCGGGGATCCCGAGCAGGCACGACAGCACCGTCGCCACCACCGCCAGCTTCAGGCTGACCCAGAGCGAGTCGAGGAAGGGCTGGTATTCGAAGATCCGCGCGAACCATTGCAGCGACCAGCCGGGGATCGGGAAGGCGGCATAGCCCGCCGAGGTGAACGAGATCACCACGACCACGGCGATCGGCAGGATCATGAAGACGAAGAAGGCTATGGTGAACAGCCACAGCGCGATGTCGCTCAGCCGCATGTCAGACCCCCTGGCGCCGCACGAGGCGCAGCTGCAGCCACAGGCACGCGAGCGCGATCACGAGAAGCACCGTGCTCATCGTCGAGGCGAGCGCGAAGTCGCGGGTGGTGTTGAACTGCTGGTAGATCAGCAGCGGCAGCGTCTGGAACCCGCCGCCCAGCAGCACCAGCGTCACGAACGAGCCGTTGGCGATCATGAACACCAGGATCGCGCCGGTGCCGATGCCGTCGGTGGTCAGGGGCAGCGTGACCTCGAGGAAGGTGCGGAACCGCGACGCGCCAAGCATCAGCGCGCCCTCCTCCAGCCGCCGGTCGACCCCCTGCAGCACCGAGGCGATCGACAGCACCGCGAAGGGCACCAGCACATGCACCAGCGCCGCGATCGCGAGGCCGGGCGTGTTCAGCCAGCGCAGCGGCGCGTCGAGCAGGCCGAGGTCGGTGACCAGCCACTGGTTCACCAGCCCCCGGCGCGCGAACAGCACCTGCCAGCCGAAGGTGCGCATGATGATCGAGGTCAGCAGCGGCGCGATCAGCAGGAACACGATCAGCCCCGACAGCCGGCCGGCCTTGCGCACCAGCACATAGGCCACCGGATAGGCGATCACGACCGAGACCGCCGTGACCACGGCGGACAGGATCACCGTCTCGGCGATGACGCCGAGATAGAACCGGTCGGTCAGGAACGCGCCGTAGCGCGAGAGGGTGAAGCCGCCGTCCTCGGCGATGAACGAGCGCGCCGAGTTGTCGACGAGCGGCATCACGAAGAACACCGCAAGGAAGATCAGCGCCGGCGCGAGCAGAAGCGCGCGGCGCAGCGCGGCGGACATCGGGGCCTGTGCGGAAGCCTGGTCGGGCATGGCGCCTCTCGGGGTCACTCTCGGATGTTGGTGTCCCCGCCGGCGGACCGGCGGGGACGGGGATCACATGCCGATCTCGCGGTTCCAGCGGTCGACCCAGTCGGCGCGCACCCGAGCGATGTCGGCATAGGGCGGCAGCTTGGCCTCGGACAGCGGGGTCACCCGCGCGGCCAGCTTCTCGCTGTACTGCACCTGCGTGTTGGTGACGCCATAGTTCAGGATCTCGGCGAACTTGGCCTGGTTGCCGGCGTCCAGCACCTCGTTGAGGTAGTCCCAGGCAAGGTCGGAGGCGTGCTTGGGCTTCTGGATCGCGACGGCGGTCATCGCGCCGCCTTCCGACGGGTTGATGAAGTCGATCCAGTCGACGCCCTCGTCGACGTGGTTCCAGGTGCGGCCGTCGAAATAGATCCCCAGATCCGCCTCGCCCGAGGAGAGGTGGTTGAAGAAGTCGTTCGGGCCGGCCCAGAACACGAGGTTGTCCTTCATCTTGGCCATCGCCTCGAAGAAGGGGTCGGTGTTCTCGACATCGCCGCCCAGCGCGTTGTTCAGCGCCCAGAGGAAGAAGACCGTCGTCGGCCCGTACTGGATCGAGGGGACCGAGGCGACGAACTCGCCCGCTGCCACGCGCTCGACGAAGTCGGCGAAGCTGCGCGGCGGGTCGGCCACGACCTGCTTGTTGTAGGTGATGCCGCCGACGCCGTAGTCGAAATAGGTGCCCTTGCCGAGGCAGGCGTCGGTGAATTCCTGCGGGATATGCGCGAGGTTGGGCAGCTTCTCGACGGTGAAGTCGTCCATCAGCCCGCTTTCGGCCGCCAGAACCGCGAGGTCGGGCGACATGATCAGCACGTCAAGCGGCGGCGCCTCGGGATTGGCCTCGACCTGCGCCAGCCACTGCGCCGGACCGCCGAGCGAGACGGTCGCCGTCGCGCCGGTCTTGGCCTCGAACGGGGCGACGAAGCAATCGCGCACGGCCTGTTCCCAGACCCCGCCATAGGCGGTGACGTTCAGGGTCTTGCCCTGCGCGCGCAGCGGCAGCCCGCTCAGGCCCAGAAGCCCGGTCGCGGCCATGCCGGTGCCGATGAAGTTGCGTCGGTTCAGTTTCATGGGTGTCTCTCCGTCGGTTTGGGGCGCCGGTTGCCGGTTCTGGTTCAGATGTCGTTCAGGCAGGCCTCGAGCCGCCGCAGCGCGGTCTCGCGCTGGGTGTCGCTCGCGGGGTTGCGCGGGAAGCTGGTGGGCAGGTCCGCCAGCACCGTCTCGAAGATCTCGCGCCGGCGGCCGAGACGGCGCGACAGCGGCAGGCGCAGCAGGCCCGCGTTCAGCCGGTCCATCAGCGCGGGGGCGAAGATCGCGTCCCAGCTGTCTCGCTCGGGGCCGAAGACGGTGCCCGCATTGGTCGCGGCGCCGGCGCGCAGGCCGGCGGTCTCCTGCGGGTCGATCCGGCCGTCGCGGATCGCGACGCCGTAGCTGCGCCTTGCGGCCTCGGGCGTGACGAAGCCGGCCTCGACATCGGCCAGCACCGCTGCGGGGTCGCGCCGCATCGGCTCGCCCCAGCCGCCCGCGCCGGGGGTGCGGAAGGTGACGATGTCGCCGGCCTTGACCTCGAGCACGTCGATCTTGCCCAGCCGGTGCTCGCGCGGCTGGCCTTCGTTGATCACCAGCGATCCGGGCTGGCCGGGCTGGCCGCCCGACTGGCCCCAGGGACGGAACATCAGCCGTTCCATCCCGCGGCCCAGCACGTGCGAGCCGTCGGTCAGCACGCGGAACGACAGCTCCATCCCGCAGCCACCGCGCCACTGCCCGGCGCCGCCGGAATCGGGCCGCAGCGCGTAGCTGATCACCTCGACCCCGAGTTCGGCCTCGACCGTCTCGACCGGGTTGTTGGCAAGGTTCGAGATCCCGCTGTCGCGGCCGTCGACGCCGTCATGGCCGTGGCGCGCCCCGGTGCCGCCGATCAGCGGCTCGATCACCTGCACCACGCGGCCGCCGGCGGCCCTGGGCTCGCTCATCACGATCGGGATCACGGTGCCCGAGGCCGCGGCGGGCAGCACATGCGGCAGCGCAAGGCCGAAGGCGCCGTTCAGGATGTCGTTGACCCGGATCGCCGCGGCATGGCGCACGCCGGTCGCCGCCGGCTCTTCGGGGTTCACGAGCGAGCCGAGCGGCGTGGTGATCGACAGCGGGCGCAGGAGGCCCGCGTTCAGCGGTGCCGAGCGGTCGAGCGTCTGCACCAGCGCCAGCATCCGCAGCGTGAGCCAGGCGTGCGGCCGCCCGCACGAGGGGATGTTCATCGCCGTCGCGACCTGCGGATCGGTGCCGGTGAAATCCAGATGCACCTTCCCGTCGGCGATCTCGACCGCGACCGACAGGCGCACGGGCAGGCGGCTTGCGGCGTCGTCGTCGAGATAGTCCGAGAAGACATAGCGCCCCTCGGGCACCTGGCGCAGCACCGCCTCGGCCTTGCCGGCCGCATAGGCCATCAGCGCGTCCTGCGCCGCGGCCAGTTCGGCCGCGCCGTGCTGGCCCAGCATCTGCGCGACGCGCCGCCGGCCGGTGGCGAGCGAGGCCAGCATCGCGCGGATGTCGCCCATGTTCGCCTCGGGCGTGCGCGAGTTGGCATCGAGGAACAGCTTCACCTCGGGCGACATCTCGCCCCGGCGCATCAGCTTGACCGGCGGGATCCGCAGCCCCTCCTGGAAGATCTCGGTGTTCAGCGGCGAGATCGACGAGGGCACGCGCCCGCCCACGTCCGAGCAGTGAACGAAGCACCAGCCGTAGGCGACGATGCGGTCGCCGTCGAAATACGGCTCGATCATGTGCAGGTCGGGCAGGTGGGTGGCGAGGCCGGTCGAGCGGTAGGGGTCGTTGGTCAGGATCACGTCGCCGGGTTCCAGCCGGCCCTGCGTCGCCTCGACCGCCTCGATCGTGGGCAGGCATTCGAGGCCGACGAAGCCCGACACGCCGATCGAGCGCGGATAGGCGAAGAACCGGCCGTCGAGCCCGGCGAGCGCGCAGGCGAAATCGGCGGTCTCCTTGACGTAGAGGGTCCGGCCGGTGCGCTGCAGCGTCAGGCACATCTCTTCGGTGACCGAGGCGAACTTGTTGCCCAGGATCTCCAGCAGAACGGGGTCGAGGCTGCTCATGCCGGGGTCCTTTCGATGATCAGGTTTCCCTGCGCGTCGACGCTGGCGGCCCAGCCGGGCAGGATCACGGTGGTGGTCTCGGGCTGCTCGACGACCGCGGGGCCGGGCAGGACCGCGCCCGCGCCAAGCCGTGCGCGGTCGTAGACCGCCGCGTCGCACCAGGCGCCGCGGTGGAACATCGGGCGGCGGGTGCGCACCGGCGCGCCCTCGCCGGTGGCGCTGTCGGGGGCGAGCGGCTGGCCCGCGCCGATCATCGCCAGCCGGATCGTTCCGATCTCGACCGGGGCGGCGGTGTCGCGGAAGCCGTAGATCCGCTCGTGCTCGCGGTGGAACGCCTCGGCCCAGGCGGCGGCGTCGTCGCCCGCGTCCAGCGCGACGCGCAGCTCGTAGGCCTGGCCGGCATAGCGCATGTCGGCCGAGCGTTCGGCCCGGCGGTCGGCGATCTCGGGCAGCTCGTCGTCCAGCCAGGCCTCGCCCTCGGCCTGCAGCGCGGCGAAGGTGGCGCCGGCCTGCGCGGCGGTGGCCGCGTCCAGCTCGACCCGCAGCG
The DNA here is from genome assembly GCF_037095655.1 of Frigidibacter sp. MR17.24. Taxonomy (NCBI): domain Bacteria; kingdom Pseudomonadati; phylum Pseudomonadota; class Alphaproteobacteria; order Rhodobacterales; family Paracoccaceae; genus Frigidibacter; species Frigidibacter sp. MR17.24. The sequence goes on from NZ_JBAWKE010000005.1 coordinate 163,618, forward strand.
AGCGCACGAAGTCGCGCCGCAGGTCCGCACCCGCCGCCCCCATCGCGCAATAGGCGCCCGCGGCCTGGGGCACGAGGATGCGCGCGATGCCGATCTCTTCGGCCAGCAGGTTGGCATGGGTCGGCCCGGCGCCGCCGAAGGGCAAGAGCACGAAGTCGCGCGGATCGAGCCCGCGTTCGGCCATGGTGCGGAACAGCGAACCCGCCATGCCGGCCGATGCGACGGCCAGCGCGCCCTCGGCCAGCCGCGCCGCGCTGTCGGCGCCGGTCAGGCCGATGCGGGTGGCCACGCCCTCGAGCGCCGCGATCGCCGCGTCGCCGTCGAGCGGCAGGCTGCCGCCGCCGAAATTCGCCGGGTCGATGAAGCCGCAGGCGATGAAGCAGTCGGTGACCGCGGGTTCAAGCCCGCCGCGGCCGTACGAGACCGGCCCGGGATGCGCGCCCGCGCTGTGCGGCCCGACCTTCAGCACGCCCTGCGCGTCGGCCCAGACGATCGAGCCGCCGCCGGCGCCGATCGCGTTCACGTCGACCACCGGCAGCACCAGCGGCAGCCCGCCGATGTCGGTGCGGGTGGCGATGCCCGCCGTGCCCTCGGTCGCGACCGCCATGTCCGACGAGGTGCCGCCCATGTCGAAGGTGATGATGCTGTCCATGCCGGACTGACCGGCCTGCCGCACCGCCGCCATCACGCCCGAGGCCGGGCCCGACAGGATCGTCTCGACCGGCCGCGCGATCGCCGAGCCCACTGACAGCGAGCCGCCGTTCGACGCGGTGACCAGCAGCGGCGCCGTGACGCCGATGCGCGCGAGGCCCGCGGTCAGCCGCGCGAAATAGGCATCCATCAGCGGCTGGATATAGGCGTTGAGGCAGGCGACCAGCGTGCGTTCGTATTCGCGGATCTCGGGCCAGATCGTGGCGGCGGAGGAGATCGACAGGCCGGCGACGCGGGCCGAGAGATCGGCGGCGATGCCGCCCTCGGCCTCGGGGTTGGCATAGCCGTTGATCAGCATCAGCGCCGCCGCGTCCAGCCCCAGCGCCGCGATCTCGGCCGCGACGCGGTCAAGCTCGGCGGCGTCGGGCGCGCGGGTCAGCCGGCCGTCGCGGTCGAAGCGGGCGTCGATCTCGATCACCCGGGCCCGGGGCACCAGCGGCACTTCCTTCTGCGCGTGCAGATCGAAGGACGACGGCATCCGGCAGCGCGCGATTTCGAGGATGTCGCGATAGCCGCGGGTGACGACAAGCCCGATCTTCGCGCCGCGGCGCTGGATGATCGCGTTCAGGCCGATCGTCGTGCCGTGCATCAGCCCGCCGACATCCGAGGGCTGCATCCCCTCGCGCGCGAGGAACCTGGCCAGCCCCTCGATCAGCGCCCGCGACGGGTCGTCGGGGGTCGAGGGTTCCTTGAACAGCGCCACCCGCCCGGTCACGGCATCGGCCATGACGAAATCGGTGAAGGTGCCGCCGACGTCGATGCCGATCCGCAGCCGGCCCGTGGAGGCGATGTCTTTCATGGTCTTACTCCTGGGCGCCATCGACGGTGACGCCGTGGTCGACGGGCCAGCCGACGGCGACGTGCTCGCCGATGGCGAGGCTGGTCTGCCCCAGCGCGGTATCGGCCTGGCGATAGGCGGTGATCTCGGTGCCCGATCCATCGAGCGCGATGCGATAGGCGGCATACTGGCCCCGGAACGAGGCGGCGACGATCCGGCCCGACAGCCCCTGCGGCAGCGCCGCGGCGGCGGGACCGAGCACCACGCGCTCGGGACGGACCGACAGCGTGGCCGCGGTGCCGGCAGCGACCGGCGAAGGCAGCGGCAGCGCGCCGATCGCGGTCTGCAGCCGGCCATCGGATCCCGCCGTGCCCGCGAACAGGTTCGATGTGCCAAGGAAGGTCGCGACGAAGGCCGATGTGGGGCGGTCGTAGATCTCGTTCGGCGCGCCCAGCTGCAGGATGCGCCCGCCCTGCATCACGGCGATCCGGTCCGACATCGACATCGCCTCCTCCTGGTCGTGGGTGACCAGAAGCGCCGTGATGCCAAGGCGTTGCTGCATGTCGCGGATCTCGAACTGCATCTCTTCGCGCAGGCTCTTGTCCAGCGCGCCCAGCGGTTCGTCCAGCAGCAGCACCCGCGGGTTCACCACCAGCGCGCGCGCCAGCGCCACGCGCTGCTGCTGGCCGCCGGACAGCTGCGCGGGGTACATGTCGGCGCGGCCCGCCAGCTGCACCATGTCCAGCATCCGGTGCACTTCCTCGGCCTGGCGCTGCTTCGACGCGCCGGCCATCCGCAGCCCGAAGGCCACGTTCTCGGCCACCGTGCGGTGCGGAAACAGCGAATAGCTCTGGAACACCATCCCCAGTCCGCGCCGGTTCGGCGCCAGCCGCGTCACGTCCTCGCCGCCGATGGTGATGCGGCCGCTGTCGGGCGTCTCGAAGCCCGCGACCATGCGCAGCGTCGTCGTCTTGCCGCAGCCCGAGGGGCCGAGCAGCGACACCAGCGCCCCCGGCTCGACGGCAAGGTCGAGGTCGTCCACGGCCATCAGCGCGCCGAACCTCTTGCGGATCGCGGACAGAATCAGGGCGGAAGGGGCGTCGGACATGCGGACTCCAGTCGTCTTCCCCGCCACGATTGTAGCGCTACAATAATTTGTAAAGCGCCAATTCATCTATGCCCTGCGCGCTTGCCAATCGCGCGCAGGCGCCGCAGGTTTCAGGCGAGCGAGAGAGACAGGATGCCAAACGACCCGCAGGCCCCGCCCAAGAGGCTGACGATGCAGGACATCGCCGTCGCGGCGGGCGTCTCGCCGATGACCGTTTCCAACTGCTTTCGCTATCCCGACCGGGTGCGCGAGGCGACACGGCTGGCGGTGATGCAGGTCGCGGCCGAGCTTGGATACGTGCCCAACATGTCGGCAGGGCTGCTCGCGGCGGGCAGCAGCCGGGTGATCGGGGCGGTGCTGCCGTCGATGCGCAACTCGTCGTTCTACAACTACACCTGCGGCCTCGGGCGGGCGGCAGCCGCGCACGGGTTCGAGCTGATCACGATGATCGCCGAGACCGGCGAGGAGGAGCTTTCGGCGGTGCAGACGCTGCTGGGCCTGCGCGTCGCGGGGATCGCGCTGGTCGCGGGCGAGCACGAGCCGGGGCTGCGGCGGCTGCTGGATAGGTCGGGCACGCCGGTGGTGGAAAGCTGGGGCGGCGAGGGCGCGATCGGGCGCGGCGTCGGCTATGACGTCGGCGCGGCGAGCCGGGCGCTGACCCGCCACCTGATCGCGCAGGGGCGCCGCCGGATCGGCTTCGTGCAGGTCGCGGTCGGCGGCTCGCAACGCTACGCGATGCGGCTGCCCGCGTTCCGGCAGGAGATGTTCGCGGCCGGCCTGCCCGACTCGCTGGTGCTGACGGTGCGCGCGGCCGACGGCTTCGGCTCGGGCGCGCAGATCCTCAACGAGTTCCTCGCGCTCGAGCCGCGGCTGGACGCGATCCTGTGCCCGACCGACATCGTCGCGGCCGGCGCGGTCTTCGAATGCCAGCGGCGCGGCCTGTCGGTGCCGGGCGACATCGCGGTCGCCGGGTGGGGCGACTATGACATCGGCCGGCAGCTGACGCCGCCGCTGACCACGATCGCGCCCTTCGCCGATGCGATCGGGCGCGAGGCGGTGTCGGTGCTGATGGGAGGGCAGGCCCACGACGACGGGCCGGTCGAGACGCCCTTCGCGCTCGAGATCCGCGAAAGCGCCTAGGGGGCGGGGAAGAGGTCGGGGGCGGTCAACCCGGCCGCGAAGGCCTGCGCCACGTGCGAGCGCGCGCGGCGCGCGGGCTCGAGCAGATAGAGACTGCGCCGCAGCGCCAGATCGGCGATCGGCCGAAACCGGATCGCCGGATCCCCGAACAGCCCCACCGCGCGCTCGGGCAGCAACGCCACCCCGAGACCCGCGCGGATCAGGCACAGCTGCGCGATGGTCGACTGCGTCTCCAGCGCGCCGGCCTTCAGCGCGGCGGGGATCGCATCGCAGCCGTCGATCAGCCGCCGCGTGCCCGCGCCCGCATCCAGCGCGATCACCTCGGCCGGGTCGATCATCGAAAGCCGGACCTCGGGGGCGCCCGCCAGCGGATGCGCGGCGTGGCACGCCAGTCCCACCGGGTCGCTGTCCAGCAGCCGCTGGCACAGGTCGGGCGTCTGCCGCGCGGGCCCCGCCACGGCAAGGTCGAGCGCGCCCTCGATCACCATCTCGGCCAGCCGCTCGCCGACGTCGTCGCGCAGCCGGCAGCGGATCGCGGGATGGGCGGCGCGGAACCGCGAAAGGGCAGGGCCGACCAGCCCCGTGATCGCCGAGGGCGCCGCCCCGACCGCAAGCTCGCCCTGCGCAAGTCCGCCCGCGGCCCGCGCCTGCCGGATCGCGCGGTCGATCCCCTCGACGAGCGGCGCGGTCTCGGTCAGGAAGGCAAGCCCCAGAGGCGTCGGCTGCGCCGGCCGCTGCGCCCGGTCGAGCAGCGGCGCGCCAAGCGCCACCTCGACCTGGCGCACGGTTTCCGTCAGCGCCGAGGGCACCACCCCCAGCTCGGCCGCCGCGCGCGCAAAGCTTCCGCCGGCCCAGACCGCGTGCAGCGCCCGCAGGTGGCGAAGGTTGATGTTCAGGTTTTCCGAATTCAGCTTCATTTAATTCCGTTTCTACGAAGCGTCCGGCCGTGCTTCAAGGGTCACCGACGACCACGACGACGGCTGGGGGCTGCGGGCATGACCGATCAGAAGGCGATCACCGGGCTGGCGGCGCTGCCGCAGGCGCTGCGCGCGGCAGGCTTCCGGGGCGAGATCGAGGCTCACCGCGCCCTGCGCGCCGCGATGTCGACGGACAATTCCGTCTACCGGATCCTGCCCGACCTGATCGTCGCCCCGCGCGACGGCGAGGACATGGTGCGGCTGATGGCGCTGATGGCGCGGCCCGAATTCGCCGGCGTGCCCCTGACCGCGCGTGGCGGCGGCACCGGGACCAACGGGCAAAGCCTCAACCGCGGCGTGATCCTCGACACGCGGCGGCACATGAACCGGGTGCTGGCGGTCGACGCGGCCGCGGGCTGGGCCGAGGTCGAGCCGGGCTGCGTGCTCGACGACCTGAACGAACGGCTCGCGCCCAGCGGCTGGTTCTTCGCGCCCGAAACCTCGACCTCGACGCGCTGCACGATCGGGGGAATGGTGTCGACCGATGCCTCGGGCAAGGGCTCGCGGATCTATGGCAAGACCTCGGACAACATCCTCGGGCTCGAGATCGCGCGCCCCGAGGGGCTGCTGTCGAGCTTTGCCCCGGCGCCGGGCTGGGCCGGCCCGATGCTGGCCGCGGCCGAGACGGCGGCGCGGGGCGGGCGGGCGGCCTTCATCGCCAACACGCCGCGGCTGAACCGCCGCTACACCGGCTACGACCTCGAACGCGCCTGCCCCGAGGGCGGCGGGTTCGAGTGGTGGCGGCTGTTCCTGGGTGCCGAGGGCACGCTGGGACCGATCGCGCGCATCCGGGTGAAGCTGCGCCGGATCGAGCCGGAGAAGCGGCTGCTGGTCGTGGGCTTCGACAGCTTCGGTGCGGCGCTTGCGGCGGCGACGCCGCTGATGGCCGCCGATCCCACCGCGGTCGAGGTGATGGACGAACGCGTGCAGGCCCTGGCCGAGGAGGCGGGCATCCTGACCCGCCTGCCGCAAAGCCTGCAGGCGATCCCCGGCCAGCGCATCGCCTATGTCTTCGTCGAGTTCAACGGCGACGACGCCGCCACGCTCGACGCCCGCGTCGCGCAGGCACGGGCGATCCTTGGGGGTCTGCCCGGCGCGGGCAGCCAGCACCTTGCCGCCGACCGGGCCGAGATCCGCGCCCTCTGGGCGATCCGCTCGGCCGGGGTCGGCCTTTTGGGCAAGGTCGATGGCCGCGCGCGCCCGGTGGCCTTCGTCGAGGATTGCGTGGTCCCGCCCGAGGCGCTGCCCGCCTTCCTGTCGGATTTCCTCGCGCTGCTCACGCGGTTCGGCATCGGTTTCGGCATCTACGGCCATGTCGATGTCGGCTGCCTGCACATCCGCCCCGCGCTCGACATCGATGCCGAGGCCGACCGCCAGCGTCTGGTCGATGTCTCGGACGGCGTGTTCGCGCTGACGCGCAAGCATGGCGGCATCTTCTGGGGCGAGCACGGCAAGGGCGTGCGCGGCGCCTATCTGCGCGGCTGGATCGGGGAAGAGGCCTATGGCGCGCTTCAGGGCGTCAAGGCCGCGTTCGACCCGGCCAACCGGTTCAATCCCGGCAAGCTCGTCGGTCCCGAGGGGGGGATCATGGGCATCGCCACCACGCCTTTCCGCCCCTTCAACGCGCCCGAGGGCGACGCCCTGACGCGCGCCTTCCGGTGCAACGGCAATGCCCAGTGCCTGAGCTATGCGGCCAGCACGCCGATGTGCCCCTCGTTCAAGGCGACGGCAGACCTGCGCCACAGCCCCAAGGGCCGGGCCGACGCGCTGCGCGACTGGCACGGCGCCAAGGCCGCGGGCACCGCGGACCGCGCGATGGAGGACGACCTGCTCGAGGCGCTCGACGGCTGCCTCGGGTGCAAGGCCTGCGCCTCGAGCTGCCCGGTGCAGGTCGACATCCCGACGATGCGCGCCGCCGCCCTGTCCGAGATCTATCGCACCCGCGCCCGGCCGCTCGCCGATCGCGCGGCGATCCTGGCGGAACGGTTCAGCCCCGTGCTGCTGCGCCTGGCGCCCGCGCTGCGCCCGGTCTGGCCGCTGGCGGCGCGGATCGGGGCGCGGCTGACCGCAACGGTCGACCTGCCCGCGCGGCTGGCGCCCGCGATCCCCGCGCGGCTGCGGCTGCGCGGCCCGCTGCCGGAGCGCGGCGTGATCCTGGTGCAGGATTGGTTCACCGCGCTCTTCGATGCCGAGCTGCTGGCCGACGCGGTCGCCGGGTTCGAGGCGCTGGGATATGCGCCGCGCGTGCTGGAAATGCGCCCCGCCGGCAAGGCCGCGCAGGCGGCCGGCGATGCCGCGGGGTTCGACCGGCTTGCCCGGCCGCTGGCCGCGGCGCTGGCGCGGGCCGCGGCGACCGGCGCGCCGATGATCGGGCTGGACCCGGCCTTCGTGATGCAGCTGCGCCAGGACTATCCCAAGGCCGGGATTTCCCTGCCCGAGGTCCTGCTGCCGCAGGAGTTCCTGGCGCGCGAGGCGAAGGCCGGCCGGATCAGCGCCCGCGCGGGCGGGGACGTGGCACCGCTGCGGGTGCTGTCGCACTGCACCGAGGCGACGGCGCGGCCCGCCGGTGCGGCGGAATGGGTCGAGGTCTGCGCCGCCATAGGTCTGAAGGCCGAGACGCCCGCCACCGGCTGCTGCGGCATGGCGGGCCTCTACGGTCACCAAGCCCGGCACCAGCAGGTGTCGCGCCGGCTTTACGACATGTCCTGGGCGGCGCCGGTGGCCGATCCGCGCCCGTTGGCCGCGACCGGTTTCTCCTGCCGCTGCCAGTCCGAGCGGCTGGGAGACCGGCCGCTGCGCCATCCGCTGGGCCTGATCGCCGAGGCGCTGTCGCCTAGGCCGACACCCGGCGATAGCTGAGCCCGCGCGCCAGCCAGCAGCCCACCGTCAGCCCCTGCGGCGTGCCGTCCGCGGCGCGCCGCACGCTGACCGTCCAATCCCCGGGCGCCGGCGCGTCGACCGAGCGCAGGACCGGCATCACCCAGGTGTCGCGCCCCACGGCGTGCAGCCGCTCGGGCTGGGCGGTGCCGAAATGGCCGCTGGCCACGGCATGGGTCGCGCCGTCGCGGGTCTCGATCCTCAGCCAGGCGTCCAGCTCGTCCCAGTGATAGAGACCGTCGATGGCGCCCCCCGGGCCGGGCGCGACCGGCTCGGCCAGAAGGTCGAGGTTCTCGCCCGGCCGGACCATGCGCAGGCCCTCGCCCTCGGGGGTGATCCGCAGGCCGTCGCCCGTGCCATCGGCGCGCAGCGGGTCCGGTCCGGTGGCAAAGCGCAGCGTCTGGCCCTGAAGCGCGGGATCGACCCGGATCAGCAGGCCGCTCGTCGGATCGCGCCAGACACCCGCGACCGGGCCCGGGCGCCCCGGGGCCGGCGCGGGCGTGCCCAGCGCGGCGCCGATCAGCCGGTTGGCCGCGCCATGGGCATCGGCCTCGTGGTTGAAGATCACCACGGCCGACAGCCGCGCCTCGGCCACATGCATCCGATAGGCGCGGAAGCCGCGCAGCGCGCCGCCATGGCCGGTCGCGGCCTGGCCGCCCGGCAGCCGTTCATGGGCAAGGCCGAAGCCATAGCTGGCCGGCGCTCCGTTCGAGAACACAGGCGGCGCCGAGATCCGGCGATACAGGCCGGTTTCATCGTCGCGGGTCGCGTCGATGAAGCATTCCCACGCCAGCATGTCGTCGATCGAGGCGGTGATGCCCGCGTCGCCCTTCCAGTAGAGCCTGTTCACGACCGGCACATGGCCGCGTTCGGGGCTGCCTTCATAGCCGGTGACGCCCGGCGGCGGCACGGCGGTGTCGGGCGAGATCCGCGCCCCCGCCATGCCGGCCGGCCCGAATAGCGTCGCGTCGTAGATCTCGGCCAGGTCGCGCCCGGTCTCGTCCTGCAGGATGTCGGCGGCGATGCGGAAGTTCTGGTTGCAGTAGGAATACGAGGTCCCGGGCGCGAAATGCCCGGTCCGCATCCGGCCGTAGACCGCCGGCCCGTCCGAGCGGCGGAACTCGCCCTCGGGCAGGGCGCCCAGCAGCGGCGCCAGCGCCCAGTAGTCGCGCAGGCCCGACTGGTTCGCCATCATCTGCCGCAGGCCGGGCCGCGCGCCGCCCATCAGCGGCAAGTGATCGGCAAGGCGGTGCTCCATCGTCTCGGGCTCGAGATGGGCGAGGAAGGCCGCGCAGGTGAACTGCTTCGAGATCGAGCAGATCGGCAGCGCCGTCGCCGTCGTCATCGCCACCGCGCCCGCCACCGTGGCATGACCCCAGGCCCGGGCGGCGACGACGCGCCCCTCGTGCACGATCCCCGCGACGCCGCCCGGCCCGGGATAAAGATCGGGAAGCCGGTCGAGCTGGGCGAGGGCTGCGTCGAGATCTGGTGTCATGCGGGTCTCCTTCGGCGGGACCGAAGCACCCGGGCGCGGGCAATGCAACCGGCGCGGCCTTGTCCTTGCCGGCGAAAACGGGTCTTTGTGCAGAAAACCCGCGCCCCGAGGCCCGATGCACCCCCGCGACCGCCATGCCCGCATCGTCGAGATGCTCGACCGCTCCGGCTCGGTCAGCGTCGAGACGCTGGCCGTCACGCTCGACGCCTCGCGCGAGACGATCCGGCGCGATCTCGCGGCGCTTGACCGGCAGGGGCTGGCGCGCAAGGTCCATGGCGGCGCCCGCCGGCTGGAGCTGATCCCGACCGAGATCGATTTCGACGCGCGGATGACCGAGAACGTCCCCGAGAAGCGCCGCATCGCGCAGGCGGCGGCGAAGCTGTTCAAGCATGGCGACGCGCTGTTCATGGATGCGGGGTCGACGACAATCTTCTTCTCGGAACACCTCGCGCAGCTGTCGGGCCTGACGGTGATCACCAACTGCATGGGGGCGATCCGCCACCTGAGCGGTTCGGGCGCGCGGATCTTCCTTCTGGGCGGGGAATACGAGGAGGCGGGGCAGGAGACGCTCGGCCCGCTGACCGAGGCCGACCTGCGCCGGTTCCGGGCAGAGCACGTGGTCCTGACCGTGGGTGCGCTGCACGAAGGCGCGATCATGGACTACGACCTGCGCGAAGCCTCGCTCGCGCGGGCGATGCTGGCGCAGGCGCGCACGCTGACCGTGCTGGCCGACCACGCCAAGTTCGACCGCCCCGCGGTGTTCGAGGTCGCGCCGCTGTCGCGCGTCGACCGGCTGGTGACGGACCGTGCGCCGCCGCCGCACCTGCGCGAGGCGCTGCGCGCCGCCGGGGTCGAGGTGATCATCGCCTGACGGCGCCTGCCGCGTCCTGCCGCCCGGCCCGTCGAATCTCTGCCCGCGCGATGGCGATCGTGACCGAAACCACGGACATCCTGTGCCGAGTTTTGCGGCACAATCGCAGTCGGTCACAATCGGACCGGATAATCGGTCATCAAGTGACCGTACGGTCATTGATCTGACCGGCGAAACGCTGTTCGGTCTTGCCAGCGGCGGGCGCGGGACCTCTAGTCTTTGGCCACGGCCGCGCCGGGCCGGTTCCAAGAGCGAGAGACTGTCTTCGATGTCCCATCTTCCGAATTCGCTGCAGGGCCGCGACCTGCGCTACCTGCTGCACCCGGTCACCAACGCCCGCGCCCATGAACGCAACGGCCCGCTGGTCATCGCGCGGGGCGAGGGGATCTATGTCTTCGACGACGCCGGCAAGGACTACATCGAGGGTCTGGCCGGGCTGTGGAGCGTGGGCCTCGGCTTTTCCGAGCAGCGCCTGATCGACGCGGCCAAGCGGCAGCTGGACGTGCTGCCCTACATGCACCTCTTCGCGTCGAAGTCGCAGCAGCCGGCGATCGAACTTGCCGAGAAGCTGGTCAAGATGACGCCCGAGGGGCTGGACCGGGTGCACTTCACCAACTCGGGGTCGGAGGCCAACGACACCGTCGTCAAGATGGTGTGGTTCTACAACAACGCCATCGGCCGTCCCGAGAAGAAGAAGTTCATCTCGCGCGTGAAGGGCTACCACGGCATCACCATCGCCGCGGGCTCGCTGACCGGCATCCCGGCCAACCACAAGGGCTTCGACCTGCCGCTGGACTTCGTGCGCCATGTCAGCACGCCGCACTTCTATCGCTTCGCCAAGGACGGCGAGACCGAGGAGCAGTTCTCGGACCGGCTGGCGGCCGAACTGGAAGAGATGATCCTGGCCGAGGGCCCCGAGACGGTCGCGGCCTTCATCGGCGAGCCGCTGATGGGGGCGGGCGGCGTGCTGCCGCCGCCGGCCGGCTACTGGGCCAAGATCCAGGCGGTCTGCCGCAAGTACGACGTGCTGATCGTCGCCGACGAGGTCATCAACGGCTTCGGCCGCACCGGCGAGATGTTCGCCTGCGAAACCTACGGCATCCGGCCCGACCTGCTCGTCCTGTCCAAGCAGATCACCTCGTCCTATCAGCCGCTGGCCGCGATCGTGTTCAGCGACAAGATCTATCAGGGCATCGCCGACGGGTCCGAGACGCTGGGCACCTTCGGTCATGGCTACACCACCTCGGGCCACCCGGTGGCGACGGCGGTCGGGCTTGAGAACCTGAAGATCATCGAGGAGCGCAACCTTGTCGAGAACGCGCGCCGCATGGGCAAGATCATGCGCGACGGGCTGGCGAAATACGCCGATCACCCCTGCGTCGGCGAAGTCCGCGGCGAGGGCCTGATCGCCGCGATCGAATTCGTGCAGGACAAGGCGACCAAGGCGCCGTTCGAGCCCGCGGGCAAGGCGGCGCAGGCCGTCGCCGCGGCGGCGCAGGCCAATGGCCTGATCCTGCGCGCGATCGGTGACGCGGTCTGCTTCTGCCCGCCGATGATCATCACCGAAGCCGAGATGACCGAGCTTCTTTCGCGCTTCGAGCGCGCCATGGCCGAGGCCTTCGAACCGGCGGCGTGACGGACCCGGGCCCGGGGGCGCAGATGCCCCCGGGTGCCCCCCGGGTGACCCCCGCGGCGCCCCCAGATGGGTGCGGCATTGCCCACCGCCCATGAATCCTGCGCCTGTCGCAGGATTTTTTTTGTTTCTGATCATTGTATTAGCTCAATACAATTTATCACCCATAAAGAAATTTTTGATTGGACCTGGCCCGGCTTCGCGGGTTCCATGCTGGGCGAAGACGGATGCAGATCCGCAGAAATCCCCCAACAGTCCCGAGGTATCCATGACCGATTTCGACGTCTCGCTGTCCCGCCGCACCCTTCTGGTGGGGCTTGGTGCCGGCATGGCCGCGCTTGCGCTTCCCGGAGCGGTCCGTGCCCAGGCGGCCGGCGGCACGCTGCGGTTCGGCCTGTCGACCTTCCCGCCCAGCCTCAAGCCGTTCGACAACACCGGCGGCGCCGCGAACACGGTCAAGCTGTCGATCTTCCGCGGGCTGATGGGGTATGACGGTCAGGGCAACCTGATCCCCGAGGTCGCCGAAAGCTTCGAATGGGAGGGCGACACCGTCATCACCTTCAAGCTGCGCGACAACGCGGTGTTCCACAACGGCGACCCGGTGACGGCGGCCGACGTGATCTATTCCTTCGGAGAGATCGTCAAGGAAGGCTCGACCGCCTTCCTCAAGGCCGACCTCGCGGTGATCGACAAGATCGAGGCGGTCGACGACAAGACCGTGAAGATGACGCTGAAAACGCCCAACGCGGTCTTCCTGTCGCTGCTGGCCAACTACTGCTCGCCGGTCGTCTCGGCCAAGTCGACCGAGGCCGAGGTCATCGGCTGCGGCCCGTTCCAGCTGAAGGGCCAGGAGAAGGGCGTCTATATCGAGGTCGAGAAGTTCGCCGACTTCTACGGCGAGGGCCAGCCCGGCACCGACGGCATCCGCTTCACCGCCTATGCCGACGAGAACCTGCGCTACTCGGCGCTCGAGGCCGGCGATGTCGATGTCATCGAATACCTGCCCTGGACGCAGTTCGACACGGTCGAGGCGTCGGACACGCTGAAGATCTCGACCACCTCGGGCCCGTTCATGTTCCTGCTGTTCAACGTGGCCAAGGAAGGCCCGCTGCAGAACCCCAAGGTGCGCCAGGCGATCGGCTACGCGATCGAGCGACAGGACGTCGTCGACGCCGCCTTCGCCGGCCGCGGCGTGCCGCTGTTCGGCCTGCCCAACCCGCAGGGCTCGACCATCGCGCTGTCGGACCCGGCGGCGGAATACAGCTTCGACCCCGAGAAGGCCAAGGCGCTGCTGGCCGAGGCCGGCTATCCGAACGGCTTCGACTGCCGCCTGCTCGCCACCGCGACCTATGGCATGCACCAGGACACCGCCTCGGTCGTGCAGGCCTATCTGGGCATGATCGGGATCAACGTCACGCTCGATCTGCCCGACTGGGGCAGCCGGGTGACGATGGGCACGAACGGGCAATACGACATCGCCGTGCACGGCACCTCGGGCACGTTCAACGACCCCGACGCGCTGTTCTCGCTGCTTTACTCGGGCAACCCGTCCTACCTGCAGTCCTACGGCTTCAAGAGCGAGCGCATCGACGGCCTGCTGACCAAGGGCCGGGCCGAGATGGACCCGGAGAAGCGCAAGGCGATCTACCAGGAGCTCTACACCGCCTATTACGAAGAGGTGCCGCAGGTGCCGCTGAACTGGCGCACCCAGGCCTTCGGCATGTCGAAGAAGGTCGAAGGCTTCGGCACGCTGCCGGGCTTCCTGAACGGGTCGAGCGGGTTCGTCCTGGACGAAGCCAAGCTGGTCTGAGGCGAAGCGCATGACCGGTTTCCTCCTGCGGCGCGTCGCGGGCGCGGTGGCGATGCTGTTCGTCGTCGGCACGATCGTCTTCTCCCTTCTGGCGATCGTGCCGGGCGATCCGGCTGAACTGCTGCTCTCCACCGGCGGCGGCGTCGCGACGCCGGAGGCCATCGCCAACCTGCGCGCCCAGATGGGGCTCGACCAGCCCGTGGGCGCGCAGTACCTGACCTTCCTGCTCGACAGCCTGCGGCTGAACTTCGGCACCTCGATCATCGACGGCTCGTCGATCGCGGCCAACATCGCGCTGCGGCTGCCCCGCACGCTCGAGATCATCGGCGTCGGCACCGTGCTGGCACTTCTGGTCGCGATCCCGGCGGGCACGGCCGCGGGCTTGCGGGCGGGCGGCTGGTTCGACGTCACCGCCTCGGGGGTGAACGCGCTTCTGACCTCGGTGCCGGGCTTCGTCGTCGGCACGCTGTTCATCTACCTCTTCGCGCAGACGCTGGGCTGGCTGCCGGCGGGCGGCTATGTCGCCTTCGCCCAGGACCCGGTGGGGCATCTGCACATGCTGATCCTGCCCTCGGTCACCGTGGGCCTGCACCTGGCGACCATCGTCTTCCGGATGACTCGCGCCAGCGTCCTCGAGATGCGCGGCCACGACTGGGTGCGCACCGCGATCGCCAAGGGCCTGGCCCGCCGGCTTGTCGTGCGCCGCCACGTGCTGAAGAACGCGCTGGGCCCGGTGATCACCGTCGTGGGCATGCAGCTCGGGATCCTGCTCGGCTCCACCGTCCTGGTCGAGTTCGTCTACAACTGGCCGGGCCTCTCGGGCCTGCTGGTCAGCGCGGTCGAGCAGCGCGACTACCCGACGGTGCGCGCGGTGATCCTGACCGTCGCCGCCATCTTCATCGCCATCAACCTGGTGATCGACATTCTCTATTCGCTGATCGACCCGAGGATCCGCCTGCAATGACCCTCGTCTCGCGCTTCCCCAAGAAGATGATCCTGCCCACGGCGCTGCTGGCCGCGCTGATCATCATTCCCTTCGCCGCACCGCTGATCACCGGCGCCGATCCGGTGCAGATCTCGGTCCGCAACCGCCTGGCGGCGCCGAGCGCCGAGCACTGGCTGGGCCAGGACGAGTTCGGCCGCGACCGGCTTGCCCGCGTGCTCTACGGCGGGCAGGTGTCGCTGATGGTGGCCTTCATCGCCACCTCGATCGCCTGCGTCGTCGGCACGCTCTTCGGCCTGATCGGCGCCTATTTCCGCGGCCCGTTCCAGTTCGTGACGACGAAGCTCTCCGACGTGGTGCTGTGCTTCCCGCCGATCCTGCTCGCGCTTCTGGTGGTCACGCTCTTCGGGCCGGGCACCGGCACGCTGGTCTCGGTGCTGTCGATCCTCTACTTTCCGGCCTTCGCCCGGATCGCCTTTTCCGAGGCGCTGCGCGTCTCGGCGCTGGACTTCGTCGAGGCGTCGCGCGCGCTGGGCACCCCGTCGCGCCGGATCGTGTTCAACACCATCCTGCCCAACATCGCGGGCCCGGTGTCGGTGCAGTACTCGCTGACCGCCGCCGCCGCGATCACGATCGAAAGCGGGCTGTCGTTCCTCGGGCTCGGGGTCGTGCCGCCCGCGCCCAGCTGGGGCCAGATGATCCGGGGCGCGCGCCAGTTCATGAACCAGGACCCGATGGGCATCATCGTGCCCTGCGTGGCGCTGACGCTGACGATCTACGCGATCAACTTCTTCTGCGACCGGCTGCGCGACACGCTTGACCCCAAGGGCAATGCCGGCGGCAAGGACGCGACCTCGGTCCCCTCGAGCGACGGCACCGCCATCGCCGCCGCGCCCGAGACCGTGGCCGAGATCCGCAACCTGCGGCTGGAGATCCCGCGCCCGGCCGGACCGGTCCCGGTGATCGAGGAGGTCAGCCTGACCCTGCGCGCCAACCAGTGCACCGCGCTGGTGGGCGAAAGCGGATCGGGCAAGTCGCTGTCCTCGCTCGCGCTCATGGGTCTGCTGCCGAACGCGATCCGGCAGGCCGGCGGCAGCCTGTCGCTGCGCCGCAAGTCGGGCGAGATGGTCGACCTTGGCCGCCTCGGCGCCAGGGATCTGGAGGACCTGCGCGGCAACGACGTCGCGATGATCTTCCAGGAGCCGATGACCTCGCTGAACCCGGTGCACAAGGTCGGCGCGCAGATGGTCGAGGCGATCCTCGCGCATCGCAAGATGACGGGGGACGAGGCGCGGGCGCTCGCGATCCGTCTTCTGACGCTTGTCGGCATCAACGAGCCGCAGCGCCGCTTCGACGGCTACCCGCACGAGATGTCGGGGGGCATGCGCCAGCGGGTGATGATCGCGATGGCGCTGACCTGCGAGCCGCGGCTTCTGATCTGCGACGAGCCGACGACGGCGCTCGACGTCACGATCCAGGCCGAGATCATCGAGCTTCTGCAGCGCCTGCGCCATGAATACGCCGAAGGCCTGAGCCTGCTGTTCATCAGCCACAACCTCGGTGTCGTGGCAGAGATCGCGGATCGCGTCGCGGTGATGTACGCCGGCCAGGTGGTCGAGGAAGGCCCCGCCTCCGAGGTGCTGACCGCGCCGCGCCACCCCTATACCCGGGCGCTGCTGCACTCGATGCCCTCGTCGCACGACACGCTGCACTCGGCCCGCGGCGACCGGCTGCAGGCCGTCGACGGCGCGCCGCCGCTGCCGGAACGCCGCCCCTCGGGCTGCAGCTTCCGCGACCGCTGCCCGATCGCGACCGAAGCCTGCGCGGCGACGCGCCCGGCGCTGACCGCCCTCGCCGGGGCCGACCACCAGGTGCGCTGCCACTATGCCCACGACCCTGCGAAGGAGGCCGCGTGATGGTGCCGATCCTCGAGGTCCACGACCTGAACAAGCACTACCCGGTCGGCCGCAGCGGCCTGTTCGGCAAGAAGCGGATGCAGGTGCTGCGCGACGTGTCGCTGCGGGTCGATCCGGGCGAGGTCCTGGGGCTGGTGGGTGAATCCGGCTCGGGCAAGAGCACGATCGGCAAGGCGGTGCTGCGCCTGATCGACAGCCAGAGCGGGGGCATGACCTTCATGGGCGAGGATCTGAACACGATCCCGCCAGAGCGCCTGCGCGCGCTGCGCAAGGACATGCAGATCATCTTCCAGGACCCCTACGCCAGCCTCGATCCGCGCAAGACGATCCGCGCGACGCTGTCCGAGCCGCTGGACACCCACGGCCTGCACACCGGTCCCGCGCGCGAGCCGCGGCTGCTGGAGCTGATGGGGATGGTCGGGCTGAACCCCGCCTTCCTCGACCGCCGGCCGCATGAATTCTCGGGCGGGCAGCGCCAGCGCATCGGCATCGCCCGCGCGCTGGCCGTCGAGCCGAAGTTCATCGTCTGCGACGAGGCGGTCTCGGCGCTCGACGTGTCGATCCAGGCGCAGGTGCTGAACCTGCTGGCCGACCTGCGCCAGAGCCAGGGGATCTCGTTGCTGTTCATCAGCCACGACCTCTCGGTGGTCCGCTTCATCTCGGACCGGATCATGGTGCTGTACCTTGGCCGGGTGATGGAGGTCGGCCCCGCCGACGCCGTCCATTTCGCGCCCCGCCACCCCTATACCGCGGCGCTGGTCTCGGCCGAGCCGAGCCTCAAGCACGAAAGCCGCCGGATCCGGCTGGAGGGTGACATCCCCTCGCCGCTGGATCCGCCCTCGGGCTGCGTGTTCCGCACCCGCTGCCCCTATGCGCTGCCGGCCTGTGCCGCGGCCGTCCCCGACCTGCGGCCCGCCGGCGATGGCCGGATGACCGCCTGCATCCGCGATGACATCCTTCAAGAGACTGCACATGACTGACAAACTGAAGATGGCCGAACTGACGAGCGAGGAAGCCCGCCAGTACCTCAACAAGGACGCCGTGATCCTGCTGCCGATGGGCTCGCTGGAAGATCAGGGCACCCATGCGCCGATGGGCGACTACCTCGGCGCCGAATGCGTGGCGCTCGACATCGCGCGCGCCGCCCGGGCCGAGGGCGTTGCGACCTTCGTCGCCCCCCCGATCCCCTTCGGCGGCTCGGACTACTTCGGCTCGTCGCATGGCGGGATCGCGATCAGCCAGCCGACGCTGACCGCGCTCATCGACGACATGATCGCGAGCCTCGCGCGCCACGGCCTGACCAAGGTGCTGATCATCAACGGTCACGGCGGCAACGTCACCGCGATCAACGAGGTCACGCAGAAATACCGCAAGTCGCACGGCATGCTCGTGTTCTCGATGTATCTCTGGCAGATCTCGTACGAGCTGCTGAAGGACATCCTCGGCCCCGAGAAGGCCGCGGCCTCGTCCGGCCACGGCGGCGACCCGCTGACCTCGATCGGCCTGCACTACTATCCCGACATTCTGCGCATGGACCTGAAGCAGGCGCCGCCGAAGGGGCAGAAGTTCATGGGCATGGATGTCGCGGGCTTCGCCGCGATCAAATACGAGGGCGCGCGCATCACCGGCCCGATCGAGGCGCTGGAAACCGCGCCGCACGGCACCTGGGGCGGCGACCCGGTCAATTGCTCGGCCGAGACCGGCAAGGCGCTGTCGGACCGGCTGGTCAAGATCGGCGCGGGGTTCATCCGCGACCACGTCTCGAAGGGCTTCGGCGCCTGAGCCCTAGCCGGGCTGGAAGCTGACGAACCGGGGGTGGGCGGTCGCCCATTCCTCGGCCGCCTGCCGGGCGAGCGCGAAGATCTTTTCGGTCTGCTGGCGCCGCGCCCGGTTCTGGTGCACGCACCGGGTGTCGAGCGGCGCAAGCTGCACGGTGGTCGGGATCTCGATCAGCATGCCCGTCGCGATCTCGCGCTCCACGGCCGCCAGCGGGATCGCCGACGCGCCATAGCCCGCGCGGACCATGTCGCAGATCATGCCCAGCGAATTCGCCGTGTGGCGCGCGTTCGGGCGGCGGCGGGTCTCTTCGACCATCTCCGCCACCGGCCGGAACAGCGGCGAGGTGTGGGGATAGAAGATCAGCGGCAGTGACCGGATCTCGTCCGGGGTCAGCGGCCGCGTGACCTCGCCGGCCACGTCGGGCCGCGCGACCCAGCCCACCCGGTAGGTCACCGAGAAGCTCTCGCTGATCTGCGGAAGCCCCGCCTCGCCGGTGACGAAGGCCATGTCCAGCGCCCCGGTCCGCACCTGCTGGCGCAGCTCGACATTCGAGCCGGAGTGGAAGTCGACAAGGCCGATCTCGGGGTCGTCGAGCAGCTTGCGCCGCAGCGTCGTGGCCCAGGTCTTCGTCACCATGCCCACCGTTCCGACAGTATAACGCCTTTTTTGCTTGTTCTTTAGGCGCGACGTCATCGCCTCGGAAAGATTGAGGAATGTCTCGGCGTATTCCGCGACCTCGTAGCCCTGTTCGGTCAGCGTGAACTCGGCCGCCCGGCGGTCGATCAGCGGCACGCCCAGGCTGTCCTCCAATCCTGAAATCCTTGCAGAAACGGCAGGTTGCGTAAGGCCGATATGGTCCGCGACCCGTTGGTAGCTTTTCAGCCGCGTCAGCCAGTAGAAGGCTTCCATCTGCTTGAGGTTCATTCGCATCCTCCTGCGGGACCTGCCCGAAAACGCTCGGGCACCTTATAAATTTCTTCTATGGGCTGGACCAGTATTTTTGCTTTGCCTCCCCGGACGACTCCCGGTCACATGCCCGGGACACTGCCTGCCGAGGATTGAAATGAGCGTCGCGATCTACCTGCCCAACGAAAGCAAGATCCAGGACTGGTGCGGTATGCTGGGGGATCTGATGCCGGATTGGCAGTTCCACGCCCTACAATCCGTGCCCGACCCGGACGAGGTGAAGTACTGCGTCGTCTGGCGCCCCGAGACCGGCAGCATGAAGCGCTTCCCCAACCTGCGCGCCATCGTCTCGATCGGGGCGGGCATCGACCACGTGCTGGCCGACCGGGACCTGCCCGACGTGCCGATCATCCGCACGATCGGCACCGACCTGACGCAACGGATGAAGGAATACGTCGCGCTGCACGTGCTGCGCCACCACCGCGGCATGCCCGAGATCCAGGCCGCGCAGGCCCGCGCCGAATGGACGCCGATCGTCGTGCCGCCGGCCACGCGCCGCCGCGTCGGCGTGATGGGGCTGGGCAACCTGGGCGCCGAGGCCGCGAAGCTGCTGGCGGCGATCGGGTTCGAGACCGTCGGCTGGTCGCGCTCGGGCCGCACGGTCGAGGGCGTGAAGACCTATGCCGGCGCGCAGGAATTCGGCGCCTTCCTCGAAGGCACCGAGATCCTCGTGAACCTGCTGCCGCTGACCGACGAGACCCGCGGCATCCTCAATGCCGACACCTTCAACCGCCTCAAGCGCGGTGCCTGCGTGATCAACGCCGCCCGTGGGCCCCACATGGTCGATGACGACCTGCTGGGCGCGCTGGCCTCGGGCCAGATCGCGGCCGCGACGCTCGACGTCTTCCACATCGAGCCGCTGCCGTCCGACCACCCGTTCTGGGGCCACCCCCAGATCACCGTCACGCCGCACATCGCCTCGATGATCGATGCCGCGACCGGCAGCCGGATCATCGCCAAGAACCTGCGCACCTTCGAGGAAGCCGGCACCGTCGCCGACCTTGCGGACGCCACCCGCGGCTACTGACCGCGACCGAACCGGGGCGGCACCGCCGACCCCGGAACCCAACAAGACCAACAGGAGACATCAGGGATGAAGACCACCTTCTCGGTGCTGGCGCTGGTCGCCGGCCTGTCGACGGCTGCCCATGCGCAGGACCTGACGGGCGAAATCACGCTTGGCGCCTACACCGGCGTCTTCCAGGACGAATACACCAAGGCGGTGATCGCGCCCTTCGAGGCCGCGCACCCGGGCGTCAAGGTCAACTATGCCTCTGACCGCGCCTCGTCGGGCCTGCTGGGCCAGCTGCGCGCCCAGGCGTCGGACCCGCAGATGGACGTCGTCCTGTTCGACGTCTCGACCGCGCTGATCGGCAACAAGGAAGGCCTGCTGTCGCCGATCACCACCGAGGAGGTGCCGAACCTCGCGGATCTGGCGCCCGAGGCGATCGTGCAGGAGGGCTATGGTCCGGCCGTGACCTTCGACCACGAGGTCATGGTCTACAACACCGAGGCGGTCAAGACCGCGCCGACCTCGCTCGAGGTCCTCTGGGACCCGACCTACAAGGGCAAGATCGCTGCGACCTCGATGCCCTCGATCCTCGGCACCGGCCTGATGATCATGACCTCGAAGATGCTGGGCGAGGACTATACCCAGTCGGTCGAGAAGTCGGTGGCCAAGCTGGCAGAACTTGCCCCCTCGGTGCAGACCTTCGATCCCAAGCCCGACAGCTACACGCTGGTGCTGAACGGCACCGTCGACATCTCCACCGGCTGGAACGCCCGCGCGCAGTACTACTTCGACCAGTCGAACGGCAAGCAGGGCGTCGTGACCCCGGCCGAGGGCACGATCCTGCAGAAGAACACGATCAACCTCGTCGCGAACGCGAAGAACCCCGAGCTGGCCAAGGCCTTCATCAACTACGCCCTCTCGCCCGAGGCGCAGACCGCCTTCACCAACGCGATGTACTACTCGCCCACCAACACCAAGGCGACGCCGTCGGAAGAGGCGCTCAAGCGCACGCTGTTCGGCAAGCTCGACACCACCCTGCCGCTGGACTGGGGCTGGGTCGCGACCCAGAACGACCGCTGGAACGCGATGTGGAAGCGCGAAATCATCTCGGCGGGCAACTGAGGCGATGGCGCTCGACACCACGACGACGGGGGCGCCTGGCGGCGCCCCGACCGCCCACATCCGCATCGAGGGGCTGACCTTCGACTACGGCGGCGCACGCCCCGCGGTCGACGCGCTGTCCTTCGAGATCCGCAAGGGCGAGTTCATCGGCGTGCTCGGCCCCTCGGGCTGCGGCAAGTCGACCACGCTGCGGATGGTCGCGGGGCTGCTCGCGCCGACCTCGGGCGCCATCCTGATCGGCGGCCGCGACATCGTCGCCGCCCCGCCGTGGGAACGCAACCTGGGCCTCGTGTTCCAGTCCTACGCGCTGTTCCCGCACATGACCGTGGCCGAGAACGTCGCCTTCGGCCTGAAGCTGCGCAAGATCGGCAAGGAAGAGGTCCGCGCCCGCGTCGCCGAGGCGCTGCGCGCCGTGCGGCTCGAGGCCTTCGGCGAACGCCGCCCGGCGGAACTGTCCGGCGGCCAGCAGCAGCGCGTGGCGATCGCCCGCGCCATCGTCATCGAACCCGAGATCCTGCTTCTGGACGAGCCGCTGTCGAACCTCGACGCGCGCCTGCGCGACGAGATGCGGTTCGAGCTGCGCGACATCCAGACCCGCACCGGCATCACCACGCTGTTCGTGACCCACGACCAGCAGGAGGCGCTGACGATGTGCGACCGCATCGTCGTGATGAACGGCGGCCGGCTGGAACAGATCGGCACGCCCGCCGACATCTACGACCGCCCCGCGACGCCGTTCGTGGCGAATTTCATCGGCCGCGCGAACACGATGTCCACCCGCCTGTCGGGCGCGGGCGTCACGATCGACGGCCAGCCGCTGCCGCAGCCCGAGGCGCTGCCCGCGGGCCTGCGCGAGGGCGCCGAGACGCTGACCGTGGTGCGCCCGCACATGATCCGCCTGCTGCCCGACGGCCCGCTGCGCGCCAGGGTGCTGCGCCGGGTCTTCGTCGGCTCGATGATCGAGGTCGAGCTGGAGCTGGCCGGCGGCCAGCGCCTGATCGCCGACCTGCGCCCGGGCGATCCCGATGACGCGCTGGCCGAGGTCGGGCGCGAGGTCGCGCTGGACTGGCGCGGGTCCGACATGCGGGTGTTCCCGGCATGACCGGTTTCGCCGCGCCCGGAACCGGCACCCGCCTGACGCCCTGGCTCCTGCTGGCCCCGGTGCTGGCGGTGCTGGCGGTGACCTTCGTCGCACCGATGGTCTGGCTGTTCCGCATGTCGCTGAACATCTCGGACTACGGCGCGATCATTCCCGCGCTCAGCCCCGCGACATATGTCTCGATCCTGTCGGACGGCTACTACCTCGACCTGCTGGGCCGCACGCTGGAACTGTCGATCACCTGTTCGCTGGTCGCGCTGGCGCTGGCCTATCCCGTGGCGCTGTACCTGTCGCGCATGACCTCGCGCTGGCGCACGATCCTGACCGTGCTGGCCGCGGCGCCGCTGCTGGTCTCGGCGGTGGTGCGCAGCTTCGGCTGGATGGTGATGCTGGGCCACAACGGCGTCGTGAACTCGCTGCTCCTGAGCCTTGGGCTGATCTCCGAGCCGCTGCAGATGGTGAACAACTACCTCGGCGTGGTCATCGGCCTGTCCGAGGCGATCATGCCCTTCATGTTCCTGACCATCACCGCCGGGCTCGGGCGGCTTGATCCGCGGCTGGACGAGGCCGCGATGTCGCTGGGCGCCAAGCCGCACGAGGTGTTCTTCAAGATCACCCTCCCGCTGTCGGTCCCCGCGATCGTGGCCGCGCTGACCATCGGCTTCGTGCTGTCGATCTCGTCCTACGTCACGCCGTCGCTGCTGGGGGGCGGGCGCGTCTTCCTGCTCGCGACCGAGGTCTACGACCTCGCGCTCGAGACGCTCGACTGGCCGACGGCCGCCGCGCTCGCCTTCCTGATGCTGGCGCTGTTCTTCCTCGCGATGCTGGCCACGGGCCTGGCGCTGCGGCTGCTGACGAAGGTGCGCTGATGACCCGGTTCCTGTCGATCCTGGCCCGGACCTGGGTCTATGCGGTCTTCACCGCGATCTTCCTGCCGCTGCTGCTGATCTTCGTCACCTCGTTCAGCGCCGATGCCTACCTGTCGTTCCCGCCCTCGGGCTGGAGCACGAAGTGGTATGCCGAAGTGCTGGGCAACCGCGGCTTCATGGTCGGGCTGAAGAACTCGGCGATCATCGCGGTGATCGTGGCCTTCCTGTCGCTCGCGCTCGGGCTGCCCGCGGCCTATGCGCTGGTGCGGCTGGAATTCCCGGGCCGCCGCGTGATCCAGAGCCTGATCCTCGCGCCGCTGGTGCTGCCGGCGATGATGCTGGGCCTTGGCATCCTGATGGTCTTCACCCCGGCCGGGCTGGTCGCGACCTTCCCGGGCCTCGTGCTCGCGCATCTGGTGATGACGCTGCCGTTCTCGGTGCGGATCCTGCAGACCAGCCTCGCCAACCTCGGCACCGATGTCGAGCAGGCGGCGATGACGCTGGGCGCGACCCCGGTGCAGACCTTCCTGCAGATCACCCTGCCGCGGCTGGTGCCGGGGATCGTCGCCTCGTCGGCGATCGCCGCGATCATGTCCTTCGACGAGATCGTGCTGTCGCTGTTCCTCGTCGGGCCGCGGCTGTCGACCCTGCCGGTCGCGATCTATCGCCATGTCGAGGATCGCACCGACCCGATGGTCGCGGTGCTCGCCGTCCTGCTGATCGCCGTCTCGCTGGGCGTCGTGCTGCTGATCGAGCGCACCGTCGGCTTCACCAAGGCCTTTGGCCGCTAACCCCCGGAAGATACCATGACCTACAAGATCAACCCGATGCCCGAACAGATCGCGGCCGCCGACCTGGAGCTGCTGGCCCAGTGCGAGACCGCGACCATGGGCCACTGGCGCCAGTTCGGCTTTCTCAGCCGCCAGATCCAGCCGCTGATCCCGCGCCGCCGCGTGGTCGGCACCGCGGTGACCATCGCGATCCCGGGCCCGGATTCCACCCTGCTGCACCACCTGCTGTCGCTGATCCGTCCGGGCGACTTCGTCATCGTCGACCGCCTGCACGATGACCGCTTCGCCTGCTGGGGCGGCGGCGTGACCGTCGGCGCCAAGGCCGCCGGTGCCGTCGGCGCCGTGGTCGACGGCCCCTGCACCGACCTCGAGGAGATCGAGGCCTCGGACTTCCCGATGTGGTGCAAGGGCATCTCGCCGATCACGACCCGGCTTTACGACCTCGGCGGGGCGATCAACGTTCCTGTCTCCTGCGGCAACACCGTGGTAATGCCGGGCGACGCCGTGCTGGCCGACGAGTCGGGCGTGCTGGTCCTGCCGCGCGACGAGGTCCGCTCGGAAGCCGAGAAGGCGATCCAGATCCAGACCCGCGGCAAGGGCCGCGAGGCGCAGGTGCGCGACGGCCTGGCCAAGCTCGGTGACCTGTCGGGCGCCACCGAGAAGGTGATGGCAAAGCTCGCCTGAGCCGCCGGCCCCCCCCCGGGGGGGCCGCAAAGACGCAAGGATAAGACGATGACCCTTCCCTTCACCTGCGACAAGCAACCGGCGAGCGGCACGGGCGGCGTGGTGGTCACCAACCACCCGCTGGGCACCGCCGCCGGCGCCGAGATGCTGGCCGCGGGCGGCAATGCCGTCGATGCCGCGGTCGCGGCGCTGCTGACGCTGACCGTGGTCGAGCCGATGATGGTCGGCATCTGCGGGGGAGGGTTGTCGCACCTGCGGCTGGCCGATGGCACCAGCGTCGTCTTCGACGCGCTGTCCTCGGCCGCCGGCGCGATGCATCCCGGGATCTATGAACCGATCTCGGAAGAGCCGTCCAGGTACATGGATGCCAAGGACCGCCGCAACCTCGTCGGCGCGTCCTCGGTCGCGGTGCCGGGCAACCTGCGCGGCTGGTGCGACATGCAGGCGAAGTACGGCAAGCTGCCCTTCGCCGACGTGGTCGAGCCGGCGATCCGCGCGGCCGAGCGCGGCTTCACCGTGACCCATTACCTCGCCGGTGCGATCAACGAGTTTGCCGACGACCTGCTGGCGGACCCGGCGATGGCGGCGATCATCGCCCCGGGCGGCAAGCTGCTCGCCCCGGGCGACCGCATGGTCATGACCGACTATGCCAAAAGCCTGCGGCTGATCCAGGCCGAGGGGGCAGAGGCGCTTTACGGCGGCGCACTGGGCGCGGCGCTGGTCGAGCGGCTCGCGACCGGGGGGCCGGACGCGGGCTATATCGCGATCGAGGACCTGACCGGCTATCGCGCGATCGAGCGCGCACCGATCACCGGCACCTACCGCGGCTACGAGGTCATCGGCCCGCCGCCGCCCGCGTCGTCGGGGGTGCACATCCCCCAGATGCTGAACATGCTCGAAGGCTTCGACGTGAAGGGCATGGGCTTCGGCTCGCCCCAGAGCCTGCACCTGCTGGCCGAGGTGATCCGCCTCGCCTTCGTCGACCGCCGCGCTTATTCCGGCGACCCGGCCTTCGTCGACGTCCCGGTCGAGCGGCTGACCTCGAAGGCCTACGGCGCCAACTGCGCGGGCCGGATCCGCGACGCGGGCGGCCTGACCGCCGCGGACCCCGGCCGCGAGAGCGCCGACACCACCCATGTCACGGTTGCCGACAAGGACGGCAACATCGTCACCGCGACGCACACGATCAACGGGCTGTTCGGCGCGCGCTTCGTCGTGCCGGGCACAGGCATCATTCCCAACAACTACATGTCGAACTTCGACCCGCGCCCGGGCAAGGCGCTGTCGGTCGTGCCCGGCAAGCGGGTGCCGACCTCGATGGCGCCGATGATCGTGATGCGCGACGGCCAGCCGGTCTGGGCGCTGGGGATGCCGGGCGGCCTGAGGATCTTCCCCTCGATCCTGCAGGGCATCGTCAACCTCATCGACCATGGCATGAGCGTGCAGGAGGCGGTCGAGGCGCCGCGGATCTGGACCCAGGGCCAGGAGGTCGAGATCGAGAAGGCCTATGCGCCGCAGAAGGCCGCGCTCGAGGCGATGGGTCACGAGGTGCGGGTGATGCCGCACATCGGCGGCGGCATGAACGCGATCGCGTTCGGCGAGACGATGACCGGCGCCGCCTGCTGGCGCGCCGACGGCACGGTCGCCGCGCTGGGCGGTGGTCTTGCCAAGCCCGGGGTGCGGTTCTGGCCCGACCGGGCGCCGCCGGACGGCCCCGCGGCCAAGGGCTGACAGCTTCCTGACCCGGCCGCCGAAGGGCGGCCGGCTTTTTTTGCGGGATCAGGCCGGCGCCAGCGCCGCCGCGCGCGCGGCGCGCTGGATCTCGGGGTCGGGGTCCAGCCCGGCGGCCAGCAGACGGCGCGTGTAGTCCTGCCGCGGTGCCTCGAAGATCTGGCGCACGGTGCCGTTCTCGACCACGCGGCCCTTCTGCATGACCATGACGTGGTCGGCGAAGTCGCGCACCACCGGCAGGTCGTGGGCGATGAAGATGAAGGCGATCCCCAGCTCGCGCCGCAGCTTGTCGAGCAGCGCGATCACCTGCGCCTGGATCGACACGTCCAGCGCCGACACGGCCTCGTCGCAGATGATCAGGTCGGGCTCGAGCGCGAGCGCGCGGGCGATGGCGATCCGCTGCCGCTGCCCGCCCGAGAACTGGTGCGGATAGCGGTCGGCATGTTCGGGCTGCAGGCCCACCTGGGCCAGAAGCTCCTCGACCCGGCCGCGCCAGCGGGGCCGGGGCAGGATGTCGCGGTGGATTGCCCAGGCCTCGGAGATGATCCCGAAGACCGACATCCGCGGGTTCAGCGACTGCGTCGGATCCTGGAACACCATCTGGATCTCGCGCCGCAGGCCGAACAGCTGCGGCCGCGGCATCGAGATCAGGTCGCGGCCCTTCCAGAACGCCTGCCCGCTGTCGGCCTCTGTCAGCCGCAGGATGCACCGCGCCGAGGTCGACTTGCCCGAGCCGCTCTCGCCCACGATCGCCAGCGTCTCGCCGCGGCGCAGGGTGAAGGAGACGTCGTCGAGCGCCTTGAACGCACCGAAGGTCTTGCACAGGTTGCGCACCTGCAGGATCTCGTCCGCGGTTTCCTCGGGCTCGTTCATCGCGCCGCGGCCCGGGGCGGCCGAAATCAGCTTCTTCGTGTAGGGGTGCTTCGGCGCATGGTAGACCTGCGTCGGCGTGCCCTGTTCCACGATCTCGCCCGCGTTCATCACCACGACGCGGTCGGCGATCTCGGCCACGACGCCCAGGTCGTGGGTGATCAGCAGCAGGCCCATCCCCATCTCGCGCTGAAGCTCGCGCAGCAGCTCCAGCACCTCGAACTGCACCGTGACGTCGAGCGCGGTGGTCGGCTCGTCGGCGATGACGATGTCGGGCTTCATCACCAGCGCCATCGCGATCATGATCCGCTGCCGCTGCCCGCCAGAGAATTCGTGCGGGTACTTGCCCATCGCCACCTCGGGCTCGGGCAGGCCGACGCGCGTCAGCAGCTCGAGCGCGCGGGCCTTGGCGGCGGCAGGGGCAAGGCCGTGCACGCGCCCGGCCTCGGCCAGCTGCCAGCCGACGGTATAGACCGGGTTCAGGTGCCCGAGCGGGTCCTGGAAGATCATCGCGATGCGCCGGCCGTTGATCTCGCGCCGGTCCTCGGGACGCAGGGTCAGCAGGTCGCGGCCCTCGAACAGCACCGCGCCGCTGGTGATCTCGCCCGGGGGCATGTCGATCAGGTTCATGATCGCCGAGGCCGAAACCGACTTGCCCGAGCCGGACTCGCCCAGGATCGCGAGCGTCTCGCCGCGGTCGAGATGCCAGCTGATGCCGCGCACCGCGTTCACGATGCCGCCCGCGGTGTGGAACCGGACCGACAGGTTGCGCACTTCGAGAAGATGGTCAGCCACGGGTCTTGCCTCCGACTTCAAGCCGCCAGCGCTGCGTGGGGTCGAGCGCCACGCGCATCCAGGACGACAGCAGGTTGAGCGACATGGTGGTCAGGATGATCGCGAGGCCGGGCCAGAACGCGAGCCACCAGGCGGTGTTCATGTACTGCTTGCCCTGCGCGACCATCAGGCCCCAGGTGATCTCGGGCGGCTGGATGCCGATCCCGAGGAACGAGAGCGAGCTTTCGGCCAGCATCACGAAGGCGAAGTCCAGCGTCGCGATCGTGACCAGCGTTGGGACCACCATCGGCAGGATGTGGCGGAACATGATCCGCGCCCGCGAGGCGCCCATCACCTCGGCCGCCTCGACGAACATGCGTTGGCGGATCTCCAGCACCTCGGCGCGGGTGGTGCGCAGGTAGACCGGGATCCGGGTGATCGCCAGCACCAAGACAAGGTTCCCCACCGAGGGCTGCAGCATGTAAAGCACCACGACCGCCAGCAGCAGCGACGGGAAGGACATGATCACGTCGGCAAGCCGCATGATCACCGTGCCGACCCGCTTGGAGCTGTAGCCGGCCACGAGCCCCAGCAGCGCCCCGATCGCCGACGAGCCGAGCACGGCACCGGCCGCGATCAGCAGCGTGTTCTGCGCGGCGACAAGGATGCGCGGCAGGATCGGCCGGCCCAGCGCATCGGCGCCCAGCACCCCCAGCCACCCCGCGTCCAGCGTGAAGGGCGGGGCGTTGCGGGCGCGCAGGTTCTGCTTCTGGGCCGCGGCCTCGAACAGCATCGGCCCGAAGATGGCGGCAAGGATCATCAGGATCAGGAAGATCACCGCGAGCGTCGCGAACTTGTCGCGCCACAGCATCGACAGCACCCGCGGCAGGGGCCCCTTGGGCTTCGGCGCCCGGGCGACGGGGGTATCGGTCAGGCTGTTGGTCATCGTCATGGCCTCAGGTCCGGATCCGGGGATCAAGCAGCGCATAGGCCGCGTCGATCAGCAGGTTCATCAGGAAGATGGCGACGGCGGTCACCATGATCGCGGCAAGGATCACGTTGAAGTCGCGGTTCAGGATGGAATCGATCATCAGCTTGCCGACGCCGGGGAAGCCGAAGATCGTCTCGACGATGACGGCGCCGTTCAGCATCGCCGCCGCCTGGTCGCCGATCACGGTGATCACCGGCAGCATCGCGTTGCGCAGCGTGTGCACGAAGATGATCGCGCGGTTGTTCACGCCCTTGGCGCGCGCGGTCTTGACGTAGAGCGAGCCGAAGGACTGCAGCATCGAGCCGCGCACGATCTGCAGGATCAGGCCGAAGGGGCGGATGAACAGCACCGCGATCGGCAGGATCCAGTGCCAGGCCGTGCCGGTGCCCGAGGTCGGCACCCAGCCGAGGTTCACCGCGAACAGGATCATCGCGACGATGGCGATCCAGAAGTCGGGGGCCGAGGCGCCGATCAGCGACAGGACCGAGACCGCGCGGTCGAAGAGCCCGCCGGGCCGGAACGCCGCGAGCGCGCCGATGACGATGGCGCAGAGGCTGACCAGCACGATGGTGATGACCGCCAGTTGCAGCGTCCAGGTGAAGGCCTCGAACACCACGGTGATCGCGGGGCGCGCCTGGGTCAGGGACTGGCCGAAGTCGAGGTGCACCACGTCCCAGACGTAGCGACCGAACTGCACGAGGACGGGGTCGTTCAGCCCGTGCAGCTCGCGGAAGTTGGCGATCATCTCGGGGGTGGCGTCGACCGGCAGGAACAGCGTCGCCGGGTCGCCCGTCAGCCGGGTGAGGAAGAACACGAGCACGAGGAGCGCGACCAGCGAGAACAGGCTGGACACGATCCGGCTGGAGACGTTCGACATTCGGGGCTCCTCCCTTGGTCTGCCGGCCATGGCCTGCCGGTCGTCCGGAATCGATCTTGACGGCGGCGGGCCGGCGCGCTGTCCCGCGCGCCGGCCCGGGTGTCAGGCGGGGATCACTTGAAGGCGATCTCGGACAGTTGCAGCTGCGCGTTGGTGGCGATGGTCGGCGTGAAGCTGATGCGCGAGCCGACGCGGGCGTAGGTCACCATGTGGAACAGCGGCACGTCGGCGACGACCTCGTCGTGGACATAGGCGATCAGCTCCTGCCACAGCTTGGTGCGCTCGTCGCCGGTGGCGGCGGTGGCCTTGGCGATCAGCTCGTCGGCCTTCGGGTCCGAGATGCCGGACTGGCGCCCCTCGCTGTCGTACTTGAAGTACATGGTGAAGACCGGGTCGCCGCGGCTGTTGTCATGCTGCACGGCCAGCGCATAGGGCGGGCGGCCATCCTTGAACGGCTTGTTGTAGATCTCCTCGACCTGGGCGACCTCCATCATCTGGACGTTCACGGTGAAGCCCACGTCCTGCAGCATCTGCGCCATCGCCTCGACGGTCTCGAGCACGTTGGGGAACAGGTTCGACCGGCCCACCAGCTGGATCGGCGTGTCGATGGCGACGCCGTCGGCCTTGGCCTCTTCCAGCAGGGCCTTGGCCTTTTCGGGATCGAAGGGCCAGGGCTGCACGTCGGGGTTCGCGCCCAGCGTCGTCGGCGGCACCAGCGCCGCGGCCTTCACGGTGCCCTCGGGCAGCAGCGTGCCGATGAAGGCGTCGCGGTCGATGGCGATGTTCATCGCCTCGCGCACCCGCCGGTCGGTGAAGGGCGCCACCGCGCTGTCGATGCGCAGGTAGAGGGTTTCCGAGTTCAGGTAGGACACGTCGGTGTCCGGGTCGGTCGCGTCGATGGCCGAGATCGAGGGCGCCAGATCGGCCTCGCCCTGCGCCACCATCGCCGCGGCGACGGCCGGGTCGGTGCGGAATTCGTAGGTCGCCTTGCTGACGGCCGGGGCATCGCCCCAGTAATCGTCGCGCCGGCTCAGCACGATGTTCTGGCCGGGGTTCCACTCGGCCAGCGCATAGGGCCCGGTGCCGATCGGATCGCGGACGAATTCCATTGGCGTCTCGGACGGCACGATGGTGACCAGCGACAGCATCAGGGGAAGGATCGGCTGCGGCGGATCGGCGGTGATGTCGATCGTCTGCGGATCGACGACCGCGAAGCTCAGCTTGGTGTCGCCGAAATAGCGCGGCGTCTCGCAGGTCAGCTGGCTCGACATCGCGCGTTCGAAGGAATGCTGCACGTCGCTCGCGTCGAAGGTCGACCCGTCCGAGAAGGTGACGCCGTCGCGCAGGTGGAAGCGCCAGGTGCCCGGCGCGGTCTCTTCCCAGGACGTCGCCAGCCGCGGCATCACGCCGGTGCCGTTGCGGACGTCGAATTCGGTGAGCGTCTCGCTCACGTTCTGCAGGATGATCCGGCCGATGTTCGACCGGGTCGCCATGCAGGGCTCCATGAGATCGACATTCTCGCCCAGCACGATGGTGACCTCGCCATCGGCGGCCTGCGCGAGCGCGGGCAGCGGGGCGGCCACCAGTGCCGCCAGCGCGACGAGACCGAGTTTGCGTTGCATCTGATCCTCCCTGATCAAAATCCTGCACGGCACCGCCCCGCCGCCTGCAGGCGGCATGGGATCGGGTCTCTGCAGGGAAGCGGGCCGGTTCACCGCGGGCCCTTGGCCCTTGGTCCTCCTCGCCGGTCCGCTCCCCGGGCCGTCTGGCGACCAGAGTGCCTAGAGCCGCGCCAACTTGTCAACTGTTCCTTTCGAAAATGACAATATGCTGATCTTAGAGCGCCAATTAAGAAAATAATATCATACCTATCAATGATATACGGAAATCCCTTCACTGAGCGATCTTTCGTCAACTTGACAAGTTTCTGGCGCCGACGCCAGTCTGCCGGCGTCGAAGGAGCGCGGAGGAGGATCCGAATGACACCCCAGCAGATCGCGGAACGCATGACCGGCCGGATCGAGACCGGCCCCGGGGGAATCGGCACCGCCTTCCTGCCCTCGCCGATGGTGCAGAACCACGCGGCCTTCCTGGCCTGGCTGCCGGACGGGCGGCTGGCCTGCGCCTGGTTCGGCGGCAGCCTCGAGGGAAAGTCCGACATCTCGAGCCACATCGCCACGCTGGCACCCGGGGCAGCGGGCTGGTCGGCCGCCTCGCGCGTGAGCGACGACCCCGCGCGGTCCGAGCAAAACCCGGTGCTGTTTGTCGAACCCGATACCGGCCGGCTGCGCCTGTTCCACACCGCCCAGGTCGCGGGGAACCAGGACACCAGCCTCGTGCGCAGCCGCCTGCTGGACGCGGGCGTCGAGCCGGTCGGCTCGGGCCTGCCCGAAGCGCTGCCGCTGCCCGCGGGCACCTTCGTGCGCGCGCCGGTCGTGGTGCGCGAGGACGGGGCCTGGCTCTTGCCGCTGTTCCTGTGCCACCAGCGCCCGGGGGAACGCTGGACCGGCGCGCACGACACCGCCGCCGTGGCGATCACCGGGGATCGCGGCGCCAGCTGGCGCGTCGTCGACGTGCCCGGGTCGCTGGGCTGCGTGCACATGTCGATCGTGGCGCTGGAGCAGGGGCGGATGGTCGCCTTCTATCGCCGCCGGCAGGCCGATTTCGTCTGGCGCGCCGAAAGTGCCGACGGCGGCGAAAGCTGGCAGGTCACCGGCGCGACCGACGTGCCCAACAACAACTCGTCGATCGGGGTGATCCGCCTTCGCGACGGCCGCATCGCGATGATCTGCAATCCGGTCAACGCGACGATGTTCGCCGACCGCCGCGCCTCGCTTTACGACGAGCTGGAAGAAGGCGACGACCGCCCCGACGCCAGCACCGCGGGTGGCATCCAGCCGATCTGGGGCGTGCCGCGGGCGCCGATGGCGATCGCGGTCTCCTCGGACGAGGGGCACAGCTTCCCGCTGATCCGGGTGATCGAGGAGGGTCCGGGAACCTGCACCTCGAACAATTCCGAGGACGGGCGCAACCGCGAGCTGTCCTATCCGGTGCTGATCGAGGCCGCGGACGGCACGATCCACTGCGCCTACACGGCGCATCGCCGCGCGATCAAGCACGTCCGGCTGCCGCCCGGCTGGCTCGACGCCTGAAACGCTTGAGGACCCCGGGGGCCAGCCCGGGGCCCTCATCCGTAGCCGTCCGTCAGGCCGGGACGGTGACCTCGTAGGCGCGGCGGTAGATGGCCAGGATGTCCTCGACCGACAGGTCGCGCGGGTTCCAGTCCAGCAGGCGCCGGATCGCATGCGCCTCGGCCGCCATCGCCGGCAGGTCGCTTTCGGGCACGCCATGCGCGGCCAGCGACATGTCGAGCCCGAGCCCCCGGCAAAAGCCCATCGCGCCCTCGAACACCGCGGCGTCGCTGGTGCCCTCGAAGCCGAGCGCCTTGCACACCAGCGCGGTCTTCTCGGGCGCGGCGGCGCGGTTCGCGGCCAGAACATGCGGGAAGATCAGGGCGTTGGCGATGCCGTGCGCGATCTTGTGCCGCGTGCCCAGCGGGTACGAGATCGCATGCCCCGCCGTGGTGTTGACCGGGCCAAGGCAGACCCCGCCGTAGAAGGCGGCAAGCGACAGGCCCGCGCGCGCCTCGATATCGGCGCCGTTGGCGACGGCGCGGGGCAGGAACCGGCCGACAAGCCGCGTGCCCTCCAGCGCGTAGGCGTCGATGATCGGATGCGCGCGTTTCGAGGTGAAGGCCTCGACGCAATGCGCCATCGCGTCGACCCCGGTCGCGGCGGTGACGAAGGCGGGGACCGAGGCGGTCAGGTGCGGGTCGATGAAGGCGGCATCGGCCAGCATCTGCCGGCTTTCGGTCGCGACCTTGTTCATCGTCGCGGGATCGGTGATCAGCGCACGGGTGCCGACCTCGCTGCCGGTGCCGGCGGTCGTGGGCACCTGCACCAGCGCGATGCGCCGCCGCGGCGCGCGGTTCGGCCCCGAGATGTCCGACAGCTGCAACCCGCTGCCGACCAGCACCGCGACCAGCTTGGCCAGATCCATCGCCGAGCCGCCGCCGAAACCGATGATCGCGTCCGGGCCCGCGGCCTCGGCCGCCGCCACGGCGGCCATCAGGTTCGTCAGATCGGGCTCGGGCATCACCTCGGCAAAGGCGGGCACGGCGCCCAGGCCCAGCGCGTCGAGCCGCGACCCGTTGAACGCGTCGGCGATGACGAAGGGCCGGGCGATGCCCTCGGCCGCTAGCCAGTCGGGCAGGGCGGCCAGCGCGCCCTTGCCGAACTTGACCACCGGCGGGCGTTGCATCTCCAGCGCAGAATCGAGCGTCGGCATGGCTGTCCTCCCAGATTTGCCAGGTTTCCGCGGCGCCGCGCCGCCGGGGCGGCCGAAACGGCGGAAAACAGGGCCGTTCCTGCTGCGGATCAGCCCCTCTCTGGCCCGAGTAAGACAGACTTGTCAGATTTGTCAATTCATCACATCCCGCCGGCATGCCGAAACTGACCACGACCCGCCGACATGGAATGGCGGGCGAAAAGTCCTTTTCTGGCTGAGAAAATTTCGAATTTTCCTTACGCCATTCGACCAGAAAATCCTGCACGGAATGCGTTGGCGCAGCTGACAACTCGCTGGAAACGGTGCCGCAGGCGGCTCGATTCCTCGACCGCGTTGACAAGTTCACCTGATCGGGCGATGGTCATCGGGCGACCGGGCCGCGACGCGCCCCGTGCCGGCCGCGGGGAGGAGGGCGCCACCCCCGGGAGACCCCATGAGCCAGCGCGAAGTCTTCGTCGCCCTCGTCACCTGCTTCAACGATGACGAGACCATCAATTACGACGCCACGCTCGCGCAGATCCGCCGCCAGGTCGCCGCGGGCAACAACATCATGTGCGCCGGCACGAACGGCGATTTCAGCGCCCTGACCTTCGACGAGAAGGTCGAACTGACGACCCGCGTCGCCGCCGAGGTGAAGGGCCGCGCCAAGATCATCGTCAACGCCGGCATGCCGGCCACCTTCGAGACGGTGAAGCTGGCCCGCGCCTTCGACCGCATCGGCGTCGACGGCATCGCGGTGATCACGCCGTTCTTCATCGCCTGCACGCAGGACGGGCTGGTGCGCCACTTCTCGACCGTGGCCGACGCGGTCTCGACGCCGGTCTACCTCTACGACATCCCCGCCCGCACCCAGAACCACATCGAGCCGGCGACGGCCGCACGGCTTGCCGCGCATGGCAACATCGCCGGGATCAAGGATTCGGGCGGCGCGCAGGAGACGCTCGAGGACTATCTCGCCATCGCGCGCGAGGCCGAGGGGTTCGACGTCTATTCCGGCCCCGACCACCTGGTGCTCTGGGCGTTCGAGAACGGCGCCAAGGGCGCGATCTCGGGTCTTGGCAACGTCATGCCCGAGGTCGTCGCCGGCATCGCGCGGGCGTTCAACGCGGGCGACATGGCCGCGGCGCGCGGCTTCCAGGACACCTTCGGCGCCTTCCGCAAGGATCTCTACGGGCTTGGCTATCCGCCGGCGCTGGTGAAGCGGGCGCTGTGGGTGATGGACAATTCCGTCGGCGCCAGCCGCCAGCCGGCGCTGCTGCCCGACGCGGCCCAGGATGCCAAGATCGCCGAGATCCTGCGCAAGTACGACCTGATGGGCACCGTGCCGGCATGACGGCGCGCTACGACGCGGCCAGCCTGCGCGCCGCGGCCGGAGAGCTGTTCACCGCCGCCGGGCTTGACGCCGACAAGGCCGCCACGGTCGCGCACTGGCTGGTCGAGGGCGACCTGATGGGCCATGACACCCACGGCCTCGCGCTGGCGCCCGGATACCTGCAAAGCCTTGCCGACGGGGTGATGGCGCGCCGCGGCCGCCCCGAGGTGATCTCGGACCGCCCCGCGGCGGTGTGCTGGCGCGGCAAGCGGCTGCCCGGCGCCTGGCTCGCGGCCGAGGCGATGCGGCTCGCGGTGGCCCGCGCGCGCGAGGCCGGGACCTGCACCGTCACCGTCGGCGACAGCCACCACATCGGCGCGCTGGCGGTCTACCTGCCGATCGCGACCGGGGCGGGGATGATGGCCTCGATCACCTCCTCCTCGCCCTCGGGCGCGCAGGTCGCCCCCTTCGGCGGACGCGTCGGGCTGTACACGCCCGACCCGGTCGCGCATGGCATCCCGACGCCCGGCGAACCGGTGCTGATCGACATCTCGGCCTCGATCACCACCGTGAACATGGCCCAGCGCAAGATCCGCGCGGGCGAGCATTACGATGCCGACTGGCTGATGGATGCCGAGGGGCGCCCGGCCCGCGACCCCGCCGTGCTGGCCGCGGGCGGCACGCTGATGCCGACCGGCGGGCTCGACCACGGGCAGAAGGGCTATGGCATGGCGCTTCAGGCCGAGGCGGTGACGCAGGGGCTGGCCGGCTGGGGCCGGGCGGACGCGCCCGGGGGCACCTGCGCCGCCTTCACCGTGCAGGTCTGGGACCCCGAGGCCTTCGGCGGTCGCGCCGCCTTCCTGCGCCAGACCGGCTGGCTGGCCGATGCCTGCCGTGCCACCCCGCCGCGACCGGGGGTCAAGTCCGTGCGCCTGCCGGGCGAGCGGGCGCTGGCGCGGCGCCGGCAGGGGCTGGCCGAGGGCGTGGCGCTGCATCCCTCGATCCTGCCCGCGCTCGCACCCCATGCCGAGCGGCTGGGCGTCGATCTGCCCGGCCCGCTCGCCGGCTGACCGCGACCGGGCCGGCGCTCACATCCGCAGATCGACGAAGCCGCCGCCGAACAGCCGGCTGCGCGAACTTTCGATATGGGCGCGCATCGCCTCGCGCGCCTCGGCGGCCTTGCCGTCCCGGATCGCGGCGTGGATCGCGCTGTGCTCGGTCAGCACCCGCTCGAGCGCCTTGGCGCCGTCCGACATCAGCGACTGGCCGTGCAGCTTCATGCCGACGTTGATGTGTTCGCGCAGCGCGCGCATCGCGGCCTCGTAGTAATGGTTGTTGGCCGCCTTCGCGACGGCGATGTGGAAGGCGAAATCGGCATCCTCGCGATGCTGGTGCGAGCCGGTCGCCGCCTCCATCAGCCGCAGCGCCGCCGCGATCTCCTCAAGCGCCGCCTCGTTGCGCCGCCCCGCCGCCAGCCCCGCCGCATCGACCTCGAGCGTCAGGCGGAACTCGTAGCAGCGCTGGATGTCGGCGATGGTCTCGACCTTGGCGAAACCCAGGCCAGTCTGGCGCGCGGGCTGGCGGACATAGCTGCCAGCGCCCTGCCGCGAATAGACCAGACCCTCTTCGCGCAGGCGTTCCAGCGCGCTGCGCAGGATCGGGCGCGAGACGCCCAGTTCCTCGGCCAGGACCGTCTCGGCCGGCAGCTTCTGCTGCGCCGGGTAGTCGCCGTTGACGATCCGGCTGTAAAGCTGGTGATAGATCCGGTCGGCGAGCGTCGGGCGCATGCGTAATCTCTCCTGCGTCACGTCGTGGCTCCGACGGGCAGGCTGGTCCCGGCGCTGCCGCTGTCCTTCCTAACCATCGCGACGAGCCGCCGCAAACTGTCCACGTCGCCAAAGCCGCCGGACTTGGTCAGGATCGCCAGCGGCCTGTCGCCCAGGCGGGCGAAGGCCAGGGGCACACCGGGCAGGATGTCGCCCGCCAGGTGCAGGCGGTCGATCGCCAGCTCGGCCAGCAGCGCGTCCGCGGTCTCGCCTCCGCAGGCGAGAAGCGTCGCGGGCGGCGCCGCCCGCAGCCGCGCGGCGACCCCGCGAGCGAAACGGCTGCCGGCGACCGGCGCCGGGCAGGGCGTTGCGCCGGCGGTCATCTGCACCAGCGTCACCGCGCCGCCGGCATCCTCGGGCGCCACCGCGCCGTCGGGCGCGGGCTCGGCCACGATCCCGTCCAGCGCCGCGACCTGCGCCAGCGTGATCGGGTCGCGCGACCCGATCGCCATCCGGAACGGGGCGGCCAGCCGGGGCGCAGGGGCCGTGGCGGCCCCGCCGATCCGCCGTGCCAGCGCCTGCGACAGGCCGCGCGCCCCCACCATCAGCCGGTCCCCGAGCGGCCCGGCCGCGAGCGCTGCATCCAGGTCGGCATCCGTGGCGCAATCGGGCGCGACGATGTTGAGCGGCGCGAACCGCGGCGCGACCGGGATCGGCCGGTCGACGCCGCGACCGTCCACCGCGCCCGCGGCCACGACGCGGCCAAGCTCGGGGATCGCGGGCAGCACCAGCAGGCGCTCGCGCCCCGCCCGCCGCGCCAGCAGCGCGGTCTCGATCGCCAGATGTCCCTTGAGGCGCGAGTCGACCTTCTTCATCACCAGCGCCGGCAGCCCGGGCAGCGCGTCCAGCACCGCCGCGACCTTCTGCGCCGCCGCCTCGGGCGTGCCGTCGCGCGACCCGGTGCTGATCGCCAGCACCTCGACCGCCGGATCGACCGTCACCGGCCCCGCGACGCGGCGCAGCACCTCGGTGCGCAGCCCCGCCATCGCGAAGGGCGCGGCGCTGTCCAGCGCGCCGGTCAGGTCGTCTGCAACGATCATCAGCTTCATGGCGGATCCTCCCGGGCAAATCGTGCGCGAGCGTCGTAAAGATGTAAAGTCAAGACGCGACGGCGGAACGGGAATTTCCGCAGCAGACCGCGCCAAATCCCGAAATAACAGGGATTGCCTGCGGTGATGGCCCGCACGATGGCGGTTGACAACTTGTTCTGACTCGGGTCTTCAATGGACCCGTCACAGGAGGAGATGCAGATGACTGAACGTCCCCCGATCGCGATCACCATGGGCGATCCGTCCGGCGTCGGCGCCGAGGTGACGGTGAAGGCGCTGGCCGATCTGCCGCCCGAGGCGCGCGCAGGCTTCGTCGTGATCGGCGACCGCGACACGCTCGAGCGCGCCCGCGCCGCCTGCGGTGTCACTCTCGATTTCCACGATTTCGGCGCCACCGGGCGTGCCGGATCGCTCGCCATCGACCATATCGAGGTCGCGGGCCTGCCGGGCCGGTTCGGCGTGCTCGACCCCGCCTGCGGCGAGGCATGCTTCCGCTATATCGAGCGCGCGGTGCGACTGTCGCAATCCGGCGCCGCCGCCGGCATCGTCACCGCGCCAATCAACAAGGAGGCGCTCAATGCCGCCGGCCACCACTATGACGGCCATACCGGCATGCTCGCGCATCTCACCGGCTCCAAGTCCTCGTGGATGCTGCTCGCCTCCGAACGGCTGAAGGTGATCCACGTCTCGACCCATGTCTCGCTCGCCACCGCGATCACCCGCGCCACGCCAGAGCGCGTGCTGGCGACGATCCGCACCGGGCACGAGCATCTCAAGCGCATGGGCTATGAAAACCCGCGCATCGCCGTCGCCGGCATCAACCCGCACTGCGGCGAGAACGGCCTGTTCGGCACCGAGGATGACGACGCGATCCGTCCGGGCGTCGAACGGGCGCAGGCCGAGGGCATCAACGTCACCGGCCCGATCTCGGCCGACACGGTCTATTACCGCGCCTATTCCGGCGCCTTCGACCTCGTGATCGCGCAGTACCATGACCAGGGCCACATCCCGATCAAGCTGGTGGCGTTCGACAGCGCGGTGAACGTCTCGCTGGGCCTGCCGATCGACCGCACCTCGGTCGATCACGGCACCGCCTTCGACATTGCCGGCAAGGGGCTGGCCAAGCACGTCAACATGCTGTCGGCGCTCGATTACGCGGCGCGGCTCGCGGCGAACCGCAAGGCCGCCGTGCCGGCCTGAGCCGCGGCCTAGCCCGCGCGCATCGCCGCCCAGGCGGCGGCGATCGCCTCGGGCCGGTCGACATGGCCGATCAGCACGACGCGGTTGTCATCCGCGGCCACCCCCTCGGGCAAAAGCTCGGGCGGCTGCACATGGCCCGACACCGCCTGCAGCAGCAGCCGCCCCCGCGGCGTCGCCACCACGCCCTTGGCACGGAAGATCGATTGTCCATGCCGGTGCAGCAGCGCCGAGAGGAACAGGCCGAAGGCGGTCCAGTCGCCGGTATCGCCCGGCCCGTCGCCCAGCGGCAGCACGACCGAGACGATCTCGCGCTCGTCGGCCCCGAGCGCCGGCGCAGGGCCGGGCGGCGGCAGATCGGGCAGGGGCATCGCCGCACCGAAGCTGGCGGCCGTGACCGGCGCCGCGGGGGCAAGCCTGCGCACCATCGCCAGCGTGTCCGCCAGCGCCTGCGGCGCCGCGGCGTCGAGACGGCTGATCACCACCTCGTGCGCGGCCTCCAGCTGCCGGCGCGCCAGCGGATCGCCGGCAAGCCGCGCCGCGCCCTCGGCGCCGTCGACCACGACCGTGATGGCCTCGATCCGCAGGTGCCGCGACAGCACCGGGTCGACGAGGATCGCGCCCGCGATCGCCGCGGGCTGGGCGATGCCGCTGGTCTCGAGGATCAGCGTGCCGCTTGCGGCGCTAGCGTCGCCGGCGCGGGTGCGGTCGTTGCAGATGGCGCGCAGGGTCCCGATCAGCGCCTCGCGCCGGGTGCAGCAGGCGCAGCCGCCCGCCACGACATGCAGCGCCGCCGCGCGGTGCAGCAGCCGGCCATCGACCGGCACCGCCCCCATCTCGTTCAGCACCACGACCGGCGGGGTGGGGTGATCATGCAGGTGATGGCGCAGCCAGGTCGACTTTCCCGCGCCCAGAAACCCGCCAAGGATGCGCAGGCCCAGCCGCCCATCGCCCTCGCCCGCCCCGCTCATGCCGCGGCCAGCGGATCGTAGGGCACGCGCCAGCGCTCGAGCGCCAGCCAGACCTCGTCAAGCGTGCGGCAGATCGCGCGGGCGCCGTCGGGCCGGGCCAGCACCAGCTCGGGCGAGACCATCGAGGCCGTGACCCCGATCCGCCAGGGCGCGAGCGCGGCCGCCAGCAGCCGCGCGCGCGCCTGGCGGCGGGCGATGCGCTCGGGCGCGGTGGTGTCGGCGGCATCGGCCCAGTGCCCGGCAAGGGTCGGATAGCCGCATCCGGAACACATGGCGCGCCTCCCGCCCGGTCAGATCACCTCGGGCCGCGCGGCGCCCTCGAACGGGAAGCGGGCGCGGAAATCCTCGGCGATCTTCTCGAAGGTGGTCCATTCCACGCCGGAATGGGTGTTGATGTGCTCGATCAGCCGCTCGAGCATCATCAGCACCTGCGGGCGCCCGGCGACGTCGGGGTGGATGGTGAAGCAGAAGGTGGCATAGTCCATCTCGCGGTAGACCCAGTCGAACTGCGCCTTCCACATGTCCTCAATGTCGCGCGGATTGACGAAGCCGTGGCTGTTGGGCGAGGCCTTGATGAACATCATCGGCGGCAGGTCGTCGACATACCAGTTGGCGCCGATGTCCACGAGGTCGATCTCGCGCCCGTGCACCATCGGCTTCATCCAGTGGCTGGCGGACTGGGTGTAGTCGATCGTGGTCCAGCTGTCGCCCTCGCGCGCGTAGAACGGCACGAAGTCGCGGTAGCCCTGGCTGTGATCGTAGGTGAAGCCGTATTTCTTCAGCAGCGGGATGGTGTTTTGTGACATCTCCCACCAAGGCGCGACATAGCCGCGCGGCTTCTGGCCCGACAGGCCCTCGATCAGTTCGATCGACTTGGCCAGCACGTCCTCTTCCTGCTGCGCGGTCATCGCGATCGGGTTCTCGTGCAGATAGCCGTGCGCGCCGATCTCGTGGCCGTCCTTCAGGATCATCTCCATCTCGCGCGGGAAGCTTTCCAGCGAATGGCCCGGGATGAAGAAGGTGTTGGTCATGCCATAGCGCTTGAACAGGCGCAGCAGGCGCGGCACGCCGACCTCGGTCGCGAAGACCCCGCGCTGGATGTCCGACGGGCTGTCGCCGCCGCCATAGGACCCGATCCAGCCGGCAACCGAGTCGATGTCGATCCCGAACGAGCACTTGATGGTCTTCATGCGTCTTCCCTGGCGATGGAGTCGTTTTGACGAAGCCTAGGGGCGACAACCGCCGCGCGCCAATAGATTAATGCTTTCCGCGCCATAACCCGCGCTTCAGCCGTCGCGCGCGGCCAGGGCCAGCGCCTCGGCGATGCGTTCGTAATCGCCCGCGACCAGGCCGCTGCCCATGCGGATCGCCGACACCTGCCGCAGGCTGTGGCGCTGGCCGGGGCCGACGGCGATGTTTCGCGCGGCCAGCGTCACCATCGCGAAGCTCTCCGAGGCGACGGGCACCCAGGCCGACAGCCCGGTGCCGAACCCGTGGTCGAGCCCCGCCGCCCGCCCGGCCGCCTCGAGCGCGGCGTTGCGCGCGGCATAGGTCTCGCGCGCGGTGACGACGATGTCGCGCGTCGCGGGATCGCGCAGCAGCCAGGCGGCGGCCCCCTGCAGGATCCGGCTGGTCCAGCCCGAGGAGAAGCTGCGATAGGCCTTCACCTGCGCGACGATGTCGGCCGGGCCCGACAGCACCGCCAGCCGCAGGTCCGGCCCCAGCGTCTTGGCGAAGGACAGCACGTGAATCACCCGGTCGGGAAAGCGCGCGCCCAGCGACTGCGGCGGCACCGCAGCCAGGTCGCCCAGGCCGTCATCCTCCAGCACCAGCGTGTCGGTGTCCGCGAGAAGCTCGCCAAGCGCCGCCATCCGCGCCGG
Organism: Frigidibacter sp. MR17.24; assembly: GCF_037095655.1. Taxonomy (NCBI): domain Bacteria; kingdom Pseudomonadati; phylum Pseudomonadota; class Alphaproteobacteria; order Rhodobacterales; family Paracoccaceae; genus Frigidibacter; species Frigidibacter sp. MR17.24. Next base: position 206,024 of record NZ_JBAWKE010000005.1, read on the forward strand.
CGACAGCGTGCGCCCGGTGACCGAGTTCAGCCGCGGCTGGTACAGGAACAGCACCGGGCGCTGCGCCAGCGCCGCGGCAAGCGCGCCGGGCAGCGGCCCCTCGTCGTCGCAGGCCACCGGCAGGATGATCGCGCCGATGTTCTCGAGGATGTCGAGATGGCGGATCGCGGTCGGATCCTCGACCGCGACCCGCGCCCCGGTCAGCGACAGCGCCTGCAGCACGGTATAGACGGCACTGTAGCCGCCGTTGGTGGCCAGCATCGCCTCGGGCGCAGAGGGCCAGGTCGGCGCCAGCGCCTCGGCCAGCTCGGGCAGGATCGGCTCGCGGACATAGCTGTTCAGCCCCGCCGCGCCCGCGCCATGCGCCAGCGCCGCGGCCAGCGGCGGCAGCAGCGCCCGGTCCGGCACCGCCAGCGACAGGTCGAGCGCGCCCGCGCCGAAGTTGCCGATGCTCGCGAACCGCGTCGGCGCCGTCATCGTGCGCTCGCCCGTCACCCACATGCCGCTGCGGCCCCGCCCCGACAGGATCCCCAGCCGGCGCAGGTCCGTCCAGGCGGCCGAGACCGTGGCCGGGCTCACCCCCAGCTCCAGCGCCAGGTCGCGCACCGGCGGCAGTCGGGTGCCCACCGGCAGGGCGCCCGCACGAATCAAGGCCCGGGTTTCCAGCGACAGGCCGATGGCGGAACGGTCGCCTATTTTTTCGGCAAACCAGGCGGCGGTGATCGGTTCAGGCATGGTCCCTCGGCGCTATAAATGTTCAGTATCGTAATAACGTTTGGATGGTCAATTCTGATCATTCTACGACGGGCCCCGGAATGTTCAGCGAAAGCAGTTGCCCATGACCCTCACCCTCCGCCTCGCCCTGCGCGACTGGGACTACATGACCCCGCTGGTCCTCGGCGAGGTCACCTCGGACCGGCTGAAGGTCGAGGTCGACCGCGTCGGCACGCTGGTCGGCCACATCGGCCGCGACCCCGACCACGACGCCGCCGAGATGTCGTTCAGCCGCTACACGCAGATGCGGCTCGACGGCGATGACAGCGTCACCGGCATCCCGAACTTCATCATGCGCGGCTTCCGCAACCGCTGCGTCATCACCCGCACCGACGGCCCGACCTCGTTCGCGGCGCTGAAGGGCGCACGGATCGGCGTCACCGGCTGGCGTGATTCCGGCAACACCTGGACCCGCGCCGTGGTCGCCCGCGACGGGGTGGGGGTCGAGGATGCCTTCTGGTACGCGGGCCGCCTGACCGAGGCGCATCCCGTGACCGACCGCCTCGACGGCTTCGGCCGCCCCGGCCGGATCGAGGCCTGCCCGGGCGAGCGCCCGATGGTCGAACTGCTGAAGGAAGGCTTCCTCGACGCCGTCTTCACCCCCTTCATGCCGGCGGGCTTCTTCGCCCCGGACAGCGGCATGCGCCAGGTGCAGCAGGACTTCCGCGCCGCCGAGAAGGCCTATCTCGACGAGGTTGGCTATGTCCCCGGCATGCACCTGATCGGCATCAAGTCCGAGATCGTCGAGGCGCACCCCTGGGTGATGGAGGAGCTCTCGGCGATGATCGACCGCTCGCAGCTGATCTGGGACGAGAAGCGGCAGAAATACGCGGAGACCACTCCGTGGATGTTCGACGAGTTGCGCCGGTGCAAGCAGGACCTGCCGGCAGGTTGGACGGACAGCGGCCTGGCCGCCAACGAGAAGATGATCAACGACTTCGCCCGAGAACTGCACGTTCAGGGCATCGCCCCCCGGCAGCTGAGCGTGGCGGACCTGTTCCCGCGCTTCGTCTGACCCATTCTGACAGGACATACCCCATGAAGACCTTCGCATCCCTTCTTCTGGCCGGCACCGTGCTGGCGACCGGCGCCCTGGCCCAGGACGCGGCGCCCGAGATCAGGATGGACCAGGCGCTGCACGACCGCCTGCCCGAGGCGGTGAAGACCGCGGGCAAGATGATCTCGGTCAACAACGGCTCGTTCCCTCCCTACGAGATCGTCGAGGGGGACCACATGACCGGCGCCTCGGCCGACCTGACCGACGCGCTGGAAAAGCTGCTGGGTGTCGAGATCGAGCATGAGACGGTGGGCGGCCTGCCGGCGCTGCTGACCGGGGTGAACTCGGGCCGCTACCAGTTCGCCTTCGGCCCGATCGGCGACTTCAAGTCGCGCGAGGAAGCCAACGACTTCGTCGACTGGGTGCAGGAATACGTGGTCTTCGCGGTGAAGGCGGGCAACCCCAAGGGCATCGTCTCGCTCGACACCGCCTGCGGCACCCGGATCTCGGTCATGGCCGGCGGCTCGGCCGAGCGGGTGATCAACGCGCAAAGCGACAAGTGCGTCGCCGATGGCAAGGACGCGGTGACGGTGCAGTCCTACACCGACCAGCCCTCGTCGATCCTCGCCGTGCGCTCGAACCGCGCCGATGCCTTCTTCTCGTCGCAGGCGCCGCTGACCTATTTCGTCAGCCAGGCCAACGGCCAGCTGGAACTGAGCGGCGTCGGTGAGAAGAACGGCTTCGACAGCCTCTATCAGGGTGCGGTCGTTCCGAAGGGATCGGACCTGGGCCCGGTCCTGCTTGACGCGATCAAAGAGCTGCAGGCCAACGGCACCTATGCCGCGATCATGAAGAAATGGGGCCTCGAGAACAACATGCTCGCGCAGCCGGGCATCAACCTCGGCGGGGTGATCCCGAAATGAGCGAGGCCCTGCGCCAGACCCCGTCGCCTTCGGGCGGCGGGGAGTTCCGTGACGTGGCCGGCGCGCATGTGCCGTTCCCGGTCACCAGGCTGGTGCTCTGGGCGGTCGTGCTGCTGATCGCGGCCGACTTCGCCTGGATCTGCGCCAACAATCCGAACTTCGGCTGGCCGGTCATCGGCGCGTATTTCTTCGACCGCGAAGTCATCCGCGGCCTCGGCACCTCGCTGGGGCTGACCGTCGTCGGCATGGTGCTGGGCACGGCGATCGGCCTGCTGGTCGCGGTGATGAAGATGTCCGACAACCGGCTGTCGCAGACGCTCGCCGGTCTCTACGTCTGGTTCTTCCGCGGCACGCCGCTGCTGGTGCAGCTGATCTTCTGGTACAACATGTCGACGCTGTTCCCGACGCTGTCGATCGGGCTGCCCTTCGGCCCCTCGATCGGCGGCTGGGACACCAACAGCGTCATCACGCCCCTGACCGCCGCCGTCCTCGGCCTTGCGCTGAACGAGGCCGCCTACATGGCCGAGATCATCCGCGGGGGCCTGCTGTCGGTCGATCGCGGCCAGGCGGAAACCGCCTCGGCCTTCGGCATGACCCGTGGCCGCGCCCTGCGCCGGATCGTGATCCCGCAGGCGATGCGCTCGATCGTGCCGCCGACCGGCAACCAGCTGATCTCGATGGTCAAGGCGACCTCGCTCGTCTCGGTCATCGCGATGTCGGACCTGCTCTATGCCGTGCAGTCGATCTACAACCGCACGTTCGAGATCGTGCCGATGCTGCTGGTCGCGGTGTTCTGGTACCTGATCATCACCTCGGTGCTAAACCTCGGCCAGGGCTGGATCGAACGCTATTACGGCCGCAGCGACCGCCGCAACCGCACCGTCCAGCCGGCAGGAGATGTCTGATGGAAGCCATCGTTCGGGCCCGCAACGTCCACAAGGCCTATGACGACCTACAGGTGCTCAAGGGCATCGACCTCGACGTGACCCCGGGCGAGGTCGTGGTGATCCTCGGCCCCTCGGGGTCGGGCAAGTCGACCTTCCTGCGCTGCATCAACCACCTGGAAGAGATCCAGAAGGGGGCGATCGTCGTCGACGGCCAGCAGATCGGCTATCAGCTGAAGGGCGACCGGCTGGTCAGGCTGTCGCCGAACGGCGTGGCGAAACAGCGCCGCGGCATCGGCATGGTGTTCCAGAGCTTCAACCTCTACCCGCACATGACCGTGCTGCAGAACATCATCGAGGCGCCGGTGGGCATCCACGGCGAGCCGAAGGCCGCTGCCGTCGCCCATGCGCGCGAGCTTCTCAACCGCGTGGGCCTGACGGACAAGGAAAACGCCTATCCCCGCCAGCTTTCCGGCGGACAGCAGCAGCGGGTGGCGATCGCCCGCGCGCTCGCCGTGCGCCCCAAGCTGATGCTGTTCGACGAACCGACCTCGGCGCTGGACCCCGAACTGGTGGGCGAGGTGCTCGCCACCATGAAGGACCTGGCGAAACAGGGGCTGACGATGATCGTCGTCACCCACGAGATCGGCTTTGCCCGCGAGGCCGCGGACCGGGTGGTGTTCATGGACGGCGGCGTGATCGTCGAACAGGGCACGCCCGAAGAGGTGCTGGTCACCCCCCGGCATCCCCGCACCCAGAGCTTCCTCGCGCGCTTCATCTGACATCCCGGGCCGCGCCCTGCGCGGCCCGTCCCTTTTCAGGCCCTCCGGCCGCCAGGACTGACCATGCCCAAAGACAATGCCTTCGCCCGGGTCGAGGATTTCGAGGCGAAGAAGGACGCGCTGACCGCGATCCGTCGTCACCTGCACCAGCACCCCGAACTGTCGCACTACGAGGCCGAGACGGCGGCATACGTCGCCGCCAGGCTTGAGGCCTGGGGCTACGAGGTCACCCGCAACGTCGGCGGACACGGGGTCGTCGCGCGGATGACCGTGGGCACCGGCAGCGGCAGCATCGCGATCCGCGCCGACATGGACGCGCTGCCGATCACCGAGGCGACCGGCGCCGCCCATGCCTCGAAGACACCGGGCGTCATGCATGCCTGCGGCCATGACGGGCACACCACCGTGCTTCTGGGCGCGGCCGAGCATCTCGCGGCCACCCGCCGCTTCGACGGCACCGTCACGCTGATCTTCCAGCCGGCCGAGGAATCCGCCAAGGATTCCGGCGCGCTGCGGATGATCGCCGACGGGCTGTTCGAGCGCTTTCCCTTCGACGTGATCTACGGCCTGCACAACCATCCCGGCGCGCCCGAGGGCACGATCCTGACCCGCCCGGGCCCGATGATGGCCGCCGGCGACACCGCCTTCATCACCGTGCACGGCAAGGGCGGCCACGCCTCGCGGCCGCACCTGACGGTGGACCCGGTCGTGGTGGCCTGCCAGATCGTCGTCGCGCTGCAGACGGTGGTATCGCGCAGCGTCGACCCGACCAAAGCCGCCGTGGTGACCACCGGCACGATCCACGCCGGCGAGGCGGTCAACGTCATCCCTGCCACCGCGACATTCGCCCTGTCGATCCGCAGCTTCGAGCCCGAGGTTCGCGCACTGCTGAAAGAGCGGATCACGCGGCTGACGACCTCGGTCGCCGAGGGCTTCGGCGCCAGCGTCGAGATCACCTATGACGCGGGCTACCCGGTCGTGTGCAACACCGAGGCCGAGAACGCCTTCGCGACCGAGGTCGCGCGCGAGCTGGTCGGCGCCGACAGGGTGCAGACCTGCCCGCTGATCCCGGGCTCCGAGGATTTCGCCTTCTACCTCGCGCACAAGCCGGGCGCCTTCCTGCGGCTGGGCAACGGGCTGGCCTCGGCGATGCTGCACAGCCCCGGCTACGACTTCGCCGACGACAGCCTGACCACCGGCGCCGCGCTCTGGGCCCGGCTGGTGGAACGCTACCTGCGCTGATCCCGCGCCGGGGTTGTTGCGACCGGCCCACGCACCCGCGCTTATTTCCCGCCGCCTCTGGTGGCGGGCGGCCGGGCACCCTACCTCGGGCGCAAAGCGGGAGGACGAATGCGCAAGATCGACCTGCCCGAGCGTGCCGGCTGGCGCGCCCGGGCCGAGGAGCTGGGGTTCACCTTCGCCGACATGCACGGCGAACCCTACTGGGACGAAAGCTCCGCCTACGAATTCAGCCTCGACGAGATCGAGGGCGGGATCGAGGATCCCGCCACCGCGCTGCACGCCATGGTCCGCGAGGCCGTGGCCGAGGTGGTGTCGAACGACGGGTTGATGGCCCGGCTGGGCATCCCCGAGGCGCATCGCGGCCTTGTCGCCGACAGCTGGCACCGGGGCGAGCCCGAGATCTATGGCCGCTTCGATCTGGCCTGGGACGGCACCGGCGACGCCAAGCTTCTGGAATACAACGCCGACACGCCGACCTCGCTGTACGAAAGCGCCTCGTTCCAGTGGTCCTGGCTCGAGGACCAGATCGCCGCGGGCGTGCTGCCCGAGGGCGCCGACCAGTTCAACGGTCTTCACGAGGCGCTGGTCGAGCGCTTCCGCGGCCTGTTCGCGCCCGACACCGACCTGCACTTCACCGCCGTCGGCGGCAATCCCGAGGATTATGCCACCGTCGAATGCATGGGCTGGGCCGCGCGCGAGGCGGGCCTTGGCGCGCATTACTGCGACCTGGAAAAGATCGGCCTGTCGGACGAGGGGCAGTTCCTCGATGACCAGGACCGGGTGATCGGCACGCTGTTCAAGCTCTACCCCTGGGAGGACCTGCTGCGCGACGACTATGCGCGCCACCTCGCCACCGCCAACTGCCAAATGCTGGAGCCGGCGTGGAAGGCGGTCGTGTCGAACAAGGGCCTGCTGCCGATCCTGTGGCGGATGTTCGAGGGCCACCCCAACCTGCTGCCCGCGTTCTTCGCCGACGAGGTGGTGCTGAACGGCCCCGCCGTGAAGCGGGCCGAGGCGGCGCTGGCGCGCGGCATGGTCGAAAAGCCGCTGTTCTCGCGCGAGGGGGCCGGCATCCGCATCGTCGAGAACGGGCAGGAGACCGAGGCATCGCCCGACGGCGGCTATGGCGGGCATCCCCGCATCGTGCAGGCCTATCACCCGCTGCCGGTGATGGACGGCTTCCGCCCGGTGCTGGGCGCCTGGGTCGTCGGCGAGGCCTGCGTCGGCCTCGGCATCCGCGAGGATCGCGGCCGCATCACCCAGGATCTTTCGCGCTTCAAGCCGCATTACATCAGATGACAGACGGGAGACCCGAGATGACCCGATCCGCCCCCCGCGCCGAAACCGCCGCCGCCACCCCCCCGGTCCGGCGCAAGCGGTCGCGCGCCGTCGCGCTGTCGATCCTGGGGGCTACGGCCTTCGCGCTCGCCGGCTGCCGTGACGAGACCGTCGAGGCAGAGGCCTTCCCCGATCTCGCCTCGTGCAAGGCCGCAGCCGAGGCGGGGGGCGTGATCTCGTCCTCGGACTGCGAGACCGCCTTTGCCGAGGCGCAGGCGCTGCATGCCGAGGCGGCGCCGCGCTATGAAAGCCAGCAGCTTTGCGAGGAAGAGCACGGCGTGGGCAACTGCGGCTCGGAACAGCAGGCGACCGGATCCGGTGGCGGGTCGATCTTCATGCCGCTGATCGCGGGCTACCTGATCGGCTCGATGCTGGGCGGGAACCGGGGGATGGCGGCGGCGCAACCGCTCTATCGCACGCCCGACGGGCGCTTCACCAATGCCTCGGGCACCACGGCCTATTCGTCGAACACCGGCCGCGGCCAGCTGGCGAGCAGCCAGTTCGCCCGGCCCGCCGCGACGGCGGGCAAGCCGCCGATGACGCGCGCGGCGCTGGCCTCGCGCGGCGGCTTCGGCGCCACCGGCGGATCGCGCGGCGCCTTCGGCGGCTGAGGTCGCGCCGGTGCGGCGGGCCGCAGCCGCGCCCCCGGCGGGGCGAGACCGGGCCGCAGCCGCGCGAAGCTGATCAGGGGAACCACCCGGCTGTTCCGACCGGGGCGCTCAGAGGCCGGGGCTCGACACCGTGAAATGCAGCCGCGAATGGTCGGTCAGGTACCGCGCGGTGTAGTATTCGACGATCTGCCCGGCCGGGTTCTGCGCGACGCTTTCGATCCCGAGCACCGAGGTGCCCGGGGCCACCTCGAGCAGCGCGGCCTCGTCGGCCGGGATCGACACGGCCTCGATCCAGCGGTCGGCCTTGGCCAGCCGCACGCCGTACTGGCGCCCGACCGTGTCGTAAAGCGACCGGTTCTCCATCGTCACGTCCTGCAGGCCCGGCACCAGTGCCTCGAGCATCGCCCAGCGCACGATCATCCGCGGATGCCCTTCGACCGACAGCACCCGGTCGATGCAGACGAGCGCCGTGTCCTCGGAGATCCGCATCAGCTTGGCGATGCGCGGGGTGGGCAGCGCCACCTCCTGGCGCAGGACCCGGCGGGTGACGGCCTTGCGCCGCTCGGCCAGCTCGCCGCTGAAGCCGATGGTGGTGCCGACGAAATCCTGTTCGTCCCGGCGCCCGGCGACGAAGGCGCCCTTGCCCTGCAGCCGGTAGATCAGCCGTTCGTGCACCATCTGCGACATGGCCTCGCGCACCACCGTGCGCGAGACGTTGAAGCGTTCGCACAGCTCGGCCTCGGACGGCAGGCGGGCATGTTCCTGCAGGCCGTCCTGCTGGATCAGCGCGGTGAGCGAGGCCTTGACCTGCGCCCAGAGCGGGGCCGAGACCTCGCGGCGCGTCGGCTTCAGCCGCCGCCCCAGCGCCTCGTCGAACGTCACCGCCCCCGTCGCTTCGCGTCCACCCTGCACCCGCTGCTCCCTGGATCTGCCACCCGCCGGCGGCCTGGCCCGCATCCCGTCATGCGATAGTCATCAGATGGCGTGTCCGCAACAAATTGGAAGTGCTGCCTTGTTCTTCCGCCCGCCGGCTGTCGTCCCAGCCGAGCGCATCGCCCGCAATCGCGGCAAGCCGCGCGAGCGCGCCTTCGGGCAGGTCACCCTCGAAACCGATCAGCGTGCGGCGCAGCACGATGTCTTCCAGCCGCGCCACCCGCTCGTCGCGGCAGATCAGCCCGATCTCGGCGGCGGAATAGTCGGTGAGCGGGCCGGGCGCCTGCGGGCCGGCTTCCGCGGCGGCCACCGCGCGGGCGCGGCTGCCATAACGCGCGGTCAGCGCCGCGGCGCGCTGCTCGGGCAGCTGCGCGTCGCGGGCGACCTGACGCGCCCAGCTTTCGCGGGCGGCCGGCGCGAAGGGCAGGCCCTGCGCCCCGCCGATGGCCAGCGCCTCGGTGGTGCGCTGGCGCTTGCGGCCCAGCCGCTGCAGCACCGCGTCAGCGATCTGTTCGGCGCAGACGCGATAGGTGGTCCACTTCCCGCCCACGAGCGTCAGCAGGTCGAAGGGGCGCTCGGGCGTCGGGGCGAATTCGACCAGCTTGTGGTCGCGGCTGATCGCGCCGGTCGCGGCCACGTCCTGACGCGGCAGCGGGCGGACGCCGGCGAAGGCGAAGACCACGTCGGACCTGTGCAGCCGGAAGCCGGGCAGGATCGGGCGCAGCACCTCGAACAGATAGTCGATCTCGGCCTCGGTGCATTGGCGGTCGCCGGGGTCGTCGGCGCGGATGTCGGTGGTGCCCAGCAGCAGCCGGTCGCCCTCCATCCGGTAGATCAGGCAGGCGCGGTGATCGTCGGTCTCGAAATACAGCATCTTGTCGCCAAGCGCCGCGGCGATGTCGGCGCGCCGGATCACGAGGTGCGAGCCGCGGGTGCCGCCCATCAGCGGCGCGTTGAAGCCGAAGCCGCCCTGCACCTCGTCCACCCAGGCACCGGTCGCGTTGACGACGATGCGCGGGGCGATCTCGAACCGCTCGCCGGTGATCTGGCAGGTCAGCGTGATCCGGCCGCCGGTCTGCGCGCCGGCCCTGAGGTAGTTCAGCGCCATCGCCTTCGGGCAGTCGGCCTCGGCATCGGCCACAAGCTCCATCACCAGCCGCTCCGGGTGGGTGATGCGGGCGTCGTGGTATTCGGCCACCGCGCGGATGTCGGGGGCAAGGCCCGTGACCTCGCCGCGCGCCTGCCGGGCGGTCAGCAGGCGGTGGCCGGGCATGGTCTGGTGCGCCGTGCCGAACCGGTCGTACAGCATCAGCCCGATCTTCACCGGCACCGCGCCCTTGCGTCCCGGCGTGCGCCGCAGCTTGAGGAACCGCAGCACCGCCCCCGCCGTGCCGCCCAGCCAGCTGCGCAGGGGCACCCAGCAGGGCTGGGGATGGACGACGTGGCAGGCGTTCTTGAGAAGCAGGTTGCGTTCGGTCAGCGACTCGCGCACCAGCGCGGCCTCGCCGGTTTCGAGATAGCGCAGGCCGCCATGGATCAGCCGCGACGGCGCCGAACTGGTGCCCGAGGCGAAATCCCCCGCCTCGACCAGCAGCGCCGGCACGCCCTGGGCGGCCAGGTCGCGGTAGGTGCCGACCCCGTTGATGCCGCCGCCGATGATCAGCACCGGTGGCACGTCACCGGTGCGCAGCTGCGCGATCAGCTCCTCGCGTGAGCGCATGTCAGTCCTCCCCAGCCCGTCCGGCCATCCCTTGGCAAAGAGTGCTGCGGGGGACCAGATTCGGCAACTGGTAATTACAAGTTGGAAATCGGCCATGCTTTCTGCGGCTGCGAGTGCCGCTTTCTGCACTTGCATGGTAGATTTATGTAGCACTTTCCGCTGATTGTCGCCCTGTGATTGATTTCTTGACAGAATGTGGCGATCGGCTAGCCTCAACTTATCACTACAAGTTGGCGTGCCGAGGGAGGAGAGACTCGGGGCCCGACGACAGGGGGGACATATGGCAGACTGTGTGATCGGCATCGACGCCGGTGGCACCATGACGAAGGCTGCGCTGTTCGATCTGCAGGGGCGAGAGCTTGCCTGCGCACGGCGCAAGAACGTCATGGAGTTTCCGGCCCCGGGCCATACCGAACGCGATCCCGACCGCATGTGGCAGGCCGCCGCCGCCGCGATCCAGGAAGTGCTGGAGATCTCGGGCACCGCGCCCGGCGATGTCGTCGCGATCAGCTGTGCGGGCTACGGCAGCGGGCTTTACCTCGTGGATGCCGAGGGGGCGGTGGTCCGTCCGGGGATCGTCTCGACCGACAGCCGCGGCATGGGCCTGGTGACCGAGTGGTACCGCTCGGGCCTTGCGCACCGGATCGAGCCGATGATCCAGCAGCGGATCTGGCCGGGCCAGTCGCTGGTGCTGCTGGCGTGGCTGCAGCGCGAAGAGCCGCAGGTGATGGCGCGGGCCGACCGGGTGCTGTTCTGCAAGGACTTCCTGCGGCTGCGGCTGTGCGGCGACCGGTCGACCGATCCGACCGACGGCGGCATCGCCGGGCTCATCGACGTGACCACGGGGCAGTATTCGACCGAGGCGCTGCGGCTCGCGGGGCTCGAGGGCTGGATCCCGAAGCTGCCGCGGATCGGTCCCGCCGAAGAGATCGTCGGCCGGGTCACGGCCGAGGCCGCGGCGCAGACCGGCTTGCTGGAGGGCACGCCGGTCGTGCGCGGCGTGGTCGACGTGACGGCCGCCGCGCTGGCCTCGGGCGTGACCGAGGCCCGGCAGATGAGCATCGTCGCGGGCACGTTCAGCATCAACTCGACCCTGCATGCCGAGCCGCGCCTGAGCCTTGCGCCCTTCCTGCAGATGCCCTTCCCGCTGGGCGGCTATCTTGCGACCGAGGGCGCCGCGACTTCGGCCAGCAACCTGGAATGGCTGGTGAAGAACATCCTGACCCAGGGCGGCACTCCGCCGGCGGGGCTGGCCAACGACATCTACGAGACCGTGAACACCGCCGTCAGCCGCCGCGTGGGCCACCCGCGCGAGGCGCTGTTCTTCCCCTATCTCTTCGGCGGCCCCGAAGGTGCGCCGGCCGGGCTTCTGGGGATGACCGCGGACTATGATTTCGACGACATCATGCTGGCCGTGTTCGAGGGGATCGTCTTCGCCCACAAGGTCGACATCGATCGCCTGCTGTCGGGCAACGACGCGGCGCGGCCCAGGGTGATCCGCCTCGCGGGCGGTGCCGCCCGCAGCGAGATCTGGTCGGGCATGTTCGCCGACATCCTCGGCCTGCCGGTCGAGGTGCCCGAGGCGTCCGAGCTGGGCGCGCTGGGCGTCGCGATCTGCGCCGCGCGCGGCATCGGCGCCTATTCGACGCTGAACGCCGCGATCAAGGCCATGGCGCGGGTGTCGCGCCGGCACGAGGTGCAGCGCGCGCGCGGCGCCCCGCACCGGGCGAAATACGACCGCTACCTGGCGGTCAGCCACGCGCTGGCCGGGGCCTGGGCCGCGCCGCCGCCGGGCACGGGAGGTCTTCATGCTTGAGCTGCGCGGCGCCGGGCGGCGCGTGAAGGGACAGGTGCACCTGCATCCCACGGATCTGACCCTGCAGCGCGCGACGATGAACGTGCTTCTGGGGCCGACGCTGGCGGGGAAGACCTCGCTCATGCGGATGATGGCGGGGCTCGACGTGCCGACCGAGGGGCGGATCCTGTGGGACGGGCAGGACGTGACCGGCCGGCGGGTGCAGGACCGGCAGGTGGCGATGGTCTACCAGCAGTTCATCAACTACCCGGCGATGACGGTCTACGACAACATCGCCTCGCCGCTCAGGATCATGGGCAAGGACCGGGCCGAGATCGACCGCGCGGTCCGCGCCACCTGCGAGATGCTGAAGCTGACGCCGATGCTGGAGCGCAAGCCGCTGGAGCTGTCGGGCGGGCAGCAGCAGCGCTGCGCGCTGGCGCGGGCGCTGGTGAAGGGGGCGGGGCTGGTGCTGCTGGACGAGCCGCTCGCCAACCTGGACTACAAGCTGCGCGAAGAACTTCGCGCCGAGATCCCAAGGATCTTCGAGGCGTCCGGCGCGATCTTCGTCTACGCCACGACCGAGCCCGAAGAGGCGCTGCTGCTGGGCGGCAACACCGCGACCCTGTGGGAGGGCCGCGTCACCCAGTTCGGTCCGACCACGGACGTCTACCGCCAGCCGCAGGACACGGTGACCGCGCGCGTCTTCAGCGATCCGCCGATGAACTTTACCCGCTGCACCAAGCGCGGCAATCGCGTCAGCTTCGGCGCGGACGGGGCGGGGTTCGGCGCCACGGGGCGCTTCGCGGCCCTGCCGGACGGCGCGTACCTGGCCGGGTTCCGCGCCAACCACCTGCACCTGGGGCAGGGCGGCGCCCTGTCCTTCCCCTGCCGCGTGGCCGTGACCGAGATCACCGGCTCGGCCAGCTTCCTGCACCTGCGCTATGGCGCGGACCGCTGGGTCGGGCTGGTCGAGGGGGTGCAGAACCTCGCGCCAGAGACGCAGGTGACGGTCTCGCTCGACCCGGCGCATGTCTACCTGTTCGCGCCCTCGGGCGCGCTGGCGGCGCAGGCCGCCTATGCGGCAGCGGCCTGAGGGGGGGACGACACATGGCAAGGATCACGCTCTCGAACCTGGCGCACAGCTACATCTCGCATCCGCGGGGCGAGCAGGACTTCGCGCTGAAGACCATGGACTACGTCTGGGACGACGGCGGCGCCTATGCGCTGCTGGGCGCCTCGGGCTGCGGCAAGACCACGCTTCTCAACATCATCTCCGGCCTCAGGCGCCCCAGCCAGGGCCGGGTGCTGTTCGGCGACCAGGACGTGACCGATGCGCCGACGGCCGAGCGCAACATCGCCCAGGTGTTCCAGTTCCCCGTCGTCTACGACACGATGACCGTGCGCGAGAACCTGGCCTTTCCGCTGCGCAACCGCGGGATGGACGCGGCCTATGTGCGGGCGCGCGTCGACCAGATCGCGCGGATGATCGGGATGGAGGCCAATCTCGGCCGCCGCGCGCGGGGGCTGACGGCGGATGCCAAGCAGAAGATCAGCCTGGGCCGCGGGATGGTGCGCGAGGACGTGAACGCGATCCTCTTCGACGAGCCGCTGACGGTGATCGATCCGCACATGAAATGGGAGCTGCGCACCCAGCTGAAGCAGCTGCACCGCGAATTCCGCCACACGATGATCTACGTGACCCACGACCAGACCGAGGCGATGACCTTCGCCGACAAGGTCGTGGTGATGCACGACGGCCGCGTGGTCCAGATCGGCACGCCCGAAGAGCTGTTCCTGGCGCCGGCGCATACCTTCGTGGGCTATTTCATCGGTTCGCCGGGGATGAACCTGATCGAGGCCGCGGTGACGGGCGACCGCGCCCGGATCGGGTCGTGGGAGATCCCGCTGGGAGCGGTCTACCGGCTGGAGCCCGGGACCGTGCAGCTTGGCATCCGGCCGGAATTCGTGACCCTGGCCGAGGCTGGCGGACTGCCGGTCACGATCCGCCGGGTCGAGGATGTCGGCCGGCACCGGATCGTGCGCGCCGTTGTGGAGACCGGGGCCGAGATCGCGGCGCTGCTGCCCGAGGGGGCGCCGCTCGCCGCCGGGCAGACCCGGGCGGTCTTCGATCCCGCCCGCATCTGCATCTACCGCGACGACTGGCGCGCGGCGCCGGTCTCGGCACAGGCCGCGCAGGCCGAACGGAGGTTCGCCTGATGGAGAAGACCCAGAACAACAAGGCCTGGCTTCTGGTGCTGCCGGTGCTGGTGCTCGTGGCCTTCTCGGCGGTGATCCCGCTGATGACGGTGGTCAACTACGCCTTCAACGACACCTTCGGCGACAACCAATTCTTCTGGGCCGGCTTCGAATGGTTCGAGGAGGTGCTGCATTCCAGCCGGATGCATTCCGCGCTGTGGCGCCAACTGATGTTCTCGGGCATCATCCTTGCCATCGAGATCCCGCTTGGCATCGCCATCGCGCTGACCCTGCCCAAGCGCGGCGTCTGGGCCAGCACCTGCCTCGTGCTGCTGGCGCTGCCGCTGCTGATCCCGTGGAACGTGGTCGGCACCATCTGGCAGGTCTTCGCGCGCATCGACATCGGCCTGATGGGCGCCTCGCTCGCGGCGATGGGGATCCCGTTCAACATCGGCCAGTCGCCGCTGCATGCCTGGATCGTCGTCGTCGTCATGGACGTCTGGCACTGGACATCGCTCGTCGTGCTGCTGTGCTATGCGGGCCTGCAGTCGATCCCCGAGGCCTATTACCAGGCCGGCCGCATCGACCAGGCCAGCCGCTGGTCGGTCTTCCGCTACATCGAACTGCCGAAGATGAAGGGCGTGCTGCTGATCGCGGTGCTGCTGCGGTTCATGGACAGCTTCATGATCTACACCGAGCCCTTCGTCGTCACCGGCGGCGGCCCGGGATCGGCCACCACCTTCCTGTCGATCGACCTGGTGAAGATGGCGATCGGACAGTTCGACCTCGGCCCCGCCGCCGCGTTCTCGCTGATGTATTTCCTGGTGATCCTGCTGGTCAGCTGGGTGTTCTACACCGTCATGACCACGCTCGACAAAGAGGAGGATTTCGAATGACCGCCGCCTCCATCGGCGCGATGGCCGGATCCGCCGCGCGCAGGCGGACCAGGGGCCGCGCGGGCCTGCGCACTTACGTCTCGCGCACCGTGCTGATCGCCTACCTGCTGTTCCTGCTGATCCCGATCTACTGGCTCGTGAACATGAGCTTCAAGGGCAACTACGAGATCATGGGGACGGTGAACCTGATCCCGGCGGAGCCGACGCTCGAGAACTACGCCAAGATCTTCGGCGACAGCACCTGGTACATGGGCTACGTCAACTCGCTGATCTACGTGGTGATGAACACCGTGATCTCGATCTGTGCCGCGCTGCCCGCCGCCTATGCCTTCAGCCGCTACAGCTTCATGGGCGACAAGCACCTGTTCTTCTGGCTGCTGACGAACCGCATGGCGCCCCCGGCCGTCTTCGCGCTGCCGTTCTTCCAGCTCTATTCCTCGGTCGGGCTGTTCGACACCCACATCGCGGTGGCGCTGGCGCACTGCCTGTTCAACGTGCCGCTGGCGGTCTGGATCCTCGAGGGGTTCATGCGCGGCGTGCCGCGCGAGATCGACGAGACCGCCTATATCGACGGCTACAGCTTCCCGCGGTTCTTCCTCAAGATCTTCCTGCCGCTGATCGCGAGCGGGGTCGGGGTCGCGGCCTTCTTCTGCTTCATGTTCTCCTGGGTGGACCTGCTGATCAGCCGCACGCTGACCTCGGTCGACGTCAAGACCATCGGGGTCGCGATGACGCGGACCTCCTCGGCCACGGGGCTCGATTACGGGACGCTCGCCGCGGCGGGGGTGCTGACCATCATCCCCGGCGCGCTCGTGATCTGGTTCGTGCGCAACTACATCGCCAAGGGCTTCGCCCTGGGCCGGGTGTGAGGGGGCGAAGATGACCGCTGCACGCTGGACCACGATCTACCTGACCACCGGTGCGGCGATGCTCGCCGTGCTGGGCGGCCTGATCGCCGCCACGCCGCGCCCCGGCGGCCGGTTCGACTGGCTCGCCCCGATGATCGACGGCGGCTGGATGGCCTGGACCTTCCCGGTCGCGCTGTTCTTCTGGAGCATCGCCTGCCTGCTGATCCTCTTCACCCTGCTCGCGATCCGCCATCCCGAAGCGCCGCGGCTTGGCGTGCTGCGGATCGAGACCACGCGCGGCGATCGGCTGTTCATCAGCCTTCTCGGCTCGGCCTTCCTGTGCCTTGGCTGGCTATTCTTCTTCGGCGCGCCGCTCTGGGGCGCGCTGGCTCTCTGCCTCGTCTATGCCGCGGCGGTCTTCCGCTGGGTCTAGCCGGGATAGACCCGATGTCCGGCCCGAATGGAGGCGGGCCGGACCCCGGGCCGACGTGACGACCAAAAACCAATTGGGAGGAAGCAATGAAACTTCGTCTGATGACGAGTGCGATGGCGCTTGCGCTCACGGCACTCGGCGCTCCGGCCTGGGCGGACATGGAGGCGGCCAAGGCCTTCCTGGATGCCGAGATCGGCGATCTGTCGACGCTGTCGCGTGCGGATCAGGAGGCCGAGATGCAGTGGTTCGTCGACGCCGCCAAGCCCTATGCGGGGATGGAGATCAAGGTGGTGTCCGAAACCATCGCGACCCATGAATACGAATCCAAGGTGCTGGCCCCCGCCTTCACCGCGATCACCGGCATCAAGCTGACCCACGACCTGATCGGCGAGGGCGACGTGGTCGAGAAGCTGCAGACCCAGATGCAGTCGGGCGAGAACATCTATGACGCCTACATCAACGACAGCGACCTGATCGGCACCCACTGGCGCTATCAGCAGGCGCGCAACCTGACCGAATGGATGGAGACCGACGGCAAGGCGGTGACCAACCCCGGCCTCGACCTCGAGGATTTCGTCGGCATCAAGTTCACCACCGGGCCGGACGGCAAGCTGTACCAGCTGCCCGACCAGCAGTTCGCCAACCTCTACTGGTTCCGCAACGACTGGTTCAGCGACGAGAAGACCAAGGCCGATTTCCAGGCCAAGTACGGCTATGAGCTGGGCGTGCCGCTGAACTGGTCCGCCTACGAGGACATCGCCGAGTTCTTCACCGGCCGCGACATGAGCTACATGGACGGGCCGGCCAAGGTCTATGGCAACATGGACTATGGCAAGAAGGACCCGAGCCTTGGCTGGCGCTACACCGACGCCTGGATGTCGATGGCGGGCATGGGCGACGTGGGCGAACCCAACGGCCTGCCGGTCGACGAATGGGGCATCCGCGTCAACGAGCAGTCGCAGCCGGTCGGGTCCTGCGTGGCGCGCGGCGGGGCGACCAACGATGCGGCGGCGGTCTACGCGATCGAGAAGGCGATCGACTGGCTGCACAAGTACTCGCCCCCCGCGGCGATGGGGATGACCTTCTCCGAGGCCGGCCCGGTGCCCGCGCAGGGCGACGTGGCCCAGCAGATGTTCTGGTACACCGTCTTCACCGCCGACATGGTCAAGCCCGGCACCGCGGTGATGAACGCGGACGGCACCCCGAAGTGGCGGATGGCGCCCAGCCCGCACGGCGCCTACTGGAAGGACGGCATGAAGGTCGGCTACCAGGACGCAGGCTCCTGGACGCTGATGAAGTCGACCCCGGTCGACCGCGCGCAGGCCGCCTGGCTTTACGCGCAGTTCGTCACCTCGAAGACCGTGGACGTGAAGAAAAGCCACACCGGCCTGACCTTCATCCGCGAAAGCACGATCAACCACGACAGCTTCACCAAGCGCGCGCCGATGCTGGGCGGCCTAGTCGAGTTCTACCGCTCGCCCGCCCGCCTGCAATGGTCGCCCACCGGCACCAACATCCCGGACTATCCGAAGCTGGCGCAGCTGTGGTGGCAGAACATCGGCGATGCGCTCTCGGGCGAGAAGAGCGCGCAGGAAGCCCTCGATGGCCTCTGCGCCGAGCAGGAGAAGGTCCTGGCGCGGCTCGAACGGGCCGGGGTGCAGGGCGATCTCGGCCCGAAACTGAACGAGGAGAAGGATCCGCAGGAATGGCTCGACGCGCCCGGCGCCCCGGTCGCCAAGCTCGATAACGAGGATCCGGCCCCCGAGACCATTCCCTACGACCAGCTGATCAAGTCCTGGCAGCAGGGCTGATCCAACCCCCGGGCCGATGCGCAAGGCGTCGGCCCGACCCAACCCCGACCGCCGCGCATGCCAGGCGCCGGTCCCGCGATGCAGGAGTATGACGATGGACGGCCCGCTTTCCGCAAACCAGCCGCTGACCGAGACCAAACCCCATATCGGCGACATGCTGGCCGAGATGCTGGCGCAGTCGGGCGTGGAATACGTGTTCGGCATGCCCGGCGGGCAGACCACGGCCCTGCACGACGGCATCTCGCGCCGCACCGACCGCATCCGCCACATCCTGATGCGCGACGAACGCAATGCCGCCTATGCCGCCGATGCCTATGCGCGGCTGACCGGCAAGCCCGGCATCTGCGACGTGACCGTGGGCCCCGGCGCGAACCTGCTGCCCGCGGGCTTCCTCGAGGCGCTGAACGCCTCGATCCCGATGATCGGCATCATCGGAGAGCTGCCGCTCGACTGGATGCCGCTGAAGGAGAAGGGCATCGCGAGCCAAGGCTTCGACCAGCTGTCGTTCTTCCAGTCCTGCTCGAAAGAGGCGTTCCTCGTGCCCTCGGTCGCGGCCCTGCCGGAACTGGTGCGCACCGCCTTCCGCATCGCCACCGCGCCCCGGCCCGGCCCCGTCGCGCTCATCATCCCGCATGACATCTTCGACGCCGACTGGGATCCGCAGGCGATGCCGGTGCGGGTCGATGACCGCACGCGCCGGATGCCCTACCTGCGTTCCGCCGCGCCGGTCAGCGCGATCAGGGACGCGGCGGCGCTGATCAGGAAGGCCAAGCGCCCGGCGCTCGTCTGCGGCGGCGGCGTCCACGGCTCGGACGCGGCGGCCGAGGTGACCGCCTTCGCCGACCGTCTGGGCGGGCTGGTCGTGACCTCGCTCTCGGGCAAGGGGTCGGTCCCCGAAACCCGCGCCTATGCCGCGGGCGTGCTGAACCCGCTGGGCTCCGAGGCGGCGATCGAGCTGATCCAGGAGGCCGACCTGATCATCTGGTGCGGCTCCAAGGTCAGCCAGAACACCGGCATGAACTGGACGCTGCCCAAGCCGGACCAGGCAACAATCACCATCGATTTCGACCCGCTCGAACATGGCCGCACCTTCCGCCCGACCGTCCCGCTGCTGGGCGACGTGCGCGAGGTGATCACCGCGCTCGACGCGGCGCTCGGCGACAGCCGGGCCGGCACGCTGCCCGACTGGGACGCGCGCATCGCCGAGGTGAAGGCGCGCTGCGAGGCGTCGAAACTGGCCGAGACCTCGTCGGACCAGGTGCCGATCCTGCCGCCGCGGATCATGGTCGAGATCGCGAAGCGGCTGGGCAAGGACGATGTCGTCGTCTCCGACGCCTCGTTCTCGGCGGGCTGGATCTCGGGCTACATCCCGGCCGAGCAGACCCGGCGACAGTTCGTCTTCGCGCGCGGGCAGGGGGGGCTTGGCTATTCCGTCCCCGGCGCGATCGGCGCGGCGGCGGTGGCCCCCGAGGGCGCGCGGGTCGTGACCGTGGCCGGCGACGGCGCGTTCTCCTACACGATCGGCGAACTGGCGACGCAGGCGCAGTACAACCAGCGCATCGTCAACGTGGTGATCAACAACGGCAAGCTTGGCTGGATCCAGCTTTGGCAGGAGATCTTCTTCAAGAACGTCCAGTCCGCGGAGCTGGAAAGCCAGAGCGTCGTTCCGGGATATGCCGCGGCGGCACGCGGCATGGGGCTGAAGGGGATCTATGTCGACAAGCCCGACCAGATCGCCGCGGCGCTGGACGAGGCCTTCGCCCATGACGGCCCCTCGGTGGTCGAGGTGCGCATCGACGACCGGGCGACCCCGATCCATTCCTTCAAGCGCCGCATGCGCGACACCAGCGAAAAGGCGCGGCCGCGGCCCGGCACCGTCTACAAGCTGCGCGACTGGAAGGTCTCGCCCGACCTGTGACCGGGGATCGCACCGGGCGGCCGGTGCTCGGGCGCGGGGCAAACCGGCCGCGATCGGGGGTGGGTTTGGGTCTGCCGAAGACCGCCGCCGCCCCCGTACGCGGGGGCCGGCGGCAGCCGGATGGGGCAGGGGGCCCGGGCGGCCCCCCGCGCCGGGTCAGGCGATCTCGACCAGCTCGACGTCGAAGGTCAGCGCCTTGCCTGCCAGCGGATGGTTCGCGTCCAGCACCACCTCGGTGTCGCTGACGCTGGCCACGACCACGTCCAGCGCCTGGCCGTCCTGGGTGCGCACCTGCAGCCGGGTCCCGGGGTCGGTCGGGATGTGATCGGGCACGCCCGCACGGTCCACGGCCTGCATCCGCTCGGGGTGATGCTCGCCATAGGCCTCGGCGGCCTCGACGCGCACGGTGCGCCGCTCGCCGACGGCGATGCCCTGCAGCCCGGCCTCGAGACCGGGGATGATCTGGCCCGCGCCCAGCTGGAAGCTCAGCGGCTCGCGGCCTTCCGAACTGTCGAAGACCGAACCGTCGTCCAGCGTGCCCTTGTAGTGCAGATGCAGCGTGTCGCCCGGCTTTGCCTGGGTCATGTCGGATGTCCTTTCGGGGAGGTTCGTGACTTTGCCGAGGCCGCGCGGCGCGCGGGTTGCTCGGTCGCTCGCCCCAAAGCTGGCGATTCAGACCCGGAATGTAAACCGTGGGGGGCGGATTTCCGCCCACCCCCCGGCGTCACCCCGCGATGCCGGCGCGCAGGCGGCCCCCCAACCCGCGCTCAGCGCCGCCCGCGCTCGGCGGCGAGGCCGAGGAAGGTGCCCCCGACGATCAGCGCCGCGCCCGCAAGCGTCGCCGCCGTCACCGGCTCGGCCATGATCGCGGCGGCGAGGGCAAGGCCGAACAGCGGCTCGGTCCCCATCAGGAACGCCACCCGCGTCGGGTTGCTGCGGCGCAGGGCGGCGTTCTGGACGTAGAAGGCCGCGATCGTACAGAACAGCGACAGGAAGGCGATCGCGGCCCAGCCGCCGGGCGCGGTGCCGGGCGACAGGCCGGCCGGGCCGGCATGGCCGAGGATCAGCCCCAGCGCGATCGCCGCGACCGTCGCCGCCTGCACCGCCGTCAGCGCCGCGGGCCCCAGCGCGCGCCCCGCCATCACGCGCGCCGTGGCGACGACCATCACCGCGCGCAGCCCCGCGGCAAGCAGCACCAGCAGGTCGCCCGGACCCAGCGCCCCGGCGGCGCCCGACAGCACCGCCACGCCCGCGACGGCGGCAAGCCCGCCCGCAAGGACGCCGCGCGGCGGCAGCCGGCCGCGCAGCCCGAAATCGAGGACCGGCGTGAAGATCGTGCACAGCGAGATCACCAGCGCCGCGTTGCCGGCGCTGGTCAGGCCGACGCCCGCCGTCTCGGCCAGCAGGATCGCGCCGAGGATCGCGCCGAGCGCCGCCCCGGCCCGCAGGTCGGCGCGCGCCGCCGCCGCCAGCTCGCGCCGCGCGATCCAGCCCATCACCGCCGCGGTCAGCGCGAAGCGCCAGAACACCAGCGCCAGCACCGGCATGTGGGCCAGCGCGCCCTTGGCCACCGGGTAGCTCGCCCCCCAGACCAGCGCCACCCCCAGCACCGCCAGTTCCGCCGCCAGCGCGGCGCGCCGCATCGTCAGTCCACCCGTCATCATCTTGCCATCCCCGCAGCCGGTATCGGGCCGGGATTAGGGCAGGGGGCGGGGCAGGCTATAGAACGAAAGCGCGGTGGCCCGCGGGGGCGCGACGGGGATCAGCCGCGGGCGCAGGCGGCGGGGGTGGCGCCGACGATGGCGCGGAAGTGGCGCCCCATGTGGCTCTGGTCGGCAAAGCCCGCCTCGGCGGCGGCGGCGGCGGGCGCGACGCCCGCGCGCAGCAGCCGCTTCACATGCGCGATGCGCGCCTGCAGGTGCCAGGCATGCGGTGGCAGGCCGGTCACGCGGCGGAACGCCTCGATCGTCTGGCGCCGCCCGAGGCCGGTCACGCCGCACAGCTCGGCCAGCGAGACGTCCTCGTCCAGCCGCGCCCCCAGGTAGTCCACGGCATCGGCGATCCGCCCGTCCGCGCCCGATCCGCGGCCATCAGGCCGGGGCCCGTCGGGATCCGGCGCCAGCCCGGCCAGCAGCAGCCGCATCAGCGCGACCAGCGCCTCGTCGCGCACCAGCGCCTCGGGCGCGTCGTGCAGACGGGCGTGCAGCGCGGCGAAGCGGTGCCCCAGCGCCGGCTGCGCGTGGAAGGCGGCGCCGAAATCAAGCGTGCCGCGCGGCGCCCGCCCGGTGATGTCGGCGACCAGCTCGCGCAGCCCGGCCTCGGGGATGTAGAGCATGCGCTGGCGCCAGCCGCCCTCGTCACCGGCGCCGCCGTGGTGCACGTCGCCCGGGCGCATGGTGACGACCGAGCCGCCGGGCACGCGGTGCATCTCGCCCCGGCACCAGACCGCATGGACCCCGCCCTCGATCACGCCGAAGAGGTAGTCGTCATGGGCATGGGGCTTGAAGCTCTGGCTGAGATAGCGCGCCTGCAGCGTCTCGATCCCGAACAGCTCGGGCCGGCTGCGCAGGCTTGCGGTATCGCGCGGACGCGGCTGTGGCACCGGCGGCTCCCTCGGGGTTCATCCCCTGCATAGGCCCGCGGCCGGGCCGCGGTCAACGGCCGCGCCAGCGAAACCGGCCTACCGCGTAGGGGTCCGGGTCGATCGCGGGCGGGCGGCCCCCGATCAGGTCGGCCAGCAGCGCCGCCGTGGCCGGCCCGGCATTCAGCCCGACATGGCCGTGACCAAAAGCATGGAACACCCCGGCTGCGCGCGCGGGGCCGATCACCGGCAGCCCGTCGGGCGTCGACGGGCGGTTGCCCTGCCACCGCTGCAGCCCCTCGGCCGGGATCTCCAGCCCGGGATAGGTGTCGCGCAGGTGGCCCAGCAGCACCTCGGCGCGCGCCCAGTTCGGCGCGGCGTCGGCGCGCGACAGCTCGACCTGTCCCGCGGCGCGCAGGCAGCCCGCGGTCATCGTGTTGGCCATCCGCCCGTCGCTGGGCATCACCGGCCGGCGCAGGGTGACACCCGCGCCCGGGATCGCCAAGTGATAGCCGCGCTCGGCCTCGAGCGGCACGCGGTCGCCGGCCCGGCGGGCCAGCGCGGCGCCGCCGATGCCGGTCGCGATCACCGCCCGGTCGCAGGGCAGGGGCCCGGCATCGGTGAGCAGCGCCCCGAGCCGCCCCCCGGACATGTCGAAGCCGGTGGCGCGGGCCCGGCGCAGCACCGCGCCCGCCGCGCAGGCCCGCGCGACGATCGCGGCGACATAGGCGCCGGGGTCGGTACAATGCGCCCCGCTCTCGAGCAGGATGCCGAAGCCATAGCGCGGCGACAGCGCCGGCTCGGCCGTCCGCAGCGCCTCGCCCTCCAGCTCGCGCCAGACAAGCCCATGGTCGCGGCGCAGGGACCAGGACCGCGCCTCGGCCGCGAAGGCGGCCCGGTCGGGATAGGCATAAAGCAGCCCGTCGCGCCGGATGAGACCGGGCGCGCCGATCTCGGCCGCAAGCGCCGCATGCCGCGCGGGCCCGTCCTGCAGCAGCGCGTGCAGCGCCGCCACCGTGCGCCGTGCCCTTGGCATCGTCGCGTTCGCCCACAGGAAGCGGCACAGCCAGGGCAGAAGCCGGGGCAGCGAGGCCGGCGCGATCGTCAGCGGCCCGGTCGGGTCCGACAGGTAGCCCGGCACCTGGCGCCAGAGCCCCGGCATCGCCATCGGGATGATCGAGGCGGGCGAGATGAAGGCACCATTGCCGAAGCTTGCCGCCTGTTCGCCGCCGGGGACCGCCGCCTCGACCAGCGTCACCTCGTGGCCGCGCCGCACCAGTTCATGCGCGGCGCAGGCGCCGATGATCCCCGCGCCGACGACGGCGATGCGCAGGCGCTCCGGGGCAGTGTCCATCGGCGGGCGGTCCTTCGAGATGTCCGGCCGTCGGGCCGCCGGCACGGGGCCCCGCGCGTCGCGGGGTAGGGGCATCCCGACATGATGGGGCATGGCGCGCGTGCCGCCAAGCCGGATCGCGCCCCGCTCGCGGGTCGACCGGAGCCCGGCGGCCTGCTGCGGAGGCCTGCCCGATTTGCTGGCAAACGGCGCGCCCGGTCGCGCGTTTCGTCCTCTTGCTGCCCATTTATGATGCATAGCGCCGCGACATTCGACAAAAGCGCCATTGCGCAGCCCCGCGCGACCTGACCCGCCACCTGCCGGCTTGCACTGGCATACGGGTGGCATACCAGTGGCACACAGAATGGAATCGAGACGATGACCGAGCCGGAACAGACCCTCACCCAAGGCGCCGTGGACGCGATCATGGAGATGATCCGCAGCGGCCAGCTTGCCCAGGGCGAGATCGTCAGCGAGCGCACGCTCGCCGACCAGCTCGGCCTGTCGCGCACCCCGGTGCGCGAGGCGATCGGCCGGCTCGAGGGGCGCAACTTCGTGCGCCGCGTCGGCCGGACGCTGATGGTGACGGGTGTCGCGCTGAAGGACCTTCTCGACGTGCTGGGCGTGCGCCGCGTGCTCGAGGCCGAGGCCGCGCGCATCGCGGCCCTGCGGATGAAGCCCGACGAGGTCGCCGCGCTGCGCGACCGGGTGCTGGGCCTGACCGACGCCCTGCACACCGAAGCGAGCCAGCACTGGGACATCGACGAGGAGCTGCACATGGGCCTGGCCCGCGCCTCGGGCAACCGGATGATGGAGCGGATGATCCACGACTGCCGGCTGCGCACCCGCATGTTCGGCATGGAGCGGATCCCCGAGCGCTTCGCCGCCGGCAAGATCGAGCACCTGGCGATCCTGGACGCGGTCGCGGCCCGCGACAGCGCCACCGCCGCCACCCTGATGAGCGACCATATCGACAACGCGCGCGCCGCGATCGTGCGCAGCCTGACCGGCGAGGACCTTCCGTGAGTTTCGAGACCCTGAACAAAGCCACCGGCGTCTACGTGATCGCCCCGACGCCCTTCCTGCCCGACGGTGCGCTGGACCTCGCGAGCCTGGACCGGATGGTCGACTTTTACGCGGCCGCGGGCGCGACCGGCCTGACGATCCTGGGCATGATGGGCGAGGCGCAGAAGCTGACCCAGGCCGAATCCGTGACGGTGACCGAACGCGTGATGGCGCGCGCAGGCCGCCTGCCGGTCGTGGTCGGCGTTTCGGCCCCCGGCCTCGCCGCGGTGCGCGAACTCGGGCTGCGCGCGATGGACATGGGCGCGGCGGGCGTGATGATCACGCCGCCGTCGGTCACGCGCACCGACGACCAGGTCTTCGGCTACTTCGCCCAGGCGACCGAGGCGCTGGGGGCCGACGTGCCGGTGGTGCTGCAGGACTTCCCGCTGGCGACCGGGGTGCAGATCTCGAACGGGGTGCTGGGCCGGGTCATCGAGGCGATGCCCTCGATCGCGATGCTCAAGCACGAGGACTGGCCCGGCCTGGCCAAGATCGCCGCGCTGCGTGCCGCCGAAGCCGCGGGCCGGCGGCGGATCTCGATCCTGACCGGCAACGGCGGGCTGTTCCTGCCCGAGGAGATGGCGCGCGGCGCCGATGGCGCGATGACCGGCTTCTCGTTCCCCGAGATGATGGTCGGCGTCGCCCGGCTGATGACCGAGGGCCGGATCGAGGCGGCGCAGGACCTGTTCGACGCCTACCTTCCGTTCGTGCGTTACGAAAGCCAGCCCGGCCTGGGCCTCGCGATCCGCAAGCAGGTGCTGGCCCGGCGCGGCGTCATCGCCCACGCCACGCTGCGCAAGCCGGGCCCCGGCCTCTCGGCTGCCGACATGGCCGACATCGACCGCCTGCTCGCCCGCCAGGAGCGGCGGCTGGCCGCGATCGCCCAGCCTCTCGAAACCGCCTGAGGAGCCCTCCGATGACCCACAAACGCCTGCTCTACATCGGCAACGGCACCAAGTTCCAGTCGCTCGCCCGTCTCGACGAGCGCTTCGAGGGCTGGGGCCTGACGCTCGACCGCTACCACGCCTTCGCGGGCGAGTTCCCCGAGACGCTGGACGGCTATGACGGCATCTTCCTGTCGGGCAGCCCGCATGGCGCCTACGAGGACATTCCCTTCATCAACCGCGAGCATGACCTGATCCGCGAGGCCGCGGACAAGGGCATCCCGATGCTGGGGATCTGCTTCGGCAGCCAGATCCTCGCCTCGGCGCTGTGCGGCCGCAACCAGGTGTTCCGCCGCGACTTCTGCGAGATCGGCTACAAGGACCTGCCGACGACCGAGGCGGTGCAGACCGACCCGATCGCCAAGGACCTTGGCGACAGCGTCAACATGTTCGTGTGGCACAACGACGAGGTGCGCGCCGCGCATCCCGACATGGTGATCCTCGCCTATTCCGACATCTGCCCGAACCACGTCTGGCGCTTCCGCGATCAGCCGGTCTGGGGCATCCAGGGCCACCCCGAAGTCACCGCCGAGCAGGCGCCGCTGTGGTTCGAGGAGAACCGCGCGCGCATGACGCTCGACGGTGCGGACGTCGAGGTGCTGAAGGCCACCGCGCACGAGGCCGCCGAGTCGAAGACCATGATCTCGAACTTCGTCGAGCTGGTGAAGCACGGCTGAGACCAGCCTCCGCATCCGTCGGAGGAGAAACCAAGCCCACCCTCTCCCCCCTTCCACCTCCCAACAGGGATCTGTCACGATGAAAAAGACCTTCACGGCCCTTGTCGCGGCGACCGCGATGATCGCCGCTCCGCTTGCGGCCTCGGCCGAGGACATGGTGTTCGCCAGCTGGGGCGGCGCCTACCAGGAAGCGATCAAGAAAGCCTGGATCACCCCCTTCACCGCCGAGACCGGCGTCGAGGTGATCGAGGATACCGAACCGCAGGTCGCGCGCATCCGCGGCATGGTCGACACCGGCAACGTCGAATGGGACGTGGTCACCGGCGGCGGCTCGACCCTGATGCAGGGCGTGAACTTCGGCCTGTTCGAGAAGATCACCGACGACATGGTCGACCAGTCGGACGTGCTGCCCGAAGCGCGGTCGGACTATGGCGTCCCGTCCGAGATCTTCTCGACCGTGATCGGCTATTCCAAGGAAGCCTTCCCCGACGGCGGCCCGAAGACCTTCGCCGACTTCTGGGACACCAAGAAATTCCCGGGCAAGCGCACGCTGCCCGACAAGCCCTCGACCGTGCTCGAGGCCGCGCTGCTGGCCGACGGCGTCGCGCCGGGCGACATCTACAAGACGCTGTCGACCGAAGAGGGCCTCAAGCGCGCGCTCGACAAGGTGGCGGAGCTGAAGCCCGAGGTTTCGGTCTGGTGGTCCTCGGGCGCGCAGCCGGTGCAGGCGATCGGCTCGGGCGAGGTCGTGATGGCGCTTGGCTGGAACGGCCGCTTCCAGGCCGGCATCGACGAGGGCCTGCCGATCGAGATGAGCTGGGATGAGAGCATCGCCCAGGTCGGCTACTTCATGCTCGTGAAGGGCGCGCCGAACCGCGAGGCCGGGATCAAGTTCCTGAACTGGATCACCAAGCCCGAGCATCAGGCCGAATTCTCGAAATACGTCGCCTACGGCCCCACCACGCCGAAGTCGCTGCCGATGATCGACGCCGAGCGCACCGCGCGCCTGCCCTCGACCGACGAGCGCCTGTCGCACGCCGTGTTCTCGGACATCGCGTTCTGGGCCCAGCACGCCACCGAAGTGGCCGAGAAGTACACCGCGATGATGCAGAACTGAGGGCCTTTCAGGCGGCGGGCGCTCCCCTGTCCCGCCGCCTGGTCCTCGACGCCGCGGTCCCGACCTCTCCCCGAGGACCGCGGCGCTTTTCTCCCCAGATCACCCCTTCCATACCGACGAGGCCAAGATGGTCCAGACCGCATACTGGTTCGAGAAACCCGAGTTCGAGGCACGCCTTGCCCGCGTGCAGAAGGCGCTGCAGGACAAGGGCCAGGACGCGCTGCTGGCCTTCCTGCCCGAGACGGTCACCTGGCTGACCGGCTTCTTCACCCGTGCCTATTCCAGCTTCCAGTTCGCGATCATCCCGGCGAACGGCAAGCCCACGCTGTTCTGCCGTGACGTCGAGGAATACTATCTCGACAGCACCTGCATCTACACCGACCGCGCGATGTGGACCGACAGCGACGACAAGATCGCCGTCGCCGTCGAGACGATCCGCTCGCGCCTGGGCGCCAGCCCGAAGATCGCCGTCGAGATGGCCGCCTGGCCGCTGTCGGTCGCCCGCTACGAGGGGATCAGGGCCGGCCTGCCGGGCGCGGTCTGGACCGACGAGAGCCAGCTTGTCTCGACCATGCGCCTGATCAAGTCTCCCGCCGAGATCGCCTATCAGCGCCGCGCCGCCAAGGCGGCCGAGGCCGGCATGCAGGCCGCGATCGACAGCGCCGGCGTCGGCGTGACCGAGCGCGAGATGGCCGCCGAGATCTGCGCCGCGATGATCCGCGCAGGTTCTGACCTGCCCGGCCCCGGCGTCATGTCCTCGGGCGAGCGCGCCTTCCACCTGCACGGCGGCTATTCGGACCGGGTGCTGGAACATGGCGACATCGTCCAGATCGAGACCACGCCGAACGTGCGCCACTACCATGCCCGCTTCATGCGCCCGATCCGGGTGGCCGAGGCCAGCGACGAGGACCACCGCGTCGTCGAGACCCTGATCCGCATCCAGGACGAGGCGATCGCCTCCGTCGCGCCGGGCGTGAAGGCCACGGTTCCCGACGCGATCTACCGCGAGGGCGTGCTGTCGGCCGGCCTGCGCGAGACCTACACCAACAAGACCTTCTACTCGGTGGGCCTGCTGCTGGCGCCGAACGGCGGCGAGCCCATGGAGGCCGAGCCGCAGGCGACCTGGTCGTTCCAGCCCGGCATGACCTTCCACACCTACGTGCTGGCCCGGGGTTTCGGCATGTCCGAGACGATCACCATCACCGAAACCGGGATCGAGCGGCTGACGAGCTTCCCGCGCCAGCTGTTCATCGCCTGACCGACCGGAGCCGCCGATGACCGCGACCCGCCCCCTTCGCACGCCTCCGCCCGCGCGACCCGCGCGCACGGGCCTTCTGCCCTGGGGCCTCAGCGCGCCGCTGGTGGTGCTGCTGGCGGTGCTGTTCATCTGGCCGGTGCTTCTGCTGATGGGCCTGAGCTTCGGCGAGGACGGCTTCACCCTCGAGCATTACCGCCGGCTGCTCGAGGTGCCGCTCTATCGCCGGGTGCTGGGCAACACCTTCCTGATCGCGGCGATGGTGACGGTGCTGTGCGTCGCCTTCAGCTATCCGGTCGCCTACCTGCTGGCGACGGTGGGCGAGCGGACCCGCAAGATCCTGTTCGTGATGGTGCTGCTGCCGTTCTGGACCTCGGCGCTGGTGCGCACCGCGGCCTGGATCGTCATCCTGCAGCGCAACGGCATCCTGAACTCGGTCCTGCAGTCCTCGGGCCTGACCGACGACCCGATCGCCTTCGTCTACAACCTGTCGGGCGTGCTGATCGGCATGACCCACGTGCTGATGCCCTTCGTGGTGCTGCCGCTCTATGCCGCGTTCCGCGCCATCGACGCCTCGCTGGTTCTGGCGGCGCAAAGCCTCGGCGCCTCGGCGCTGTCGGTCGCGCGCCGGGTGATCCTGCCGCTGACCGCGCCCGGGGTGATCGCCGGTGCGACGATCGTGTTCATGAACGCGATCGGCTACTACATCACGCCGGCCCTGATGGGCGGCCCCGGGCAGACGCTGATCTCGATGCTGATCACGCAAAACATCAACGTCGACCTGAACTGGGGCTTGGCCGCGGCGCTGTCGGTGGTGCTGCTGGTCTCGACGCTGGTGATCTTCGCGGCCTTCCAGCGCGCCTTCGGCCTTGACCGGCTGTTCGCCGGCGGCGGCGGGCGCGGTGCGGCGCAGCCCTTCGGCCTGCAGGGCCGGCGCAGCGGCGGCGGCTGGATCGCGGCGGCGGTCGGGCTTGTCGTGCTCGCCCTCCTCGTGGCGCCGATCGTGCTGGTGTTCCCGATGGCGGCCTCGAACTCGCCCTACCTTCAGTTCCCGCCGCCCAGCTACTCGCTGCGCTGGTTCGCGAACTTCTTCGACGATCCGAAATGGATCCGTTCGATCTGGAACTCGCTCAAGGCGGCCTCGGTGGCGGTGCCGCTCTCGGTCGCGATCGGCACCGCCGCCGCGATCGGCACCAGCCGGCTGCCCGCGCGCCTGCGCCCGTGGATGGAGACGATCTTCGTGCTGCCGATGGTGGTGCCGGTCATCCTGCTGGGCGTCGGGCTTTACTACATGCTGTCGCCGCTTGGCGTGCTGGGCAGCCCCTACACGCTGGGCCTGGCGCAGACCGCGCTGTGCGCTCCCTACGTCTTCATCACCGTGCGCGCCGCGCTCAAGGGCTTCGACCCGTCGCTGGAACTGGCGGCGATGAACCTTGGCGCCGGCTGGGGCACGATGTTCCGCCGCATCATGCTGCCCGCGATCGCGCCGGGCATCGCGGCGGGCGCGATCTTCGCCTTCATCCAAAGCTTCGACGACGTCGTGCTTGCGCTCTTCCTCACCAACGTCCGCTCGCGCACGCTGCCGCGGGCCATGTACGAAGGCGTCGCGCACGAGATCGACCCGACGATCAACGCGGCCTCGGCCCTGATCATCCTGTTCACGATCCTCGTGCTCGCGCTCAACCTCATCTTCACGCGGAGGACCCGCAATGCCTGACGCCCTGATCGGCAAGGCCGTCTCGATCCGCGGCCTGTGGAAAAGCTATGGCCCGCAACCTGTGCTGCACGGGCTCGACCTCGATGTCGCGGCGGGCGAATTCTGCACGCTGCTCGGCGCCTCGGGCTCGGGCAAGACGACGATGCTCAAGGTCATCGCCGGCTTCGAGACGACCGATGACGGCGCCATCGCCATCGACGGGCGCGACATCGCCCGGGTGCCGGTCGCCAAGCGCAACATCGGCATGGTGTTCCAGAACTACGCGCTGTTCCCGCACATGAGCGTGCGGCGCAACGTGTCCTTCGGGCTGGAGATGCGCGGGCTGCCGAAGGACGAGATCACCCGCCGCACCGGCCAGGCGCTGGAACTGGTCGAGCTTGGCCCCTTCGCCGAACGCCTGCCCGGCGCGCTCTCGGGCGGGCAGCAGCAGCGCGTGGCGCTGGCGCGCGCGCTGGTGATCAATCCCGACATCCTCCTGATGGATGAACCGCTGGGCGCGCTGGACAAGAACCTGCGCCAGTCGATCCAGCTGCAGCTGAAGGCGCTGCACCGCGAACTGGGCGTGACGATCCTTTACGTCACCCACGACCAGGAAGAGGCGCTGCACCTGTCGGACCGGATCGTGGTGATGGACAAGGGCCGCATCGCGCAGAACGGCACGCCCGAAGAGCTTTACAACGCCCCCGCCAGCCCCTTCGTCGCGGGCTTCCTCGGCGAATGCAACTTCGTCGACGGCCCGGCCGGCCCCTGGGCCGTGCGTCCCGAGAAGCTGCGCCCCGGCCCCGCCGGCGCCGGCCAGCGCGAGATCCAGGCCGAGGTCGAGACGGTGATCTTCCTGGGCGCCGCGACCAAGATCGTCGCGCGCGGCCCGGGCGGGCAGATCACCTCGGTCGTGACCAGCGGCCCCGCCGCCGCCCGCCCCGAGATCGGCAGCCGCATTGCCTTCCACGCCGACGAGGCCGACATACTGACCTGGCCCGCCGCCTGAGCGCGCGGGCCCGAACGCCTGAAACGGAGACCCAGATGGATCTGCAACTCACCGGCCGCCGCGCGCTGGTCCTCGCCTCGTCCCGCGGCCTCGGCCTCGGCGTCGCCACCGCCCTCGTGGCCGAGGGCGCGCATGTGCTGCTGACCGGCCGCGACGCCGACCGCCTTGCCGCCGCTGCCGCCGACCTGACCGCCCGTGGCCCGGGCCGCGCCGATTGGACCGCCTGCGACCTGGGCGCCGAGGGCGCGGTCGAAACGCTGGTGGCCGCGGTCGCGGACAAGCTTGGCGGCATCGACATCCTGGTGAACAACTCGGGCGGCCCGGCGCCGGGACCGGTGCACGCGAGCCAGCCCGAGAGCTGGCGCAAGGGCTTCGAGTCGATGATCGCCCCGATCGTCGCGCTGACCCATGCGCTGGTGCCGCAGATGCGCGCGCAGGGGTGGGGCCGGGTGCTGACGCTGGCCTCGTCCGGGGTCGCGCAGCCGATCCCGAACCTCGGGATCTCGAACAGCCTGCGCGCCGCGCTGCAGGGCTGGTCGAAGACGCTCGCGACCGAGGTCGCGGCCGATGGCGTCACCGCCAACCTGCTGCTGCCCGGCCGCATCCACACCGATCGCGTCGACGAGCTTGACGCCGCCGCCGCCGCCCGCACCGGCAAGACGCCGGCCGAGGTCGCGACCGCCTCGCGCGCGACGATCCCCGCCGGGCGCTATGGCCGCGTCGAGGAATTCGCCGCCGTCGCGGCCTTCCTGTGCTCGGGTCCGGCCAGCTATGTCACCGGCACCTCGGTGCGCTGCGACGGCGGCATGATCCGCGGGGTCTGACCCCGCCCGCCCGCGCCCGCGCCGCCGGTCACGCGCTGTCCGGTGGCAGCCCCAGTTCGGTCACGCTGTCCATCGCGGTGCGCAGCGCGGCCATGAAGCTTGCCAGCAGCTGCGACTGCGGGATGCCGCGGCGGGTGAACATCATGCAGCGCACGGTGCAGTCCTGCGTCAGCGGCCGCACCACCAGCCCCGCACGCCCGTGCAGCCCGGCCGCGCCCGGCGCCTGGCCCAGGTAGGGATGCGCCGACCAGGGATCGACGATGGCGATCCCCATCCCGCTTGCGACCATCGCTGCCGCCGTCTGGCAATACCGCGCCTCGAGCTGCGGATGATAGGTCACGCGCGCGGCCTCGAACACGCCCGCGACCAGCCGGCCCAGGTAGCTTTCCTGGTCGATGCCGATGAAGGTCTCGCCGGTCAGGTCGCCGGGCTCGATCGCGGCCCGCTCTGCCAGCCGGTGGTCGCCGGGCATCAGCACGACCATCCGCCCCGTGCGCAGCTCCTCGGTGGTGACGCTGGGGATCCGCCCCGGCGCCAGCCCCACGCCGATGTCCGCCTGCCCCGTCTGCACCGCGTGCAGCACGTTCTCGAGCCGGCGCACGTCATAGCTGACCGTCACGTCGGGCCGTCCCGCCAGAAAGTCGCGCAGCGCCACCCGCGCGATCGAATAGCCCGGCGGCGGCGTGGCGATCACCCGCAGCCGTCCCGACCGCCCCGACCGCAGGTCGCGCGCCCGCATCGCGACCGACCGCACGATTCCGAACAGGGGCCGGATCTCTTCGTAAAGCGTGCGCGCCTCGGCGGTCGGTTCGAGGTGACGGCTGGTGCGCTCGAACAGCGTCAGCCCCAGCTGGGTCTCCAGCTGCCGCAACCCCGCCGAGACCGCGGGCTGCGAGATCCCAAGGCTTTCGGCCGCGGCGACGGTGGTGCGATGGGTCATCATCGCCGCGAAGATCTCGAGCAGTCGCAGCGAGGCCTGGGGCAGGCGGTCGCCCTCGCTCATCTAGCGGCCCTGCACGACCGCAAGCGCCATCGCCGCCGCCGCGCAGACCGGGTCGACCACCGCGAGCCCGGTGTCCGCCGCCAGCCGCGCCCGGATCGGCGCCATGCCCGCGCAGCCCAGCACGATCGCGCCCGCGCCGCGCCGCCCCAGCTCGGCCGCCGCCTCGCGCACCAGCGCATAGACCGCCTCGTCGCGGCCCGAGGCCTCGGCCGAGACGCCGGGCAGCGCCAGCTCGTCGGCAAGGCGCGACCCGACGCCCATCTGCGCGATCTTGCGCAGGTGGCGCGGGATCGAGCGTTCCGACAGCGCGATGATCCCGAAGCGGTCCGCCAGCGCCAGCGCCGACAGGATCCCCGCCTCCTGGCAGCCGATCGCGGGCGGGGCGCCCGGCTCGGCGCGCAAAAGGTCGAGGCCGGGGTCCGAGAAGCAGGCGGTGATCACCGCGTCGGGCCGCGGTCGCGCGCGCAGGTGTTCGAGCACCCCGATGCCGCCGCGCGCGACATCCTCCTGGGTCGAGATCGTCGCCGGCCCCTCGGGCAGGCCGACGCAGGTGAAGGTGACACCGGGCGGCGTCATCGGCGCCACCGCCGCCGCGATCCCCTGGGTCACCGCGACCGAGGAGTTCGGGTTGATGATCAGGATCTCGGCTGGCGTCGTGGCGGGCATCAGCGCAGCTCCGTTCCGAAGTTCTGGCCCGGGTCGAATTCCTTGACCGGGGCGCCCGGGCGCGCGCGGTCGTCGACCGGGGCGCGGCCGAAGAACCGGCCCTGTCCCTCGGTCGCCTTCAGCACGCCGTTCTCGACGATCACCGCGCCGCGGGTCATCACGATCTCGGGGCGGCCGGTCAGCTCGGCCCCCTCGAGCGGGGTGTAGTCCATGTTGTCATGCTGGTCGGCGACGGTGACGGTATAGCGCGTGTCGGGGTTCCAGATCGCGATGTCGGCATCCATGCCGGGCGCGATCCGGCCCTTGGTGGTGCAGCCGAACACCCGGGCGGCATTGGTCGAGCCCAGCCCCACGAATTGCTCGAGCGTGATGCGGCCCTTCAGCACCCCTTCCGAGAACAGCCACGGCAGCCGCAGCTGGATCCCCGGCATCCCGTTCGAGATCTTCGGATAGGGCGCCTCGGCACCGTTGAGGAACTTGCCCGTCGCATCGGCGCGGTAGGGCGCGTGGTCCGAATTCACGCCGACAAAGGTGCCCATGCGGATGTGGTGCCACAGCGCCTCCTGCGTGCCGGCGTCGCGCAGGGGGGGCGAACAGATGTATTTCGCACCCTCCATGCCCGGCCGGTCGAGGTCGTCGCGGGTCAGCGACAGGTATTGTGGGCAGGTCTCGGCATAAAGCTTCGCGCCGTTGAACTGTTCGCGCCGCACGATCTCGGCCCCGCCGGCGGTCGAGACGTGAACGATGAACAGGCTCGCGTCCGCGAGCTTGGCCAGCTGAACCGCGCGGTTGATCGCCTCTTCCTCGGCCAGCTCGGGGCGCGAGATCGCGTGATAGCGCGGCGCGGTCAGGCCGCGATCCGCGAGCCGCGCGTTCATCCACTTCACCATGTCGTTGTTCTCGGCATGGACCATGGTGATCGCGCCGTGGTCGCGCGCGACCGTAAGGATGTCGAGCATCCCGCGGTCGCCGATGTTCATCAGGTCGTAGGTCATGAAGACCTTGAACGAGGTGATGCCGCGGGCGAAGGCGCGCGGCAGCTCGTCGTGCAGGACCTTCTCGGTCGGGTCCGAGATGATCAGGTGATAGCTGTAGTCGATGACCGAGCGCGCGCCGCGCGCGTCGTAGGTGGCGATGACGTCGTCGACCGACTGGCCGCGCTGCTGGGCGGCGAAGGGGATGAAGGACGAATTGCCGCCGAAGGCCGCCGAGATCGAACCCGAGAGGTAGTCGTCGGCGGTCATCACGCCGCTGGAGCTTTCCTGCGCGATATGGGCATGGGTCTCGATCCCGCCGGGCATGACGATGCGCCCGCCCGCGTCGATGCGG
Source organism: Frigidibacter sp. MR17.24 (assembly GCF_037095655.1). Taxonomy (NCBI): domain Bacteria; kingdom Pseudomonadati; phylum Pseudomonadota; class Alphaproteobacteria; order Rhodobacterales; family Paracoccaceae; genus Frigidibacter; species Frigidibacter sp. MR17.24. Next base: position 241,627 of record NZ_JBAWKE010000005.1, read on the forward strand.
CGCGCACCGCCGGGGATCGTCTCGGCCACGGCGGCGATGCGGCCGTCCTTGATGCCGATGCAGCCCTTCGCCGTGCCTTCGGTCGTGGCGATCTCGCCGTCGTGGATGACGATGTCGAAGTCCATCGGGGACCTCCCTTGCTGTGTGTCTGGCCGCCTCACTCGGGCTGGCTGGCGCCGGTCTGGGCGGTGATGCGCCCGTAATGCTCGATCCGGCGGTGGGCTGCAAAGTCGAACACTGTCGAGGCGCCGAAGGCGCAGCGGTCGAAATCGGCCTCGGCCACGATCAGCTCGTCGCCTTCGCCCGTCGCCCGGGCCACCACGTAGCCGTCCGGGTCGACGATCACCGAACCGCCGATCATGTGGTTGCCGTCCTCGGTGCCGCATTTCGCCACCGCGATCGCCCAGGTCGAGTTCTGGTAGGCACCCGCGCACATCGACAGCTCGTGGTGGTAGATCCGCCGCGCGGGCCCCTCGTCCTTCGACAGGTTGTTCTGCGAGGGCGTGTTGTAGCCGATCGCGACCAGCTGCACCGACTGCAGCCCCAGCACCCGCCAGGTCTCGGGCCAGCGACGGTCGTTGCAGATCGCAAGGCCCATGTTCACCCCCTGCATCTTCGTCACGTTGAAGCCGGTGTCGCCGGGCAGGAAGTAGCGCTTTTCCAGGTGCTGGTGGCTGCGCTCGGGCTCGTATTCGGCATGACCCGGCAGGTGGGTCTTGCGGTAGGTCAGCCGGATCTCGCCCTCGGGCGAGACGAGGATCGCGGTGTTGTAGTGCAGCCCCTCGGGCGTCAGCTCGCAATAGCCGAAGGTGAAGCCCATGCCATGGGCCTTCGCCCGCGCGAACAGCGGGGCCGTCGCGGCATTTGGCATCTCGGTCTCGAACCAGTGGTCGAACTCGGCCCGGTCCTCGACGTAGAAGCGCGGGAAGAAGGTGGTCAGCGTCATCTCGGGATAGGCGATGAACTGGACGCCCTGCGCATGCGCCTCGTCCATCAGCGCGAGCATGCGCGCGACGACGGCCTCGCGGCTTTCGTCCTTCTGGATGCCGCCGATCTGGGCGGCGGCGATCTTCAGCTTGGTCATGGGGTCAGCTTCCGGGAATGAGGGGTCAGTGGATCGCCAGCCCGCGCTGGAAGCGCGAGATGACACGGACCAGCGGCCACAGCACCACGAGGTACATCGCGGCCGCGAGGATCAGGGGCGAGGAATTGTAGGTCACCGCCCGGGCCATGTTGGCCGAATAGAGCAGCTCTCCCAGCGACACGACCGACGCGAGCGAGGTCAGCTTGACCACCTCGACCACGTTCGACATCAGGTCGGGCAGCACGTTGCGGATCGCCTGCGGCAGGATCACCGAGGCCATCGCCTGGCCGCGCGACAGGCCGGTGGCGCGCGCAGCCTCCATCTGGCCGCGGGGGATCGAGTTGATGCCGGCGCGGAAGATCTCGGCGAAATAGGCCGAGTTGTTCAGCAGAAACGCCACCGCGACCGCGCCGAAGGGCGACAGCCGCAGCCCGGCAAAGGGCAGGCCGGAATAGACGAAGACCAGCAGCACCAGCGGCGGCAGCGCGCGGAAGAGGTCGATGAAGCCAAGCGCCGGCCAGCGCAAGGCCCGGGTGCGCGCGCCGGTGGCCAGCGCCAGCGCGAGCCCCCCCGCCAGCCCGAGGCCGATCACGACGGCGCAAAGCTTCAGCGTCATCGCCGCGCCCTTCAGCAGCAGCGGCAGCGCCTGACGCATGATGTCGAGGTTGAAGAAGGCGTCGAGGAAAGCGTCCATGTCCGGGCCTCAGGGCTGGTAGGCGAAGCGCCGCTCGATCCGCCGCGAGGCGATCATCGCGGGCACCAGGATCACGAGATAGGCGAGCGCGGCCATGGTCAGCGGCGTGGCCGACCCCGAGGTCGACTGTGCCGAGCCGGCGACCGAGACGACCTCTTTCACGCCGATGACCGACCCGAGCGCGGTGGTCTTCGAGATCGTCAGCGCGCGGTTGACCAGCGACGGGATGCCCATCCGCAGCGCCTGCGGGAAGATGATGTGCGCCAGCACCGCCGGGCGGCCAAGCCCGGTGGCCGCGCCCGCCTCCCACTGGCCGCGGGGCAGGGCGGTGATGCCGGCCCAGAAGATCTCCTCGGCGAAGGCGGCAAGCACCAGCGACAGCACGATCCACAGCACCGCAAGCGCCGGCAAAGTCAGCCCCAGCGAGGGCAGGCCGAAGTACAGGATCAGGATCAGCACCAGCGGCGGCAGCGCGCGCAAGAGGTCGGCGAACAGGATCACCGGCCAGGCCAGCACCCGCAGCCCCGTGGTGCGCAGCGCCGCCAGCGCCGCCCCCAGCACGAGGCCGGTCGCGGTGATCACCACCGACAGCCACACCGTCACCCACAGCGCGCCGAGGATCGCGGGCAGGTACTGCGCGATCACGTCGGGGTTGAAGAAGATCGTGCCGAAGCCCATCAGGCGGCCTCGCCCTGCACGCGCGACAGGAAGGCGCGCAGCCGCTCGGACTTCGGCGCGCCGAAGATCTCGTCGGGTGTGCCCTGCTCGACGATGACGCCCCCGTCCATGAACACCACCCGGTCCGCGGCGGCGCGGGCAAAGGCCATCTCGTGGCTGACGACCAGCATGGTCATGCCGCGCTCGCGCAACTCGCGCATCGCCTGCAGCACCGAGCCCACCAGCTCTGGGTCGAGCGCCGAGGTCGGCTCGTCGAACAGCATCACCCTGGGGTCGAGCGCAAGCGCCCGCGCGATCGCCACCCGCTGCTGCTGCCCGCCCGAAAGCGAACCGGGCATCGCCTCGGCCTTGTGCGCCAGGCCCACGCGCTCCAGCTCCTGCAGCGCGCGCCGGGCGGCCTCGGCCCGGGGCCGCTTCAGCGCCTTCATCTGCGCCAGCATCACGTTGCGCTGCACGCTCATGTGCGGGTAGAGGTTGAAGCCCTGGAACACCATCCCGACCTTCAGCCGCATCTGGTCCAGCATGCGCTGGGGAATGCCCAGCATCGGCTGGCCCTCGACCAGGATCGCGCCGCCGGTCGGTTCCTCCAGCCGGTTGCAGCAGCGCAGCATCGTCGACTTGCCCGACCCCGAGGGGCCGATGACGAACACCAGCTCGCCCTTGGTCACCTTCAGGTCGATGGCGCGCAGCACCGTGTTGTCGCCGAAACGCTTTTCCAGCGCGACGATCTCGAGCATGGGCGGAGGGGATGCGGTCATGTCGGGGTCCGGATCTGCGGGGGACGTGAATCGCGGGCGGCCGGCGCCCGCGATCGATCGGTTGGCGGGCGGCTCAGCCGAAGGTGCAGCCGACCTCGTGCGCGGCGTCCTGATACCCCTCGAACTCCGGCACGCCGTAGCCCTTCGTCGGGGTCACGATGGTCTCGCCGGCCTTGGGCGTGATCTTGAACCACTTCTCGGACAGGGCGGCCATGGTGCCGTCGGACTTCAGGCACTCCAGCACCTTGTCCATCAGGTTGCGCGTGGCGTAGTCGTCGCGCCGGAACGCGAGCGACCAGGTCAGGCCGGTCGGCACGTCGAAGGCATAGTCCAGCGCCGGGTTCTGCTGCCCGGCCCAGGCGGCGACGGTCATCCCCGCAAGGCTCGCGTCGGCGCGGCCGCTGGTGACGGCCTCGAAGGCGTCGGCCTGGGTGCCGAAGACCAGCACGGTCAGGTCCATCTCGGCGGCGTGGTCGTTCAGCCAGGTCTCGTAGACCGAGCCCTTGTTGGCGCTGATCGTCTTGCCCTTCAGGTCGTCGAGGCTGGTGAGGCCGGCACCGGCCTTGGTGGCGACGCCGAAGTTCGAATCCATGAAGCCCTCGGTGAACAGCATGGTCTTCGCGCGCTCTGCCGTCACCGTGGTCGGCGCGCCCATGTAGTCGAGCGTTCCCGCCGCCATCGCCGGCACCAGCCCCGAGAACTGCATCGCGCTGATCTTGATCGGCACGCCCAGCTTCTCGGACATCGCGGCGGCGAGGTCGATGTTGAAGCCCTGCACGCTGCCGTCGAGCTTGGGGAAGGCATGCGGCGCGAAGGTGCCGTCGACGCCGGCGACATAGCCCTCGGCCTTGATCGGCGCGACCTCTGCCGCGGGCTCCTCGGCGCGCAGGGGCGCGGCAAGGGCCAGCGCGGCACCGGCGATCAGGGCGAGGGAGGCGAAGTTCGTGGTTTTCATCTGGCTCTCCTGTTGGGCGGTGCCGGGGGAGGACAGCCGCAGCGCCAACCGGCGCCGGTTTTGCGGCTAGGCGCCACATAAACCAGCATTATCAGTCGAATATTTATATAATCAGGTATAATAGTATAAGCGCCTCGCAGTCGAACGGCCATTGCTCACATCCGGCAAGCGATTGTTAATAAATGAAAATGCCGATCTCGTTCAGGGCGGGACTGCCTGGCGCGGGCCACGGTGCGGCTGCACCTCGTCGACGGCCCGCCACCTCGTTTGCAGGCAGGTCGCGCAAGAAATGGGCCGATTGAAAACCCGCGGCCGGGCACGGGCGAGTCGCACCACCGATCCGGGCGGCGGCAGGGCAGGGCGGCGCATTCGAATAACATGGCATTATTCGATGGCCATGTTTTTTTATTTCACTCTGAAGTTGGGCCATGGTGCTTTTCCCCTGCCGAACGGACAGCACGCGGCGGCCCGCCGCAACATCGCGCCGCAAGATCCGCCGGGACAAAGAAAAACAGCGATAGACAGGGTTTTTTCATGCTCAACAAGGCTCTTCTCGCCGCCGGCGCGACGGTGCTGATCGGTGCCGCCGCGCAGGCCGCCGATCTTCCGGCGCAGATCACGGATCGCGGCCATCTCAACCTGACGGTGAACGGCACCTATGCGCCGATGGAATACACCGACCCGGCCACCGGCAAGCTCACCGGCCTCGACATCGACCTTGCCAAGGCCATCGCCGCGAAGCTGGGCCTCGAGATCGAGTTCAGCGACACCGCCTTCGCCCAGCTGATCCCCTCGCTCGAGACCGGGCGGACCGACTTCATCATCAGCGGCCTGTCCGACCGCGCCTCGCGCCGCGAGACGATGGACTTCATCGACTACCTGCGCACCGGTGCGCAGTTCCTCGTCGGCGACGGCAGCGAGATCACCTCGGTCGAGCAGCTCTGCGGCAAGAAGGTCGGCACCACGCGCAGCACCTCGTTCCCCGAAGAGATCCAGAAATGGAGCGCGGCGAACTGCGAGGCCAAGGGCGCCCCGGCGGTGGTATATGTCCCGGCCGAGAACAGCATCGACGCCCGCACCCAGCTGAAGCAGGGCCGCATCGACGCCGCGGTGCAGGGCAGCGAGACCATCCCTTACGCGATGCAGAACGAACCCGACACCTTCCGCGCCGTCGGCGAGCCCTTCACCCTCGGCTATCAGGGCATCGCCTTCCGCAAGGCCGATACCGAGCTGCGCGCGAAGATCCAGGAAACGCTGCAGGCGCTGCTCGACGACGGGACCTATCTGAAGATCCTGACCAGCTACGGCCTGCAGGCCAACGCGGTCGAAGAGCTCAAGATCAACGCGGCCCCGCAATGACTGCACGCGGCGGCGTCACGCCGGGCTTCCCCGATCTCGGCGGCCTTGCCGTGGCCCGTCGCCCCTTCTGGGGGCGGTGGATCGCCGCGGCGGCGGTCCTGACGGCACTGGGGCTGATCCTGAAGGCCTTCGCCGAGGGCCAGATCGAATGGAGCTATGTGGCGCGGTTCCTGACCGCGCCGACGATCCTGTCGGGCATCGTCAACACCGTCGTCATGGCGGTGCTGGCGATGGCGCTTGGCACGGTGCTGGGGATCGTGGTCGCGCTGATGCGGCTGTCGCAGAACCCGGTGCTGGTCGCCTGCGCGGCGGGCTACACCTGGCTGTTCCGCGGCACGCCGCTGATCCTGCAGCTGCTGTTGTGGTTCAACATCGCGCTGATCTTCCCCACGATCGGCCTTCCCGGCATCTGGTCGGCCCCCGCGGTCGAGGTGATGACGCCCTTCGTCTCGGCGCTGCTGGGGCTGGGCCTGAACCAGGGCGCCTACACGTCCGAGGTGATCCGCGCCGGCATCATCTCGGTCGACGAGGGCCAGCACGACGCCGCGCGCGCGATCGGCATGGGCCGGCTGACCGCGCTGCGCCGCGTGGTGCTGCCGCAGGCGATGAAGGTCGTGCTGCCGCCGCTGGGGAACGAGTTCATCTCGATGATCAAGACCACCTCGCTCGCCAGCGTGATCCAGTTCCCCGAGGTGCTGCACAGCGCCCAGAACATCTACTACGCCAATTCGCGGGTGATCGAGCTGCTGATCGTCGCCGGCTTCTGGTACCTGGCCGTGGTTTCGGTGCTGACCCCGGTGCAGATGCTGCTCGAGCGGCACTTTTCCCGCGGCTCCGGGAGGACGCGCTGATGAACACCCCGATGGTCGCCTTCCGCGGCGTCCACAAGTCCTTCGGCAGCTTCGAGGCGCTGCGCGGCGTCTCGCTCGACGTGATGCCGGGCGAGGTGATGTGCCTGATCGGCGCCTCGGGCTCGGGCAAGACGACGCTGCTGCGCTCGGTCAACCAGCTGCACCCGATCGACGCCGGCGGCATCTGGCTCGACGGCGAACTTCTGGGCCTGCGCGAGGAGGGCGGTCGCCTGCACCGGCTGTCCGAGGCGGAGATCGCCCGCCAGCGCTCGGGCACCGGCATGGTGTTCCAGCGCTTCAACCTGTTCCCGCACATGACCGCGCTCGGGAATGTCGTCGAGGGGCCGCTGCGGGTCCAGCGCCGGCCGAAGGCCGAGGTGCGGGACGAGGCGATGGCGCTTCTCGAACGGGTCGGGCTGGGCGACAAGGCGGGCAGCTATCCCGTCGCGCTGTCCGGCGGCCAGCAGCAGCGTGTCGCCATCGCCCGCGCGCTGGCGATGCGCCCCAAGCTGATGCTGTTCGACGAGCCGACCTCGGCGCTGGATCCCGAGCTTGTGGGCGAGGTCCTCGCGGTGATGCGCGAGCTGGCCGCGAGCGGCATGACGATGATGGTCGTCACCCACGAGCTTGGCTTCGCGCGCGAGGTGGCCGACCGGGTCATCTACATGGACCGCGGCGCCATCGTCGAGGCCGGCACCCCCGCCGAGGTGCTGGGCACCCCGCAGGAGGAGCGCACGCGCGCCTTCCTCTCCAAGGTCCTGTGACGGGCCGCTTCCTGCTGAACGGATCAGAAGATGACGAAGATCGAAACCCTCGACGACCTGCCGCTCCGGCCCGCGAACATGGCCGACCCGGCGCCGGTCCTGCCCTGGCCGGGGGCCAGGGGCGCGGCGATGTTCCTGTCCTTCGACGTGGACGCGGAATCGGCCTGGACCGCCAAGGACCCGGCGCATTACGAAAAGCTCGTGACCATGAGCTTCGGCGGCTACGAGGCCCGTGTCGGCACCGGCAAGTGCCTCGAGCTGCTGGACCAGCTGGGCATGAAGGCCACCTTCTTCATCACCGGCTGGACGGTCGAGGCCCATCCCGCGATGTGCGAGGCGATCCTGCGCGCGGGCCACGAGATCGGCCACCACGGCTATCACCACCTGCTGCCCGATCCCGGCTCGCCGCGGCTGGTCGAAGAGGTCGATCGCGGGCTCGAGGTGCTGAAGGCGCGGCTCGGCGTGGTGCCGCAGGGCTACCGCGCGCCGTCGGGCGAATTCTGCGAAGAGCTGCGCGTGCTGTTGCGCGACCGCGGGCTGGTCTACACCTCGTCGTTCCGCGACGACGTGCGCCCCTATCGCCACCGGCTGGCCGACGGCAGCCGCGGCACGGTCGAACTGCCCGTGACGGCCAGCTACGACGACTGGATGCTTGGGCTGTCGGCGCGCTTCAGCCCGCGGCCGATCTTCCCGCGCGAGCATGTGCTGTCGATCTGGCGCGACGAGCTTGACGAGATCCGCGACTGGGGCGGGATGGTGACCACCGTGCTGCACCCGCAATGCTCGGGCCGCCCGATGCGGCTGCGGCTGCTGCGCGAATTCCTGACCTATGCCGCCGGATGCGACGACCTGTGGATCGCCACGGGCGCCGAGATCGCCGCGCATTTCACAGCCCACGAACCGGCCGCCTGAGCGCGACCCGGAAAGGATCATCCCCATGCAGACAACCGCGATCTTCGGCAGCCACGTCGTCGTCCCCGGCGAAGCCGGCCCCAGCCTCCTGCGGGACCGCTGGGTGCTGCTGGAGGGCGACCGCATCGCCGCGATCACCACCGGCCGGCCCGCGGCGGACATCGTGTCGGACCGGCCCGGGCGGATGATCCTTCCCGGCCTCATGAACCTGCACAACCACTGCTTCAGCGAGGCGGTGGCGCGCAGCCATTCCGAGGACGGCAACGGGCGCAAGAACAACCAGAGCATCGTCTACACGGTGCTGCTGCCGCTGACGAAGACGGGGCTTGAGATCCTGTCGCCCGACGAGCGGATGGCGGTGGCGCGGCTGGGGATCCTGCAGCTGCTGAAGGGGGGCGCGACGACGGTGATGGAGCCGTTCCGCGCCGGCCTGACCGAGATGTTCGACGCCGCCGCCGAGATGGGGCTGCGCTTTTATGGCGCGCCCTACCTGTTCTCGACCGCCGATGCGCAGGCCGGGGCCGACGGCGTCGTGCACTATGCGGGCGACGACGGCGCGGCGGCCCTCGCGGAATGGGACGGGCTGCACGCCCGCTGGGACGGACATGCCGACGGCCGGATCCGGCTGGCGATGAGCCCCCATGCCACCGACACCTGCGGCCCCGACCTGCTGCGCGCCTGCGCGGCCCGCGCGCGCGCGCTTGGCGTGCCGATCACCACCCACCTCGCCCAGAGCCAGCGCGAGGTCGACACGATCCGCGCCCGCTACGATGGCCGCACGCCCGCGGAATACCTCGACTGGCTGGGCCTACTCGGCCCCGATCTGCTGGCGGCGCATTGCATCGCCTGTTCCGACAGCGACCTTGCGCTGATGGCCGCGCGCGACGTGACGGTGCTGAACTGCCCGCGCGTCTTCGCCCGCGCCGGCACCACGGCCGCCTTCGGCCGGTTCGCGGGCCACGGCCTGCGCACGCTGGTCGGCACCGACGGCTACAACATGGACCTGCTGGGCGAGGTGAACGCGGCCAGCATGATCTCGAAGGTGGTGGCCGGCCGCGCCGATGTCGCGACCTCGCCCGCGCTGCTGGACGCGGTGACCGCCCGCGCGGCCGAGGCGATCGCGCGCCCCGATCTGGGGCGGATCGCGGTGGGGATGAAGGCCGACCTGACGGTGGTCGACATGGGCCATCCGCACCTGCAGCCGTTCCACGACCCGCTGCGCGCGCTGGTGGCGCTGGCCAACCGCGCGAATATCGACGAGGTCTATGTCGACGGCCACCGCCGGATCGCGGCCGGGCAGTTGACCGGCGGCGACGAGGCGGGGATTGTCGCCGCCGGCGCCGCGGCGATCCAGAAGATCTGGGACCTGCCAGAGGCGCGCGCGGCCTTCGCGGGCTGACCACCGGCCCCGGGGCCGAGATGCGGGAAGACACGGATGATCAGCGCTCGCCAGCTCGAAGTGCTTTGCGCGGTGATCGAGGTCGGCACGACCTCCGGCGCGGCCGAGGTGCTGTCGGTCAGCCAGCCGGCGGTCAGCAACATGATCCGCCACATGGAGGACCAGATCGGCCTGTCGCTGTTCGTGCGCGAACGCGGCCGGCTTGAACCCACGCCGGAGGCGCTGCACATCGCCCAGGAGGCGCAGCACCTGTTCATGCAGCAAAAGCGCGTGGACAAGATCATCATGGGCCTCAAAGGCGGCACGATCGGCCGGCTGAACATCGTGGCGACGCCCTCGATCGGCTACGGGATCCTGCCGCAGGTGCTGGCCGAATTCATGAAGCCGCGGCCGCGGCTGCAGCTGTCGGTCGAGCTGGGCAGCGTCGACGAGATCGTCGAGCGGCTGGTCAGCGGACGCTCGGACATCGGCCTGTCGATCACCCGCCCGCGCCACACCGGCCTGTCGACCCGGCCGATGGCCGAGGGGCAGATGGTCTGCGTCTGCCCCGCCGGGCACGAGCTGGCGCTGTCGCAGCAGGTGCGGGTCGTCGATCTCAACCATGTCCAGCACATCTCCTATGCCGCGCACACGCCTCTCGGGCAGATGGTCGATGCCGTCTTCGTCGAAGCCGGGATCGAGCGGCGCTTCTTCTGCGAGGTCCGCCACACCTCGACCGCGCTCGAGATGGCGGCCAGCGGGCTCGGGGTCGCGCTCGTCGACAGCTTCGCCGTGCTCGGCCGCCACCGGCCCGAGATCGCCATTCGCCCGACGCATCCGCGCCTGCCGGTGACAGTCCATGCCGTCACCTCGAACCTGTTCCCGACCGCCAACATCGCGATCCGCTTCCAGCAATTCTTCAGCGAATTCGTGCAGGGCGCGACGCCCCCGGCCTGAGCCGCACCCGGCAGCGCAGCGAATAACCCTGGATTATTCCACCGGCCGGATTCTTTATTTCCTGAATGGGATCGGGCGTGGTCAACCTAGGGAAAGACCCAGCGCCAGCAACCTGTGCGCGACAAGTCAGGGACCCCGAGCGCATGAGCGAACCGATCCTTTCGATCCGCAATTCCGTCAAGGCCTACGGTCCGGTGACGGCGCTCGACCAGGTCGATCTCGACGTGCGCGAGGGCGAATTCCTGACGCTGCTCGGCCCGTCCGGGTCGGGGAAGACCACGCTGCTGACCGCGATCGCCGGCTTCTCGCCGCTGACGCGCGGCACGATCCGCCTGCGCAGCCGCGACATCACCCACGAGCCGCCCGAACATCGCGGCTTCGGCATGGTGTTCCAGGGCTATGCGCTGTTCCCGACAATGACCGTGCGCCAGAACGTCGCCTTCCCGCTGAAGGTGCGCAAGCGCCCCGCCGCCGAGATCGCGGCGCGGGTCGAGGAATGCCTCGGGCTGGTGCAGATGCAGGCCTTCGCCGACCGGATGACGACGCAGCTGTCCGGCGGCCAGCAGCAGCGCGTGGCGCTGGCGCGCGCGCTGTCGTTCTCGCCGCAGATCCTGCTGCTGGACGAGCCGCTCTCGGCGCTGGACAAGAAGCTGCGCGCCGACCTGCAGTGGGAACTGAAGGCGCTGCACGAACGGCTGGGGGTGACCTTCATCTATGTCACCCACGACCAGGACGAAGCGCTGTCGATGTCCGACCGGATCGTGATCCTCAAGGACGGGCGCATCCAGCAGCAGGGCACCCCGGACGAGCTGTACAACCGCCCCCGCACCCGTTTCGTCGCCGACTTCCTGGGCAAGTCGAACTTCATCGAGGTCGAGCTTCTGGGCCGCGACGGGCCGTGCATCGCCTGCCGCGCGGGCGGGGCGGTGTTCACGGTCGCCGCCGGCGCCGACGCGCCGATCCGCGGGGCCGGCAGCGTCGCGCTGCGCCCCGAACGCATCCGCCTGGCCGCGCCCGGCGTCGAGGCGATGCAGGGCACGATCCGCCAGGTCAGCTATCTGGGCGAGCGCTGCCAGGTGATGGTCGCGCACCCGGTGCTGGGCCAGATGCTGATCTCGCAGCCGACCTGGCAATCCGCCGTCGAGCCGCACCCCGGCACCGAGGTCAGCTTTGGCTGGTCGCCCGAGGCGGGCGTCCTGCTGGCCGCCGGCTGACGGGCTTTTCCGACGAAACCGCCTGCAAGCGGGGGCGCAAGATCCCCGTCGCACCCCAACACGGAGACTGAGATGAGCGATACCGACTTCAAGCGCGACCTCGCCGAGATCGCCGCCGAGCGTTTCAAGCAGGGTCGGCTGACCCGCCGCGGCTTCGTCACCGCGATGACCGCGCTGGGCGTGCTGCCCGCGCTGAGCCGGGGCGCGATGGCGCAGGCAAGCGAGATCGTGGTCGCGAACTGGGGCGGCCAGGGGTCGGTCGTCGTCGACGAGGTGCTGGGCAAGACCTACACCGAGCTGACGGGGATCAAGGTCTCGGTCGACGGCGGCGGCCCCTCGCCGGGCAAGGTGCGCGCGATGGTCGAAAGCGGCGCCGTGGTCTGGGACCTGTGCGACAGCGGCGCGGGCTCGGCCATGGTGATGAACGAGGCCGGCGTCATCCAGCCGATCGACTATTCGATCGTCGACCGCACCAAGGTGCTGAAGGGCACCGACCTGCCGTTCGGCGTGGGCAACTACGTCTTCTCCTACGTGCTTTGCTACAATCCGCAGATGCTGGACGGCAACGTGCCGAAGACCTGGGAAGACGTCTGGAACGTCAAGGACTTCCCCGGCATGCGCACCTTCCGCAAGTCGGTCCGCGGCCAGCTTGAATGCGCCGCCCTCGCCATGGGCATCAAGCGCGAGGAGGTCTATGACTTCCTCGACGAGGACGGGATCAAGGCCGCGCTCGAGAAGTTCCGCTCGATCCGCGACGACATCATCGTCTGGGGCTCGGGCGCGGACAGCGAGAACCTGTTCCTGCAGGGCGAGGTGGCGATGGGCAACATCTATTCGACCCGCGCCTTCCTGCTGAAGGACAGCATGGAAGAGGGCACCTTCGCGACCACCTTCGAGGGCGGCGTGGTGCAGCCCGGGATCTGGGTGGTGCCGAAGGACAACCCCGCCGGCACCGAGGCCGTGATGAAGTTCATCGCGCATTGCCAGGACCCGCAGCTGCAGGTCGAATGGTTCAAGGCGATGGGCAACGCGCCGATCAACCCCGAGGCGGCGTCGATGGTCCCGGCCGAGCTGGCGGCCTACAACCCCTCGTCGCCCGAGAACCTTGCCGTGCAGGTGATCTACAACGACGAGTGGTACGCCAAGAACCAGGTGTCGGCGGAAGAAGCCTACATCAACGCGCTGATCAACTGATCGTCTGATCGCCGGGGCGGAGGGCCAGCCTTCCGCCCGTCTCGACCGGGGGAGTTCCCATGCCGCGCCTCACCGACCGGGTCCGCTACTGGATGCTGGTGCTGCCCGCCCTGGCGATCATGATCGTCTTCTACATCTTCCCGGTGCTGGGCATCTGGCAGATCGCGGTGACCGAGCCGGAGACCGGCCTTGGCAACTTCGTGCAGATGTCCGGCTCGCCGGCGATCCGCACCAGCTTCTGGCTGACCTTCAAGATCGCGGGCATCACCACGCTGGGTTGCCTGGTGCTGGGCTATGTCGTGGCCTATGCGATCAGCAACTTCGCCCGCCGACTTCAGCCGCTGATGCTGGCGCTGGTGCTGCTGCCGTTCTGGATCTCGGTCCTGGTGCGGTCGTTCGCGTGGATCGTGCTGCTGGGCCGGTCGGGCATCGTCAACGGCGCGCTGCGCGACGCGGGCCTGATCACGCGGCCCCTGCCGCTGATGCACAACGAGACCGGGGTCCTGATCGCGATGATCCACGTCATGCTGCCCTTCGCCGTGCTGCCGATGCTGACCAACATGCGCGGGATCCCGGCGACCTACACGCAGGCCGCCCGCGGCCTTGGCGCCGGCGAATGGTACGCTTTCCGCCATGTCTACTTTCCGCAGACGCTGCCGGGCGTGATGTCGGCGGCGCTGCTGGTCTTCGTGCTGTCGCTGGGCTTCTACGTCACGCCGGCGCTGCTGGGCGGCGGGCGGGTGATGATGATCTCGGAATACATCACCTACCAGATCCAGGAATTCCTGAACTGGGGCCTCGGCTCGGCGCTGTCGGTCGTGCTGCTGCTGGCCACGGCCGCGGTGATCGCGGTCGCCGCGCGCTTCGTCAACCTTCGCTCGACCTTCCTGGAGCGTCGCTGATGACCGCCTCTCCGTTCCGCATCCTGTTCTCGACCGGCGCCTGGGCGGTGCTTGCCTTCCTGGTGCTGCCGATCCTCGTGGTGATCCCGGTGTCCTTCACCGACACGAGCTTCATCGGCCTGCCGCGCGACCATTTCTCGCTGCGCCATTACGAAACCTTCTTCAGCTCGCCCGAGTGGCTTGCCTCGGCCTGGACCAGCATCTGGATCGGCGCGGTGGTGGCGCTGGCGGCGACCGCGCTTGGCACCGCCTTCGCGATCGGCTGCTGGTTCCTGTCGGACCGCGCGGCGCTGGTCGCGCGCTGGGTGCTGATCACGCCGATCCTCGTGCCGCCGGTCGTGCAGTCGCTGGGCTTCTACCGCTTCTGGGTGCAGCTCGACCTGATCGACACCTCGTTCGGCGTGATCCTGGCCCACACGCTGCTGGGTCTGCCCTACGTGACGATCTCGGTCTTCGCGGCGCTGGCCAATTTCGACCGCCGCATCCCGCAGGCGGCGCGCAGCCTCGGCGCCTCGGTCTGGCAGACGGTCTGGGCGGTGGTGCTGCCCGCGGCGCGGCCGGGCATGATCACCGGCGGCATCTTCGCCTTCATCGTCAGCTTCGACGAGATCGTGGGCGTGCTGTTCCTGACCATGCGCAACGTCGAGACGCTGCCGAAGAAGATCTGGGAAGGCATCCAGGAAAGCATCGACCCGGTGATCGCGGTCGTGGCCACCGTCCTCGTCGCGATCACGCTGCTGCTGACCGCCGCCTTCGCCCTGAAACGCTCCTGACCCCGCGGGAGGACCCATGACCTTCTCCATCATCGCGCGCTGCGACCGGACCGGCGCCTTCGGTGCCGCGATCACCACCTCGGACCTCGCCGTCGGCTCGCGCTGCGTGCGGCTGAGCCATGGCCGCGGCGCGTTCCTGTCGCAGCACCGCACCGACAGCCGGCTGGGCGACCTTGGCATCCGCCTGATCGAGGCGGGCCAGTCGGCCGCGGATGCGGTCAGCGACGTCGTCGCCTCGAGCGGAACGATCGACTGGCGCCAGCTCGGGGCGATCGACGCGCAGGGGCGGGTCGGCGTCTATCACGGGCGGCGGATGTATTCGATCTATACCCATGCCGCCGGGCGCAACTGCCTCGCGCTGGGCAACATCCTCGCGAATGCCGAGGTGACCGAGCACATGGCCGGGGCGTTCCAGGACGCACCCGACCTGCCGCTGGCCGAGCGGCTGATGCGCGCGCTCGAGGCCGGGCGCGACGCGGGCGGCGAGATCCTCGGACCGCTGCGCTCTGCCGCGCTGCGGGTGACGGGCGAGCACGGGATCGACACCTGCGACCTGCGGGTGGACATCGCGCGGGCCTGCGCCGTCGCCGACCTGCGCGCCCTGCACGAGGCCTGGGGCGAACGCGCCGGCGCGCTGCGGCGCGTCGCGCTCGAACCCGACAGCGTCCCGGTCCAGCGCGCGCTGTTCGAAGCCAGCATCGACCGGATCAACCTGCTCGGCCTGTCGCGCCGCTTCCCGACCGAGGAGCACCGCGACAGCTGGACCGTCATCGGCTGATCCGGGGAGCGCGGGCCATGCAGTTCGACACCGTCACCCCCCGCGGCACGATCGTCACCGCGACCGAACGCGCCGCGGGCGACGCGGGCCCCGTGTCCGGCCGGATCGCCGCCCAGCGGTCCGCGGCGCTGTCAGCGATCCCTGTCGCGACGACCTTCGGCGCGCCCCGGGGCAGTGGTCATCGACCCTGGCGCGCTGAGGGGGCGGGAAGGGAAGGGTCATTTCGGCGCCCGGATCGCGCCCCGGGACCGTGACCATGCGCGCCGCTCCTGTGACCGACCCCGATGCTTCGGCCCGGATCACCGACGGGATCCGCACGGCGCCGCGGCCCCTCGGCGCGGGGATCGCGGTCGCCTGCCACACCAAGGGCCCGGCCCGGATGCGGACCGACGGGGATGCCGCGGCGGTCGGACCCGTCCCGCCCCTCGCCGGCTCTCCGGTGACAGACCCGGGCGGCGCCGGGGCGACGGGCGGTCCGGGCTGACGCCGCGGGGCCGGGGTGCGGGATCGCATCTGGACAAGGCCCGATCGAGGGCATTCTGGTTCGGGCATCCGCCGTCGGTGACGGGAATGGCCCGGCGGGAGAGATGGGGAAGATGAAACAGCTGTTCGAAAGCCGGGCGACCGATACACCCGCGCCCGATGTCGCGATGAACGAGGTGCTGCGCGGGCTGCTGGGCCGCAGCTCGTGCCGCGCCTATGCCGACCGCCCGGTGCCGCCCGGGACCCTGCAGGCGCTGGCGCTGGCGGCGCAATCCGCGCCAAGCTCCTCCAACCTGCAATGCTGGAGCGTGGTCGCGGTGACCGATCCCGGGCCCAAGGCCGCGCTGAACGCGGTCAGCGGCCAGCAGCGCCATGTCGACGAGGCGCCGGTGCTCCTGTGCTTCCTTGCCGACTTGTCCCGCGTCGAAACCCTCGCCGACGATGCCGGCATGCCCACCGACAGCCTCGCCTATCTCGAGATGTTCCTGATGGCCGCGATCGATGCCTCGCTCGCGGCGCAGAACCTTGCGACGGCGGCCGAGGCGATGGGGCTTGGCACCTGCTGCATCGGCGGGATGCGCAACGACATCGACACGGTCGGCGCGCTGCTGGGCCTGCCGCGGCGGGTGGTGCCGGTCTTCGGCATGACGCTCGGCTATCCCGACCCGGCGCGACCGGCCGCGGTCAAGCCGCGGCTGCCGACCGCCGCGGTCCTGCACCTCGGGCGCTACCGGACCGATGACCTTGCCGACCAGATCCGCACCTACGACCAGCGGCTCGCGGGGTTCGACCGGGAGCAGGGGCGACCCGTCGCGCCCTGGACGCAGCGCAGCGCCGAGCGGATCTCGGACCCCGCGCGGATGCAGGGGCGCCAGGACCTGCTTGCCAGGCTCGCCGCGCGGAGGCTGGCCTGCCGATGACCCTCTCTCACCCGTCCGCAGTCCCCCTGTTCCAGTCCGATGCGAAAGTTGGATCCATGGCATCCAAAGCCCAAATCACGCCCGCCCAGATCCGTGACGCCATCCTGGCCCAGCGCGACTTCGCCACCGGCTTCTTCGCCGATCTGGCCGCCGACAGCACCGACCCCGCCGGCGGCATCACCCGCGACACCTATGGCCGCGGCGAGAACCATGGGCACGCGGTGATGCGCGCCGCGGCGCGCGACAGCGGGCTCGACGTCACGGTCGATGCCGCCGGCAACACCTATGCCAGATGGCGCGCGGCCGGACCGGGGCAGACGGTGCTTCTGGGCTCGCATCTCGACAGCGTGCCCTCTGGCGGCAATTTCGACGGCGCGGCCGGGGCGCTCGCGGGGCTCGTCTGCATCCGCGCGCTGCGCGCGCTGGGGCTGGTGCCGCGGCTCGACATCTGCGCGATGGGCATCCGCGCCGAAGAAAGCGTGTGGTTCCAGACCTCCTACATCGGCTCGCGCGCGGCCCTCGCGACGCTGCCGGCCGAAACCTACGACACCGCGCGGCGGATCGACACCGGGCGCACGCTGGGCGAGCACATGGCCGACTGCGGCTGCGACGTCGCGGCCCTGCGCGGCGGGGCGCGCGCCCTTGATCCCGCCACGCTCGCGGCCTTCATCGAGCTGCATATCGAACAGGCGCCGTCGCTGGTGAAGCTCGGCCGGGCGATGGCCTCCTGCACCGCGGTGCCGGGCAATTTCCGCTACCCCGACGTGCGCATCATCGGCGAGCAGGGCCATGTCGGCACGCCGCGCCGCTTCCGCCGCGACGCCGCGATGGCCGGGGCAGAACTGGCGGCGCGGATGGACCGCTTCTGGGCCGAGCACGAGGCGGCGGGCACGCCGATCGCGATCACCTTCGGCCGTTTCCATACCGACGACAGGATCCACGGCCTCACCTCGGTGCCGGGGCTGTTCCACTTCTCGATCGACCTGCGGGCCTATGACGAGGAGATCCTCG
This sequence comes from Frigidibacter sp. MR17.24, assembly GCF_037095655.1. Classification (NCBI taxonomy): domain Bacteria; kingdom Pseudomonadati; phylum Pseudomonadota; class Alphaproteobacteria; order Rhodobacterales; family Paracoccaceae; genus Frigidibacter; species Frigidibacter sp. MR17.24. The sequence goes on from NZ_JBAWKE010000005.1 coordinate 259,292, forward strand.
CGCAGGCCGAGGCCTTCTTTCTCGCGCAGTGCAGCCAGATCGAGGCCGAACGCCAGGTCCGCATCGAGCTTGGCCCGCGCAAGTCGGCGCCGGTCGGCCATGCAAGCCCGGAGATCCGCGCGCAGCTGCAGGCGGCAGCCGGCTGGCTGGGGCAGGAGCTGATGACGATGGGCTCGCCCGCCTCGCACGACGCCGCCGCCTTCGCCGCAGCCGGGGTCCCGATGGCGATGCTGTTCATCCGCAACGCCAACGGCAGCCACAATCCGGACGAGGCGATGGAGATCGACGACTTCCTCGAAGGCTGCACGCTGATCGCCGCCCACCTGGCGCGCCAGTACGCCTCCGTCGGCACCTGACGCCCCGGACCGCCGATGACGGCAAATACATAATGCGAGTTATCCGGGGCCGCGGGGTGACAAGGGTGGATTCAAGTTGGAACTGCGACTTTGTCGTAAGATCAATGTCTTGCACAAAGGAGGAGTTCGCATGCCAGCCCCTTACCTGCATATCGGCCTCGACGAGCGGCGCAAGATCGCGCGCTGGCGTGAGGCAAAGGTGCCTGCGACCGAGATCGCAGCGCGGCTTGGCCGTCACCGCTCGACGATCTTCCGCGAGCTGCGGCGCAACCATTTCCATGATGCCGAGTTGCGCCACATCTCCGGCTATTACGCTGCCAATGCGCAGGCGATGGCCGAGGCCCAGCGTGCCAATCAGCGCAAGCTGATCCGCGATCCCGCGCTGCGCACCGCGGTCGTGGACCGGTTGCATGCGGGCTGGACACCCGAACAGATCTCGGGGCGGCTGAAGGTGGAGCGCGCCACAACCAGCGTCAGCCATGAGACGATCTATCAATATGTCTATTCAAAGGATGGTCATTCGATCGATCTCTGGCGCCACCTCCCCGACCATCGCCGCAAGCGCCGCGGCCGCGGTCGGCGCAAGCCGCAACACGCGAGGTTTGCTGACGAAATCTCGATCCGGCACCGCCCGGCCGACGTGGCGGCTCGGACTGTCTTCGGATCATGGGAATGCGATCTGATCCAGTTCCGCAAAGAGTTCGGCGGCACCAACCTGACCTCGCTGGTCGAGCGCGTCAGCCGGTTCACCGTGCTGATGAAGAATGCCGATCGCCGCTCGCGCCCGGTGATGGACGGGCTGATCGGCAGCCTCTCGCCGCTGCCGGCCCATGCCCGCCGCTCGATCACCTTCGACCGGGGGCTGGAGTTCTTGGCCTGGCCCTATCTGCAGGCCGGCCTTGGCGTCGAGACCTGGTTCTGTGACCCGCAGGCGCCCTGGCAGAAAGGCACTGTCGAGAACACCAACGGCCGGGTCCGCCGCTGGCTGCCGCGCGAGGTCGATCCGAAGACGCTCACTACCCGGCAGGTCAACGCGATCTGTCAACAGCTGAACGCGACGCCGAGAAAGTGCCTCGGCTATCGAACACCCGCCGAGGTCTTCCGCGACAAACTCATGGAAGGTGACACCGCCCTGCCCTAACCTCGCCAGCGACCAAGTCGCCCTTCAGCGTGAAACCACAACGCAAAGCTGAAACGTCAGCGTAGCTGCAAAGCGAAACTGTCACCGGAGCGATGTCGGGAGCGGCTGGGCAGGCCGGAGATCTCCACCAATCGCAGGTCTGTCCAGCCGCGGCGGCAGGGGTTCCGGTGAGTTTGCGACGGCGCGTCGGTGTCCGGTCGAGGCTGGTGCGACCGGTCTTCTTGTATCCGTTCTTCGCGCTCGACGGCGGCACACGCACATCGCGGACGACCTTGTCCTGCTCGGTCTTGATATAGGTCAGCACCTCCGCGAGCCGCTTGTTCTCGGTGATCGCGGCATGGGTGACACGCTGCGGGTGCGGGTCGAAAAGGCGGAAGGGAAGGGCCGTGCCCTTGTGACGCACCTGCAGCCGTCCGTCCGCAAATTCGTAGAGATCGACATAGGTCCCGGCCGCGGCGCGGGCCAGGTCGTTGTCCTCGAGGAGAAGCTTCTTGCGATCGTAAGTGATCGTCAGGGTCTTCGCGAGCAGGCGCTGGTCGCGCAGGCACAGCACTTCGCGCAGCGCATCCGGGGCGAGGTTCAGCGGCCGATGAAGGTTTGTGCTCTGCACAGGCGCCTGGGCGAAGCGGGCGTTGTGACGCGCGATGAACCCGGGCAGGGACGCATTGGCCGCAGTCCTGTCCGAGATCCCGGCAAGCCTGAGCTCCTTCACCAGCCGATCCTGCAGCGTGCGGTTGGCGCGTTCGACCCGGCCCTTGGCCTGGCTGGAATTGGCGCAGAGGATCTCGATGTTCAGTTCGGCCAGTGCCCGCCCGAACTGGGTCATCCCATTGGAATGCATGTTGGGTTTGGAGACCCGGAACACCGTGTGCTTGTCTGAGTAGAAGGCCACAGGGCGGCCGTGAGCGGCCAGATAGCGCTCGAGCGACCCGAAATAGCTGAAGGTGCTTTCCGAGGGCACGAACTCGAGATGCATCAACCGGCTCGTCGCATCGTCGATGAAGACCAGAAGCGTGCAGGGAGCGGCGCGATCTTCGAACCACCGATGTTCGGAACCGTCGATCTGGATCAACTCGCCGATACAGGCCCGGCGCAGACGCGGCTGATGCAGGCTGTGACGATGCTTGCGCGAAACCCAAAGGCCCGCCGCGATCATCCATTTGCGCAAGGTCTCGCGCGAGACAGTCAGGCCATGATCCTCGGCCAGCTTCTCGGCCGCGAGCGTCGGCCCGAAATCCGCATAGCTGTCCTGGACGAGGGTCAGCGCATAGTCGCGCCGCGCGTCATGAATGCGATTGCTCGCCGCGCGGCCGCGGGACCGGTGACGAACAGCACAGGCGCCGAGCTGCCGATACCGCTGATGCAATCGGAACATCTGCCGACGACTGACCGCGAGAATGCCGGCGCCTGCATCCACGCTCAACCGTCCATGCTCGACCTCGACAAGGATCTCGATCCGCCGCAACTCGCGCTCGCTCATCACAATCCATCCCATGATCGCCCTCCCTCGATCCCAACCGGGAAAGGGAGAGTGACACTTTCGCTTTGCTCATGGGTGACAATCAAGCCGCACCGCTTCCGAGCACACGGCTCGTGGATCCCCGAACCGGCCTGCAGCCGGGCCGGCGCCCCGCGACCGCCCTGTCGGCGACATCCTTGGCCCTGGCCGTGGGACGGCGCAGCCGTCACGCCCCCACCGTCCGTCACGGCCCGGCGCGGCCCACCGGGGCGTCGACCGCCGTCGCGAGGCCGCGCCATCGCGCCGGGCCCAGCCGGTGGATGGACCCGCCCCGGGCATCGACGGCGACGGTCACCGGCATGTCCTCGACGCGGAATTCGCGCACCGCCTCCATGCCGAGATCCTCGAACGCGACCGGGCGCGAGGCGCGGATCGCGCGCGCCACCAGAACGGCCGCGCCGCCGACCGCGATCAGGTAGGTGGCCCCGGCCGCGGCGATGCGCTCCACCGTGTCCGCACCGCGCTCGGCCTTGCCGATCATCGACAGCAGCCCCTGGTCGAGCACCATTTGCGTATAGCCGTCCATCCGCGACGACGTGGTCGGGCCGGCGGGGCCCACCACCTCGTCCCCGACCGGATCGACCGGCCCGACATAGTAGACGACACGGTCCTTCAGCGAGACCGGCAGCGCCTCGCCCCGGGCCAGCATCTCGGCCATGCGCCGGTGCGCCGCGTCGCGCGCGGTGAGGATGTGCCCCGACAGCAGCAGCCGCTCGCCGGGCTGCCACTGCGCCATCTCCGCGCGGGTCAGCCGATCAAGATCGACGCGGCGCGGCGCGTCCCCCGCCGCCGCGGCGGCGATGCGCGGGATCCGCGAGATGTCGGGCGGATCGAGATAGACCGGCCCCTCGCCCGTCAGCGTCACCTTCGCGTGCCGGTTGGCCGCGCATTGCGGCACGAGCGCGACCGGAAGCGAGGCCGCATGGGTCGGATAGGTGGCAAGCTTCACGTCGACCACCGTGGTCAGCCCGCCCAGCCCCTGCGCCCCGATCCCCAGCGCGTTGATGCGGCGGTATAGGTCGATGCGCCACTCCTCGGCGCGGCTCTGCGGGCCGCGCGCCAGCAGGTCGGACATGTCGATGTCCTCCATCAGCGCGGCCTTGGCGATCAGCATCGCCTTCTCGGCACTGCCGCCGACGCCGACCGAGATCACCCCGGGCGGGCACCATCCGGCCCCGAGGCCCTCGACCGTCGCGACCACCCAGTCCGCGACCGAGGCGGCCGGGTTCAGCGTGGTGAACCGGGCCTTGTTCTCGGACCCGCCGCCCTTGGCCGCGATCGCAAGCGTCAGCGCCCGGCCGGGCACCAGCGCGACATGGGTGACCGCGGGCGTGTTGTCACGGGTGTTGCGCCGCGCGAACAGCGGATCGGCGACCATCGAGGCGCGCAGCGGGTTGCCGGCATCGCGATAGGCCTGTCGGACGCCCTCGTCGACCAGCTCGGCCAGGCTGCGGTCGCCCTCGATCACCACCGACTGGCCGAGCGTCGCGAAGACGGTGACCATGCCGGTGTCCTGGCAGACCGGCCGCTGCCCCAGCGCGGCCAGCCGCGCGCTTTCCAGGATCTGCCCGATCGCGTCGCGCGCGGCCGGGCTGCGTTCGCGGCCATGGGCGGCGATCAGGTGCGAAAGATAGTCCGGCGCGTGGTAGACGGCGATGTACTGCAACGTCGCGCGCACCGTCTCGACGATGTCGTCGGCACGGATCAGCGTCGGGCGCATCAGTCGAACAGCACCACCTGCCGGATCGCCTCGCCGCGGTCCAGCAGGTCGAACCCCTCGTTGATCCGGTCGAGCGTCAGCGTCCCGGTCAGCAGCCGGTTCACCGGCAGCTGGCCCGCGCGGTACATGCGGATGAAGCGCGGTATGTCGCGCTGCGGCACGCACGACCCCATGTAGCTGCCCTTCACCGTGCGCTCGTCGGCGACGATGTTCACCGCCGGGATGCGGAATTCCGCGGTGGGTGCGGCCAGGCCCGCAGTGACCGTCTGCCCGCCGCGCCGGGTGATCTGGTAGGCGAGGTGGAAGGCCGGGGCGGCGCCCGCCAGCTCGACCGCGTGATCGACGCCGCCGCCCGTCGCCGCGCGGATCTGCGCCGCGGCCTCTGGATCGGCGGCGTTCCAGGTCCGCGTCGCGCCGAGATCGCGCGCCACCGCCAGCTTGTCGTCGGACAGGTCGATCGCCACGATCTCGGTCGCGCCGGCCGCGACCGCCCCCAGTAGCGCCGCGAGCCCCACGCCGCCAAGACCGACGATCGCCACGCTCTGGCCCGGCTGGACGCGGCAGGTGTTCAGGATCGCCCCGACCCCGGTCTGCACCGCGCAGCCAAACAGCGCCAGCTCGGCGAAGGGAATGTCGGGCGCGTCCACCTTCACCACCGAATGGCGCGACACCACGGCATGCTCGGCATAGCCCGAGACGCCGCAGTGATGGTGGATCTCGTGGTGGTCATGGCAGTCGTGCAGCCGGATCTCGCCGGACATCAGCACGCCGCGGCCATTCGCGGCCGCCCCGGGGATGCACAGCGCCGCCCGCCCCTCGGCGCAGGGCAGGCAGGTGCCGCAGCTGGGCTGGAAGGTCATCACCACCCGATCGCCCGGCGCGATGTCGCGGATCGCCGATCCGACCTCGACGACCTCGCCCGCCGCCTCGTGCCCCAGCACCATCGGCACCGGGCGCGGCCGGTTGCCGTTGATCACCGACAGGTCGGAATGGCACAGCCCCGCGGCGCCGATCCGGATCAGCAGCTCCTCGGGGCCCGGCGGGTCCAGCTCGACCTCCTCGATCACCAGTGGCCGGCTCTCGGCGAAGGGGGCGGTGGCGGGCGAGGCCTTCAGGATGGCGGCGCGGGTTCTCATGACGGACTCCTGCAGGGATCCCGCCCCCGCGGCGCAGGTCGCGCCGGGTGGCGGGGCGTCGAATTCAGCACGCGGTGGTCGGCGATCGGGGTCAGGCAGGGCGGGTCAGGCCGGGCGGTTCAGATCGTGCGTCCGCCATCGACCGGAAGCAACACGCCGGTGATGAACTCGGCATCGTCCGACGCAAGGTACAGCGTCGCCCGCGCGATGTCCTCGGGGCGCGACATCCGGCCCATCGGGATCGTGGCGATGAAACGGGCGCGGTTCTCGGGCGTGTCGGGGACGCCCATGAACGCCTCGAGCAGCCCGGTCTCGCCCATCACCGGGCAGATCGCGTTCACCCGGATCCGGTCCGGCGCAAGCTCCACCGCCATCGACTGCGACAGGATGTTCACCGCGCCCTTGGTCGAGTTGTACCAGGTCAGCCCCGGGCGCGGTCGGATCCCGGCGACCGACCCGATGTTGACGATCGACCCGCCGCCCTTGGCGCGCATCATCGGCACGATGATCCGGCTCATCAGGAAGATCGACTTCACGTTGATCGCGTAGACGCGGTCGAACTCCTCTTCGGTGACCTCCATCATCGGTTTGTTGCGATGGGTCCAGCCGGCGTTGTTGACGAAGATGTCGGGTGCGCCGAACCGCTCGACGACCGCGTCGACCGCGGCCTGCATCTGCGCCGCGTCGGTCACGTCGGCCGCGAGCGCGATCGCGCTGTCGCCGATCGACCCGGCGACCGCCGCCGCCGCATCCGCCCGCAGGTCGAGCACGCCGACCTTCGCGCCCTCGGCCGCGAAAAGCCGCGCGATGCCCTCGCCGAACCCACCGCCCGCGCCGGTCACCACCGCGACCTTGCCCTCGAGCCGTCCCTTGCCGAGGGCCGTGCCCTCGGTCCAGCTTCTGCCGTGTTCAGTCATGCTTGATCACCAGTGTCTTGAGTGCCGAGAATTCATAGAGGGCCTCGAAGCCCTTCTCGCGGCCGTGGCCGGATTTCTTGACGCCGCCGAAGGGAAGCTCGATCCCGCCCCCCGCGCCGTAGGCGTTGACATAGACCTGCCCGGCCCGGATCTGCCGCGCGACGCGGATCGCGCGCGCGGTGTCGCGGGTCCAGACCCCGGCGATCAGCCCGTAGTCGGTGCCGTTGGCCAGGGCGACCGCATCGGCCTCGTCTTCGAACGGGATCGCGGCCAGGACCGGCCCGAAGACCTCGTCGCGGGCAAGCGCGTTGTCGCGTGGCACCGGGCCGAAGACGACCGGATCGACGTAGAAGCCGCCCTCGGGCGCCGCCTCCTGCCGCGCACCGCGGGCGATGACCGGCACGCCCTCGGCCTCGGCCCGGGCGATGAAGGACTGCACCGCCGCCTGCTGGCGGGCGCTGATGATCGGGCCAAGGTCCGGCGTGTCGTCGGGCGCGCCTGCGCGCAGCGCGGCGAAGCGCTCGGCCACCATCGGCATCAGCCGGTCCCACAGCCCCTTGTGCACCAGAAGGCGCGCCCCCGCGGAACAGGTCTGGCCCGCGTTCTGCACGATCGCGCCGACGACGACCGGCAGCGCCGCCTCCAGATCGGCATCCTCGAACAGGATCTGCGGCGACTTGCCGCCCAGTTCCAGCACGCAGCCGATGTGGTTCTGCGCCGCCGCCGTCTGGATCATCACGCCCACCCGCGGCGAGCCCGTGAAGGCGATGAAGTCGATGCCCGGATGGTCGGCCAGCGCCTGGCCCGCCTCGTGGCCATAGCCCGGCACGACGTTGATCGCCCCCGGCGGGAAGCCGGCCTCGGCCGCCAGTTCGGCGATGCGCAGCGGCGTGAGGCAGGCGTCCTCGGCCGGCTTCAGCACCGTCGCGTTGCCCATCGCCAGCGCCGGGCCCAGCGTGCGCCCGATCATCTGCGCGGGGTAGTTCCAGGGGATGATGTGGCCGGTGACGCCCAGAGGGTCGCGCTCGCCGGTGACGTAATAGCCGCGCTGGAACGGGATCTGCTCGCCATGCACCTTGTCCGCCGCGCCGCCATAGAATTCGAAGTAGCGCGCCGCCGCCTCGATGTCGGCGCGCGCGGTCTTCATGGGCTTGCCGCAGTCGCGCGCCTCGAGCGCCGCCAGCTCGTCGAAATTGTCGAGGATCAGCTGGCCCAGCCGCGACAGCAGCCGCCCGCGCTCGGTCGCCGACAGCCGCGACCACGCGCCGCCCTCGAAGGCGCGGCGCGCGGCGGCCACGGCCGCGTCGATCTCGGCCGCGCCGCCCGCGGCGATCTCGGCGAAGACCACGCCCTCGGCCGGGGCCACCACCGGGATCGTGCGCGCGACGGCGCGCCATTCGTTGTCGATGAACACGCCCTTCGCGGGGGTCACCCGCGCGGCGCGGGGAAAGTCGAGTGTCATGCGGCGACCCTTTCCTTGGTGATGTCGCTGTCGATCTGGCCCCGCTCGACGGTGATGACGCGCGAGGCGAAGCTGTCCAGCAGCTCGGGGTTGGATTCGGTGATGATGATGGCCAGCGTCGGGTCGATCTCGCGCAGGCGGCCAAGCGCCTCGGCGTAGCGCCCCGCCAGCACCGGGGCGAGGCCCTGGAACGGCTCGTCCAGCATCAGCAGCCGCGTCGAGAGCATCAGCGCCCGCCCCAGCGCCACCATCTTGCCCTGTCCGCCCGAGACCGAGCCCGCCGGGCGCGGCCCCAGCGTCTCAAGCTCGGGCATCACCTGATAGATCCGGTCGAGCCTGCGCCGGGTCTCGGCCTCGTCGAGGCGCGCCACCCGGGCCGGCAGCAGGATGTTCTCTGTGATGGTGAAGCGCGAGAACAGCCGCCGGTCCTCGGGCGCGTAGCCGATGCCAAGCCCCGGGCGCAGGTGCGGCGCGACCGCGGCGAGATCGGCCCCCTGGAAGCGCAGCGTGCCCCGGCTGGCGGTGAAGCCCATGATCGTGCGCAGAAGCGTGGTCTTGCCCGCGCCGTTGCGCCCGACCAGCGCCACCGTCTCGGCCGGATCGACCGAGAAGGTGATGCCGCGCAGGATCGGGATCGCGCCGATCGAGGCGTCGACGGATCTCAGGTCAAGCATGTCCACCCCCGATCACGTTGCGGATCACGTCGGGGTCGTTCAGCACGACCTCGGGCCTGCCGGTCATCTGGATCACCCCCTGCGCCCAGACCGCGACCCGCGTCGCGTAGAGGCGCACCATCTCCATGTCGTGCTCGACGAAGACCGAGCTGACCCTGGCCGCGCGCAGCGCGTTCATCAGCACCTCCATCACCCCGAACTTGTCGGCCGAGGCGACGCCCGATGTCGGCTCGTCCATCAGCAGCACCTTCGGTTTCAGCGCGAGTGCCAGCGCGATGTCGACAAGCTTGCGCTTGCCCTCCGGCAGTTCCGAGGCCAGCCGGTCGCGCACGTCGGTGCAACCCACCAGCTCCAGCATCTCCTCCATCGCGCGCCGCTCGGGGATCGCGTGCAGGTCGCGCAGCGGGTTCCAGCGCCGGGCATGGGCCGCCCCCGCGATCAGCATGTTCTCAAGCACCGTCTGCTCGGTGAACAGCTGCGGGATCTGGAAGGCCCGGGCGACGCCGGCGCGGGTGATGCGCCGTGGCGGCTGGCCGGTGATCTCGCGCCCGCCCAGCGTCACCCGGCCGCCCTGCGGCGTCAGGTAGCCGGTGCAGATGTTGAGGAACGTCGTCTTGCCCGCACCGTTCGGCCCGATGATCGCAAGGTGCTCGCCCTCGTGCAGCGACAGGTCGATTCCGTCCGCCGCGATGATGCCGCCAAAGCGCAGCTTCAGCCCCTCGGCCCGCAGAAGCAGTTCGCCACCGCTCATCGCCGCACCTCCATGCTCTGCCGGCCGGTCTCCACCGGCTCGGACGCCGGCCGCGGGCGCCGCCGCGTCGCGCGCTGCCACAGTTCCACCAGCCCGCCCGGCGCCCACAGGATGATCGCGATCAGCACGACCCCCAGGATCAGCTGCCAGCTGTCGTCGAGGATCGCGGCGGCGAAGGTGCGCACGGTCTCGAAGATCACCGTGCCGGCGAAGGCGCCCGCCACATGGCCCTGCCCGCCCAGCACCGCGATGAACACCAGCTCGGCCGAGCGCGACCAGAACCCGTGTTCGGGCGTGGCCAGGCCCTGCACCGTGCCCATCAGCACCCCACCCAGCCCGCACAGCACCGCCGAGACGACATAGCCCGCCAGCAGCACGTGCCGTGCCGACAGGCCCAGGTATTCCAGCCGGGTCTCGTTCGTCTTCACCGCCCGCAGCGCCTGCCCGAGCGGCGAGCGCAGGTAGCGCCAGACCAGCAGGAAGCAGACCGCGGCGATCCCGAGCGAGACGTAGAACATCACGATGTCGAATTCCGCGCGCTTGAACTCGAACCCCATCAGCGTCGGGCGGCGGATGCGCATCCCGTCCGACCCGCCGGTGATGTGGAAGGCCTTTTCGAGGATCGAGTAGAGCACCATCGAGAAGGCGAGATTGATCATCCCGAAGAAGATGCCGCGATAGCGGGTGACGAACAGCCCGACCAGCAGACCCGCCACCATCGAGGCAGCCATCGCCGCCAGCACCAGCAGCGTCAGGTCGATGTCGCGCCAGGCCGACGACAGGAAGGCCGCGGCATAGGCGCCGATGGCGAAGTACATCGCATGGCCGAAGGACACCTGGTCGGCGCGGATCAGCACGAGGATCCCCAGCACCGCCAGGCTCTTGGCCAGGCACATGGTCACGAAGACCGTCAGGTTGTCGGCGTAGAACGGCAGTCCCGCGAGGACGGCGAGCAGCACGAGGAAGGCGATCAGGGCCGGGCGCATCAGATCTTCCTCACCGTTTCGCGGCCGAAGAGGCCGGAGGGGCGGACCAGCAGCACCAGCACCATGATGAGATAGGGCATGATCACCTCAAGCTCGGGGCTGAGATAGACGGCGAAGGACCGCGCGATGCCGATCATCAGCGCCGAGATCGCCGCGCCCTCGATCTGGCCAAGCCCGGCGGTCGCGGCGACGGCGAAGGACAGCACGATCATGTTCGCCCCCATCCCGGTGACGAGCGAGGTCGTGGGCGTGGCCAGCGCGCCGCCAAGCGCGGCGAAGCAGGCGCCTAGGATGAAGGTCATCAGGTAGACGCGGGTGGCGTTGATGCCGATCGCGGTCGCGGCCTCGCGGTCCTCGGTCACCGCAAGGATCTGCGCCCCCATGCTGGTGTGGCGCAGGAACCACCGCAGGCCGATCAGCACCGCCACCGCCGCCAGCGGCAGGAACAGCACCTGATAGGCGGTGTAATTGATGCCCAGCACCGAGACGTTGCCCAGCAGCGTCAGCGGCTCGGACATGTAATAGGGCTGCACGCCCCAGATCATCCGCTGCAGGTTCTCGAGGATCATGAACACCGCGAAGGTGACCAGAAGCTGCAGGATCGGCTCCTTGGAATAGATCCGCTGCAGCAGCAGCCGCTCGATCGCGCCGCCCAGCACGACCCCCACCACCACCGCCGCCACGACCAGCGCCGGGAAGGTCAGCCAGGGGTTGTACCCGGCCGCCACCAGCCACTGGCCAAGCGTCGCGGTGACATAGGCACCGATCGCATAGAGGCTGCCGTGGGCGATGTTGAGGATGCCCAGCACGCCGAAGATCAGGGTCAGGCCCACCGCCACCAGGAACAGCAGCGCCGCATAGGCGACCCCGTCCAGCAGCGCCAGGACGACAAGGTTCAGTGTCATGGCTTCATTCCAAGGGCCCGCGCGGGGGCACGATCGGGAAGAGGCGGCCCGGGCGTCGCCACGCGGCGGCGCCCGGTCGCAACCGGGTCAGCTCGGGTCGTAGGCCTTGCCCTCGAGATCGAGCGTGCCGGGCTCGAACTCCGAGATCCAGTCGAGCGAGGTGGTGCCGACCGGCGGCATCAGGCTTCCGCCGTCGTAGATCTCGATGTCCTTGATGACGCGGAACGGATAGGCCGGGTCGGTGCCGGTGGTGCCCACCAGCTGCGCCTCGACCGACTGGCCGTCCTCGCGCACCGTCAGCGGCCGGCCGAAGCCCTGGAACTCCAGCCCGACCATCGCCTCGGCCACCTGATCCTTGTCGGGCCAGCCGCCGGTGGTCTCGATCGCCTTGTCATAGGCGGCCTCGAGCGCGGCGAAGGCCTGCGCCATGTGGTAGACCGAATAGATCGGATAGGACCCGGTGCGCGCCTTGAAGTCGTCGGTGAACTGCTTGAACTCCGGCTCGTCGCGGCGTTCGGGATGCAGGAAGTAGTGATCCCCCCGCGCCGCCACGATCACGCCGTCAGGCAGCGCGTCGCCCAGCCGCTCGAGCGAGCTTTCGGCAAGGGCCAGCACGAAGGTCGACTGCTCGAACAGCCCGCGCTGCTGGGCCTGGCGCACGAAGGTGTCCAGATCGCCCCCCCACGAGGTCGACAGGATCACGTCGGGCTTCAGCGCCTGCAGCCGCGACACCTCGGCCGAGAAGTCGGGCGCGCCGAAGGCGGGGAAGAGTTCCGCCACCACCTCGACGTCGGGGCGCTCTTTCTTCAGCGCCTCCGAGAAGATCTGCCAGCTGTCGCGGCCCCAGGCATAGTCCTGGTTGACGACGGCGATGGTCTTGAAGTCGGGATGGGTCTTGAGAAGGTAGGCCAGCGGCGCGAGAACCTCGGGCGTGGCATTGGCCTGGGTGCGGAAGACGTAGTCGTAATCGTCATCCTCGAGGATCTTCTGGGTGCCGCAGTCCCACATGAAGTTCAGCACTTCAAGATCCTCGGCCAGGGGCGCGATCTTGTTGCAGATCCCCGACGAGATCGAGGCGAACATCACGTCGACGCCCACGTCCTCGGCCAGGCGCCGGTACTCGGCCAGCAGCGTCTCGAGCCCGGCCCCCTCGTCGATGAAGGTCAGCTTGACCGGAACGCCGTCGATGCCGCCGCGGGCATTGAGCTGTTCGGCCAGCATCTCGGCCGCGTGGCGCGCGGGCACGCCGAAGACCGAGGCCGGGCCCGAACTGTAGGTGGTGATGCCGATGTTCAGCTCTGCCGGCTTGTCCTGCGCCAGCGCAGCCCCTCCGGTCAGCGCAGAGCTCAGCAGCAGCGCGGCGGCAACAGAGCCGGGGCCGCGCCGAAAAGGCGTGGTTGTGAAATGCATTTTGTTCTCCTCCCGCTCCCGGAACACTGGTTCCTCCCTCGGGAGCTGCAGCGATCATCGCAGCCAGATCCGCCCCGGTTCAAATTGAGAATAATGCTGGCCCCCATAACTTCCCTGTCTGGATGACGCGTTTGCTGCAGCCACGACTTATGGCCCGCGTGGAACGGGACGGCGTCGTACGACGGAGTGGATGGCTTGGCCGGGCGGGCCGGAAGATCAGCGCGCGGGGGCCGCGCTGCCTTGGGTGCTCCCCTGGACGATCCCCTCGGCGGCCGTGGCGCCGGCCCAGGTCCCGGTCGCCAGCAGGTCGCGCAGCACGTCCTGGATCAGGTGGTGCACGGCCGAGACGGCATTGGTCATCGGTCGGTCCTCGGAATGCGCGAGGAAGGCCGAGCGCCGGATCTGCGGCGCCTCGATCGACCAGCACTGCATCTCGCCCGCCGCCAGCTCGCGCTTGATGCCGTTGCGCGGCAGGATCGAGCAGCCGAACCCCGCCCTCACCAGCTCCTTGATGTTGGAATAGCTGTCGACCTCGATCGCCACGCTCAGCCGGCTCTGCCGCGCAAGCGCCGCCTCGTTCAGCAGGATCCGCAGCCCGTGCGCCTGCCCCGGCACGATCAGCGGGATCTCGGCCAGGCGCGCGAAGGGCAGCGCCAGCCCCTCGGGCGGCAGGCCCAGACCCGCGGCGTCGACCCGGCGGCAGAAGAACACCAGCTCCTCCGACAGCACCTCGAGCAGGGCGAGGTTCTGCCCCTCGGACTGGCCGTAGACCAGCGCGAGGTCGATGCGCGCATCCGTCAGCCACTCGGCGACGAAGCCGCTCATCGCCTCGGCCAGACGCAGCTGGATCGAGGGATAGCGGCGGTGCGCGGCGACGATCAGCGGCACCGAGAGGATCTCGCTGATCGTGCCGGGCAGGCCGACGCGCACCACCCCGGCCGGGTCGCTGTCATGGCCGCGGATCTCCTCCTCGGCGATGGTCATCTGGTTGAGGATGATGCGGGCATTGCGCAGCAGGATCTCGCCCGCCTCCGTCGGGGCGACGCCCTTGGGGCTGCGGTACAGCAGCGCCGTGCCCAGGTCCCGCTCCATGTTGCGCACGTGCAGCGACAGCGCGGGCTGGGCGATATTGAGGAACGACGCCGCCTGCGAGAACGACCCCTGTTCGACGATGGCGATGAAATAGCGAAGCTGCCGGAGATCCATGGGGTGATCGTATCCGGCCCGCGACGGGCGACAAGGGTCTGCCCGCCGGGGCGCGCGGGCTAGGGCGCGCGACGCAGCGTCCAGCAGATGATCGGCTGGGTCAGCACCGCCTGGCCGTCGCGCAGCTCGATGTTCTCGCGCCAGGCCCGGCGCAGCGACGCCCGGTTCTCCTGCGCAAGCCGCTCGCGCTCCGGATCGGCCCGCATGAGATAGGCGACGAAGGCCTCGAGCCCGTCGAACCGCGTCTCGCGGTCCCAGCGCTTGAGGTCCACGAGTTCCGCCCCCCGCGCCGCGATCACGGCCTCGATCGCGGCGACGGCCTCGGCCCGGACCGCGGTCTCGTCCTCGACCGGCTGCATCACGCGAAAGAAGCTGCCCGCCGCCGCCGGCTCGCAGATCACCAGATGCCCGGCCGCGGCCAGCGCCCGGGCCAGTGCCGGCTGCATCGCCGGCCCCGGCACGTGGTGCAGCGAGTTGACCATGATCGCCGCGTCGAAGCCGCCAAGCTCGGGCGGCAGGGCCTCGATCCCGATCGCCTGGAACCGCGCGGCGGGCGCGATGCGGCGCGCATGGTCGATCTGCGCCGCGTCGGGGTCGATGCCGGTGACCTCGAACCCGCGCGCCACCAGCTGCCCCGCGATCATGCCGCCACCGCAGCCGATGTCGAGCACCCGCCGGGCGCCGAGCGCGCGAAGCTCGTCGGCCAGCGCCTCGGCGACGTCGTGCTTGAGCGTCCGGCCCCGGCGCAGCGGATCGGCATTCAGCGCGGCCATCGCCCTACTCCGCCGCCAGCGGGCCGAACTCGCGCAGCACCGCCTCGGTATGTTCGCCAAGGGCAGGCACCGCGCCAAGGTCGGGCGGCGTGTCGTCGATCAGCGCGCCGGGGGCCAGCATCCGCACCGGGCCGGTGGGGCTGTCGATGGTGACGTAGCGGTTCTGGGGATGGCGCGACAGATCCTCGAGATCGGAGACGCGGCCGAAGGCGATGTTGGCCGCGTGCAGCCGGGCGGCAAGCTCGTCGCGGCTGTGGCGGGCGAAGAGTTCGGCGATCAGCCCGTCCAGCGCCGGGCGATGCGCGACCCGCGCGGAATTGTCGGCAAAGCGCGGGTCGCTCGCGATCTCGGGCCGCTCCAGCACCTTGGTGCACAGGTTGGCCCATTCGCGTTCGTTCTGGATCGAGAGCAGCACCAGCTTGCCGTCACTGCCCGCGAAGGCGCCGTAGGGCGCGATCGTCGGATGGCTGAGGCCCGAGCGCACCGGCGTCTTGCCGCCGTAGACGTATTGCAGGTAGGGCACGTTCATCCAGTCGCTCAGCGCGTGGAACAGCGAGACCGCGACATGGCGGCCGCGGCCGGTGGTGTGCCGCGCGTACAGCGCCTGCAGCACCGCCTGATGCGCGGTCATCCCCGCCGCGATGTCGCAGACCGAGACGCCGACCCGCGCCATCTCCTCGCCGCTGCCGGTGATCGAGGACAGCCCGCTTTCAGCCTGCACCAGCAGGTCGTAGGCCTTCAGCTCGCGGAACGGACCGTCGTCGCCATAGCCCGAGATCGAGACGGTGATGAGCCGCGGATTGCGGGCGCGCAGCGCCTCGGGGTCGAAGCCCAGGCGCTCGATGGCCCCGGGCGCGAGGTTCTGGATGAACACGTCGGCCGCGTCGATCATCCGCGCGAGCGTCGCCTTCGCCGCCGCGTCGCGCAGGTCGAGGCAGACCGATTCCTTGCCGCGGTTGAGCCAGGCGAAATAGGCGCTCTCGCCGTGGACGAGCCGGTCGTAGCCGCGGGCGAAATCACCCTCCGGACGTTCGATCTTGATCACCCGCGCGCCGGCCTCCGCCAGGCGCGAGGCGCAATAGGGCGCCGCGACCGCCTGTTCGACAGAGACGACGAGAAGTCCGGCGAGGTCTTTGGGGGCCATGTTCGGGTCCGTTTCGAAGGTCCCCCGCCGGGCGCGGGGGGTCCCCGAGACGATCCGCGATCCAAGCGATCACATCAAATAACAGCTTTCTACGGCCACCATAACGGGAATGTATGGCGCGCCGCCAAGGCCCGCCCTGCCCTGCCGCAACCCGCCGGCACGGGACGCGGCCTGTCCACGCCGGTGCCGGACTCCGCCGGGGCGCGCCCGGCAGCGGAAACCTTTCGTTATCGGCGCCATCGCAAATCGCTCTTTGGGCCGGGTTTCGCGCCGGGCTTACGCTCGTCCCGCGCTCCGTGGAGGACGGGGCGAGTGGAGGACAAGTTATGGCACATCTGACCACGCCGGCGCTGAGCCGCCGGCACCTGCTTCTGTCTGCCGGCGCCGCGGGACTGGCGGCGGTGGCGCCGCCGGCCCTTGCCAAGGCCCCGCCGCTCGGGACCACGGTGCCGGGCTGGTACCGCTTTCGCGATCGGCGACATCGAGGCCACGATCATCTCGGACGGGCTGCTCGACCTCGGGTCGGCCAACGCCCAGTTCCCGGCCGCCCCGCCCGAGGACATCGCCCGGATCATGGCCGAGGAGTTCCTGCCGGTCGACCCGATGATGCTCGAGCAGAACGCGCTGGTGCTGAACATCAACCAGCGGGTGGTGCTGTTCGACAGCGGCATGGGGTCGGACCAGCTGTTCGGCGACAAGGCCGGGCGGCTGATCCGCAACCTCGCCGCCGCCGGGATCGCGCCCGAGCAGGTCGACGACATCGTGCTGACGCATGCCCATTGCGACCACTGCTGGGGCATGGTGGGCGACGGCGGCGCGCTGAACTTCCCCAATGCGCAGGTCCACATCTCGCAGGCCGATTTCGAGTTCTGGACCGACGAGGCCAAGCTTTCGGCCGAGGGCTTCCTGCCGACCTTCGTCAAGGGCGCGCGCCGCAACCTGATGCCCTATCGCGACCGGATGCTGTTCGTCACCGACGGGCAGGAGGTGCTGCCGGGCGTCACCGCGATCTCGACCCCCGGGCACACGATGGGCCACATGTCCTACGCGATCAGCTCGGGCAACGAAAGCTTCCTGAACGTGGGCGACGTGGTGCACCACACGGCGCTGCTGTTCCAGAACCCGACCTGGGAATTCGCCTTCGACAGCGATCCTAAGCTTGCCGCGCAGACCCGGGTCAGGCTGTTCGACATGGCCAGCGCCGACGAGACGCGCATGATCGGCTACCACTTCCCCTTCCCCGGTCTCGGCCACATCCGGCGCGAGGGCGACGCCTTCGACTATGTGCCGATCCCGATGACCCATGGCTGAGCGCCGGCCCTGACCCGCGCCTGACCTGCCCCGGCGCCGGCGCCGTACCGCGCCGGGGCATACATTTCCGATATGGCCTATCAGTTTAAATTGTATTCGCAATTATAGCCTCCAGCGCGAATTCTGCGGTCACCCCAAGGAGTCCGCCCGATGACCGCAGCGATTGCCCGGATCTGCCTGCCCCTGTTCGTGCCCGGCGACCGGCCCGAACGCTTTGCCAAGGCCGCCGCCGCGGGCGCGGACGCGGTCTGCATCGACCTCGAGGATGCGGTGTCGCCCGCGGCCAAGGCCGGCGCCCGCGCCCGCCTGGCGCAGGAGATCGCCGCCGCCGCCGCGGGCGGGCCGGTCCTGCTGCGGGTCAATGCCGCCGACACGCCCTGGCACGGCGAGGACCTTGCCGCCGCGGCGGCGCTGCCGCTTGCCGCGATCATGCTGCCGAAGGCCGAAAGCGCGGCGCAGGTGCGCGCGGCGGCGGCGGGCGGACACCCGGTCGTGGCGCTGATCGAAAGCGCCCGCGGGCTCGACCGCGCCGCCGAGATCGCGCAGGCCGCGGCGCGGCTTGCCTTCGGCTCGATCGACTATGCCGCGGACCTTGGCATCGGGCACACGCGGTTTGCGCTGGCGCAGGCGCGGGGGGCGCTGGTGCTGGCCTCGCGCCTCGCGGGGCTGCCGCCGCCGATAGACGGCGTGACCACGGCGATCCGGGACGCGGCGCTGATCGAGGACGATGCCCGCCACGCGGTCGAGATGGGCTTTGGCGGCAAGCTGCTGATCCATCCCGGGCAGATCGCGCCCGCCCGCGCCGGCTTCGCCCCCTCGGACGAGGAGACGGGCTGGGCCCGGCGCGTGCTCGACGCCGCCGGGGACGGTGCGGCGGTGGCCGTCGACGGCGCGATGGTCGACGCGCCGGTGATCGCCCGCGCGCAGGCGCTGCTGGCACGGGTGCAGGACCCGGGAGCATCGGCATGAGCATCACCGCACGCCTTGCCGCCTTCGCCGCCGACCACCCGACCGACGCGCTGCCGCCCGAGGTGCCGCAGCGGGCGCTGGCGCTGACCATCGACCTGATCGGCTCGGCGATCCGCGCCGCGAACCAGTCGGAATCGACCCCGGCCGTCCTTGCGATGCTGCGGCGCATGGGGATGGAGGGGGGCGGCGACTGCACCGTCTTCGGGCTCAACCGCCGCTACGGCCCGGCGGCGGCCGCGCTGCTGAACGGCACCTTCGGCCACTCGCTCGACTTCGACGACACCCATGCCGACAGCTCGCTGCACCCCAGCGCGCCGGTGGTGCCCGCCGCGCTCGCGGCGGCCGAGGTGACCGGGGCCTCGGGCGCCGAGACGCTGGCCGCGATCGTCATCGGCTTCGAGGTCTGCTGCCGTCTCGGGATGGCGCTGGACCCGACCGCGCATTACGCCCGCGGCTTCCATCCCACCGCGACCGCCGGCACCTTCGGCGCGGCGGCGGCGGCAGGACGGCTGTTCGGGCTTGGCCCCGCGCAGATGGCCTCGGCCTTCGGGGTCGCGGCCAGCCAGGCCTCGGGCTCGTTGCAATTTCTTGTCAACGGCGCGTGGAACAAGCGCTATCAGGTCGGCGAGGCCGCGATGAAGGGGCTGATGGCCGCGACCCTCGCCGCCGAGGGCTTCGTCGGCGCGGCCGAGGCGATCGACGGCCTGCACGGCTTCCTTGGCGGCTATTCCGACGGCGCCGTCCCGGCCCGGGCCACCGAGGGGCTGGGCACGGTCTGGGAGACGATGCGGATCGGCGTCAAGCCCTACCCCGCCTGCCGCTACACCCATGCCGCGGTCGACGGGCTGATCGCCCTTGCCCGCGACCACGGCTGGCAGGTGGACGAGGTCGCGTCGGTCACCGTCGGGCTGCACCGCAACGGGATCACGCTGGTCGGCGCACCGCTCGCCGAGAAGCGGCGCGCGCGCAGCGTGGTCGAGGGCCAGTTCTCGATGCCCTTCGCCGTCGGCGTCGCCCTGATGCGGGGCCGCTTCGGCTGGGACGACTACGACCTTCTGGGCGCGCCCGAAGTCGATGCGATCGCCGACCGGACCGAGGTGGTCCGCGACGAGAGCCTCGAGGGCCTGCGCCATCCCTTCGGCGCGACCCTCTCGGTCGTCGCGCGCGGCCGCACCCATGCGCTGCGCATCCCCGACCCCTCCGGCGAGCCCGAGACCTTCCCCGGCCCCGAGGCCTGCGCCGCGAAATTCGCGGCCCTGGCCACGCCAGTGCTGAACGCGGGCGCCGACGACCTTCTCGCCCGGCTGCGCGCGCTCGGTCAGGCGGCCGACCTGCGCGCGCACCTGGCGCACCCCCGATGACAGGAGTTCCCGAGTTGAAAGACATCCAGTCCGCTTCCGAGTCCTATCCCGAGATCCGCGAGGGCATCCGCGCGCTCTGCGAGGGCTTCCCGGCCGAATACCACCGCAAGATCGACGAGGCGCGCGGCTATCCCGAGGACTTTGTCGACGCGCTGACGCGCGAGGGATGGATGGCCGCGCTGATCCCCGAGGCCTACGGCGGCTCGGGCCTGGGCCTGACCGAAGCCTCGGTCATCATGGAGGAGATCAACCGCGCGGGCGGAAATTCGGGCGCCTGCCACGGCCAGATGTACAACATGAACACGCTGATCCGGCACGGGTCCGAGGAACAGCGGCAGACCTACCTGCCCAGGATCGCGACGGGCGAGCTGCGCCTGCAGTCGATGGGCGTGACCGAACCCACCACCGGCACCGACACGACCAAGCTCAAGACCACCGCGGTGCGCCGGGGCGATCGCTATGTCGTCAACGGCCAGAAGGTCTGGATCAGCCGGGTCCAGCATTCCGACCTGATGATCCTGCTCGCGCGCACCACCCCGGTCGACCAGGTCGCCAGGAAGTCCGAGGGGCTGTCGATCTTCCTCGTCGACGTGAAGGAGGCGATGCGCAAGGGCATGGAGGTGCGCCCGATCCTGAACATGGTCAACCACGAGACCAACGAGCTGTTCTTCGACGATCTCGAGATCCCGGTCGAGAACCTGATCGGCGAGGAGGGCAAGGGCTTCAAGTACATCCTGACGGGGCTGAACGCCGAGCGCACGCTGATCGCGGCCGAATGCATCGGCGACGGCTACTGGTTCACCGACCGCGCCACCGCCTATGCCCGCGAGCGGCGGGTCTTCGACCGGCCGATCGGCCAGAACCAGGGCGTGCAGTTCCCGATCGCCGAGGCCCATATCGAGATCGAGGCCGCGAACCTGATGCGCTACGAGGCCTGCCGGAAGTTCGACGCGGGCCTGCCCTGCGGGGCCGAGGCGAACATGGCCAAGTACCTGGCCGCGAAGGCCAGCTGGGAGGCGGCGAACGTCTGCCTGCAGACCCACGGCGGCTTCGGCTTCGCCTGCGAGTACGATGTCGAGCGCAAGTTCCGCGAGACCCGGCTCTACCAGGTCGCGCCGATCTCGACCAACCTGATCCTGAGCTACGTGGCCGAGCATGTGCTGGGCCTGCCGCGCTCGTTCTGACGGAGGCCCCGATGGACACCGCCCTGGATGTCGACCACCTGCGCGGCTGGATCGGATCGACGCACGAGACCACCGACACGATCAGCCCGCGGCTGGCGCGAAGCCTCGCCGCGGTGCTGGACCAGCCCGGCGCGCTTGCCGAGGGCGATCCGGCGCCGCCCGGGATCCACTGGTGCCTGTCACCCGAGATCGCGCCGATGTCCGCGCTCGGGCCCGACGGCCATCCCGCGCGCGGCGGCTTCCTGCCGCCGGTGCCGCTGCCGCGCCGGATGTGGGCGGGGGGCGAGCTGGCCTTCACCGACGCGTTCCGGGTCGGCGACACGGTGCGGCGGCACTCCGAGGTCGAGGAGGTGGTGCTGAAGCAGGGCCGGACCGGGGCGCTCTGCTTCGTCACGCTGCGCCACCGCTACACGACCGGGCGCGGCCCCGCGCTGACCGAGCGCCACGACATCGTCTACCGCGCGCTCGAGGCGCCGGCGGGCGGCACGCCCCCGGCGCCCGACCTGCCCGCGCCGCAAGAGACGTTCAGCGTCGCCGCGACGCCGGTGCTGCTGGCGCGCTATTCCGCCGTGACGTTCAACGGCCACCGCATCCACTACGACCGCGACTATTGCCGCGACGAGGAGGGGTATCCCGGGCTCGTGGTGCACGGGCCGTTGCAGGCCACGTTCCTGCTGGGGCTGTCGGTGCGCATGCTGGGCGGGGCGATGCCGGCGCGCTTCGGCTTCCGCGGCACCTCGCCGCTGTTCGACGGCGGCGCGTTCCACGTCAACGGGGCCACGCGCGGCGCGGGACAGGAGCTTTGGGTGCAATCGGATGCGGGCCGCGTCACCATGCGCGCCGAGGTCACGCCGGCCTGACCTCGCCCGGGCCCGCGGGCCGGCGGATGTCGGCGCGGGTCCCGCGCGCGCGCCCCCCGCAGGGGCATGGGCTCCGGTCACGTCGCGGGGCCGCGCGCCCGATCGGCCCGGACCGCGGCCAAACGGGGCCCGAACCGGCAGCCATCCCGGGGCGCATGTCCCCGATGCGCCTAGGGACCACGACGGCCGCCGGTCCTTGCCGACGCCGACGGATCCGCTGTTCGCGACCACAGCCGACGTGACGGCCAGGCGTGATGGGCGGGCCGGCAATCAGACCTTCTGGGTCAGTTCCGGGACGAGCTGGAAGAGGTCGCCGACCAGGCCGTAATCGGCGACCTGGAAGATCGGGGCTTCCTCGTCCT
>NZ_JBAWKE010000006.1:0-228888 GCF_037095655.1 Frigidibacter sp. MR17.24
GTCAGCCAGAACAGGTTGCTCGTCATATCCGCCTCCTTGCGGAGCCGTGAATCACGACGAGCCAGGCAGATCAATGGGTCCTGAGCCTAGTGCTGGTGAGGCCACCGGCAAGAAGACATCGAGCGTTCCGCTGAGTAGGGAGCACCGGTAGGCACAATCACTACTCAGTAGACCTGCTTCGCCTGCTGAGCGGTCCGAACCGAACATTTTCTGAGGACGAAGTGCGGCGGTGCCTCGATTTTCTTCTCTGTAGGGCGGTGAACGCTGTTGCCACCACGGGATCGGAGTGCCGGTCAGTGTATCGGCGCCCGAACACTATGCTGTCCACAGGCTGCTTCTGCCCACGATGCGCTTCAGGACGCCAAGGGGCCAAGCGAAGCGGAGCAACGAAGTCGCGCAGGCATCCGCGCTATCGAGCGTCTTGCTCGTTGTTTGTCCGGACGAGTTGGCCGCAGTTTGGGCTGAGGCGCGTAAGTGAGGGCCGATGTGATCTTGCAAGCTCTTTCTCGCGGCTGATTCCTTGCCCGAGGAGCTCAAGGCAGGCCTGGTAAAACTCTCAGTGAACGAGTGATGGGACGACCCAAGGCGGGGACCACAAAGTGTTTCACGAAGAAATTTCCACGACAGCGCGCTTGACCAAATATCCTTCTGTCGTCTTGTATGTGCCTTGTAAATCAATGACTTACATAGAATTCCACCACCCCAGCCACTCATCCTGAAAAATGAAAACAAAACAGCGTACTTACGCGGCCCTGGAAGCGTCGTTCCGCGCTGTGTCCATGCTGTTTCAGATGCCGGTTCACTAAGGCCCCGTCGCGAGTCACGGTCGCGGCCTCTCAGGACATAGGGCCTGCAGATCGTTCCCGGAATTGAGCGGTTCTTCTGTCGTCGGCGTTGGCCGGCGGCCTTCGTGTGCACCGGTGCCGCAGGATTTCCGTCCGTCTCTCTTCGGACGAACCTTCATCAAGTTGGGAATTGGTGACCCCGACAGGACTTGAACCTGTAACCTGCCCCTTAGGAGGGGGCTGCTCTATCCAGTTGAGCCACGGGGCCGCCGACGCTTGTTGACCAGAAAACACCGGATCGCGCAAGCGCGCCGCCGCGCGGCGGTCGGGAGCGGGCACAGCGGCAGACACGGTGGCAGGCGTGACGGCGGGGGCGGGGTGGGGCTGCTTCCCTCGCGCCCGAGAATGCGCTAGGCATCGCGACATGAAGTGGAACATCCCGAACCTCCTGACCGTGCTGCGCCTTCTGGCGGCCCCTGGCGTGCCGGTGATGTTTCTCTATTTCACCCGGCCCTGGGCCGATTGGGCCGCGCTCGCGCTGTTCATCGGCGCCTCGATCACCGACTGGTTCGACGGCTACCTCGCCCGGCTCTGGAATCAGCAAAGCCGCTTCGGCGCCATGCTCGATCCGATCGCCGACAAGGCCATGGTCACCATCGCGCTGGTGGTCATCACCGGCTATTCCGGCATGAACCCCTGGCTGATCCTGCCCGCCACCGTGATCCTGTTCCGCGAGGTCTTCGTCTCGGGCCTGCGCGAATTCCTCGGCCCGGATTCGAACCGCCTCCAGGTGACCAGGCTCGCCAAGTGGAAGACCACCGCGCAGATGGTCGCGATCGGCGTGCTGTTCCTCGGCACCGGGCTCGACTTCGTCGAGCATGGCCGCGGCCCCGAGGCGGGCGGCGTCGTGCGCTGGGCCGGCGGCGCGGCGACGATCGCGACGATCCTCGGGCTCGCGTTGATCTGGGTGGCCGCAGCGCTTACCTTCGTGACCGGCTGGGACTACTTCCGGAAGGCCCTGCCGTTCCTGAAGGATCCGAAATGACCCTCGACGTCCTGTATTTCGCCTGGGTGCGCGAACGCATCGGGCTGCCGCGCGAGCGGGTCGAGACCGGCGCCGGCACGGTGGCCGAGCTGGTGGCGGAACTGCGCGCCCGCGAGGAGCGCTATGACCTCGCCTTCTCGGACCTCGAGACGCTGCGCGTCGCGCTCGACCAAGAGCTGTCGGACTTCTCGGCGCCGCTGGCCGGCGTGCGCGAGGTCGCCTTCTTCCCGCCGATGACCGGGGGCTGAGCCATGGCCGACCCGCGGATCCGCGTGCAGGCCGACTCCTTCGACTACGGCCGCGAGGTCGCCGGCTTCGGCACCGGGCGGCGCGATGTCGGCGCGGTGGTGACCTTCCTCGGCGTGGTGCGTGACGATGCCGGCACGCTCGACCGGATGGAGATCGAGCATTACCCGGGCATGACCGAGAAGGCGCTGGCGGCCATCGTCGCCGAGGCGACCGCCCGCTGGGCCCTTGTCGACGCACTTGTGATCCACCGTCACGGCACCCTGCGGCCGGGCGAGGCGATCATGATGGTCGCCACCGCCGCGCGCCACCGGGCCGCCGCCTTCGAGGCGGCAGAGTTCCTGATGGACTATCTCAAGTCGCGGGCGCCGTTCTGGAAGAAGGAATTCGGGCCCGGGGGCGCCGACTGGGTCGCGGCCAAGACCGAGGACGAGGCCGCGCTCGACCGCTGGTGACCGGCCGGCGCCGCCGGGCCGTTGGCGCGGCGGGCGGGCCGGAGCGGTCGGTCGCTATCGGTCAGTCGCTATCGGTCAGTCTCGGCGCAGCTTCTCGATATGGGCGCGCATGTCCTCGGCCTCGGCCCGGGCGTCGCGCAGGCCTTCCATGGCGGCACGCAGCTCGGCCTCGGCCTGATTCAGCTGGCTCGACAGTTCGCGCTCGCGGCTTTCGCCGCGCGACAGCGCCTGGTCGCGGGCCTCCTCGGCCTCGTGCAGGGCGCGGGCCATCTGGTCCAGTTCGCCCATGTCGGCCTGGGTGACGCGGGTCAGGCGGTGCAGGATCCACGAGGCGAACCAGCCCAGCGCGAAGGCGACGAAAAGGATGATCGCCGTCGCGACGATGAATTCGGTTCTGTTCATGTCCTGTCCCGTGTCTTGCCCGCGCCGTCGCCGCCGCCGGTGTCGTGCTTAAGCCCTTGTCCCGGCCTGGGCCAGCCCCGCGGGACGTCGCGCGCGGGGCGCATCATTGCCGCGCGGCGCGCGCTTCGATCGCGGCGGGACGGGCAGGGGGGGTGACGGTGTCGTCATCGGGGGTCCGCACCTCGATCACGATTTCCTCTTCGGTCGGCGCGCCCTCGGCGTCGGCGAGGGGGGCATCCGCTGCGGTCGTCTCGGCGACCGGGGCATCCGGCACGCCGGGCTCCGAGGTGGAAGCGTCCGCCGCTTGACTGTCGGCGGCCGTCGCGTCTGCGGCCGGCGCCTCGGTGACGGGCGCGGCCTCGGCGGCGCCTGTCTCGGTCCCGGGGATCGGCTCGCCGGTCGCCGGGTCGATCTCGGGCCCCGACAGGTCGGCCCCTTCCGGGTCGCCCTCGTCGCCGGAGCCCTCGTCACCCGACCCTTGGCTTCCAGGGCCTTCATCGGCGGCGGCCGCGTCCATCGGCGCCTCGTCCCCTGCCTCGTCCCCGGTCCCGGTGGCCTCGTCGACCGCATCGGCGACGGCCGGATCGGCCGAGGGCGCCGCAGTGTCCGGGGCGTCGGGAACCGCCAGGTCGCCGGGGCGGGCCTGCGGGCGGGCGGTGTCCTCCGCGACGGGTTGGGCCTGCACTTCGCCAGCCTGCGCGTCGCCTTCCTGCGCCTCGCCGGCCTGCGCCGCGGTGCCCGCGTCCGGCGCGGCCCCGGCCGTGGCGGCGCCGTCGTCGGTCTCCATCAGCGTGAACTCGATGCGCCGGTTCTGCTCGCGGCCGTCCTCGGTGCCGTTGTCGGCGATCGGGCGGGTCTCGCCATAGCCGGTCGGATGCAGGTTGGCGGTCAGCACGCGCCGGCCCATCAGCGCCTCGACCACCGCCTCGGCGCGATCCTCGCTGAGCGCGAGGTTCATCGAGTCGCGCCCCTGGCTGTCGGTGTGGCCCGACACCTCGAACTGATAGTCGGCGCACTGGCGCAGGATGTCGGCGATGCGGTCCATGATCTCGCGCGAGCCGGCGGCGAGCCGGGCCGAGCCGGGTTCGAAGTTGATCTTCTCGGCCGCCTGCGCCTGGGTCAGCCGCGCCTCGCACTGCTGGGCCGAGGGCAGCGCGAGCGAGGCGTCGAGCTTGCGGTCGTAGGCGACGCGGATGTCGAACTCCTGCCCCTCGCCCAGCCGCTGCGACAGCAGCTGCGCGATCTGGGCCGAGGTCTCGCGGCTGCCGGTGCGCCCCTCGATCCGGACCAGGTCGGGCTCGACCACCATGCGGCCGTCATGCACGCGGTCCAGCGCCTCGAGCCCGGCAAGCACGCGCGCGGGCCAGCCTTCGGGCACCGAATCGTCCAGCCGGGTCGCGACATAGACATTGCCGCTGCCGAAATGGGCATGGGCATAGCTTTCGACCGCGTCGCGGGTCAGCGCATCGGGCAGCCGGCCGCGGATCTGCACCCGGCCGTCCTCGGCAAGGCTGGCCGTGACCTGCGGCGGACCCTGGGTCGCGGCGGCGGCGGCAGGCTTGGGCGTCAGCACCGCGGTGAGCGAGAACACCTCGGGCAGGGCCGCGTCCAGCTCGCCGACCACGCGGTCGAAATCGGGCTGGCTGACGCTGTCGGCGGCGATCAGCGAGACATCGGCATCCGACATCGTCACCGACCCCGCGCCCAGATCGGCGATCGCGCGGATCGCCTGCTCGGCGGCGCGGCCCCAGGCGGGCGAGGGCGTGCCCATCCCGATCGTGCAATCGGTGCCGTCGGGGGCGCCCGCCGCGCGGCCGGCGGCCAGGATGCGGTCGCGCGCGCGCTCGGTATCGGCCGAACAGGCGTCGAAATGCGGGCCGCCGTCTTCCATCAGGAAGCGCAGGGTGAAGGGCGTGATCACCGGCCGCGGCGCCGAGATGTCGAGCACGAGTTCGATCCCGTCGGGGGCGGCGGCGGCCAGCCGGCGGTCGAGCGCGCTTTTCTCGTCGATCGAATCGGTGATCGCGGTGACCGCGACCCGCCCCGGCTCGATCGAGATCTTCGACCGCGGCAGCGATCCCAGGGCCTGGAGGCCGAAATCGACCGCCTCCTTCCAGCCCGCGGGGGCGTCGTGTTCGGCCGCTTCCAGCATGTCGGTGACCGGGGCGCCGTTCGCGCGGCGGCGCACCGTCTCGACGATGTCGTCGCGCCCGCTCGACACCGGCACGAGGCCGATCAGCGACACGCCGTCGTCGTTGCGCAGGATCTCGACCGAGAAGTCGGGGGCGGCGACGGCGGCCGGGTCCGGCACGCTCATCGCGTCGACGATGCGGCTGGCATCGACCACCGATCCCGCGGCGTTCAGGGCGCGGAAGCGCGCGGGCTCGCTCGGCGCCTCGCCGGTCAGCACCACGCTCAGCCCGTCGGGCTGCACCGCGGCCCAGGTGAATCCCTCCTCGGCCAGGGCGGCGCGCACGGCGCGGGCCGACAGGTCCTCGACCGCGGAGGCCGCCCATGTCGCCCCGATCACGGAGATCCCGGCGGCCGCGACGAAGGCGGCGCCGCCGATCCAGTGGATGCCGAGGGTCTTCGGGTCGAAACGCATGGCGGGCTTTCTCTGGTGGTCCGGGCCCGGGGGCCGTTGGCGCACTCGTGGCGAGCGGGCCGGCGCGAGTCAATCAGAGCAGGGCGGCGGCGGCAAGAAACAGCGCAGCGATCAGCCCGGTGTCGCGGTTCACGCGAAAGAGAGCGAGGCAGGTGTCGGGATCGTCGATGTCGAGCCGGGTCAGCTGCCATACCATGTGCCAGCCCATCGCCCAGGGACCGACCAGCGCGACGACCATCTGCAGCGGCGCGCCCAGCGGCGCCAGCGCGACCACGATCGCCAGCGTCATCAGCGCCACGGTGGCGACCAGGAACAGCGACAGCCAGCGCTTGGTGTTCTCGGCAAACAGCCGCGCAGTGGATTTCACCCCGATCAGCGCGTCGTCCTCCTTGTCCTGGTGGGCATAGATCGTGTCGTAGAACAGCGTCCAGGCGATCCCGGCCAGCCACAGCAGCACCGGCGGCCAGCCAAGGCCGCCCTCGTGCGCGGCCCAGCCCATCAGCGCGCCCCAGTTGAAGGCGATCCCCAGGAAGACCTGCGGCCACCAGGTGAAGCGCTTGGCGAAGGGATAGACCGCGACGGGGATCAGCGAGGCGACCCCGAGCGCGATGGCGAAGCCGTTGTAGGTGACCAGGATGGCGCAGGCGACCAGCGCCTGGATCGCCATCCAGACCGCCGCGCCCTTCGCCGTCACCTGCCCCGAGGGGATCGGGCGCGAGCGGGTGCGCGCCACGGCGGCATCGTAGTGGCGGTCGGTGATGTCGTTCCAGGTGCAGCCGGCGCCGCGCATCAGGAACGCGCCCACCGCCATCGACAGGCAGAACCAGATGTCGGCCGCGCGGGGCGCGTCGGTGGCCATCGCCAGCGGCAGGCCCCACCAGCAGGGGATCAGCAGCAGCCATGTCCCCGCCGGCCGGTCGGCGCGCGACAGCCGCAGCCAGGGCCGCGACCAGGCCGGCGCCAGCCGGTCGACCCAGTTGCCCCCCACCGCGTCGGCGACGGTGCCCGTGGTGCCGGCCGTCGCGCCCCTCTGCTGGCCCGCGCTTCGGCCCGCGCTTTGGCCCGGGGTCGGTCCGGCGGTCTCTGGCGTTTCGGCGGGCGGGGTCATAGGGTCCCTCTCCATGAAAGAGGCAAAGATCAGGCTCCATGTAGACCACCCGCTCGGGCAGGGGCAATCGCTTCCCCTGGCCGAGGCGCAGGCGCACTACCTGTTCGGGGTGATGCGGCTGGCCGCCGGCGATGCGGTGCTGGTGTTCAACGGCGCCGACGGCGAGTGGCGGGCCGAGGTGACCGAGGCGCGCAAGAAGGCGGGCGTCCTGACCTGCGTGGCCCAGACCGCGCCGCAGCGGATGCCGCCCGACCTGTGGCTGATGTTCGCGCCGATCAAGAAGGCGCGCACCGACTTCATCGTCGAGAAGGCGGCCGAGATGGGCGCCGCGCGCATCCTGCCGGTGCAGACCGAGTTCACCAATGCCGAGCGCATCCGCCAGGACCGGCTGCAGGCCCATGCCGTCGAGGCGGCGGAGCAGTGCGGCGGCACCTTCGTGCCCGAGGTCGCCGACCTGCAGCAGCTGCCCCGGCTGCTGTCGGGCTGGGACCCGGCCCGGCGGATCCTGTGGGCCGACGAATCCCTGGCCGGCGCGGCCGAGACGCTGGCGGCCGGGACGCCGGGCCCCTGGGCGATCCTGATCGGCCCCGAGGGCGGCTTTTCCGAGCCCGAGCGCGCACGGCTGCGCGCCTTGCCCTTCGTGACCCCGGTGGCGCTGGGGCCGCGGATCCTGCGCGCCGACACGGCGGCGGTGGCGGCGCTGACGCTGTGGCAGGCCGCGCTCGGGGACTGGCGCTGATGCGGCCCGCGCGGCCCGGGGATGCCGCGCCGCTCGCGGCCTTCCTCGCGCGCCACCCCGAGACGTCGATGTTCCTGCGCCAGGCGCTCGCCACGCATGGCGTCGCGGGCGGGGCCGACCGCTTCGCCGCCCGCTTCTGGCTGGCCGAGGGGGCGCAGGGTCCGCGCGGCTGCGTCGCGCTCACCACCTCGGGGCTGGGGATGATCCAGTGGCCGGGCCTGTCCGCCGCCGACCTGCCCGGCATCGCCGCGGCACTGGCGCGCGAGCGGATCGCGGGCATGAACGGGGCCGCCGGGCAGATCGCGCTGCTGCGCCGGGCGCTGGGGTTGTCGCAGGCCGCGGCAAGCCTCGACCGGACCGAGCCGCTCTATCGCCTGGCGCTCGACGCGCTGGTGCTGCCCGAGGGGCCGGGACGGCTGCGGCCCCCGGACGAGGGCGACAGGGCGCTGGTCGAGCGCTGGCGCAGCGCCTACGCGATCGAGGCGCTGGGGGCTGCGCCCGGACGCGCGACCGAGATCGAGGAGCGCGCGCAGGTGGCCGGTCTGATCGCGCAGGACCGGCTGCGGCTGTGGCAGGAGGAGGGCGAGCCGGTCGCGATGACCAGCTTCAACGCGCGGCTGCCCGACATCGTGCAGGTCGGCGGCGTCTGGACCCCGCCCGGGGGCCGCGGCCGCGGCCGGGCGCGGCGCGCCGTGGCCGCGCATCTCGCCGAGGCGCGGGGGCAGGGGGCTGGAACGGCGATCCTGTTCGCCGCCAGCCCCGCCGCCGCCCGCGCCTACGAGGCGATCGGGTTCCGGCAGGTCGGCAGCTATCACCTGCTGATGCTGGCCGCGCCCGCGCGGGTGACGCCGTGATCCGCCCCGAGCTGGCCGAGCGGCTGACGCGCCACCGCGAGCCGATTGCGGCGGGCGCGGTGATGCTGGCCGGGCTCTGGATCGCCACCCGCGGCGGGCCGGTCTTCGCCGGGCTCGGCGTGCTGGTCGCGCTCGCGGGGGCGGCGCTGCTGCTGCCGGCGCTGCGCCGGCTGCGCTTCGGCGGCGGCACCGCGCCGGGGATCATCGAGCTGGACGAGGGGCGCGTGGGCTATTTCGGCCCCGAGGGCGGCGGCTTCGTCGATCTGGCCGAACTGGCCGAGATCCGCGCCGTCGATCTTGGCGAGCGGCGATTCTGGCGGCTGCGCACCGTCGACGGGCAGGCGCTGCTGGTGCCGATGCGCGCCGAGGGGGCCGAGCGGCTTTATGACACGCTTGCCGCGCTGCCCGGCGCCGACCCGGCGGCGCTGGCCGCGGCGGCCGGCGCGCCTGTCCGGCCGGGCACCCTGCAGCCGCCGCTCTGGCGCAGGCCGGCCTCGGGCTGATCCGCCATCCGAACGAGACCGTTCACCGAGCCTTGACTTGCCCGCGCCGCCGATACACCTCTGGCGACGCAGAACGAACGAGGGCCCCATGTCCATTCCACAAAGCGGCGGCGGCCCGATCGAGCATTTCGGCCAGCTGGCGGAGTACCTTGCCAAGGGCGAGAAGCCGGTGGCCGACTGGCGCATCGGCACCGAGCACGAGAAATTCGGCTTCCTGACCGCCGATCATAGCCCGCTGCCCTATGATGGGCCCGCCTCGGTGCGCGCCGTGCTCGAGGCGCTGCGCGACCGCTTCGGCTGGGATCCGATCTTCGAGCAGGACGCGATCATCGGCCTGACGCGCAACGGCGCCAATGTCAGCCTCGAGCCCGGTGGCCAGCTGGAGCTGTCGGGCGCGCCGCTCGCCTGCCTGCACGACACCCGCGCCGAGCTGGAGAGCCACCTCGCCGAGGTCCATGCCGTGACCGAGGGCATGGGCGTGAAGTTCATGGGGCTCGGCGCGCCGCCGGAATGGACGCACGGGCAGATGCCGATGATGCCCAAGGGGCGCTACCGGCTGATGACCGACTACATGGGCCGCGTCGGCACGCTCGGCACCCAGATGATGTACCGCACCTGCACCGTGCAGGTGAACCTCGACTTCGCTTCCGAAGCGGACATGGTCAAGAAGCTGCGCGTGGCGCTGGCGCTGCAGCCCGTCGCCACCGCGCTCTGCGCCAACTCGCCCTTCCTCGAGGGCAAGCCGAACGGCCACCGCAGCTGGCGCAGCCGGATCTGGCGCGACCTCGATGCCGCGCGCACCGGCATGCTGCCCTTCGCCTTCGAAGACGGCATGGGCTACGAGCGCTGGGTGGACTGGGTGCTCGACGTGCCGATGTACTTCGTCTACCGCGACGGCAAGTACATCAACGCGCTCGGCCAGTCGTTCCGCGACTTCCTGAAGGGCGAGCTGCCGGCGCTGCCGGGCGAGAAGCCGACCCTGTCGGACTGGGCCGACCACCTGACCACCGTCTTCCCCGAGGCGCGGGTGAAGAACTTCATCGAGATGCGCGGCGCCGATGTCGGCTCGGTCGACCAGATGGTGGCGCTGCCCGCGCTCTGGGTCGGGCTGATCTATGACCGGGGCGCGCTCGACGCCGCATGGGATCTGGTCAAGGGCTGGGACCACGAGACCCGGCAGGGCCTGCGCGTCGCGGCCTCGGTCGAGGGCATCCGCGGCGGGTTCAACGGGATCGACCTGCAGACGCTCGCGCAGCGCGTGGTCGGCATCTCGAGCGCCGGCCTGCAGGCGCGCGGCCTTGGCGAAGAGCGCCACCTCGACTGCTTCCGCGAGGTCGCGGCCTCGGGCAAGAGCCCGGCCGACCGCTGGCTCGACCACTACCACGGCGACTGGGCCGGTTCCTTCGCGCCGATCTACGACGCCGCCGCGCTCTGAGCCCCGGCGGGCCCGGTCCGCGCCCTGATAGGCGGCCCGCCCCTCGACCCGACCCCGGCCTAGGCTTCGGGCGGCACCGGCCGCCCGAAGGTCAGCGAGGTCGGCCGGTCATAGCCGGCATGGGCGCTCGCCCCGGTCCGGCGAAAGCCCATTGCCTCGAAGGCGCGGTGGTTCTCGACCAGCTCGACCCTCACCTGCAGCTCGAGCATCGGCAGGCCCAGTCGCCGCGCGCGCGTTTCGGCCAGCGCCATCATCCGGCGCGCAAGCCCGCGCCCGCGCGCGGCATCCGCGACGGCCAGCTTGCCGACGTAGAGCCGCCCGGGTTTCGGCGTCAGGATCACGCAGGCGTCGGGCGCGGTGCCGATCACCCAGATCTCGGCGCGCGCCGCCTCTTCGGCCAGCGCGGCCTCGGTCAGCCGGTGCATCGACGAGGGCGGATCGATCCGGCCCTCCATGAAGGCGAAGGCGCCGCGGATCAGCGCCAGCACCGGGCCCATGTCGTCGGCGGGGCCAAGGCGGCGCGGCTCCATCCTCAGTTGCCGTGCGACATGTGGTCCATGGCGCCGCCGCCGTCGGCGGGATCGACCATGAACTCGATCTCGACCCGGCCGGCCCGGTCGAAGACCAGCGTCGCGGGGATCATGTCGCCCTCGGCCAGCGGACCCGTCAGCCCCATCAGCATCACGTGCAGCCCGCCCGGCTCCAGCAGCACCGTCTCGCCCGCCGGGATCTCGAGCCGCGGCACCGCCTGCATCTTCGCGACCGTGCCGTCCATCTGCGTCCCGTGCACCTCGGCGCGCCGGGCGATCGCGGTCTCGATGCCGACCAGCGTGTCGGGCGTGTCCCCCTCGTTCGCGATCGCCATGTAGCCCGCCGCGGTCTTCGCGCCGCGCGGCGGCAGCGGGATCATCGGGTGGATGATCTCGAAGCTGCCGGCGGTGATCTCGTGCGCCGCGGCCGGCAGGGCCAGCGGGCCCGCCGCCCCGAAGCCGAGCGCGAGAGCCAGCCCAAGGACCGGCCCGTTAAGCCTGTGCGGGCCGCGGGCCCGGGCCCGGCGGATCGGGCGGGACGGGCGGGACGGGCGGGACGGGGTGGGGGCGGCGGTCATCGGCATCTCCGGCGGTGTCTCGCGCCGGTCATAGCACCGGCGGGCGCGGGTCAGAAGGGACGGACGCGTCAGAACACCCGCCCGCGCGCGGTGACGGGCCACAGCGCCTCGACCCTGCCGCGGCGGACGCAGACGTACCAGTCGTGCAGGTTGCACGTCGGATCGCAATGGCCCGGCACCAGCATCACCGTCTCGCCCAGCGCGAGCCGCCCCGCGGGATCGGCGAGCGTGCCGTGTTCGTCCGAGGCTTCGGCATAGGTGACGCCCGCCGGCTCGGCGACCACGGGCAGGCCGCTGTCGACCGCGAGCGCCTTCAGCCCCGCGTCGCAGACCGCGCGGCCGGTCGCCGGCGTGCTCATCACCGTCGCCAGCACGAACAGCGCCTGCCGGAACCCGCCGGTGACACCGCCCGCGGGATCGGCGACGCGGGCATAGTCGGCATCCATGAACACGTAGCTGCCGGCCTGGATCTCGGTGTAGACGCCCGAGGCGCCCTCGATGGCGAAGCTGCCGGTGCCGGCGCCGGTCACCCGGTCGCAGGGCAGCCCGGCGGCGCGGATCGCGTCGCGGGTCTCGGCCGCCGCGCGGATCGAGCCCGCGAGCGCCGCCGCCCGCGCGACCGGGTCGTAGATGTGCTGGGCCGCACCGTGATACGCCTGAAGGCCGCCGAGACGCAGGCCGGGTGCGGCATCGATCGCGCGGGCCAGCGCCAAGGCCGCGGCGCCGGGCGCACAGCCGCAGCGGCCGGCGCCGCTGTCGATCTCGACCAGCACCTCCAGCTCCAGCCCCTCGGCGCCCTCGGCGCGCGCGGCCATCACCGCGCGCGACAGCGCCGCGACATTGTCGGGGTTGTCGGCGCAGACCGCGACGCGGGCGCGGGTCGCGATGCGGATCAGCCCGGCGATCGCGCGCGGCGCCACCACCTCGTTCGCGATCAGCACGTCGCGCACGCCCGCGCGCACCAGCGCCATCGCCTCGGAGACCTTCTGGCAGCAGATCCCCACCGCGCCGCCGCCCTGCACCTGGGCCTGGGCGATGTCGGCGGACTTGTGGGTCTTGGCATGGGCGCGCAGCCGCACCCCCAGCCGTGCCGCGTGGTCGCGCATCCGCGCGACGTTGGCCTCGAACGCGTCAAGGTCGATGACCAGCGCCGGCGTCGCCACCGCCGAGAGCGGATCGCCGGGGCGCGCGGGAATGTCCAGTCCGGGTTCGGGCGAGGAAAGCTGCATCGGCGGGCCTTGGTCGGTTCGTGACGCGACAGTTGTGCGGCGCCCGGCCGGGCAGGGCAACCCGCCATGGCCGCGGGGGCGGGATTCGCGCCGGCCCGGCGCGAAGGCGGAATTGCGCAAACTGCCCGTTTGCTGGGCAGGTGCCGCCGCCGGGGCCCGGTGTCGCGGCATTCGGCTTGGCAGGTCGGGCGCCCGGGCGGACCTTTTGCGACAACCGGCCGGCAACGGGCCGGGACCCCCAACAGTGAAGGTCGAACACATGGACGAGACCACGGACCTTGCGGCCAGGGTCGATGCGCTGGAACAGGCGCTCGCCACGGTCAACACGCTGAACACCGAAATCTTCTATTGGTGGTGCACCGCCCTGATGCTGGCGATCCACGCCGGCTTCCTCGCCTACGAGATGGGCGCCTCGCGCGCCAAGAACGCGCTGGCCTCGGGGATCAAGAACCTGCTGGCCTTCGCCTTCCTGATCCCGGGCTTCTATTACGTGGGCTGGTGGATCTACAACGCCTTCCCGGCGGGGATCGTCCCGGGCGATGCCGCGGCGGCGCTGCCCTGGTCGACCGCGATGGGCCCGAACCTCGCCGACAGCGCCTCGGGCATCTTCTACGCCGCCTTCACGCTGTTCGGCGCCACCACCGCCTCGATCATGTCGGGCTCGGTGATCGAGCGGATCCGGATGTCGGCCTTCACCATCCTCGCGGTGCTGCTCGGCTCGGTCGTCTGGGTGCTGGGCGCGGCCTGGGGCTGGCACCCGGCCGGCTGGCTGACCGCGCGCTGGGGCCTGCACGACATCGGCGCCGCGGGCTGCGTGCACACGGTGGCGGGCCTCTTCACGCTGGGCGTCCTGATCAACCTCGGGCCGCGCGTCGGGCGCTACAATGCCGACGGCAGCGTGAACGAGATCCCGGGCCACAACATGCCGATGTCGCTGATCGGGCTGATGCTGATCGTGATGGGCTTCTTCGGCTTCCTCGGCGGCTGCATCATCTACACCGCCGACGGCTGGCTGACGATCTACAACACGCCCGTCACGCTCTCGGCCTTCGCCTTCAACACGCTGATGGGCATCGCCGGCGGCATGATCGGCTGCTACATCATGACCCGCGACCCGTTCTGGATGATGTCGGGCGCGCTTGTCGGCGTGATCTCGGCCGCGCCGGGGCTTGATGTCTACTACCCGCCGCTGGCCTTCCTGATCTCGTTCCTCGGCGGCATCCTTGCGCCCAAGGTCAACGCGATCCTCGTCACCCGCTTCAAGATCGACGACGCCGTCGGCGCGGTGGCGGTGCACGGCTGGACCGGCATCTACGGCCTGGTCATGTGCGGCATCTTCGCCGCGGGCTATCCCAACATCGAGGGCCCCGAGATCAGCTTCGCCGGCCAGCTGGCCTCGGCCGCGGTCTTCGCGGCGCTTGGCTTCGTGCCGGGCTACGCGGTGTCCTACGTGCTCAAGGTCTTCGGCCTGCTGCGCGTGCCCGCCGCCGTGGAACTTGCCGGTCTCGACAAGGTCGAGATCCCGGCCAAGGCCTATCCCGAGGCCGCCGTGCCGGCCTTCGACCTGTCCCCCCTCAGCCCGGCGGAATGACCGCCAGATCAGGAGAGTACCGATGTCGCCCATCACCACCTGGGAAGGTGCCGAGGCCTATTTCGTCTTCGCCGACAGCCCGGCCCTGATCTGGCTTTCGCTGCTTGGCTCGGTCGCGGCCTGCGTCTACACCATCGTCAAGATGGCCTCGCACGAGGCGCATTGCGCCAAGGCGCACAAGTAGGCCGCACCGGCTGAGACCGCCTGACACCGGCTTCCGGCGCCCGAGCGGCGCCGGGGCCACCCGCGTCCCGCCGCCGCCCCGTGGCGCCCGGGGCCCGCGCCCGAGGAAAGACCCGCCCGCCGTGACCGACATCCCGCCCGAGGACCCGATCCCCGACCCGTCGGCCGACCGGCCCGAAGATCCCGCCATGCCCCGGCTGAACCAGGACCCGCACGCGCTGCGCGCGCCCGGGCCGAACCGGCTGGAACAGGCGATCGGCCACCAGGTGCGGGCCTTCCGCAAGCGGCTGGGACTGACCGTCACCGATCTGGCCGGCGCGACCGGCCTGTCGCCGGGCATGCTGTCCAAGATCGAGAACGGCAACATCTCGCCCTCGCTCACGACGCTCCAGGGGCTGTCGCGCGGGCTCGGCGTGCCGATCTCGGCGCTGTTCCGCGGCTATGAGGAGCCGCGCAACGCCAGCCTCGTGAAGGCGGGGCAGGGGGTCGAGATCGAGCGGCGCGGCACCCGCGCGGGCCACCACTACCGGCTGCTCGGCCATCTCGACCACAGCAGTTCCGGCGTGACGGTCGAGCCCTACCTGATCACGCTGACCGCGGAATCCGACGTGTTCCCGACCTTCCAGCACCCGGGGACCGAGCTGATCCACATGCTGGAGGGCGTCGTCGTCTATCGCCATGGCGAGCGGCTGTTCCGGCTCGAGCCCGGGGACACGCTGTTCTTCGATGCCGACGCGCCGCACGGCCCCGAGGCGCTGGTCGACCTGCCGGCGCGCTACCTGTCGATCATCAGCTATCCCAGCCCCTCGGCCTGACACCCCGCCACCGATCGCGCCGCGCCAAGCAGCCCTGCGCCAAGCTGGTGCCGGGCCGCCGGCCCGGGTCCGGGCCGGCCATGGGGCCGGGCCCGGTTGCCCGCCGGGTTCAGTTGCCCTGGGGCGCCGGGGCCGGGGTCGTCGCGCCCGCGCCGCCCGCGGGTGCCGCCCCGTCGGGGGTTGCGGCGGGCACCGGGCGCTCCTCGGTCAGCGCGCCGTTGTCCCAGGTGCCGGCAGCGGTCTGGCCGGTGGCATAGCGCATCACGCCCTCGCCCTGGCGCTTGCCCTCGGCGAAATCGCCCTCGTAGACATCGCCGTTCGGATAGGTCGCGACGCCGTGGCCCGAGATCTGCCCGGCCTTCCATTCGCCGTCATAGCGCAGGCCGTCCGCCATCCGGATCGCGCCACGGCCCTGGCGCTCGCCATCGACGAAGCTGCCCTCGTAGACGGTGCCGTCGGCATAGGTCGCGGTGCCCTGGCCCTCGCGCTGGCCGTTCTTCCAGTCGCCGTCGTAGACGTAGCCGTCGGGATAGGTCATCCGGCCGCGGCCCTCGGTCTTGCCGGCGACGAACTGGCCCACGTAGACCATGCCGTCGGCATAGGTCGCCGTGCCCTGGCCCTCGATCACGCCGGCCTTCCAGCCGCCCTCGTAGCGGGCGCCGCCCGGATAGGTGATCCGGCCCTGGCCGTCCTGCTTGTCGTCCCTGAACTGGCCGACATAGACCGAGCCGTCGGGATAGGTCGCGGTGCCTTGCCCCTCGATGCGGCCGGCGACCCAGTCGCCCTCGTAGACATAGCCGTCGGCGCCGCGGAAGGTGCCGCGCCCCTCGCGCCGGTCGGCCTTGAAGCTGCCCTGGTAGACGTCGCCGTTGGGATAGGTGACGCGGCCCTCGCCCTCGCGCTTGCCGGCGATCAGCTCGCCGTCGTAGACCTCGCCCCCGGCCTGGCGCAGCTCGCCCTCGCCCGAGATCTGGCCCTCGCGCCAGGTGCCCTCGTAGACCAGCCCGTCGGGCATCGTCAGCTTGCCGCGGCCCGCGCGCTGGCCGCGCAGCATCGCGCCCTCGTAGACCGAGCCGTCCGGGTAGGTGATCTTCGCCTGGCCCTGCTTGACCCCGGCCACCCAGTCGCCGTCGTAGCGGTAGCCGTCGGGGCTTTCGAGCACGCCCTTGCCGTCGTGCATCGCATTGGCGAAGTGGCCCGAATAGCTTGACCCGTTGGCGTAATGCGCGACGCCCTCGCCCTCGATCTGGCCGGCGATCCAGCTGCCCTCGTAGGTGCCGCCGTCGGCGAAGGTGATCTTGCCGGTGCCCTCGGGGCGGCCCTTGACGAACTGGCCCTCGTAGACCGAGCCGTTGGGAAAGCGCGCGCGGCCCTGGCCCAGGATCTCGCCGTCGACCCAGTCGCCGCTGTATTCATAGCCGTTCGGCAGCCGGTAGGTGCCGCGGCCGTGCTGGCGCCCGTCCTTGAACGTGCCTTCGTAGACGCCGCCATCCTCGTATTCCTTGGTCACGACCGTCTGGGCGGAGGCGTCCCACCCGATGACCGCTGCCTGGGTCAGTGCAAGGGCCGCCACGGCGGTCCGGAGTGCTTTGCGATTGATCATCTGCCCTGCCCGTGTGTCGCGGGCCATCTCCGGGCCCGCCGTCCTGCCACCGCCCGGCCGCGGTCGGCGCGGCACGTCGGCGGTTCGCCGAACCCTAAGCGGCCACCCTGCGCGAGGCAAGCAAGGATGGCCGCCGCCGGCGGCGGGGCGCGCGGTCGGCGGCCCCTGCGCATCCGGCCCCGCATCGGCCCCGCAGCCTTCCGCGCAGCCGCGCCGGCAGCGGCGCGCGGCCGCTGGGCCGACGCCGTGGCGCGTGCTATGGCTGACAGGCCCGGGGCCGGAGGTATCCGCTTGACCACGCTTCTTTATCCGCTTGCCGCCCTCGCCGAGATCGCCGGCTGCTTCGCCGTGTGGTCCTGGTGGCGGGCCGGGGCGTCGGCGCTGTGGCTGGTGCCGGGGCTGCTGGCGCTGGCCGCCTTCGCCTGGCTTCTGGCGCTGACGCCGCCGGCCGCGGCCGGCCGCAGCTTCGCGGCCTATGGCGGGGTCTACATCGCCGCCTCGCTGGCCTGGATGTGGCTGGTCGAGGGCGCGCGCCCGGACCGGTTCGACCTGGCCGGCGGGGCGCTGGCCCTGGCCGGGGCAGGGCTGATCCTGTTCGCACCGCGGGGGTGAGACGACGGGCGGGACCAAGACGGGGCCGCGACGTGACCGCGACGTGACCGGGACGGGGCGGCGGCGCCGCCGGTGCGCGGATCCGCGCCGGGCCCGGCCCGCGCGCAGCGACGCGAGGTCGCAGTCGGGACCCGAACGCCCGATCATGCGTTGCGCCGGTGAAACCGAACCCGCGGAGGCCCCATGGCACCGAAGATCGTCGTCGTCTTCTACTCCACCTACGGCACCAACCATGCCGTCGCCACCTGTGCCGCCGCGGCGGCCGAGGCCGCGGGCGCCGAGGTCCGGCTGCGCAAGGTGTCCGAGACCGCACCGCAATCGGTGATCGACGGCCAGGAGGCCTGGAAGGCCCAGATCGCGAAGATGGCCGACATTCCCGTCGTCACGCCCGAGGACATGGAATGGGCCGACGGCTATTTCTTCTCGGCCCCGACGCGCTTCGGCACGGTGCCAAGCCAGCTGCGCGCCTTCATCGACACGCTGGGCGGGCTGTGGGCCGCGGGCAAGCTGGCCAACAAGGCGGTGACGGCCACCACCTCGGCGCAGAACCCGCATGGCGGGCAGGAGACGACGCTGCTCGGGCTTTACACCACGTTCATGCACTGGAGCTGCATCCTGGTGCCGCCGGGCTATGCCGACCCCACGCTGTTCGAATCCGGCGGCAATCCCTACGGCTATTCCGCCATCGCCGGCCAGTTCGACGAGAAGGGCCGCGTCGCGGTCGAGATCCAGGCCCGCCGGCTGGTACATTTCGCCGGCCGCATCGCCGGGTGATCCGACCCCGGCGCGACGGCGGCCGGATCCGAACGGATCATTAAGCCGAATCCCCTATCTCCGGCGCAAACAAGCCGACCGGAGGAGAACGTGATTCCCGACCTTTCCGACCCCCGCTGGAAGCGGGTCCTGACCAGCGAGGCAGAGCTTGGCTCCGCTTCGCTCGCCACGCGCATCCTCGTCAACCGCCTCAGGCGCGAAGTGAAGGCCGTGCCCGGATCGATCGGCAGCAAGAGCGCCGAACTCCGGGATTTCGTGACCAGAAACAGCTTCGCCCTCGCCGATATCTCGGCGTTCTGAGGAGAGACAGATGCGCAATGAAATGCTCAGCCCGGCCGAGGCCGCGGCGCGGATCCTGGACGGTGCGGTCATGGTGATCGCGGGGGACGAGGCGCTGCTGCGCCAGCTTCCCCGCGGCAACTGGATCGGCGGCACCTCGGTCTATTTCGTCACCGAGGGCGGCGGCTGCGTCGACCGCGACCGCCTGTTCTGCACCGTCTTCGACACGGCCGTCGGCGCCGAGGTCCGCCATCTCGACGTCGAGAACCTGTCGCGGATCGCGGAAGGCTATCGCCCGAACGGCGTCACCTTCATCATGATCCCGGCCTTCTCGCTGGCGCATTCCGAATTCGCCGTGGCGGGGTCGGGCTTCCCGGGGCTGTTCAACCAGCCGCTGGTCGGCTGGGTGACCGGCGTGCATCTCGACGAGATCGGCAAGCGCAGCCCGCTGGTGATCAACGGGGCCACCGGCAAGGCCGAGGACGAGGGCGCGGTGCTGCTGCATGTCCAGCTTCCCGAGGGGCAGCGCGCCAATCTCGACATCCTCAACATCTTCTCGCAGGGCGATGTCGCACAGGACACGCTGGTCTTCGACGGCGACGGCTTCTCGACCAAGCTGGTCACCGTCAATGGGGTGCAGCGCCCCTTCGCCGACTACATCGCCGAAACCGGGCTCGACCCGAGATTGCCGCTGGTCGCCAACTATGCCGGGGCGCTGATCAACGTCTCGATCCAGTCCGTCGACGAGCAGACCGGCGAGGTGCGGTTCTACGCCCCGGTGGTCAAGGGCGTCGAATACCGCCAGGCCCGGCCGGTCGGCAATTACGTCGAGGCCTTCGCCTCCGGCGCCGGCGGCGCGGGAGAGGGCGAATTCTCGTGCAACTGCATCCTCAACTACCTCTATGGCGGGCTCGAGGGGCAATCGACCGGCGGTTACACCGGCCCGGTCACCTTCGGCGAGATCGCCTATATCCTGCTGAACCAGACCATGGTCCATCTGGATATCGAGGACGACAACCGCGCCGCCTGACCCGGCACGACCCGTTCGCGACGCGGACGGGCGCACCGCTGCCGCGCCGGCCTCAGCCGAGGCCCAGCACGGTCTGGTAGGACACCGGGGTGAAGCGGAAGCCCTCGTCCTCGGCCGTCACGTAGCCGACGGCGGGGAAGGGCATGTGATAGCCGATGAAGGGCAGCCGCTCCTCGGCGATGCGGCCGAAGACGCGCTTGCGGGTCTCGGCCGCCATCTGCTTGTCCGCGTCGAAGCGCACCTGCCAGTCCGGCCGGCCGAGCGACCAGACGAAATGGTTCGCGGTGTCCGCGGTCAGCACCAGTCGCGCACCCTCGCTTTCGAGATGGAAGATCATGTGGCCCGGCGTGTGCCCGGCCGCAAGCTCGGCCGTGATCCCGGGCGCGACCGTGTCGCCATCGGCAAGGAAGGTCATCCGCGGCTCGAGCGGGCGCACCTTGGCCTCGAACCCCTCGTTGCCGGTGGTCGCCCAGTGGTCGAATTCGACCCGGCCCGCGACCGGCTGCGCCTTGGGGAAGGTCTCGCCCGACGGACCCGCCAGCCCGCCGATGTGGTCGCCGTGCATATGCGTCAGCACGACATGGGTGATCGCGGCCGGATCGATGTCCGCCGCCTGCATCGCCGCGGTCAGCCCGTCGGCGGACAGGCCGGTGTCGAACAGGATCAGCGCCTCGGGCGTGCGGACCACCACCGGCTGGAAGAAGTTGATCGCGGCGTCGGTGGGCAGGAAATGCGCGGCCGACAGCGCCTCGAAATCGGCGTCCGTGGCATCGGTGCCGAAGGTGCCGTGCGGATCGTCAAGCTGGCGGTGCCCCGCCAGCAGCACCGTCACCTCGAAGGCGCCGAGCGGGAAGCGGTACCACGGCGCCATCGGCAGCCCGGCCGGGGCGGCCTGCGCGGCGGCGCGCCCGGGCGCGAGCAGCCCGGCGGCGCCCACGGCGATCGAGGCGGGCAGGGCCGCCGCGGCGGCAAGGCTCGCCCGGCGGGTGAGCGTGGCGGCGGGGGCGGCGCCGGTGAGACCAGCGGCCTTGCGGCCAGTCGCCTCAGGGCCCTTCTCCTGAAGGCCAGTCGCGGCGGACGAAACGGGATCGGTCGGGGTCATGGCATCCTCGCACGGGTCAGGGTGCAGGGTGCGCGCACCCCGCCTGAGCGCGAGACTAGCGCGCGAGCCGCGGATGTCCGCGCCCGACGGCCTCCGCTCGCGCGATCGTCATCTCGCCCCGGCCCCCGCGCCGTGTGGTCGCGCCGTGTCGTCGTGCCGTGTCGTCGCAGCCCCGGCCGTCACTCCCACCAGCGGTCGATCTCCGAGATCTGCTCGTCCGACCAGCCGAAATGATGGGCGAATTCATGCACCGTCACATGCGCGACCAGATCGCCCAGCGTGACATTGCCGCGCTCGACCCATTCGTCGAGGATCGGGCGGCGGAACAGCCAGACCGTGTCGGGCCGCTGCGGCTGGTCCATCACCGACTTCTCGGGCAGCGGCACGCCTTCGTACAGGCCCGACAGTTCGAACGGATCGTCAAGATCCAGCTCCTGCATGAACTCCTCGGGCGGGAAATCCTCGACCCGGATCGCGACCTCGGCCGCGTGGCCCGCGAACTCGGCCGGCAGCGCCGCGACCGTCGCGCGCGCCATCGCCGCGATCACCTCGGCCCCCGGCGCCTCGAGCGGCCCCCAGATCTCGCCCTCACCCTTCGCCGACCCGTTCAGCATCCCGTTCCCCGCATGGCTGTCACGGCAGGTCCGCTGCGGCCCGCCAAGGCTCCCGATATGGACAAAACCGGGGGGATATGAAAGAGCGACGGGCGTAAACGGAGTACCCACGCCATGGCCGCCCCCATTTCGGATCGTCCCGTCACCACCCGCTTCGCGCCCTCGCCGACCGGCTACATCCATGTCGGCAACCTGCGCACCGCGCTGTTCAACTACCTGATCGCGCGCAAGACGGGCGGGACCTTCATCCTGCGTCTCGACGACACCGACCGCGAGCGCTCGAAGCAGGAATACGCGGACGGGATCAAGCAGGACCTGGAATGGCTGGGACTGACCTGGGACCGGATCGAGCGGCAGTCCGACCGGCTGGAGCGCTATGCCGAGGCCGCCGACCAGCTGCGCGCCGCCGGCCGGTTCTACGAATGTTTCGAAAGCCCGACCGAGCTGGACCTGAAGCGCA
Organism: Frigidibacter sp. MR17.24; assembly: GCF_037095655.1. Taxonomy (NCBI): domain Bacteria; kingdom Pseudomonadati; phylum Pseudomonadota; class Alphaproteobacteria; order Rhodobacterales; family Paracoccaceae; genus Frigidibacter; species Frigidibacter sp. MR17.24. The sequence goes on from NZ_JBAWKE010000006.1 coordinate 21,578, forward strand.
AGAAGCAGCTGAACATGGGCCGCCCGCCGGTCTATGACCGCGCCTCGCTGAACCTGAGCGAAGACGAGAAGGCGAAGCTGCGGGCCGAGGGGCGTGACGGCTACTGGCGCTTCCAGCTCGACCAGAGCCGGATCGACTGGACCGACGGGATCCTCGGCGCCATCTCGATCGACGCGGCCTCGGTGTCGGACCCGGTGCTGATCCGGGCGGACGGGCAGGTGCTGTACACCTTCGCCTCGTCGGTCGACGACACCGACATGGGCGTGACCCATATCGTGCGCGGCGGCGACCACGTGACCAACACCGCGACCCAGATCCAGATCATCGAGGCGCTGGGCGGCGCGCTGCCGGCCTTCGCGCACCACTCGCTGCTGACCGGCGCGGGCGGCGAGGAGCTGTCGAAGCGGCTGGGCACGCTCAGCTTGCGCGACCTGCGCGCGCGCGGCGTCGCGCCCGAGGCGCTCCTGTCGCTGATGGCGCGGCTGGGCTCGAGCCAGCCGGTCGAACTGCGGCTCACGCTCGACGAGCTGGCCGAGGGGTTCGAGCTGTCGCAGTTCGGCGCGGCGCCGACCAAGTTCGATGCCGAGGACCTGTTCCCGCTGACCCGCGCCCGCAACCAGCAGCTGCCCTTCGCGGCGGTGGCGGACCGGATCGCGGCCCTTGGCATCCCGGCCGGTCAGGCCGAGGCCTTCTGGGCGGTGGCAAGCCACAACATCACCGTGCTTGATGATCTGGGCGCCTGGGCGGAGCTGGTGAAGAACGGCGCCGAGCCGCTGGTCGCGCCCGAGGACGAGGCCTTCATCGCCGAGGCGATGGCGCTGCTGCCGCCGCTTCCCTTCACCGCCGCCACCTGGGGCGAGTGGACCGGCGCGGTGAAGGCCGCGACGGGCCGCAAGGGCCGCGGGCTGTTCATGCCGCTGCGCAAGGCGCTGACCGGGATGGAGCACGGGCCCGAGATGGCCGACCTGATGCCGCTGCTGCAGACCGTGCGCGGCCGCTGACGCCAGCCGTCAACGCCAGCCATTCAAGACAGCCGGGGGCCTGCGCGGCCCCCGGACCCCCGCGGGATATTTCCGCAAAGTCGACGGGGTGGCGGGGCGCGGAAGGGCGCTGACGCTCAGAGCGCGGGCGGGCGCCGGTTCGGCCAGTCGGTCGCGCGGTGCCAGGCCTCGCCGATCTGCAGCACGCCCAAGTCGCCCCCGTGCGGGCCCGCGATCTGCATCCCCATCGGCAGGCCCTGCGGCCCGAAGCCCACCGGCACCGACAGCGCGGGCAGGCCGGCGAGGCTGACCGGCACGACCACCTCCATCCAGCGATGATAGGTGTCCATCGACCGGCCCGCGATCTCGGCCGGGTGGCGCATCTCGACCGGGAACGGCCAGACCTGCGCCGAGGGCATCGCGATCGCGTCCACCGTCTCGAACAGGCTGGCCATCCGCGCGTAGTGGCGCGAGCGGGTCAGCGAGGCTTCGTAGACTGCCTGCGCGGGCAGGGTCAGGCCCTGCTCGATCTCCCAGACCGCCTCGGGCTTCAGGGCCGCGCGCTTGGCCGGGTCGGCGTGGATCGCGCGGCGCGCGCCCGCGTTCAGCATCGCGCGCAGGGTGATCCAGCTGTCCCACAGCTTCTCCGCCGGGAAGGGCGGCGGCAGCTCGACGATCTCGGCCCCGAGGTCGGACAGTCGGTCGAGCGCGGCGCGGCACAGATCGAGGATGCCCGGCTCCATCGCATAGGCGCCGCCCCAGTCGCCGAGCCAGCCGATCCGCCGCCCCGCGATCGGCGCATCCAGCCGCGCGGTGTAGTCCGGTTCCGGCGCGAGGCCGAAGGGGGTGGCCGGGGTCGGGCCGGCGAGCGTGCCCAGAAGCCGCGCCACGTCCTCGACGCTGCGGCCCATCGGCCCGTCGGTCGCGAGCGTGGCCAGGAAGGTGTCGCCCTCGGCATCCTTCGGGACCAGGCCCCAGCTGGGGCGGAAGCCGTAGACGTTGCAGAAGGCGGCCGGGTTGCGCAGCGAACCCATCATGTCCGAGCCGTCGGCGACCGGCACCAGCCGCGCCGCCAGCGCCGCCGCCGCCCCGCCCGACGATCCGCCCGGCGTGCGCGCGAGGTCGTAGGGGTTGCGGGTCGGGCCGAACACCTCGTTGAACGTGTGGCTGCCAAGGCCGAACTCGGGGCTGTTGGTCTTGCCGATCACGATCGCGCCCGCCGCCTTCAGCCGCCGCACCAGCAGGTCGTCGCGCGCCGGCACGTGGTCCTTCCACAGCGGCGAGCCCCAGGTGGTCACGATGCCCTCGGTCTGGGCAAGGTCCTTCACCGCGACCGGGATCCCGGTCAGCCAGCCGCAGCTTTCGCCCGACTTCAGCCGCTTCGACGCCTCGGCGGCCTCGGCCATCAGCGTGGCGCGCGGGCGCGGCGAGACGATCGCGTTGACCGCCGGGTTCACCGCCTCGATGCGGTCGAGCACCGCGGCCATCAGCTCTTCGGGGCCGATCTCGGCGCTGGACAGTTTCGCGGACAGCGCGCTTGCGCCGAGGTCGGTCATTGCCATGGGGAGGGGTCCTTTCGCGTCCGCGGCGATGCTGACGGGCCGCGCCGCGACATGCAAGCGCTTGACCTCGCGCCAGCAAATCCCGAAGTCTCTGGCAACGGGAGGGACCGGGCCGATGCCGCCGATCTTCGCACAGGACAATCGACCCGACGAGCCGGGGACGGGCTTTGCCGATGCCGCCTGGGCCGACGTGCTGCAGGCCGTCGACCGCACCTATGCCGATCTCGTCGACTACCAGGAGCGGCTCGAGCGGCAGAACGACGAGCTGGACGCGCTGCGCGGCTTCCTCGCCTCGGTGCTGGGGGCGGTGTCGGACGTGCTTCTGGTCACCGGCCGCGACGACCGGGTGAGCGAGGCCAATGCCTCGTTCCGGGCGCTGACCGGGCGCGAGGCCGTGATCGGCGCCGAGGTCGCGCCGCTTTTCGCCGAGCCCGGGGCGCTGTCGGCGACGCTGGCCGCGGCGCGGTCGCAGCGCCGGGCGCAGCGGGTCGAGATCGCGATCCTGACGCCTGCCGGGCCCGCGCCGCTCGACCTGTCGGTCAGCCCGCTGCTGGACGAACGCGGGCGCGCGACCGGCGCGGTGCTGTCGGGCCGGCCGCTGGGCGAGCTGCGCCGCGCCTATGCCGCGCTTGCCGACAGCCACCGCGCGCTGCAGGAGGCGCAGACCCAGCTCGTGCGCAACGAGAAGCTGGCCTCGCTGGGCCGGCTCTTGGCCGGGGTGGCGCACGAGCTGAACAACCCGATCAGCTTCGTCTACGCCAATGCCCACGCGCTCGAGCGCTATGCCACCAAGTTCGAGACCTATTTCACCCGGGTGCAGGAGGGCGCCAGCCGCGACGAGCTGGTGCGCCTGCGCGAGGAGCTGCGGCTGGACCGCGAGCTGCGCAACCTGCGCGACGCGATCAGCGGCGCCAGGGACGGCGCCGAGCGGGTGCGCGACATCGTCGAGGACCTGCGCCGGCTGTCCGCGGACGGCTCGGGCGAGATGGTGGCCTTCGACCTGGCCGAAACCGCGCGGGTCGCCGCCGCCTGGGTGCAGCGCGGCGCCCGCCACCCGGTCGCGATCGGCTTCGAGGGGGCGGGCAAGGTGATGGCGCGCGGGCGGCCGGGCCATGTGCAGCAGGTGGTGATGAACCTCGTGCAGAACGCCGTCGACGCGCTGGCGGGCCAGGCCGGGCCGCGCATCACCCTGACGCTCGGGCACGAGGACGGCATGGCCTGCGTCACCGTTGCCGACACCGGCCCCGGCATCCCCGAGGGATCCGAGGCCGCGGTGTTCGACCCGTTCTACACCACAAAGCCCGTCGGCGCGGGCACCGGGCTCGGGCTGTCGATCAGCCACAAGATCGCCGAGGAACACGGCGGCAGCCTGCGCCTTCTGCGGGTGCCGGGGCTGGGCGCGGTGTTCCGGCTGGCGCTGCCGGCGGCGGAGGGCGGGGCATGAGGCTGATCTGGCTGCAGGCGGCGGGCTGCGGCGGCTGCACCATGTCGCTGCTGTGCGCCGAGAACCCGAACGCGCCCGACCTGCTGGCCGGGGCGGGGATCGAGATCGCCTGGCATCCCTCGCTGTCGCTCGAGACCGGGGCCGAGGCGCGCCGGCTGCTGGAGCGCGCGGCCTCGGGCGAGGATCCGCTCGACATCCTGTGCGTCGAGGGCGCCATCGCGCGCGGGCCGCGCGGCACCGGCCGGTTCCAGATGCTGGCCGGCACCGGCCGCTCGATGCTCGACTGGACGCGGGCGCTGGCGGGGCGGGCGCGGCACGTGGTGGCGGTGGGCACCTGCGCGACCTATGGCGGCATGACCACGGCGGGGGGCAACCCCTCGGACGCGGTGGGGATGCAGTACGACGGCGCGCATCCGGGCGGCGTGCTGGCGGCGGGCTGGCGCGACGCGACCGGGTTGCCGGTGGTCAATGTCGCGGGCTGCCCGACCCATCCCGACTGGGTGACCGAGACGCTGATGCTGCTGAAGGCGGGCGCGCTGCGCCCCCGGGATCTCGATGCGCTGGGCCGGCCGAGCTTCTACGCCGAGCACCTCGTGCACCACGGCTGCCCGAAGAACGAGTTCTACGAATACAAGGCCTCGGCCACGCAGCTGTCCGAGATCGGCTGCATGATGGAACACCTGGGCTGCGTCGGCACCCAGGCGGTGGGCGATTGCAACATCCGGCCCTGGAACGGCGAGGGGTCGTGCACCCGCGGCGGCTATCCCTGCATCGCCTGCACCGCGCCCGAGTTCGAGGAGCCGCGCCACGCCTTCACCGAGACCCCGAAGATCGCGGGCATCCCGGTCGGCCTGCCCTCGGACATGCCCAAGGCCTGGTTCATGGCGCTCGCCTCGCTGTCCAAGGCCGCGACGCCGGCGCGGATCGCGCGCAACGCGGTCTCGGACCGGGTGACGGTGCCGCCGACGATCCGGAGGCCGAAGTGACCGGCAAGCGCGGCCACATGAAGGAAAACCGCCCGTGACCGAACTTCTCGTCGGGCCGTTCAACCGCGTCGAGGGCGATCTCGAGGTCCGTCTCACCCTCGCGGACGGCCGGGTGCAGGCCGCGCAGGTGAACTCGCCGATGTTTCGCGGCTTCGAGCAGATGCTGCTGGGCAAGGACCCGCGCGACGCGCTGACGATCACGCCGCGGATCTGCGGCATCTGCTCGATCTCGCAATCCGCCGCGGCCGCGCGGGCGCTTGCCGCCGCCGCCGGGATCACCGCGCCGCCGCAGGGCGAGCGGGTGGCCGCGCTGATCCACGCGGTCGAGAACGTCTCGGACCACCTGACCCATTTCAACCTGTTCTTCATGCCCGACTTCACCCGGCCGGCCTATGCCGGGCGCGGCTGGCACGGCCGCGCCGTCGACCGTTTCACCGCGCTTCAGGGTTCGGGCCTGCGCGCGGCGATCGAGGCGCGGGCGCGGCTGATGCACATCCTTGGCCTGCTTGCCGGCAAGTGGCCGCACACGCTCGCGATCCAGCCGGGCGGCGTGACGAGGGCGCCCTCGATGCGCGACCGGCTGCGGATCCTGGCCACGCTGCGCGCCTTCCGCGGCTATCTCGAGACGACGCTGTTCGGCGCCCCGGTCGAGGCGTTCGCGGCGCTTGCGGATCCGGCGGCGCTGGCGCGCTGGTCCGGCGGCGACGCGGGGCTGTTTCTTGAAATCGCGGCCGATCTCGGGCTTGCGGATCTGGGCCCGGGGCAGGGGCGCTGGCTGTCCTTCGGCGCCTATCCGCGGGACGGCGGCCATGCCTTCGCGCCCGGGACCTTCGCCGCCGCTCCCGCCCCGCTCGATCCGTCGCGGATCACCGAGGACCTGAGCCACGCCTGGATGCTCGGCCCCGAGGCGCATCCCGCGCGGGGCGAGACCCGGCCCGACGAGGACATGCGCGAGACGGCCTACAGCTGGTGCAAGGCCCCCCGCTATGGCGGCGCGGTGATGGAGACGGGCGCGCTGGCCCGGCAGGTGATCGACGGCCATCCGCTGGCGCGGGCGCTCGCTGCCGCGCCGGGGGCTGCGGGCGTGCTGGGCCGCGTCGCCGGGCGCCTGCTCGAGATCGCGCGGACGCAGCTGGTGATGGAGGATCTGGCGACCGGCATCGACCCGGCCGCGCGGTTCATGGACCGGGTGGCGATCCCGGCCGAGGCCGAGGGCGCGGGGCTGGTCGAGGCCGCGCGCGGCGCGCTCGGCCACTGGGTTCGGATCGAGCGGGGCCGGATCGCCGGCTACCAGATCGTGGCGCCGACCACCTGGAACTTCTCGCCCCGCGACGCGCGCGGGGTGCCGGGCGCGCTCGAGGCCGCGCTGGTGGGCACGCCGGTGCCCGAGGGCGACGACACGCCGGTGGCGGTGCAGCATGTCGTGCGCAGCTTCGATCCCTGCATGGTCTGCACGGTCCACTGATGGCGGTGCGGATCCGGGTGCGCGGGCAGGTGCAGGGCGTCGGATTCCGGCCCTTCGTGTGGCAGCTTGCGCGGGCGCACGCGCTCTCGGGGCATGTGCTGAACGATCCCGAAGGCGTGCTGATCGTCGCGGACCGCGCGCCCGAGGCCTTCCTGCGCGCACTCGGCGCCGAGGCGCCGCCCCTTGCCCGCATCGACGCCGTCGAGATCGCCGAGACCGACGAGCCGGTGCCGGGCGGCGCCTTCACCATCGCCGCGTCGCGCGGGCAGGGGTCCGAGACCCGCGTCACCCCCGATGCCGCGACCTGCCCGGCCTGCGCGGCCGAGATCCGCGAGCCCGGGCGTCGGCAGGGCTATGCCTTCACCAACTGCACCCATTGCGGCCCGCGCTTCACGATCCTGCGGGGCCTGCCCTACGACCGCGCGCGCACGACGATGGCGCGGTTCGCCCTGTGCCCCGCCTGCCGCGCCGAATACGGCGACCCCGGCGACCGGCGCTTTCATGCCCAGCCGATCGCCTGCCCCGACTGCGGCCCGCGGCTGTGGCTGGAACGCGGCGGCGTGCCGGTCCCGGGCGACGCGATCGCGCTGGCGGCAGCGCAGTTGCGCGCGGGGGGCATCCTGGCGGTGAAGGGGCTTGGCGGCTTCCACCTTGCCTGCGATGCGACCGACCCGGGCGCCGTCGCGCTGCTGCGCAGCCGCAAGCGCCGGCCGTCGAAACCGCTCGCGGTGATGGCGCCGCTGGCGCTGCTGCGGCGGATCGCGGCGCTGGCGCCCGCGGACGAGGCGCTGCTGGCCGATCCGGCGGCGCCGGTGGTGCTGGTGCCGGCGGGCGCGCAGCCGCTGCCGGCGGCGATCGCGCCCGGCATGACCTGCCTTGGCGTGATGCTGCCCTACACGCCGCTGCACCACCTGCTGTGCGACGCGGTCGGCCGGCCGCTGGTGATGACCTCGGGCAATCTCTCGGGCGAGCCGCAGGTGATCGACGATGACGAGGCGCGCGAGCGGCTGGCCGCGGTCGTCGACGGCATCCTGATGCACGACCGCGCGATCGCGCGCCGGCTCGACGATTCGGTCGAGCGCGCGCGCCCGCCGATGGTGCTGCGCCGGGCGCGCGGCCGGGTGCCGGCCACGCTGCCGCTGCCGCCGGGATTTGCCGACGCGCCCCCGGTGCTGGCCTACGGGGCCGAGATGAAGGCGGCGATCTGCCTGACGAAAACCGGGCAGGCGCTGCTGTCGCATCACCTCGGCGAACTCGACGAGCCGCGAAGCTGGGCCGAGTTCCTGAAGGCCGAGACCGACTATGCGCAGCTGTTCGACCACCGCCCGGGCCTGCTGGCCTGCGACCTGCACCCGGGCTATCGCGCCACCGCCCATGCCGAGGCGCAGGCGGCGGCGCGGGGCCTGCCCTTGGTCCGGGTCCAGCATCACCACGCGCATCTGGCGGCCTGCCTGGGCGAGAATCTCTGGCCGCTCGACGCAGCCCTGGGGGGCGGGCCGGTGGCCGGGATCATCCTCGACGGCACCGGCTTTGGTGCCGACGGCACGGTCTGGGGCGGAGAGCTGCTGCTGGGCGACTATCGCGCGGTGACGCGCGAGGGCTTCCTTGTCCCCGCGCCGCTGCCGGGCGGTGCCGCCGCGGCGCGCGAGCCCTGGCGCAACGCGGTGATGCGGCTCGACGCGGCCGGGCGCGGCGATCTTGCCGAGCGGCTGTTCGCCGGCAAGCCGCTTGCGGCGCTGCGGCAGGCGGCGCGGGCCGGGATCAACGCGCCGCCCTCCTCCTCGGCGGGGCGGCTCTACGACGCGGTGGCCGCGATGCTGGGCCTGTGTCCCGACCGGCAGGGATACGAGGGCGAGGCGGCGATGCGGCTCGAGGCGCTGGCCGGCGCCGCCGCCGCGCCGCCCTGCGCGTTCGGGGCCGGGCTCGATCCCGCGCCGATGATCCGGGCGCTCGCGCGCGACATCGATGCCGGGCGCCCGCGGGCCGAGATCGCGGCGGCCTTCCAGTCGGGGCTGGCGGCCGCCTTCGCCGCCGCCGCGCGCGCGCTGGTCGAGAGTGGCCGCGCGCGCGCGGTGGCGCTGTCGGGCGGCTGCTTCCAGAACGCGGGCCTGCTCGGGGCGACGCTCGCCGCGCTCGACGGGCTGCCCGTCCTCGTGCACAGCCGCACCCCGGCCAATGACGGCGGGCTCGCGCTGGGCCAGGCGCTGGTGGCCGCCGCGGGGACCCTGCCGGAAAGCGGCTGACCGCCGCGGCCGGCGATCCGGTAACCAGCCTTGCGCCGCGCGGGCGCGCCCGGGCATCCGGGAATTGATCAAGCCCATGTAATCAGTGTGATTATTCCGGGATCGCGGCGCCCCTCGCTTTCCTTTGCCGCGGTCCCGTGGCGCGCGGCATACCCAAGGATACCACGCGACAGGCGGCCCGGACCCCCGGGCCCGAGGCCAGGGGAGGGGCGGGGTTTGACCCAGATCGAGACATTCTACGACGTGATGCGCCGGCAGGGCATCACCCGGCGCAGCTTCATGAAGTTCTGCTCGCTCACCGCTGCGGCGCTGGGCCTTGGCCCCAGCTTCGTGCCGAAGATCGCCGAGGCGATGGAGACCAAGCCCCGGACCCCGGTGATCTGGGTGCACGGGCTGGAATGCACCTGCTGCTCGGAAAGCTTCATCCGCTCGGCCCACCCGCTGGCGAAGGATGTCGTGCTGTCTATGATCAGCCTCGACTACGACGACACGCTGATGGCGGCGGCGGGCGTGCAGGCGGAAGCGGCGCTGCAGGAGACGATCGAGAAGTACAAGGGCAACTACATCCTCGCGGTCGAGGGCAACCCGCCGCTCGACGAGGACGGGATGTACTGCATCATCGGCGGCAAGCCCTTCGTCGAGCAGCTGCGCCACGCCGCCCAGCACGCGAAGGCGATCATCAGCTGGGGGGCCTGCGCCTCCTACGGCTGCGTGCAGGCCGCGGCGCCGAACCCGACGCGGGCGACGCCGGTGCACAAGGTCATCCTCGACAAGCCGATCATCAAGGTGCCGGGCTGCCCGCCGATCGCCGAGGTGATGACCGGCGTGATCACCTACATGCTGACCTTCGACCGCCTGCCGGAACTGGACCGTCAGGGCCGCCCGGCGATGTTCTACAGCCAGCGCATCCACGACAAGTGCTATCGCCGGCCGCATTTCGACGCCGGTCAGTTCGTCGAGGCCTGGGACGACGAATACGCCAAGAAGGGCTACTGCCTGTACAAGATGGGCTGCAAGGGCCCGACCACCTACAACGCCTGCTCGACCGTGCGCTGGAACGAGGGCGTGAGCTTCCCGATCCAGTCCGGCCACGGCTGCATCGGCTGCTCCGAGGACGGCTTCTGGGATCAGGGCTCGTTCTACGACCGGCTGACCAACATCAAGCAGTTCGGGGTCGAGGCCAATGCCGATCAGGTCGGCATGGCGGCGGCGGGCGTCGTCGGCGGCGCGGTCGCGGTCCATGCCGCGGTCTCGGCGCTGAAGCGCGCCCAGAAGAAATCCCAGAAAGAGGAGGTCTGAGCCATGGTCGTCCAGACGCCGAACGGCTTCAATCTCGACAATTCCGGCAAGCGCATCGTCGTCGACCCGGTGACCCGGATCGAGGGGCACATGCGCTGCGAGGTCAACGTCGACGAGAACGGCGTGATCCGCAACGCGGTCTCGACCGGCACGATGTGGCGCGGGCTCGAGGTGATCCTGAAGGGCCGCGACCCGCGCGACGCCTGGGCCTTCACCGAGCGGATCTGCGGGGTCTGCACCGGCACCCACGCGCTGACGAGTGTCCGCGCGGTCGAGGACGCGCTGGGGATCACCATCCCCGACAACGCGAACTCGATCCGCAACATGATGCAGCTGAACCTGCAGATCCACGACCACATCGTGCACTTCTACCATCTGCACGCGCTGGATTGGGTCAACCCGATCAACGCGTTGCGCGCCGATCCGAAGGCGACGTCGGAACTGCAGCAGAAGGTCTCGCCCAGCCATCCCCTGTCCTCGCCGGGCTATTTCCGCGACGTGCAGAACCGGCTGAAGAAATTCGTGGAATCCGGGCAGCTCGGGCTGTTCAAGAACGGCTACTGGGACAACCCGGCCTATCTGCTGCCGCCCGAGGCCGACCTGATGGCCACGACCCACTACCTCGAGGCGCTCGACCTGCAGAAGGAGGTGGTGAAGGTCCACACGATCTTCGGCGGCAAGAACCCGCACCCGAACTGGCTGGTCGGCGGCGTGCCCTGCCCGATCAACATCGACGGCGTCGGCTCGGTCGGTGCGATCAACATGGAGCGGCTGAACATGGTCAGCTCCATCATCGACAAGTGCATTGAGTTCAACCGCAACGTCTACCTGCCCGACGTGGTGGCGATCGGCGGCTTCTACCGCAACTGGCTCTATGGCGGCGGTCTGTCGAAGCAGGCCTGCCTCGCCTATGGCGACATCCCCGAGCATCCGAGCAATTTCGACGCGAGCCAGCTGCACCTGCCGCGCGGCGCGATCATCAACGGCAACCTCGCCGAGGTGCATGATGTCGATCCGCGCGACCCCGAGCAGGTGCAGGAGTTCGTCGACCACAGCTGGTACACCTATGGCGAGCCGGGCAAGGGGCTGCACCCCTGGGACGGCGTGACCGAGGCGAAGTACGAGCTTGGCCCCAACGCCAAGGGCACCCGCACCAATATCGAGGAGCTGGACGAGGCGGCGAAATACTCGTGGATCAAGGCGCCGCGCTGGCGCGGCCACGCGATGGAGGTGGGTCCGCTCGCCCGCTATGTCGTGGGCTATGCCAAGGGGCACGAGGACATCAAGAACCAGGTCGACGGGCTTCTGCGCACCATGGACCTGCCGTTCGACGCGCTCTTCTCGACGCTGGGGCGCACCGCGGCGCGGGCGCTGGAAAGCGAATACTGCGGCCGGCTGCAGAAGTACTTCTTCGACAAGCTGATCACCAACATCAAGAACGGCGACCAGACCACGGCGAACATCGAGAAGTGGGACCCGAAGACCTGGCCGAAAGAGGCCAAGGGCGTCGGCAACACCGAGGCGCCGCGCGGCGCGCTCGGGCACTGGATCAAGATCAAGGACGGGCGCATCGAGAACTATCAATGCGTCGTGCCCACGACCTGGAACGGCTCGCCGCGCGACACCGCCGGCAACATCGGCGCCTTCGAGGCGAGCCTGATGGACACCAAGATGGAGCGGCCCGAGGAGCCGGTCGAGATCCTGCGCACCCTGCACAGCTTCGACCCCTGCCTGGCCTGCTCGACCCATGTCATGTCGCCGGACGGTCAGGAACTGACCACCGTCAAGGTCCGCTGAGGGAGGGCAGACCCATGAAATCCACGATGAACCGCCTGATGCTGGCCGCCGGCCTCGCCACGCTCGCCGGCCCCGCGCTGGCCCATCCGGGGCATGGCGGGCTGGTCTCGGGGGTGATGCACCCGCTGATGGGCGCCGACCACCTGCTGGCGATGGTCGCGGTCGGGCTCTGGGCCGGGGTCACGGGCCGGCCGGCCGCCGTCGCCACCTTCCTCGCCGCGATGGCGGCGGGGGCGGGGCTGGGCCTTGCCGGCGTGAGCCTGCCGCTGGTCGAGCCCGCGATCCTCGCCTCGGTCGTGGTCTTCGGCCTCGCCGTCGCCATGGCGCGGGCGGGCTCCGCCGCGGCGCTGGGCGCGGTCGCGCTCTTCGCGCTGGCCCATGGCCAGGCGCATGCCGCCGAGGCGACCGGCGCGACGGGGCTGTTCCTGGCCGGCATGCTCGCCGCGACCGCGGCGCTGCACCTGGCGGGCTACGCCCTTGCCGCGCGGCTGGCGGGCAACCGCGTCGCGCAGGGGCTGATCGGCGGCGGTGTCGCGCTCTCGGGCCTCTGGCTCGCGCTGGGCTGAGGGGCGGGGCCATGGAGGACACGATCCATATCCCGAACCCCGACGCGCCGCAGCCGCTGCGCCGCTCGGTGCTGGCGGGCGACGCGACCGAGGCCGATGTCGAATCGATCCGCAAGCGCACCTCGGTCTATGTCTACGAGGCGCCGGTGCGGCTGTGGCACTGGCTCAATGCCGCGGCGATCATGGTGCTGATCGGGTCGGGCTTCCTGATCGGCCGGCCGCTGCCGACGATGCAGATCGCCGAGGCCTACGACCAGTTCGTCATGGGCTACATCCGCTTCGCCCATTTCGCGGCCGCGATGATCCTGACCGTGGGCTTCTTCGGCCGCATCTACTGGGCCATCGTCGGCAACCACCATGCGCGCCAGCTGTTCTACGTGCCGATCTGGCGGCCCGCCTACTGGCGCGAGCTGGTGACCGAGCTGCGCTGGTATGCCTTCCTCGAGGACGAACCGAAGAAATACGTGGGCCACAACCCGCTGGCGCAGCTGGCGATGTTCTTCTTCATGACGCTGGGGCTGACCTTCATGCTGGTCACGGGCTGGGCGCTTTACGCCGAAGGGGCGGGGCAGGGCTCGCTGCCCGACACCGCGATGGGCTGGGTGCTGGGGCTGGTGCAGAACTCGCAGCGGCTGCACACGCTCCATCACCTCGGCATGTGGGCGATCGTCGTCTTCATGATCGTGCACATCTACGCCGCGATCCGCGAGGACATCATGAGCCGCCAGTCCATGGTCTCGACCATGATCTCGGGGCATCGCACCTTCAAGGACGACCGGGCCGAGTGAGCGCCCGGACGTGGGAGGACGAGTGCGGGCGGGGCCTTCGGGTCCCGCCCTTTTGCTTTGGCCGAGTCGCGCGGGCGGCCGGCGCCGGGGGCCGTCTGCCCCCGGACCCCCGAGGATATTTGGGCAAAGTCGATCCGGTTTCCGGTTTTTCCTTGAATCGGTAAATTTCTTTCCATCCTGATCGGGGGCGGTTTCGTTGAAGTCATTTTTTATCAATTGGTTGATTGGTTTCGACATGGTGTGCGCGCGGTAAAGGATTTCGGCTGCGGCGCGGGGGCTGCCAGCGGTAATGTCATCCCGGACGCGGCGCCGGAAGCGCCGCGACCAGTCCATGCGGCGAAGGGGAGGCGCGCGTGACCGGCCAGATGGAAACTCCGCGATCGGTTCTGATCCTCGGGATCGGCAACGTGCTGTGGGCCGACGAGGGCTTCGGCGTGCGCTGCGTCGAGCGGCTTGCCGCGACCCATGCCTTCCCCGAGGGCGTGCGGCTGCTGGATGGCGGCACGCAGGGGCTGTACCTGCTGCCGTTCCTCGAGGCCGCCGAGGCGCTGATCGTCTTCGATGCCGTCGACTACGGGCTCGTGCCCGGGACGCTGAAGATCGTCGAGGACGACGCGGTGCCAGCCTTCATGGGCGCCAAGAAGATGAGCCTGCACCAGACCGGCTTCCAGGACGTGATCGCCACCGCCGAGCTGATGGGCTACCGCCCGGCGCGGATGATGCTGATCGGCTGCCAGCCGGTCGAGCTGGAGGACTACGGTGGCGGGCTGCGCGCGCCGGTGGCCGCGCGGATCGACGAGGCGATCGCGATCGCGCTGGCGCGGCTGGCCGACTGGGGGATCGCGCCGCTCGCGGGCCGGTCCGACGACCGCTTCCTTGCCGATGCCGCGATCCGGCGCGAGGCCTACGAGGCCGGGCGGCCCTCGGCGGCCGAGGCCTGCCGGACCGGCGACGACCGGTTCTTCCCGGGGCGGGGCTGAGCGATGTGCCTGGGCATCCCGATGCGGCTGCTGGCCGTCGACGGCATTGCCGGGCGCGCCGTCGATGCCGGCGGGCGCGAGGCGCTGGTCGACCTGTCGCTGACGCCGGACCTGCGCGTGGGCGACTGGGTGCTGACCTTCCTCGGGACGGCGCGCGAATGGCTGTCGCCCGAAGAGGCCGAGCGGATCGCCGAGGCGCTGGCCGGGCTTTCGCGGCTGATGGCGGGGGGCGCGCTGGGCGATGCCTTCGCCGATCTCGAGGCCGGCGGGCCGACCCTGCCGCCGCATCTGCAAAGCGCCCTCGACGCGGGGCGTGGCCGGGCCTGAGGGCCGGCCCGATCAAGCAACACCAGGCGAGAGACGACATGACCCATCCGCTGATCGACCGGCTGACCACCGAGCACGGCATGCCCCATCTGGGCGACGAGGCGGCGCTTGCCAGCTGGCTCGACCGGCCGGGCACGCACTGCCTGTTCGTGCCCGGGGACCCGGGGCGCAACCTCGCGACCACGGATGCCGCCGTGATCCTGCCCGAGCTGCGCGCGGCCTTCCAGCGCGCCTTCGACTGCGCCGTGGTCGGCGACGCGATCGAGGCCGGCCTGCGCGAGCGGGCGGGCGTGCTGAAGACGCCCTCGCTGATCTTCTGGCGCGACGGGCGCTGCCTGGGGGGGATCCCGAAGGTGCGCGACTGGTCGGACTACCTGGTGCGCATCCCGCAGATCATCGGGCCCCGGGCGGGCGACGGGGAGGCCGCGTGATGGTGTCGAACTTCCACCTGCCGCCCTCGGGCTTCGGACCCGGCTCGCAGCCCGACGAGGGCGAGGCCCTGGAATACATGGCGCTGCCCTCGGGGATGCGCACCTATTCGGCGCATCTTCCGGACGTCGGGGACATGGCGGCGCTGGCCCCGGCGATGGCGCTGCTGGCCGAGGCGGGCCGCGCCGCGGCGCGGGTCGCGGCCGGGGCGGCGGGCGAGAGCCTCGATCTGTCGGGGCTGGACGCGGCGAACCTTGCGCTGGTGGCCGAGACGCTGCAGCAGGGCGAGGTCAGCCTGAAGATGCGCGGCCGCCCGGCGCTGGCGGCGCAGGAGTCGGTCTTCGCCGGGGTCTGGGTCGTCACCGGGGCCGGGGTCAACCGGCTGGAGGTGGCGCCGATCCCGGGGGCGGCGCTGGAGCGCGCGCATCTGGCCGAGCGGCCGGCGCTGCTGACGGGCGCGCCGCGCGGCCCGGGGCTGGCCACCGCGCCGGCGCTGCTGGCCGAGCTGATCGAGCGGTCGGGCCTGTACCGGCCGGGGGCGATGGCGCATGTGGTGAACCTGACGCTGCTGCCGCACACGCCCGAGGATCTCGACTGGCTGGAGCTGGCGCTGGGCCGCGGCGGCGTGACGCTGCTGTCGCGCGGCTATGGCAACTGCCGGATCACGGCGACGGCGCTGGCGCATGTCTGGCGGGTGCAGTTCTTCAACTCGATGGACACGCTGATTCTCGACACCTTCGAGGTGACGGCGATGCCCGAGGTCGCGCTGGCGGCGGCGGAGGATCTGGCCGACAGCGCCGAGCGGCTGGCCGAGGTGCTGGAGGCGATCCGATGAGCGCGGGCGCGATGCCCCGGTTCGAGGGGTCGTACATGGGCGCGGGGGCGAAGATCAGCCCGGCCGCGGTGATGGAGTGCAAGATCTGCTGGACGGTCTACGACCCCGACCGGGGCGACGACACGCGCCAGGTGCTGCCGGGCACGCCCTTCCTGGCGCTGCCCGAGGACTGGAGCTGCCCGGAATGCGGCGCCGATCACGAGCAGTTCATGGTGCTGCGCGATCCCGGCTCGGACATGGCGCGGGTCGAGGCCGACATCGCGGCGCGCTCGGCCGCGCTGGTGGCGGATTTCACCGAGGTCTGGCACGCGAAGATGCGCGACGTGCCGATCGTCAACAAGGCGCTGCATGTCGAGGCCGTGGGCTTTCGCGAACACGAGGGGCGGCTGCTGGGGGTGCTGGTCTCGCCCTGGTTCATGAACCTCGTGCTGCTGCCCGCGCCGGGCGAGGACTGGTCCGAGCTGGTGCCGGGCGCCAAGGAGCAGGTCGCGTTCCCCTCGGGCCGCTACGAGTTCATCCACAACCGGCGCGAGCTGACCGGCGGCTACAAGGCCTGTTCGCTGTTCTCGCCGATGGAGGAGTTCTCCAGCCAGATGCAGGTGCTGGAGGTGGCGCGCGCGGTGATGGGCGCGCTGTTCGATCCCGAGAACCAGGCCGAGACCGACCGGGCCGCCGAGATCCGCGCCGCGCGCGAGGCCGAGCTGGCGGCGGTGGCGCCCGCGGCCGGGCCGGAGGCGGGTCCCGGGCCCGCGCCGAAGCCCGCGCCGGAGCCCGACCCGGCTCCCGTCGAGGCACCGACCCGGCGGGCGGTGCTGTCGGGCGCGCTCTCGGTGCCCGCGGACGGCGCGGGGGCGGCTACCGGGGCGGCGGCAGGAACGGCAGCAGGGGCGGCGGCGGATGGCGAGGGTGGCTGACATGGAGGGCGGGCTGGTGATCGACGCCGCGGGCCGGGTGGCCTGCGCGCCGCCGCCACCGGTCGCGGCGCTGCTGTTCGGCCGGCCGGTGGCCGAGGCGGCCGAGATGCTGCCGCGCCTGTTCTCGCTGTGCCGGCAGACGCAGGCGGTGGCGGCGCTGCTGGCGCTGGGGCTCGGCCTGCCCGAGGGGGCGGGTGCGGCGCTGAACCGCGAGATCCTGCGCGACCACCTGTCCCGGCTTTTGGTGCTGTGGCCGCGGCTGCTGGACCTGCCCGGGGCCGCGATGCCCGAGGGCTGGGACGCGCCGGCGGTGGCGCGGGCGGCGGTGTTCGGGCCGGGGCGCGGCTGCCCCGCGACGCTGGCCGAGCTGGAGCGCTGGATCGCGGCCGGTGCCGGCGTGGCGCCACTGGCCGGCGCCCTGCGCGCCCGCTTCGCGCCGCGGGTGGCCTGTTCCTGCGGACCGGACAATTCCGCCGCCGGGCGCCATGCCGGCGCCACGCTGCTGCGCGAGATCGCCGGGGCCTGGGGGCAGGGCCCGTTGTGGCGGCTGGCGGGGCGGCTGCTCGACATCGAGGCGGTCCTGGCCGGGCGGATGCCGCCGGCGCGGCGCATCGCGCCGGGCGAGGCCTTTGCGCCCTCGGCGCGCGGGGCCTATCGTCTGCGCGTCGAGGTGACGGAGGGACGGGTGACGGGGCTGGAGCGGCGGACGCCGACCGATGACATGGCGGCGCCGGGCGGCACGCTGGAGCAGGCGCTGGCGATGACGCCGCCGGCCGACCGCGCGCTGGTGGTGACGCTGTTCGATCCCTGCGTGCCGGTGCGCTTCGCCGCCGGGGCCTGCCATGCATGAGATGTCGCTGGCCGAGGGCGTCCGCGGCGTGATCGAGGACCAGCAGCGCCGCCACGGCTTTGCCGCCGTCACCCGGCTGCGGCTGGAGATCGGGCGCTTCGCCGGGGTCGAGAAGCCGGCGCTGGACTTCGCGCTCGAGGTGGTGCTGCGTGGCTCGGTCGCCGAGGGCGCGGTGGTGGAGATGATCGATCTGCCCGGGCAGGCGCTGTGCTTCGACTGCATGGGACGGGTCGAGATCGACGACCGGCTGGCGCCTTGCCCGGACTGCGGCGGCGGACGGCTGATGCCCGAGGGGGGCGACGAGATGCGGATCAAGGACATGGAGGTGGCGTGATGTGCACGGTGTGCGGATGCGGGACGGCGAGCGTCGAGGGGCACGGGCAGGCGCAGGGCCACGCCCATCACCATCACGACCATGATCACGGGCATGACCATGATCACGGGCACGGGCACAGCCATGGGCACGGGCATGGGCACGGGCATGACCACCACCATGGGCACGACCACGGCTGCGGCTGTGGCGGGCATCACCACCACCACGACCGCGCGCCCGGCGCGGGGGCGGATGTCCATTACGGTACCGGCGCCGCCGGCACCTCGGTCCCCGGCATGAGCCAGTCGCGGCTGATCGAGGTCGAGACCGCGATCCTGTCCAAGAACGACGAGTTCGCGCGGCAGAACCGCCGGCTGCTGGGCGTGCTGGGCGCCTTCGCGGTGAACCTTGTGTCCTCGCCCGGCTCGGGCAAGACCACGCTGCTGTGCCGCACCATCCGCGACCTGCACGACGCGCCGCTCGCGGTGATCGAGGGCGACCAGCAGACCGCGCTTGATGCCGAGCGGATCCGGGCCACGGGCGCCCGGGCGCTGCAGGTCAACACCGGCAAGGGCTGCCACCTCGATGCGCACATGGTCGGCCACGCGATCGACAGCCTGCGGCCGCGGCCCGAGAGCCTGCTGTTCATCGAGAATGTCGGCAACCTGGTGTGCCCCGCGGCATTCGACCTGGGCGAGGATGCCAAGGTCGCGATCCTGTCGGTGACCGAAGGCGAGGACAAGCCGCTGAAATATCCCGACATGTTCACCGCGGCAAAGCTTGCGCTGATCAACAAGGTCGACCTCGCCTCGGCCTGCGACGCCGATCTTGACGCCTACGAGGCCGCCCTGCGCCGCGTGAACCCGGCGATCGAGATCCTGCGCGTCTCGGCCCGGACCGGCGAGGGGATGGCGCAGTGGCTGGACTGGCTGCGCGCCGGTCTCGCCGCCAAGGCACGCCCGCAGGCCGCCGAGTGATGGCCGCGCCGTCGCGCCCCTCGATCCTGCTTGTCGATGACGAGCCGCATTCGCTGACCGCGATGCGGCTCGCGCTGGAGGACGAGTTCGAGATCCTGACTGCCGGTTCGGCCGAGGCGGCGCTGGCGGCGCTTGAGCAGGACTGGGTCCAGGTCATCTTCTGCGACCAGCGGATGCCGGGGCGCACCGGGGTCGACCTGCTGGGCGAGGTGCGCGAGCGCTGGCCCGAGACGGTGCGCATCGTCATCACCGGCTATACCGATGCCGCCGACATGGTCGCCGCGATCAACGAGGGCGGGATCTACCAGTTCGTGACCAAGCCCTGGCACCCCGACCAGCTGCTGGTGGTGGCGCGCAACGCGGTGAAGCTGTTCCAGCTTGCGCGCGAGAACGAGCGCATGGCGCTCGAGATGCGGATGCTGACGGCAACGGCCGAATCCAAGCTGGAGAAGCGGCGCCGCGCCCTGCGCGAGGGCATGGGGTTCGAGCAGATCCTGCGCGCCCCGAATTCGCCCATCAACGGCGTGCTGATGGCCGCGCGCCAGTTCGCGAGCTTCGACGTGCCGGCGCTGATCCAGGGCGAGACCGGCACCGGGAAAGAGGCGCTGGCGCGGGCGATGCACTACATCTCGCTCCGCTCGGACCGGCCGTTCTACGCGCTCAACTGCACCGGGCTCAGCGACGAGCTGATCGAGATCGAGCTGTTCGGCGCCAAGCGCGGCGCGCTGCCGGGCCTGCAAAGCTCGAAGATCGGGCTGGCGCAGAAGGCCGACCGGGGCACGCTGTACCTGGGCGGCGTCGATGGGTTCTCGCCGCGGATGCAGATGGCGCTGATGCGGCTGGTCGAGGACGGCGCGTTCCAGCCGCTGGGCGGGTCCGAGACGCTGACCTCGAACCTGCGGCTGATCGTGGGGGCGGTGCGCGACCTGAAGGCGCTGGTGGCCGAGGGAGCGTTCCGCGCCGATCTCTACTATGCGCTGGGCCTGGCCGAGCTGCGGCTGCCGCCGCTGCGCGCCCGCCCGGGCGACGTGGCGCTGCTGGCCAGCCACCACCTGTTCGAGGCCGCGCGCGCCCATGGCAAGAAGGTGCATGGCTTCGAGGAGGCGGCGCTGGAGTTCCTCGAGAACTACGACTGGCCGGGCAACCTGCGCGAACTGCGCAACGAGGTGACGCGGATGCTGATCTTCGCGCAGGGGCCGGTGCTGGGGGCCGAGCTGATCTCGCGCCCGATCCTGCAGGCGCCGCCGGGCGAGGCGGGGGCCGACCGCTCGGCCGAGGCCGCGCTGACGGGCGAGGGCTCGCTCAAGGACCGGGTCGAACTGGTCGAGATGCGCATCCTGCGCGAGACGCTGACGCGGCATCGCTGGAACAAGAGCCGCGCCGCGGCGGAACTGGGGCTGAGCCGGGTCGGCCTGCGCGCCAAGCTCGACCGCTATGGCATCGCCAAGCCTGGGGCGGTCGCGCAGGCGGATGAAGCAGAGGACGACTGAGATGTGTCTGGGAATTCCGGGCCGGATCGTGGCCATCACCGACGAGGCGCGCCTGATGGCGATGGCCGAGGTCTCGGGCGTGCGCCGAGAGGTCAGCGTCGCCTGCATCGCCGAGGGGCCGCTTGACCGGCTGGTCGGGGAATGGGCGCTGATCCACGTCGGCTTCGCCATGGCGAAGATCGATGCCGACGAGGCCGCGAAGACGCTGCAGGCGCTGCGCGACCTTGGCGAGGCCGAGGAGGCGCTGGAGGCGATGGCCGCGGGTGACGCGGCGCTGGAGGGCCGGGGATGAAATACGCGACCGAATTCCGTGACCCGAAGCTTGCCCGCGCGCTTCTGGCCGAGATCGCGACGCTGGCCGAGCGCATCGGTGCCACGCGCGAAAAGCCCGTGCACATCATGGAGATCTGCGGCGGGCATACCCATGCGATCTTCCGCTACGGGCTCGACCGGCTGGTGCACGAGGGGATCGAGTTCATCCACGGCCCCGGCTGCCCGGTCTGCGTGCTGCCGCGCGCGCGCGTCGACGAATGCATCGAGATCGCCGAGCGGCCGGAGGTGATCTTCACCACCTTCGGCGACGCGATGCGGGTGCCGGGCACGCGGAAGTCGCTGATCCAGGCCAAGGCGGCGGGCGCCGACATCCGCATGGTCTATTCGCCGCTCGACGCGCTGGAACTCGCGCGGCGCAACCCGGGGCGCGAGGTGGTGTTCTTCGGGCTGGGATTCGAGACGACGACCCCCTCGACCGCGCTTGCGATCCAAGCGGCCGCGCGCGAGGGGCTGGGAAATTTCTCGGTCTTCTGCAACCACATCACCGTGCCCGAGCCGATCAGGGCGCTGCTCGACGATCCGCACATGGTGCTGGACGGCTTCGTCGGGCCGGGGCACGTGTCGATGGTGATCGGGGTGCATCCCTACGACTTCATCGCCGCCGACTACGGCAAGCCGATCGTCGTCGCGGGGTTCGAGCCCACCGACCTGCTGCAATCGGTGCTGATGGTGCTGCGCCAGATCGCCGAGGGCCGGGCGGAGGTCGAGAACCAGTATGCCCGGGTCGTGCCCGAGCATGGCAACCCGGTCTCGCTCGCCGCGATCGCCGATGTCTACGAGCGCCGCTCGAGCTTCGAATGGCGGGGCCTGGGCGAGATCGATGCCTCGGGTCTGAGGATCCGCGCGGCCTATCGCGCCTTCGACGCCGAGGAGAGGTTCGGGATCGGCTACGCCGCCGAGCGACGCACCGTCGAGGAGCCCGAGGGCTGCGCCTGCGGCGCGGTGATGACCGGGCGGATGAAACCCACCGCCTGCCCGCAGTTCGGCCGCGGCTGCACGCCCGAAATGCCGCTCGGGGCGCTGATGGTGTCGTCCGAGGGGGCCTGCGCCGCCTACTGGCAATATGGCGGGGCGCGCGGGGTGGCGGCGGAGTAGCCGGGGGCGCTGCCCCCGGACCCCCGGGACACTTGAACAAAGTCGAAAGTCTCAGAAATGCTCAGGGATGACAGGGTGACGCTCGCCCATGGCGGCGGCGGCAAGGCGATGCGCGATCTGATCGCCGAGGTGTTCGCGGCGGTCTTCCGGCCGGATGGGATGGAGGATCAGGCGCGGCTCGCCGATGCGGCGCTGGCCGAGCCGGGGGCGCGGCTGGCGTTCACCACCGACGGCTTCGTGGTGACGCCGCTCGAGTTTCCGGGCGGCGACATCGGCAAGATCGCGGTCTGCGGCACGGTGAACGACCTCGTGGTCGGGGGGGCGCGGCCCTTGTGGCTGTCGGCGGCCTTCATCATCGAGGAGGGGACCGAGATCGCGCTTCTGCGTCGGATCGCGGCGTCGATGCAGGCCGAGGCCGAGGCGGCGGGGGTGCGGATCGTGACCGGCGACACCAAGGTGGTGGGGCGCGGCAAGGGTGACGGCGTCTTCGTGACCACCTCGGGCGTGGGGGTGATCCCGCCGGGGCGCGAGATGCGGGCCGAGATGGTGCGGCCGGGCGATGTCGCGATCGTCAACGGCGTGCTGGGCGACCACGGTGCGGCGATCCTTGCCGCGCGCGGCGACATGGCGCTGTCGACGGATGTCGAGAGCGACTGCGCGGCGCTGGGCCACCTGATGGCCGCGGTGCTGGCGGCCGCGCCGGGGGCGCGGGCGGCGCGGGACGCGACCCGCGGCGGGCTGGCCGCGGCGCTGAACGAGATCGCGGGTGCGGCCGGCGTCGGCATCGAGATCGACGAAGAGGCGCTGCCCCTGCGCGACGAGGTGACGGGGGTCTGCGAGATCCTTGGCCTTGATCCGCTCTACCTCGCGAACGAGGGGCGGCTCGTGGTCTTCGTGCCCGAAGCCGAGGCCGCGGCGGCGGTGGCGGCGATGCGCAGCCGTCCCGAGGGGCAGGGGGCCTGCGTCGTCGGGCGCGCGGTGGCGGGCCACCCGGGCATGGTCACCATGCGCACGCTCTTCGGCGGCAGCCGGATCGTCGACATGCTGGTCGGCGAGCAGCTGCCCCGGATCTGCTAGAGCATCGCCGGCAGCGCGGCGCGCAGGCGCGCCCAGCCGCCGGGGCGCCAGCCGAGGTCTTGGAGCCGCGTGCAGTCCATCGCGCTGACGGCACCGGCATCGGCCCGAGGCGGCGGGTCGTGCGGGCAGCCGGTCAGGCGCTGCACTTCGGCC
Source organism: Frigidibacter sp. MR17.24 (assembly GCF_037095655.1). Taxonomy (NCBI): domain Bacteria; kingdom Pseudomonadati; phylum Pseudomonadota; class Alphaproteobacteria; order Rhodobacterales; family Paracoccaceae; genus Frigidibacter; species Frigidibacter sp. MR17.24. Next base: position 44,481 of record NZ_JBAWKE010000006.1, read on the forward strand.
AGGAGGTCGTGCTGGTCGAGCAGCAAGTCCGAGCAGTTGAACGCCCCCGTCGCGCGCGCGCCGATCAGCGCGAGGCAGGCCGCGGCGACATCGGCCCCGTGCACCTCGGTCGCCACGCGGGCGGCGACGGGGCGGCCGGCGAGATACGCGGCGAAGAGGCCCTGCCACTTGTGATCCGGGCCGGGGCCGTAGACGCCGGTCGCGCGCAGGCTCGCGGGCGCGAAGCCTGGCGCGGCGAGCGCGTGCAGGCCCGCCTCGACCTCGGCCTTGACCCGGCCGTAGAGCGTGTCGGGGCGCGGCGCGAGATCTTCCGTCAGCGGCGTGCCGGGCGGGTAGGCGCCGTAGACCGCGCGCGTCGACAGGAACACCGCCGCGCCGACGCCGCAGGCCCGCGCGGCCCGGAACAGGCGCAGCGAGCCGTCGCGGTTGCGGAGTGCAAAGCCGTCGGGGTCGTCGCCTTCGCCGCCGCGGTAGCGGCCCGGCACATGGTCGAAGGCACAGTGGATCAGCGCGTCGTGACCCGACAGGTCCGGGGGCGGGGCCGACAGGTCGAAGGCCAGATCGCCGGGGCCGGGGCGGCGGGTCAGGCGGGTGACCTCGTGCCCGGCGGCGCGCGCCTCGGTCTCGATGAACCGCCCCACGAGACCCGAGGCGCCGGTGAGCGCGATCCTCATTCGAGCATGTCGAGCCCGGGCGGCGGCAGGCTCTCGATCGGCCAGTGCGGGCGGCCGTGGTCGTGGAACGATCGCCACAGCTCGATCAGCGGCGCGAGCCTGCCGACCTTGGCATGGGCCTGCCAGGGCTTCTCGTACTGGAAGTGCAGCACGTGGATCGCCTTCCAGCTCCAGAGATCGGGCATGGCGAACCAGACGTATTGCAGCATGTTGTAGAAGACCGGCAGCCCGTGCCAGTCGGGGAAGAAATGCTCGAGGAAGGTCTGGTCGGTGCGCCGCCAGAAAGCATCGGGGGTATCCAGCACCGCCATCATCGCCTCGAACGTGTCGAGGGACGGACGCGCGGTGAAGACCCCGGAATTCATCCGGTGGAAATCGGCGACGCTTTCGTAGACGTTCGGCGCCGCGCAGAACTCGGGGTACTGGAACAGCAGGTCGGTGTTGCGCAGCATCAGCGTGTCGGCGTCGAGGAACACCACCCGCTCGTAATCCAGCTGCCACAGCCGCAGCTTGGCGAAATTGTCCAGGGGCGTGTGGAAGGGCGGCTTGTCGCCCTTGGTGAAGGCGGCGCGGGCGTGCAGCGCGTCGCGGGCATGCGCCTCGTTGAACGCCTGGCTCGTCGGCAGCAGCTCGACCTGCACGAGGCGCGCGCCGATCGCGGACAGGGGCGCGAGGTGCTCGGGCGCGACGTCGGTGTGCAGCACGACGAGGTCGGCCTCGGTCCCGGTCCAGACGATCGAGCGCAGGAGCGCCTTCGCCCCGGTCGCGTAATCGGGATTGGTGACGAGGGTCACATAGGCGAAGGCGGACCGCGCAGGGCGGTCCGCCGTCAGGCCGTGCGGAAGGGTCGCGGTCACGAGACGGACTTCAGCCGCTTGCCTTCGGGGTCATGGTCGACGCGCTGCGCGATGTCCTTGGTCCAGGCGGACACGGCCGGGACGCGGCTGCGGTCGATGCGGTGGGCGTATTTCTTCGCCACGTCCACGACCTCGGACAGCAGGCCCTCGGCCAGCGTCGTCGGGTTGAGGCCGAGCGCGCGGAACTGGTCGTTGTTCACGATCAGGTCGTTCTCGGCCGCTTCCTTGCGCGGGTTCGGCAGCATCTTCACCTCGGCCCCGGTCAGCTTGGCGACCAGCGCGGCCAGATCGCGGACGCGGTGGGTTTCCGTCATCTGGTTGAAGATCTTCACCCGGTCGCCGGCCTTGGGCGCATCCGACAGCGCCAGCTCGATGCAGCGCACGCAGTCCTGGATGTGGATGAAGGCGCGGGTCTGGCCGCCCGTGCCGTGCACGGTCAGCGGGTAGCCGATCGCGGCCTGGATCAGGAAGCGGTTCAGCACCGTGCCGTAGTCGCCGTCGTAGTCGAAGCGGTTGATCAGCTGTTCGTGCCGGCGGGTCTGGTCGGTATGCGTGCCCCAGACGATGCCCTGGTGCAGGTCGGTGATCCGCAGCCCGTCGTTCTGGGCATAGAACTGGAACAGGATCTGATCGAGCGACTTGGTCATGTGATAGACCGAGCCCGGCTTCGTCGGATAGAGGATCTGCTGACCCTTCTTGCCGGTGGGCGTGTCGATCTCGACGTCGAGATAGCCCTCGGGGATCGGTGCGCCCACCGAGGAATAGCCGTAGACGCCCATGGTGCCTAGGTGCACCAGATGCGCGTCGATGCCGGTTTCCACCATCGCCGCCAGCAGGTTGTGCGTGGCGTTGACGTTGTTGTTGACGGTGTAGACCTTGTGGCGGTCCGACTTCATCGAATAGGGCGCGGCGCGCTGTTCGGCGAAGTGGATGATCGCGTCGGGCTTCTGGTCGATCAGGAAGGCCTTCACCCGCTCGTATTCGCGCAGGTCCAGCAGGTGGAAGTGCAGCTTGTTGCCGGTTTCCTTCTGCCAGATCCGGCAGCGTTCCTGGATCGAGTCCATCGGCGTCAGCGACTGCACGCCCAGCTCGGTGTCGATCCAGCGGCGCGAGAGGTTGTCGACGATGTGGACCTCGTGGCCGAGGTTCGACAGGTGCAGCGTGGTGGGCCAGCCAACAAACCCGTCGCCGCCGAGAACTGCGATGCGCATTCCATCTCCTAAACGTTCGCCCGTCCGCGTGGAGGGCCATTGCCGCCGGTTTATTGTCTCGGCCGCGTGTCATCAAGTGTGACACCTTGGTGAAGCTTTTGCGACGCGCTCCGGTTCCCGCCCGCGATGCGCGCGGACTTCCGCCGGCGGCGCGGATCGGGCAGAACGGAGGGCGGAGGACCCGATGCCCGAAGATGACCGTGCCGAAACCGCCCACCCGGACCCTGCCGCCGCCGGGCCGGACTGCCCCGATCTCGTGATCTTCGATTGCGACGGCGTGCTGATCGACAGCGAGATCATCAGCGCGCGGATGCTGGTCGAGGCGCTGGCCCTTCGCGGGGTGGCGATCGACCTGCCCTACGTGGCGCGCCACTTCCTGGGCCGCAGCTATCCGACCGTGCTGAAGGTGATCCGCGCCGATTTCGGCATCGACCTGCCCGAGAGCTTCGAGGCCGAGTACCGCGCCCGGCTGATGGCCGCGTTCGAGACCGGGCTGCGCGCGGTCGAGGGGGTGGCGGCGGTGCTGCAGGGCCTTGGCCGGCCGTGGTGCGTCGCGACCTCGTCGAGCCTGCCGCGGGCGGAACGCTCGCTCGCGATCGCGGGGCTCGACGGGCTGGTGGGGGGGGCCGCGGGGGGGCGGCTGTTCACCGCGGGGATGGTGGCGCAGGGCAAGCCCGCGCCGGATCTGTTCCTGCTCGCGGCCGAGCGGATGGGGGTGGCGCCGGCCCGCGTGCTGGTGATCGAGGACAGCCTGATGGGGCTTCTCGCGGCGCGGGCGGCGGGGATGCGGGCCTGGCGGTTCACCGGCGGCAGCCACCTCGCCGGGCTGCTGGAACCCGAGCCCGAGGCGGCCCGTCCCGAGCGCAGGTTTGCAAGATGGTCGGAATTCTTCCAGATTGATCCGCGCCTTGTAGGGGGGGACGGGCCATGAGCCGCATCGACGCCGAGACGACGACGCTCGACGAGGCCGCGCGCGCGGGATGGCTGTCCTATGTCGCCGGCATGACGCAGGACCAGATCGCGAGCGAGCTTGGCGTGTCGCGCCAGCGGGTGCAGCGGCTGATCAGCCGCGCCGTGGCCGAGGGGCTGATCCGGGTGCGGCTCGACCACCGGATCGGTGCCTGCCTGCGGCTCGAGGCGGAGCTCGCGCGGCGCTACGGGCTGGTGGAATGCCGCGTGGCGCCCGCGGTCGGCGGCGCCGACAGCGCCCGCGCGCTCGGCGGGCTGGCGGCGACGGTGTTCGAGCGCTTCCTCGCCCGGCCCGAACCGCAGGTGATCGCGGTGGGCACCGGCCGTGCCCTGCGCGCCATGGCCGACGAGCTGCAGCCGCAGCCCTGCGACCGGCACCGGATCGTCTCGCTGATCGGCAACATCGCCCCCGACGGCTCGGCCAGCTTCTTCGACGTGCTGATGCGCATCGCCGACAAGCTGGGCGCGCCGCACTACCCGATGCCGGTGCCGGTGATCTCGGAAACCGCCGAGGAGCGCGAGGCCTTCCACTCGCTGCGCCCGGTGCGGGCCGTGGTCGACCTGGCGCGGCGGGCCGATGTCTGCTTCGTCGGCATCGGCCAGATGGGCAGCGATGCGCCGCTGTTCCGCGACGGCTTCATCACCCAGCGCGAGCTTCTCGAGGTGCAGGAGCAGGGCGCCGCCGGCGAGGTGACCGGCAACATCTTCGACGACGAGGGCCGCTATCTCGACGCCGCGATCAGCGCGCGGATGGGGGGCGTGCGGATCGCGCCGATGCGCGAGGGGCCGGTCATCGGTCTGGCCGCCGGCGACAGCAAGCTGCGCGCGATCCGCGGGGCGCTGGCCGGCCGGATCATCAACGGGCTTGTCACGGACGAGCCTACGGCCGAGGCTTTGCTCGCCTGAAGCTGCCCAACAGGTGAGCGCTTGAAAAACGCGTTGACGGAATCATATCTTTCATCGAATATTTACTCATCAGTCGGGCAAATGCTCACGCGAGCAGAGACTCATGCTGACCTAGGGAGGAAAGCCTATGAAGATGATCAACCGCGCCCTGATGGGCGCGTGTGCCGTTGGCGCGTTCGCCGCGGTTGCTGCCCATGCCGAGACGATAACCGTGGCGACCGTCAACAACGGCGACATGATCCGCATGCAGGGCCTGATGGGCGAGTTCAACAAGGCCCATCCCGACATCGATGTTGAATGGGTGACGCTGGAAGAGAACGTGCTGCGCCAGCGCGTGACCACCGACATCGCCACCGGCGGCGGCCAGTACGACGTGCTGACCATCGGCAACTACGAAGTGCCGATCTGGGCCAAGCAGGACTGGCTGGTGCCGCTCGAGGGCATGCCCGAGGGCTATGACGCCGACGACATCCTGCCGGCGCTGCAAAAGGCGCTGTCGCTGGACGGCAAGCTGTACGCCGCGCCGTTCTACGCGGAATCGGCGATGATCATGTACCGCACCGACCTGATGGAGAAGGCGGGCCTGACCATGCCCGAAGCGCCCACCTGGGCCTTCATCAAGGAAGCGGCCGAGAAGATGACCGACAAGGCCGGCGAGGTCTACGGCATCTGCCTGCGCGGCAAAGCCGGCTGGGGCGAGAACATGGCCTTCATCACCGCCATGGCCAACTCGAACGGCGCGCGCTGGTTCGACACGGACTGGAAGCCGCAGTTCGACAGCCCGGAATGGAAGACCACGCTCGACACCTACCTGGAGCTGATGACCAACTACGGTCCCCCGGGCGCCTCGTCGAACGGCTTCAACGAGAACCTCGCGCTGTTCCAGACCGGCAAGTGCGGCATGTGGATGGACGCGACGGTCGCCGCATCGTTCGTCACCAACCCGAAGGACAGCCAGGTCGCCGACAAGGTCGGCTTCGCCAAGTTCCCGGTCCGCGAAGGCGGCGAGAACCACGGCAACTGGCTGTGGTCGTGGAACCTCGCGATCCCGTCGGGCTCGAAGAAGCAGGATGCGGCCAAGACCTTCGTCGCCTGGGCGACCTCGAAGGAATACACCGCCCTCGTGGCCAAGGAAGAGGGCATCGCCAACGTGCCCCCGGGCACGCGCACCTCGCTCTACGAGAACCAGGACTACCTGAGCGCCGCGCCCTTCGCGCAGATGACCATCGACTCGATCGAGGCGGTGAACACGGACAAGCCGTCGGATCAGGAGATTCCCTATACCGGCGCCCAGTTCGTCTCGATCCCCGAGTTCCAGTCGATCGGCACCGCCGTCGGCCAGCAGTTCTCGGCCGCGCTTGCCGGCACCGTCTCGGGCGACCAGGCCCTGCAGTCGGCGCAGGCGCTGACGACGCGCGAGATGACGCGCGCTGGCTACATCAAGTGAACCCTCCCGACTGACACCGGACGGGGCCCCGCGGGGCCCCGTCCTGCCCGAACCGGCGCCGAGTAGGGCCCCGGATTGCTCTCCAAGGATCGTCTGCCTCCCCGGACGGCCCATCGCAAAAGGGATGTGCCGCATGGCCACGCAAGCTTCGCGCGCCGCCGGGCGCCTGATGATTTCGCCCGCCGTCATCTTGCTGTTTCTGTGGATGATCGTCCCGCTCGGGATGACCCTCTGGTTCTCGACGCTGCGCTACAACCTGCTGATGCCGGGCGACAATCCCTTCGTCGGCTTCGAGAACTACCAGTATTTCTTCACCGATCCCGCCTTCTGGCCCGCGCTGACCAACACGCTGGTGCTGGTGCTGGGGGTGCTGGCGATCACGACGATCGGGGGCATCCTGCTGGCGCTGCTGCTGGACCAGCCGTTCTGGGGCCAGGGCCTTGCCCGCGTGCTGGTGATCGCGCCGTTCTTCGTCATGCCCACCGTCTCGGCGCTGGTGTGGAAGAACATGCTGATGAACCCGGTGAACGGGCTGTTCGCCTGGATCGCCCGCGCGCTGGGAATGCAGCCCTTCGACTGGCTGGCCCAGGCGCCGCTGTTCTCGATCATCCTGATCGTCGCCTGGCAATGGCTGCCCTTCGCCACGCTGATCCTGCTGACCGCGCTGCAATCGCTTGATTCCGAGCAGCTCGAGGCGGCGGAAATGGACGGCGCGGGCCCGGTGCGGCGCTTCTTCCACATCATGCTGCCGCACCTGTCGCGCGCGGCCACCGTCGTGATCCTGATCCAGACCATCTTCCTGCTGTCGGTCTTCGCCGAGATCCTGGTGACCACCAACGGCGGTCCGGGCAACGCCTCGACCAACCTCACCTATCTCGTCTACGCCCAGTCGCTTCTGCAGTTCGACGTGGGCCTGGGCAGCGCCGGCGGCATCGTCGCCGTGATCCTCGCCAACATCGTCGCGATCTTCCTGATGCGGATGATCGGCAAGAACCTGGAGGCCTGACCCATGGCGCGCCAAGTCACCACCCAGCGCAAGGCGATCGTCACCGTCATCGCCTGGACCATCGCCTTCCTGATCTTCTTCCCGATCCTGTGGACGATCCTGACCTCGTTCAAGACCGAAGGCGACGCCATCGCCACGCCGCCGAAGTTCCTGTTCTTCGACTGGACCTTCGAGAACTACACCACCGTGCAGGCGCGGTCGGACTACTTCGGGCACTTCCTGAACTCGGTCATCATCTCGGTGGGCTCGACGCTCCTCGCGCTGGTGATCGCGATCCCGGCCGCCTGGTCGATGGCCTTCGTGCCGGGGCGGCGGACCAAGGACGTGCTGATGTGGATGCTGTCCACCAAGATGATGCCCGCGGTGGGCGTGCTGGTGCCGATCTACCTGCTGGCGCGCGACACCGGGCTTCTGGACAGCCGCACGCTGCTTGTCATCGTGCTCACGCTGATGAACCTGCCGATCGTGGTCTGGATGCTGTTCACCTACTTCAAGGAGATCCCGTCCGAGATCCTCGAGGCCGCGCGGATGGACGGCGCCACCCTGAAGGACGAGATCATCCACGTGCTGACCCCGATGGCCGTGCCCGGCATCGCCTCGACGCTGCTTCTCAACGTCATCCTCGCCTGGAACGAGGCGTTCTGGACGCTGAACCTGACGGCGGCGAACTCGGCCCCGCTCTCGGCCTTCATCGCCAGCTATTCCAGCCCCGAGGGCCTGTTCTACGCCAAGCTTTCGGCCGCCTCGACGATGGCGATCGCCCCGATCCTGATCCTGGGCTGGTTCAGCCAGAAGCAGCTCGTGCGCGGTCTCACCTTCGGCGCCGTCAAATAAGGAGTGATCCCGATGGGACAGATTGAACTCAAGGGCGTCACCAAGCGCTTCGGCGATGCCGAAGTCATCCCGCCGCTGGACCTCACGATCAGCGATGGCGAATTCGTGGTCTTCGTCGGCCCCTCGGGCTGCGGCAAGTCCACGCTTCTGCGCCTGATCGCGGGCCTCGAGGATGTCTCGGGCGGCCGGATCGAGATCGACGGCAAGGATGCGACGGCGCTGCGCCCGGCCGACCGCAAGCTCGCGATGGTGTTCCAGAGCTATGCGCTCTATCCGCACATGAGCGTGCGCAAGAACATCGCCTTCCCGCTGAAGATGGCGAAGATGAGCCAGGCCGAGATCGACAAGCGCGTCGAGGGCGCGGCCAGGGTGCTGAACCTTGCCAGCTACATCGACCGCCGTCCGGGGCAGCTGTCGGGCGGGCAGCGCCAGCGGGTCGCGATCGGCCGCGCCATCGTGCGCGAACCCTCGGCCTTCCTGTTTGACGAGCCCTTGTCGAACCTCGACGCGGCGCTGCGGGTGAACATGCGGCTGGAAATCTCCGAGCTGCACAACACGCTGAAGACCACGATGATCTACGTCACCCACGACCAGGTCGAGGCGATGACCATGGCCGACAAGATCGTGGTGCTGCAGGCCGGCCGGATCGAGCAGGTGGGCTCGCCCCTCGATCTCTACCGCAATCCCCGCAACCGCTTCGTCGCGGGCTTCATCGGCTCGCCGAAGATGAACTTCCTCGAGGGCGAGGAGGCCGCCAAGCACGGCGCCCACGCGATCGGGATCCGCCCCGAGCACATCGCGGTCGGGACCGAGGGGCCGTGGCAGGGCCGCGTGACGGTGTCCGAACACCTTGGGTCGGACACGTTCCTGCACGTGGAAACCGCGCTTGGCACGATCAACGTCCGCGCCGGCGGCGAGGTCGACGTGCACCATGGCGACACCATCGCGCTGACCCCGGACCTGAACCAGATCCACAAGTTCGACGCCAAGGGGATGGCCTTCAAATGAGGCTTGCGGGCAAGCGCGCGCTGATCACGGGGGCTGCCCGCGGCATCGGTCGCGCCTTTGCCGAGGCCTATGTCCGCGAGGGGGCGAGCGTCGTGATCGGCGACATCGACCTCGCGCGGGCCGAGGCCACCGGCGCCGAGATCGGGGCCACCGCGATCGCCCTCGACGTGACGGACCAGGCCTCGATCGACGCGGCGATGGCCGCGATGGAGGCCGCCGGCGGGATCGACATCCTGATCAACAATGCCGCCATCTTCACCGCCGCCCCCATCGCCGAGATCGCGCGGCCCGATTACGACCGGGTCTTCGCGATCAACGTGGCGGGCACCCTGTTCACGATGCAGGCCGCGGCGCGGCTGATGATCGCGCAGGGCAGGGGCGGCAGGATCATCAACATGGCCAGCCAGGCCGGCCGGCGCGGCGAGGCGCTGGTCGCGGTCTACTGCGCCACCAAGGCCGCGGTGATCAGCCTGACCCAGTCCGCGGGGCTGAACCTGATCGCCCACGGCATCAACGTGAACGCCATCGCGCCCGGCGTGGTGGATGGCGAGCACTGGGACGGCGTCGACGCCTTCTTCGCGAAATACGAGGGCAAGGCCCCCGGGCAGAAGAAGCGCGAAGTCGGCGAGGCCGTGCCCTTCGGCCGGATGGGGACCGCAGGGGACCTGACCGGCATGGCGGTTTTCCTGGCCTCGGACGAGGCCCAATACATCGTCGCCCAGACCTACAACGTCGACGGCGGCAACTGGATGAGCTGAGGAGCGATCCATGACCCTTTCCAACGCAACGCTCGACACTCTTCCCGCCGGCGTGGCCCGCCCGGCCTACGACCGCGCCGGCCTGACGCCCGGCATCGTGCATGTCGGCTGCGGCAACTTCCACCGCGCCCACATGGCGGTCTATCTCGACGACCTGTTCGCCACCGGTGCCGGCCACGACTGGGCGATCCTCGGCGCCGGGGTGCGCGAGGGCGACGCGAAGATGCGCGCCGCGCTCGAAGGCCAGGACTACCTGTCCTCGGTGATCGAGCTTGCGCCCGGCGCCAAGACCGCCCGGGTCATCGGCGCGATGACCGGCTTCGTCCCGGTCGAGCCCGGGAATGCGGGCCTGATCGCCGCGATGTCCGACCCGTCGATCCGCATCGTGTCGCTGACGGTGACCGAGGGCGGCTATTATATCGATCCCAAGACCGGCACCTTCAGCCCGGCGCATCCCGACATCCAGAAGGATGCCGCGAACCCGGCCGCGCCCGACACCGTCTTCGGCGCCATCGTCGCCGCGCTGAAGGCGCGCCGCGACGCCGGCATCCCGGCCTTCACCGTGATGTGCTGCGACAACGTCCCCCACAACGGCCACGTCACCCGCGACGCCGTCGTCGGCCTTGCGCAGCTGTCGGATCCCGAGCTGGCCGCCTGGATCGGGGCCGGGGTCGCCTTCCCGAACTCGATGGTCGACCGCATCACCCCCGCCACCGGCCCGAAAGAGCGCGACCTTGCCGCCTCGTTCGGCCTTGAGGACGCGGCCCCCGTGACCTGCGAGCCGTTCCGCCAGTGGGTGATGGAGGACAACTTCCCCTCGGGCCGGCCGCCGCTCGAGACGGTCGGGGTCACCTTCACGCCGCATGTCGACAAGTTCGAGACGATGAAGATCCGCATCCTGAACGGCGGGCATGCGATCATCGCCTACCCGGCCGGCCTGCGCGACATCCATTTCGTGCACGAGGCGATGGCCGATCCGCAGGTGCGCGCCTTCCTCGACCGGATCGAGACCGACGAGATCCTGCCGATCGTGCCGCCGGTGCCGGGCACCGACCTGAACGACTACAAGGCGCTGATCATCGACCGGTTCTCCAACCCCGAAGTGGCGGACACGGTGCGCCGGCTCTGCCTCGACGGGTCGAACCGGCAGCCGAAATTCATCATCCCCTCGATCCGCGACTGCCTCGCGGCGGGGCGCGATGCGACGGGGCTGATCCTGCTGTCCGCGCTGTGGTGCCGCTACTGCTACGGCACCTCGGAGACCGGCGCGGTGATCGAGCCGAACGATCCCAGCTGGGACGCGCTCGTCGCGCGGTCGAAGGCCGCGAAGGACGATCCGGCGCAGTGGCTGGCGATGCGCGAGGTCTATGGCGATCTCGGCGACGACCCGGCGGTCGCGGCGCGCTTCGCCGCGATCCTGCGCGCGGTCTGGGCCGAGGGCAGCGTCGCGGTCATCGACCGTTATCTTTCCGGTAAGCTCTGAGGCCACGGCCGGGCGCATCGCGTTCAATCGCGATGCTGGCCCGGCCGCCGCCGTCTTCCTGCCCCGCTCTGCCCGTCGCCCGCTGCGAGGACTGTGTCCGTGCAGCGCCGGGGGGCAGGGATGGCACGGATCACCTATCGCGGGCAGATCGGCGGCGGCGTCTACGCGGCCGGGATCACCCAGATCGAGACCTTCGTGACCGCCACGGGCGTCACGCTTCTGACCGACAACGGCGAAAACGGCGGCTTTGACAGCTATCGGCTGGCGAGCGGCGCCAAGGCGTCGGCGCTCGATTCGCAAAAGCTGCCCTCCACCGGCAACACGCTCGTCCCCTCGGTGTTCGGCGTCGCCCGGATCGGCGACGAGGCCCGCCTGATCAGCCCCGGCGGCGACGGGTTCGACCTGCAGAACCTTGCCGCCGACGGCACGATCCGGCGCTGGGGCGAGGCGGCGGGACCGGGCCGGGCCACGGCCTTCGCCTCGGACTGCGAGATCGGCGGGCGCACGGTCTTCGTGGCCGAGGGCGACACGATCCGCAGCCTGCGCGTCAACGCCGACTTCACCTTCACCCAGGTCGGCGCGGCGGTCCGCGCCCCGCAATACGACGGGCAGACCACGGCGATGACCGTGGCCGCGGTCGGCGGCCAGAGGTTCCTGATCAGTGCCTCGGGCTTTGGCGACGGCCTCACCGCCTGGCGCATCGACCCGGTGACCGGCGCGCTGTCGGCCAAGGGCGCGGTCGGCATCGACGAGGGACTGGGGATCGATGCGCCCGCCGCGCTCGAGGCGGTGACGGTCGGCGGGCGCAGCTATGTCGTCGTGGCGGCGACGGGCAGCGGCTCGCTCAGCGTGCTCGCGCTCGGCTCGGATGGCAGCCTGACGCCGGTCGACCACGTGATCGACACGCTGGACACCCGGTTCGGCCAGGTGGTGGCGATGGATGTCGTCTCGGTCGCCGGGCGCGCCTTCGTTCTGGCCGGGGGCGGCGACAGCGGGCTCACGCTGCTCGAGCTGCTGCCGGACGGCCAGCTGGTCTGGCGCGAGACGATCGTCGACACCGCCGGCATGACGCTCGACCATGTCTCGGCGATCCGCGCGATCGCGGTCGGGTCCGAGCTGCAGATCTTCGTGGCCTCGTCGACCGAGCCGGGGCTGGCGCAGTTCGGCCTGTCGCTGACCGGGCTTGGCGGCACGATCCAGGCGACCGCGCTTGGCGGCGCCCTCGCCGGTGCCGGTCTCGACGACCTGCTGATCGGCGGCGCCGGGGCCGACCAGATCCTGGGCAACGGCGGCGACGACATCCTGGTCGACGGCGCGGGCAGCGACACGATGCGCGGCGGCTCCGGGGCCGATCTCTTCGTGCTGTCGGCCGACGGCAGCCGCGACGTGATCCTGGATTTCGAGGTCGGGACCGACCGGCTCGACCTGTCGCACTGGTCGATGCTGCGCTCGGCGGCGGCGCTCGGGGTCCAGTCGACCGCGTGGGGGGCGATCGTCACCTGGCGCGACGAGCGGCTTGACGTCTACAGCGCCGACGGCCGGAGCCTTTCGGCGGCGCAGCTGTTCCCGGCCGGGCTCGAGCAGCCGGACCGCCCGCTGCTGGTCATCGGCCTGCCCGACATCCCGCGCGCCACGCAAGGGGCCGACAGGATCGTGCTCAGCTCGCCGGGCCTGTGGCTGGACGGCCTTGGCGGCAACGACACGCTGACCGGCAGCGTCGGGTCCGACACGATCCTCGGCGGCGCCGGGCACGACCTGATCGACGGCGGCGACTGGGCCGACTGGCTCGAGGGCGGCACCGGCAACGACACGATCCGCGGCGGCGCCGGCAACGACCGCGTCTGGGGCGACCTCGGGCGCGACCGGGTGATGCTGGGGCTTGGCAACGACCGCTACGAGGATCGCGACGGCACCGACGTCACCAGCGCCGACATCGTCTGGGGCTTCGCCGGCAACGACACCATCCTGTGCGCCGCCGGCAACGACACGATCTATGGCGAGGACGGCGAGGACAGCCTCGAGGGCGGCATCGGCAACGACCAGATCTGGGGTGGCAACGGCTTCGACACGATCCTGGGCGGCGACGGCAACGACACCGTCGGCGGCGGCAACGGGCGCGACCTGATCTTCCTCGGGGCGGGCAACGACCTGTGCTACGACTCGCCCCAGGACGATCCGAAGGGCAACGACAGCATCTACGGCGGCGATGGCAACGACACGATCCTGGCGCGCGGCGGCGCCGACCGGATCTGGGGCGAGGCCGGCAACGACAGCCTCGAGGGCGGGGCGGGCGCGGACACGATCTGGGGCGGCGACGGCGACGACGTGATCCGGGCCGGCGACGGCGACGACATCGTCTACGGCGGCACGGGCCGCGACCGCGCCCTGCTTGGCGCCGGCAACGACTGGTACGAGGACGAGGCGGGCGAGGGCGCGACGGCGGCGGACATCGTCTGGGGCTTCGACGGCAACGACACGATCCGCACCGGCGGCGGCGCCGACACGCTGTACGGCGAGACCGGCAACGACCTGCTGGACGGCGGCACCGGCGACGACCTGCTCTACGGTGGCGCGGGCGCCGACCGGCTGATCGGCGGCACCGGCAACGACGTCATGGTCGGCGGCGTCGGCGGCGACAACTTCGTGTTCCATTTCGCCGACGGTGCCGACCGGATCCTCGATTTCGATTCCGCGGTCGACAAGCTGGTGTTCGAGGGCTTCGCGACCCCGCCGGCGATCCTGTTCACCACCGTCGGCGACGACCTGCGGCTGGACTACGGCAGCGGCACGATCCTGCTCGATGACGTCCGCTCGGGCGAGATGACCGGCGACGTCTTCGTCTTTGCCTGATCAGCCAAGCGACAGGCGGTCGCGCGCGCGGTTCAGCAGCAGCAGCCCCAGCAGCAGCGGGCCCGCGCCGCAGATCACCGGCCACAGCACCGCGTGGTCGCGCGCGTGGTAGAACGGGTACAGGCCCAGCCGCAGCTCGGCCACCGGCTGCACCACCGGGTTCAGCCGGATCCAGTCGTCCCAGGGGCGGGGCACGTGCTCTGGCAGGAACAGGATCGTCGAGACCAGGAACAGCGGCCGGGTCGCGATGCCCCAGATCCGTTCCCAGACCGGCACCAGGTGGAACAGCGCGCAGTTCATCGCCCCGAAGCCAAGCCCGAGGAAGGCGGTCAGCGCATAGGCGAGCGCGAGGTGGCGCAGCCCGGGGTCGGCCGCCGCCCGCACCGTCAGGCCCAGCCCGCCCAGCACCAGCACCGCGACCACCAGGTGGGTGAGCGCGGCCAGCAGGAACCGCGCCGCCAGCAGGTCGATCGGGCGCACTGCGGGAAAGGCCATCAGCGGGCGCGAAAATCTGAGCGACTGCGCGCAACGCCCCGATATGTCGAGAAAGATCGAGAACGGCAGGTAGCCCGACGCGTAGAACAGCGCAAAGCTCGAGCCCAGCGGCGGCGCGTGCAGCGCCAGCGAGAAGCACAGCGCCAGCAGCAGGATCGCCCCCAGCGGCTCGGCCAGCGCCCAGAGATAGCCGCCGGGCGAACGCCCGAAGGTCGACCCGATCTCGCGCAGCATCAGTGCCGGGATCGCCCGGCGCCGGCGGCCCGACGGGGCGCTGGCGGTGGCCATGGGGGCCTTATGCATTCGTTCACCATTCTGGCGGCTAGCTGGTCGCATCACCGGCAGTCTCCTGCCGCGACCTTTCCGAAGCGCTAACGGCGCCCTGCCGCGAGGAGGCGACGCTGACCACCCCGCCAGACCACCCCACCACCGCCCCCGCCGCCGAGGTCGACCCCGATCCGGCGGTGATGCGCTCGCTGCTGCGCCGGCTGACCGATGGCCCGGGCCAGCCGCCCCCACCGAGCCCCCAACCGAGCCCCCAACCGGGCCCCGCGCTCAGCCCCGCACCAAGCCCCGCACCAAGCCCCGCACCAAGCGCGGCGCCGGTGCCCAAACCGCCCGCCGTTCCGGTCGCGCAGGCCGGGCCGCCAGCACGGCTGCCGGCACAGGGCGACGGCGCGCGCAAGCTGCGTCGCGGGCCGGGGCAGGGCAGTGGCCAGGGCGGCGGTCACGACGGCGGTCAGGGCGGTCGTCCGGGTGGGGGACCGGGGCAGGGTCCCGGACCGAACCGCGGCCCCGGGAAGTCCGGGCAGGGCCGCCCCAAGGCGCCGATGCTGCCGCGCCGCGCGCCCGGGATCGATGTGTCGCCGCTGCCGCCGCCGCTGGAACCCGGCTCGGCCGCGCGCCGGCGTGGCCGGTTGCGGGGGGCGCTCGGCTTCTGCGCGGTCGTGCTGCTGCCGCTCGCGGTGATCGCCGCCTACCTGTGGCTGGTGGTCGCCGACCAATATGCCTCGACCGCCTCGTTCTCGGTCCAGCGCGAGGAACCGGCGCCGGCGATGGGGATGCTCGCGGGGCTGGCGGGGCTGACGCAGGGCAGCTCATCGGACACCGACATCCTCTACGACTTCCTGGAGAGCCAGGAGCTGGCCGCCCGGATCGATCGCCGGTTCGACCTCGCCGCGATCTATCCGCGGGCACCGGCGCCCGCCTGGCCGGACCCGGTGTTCACCCTTGCCCCCGACGCCCGGATCGAGGAGCGCCACGCGCTCTGGCTGCGGATGCTGAGCATCGATTACGACCAGCAGGAGGGGGTGATCGCGCTGACACTGCGGGCCGGGGACCCGGCGACGGCGCAGCGCCTGGCCCAGGCGGTGATCGAGGAATGCACAAGCATGATCAACGCCTTGTCCGGCACGGCGCGCGCGGACGCCATGGCGAGCGCGCGCAGCGAGCTGGCCCTGGCCGAGGCGCGGCTGCGCAAGGCGCGCCAGGATCTGACCGGCTTCCGCCTGCGCCACCAGATCGTCGATCCCTCGGACGACGTCTCGAGCCAGATGGGCGTGATCGACACCCTGAACGAGGAGCTTGCCGCCCTGCAGGTCGAGATCGAGATGCTGCGCCGGACCACCCGGCCCGATGATCCGCGCATCGCCATGCGGCAAGAGAAACTGTCCGTGCTGCAGGAGCGGATCGCGTCCGAGCGCACCCGTCTGGGCGTCGGCGCGGACGGCTATCCGGCGGTCGTCGCCGCCTACGAGGGCCTGGAGGTCGATCGCGAATTCGCCGAGCAGGGCTGGCTGGCGGCGCGCAGCGCGCTGGACGCCGCCCGGCTCGCCGCCGATCGCCAGAGCCGATACCTCGCGACCCACGTGCCGCCAAGCCTCGCCGAGACCGCGCAGTACCCGCAGCGCTGGCGCATCCTCGCGGTCGCGGGCTTCCTGCTGGCCCTGGGCTGGTCGGTGGCGCGGCTCGTGTCCTGGTCGGTGCGCGAGGGCGCGGGGTGATCACGCTCGAGGGGGTCAGCCGCAGCCTGCGGCGCGGTGGCAGCACGCTGGTGGTGGCCGACCGGATCTGGGCCGCCTTCCCGCCCGGCCGGTCGGTCGCGCTGCTGGGGCGCAACGGCGCCGGCAAGTCGACGCTGCTGCGCATGATCGCCGGGCTCACCCCGCCCGATGCCGGCCGCGTGCGCCGGCGCGGCAGCGTGTCCTGGCCCGTCGGATTCGCGGGCGGGTTCCACCCGGACCTGACCGGCGCCGCGAACCTGGCGCTGGTGGCGCGGCTCTACGGCGTCGATCCCGCGCAGCTTGTCGATTTCGTCACCCGGCAGGCCGACCTCGGCCCCGCGCTGTCGCAGCCCTTCCGGCTCTATTCCTCCGGGATGCGCGCGCGGCTCGCCTTCTCGGCCTCGATGGCGATCCGCTTCGACACCTATCTCGTGGACGAGATCACGGCCGTCGGCGACCAGGCGTTCCGGGCCCGCAGCGAGGCGTTGCTGGCCGACCGGCTGGGCCGGTCGGGGGCGATCGTCGTGTCGCACTCGCTGCCGCTGCTGCGCCGGGTCTGCGACTGCGGCGCCGTGCTCGAGGCCGGGCGGCTGACGCTGCACGACGATCTCGAGGCCGCGATCGCGCACCATCTCGCCGATCTGCGGGAACCGTCGCCGAATCCGGCCGACGGTAGGGGCACGTTAACCGCGTCGCCGCGATGATCGCGACACGACGGCGGCGACCGGCCGCCGAGAAGGAGGATACATGCTGCGCGACCCCATTCTCGTGGTCGGGGCGGGCCTGTCGGGCGCCGTCATCGCCCGCGAGCTTGCCCTGGCCGGCCACCCCGTCACCGTGTTCGAGGCGCGCGACCACGTCGCCGGCAACTGCCACACCCGCCGCGATCCCGACACCGGCGTGATGGTCCATGTCCATGGGCCGCACATCTTCCACACCGACGACAGCGCGGTCTGGGACTATGTGACCGGCTTCGCGCGGTTCCGCCCGTTCCGCAACCAGGTGAAGACCACCGTGCGCGGGCAGGTCTACTCGATGCCGATCAACCTGCACACGATCAACCAGTTCTTCGGCCTCGCCCTGCGCCCGGACGAGGCGCGCGCCTTCGTCGCGGCGCAGGCGATCCGCGGCCCGGGCGTGCCCGAAAGCTTCCGCGACCAGGCGCTGGCCCTGGTCGGACCCGCGCTCTACGAGGCTTTCCTCGAGGGCTATACCCTCAAGCAGTGGGGCCGCTCGCCGGCAGAGCTTCCCGCCTCGGTGCTCAAGCGCCTGCCGCTGCGGTTCTCCTATGATGACAACTACTTCTTCCACCGCCACCAGGGCATGCCGGAAGCGGGCTACACCGCCATGGTCGAGGCGATCCTCGACCATCCCAACATCGCGGTGCACCTGCGCCGGCCCTATCAGCGCGGGGACGAGGCGGACTTCGCGCATTGCTTCCATTCGGGCCCGCTCGACCTGTTCTTCGGCGCCGACCTCGGCCGGCTGCCCTATCGCACGCTCGATTTCGAACATCAGGTCGTCGAGGGCGACTGGCAGGGCTGCGCGGTGATGAACTATGCCGATGCGGACGTGCCCTGGACCCGGATCACCCAGCACGGCCATTTCGCGCCGTGGGAAAGCCGGGCGCGCGGCATCATCTCGCGCGAGTACAGCCGCGCGGCGGGCGAGGGCGACACGCTCTACTACCCGGTGCGCCTGGTGGCCGAGACCGCGCTGCTGGCCGCCTATCAGGCCCGGGCGGCGCAGCTCGACCGGATGACCTTCGTCGGCCGGCTGGGCACCTACCGCTATCTCGACATGGACGTGACGATCCGCGAGGCGCTGGACACGGCCCGCGGCTTCCTCGCCAGCGGCGCGGCCGCCGAGCCGCTGCGGGCGGCCGGATGATGCAGCTGCATGCCGTTGTCGTGACCCACAACCGCCGCGAGCAGCTGCAAAGCACGCTGACGGCGCTGCTGCAGGAACCGGTCGACGTGGTCCATGTCGTCGACAACGGTTCCTGCGACGGCACGGCCGAGATGCTGGCGCAGATCCCCGATGCCCGGCTGCGGCGCCATGGCCAGGCGGAGAATCTCGGCGGTGCCGGCGGCTTTGCCTGCGGCATGGCCGCGGCGGTCGCCGCGGGGGCGGACTGGCTGGTGCTGATGGACGACGACGGCCGGCCCGAGCCGGGGGCGATCGCCCGGTTCCGCGCGCTGGCACCGGCGGGGCCGGACGCGGTGGCGGCGGCGGTCAGGCTGCCCGACGGCCGGATCTGCGAGATGAACCGCCCCGGGCTCAACCCCTTTGCCCGGCCCGGCCTGTTCCTGCTGATGGCCCTGGGCGGGCTCGGGCGGTTCCGGCTGCCAGATCCCGCCTATGACGCCCCGGCGCCGCGGCCTGCCGATGCCGCGTCCTTCGTCGGGCTGTTCCTGAGTGCCGCGGCGGTGCGCCGGGTCGGGCTGCCCGATGCCGGGCTCTTCATCTACGGCGACGACGTCCTCTATTGCCTGCGGCTGCGGGCGCAGGGGCTGACGCTGTGGTTCGACCCGCGGCTGCGCTTCATCCACGATTGCCGGACGCTCGAGGGGCGGCACCGCATCTTCCGCCCGGTCTGGAAGACCTATTACCACCACCGCAACCTGATCCTGGTGCTGCGGGCGGCGGCCGGTGCGCCGCTGGCGGCACTGGTGGTCCCGCTCGCGCTTCTGGTCTGG
This sequence comes from Frigidibacter sp. MR17.24, assembly GCF_037095655.1. NCBI lineage: Bacteria > Pseudomonadati > Pseudomonadota > Alphaproteobacteria > Rhodobacterales > Paracoccaceae > Frigidibacter > Frigidibacter sp. MR17.24. The sequence continues at coordinate 63,681 of NZ_JBAWKE010000006.1, forward strand.
ACGGCGCGGGTGCGCTTCTATCCGCGCCCCGAACGGCGCCGGTATCTCGGGCTGCTGTGGCGCGCGGCGCTCGACGGGATCCGGCTGCGCACCGACCGGACCCTGGCCGAGGTGCAGCGTCAGGCCGGCCCGTTCCCGGCGGAGGGCGCCGCGGCCGCCGCCCCGGCCGGGCGCGCGGATGGCGCGCCGGAACGGCGGGCGGCATGAGGGTCTGCCTGTTCATCGGCCACCACAAGGTGGGCTCGACCGCGCTGCAGGCCTTCCTGTCGCGCAACGCGGGCGCGCTGGCGCGGGCCGGCATCCTCTACCCTCCGGTCGAGAGCGAGGGGATGGCGATCCTGCTGCGCCAGCTCGCGGATCCCGAGGCGCCCGCCCAGACCAGCTTCAACGCGCGCGAGCCGCACAACGCGCTGGTCTTCCGCATGAAGCACGAGGCGCTCGGCGCCGGGGTGCCGCCCTGGCACCCCGGCCTGCCCTCGGTGCACCAGATGCTGCTGTCAATCGCGAACCAAGTCCGGTTCCTGCAGCCGCGGGCCATCATCCTGTGCGCCGAAAGCTTCTCGACGCTCGCGGACCGCCCGGCACTGATCGACCGTCTCGCGCAGCTGTTCGCAAGCGCCGATGTCAGCCTGCACTGCACCCTGCGCCGGCCAGACCGGCATCTCGCCTCGTGGCACGCGCAGCGGCTGCGCTTCGGCGAGGCACCGGAGCCCCTGAGCGGCGCCGGGCTCGACGATTATCTCGACACGATCCACGTCGACTACGCCCGGGTGATCGAGGCGTGGCGCGCGGCCTTCCCGCGCGCACGGCTGTCGCTGCGCCGCTATGACGAGGTGCTGGCGGCCGGCGGCTCGATCGAGGATTTCCGGCTGGAAAGCGGGCTGGACTTCCCCGACGGGCTCGAGGCCCCCGAGCGGTTGAACCCCTCGCTGCACCCGGCGCTGATCGCGATCGGCCGGCGGATCACGCTGCAGTCGGCGCCCGGGCAGGCGATCCCGGTGATCGAGGCCCTGATCGAGGCGTCCTCGGGCCTGGGCGATCCGGCGCCGCGCGAGGTCGAGCTACTGGGGCCTGCGAACCGCGCCCGGCTCGCGGCCCGGTTCGCGCCGATCGCCGCCCGGCTCGATGCCGTCGCGGGGCGCCGGCTGTTCCCCGATCTCGACGGGCTGGCGCAGCTGCGGCCGGTCGACGAGGCGCAGGCCCAGGAGGCGCTGCTGCCGCGGGTGCTGGCGCGCCTGCCCAGGGATGTCGCGCGCCTCGTCCGCCGCGCGACCACCGAGGATCAACCCGCATGACCATGCCTCCGTCACCGCCGCCCGAAATCCTGCAAAACGTCATCCTGCCCGAGCCCGGGCTCTGCACCGAGCCCGAGCTTTACTATCATGCCGAGGGCGTGGTCTCGCTGGATCTCGAGCGGGGCGAGCTGCGGCTGGAGCGGGGCGCCCAGCTGCGGTTCGACAGCTATTTCAACATGCTGTCGATCGCGAAATGGCACTGGAACGGCCCGGTCGAGGCGCTGGCGCTGCGGCTGCGGGCGCAGGGCCATTTCGAGCTGCGGGTGCTGCAGGCCAGCCCGGGACAATCCTGGATGCTGCTTGCCTCGCAGGTGCTGCGCCTGGCGCGCGAGGGCGAGGTTACGGTGGCGCTGGCGCCCGACACGACCGTTCCGGGCAGCGTCCTGTGGTTCGAGCTGCGCGCGCTGGGCCCCAGCCGGCTTGCCGGCGCGGCCTATCAAGCCGCGGCCGTGCCGGGGCCGCGGCCGCGGCTGGCGATCTGCATCACCACCTACCGGCGCGAGGCCGCGGCGCGGGCGACCGCCGCGCGGCTCGAGGCGCACCTCGCCGCCAGCGGCGCCGGCGGGCGGATGCGGGTCTTCGTGATCGACAATGGCGGCACGCTGACGCTGCCGCCGTTGCAGCATGTCGAGCGGCTTGCCAACCCCAACCTCGGCGGGGCCGGCGGCTTCGCGCGCGGTCTGGCCGAGGCGCGGGCGCGGGGCTTCAGCCATTGCCTGTTCATGGATGACGATGCCGCCATCCCGCTCGAGGCGCTGCACCGGGCCGAGGGGCTGCTGGCGCGGGCGCGGGACCCGCGCCGGGCGGTTGCGGCCGCGATGATCTCGACGCGGCATCGCTGGGCGCTGTGGGAGGCGGGGGCGCGGTTCGACCTGCGCTGTCGCCCCGAGCAGGGCGGGCGCGACCTGCGCCGCCGCGACGAGGTCCTCGCGCTCGAGCTTGCGACCTCGGGCCCGGTCCCGCCGGACTTCTACGCGGGGTTCTGGTTCTTCGCCTTCCCGATCGCCGGGCTTCGGGCCGAGCCGTTCCCGTTCTTCGTGCGCGGCGACGATGTCAGCTTCTCGCTGGCCAACGATTTCGCGCCGGTGCGGATGAATGGCATCGTCGCCTTCCAGGACGATTTCGTCGAGAAGGAAAGCCCGACGACCCGCTACCTCGACCTGCGCAGCCATCTGGTGCATCACCTCTCGCTGCCCGGGCTGGCGCGGGGGCGGCTGGCGCTGGCGATGATGCCGCTGGGCTTCGTCATGGCCTCGATCGCGCGCTTCCACTACGACAGCGCCGCGGCCGAGCTGACGGCCTGGGCCGACGTGCTCGAGGGGCCGCGGATCTTCGCGGACGCGCCCGGGGCCGAGGCGCGGCGGCGCGCGCTTGCTGCCGACACGATCGACGAGCGGCGCGGGCTGCCGCCGCCGGTGGCGCCGCGCCGGCTGTTGCTGCGCTTCCGGCTGTTCCGGGCGCTGTTGCGGCTGACGCTGAACGGCCACGGGCTGCCGTTGCGGCGGCTTTGGGCCGGGCGGGCGGCGATCCACGCGGAAGAGCGGGCAAGCCGCGACCGGGTGCTGGGCTGCGACCGCTACAGCGTCACCTTCCGCGCGGATGGCAGCCGCTATGTCGTGCAACGCAGCGACCGGCGGGCGGCGTCGCTGCTGTGGCGGGCCTGCGCGCTCGCGCTGCGGCAGCTGCGCGGGCATGACGCGCTGACCCAGAGCTATCGCGCCGCCTATCCCCAGCTGACGCGCCCCGAATTCTGGGCGCGCCATTTCGATCCGGCGGTGGCCGACCCGCCCGCCGAGCCCGGATCAGGTCCGGGCGCGCGGGCGGATGCGGCCTGAGCCGCGCCCGCGGGGCTAGACCACCGGGCGCATCGGATCCGGGCGCATCAGATCGCGCCCAACAGCACAAGGACCAGCAGCACGACCACCACGAGCCCGACGCCGCCCGAGGGACCGTAGCCCCAGCTGCGGGAATGGCCCCACGTCGGCAGGACGCCGATCAGGATCAGGATCAGGATGATAAGCAGTATGGTGCCAAGCGTCATGGCGTCCTCCCATTGCCGCGACGCCCCGGGCCGGGGCGTCGCCTGTCGGGAGCAAGCCGCGAGCCCGGCCGGCGGTTCCCTGACCCCGACACGCCGGTCGCCGCAGGGCAAAGCCCCCGGCGCGCGGCGACAGCCGCGACAGGGGGGTGCGACCGGGGGCCGCGGGCGGGCGTGGTCAGGTCGGCAGTGGTCAGTGGTCGGCCATACCATGGTCAGCCGGGCGGTGATCGACCGGGGGGCAGTCGATCGGGGCGCAGTCAGTCAGGGCACGGTCGATCAGGCCGTCGTCAGCCTCGCGGTGAGCGTACTGGCGACGGCCGGGCCGGCGGTAGTCAGCCCTGCGGGCGCTCGGCCCAGCCCGCGAAGATCTTCTCGAGCGCGACGACCGCGTAGTAGAGCACGATGCCCAGGAAGGCGAGCGCGATCAGGACCGCGAACATCAGGGGATAGTCGCCGTTGGTCTCGCCCGACTTGAACAGCGCGCCCAGGCCGCGACCGTGGGGCGAGACGATCTCGACCAGGTTGGTGCCGATGAAGGCGAGCGTGACCGAGACCTTCAGCGCCCCGAAGAACTCGGGCAGTGTCTTGGGCAGCGCGATCTTGCGGAAGATCGTGAAGCGCGACGCGCCGAGCGAGCGCAGGATGTCGCGGTATTCCGGTTCGAGCGTCGAGAGCCCGATGCCGACCGAGACCGCGATCGGGAAGAACGAGATCAGGAAGGCCATCAGCACGGTGTTGAAGTCGTGCCGGCCGATGAACAGCAGCGACAGCACCGGCACCAGCGTGGCCTTGGGTACCGCGTTGAACCCCACCAGCAGCGGATAGAGCGCGTCGCGCATCAGCTTGGAAAAGCCCATGATCATGCCCAGGAACAGCCCGAACACCACCGCGAGCGCCAGCCCCGCCACCGTGCGCCACAGCGTCTGCCAGCCCATGACCAGAAACAGGTTCCAGAACCGCGCATAGGCCGCCGGCAGGTCCGAGGGCGAGGCCATGACATAGTTCGGCCAGCCGTTCGCCCAGACCAGCAGTTCCCAAAGCGCGAGGAAGATGACGATGGCGGCCAGCGGCACGCCGACCTTCTGCAGACGGTCCATCAATGCGCCCCCCCGTCGCGGCCCTGCGCGATCCGGATCTGGTCGCGCAGGATGTGCAGCATCTCGGCCACCTCGGGCGTGTAGAGGATGTCGAGCGTGCGATCGGCCGGCAGATCGACCTTCATCACGTATTGCGTCGTCGCCGGCCGGCCCGACAGCACGATCACCTGGTCGCCCAGGAACACGCTTTCGCGCAGGTCGTGGGTGATCAGCACGCAGGTGAAGGGCTCCTTGGCGCGCAGCTCGCGCATGGTCTGCCACAGGTCCTCGCGGGTGAAGTTGTCGAGTGCGCCGAAGGGTTCGTCCATGATCAGCACGTCGGGCTTGTGCACGATCGCGCGGCACAGCGAGGCGCGCTGGCGCATGCCGCCCGAAAGCTCCGACGGGCGCTTGCCCTCGAACCCCGCAAGGCCCACCATCGCCAGAAGCTCGCGCGCGCGGGCCTCCTTCTGCGCCTTCGGCATCGAGGGCGCGACGATCTCCAGCGGCAGGATCACGTTTTCCAGGATCGTGCGCCATTCCAGCATGACCGGGTTCTGGAACGCCATGCCCACGGTCTTGCGCGGGCTTCTGACCAGCTCGCCGTGCAGCCAGACCTCGCCGCGGTCGGGCTTCATCAGCCCCGCGACCAGCTTCGTCAGCGTCGACTTCCCGCAGCCCGAGGGGCCGACGACGGCGCAGAATTCGCCCTCGGGCACCGCGACATTGAGGTCGTTCAACACCGGCAGCGGGCCGGCCTTGGTCTTGTAGGCGTGGGTCACGCCCTTGATGTCGATGAGATTTGTCACGCCGTCCCCGCGCGGTTGATCCCCCGGGGGCCATCGGTCCCCGGGGTGCAGCCCTCACTGTGCAGTCGTCACGCTGCGGCCGTCATTCCAGCATCATGCCGTCGGTGGGCAGGTAGTCGGCGGTGAAATAGGTCGCCGCCTCGGGCGTGGTCTTGAACGCGTAGACCGTGCCCGTCTGCGCGATCGCCTTGTCCATGCGCGCCGCGTCGATGCCGCCCATGCCGTGCTCCTTCACCCAAGGGGTCAGCACGTTGTCGTCGATCGCCATCTGCAGCCGCTCGGTCTCGAGCGCCTTGTCCGCGGCAGGGTTGCGCTTGAGCAGCGCGTCGACTGCGGTGCCCGGATCGGCGACGGCATCCTTCCAGCCCATCGCCACCGCCTTGAGGAAGCCGGTGATCTCCTCGGGATGCGCGGCGGCGTAGTCGGCATTGGCGATGATCGCATTGCCATAGAGCGCGACGCCGTGGTCGGCCATCAGGATGGTCGAGATGTCGTCGGCCGGGACCTGAAGCCGCTTGAGGTTCAGCACCGACGAGAACGAGAAGCCGGTGATCGCGTCGACATTGCCCTGCGCCAGCATCGGCTCGCGCACCGGGAAGCCGACGGGGTCGACGGTGATCGACGCCATGTCGAGCCCGTTTTCCGCCGCGAAGATCGGGAACTGCGCCCAGGCGCCGTCGGGCGGCGGCGCGCCCAGCTTCTTGCCGGCGAGGTCGGCGGGTTCCGACACGCCCAGCGACTTGCGCCCGACGACCGCGAAGGGCGGCTTGTCATAGACCATCATCACCGCGATCACCGGCGCGCCGGGGTTCTGGTCGAGGAATTTCATCAGGCTGTTGATGTCGGCAAAGCCCACCGGGAAGGCGCCGGTGGCGACCTTCGGGATCGCGTCGAGCGAGCCCGCGCCCTCGGAGATCTCGACCGCGAGGCCCGCTTCGGTGAAATAGCCCTTGTCGAGCGCGAGGAAGTAGGGGGCGGCGGGGCCCTCGAACTTCCAGTCCAGCGCGAAGGGCATGGCGGTCTGGGCGGCGCCGGGGCCGGCGAAGGCGGCAAGGCTCGCGGCGGCGGCGAAGGCGGCGGCCGTCAGGCGATGGAACACGGGTCTCTCTCCCTTGGTCTGGTTGTGGTGCCAGACTGCGCCGCGGCCGGGCGCCGCGCGAGGGGTGCCGGGGCGGCACGCGGCCGCGGCGGGGCCGGGCGCCCGCAAAAGAAGCGACGCGCCGGCGACTGCCGAAATCATGGGCGCGCGCGCGGAGGGGGATGCATCGGCAGGCGCAGGCGCAGGAAGCCGGCCGGGGTCGTGCCCAGCACCTCGGCCCCAAGGCTGGCCAGCATCCGGTCGTCCTGTGCCGCCTCGGGCGCGGTGTCGACAAGTGCCGTCGCGCCGGGCACGGGCGCGAACTGCCAGGCCCGCTCGGGTTCCGCATCAAGCCGGCCGGTGCGGGCGAATTCCTCGACCAGGATGTCGCGGGCGGGCGCGCGCGAGACATAGATCGGCTCGCCCGGCGCGGTGGTGGCGCGGTGGCTGTTGGTCGCGATCACGAAGGGCTGGTCGGGTTCGACCGGGATGCCGGCATGGCACAGGTCGAGGATCCGGCCGCCGGCGCCGCAGGCCGCTTGCGACAGGTCGATGCGATAGCTGAGGCCGAAGAGCGTGTCGAAGGTCCAGGGCGGGACATCGGCATTGATCAGCGGCTGGTCGGCGACGCCGGGGCGCAGGCGGCGGAAGATCCGCGCGGCCTGTTCCAGCCAGCTGCGCAGGTCGCGGCCGGTGACACGCAGCGCGACCAGCCGGTTGCCGAACGGGTACAGGTCGGCGACGTGGCGATAGCTCACCGTGCCGCGCGGGATCAGCGCGTAATGGCCCGGCCCGTAGCGCCCGCCCGACCGGAACGGCGCCACGGCCGAGACCAGCGGCAGCCGCGCCTCGGGCCGGCCGTCGAGCGCGCGGGCGACATGGCCGGCTTGGGCGCGGGCGACGATCTGCAGCGCGGACGAGCTGGCGACCAGCGCGAAATGGGTCGAGACCGGGCGATCGAGCCGCGCGACCGGCCGGCGGGCCAGGGCGACGGCGGCGCGGTGGGCCGGCGTCTCGGGCGGCAGCGGCGCCTTGGTCCCGCGCAGAAGCTCCGCCTGGCGGCCGGTGACCTGCCAGGCCTGGCCCTGCCACTCCAGCGCCAGCCGCGCGACACCCAGTTGCAGCCCCTGCGGGCCCGGCAGCACGATGGCGCGGTCGCGGGTGGTGGCGACATGCGGCAGGTGGCTGTGGCCAAGCGCCAGCAGGTCGATGCCCGGCAGCGCGGCCAGCGCGTGGCCCGCGTTCTCCATCCCCGGCTCGGCAAGCTGCGGGCCGAAGCCCGTGTGCGCGAGCGCGATCACCACGTCGCAGCGCGCGCGCAGCGCGGGCAGCCGTTCGCGCGCCGCGGCCATGATGTCGCCGATCTCGGCCCGGTCGTGCAGGTGGTGGCGGTTCCACAGCGCCGTCTGCGGCGGCAGCAGGCCCAGCACCCCGATCCGCAGCGGCCGGCGCGCCCCGTCGTCGCACAGCACCCGCCGCTCGAGCACGATGTCCCTGGGCAGCGCCCCGGCGCCGCTGCGGCGCAGGTTGGCGCAGGTCACCGGGTGCGCCGCCGCGGCCAGCGCCCGGTCGAGCCGGTCGAGGCCATAGTCGAAATCGTGGTTCCCCAGACCCGCCGCGTCGTAGCCCAGCGCGTTCAGCGCCGCGATCGCGGGGTGGGGGGCGTTCCAGGCCTCTCCCGCAAGCCGCGCCGCCTCGTCCGCAAGGAGATTGCCCTGCAGCAGGTCGCCATTGTCCAGAAGCAGCGTGTTCGGCTCGGCCGCGCGCAGCCGGGCGATGACCGGCGCCAGCCTGTGCAGACCGCCGCTGCGCGACGGCCGGTCGCGCAGGTAGTCCCATCCGCTGACCTCGCAGTGCAGGTCCGACGTGACCATCACGGTCAGTCGCGCCGTCGCCACGGCCGGTCTCGATACAGCTGCCGTCACTTGTCACCCCCGTACGGCCGGGCAGGCGGCCTGATACCGTCCCCATCTGGCGCGGTCGGGGGGCTGTGTGTCAACCTTTACGCGAATGCTCGCCGCTTCGGGCCGTGGGGGCTTTCTCTCGGCCCCCCGCCATGGCACCAAGCCGGTGCCGGCACGACCGGCACGGGACCGGCGGACAACGAGGCGGCGATGATGATCACCGGGGGCGGACGCGACACGGAACTGGCGGATCTGGCCTTCGCCGGCGGCGGGCTCGACCGGGCAGCCTGGCTGCGGGCCGACCCGGCAGAGCTTGCGCAGCGCCAGGCCGACGCGCGGGTGCTGCCGCTGTGGCGGGGCAAGGTGCTGCTGTCGGCGCCGGCGGACCCGGGCGCGCGCGCGCTCGGCCTCGTCGCGCCCGACGACGCGATGCTGGCCGGCCACGCGCTGATGTTCCTCGGCCTCGCGCCGGACGGGCGGGCGATGTTCTGCGCCGACATCTCGGACTGGGAACCCGGGCCGGAACAGCCGGCGATGCCCGGCAGCTTCTTCGACCCGACCGAGCAATGGCATCCCGAGGCGCCCGAGGGCTGCCGCTTCGGCGAGCTGCGCGGCACGATGACCGAGCTTGCGGCGTTCGATGCCGAACTGGCCGCGACCGCGCGGGCGCTGGTGACATGGCACGGCGGGCACGGCTTCTGCTCGGCCTGCGGCGCCGCCTCCGAGATCGCGCAGGCGGGCTGGACGCGGATCTGCCCGGCCTGCGGGCGCCACCACTTTCCGCGCACCGACCCGGTGGTGATCATGCTCGTGACCCGCGGCAACAGCCTGCTGCTGGGGCGCAGCCCGGCCTGGCCCGAGGGCATGTATTCCTGCCTTGCCGGCTTCATGGAGCCGGGCGAGACCTTCGAGGCCGCGGTCCGCCGCGAGGTGGCCGAGGAGACGGGCGTCGTGGTCGGCGCGGTCGCCTATGTCGCAAGCCAGCCCTGGCCGTTCCCGGCCTCGCTGATGCTGGGCGCGCGGGCCGAGGCGCTGAGCGAGGCGATCACCATCGACCCGGTCGAGATCGAGGACGCCCGCTGGGCCACGCGCGAGGAACTGGCCGAGGTCTTCGCCGGCCGCCATCCCGTGATCCGCGCGCCACGGCGCGGCGCGATCGCGGGGTACCTGATGCGGCAATGGCTTGCGGACCGGCTCGAATGACGGCACATCGGGTGCGGGGGCCGTTTAGGCGCAGGACGGCATGAAGTTTTCGACCAAGGAAGACATCGAGGCACCGGCAGAGTTCGTCTTCGCCGAGCTTTCCGATTTTGACGGGTTCGAGCGGCTCGCACGCTCGCGCGGGGCGCAGGTGCGCCGGCTTGACCGCCTGCCCGCGCCGGGCAAGGGCATGTCGTGGGAACTGTCGTTCCGCTGGCGGGGCCGCGAGCGCAGCCTTGTTGCCGACCTGACCACCTATGACCGCCCGCGCGACATCCGCTTCGACGCGACCTCGACCGGGTTCGACCTGACGCTGGCGATCGGCCTGCAGGCGCTGTCGCCGCGCCGCACCCGCATCGCCGTCGCGCTCGAGCTGACGCCGAAGACGCTCGCCTCGCGGATCCTCATGCAGTCGGTCAAGCTCGGCAAGTCGCGGCTCGAGCGCAAGTTCGAGACCCGGGTGCGGATGATGGCCGAAGAGATCGAGTTCCGCCGCGAGAGCCGGGCCGGCTGACACCGCGCCTCGCGCCTCACACCTCACGCATCGGCCCGCGTGCCGGGACCGGGGCCCCGCGCACGGGCGGCCTGGTCCAGGCTCCCCGGGCCGCCGCCGCCCGGATGCCGGCCCGCCTCAGCGCCGGCGCGGATCGGCGGGGTAGGTTCCCAGAAGCGTCAGCTGCGTGGTGAAATAGCGCAGCTCGTCCAGCGCCAGCTGCACGTTGCGGTCGTCGGGATGGCCCTCGATGTCGGCGTAGAACTGCGTCGCGGTGAACTGGCCGTCGACCATGTAGCTTTCCAGCTTGGTCATGTTGACGCCGTTGGTGGCGAAGCCGCCCATCGCCTTGTAGAGCGCGGCCGGGATGTTGCGGACGCGGAACATGAACGAGGTCATCATCTGGCCCTGGCCGCGCCGCTTGAGGTCGGGCTCGCGCGACATCACCAGGAAGCGGGTGGTGTTGTTCGACTTGTCCTCGATGTGGCGCGCGAGGATGTCGAGCCCGTAGATCTCGCCCGCCAGCTCCGAGGCCAGCGCCGCGATCTTGGGATTGCCCCAGTCGGCGATCTGGCGCGCGGATCCGGCGGTGTCGGCACCGGTGCGCGGGGTCAGGTTGTGCTGGCGCAGGAAGCTGCGGCACTGGCCCAGCAGCACCGTGTGGCTCATCGCCTGGTCGATGTCCTCGATCTTGGTGCCGGGCAGGGCGAGAAGGTTGATGTGCACCCGCACGAAGGTCTCGTCGATGATGTGCAGCCCGCTTTCCGGCAGCAGGTGGTGCATGTCGGCGACCCGGCCGTAGGTCGAGTTCTCGATCGGCAGCATGGCAAGGTCGGCCTCGCCCTTGCGCACCATCTCGATCGCGTCCTCGAAGGTGGCGCAGGGCACCGCCTCCATGCCGGGGCGCGCCTGGCGGCAGGCCTGGTGCGAATAGGCTCCGGGTTCCCCCTGGAACGAAATGCGGCCCTCGGTCTGCGACATCGTCTCTACCCCGTCTCGTCTGCCGTGCGGTCACGTCGCCGGTGCGTGCCCGCGACATTCGGGCGCGACAAGTAAACCTTGAATTGCTTCAAGGGAAGCGGGTACATAGCCTTCGAGGAGTGAGGACGCCAGCGGGAGGGCAAGGCATGTTCGACACGATGACCGTCACCAAGGTGGGCGGTGCGCTTTGCGGCTCGTTGCTGATCCTTCTGTTGGGCAATTTCGCGGCCGAGGCGCTGTACCACACCGGTGCCGGGGAACATGCCGGCGGCGAGGGTGAGGAACTGCACCAGGCCTACGTGATCGACACCGGCGCCGCCGAGGGCGGGTCGGACAGCGCCGAGGCCGGCCCCGATTTCGCGACCGTCTTCGCCTCGGCCGATGCCGCCGCGGGCGAGAAGGTGTTCGGCAAGTGCCGCGCCTGCCACAAGATCGACGGCAGCAACGCCACCGGGCCGCATCTCGACGGCGTGGTCGGCCGCCCCGTCGCCTCGGTCGACGGCTTCAGCTATTCGGGCGGGATGCAGGCGCATGGCGGCGACTGGACGCCCGAGGCGCTCGAGGCCTTCCTGACCAACCCCAAGGGCGTCGTCTCGGGCACCAAGATGGCCTTCGCCGGCCTGCCCAAGATCGAGGACCGCGCCAACATCATCAAATATCTGGAATCGCTCGGCGGCTAGGCCGGGCCTGTCCAGACAGGGGTTCGGGGCCGCCCAGGGGCGGCCCTTGCCGTTCACGGCGGCGCGTTTCACGCATTCGCAACTTGAAGCCCGCCTTTCCCGCGCTTTAGCTTGTCACGACGAACGACATGCCGCCCCGCCCGGGGGCGCCAAGGGAGAAGCGGATGACCCATCGACCGACACCGGAGCGCGATCTGGACCACGGCGCGGCGGCCACCGGGCGGCGGGGACGGGTGCGGCTGGCCGGCACGGCGGCGCTGATCGCGCTTCTTGCCGCGGCGCCGCTCGCCGCGCAGACCCAGGCCAGCCCCGATCCGGCCGCCGTCGCGGCCGAGCCCGACGCGGTGCCCGCCGATGCCGAGCGCCCCGATGGCGAGATCATCCATTCGCACGGCATCTCGACCTTCGGCGACCTGAAATACCCGGCCGATTTCGCGCATTTCGACTACGTGAACCCCGATGCGCCGCAGGGCGGCACGATGACCTTCCGCGGCACCGGCGCCTCGGCCACGTTCGACAGCCTCAACCCGTTCATCCTCAAGGGCGAACCGGCGCAGGGGCTGGGGCTGACCTATGACAGCCTGCTCACCGGCTCGCCCGACGAACCCGACGCCGCCTACGGGCTGGTCGCCGAAAGCGTGGACTATCCCAAGGACCGCTCCTGGGTGATCTTCCACATGCGCCCCGAGGCGACCTTCGCCGACGGCGAGCCGATCACCGCCTCGGACGTGGTGTTCAGCTGGAAGGTGCTGCTGGAGAAGGGATCGCCCAGCTACAAGATCAGCCTTCGCGACATCCAGGATGTCGAGGCGCTCGACGATCACACGGTGAAGTTCACCTTCACCCCGACCTCGGTCAAGCGCGACCTGCCGCTGCTGGCGGGCGGGCTGTCGATCATCCCCGAGCATTATTGGGCCGACAAGGATTTTTCGGAATCGACGATGACCCCGCCGGTCGGCTCGGGCCAGTTCGTGGTCAAGGACGCCCAGCCGGGCCGCCAGATCACCTACTGCAAGAATCCCGACTACTGGGCCAAGGACCTGCCGGTGAACGTCGGCGGCGCGAATTTCGACTGCTACACCTATCAGTATTTCGCCGACAACAACGCCGCCTTCGAGGCGTTCAAGGTCGGCGAATACCTGTTCCACCAGGAATTCTTCTCGCTGATCTGGGCGACGGGCTACAACTTCCCCGCGCTCGACAAGGGCTTCGTCAAGCGCGAGGAGCTGGCCGACAACACGCCCTCGGGCACGCAGGGCTTCTGGTTCAACCTGCGACGCGACAAGTTCAAGGATCCGAAGGTGCGCCAGGCGATCGGGCTTGCGTTCAACTTCGAATGGACGAACTCGACGCTGTTCTACGGCCTCTACCAGCGCACCGACAGCTTCTTCGAGAATTCGCCGATGCAGGCCGAGGGCCTGCCGCAGGGCGAAGAGCTTGCCGTGCTCGAGAAGTTCAAGGACCAGCTGCCGCCCGAGATCTTCACCGAGCCCGCGTTCGAGCCGCCGGTGAGCGGCGACCAGCAGCTTGACCGCAAGAACCTGCGCCAGGCCTCGAAGCTTCTGGACGAGGCCGGCTGGAGCGTCGGCGACGACGGCCTGCGCCGCAACGCCGAGGGGCAGGTGCTGACGCTCGAATTCATCGACGACGGCGGCAGCTTCGCGCGGATCATCAATCCCTACGTGCAGAACCTGCGCCAGATCGGGATCGACGCCAAGTTCACCCAGATCGACAGCGCCCAGATGCAGGAGCGGCAGAAGAACTTCGACTACGACATCCTGACCGGCCGCTTCACGATGTCCTTCTCGCCCTCGCTCGAGCTGCGCCAGCTGTTCTCGTCGGATGCCGCGACCACGCCCGACAGCGCCAACCTCTCGGGCATCGCCGATCCGGTGGTGGACGCGCTGATCGAGGAGGTCATCGCCTCGACCTCGCGCGAGGAACTCGACGCCCGCGCCAAGGCGCTGGACCGGGTGCTGCGCTACAAGCAGATCTGGGTGCCGAACTGGTATTCCGGCAAGTACCTGATCGCCTATTGGGACGTCTTCGGCCGCCCGCCCGAGCAGCCGCCCTATTCGCGCGGCGACGGCCTGTGGTGGTCGGATGCCGACAAGCTGAACGCGCTGAAGTCGCAGGGGGCGCTGCGCTAAGATGGCCGCCTACATCCTGCGGCGGATCCTTCTGATGATCCCGACCCTGTTCGGGATCATGCTGATCAACTTCGCCCTCACGCAATTCGTCCCCGGCGGCCCGATCGAGCAGATCATCGCGCAGGTCAACGGCGCGGGCGGGCTCGACGTGCTGTCGGGCGGCACCGGCGATGCCGGGGCGGGGGGCGGCACCAACCTCGGGGCCGGCAACGACAGCGGCTATTCCGGGGCGCGCGGCCTGCCGCCCGATTTCATCGCCGATCTCGAGAAGCAGTTCGGCTTCGACCGCCCGCCATGGGAGCGGTTCGTGACGATGATGGGCGATTACCTGCGCTTCGACTTCGGCGAGAGCTATTTCCGCTCGATCTCGGTGGTCGAGCTGGTGAAGGAGAAGATGCCGGTCTCGATCACGCTCGGGCTGTGGTCGACGCTGCTGGCCTACATCATCTCGATCCCGCTGGGCATCCGCAAGGCGGTGCGCGACGGCACCGCCTTCGACACCTGGACCTCGGGCATCATCATCGTGGGCTACGCGATCCCGGCCTTCCTGTTCGCGGTGCTGCTGATCGTGCTGTTCGCGGGCGGCAGCTACTGGCGGGTGTTCCCGCTGCGCGGCCTGACCTCGGACGATTTCGCGACGCTCTCGCTGTGGGGCAAGGCGCTGGATTACCTGTGGCACATCACCCTGCCGGTCGTGGCCACCACGATCTCGAGCTTCGCGACGCTGACGCTGCTGACCAAGAACAGCTTCCTTGACGAGATCAACAAGCAGTACGTGATGACCGCCCGCGCCAAGGGGCTGACGGAATCGCGCGTGCTGTACGGCCACGTGTTCCGCAACGCGATGCTGATCGTGATCGCGGGCTTCCCGGGGCTGTTCTTGGGCGTGTTCTTCGGCTCGTCGCTGCTGATCGAGACGATCTTCTCGCTCGATGGCCTCGGGCGGCTGGGCTACGAGGCGGCGGTGCAGCGCGACTATCCGGTCGTGTTCGGCACGCTCTATGTCTTCGGGCTGGTGGGGCTGCTGGTCGGCATCCTGTCCGACCTGATGTACGTGTTCGTCGATCCCCGCATCGACTTCGAGAAGAGGGCGGGCTGAGATGGGCGTGCTGACGATGGGACCGCTGGCCAAGCGCCGCTGGCGCAACTTCCGCGCCAATGGCCGCGCCTTCTGGTCGCTGTGGATCTTCCTGCTGCTGTTCGGGGCGTCGCTGTTCGCCGAGTTCATCGCCAACGACAAGCCGTTCATGATCAGCTACCGCGGCGAGTGGTATTTCCCGATCTACCGCTACTATCCCGAAACCACCTTCGGCGGCGATTTCCAGACCGAGGCGGTCTATTCCGATCCCGGCGTGCAGTGCCTGATCAAGACCGGCGGGCGCGAGGAGTGCTGGGACGACCCGGTCGCGGTGCAGAACCAGGCCTATGCCACCGGCATGGTCGACGGCGAGAGGGTCGAGACCGGCTGGATGCTCTGGCCGATCATCCCCTACAGCTACGACACCGTGAACAACGTCGGCGCCGCGCCCTCGGCGCCGGACGCCAAGCACTGGCTTGGCACCGACGACACCGCGCGCGACGTGCTGGCGCGGATCATCTACGGCTTCCGGCTGGCGGTGGTGTTCACGCTGATCGTCTCGGGCGTGTCCACCGTGATCGGCATCGCCGCCGGCGCGGTGCAGGGCTATTTCGGCGGCTGGGTCGACCTGATCTTCCAGCGGGTGCTGGAGATCTGGGCCTCGACGCCCTCGCTCTACATCATCATCATCCTCTCGGCGATCCTGGGGCGCAGCTTCTGGCTGCTGGTCGGCATCTCGATCATGTTCGGCTGGACGGCGCTGGTGGGCGTGGTGCGGGCCGAATTCCTGCGCGCGCGCAACTTCGAATATGTCCGCGCCGCCCGGGCGCTGGGCGTGTCCGACGCCAAGATCATGTTCCGCCACATCCTGCCCAACGCCATGGTGGCGACGCTGACGATGCTGCCCTTCCTGATCACCGGCACGATCGGCAGCCTGGCCGCGCTCGACTACCTCGGCTACGGCCTGCCCTCGGCCGCGCCGTCGCTGGGCGAGCTGAGCCTTCAGGCCAAGAACAACCTGACCGCCACCTGGCTCGGCTTCTCGGCCTTCTTCACCTATGCGATCATGCTGGCGCTGCTCGTGTTCATCTTCGAAGGGGTGCGTGACGCCTTCGATCCCCGCAAGACCTTCGCATGACCCCGATCCTTTCCGTCAAAGACCTCAAGATCTCGTTCCGGCAGGACGGCCGGCTGATCCCGGCGGTGAAGGGCGTCAGCTTCGACGTCGCCAAGGGCGAGACCGTCGCCCTGGTGGGCGAGAGCGGCTCGGGCAAGTCGGTCACGGCGCTGTCGACCGTGGCGCTTCTGGGCCGCAATGCCGAGATGGCCGGCTCGGTCCGCTATGCCGGGCAGGAGATGGTCGGTGCGCCCGAGGCGCGGCTGCGCAAGGTGCGCGGCAATGACATCAGCTTCATCTTCCAGGAGCCGATGACCTCGCTCAACCCGCTGCACACGCTGGAAAAGCAGCTGGGTGAAAGCCTCGCGCTGCACCAGGGGCTGCAGGGGAAGGCCGCGCGCGACCGCATCGTCGAGTTGCTGACCAAGGTCGGCATCAACGATCCCGAAAGCCGGCTGGCCGACTATCCGCACCAGCTGTCGGGGGGACAGCGGCAGCGGGTGATGATCGCGATGGCGCTGGCGAACGGCCCGGAACTGCTGATCGCGGACGAACCGACGACCGCGCTCGACGTCACGATCCAGGCGCAGATCCTGGACCTGCTGGCCGGGCTGAAGGCGGCCGAGGGGATGAGCCTGCTGTTCATCAGCCACGACCTCGGCATCGTGCGCCGGATCGCCGACCGGGTCTGCGTGATGCAGGGCGGCGAGATCGTCGAGCAGGGACCGGCCGAGCAGATCTTCGCCAATCCGCAACACCCCTACACCCGCAAGCTGCTGGGCGCCGAGCCCACCGGCCGCCCCGACCCGATCCCCGAGGACGCGCCCGAGATCCTGCGCACCGAGCATCTGAAGATCTGGTTCCCGATCCAGCGCGGGCTGATGCGCAAGACCGTGGGCCACGTGAAGGCCGTCAACGACGCCTCGCTGTCGGTCCGGCAGGGCGAGACGCTGGGCATCGTCGGCGAAAGCGGCTCGGGCAAGACGACGCTCGCGCTCGCGATCATGAAGCTGATCGGGTCCGAGGGGCCGATCCTCTATGCCGGCCAGAACATCGCCGGCTGGCAGAAGGGCCAGCTGCGCAAGTTGCGCCGTGACATGCAGATCGTGTTCCAGGACCCGTTCGGCAGCCTCTCGCCGCGGATGACGGCCGAGCAGATCATCGCCGAGGGGCTGGGCGTGCACGGGGTCGAGCCGGGCCGCGACCGCCGCGAGATGGTGGCCGAGATCATGCGCGAGGTCGGGTTGGACCCGGCCGCGATGGAGCGTTACCCGCACGAGTTCTCGGGCGGGCAGCGCCAGCGCATCGCGGTCGCGCGGGCGATGATCCTGCGGCCCAGGGTCGTCGTGCTGGACGAGCCGACCTCGGCGCTGGACATGACGGTGCAGGTGCAGATCGTCGAGCTGCTGCGCAGCCTGCAGCAGCGCCACGGCCTGACCTACCTGTTCATCAGCCACGACCTGCGGGTGGTGCGGGCGCTGTCGCACCGGGTGATGGTGATGAAGCGCGGCGACGTGGTCGAGGCGGGCGCGGCCGACGCGGTCTTCGCCGCGCCGTCGCATCCCTACACGCGCGAGCTGTTCGCCGCCGCCTTCGGCCATGCCGCGCCCGGTCCCTCGCACGGGGCCGCCGCCGCCGGCGCAGCCCTGCCGCCCGCCGACGAGGTGCTGACCCCCGACCGCATGGCCTCGCCGACGGCGCCACCGCCCCCACCACGCGAGCACGAATGAAGATCCTGCTGGTCCACCAGAATTTCCCGGGCCAGTTCCTGCACCTCGCCCCGGCGCTGAAGGCGCGCGGGCACGAGGTCCTCGCGCTCACGGCCGAAACCAACGGCCGCGCGCCGGACACCACGATCGCGCGCTACCGCTGGAGCGAGGCGGAAGAGGACAAGATCACCGGCCCCGGTGCCGGCTTCGCACGCGCGGCCTTCCGCGGCGGCCGGGCCGCGCGCGCGGCGGCACAGCTGCGCGACCGCCACGGCTTCGTGCCCGACGTGATCTTCGGCCATTCCGGCTGGGGCGAAACCCTGTTTCTCAACGAGGTCTGGCCGCAGGCGCGGATGCTGGCCTATGCCGAGCTGATGTACCGCACCACCGGGCTCGACACCGATTTCGATGCCGAGTTCCAGACCCCCGACCTCGACAGCCGGATCACCACCTCGGGGCGGCGGGCGCACATGCTGCAGGCGATGATCGATGCCGATGCGGCGGTGGCGCCGACCGCCTTTCAGGCCGGGACCTTCCCGGCCGAGCTGCTGGCGAAGATCCGCGTGATCCACGACGGCGTCGATACCGCCCGGGTGCGGCCCGACCCGCAGGCGCGGCTCACGCTGCCGAACGGCCGGGTGCTGGCCCCCGGCGACGAGGTGCTGAGCTTCGTCAACCGCCGGCTCGATCCCTATCGCGGCTTCCACGTCCTGATGCGCGCGCTGCCCGAGGTGATGGCGGCGCGGCCAGAGGCGCAGGTGGTGCTGGTGGGCGACGACGGGCGCGGCTATGGCGGGCTGCCGCGCGACGCGGCCAGCTGGCGCGAGAAGATGCTGGCCGAGGTCGGCGATCGCCTCGACCTGTCGCGGGTGCATTTCCTTGGACGCGTGCCCTATCCGACCTACCTGTCGCTGCTGCAGGTCAGCCGGGTCCATGCCTACCTGACCTATCCCTTCGTCCTCGGCTGGTCGATGGTCGAGGCGATGGCGGCGGGCTGCGCCCTCGTCGCTTCGCGCACCGCGCCGGTGCAGGAGGCGGTGACCGACGGGGTCGAGGCGCGCCTGGTCGATTTCTTCGACATCCCCGGCTGGTCGCAGGCCCTGACCGCGGCGCTGGCCGACCCGGCGTCGATGCAGCCCCTGCGCCTGGCGGCGCGGGCGCGGGCCCTGCGCGACTACGACCTGCGCAGCCGCTGCCTGCCGGCGATGATCGATTTCGTCGAGGGAAGGGTGCGGTCTCAGACCCTGTGATAGGGCGATCCGGCCAGGATCGAGGCCGCGCGGTACAGCTGTTCGGCCACCATCACCCGCACCAGCATGTGCGGCCAGACCATCGCGCCGAAGCTGATCGCGAAATCCGCCCGCTGCCGCAGCGCCGGCGCCAGCCCGTCGGCGCCGCCGATGACCATCGCCACGTCCTGCCGGCCGCCGTCGCGCCAGCGCGCCAGCTGCTCGGCGAAGTCGGGTGAGGACATCACCCGCCCGCGTTCGTCCAGGATGCAGATCAGGGCGCCGGCGGGAATCGCGCGCGACAGCAGCTCGGCCTCGGCCTCCATGCCGCCGCCCTTGCGGTCCTCGACTTCGTGCTCGGTCGCGGGGCCAAGCGCCAGCGCGCGCCCCGTGCGGTCGAACCGGGTCAGGTAATCGTCGACGAGCGTGCGCTCGGGGCCGGATCGCATCCGGCCCACCGCGCAGAGATGCACCCTCATGTCGCGGTCAGGACTGGCGCGGTGCCGCGATCCCGGCCGACGAGGGCATCCACATCTTCTCGAGCTGGTAGAACTCGCGCACTTCCGGGCGGAACACGTGCACCAGCACGTCGCCGGCGTCGATCAGAACCCAGTCGCCGGCGTCCTTGCCCTCGATCTTGGCGGAACGGCCGAGTTCGGTCTTCAGGCGCTCGACGAGCTTTTCGGCGATGGCGCCGACCTGGCGCGACGACCGGCCCGAGCAGATCACCATGTGATCGGCAACGGACGAGCGGCCGCGCAGGTCGATCGTGATCACGTCCTCGGCCTTGTCGTCGTCAAGCGAGGTCAGGATCCGGTCGAGCAGCTGATCGCTCTCGGCATCGGGGGACAGCGCGCTCATCTGCGCGGCTCCTGCGGTCGAAGCTTCGGCCGCGTGGAAGGGGATAGACAGGACATCGTCCTCCAGGGTTCAGCGCCGCCGCCTCCCGGGCGCGTAGGAATGAGGCCAATTTAACACCCGCCGCCGGGATTCTCAAGGAAGGCGGCCCCTTCGTCGTCAGGACCCCGTCGTCAGCCGGAACCGGGCGCCTTCCTCGGCGACCTCGGCCTGGCAGCGGCAGGTCAGGATGTGGTCGTTGACGAGCCCCGTCGCCTGCATGAAGGCATAGGTGATCGTCGGCCCGCAGAAGCGGAAGCCCGCCGTCTTCAGCGCCTTCGACATCGCCTCGGCCACCGGGGTGGTCACCGGCACCTCGGCCATGGTGGCGGGCCGGGTCTGCACCGGGCTGCCATCGACGAAGTCCCACAGGAAGGCCGCGAAGCCGCCACGCGCCTCGATCTCGGCCCAGGCGCGGGCGTTGCCGATCGTCGCCTCGATCTTGCCGCGGTGGCGCACGATGCCCGGATCGGCCAGCAGCCGCGCCACGTCGGGCTCGCCCCAGCGGGCGATCTCGACGGGGTCGAAGCCCGCGAAGGCCGCCCGGAACGCCGGGCGCTTGCGCAGGATCGTGATCCAGGACAGCCCCGCCTGGAAGCCGTCGAGCACCAGCTTTTCCCACAGCGCGCGGCCGTCCGGCTCGGGCCGGCCCCACTCGGTGTCGTGATAGGCGGTGTAGAGCGGATCGCTGCCGCACCAGCTGCATCTGTCCATCGCAGGGCCCCTGTCTCGGTTTCACCGCTCCTTAAACCTTCGCGGCTTTGATCGGAAAGGTGATGGAGGGTCCGATGGGTAGTATCAACGAGCCGCGGGTGGAAATCTTCGACAGCCCGCTGGATCAGGCGGTGCAGCAGCGCGACAACGACGTGCTTGTCATGGTGGCCGATGCCTTGCGCAGCGGGCGGCTGGTGCTGGCCTACCAACCCGTGGTGCAGGCGCAGCGCCCCGACCGAATCGCCTTCCACGAGGCGCTGGTGCGGGTGCTCGACCCCACGGGGCGGGTGATCCCGGCGCGCGAATTCATCGGCGCGGTCGAGGCGACGGACCTGGGCCGCCGGCTCGACTGCCTGTCGCTGTCCAAGGGGCTCGACGCGCTGGAACAGACGCCGGGGCTGCGGCTGGCGGTGAACATGTCCGCCCGCTCGATCGGTTACGCGCCCTGGCTGAAGGTGCTGGAACGCGGGCTGGCGCGCGACCCCTCGATCGGCGAGCGGCTGATCCTCGAGATCACGGAAAGCTCGGCGATGCTGGTGCCGGAACTGGTCACCGACTTCATGCGCCGCCAGCAGGAAAAGGGGCTGTGCTTCGCGCTGGACGACTTCGGGGCGGGGGCGACCTCGTTCCGCTACCTGCGCGACTTCTATTTCGACCTGGTCAAGATCGACGCGGGCTTCGTCCGTGGCGTCGCGCGCAGTGCCGACAATCAGGTGCTGTGCCAGGTGCTGCAGTCGATCGCCAAGCATTTCGACATGTTCACCGTCGCCGAAGCCGTGGAATCGCAAGAGGATGCCGAGTGGCTGGCCGCCGCCGGGATCGATTGCCTGCAGGGCTATCTCTACGGCGCGCCGTCGATCTCGCCGCCCTGGCAGGCGGAGGCCGCGCGCAAGCGCCCGCACTAGCCATCCCCGGGCGCGCGCACCGGTCCTTGCATCCGCCGTCGCCCGGCGCGGCTGGCGGCCCCGCGCGGCCGGGGCGGGGAATGCCGCGTTCCTGTGCGCGGCCAAGTGCCTGACAAAGCTGACCCTGCGATGCAGCATTGTTCCGCCCGGACAGGACCTTCCGGGCATTGCCTTCCCTCGTCGCTCCCCTTACGTCAGGAGATGAAGTGTTGCCGGAACGGGCACGATCCGCCCCGACGGCGCCACGTAGCAGGGGAGTGAGCAGCATGACCAACGTCGTGATCGTTTCCGCCGCGCGCACCGCGGTGGGCAGTTTCAACGGCAGCTTCGCCAACACGCCGGCGCACGAGCTGGGCGCCACGGTTCTGTCGGCGCTTGTCGAGCGCGCGGGGATCGAGAAGGGCGAGGTCTCCGAGACGATCCTCGGCCAGGTGCTGACCGCCGGCCAGGGCCAGAACCCGGCCCGCCAGGCCCATATCAACGCCGGCCTTCCGAAGGAGAGCGCCGCCTGGAGCCTCAACCAGGTCTGCGGCTCGGGCCTGCGCGCGGTGGCGCTGGGCGCCCAGCACGTGATCCTCGGCGATGCCGCGATCGTCGCGGCCGGCGGGCAAGAGAACATGTCGATGTCGCCGCACTGCCAGAACCTGCGCGGCGGCCACAAGATGGGCGATCTGTCCTTCATCGACACGATGATCAAGGACGGCCTGTGGGACGCGTTCAACGGCTATCACATGGGCCAGACCGCCGAGAACGTCGCCAACCAGTGGCAGATCGGCCGCGAGCAGCAGGATGACTTCGCGCTCGCCAGCCAGAACAAGGCCGAGGCCGCCCAGGCCGCCGGCAAGTTCAAGGACGAGATCGTCCCGGTGATCCTGAAGACCCGCAAGGGCGAGACCACCGTCGATGCCGACGAATACATCCGCCACGGCGCCACGATCGAGGCGCTGCAGAAGCTGCGCCCCGCCTTCGTCAAGGACGGCTCGGTCACCGCGGGCAATGCCAGCGGCATCAACGACGGCGCCGCCGGCGTGCTGCTGATGTCCGAGGAAGAGGCCGCCCGCCGCGGCCTGAAGCCGCTCGCGCGGATCGCCTCGTATGCGACCACCGGCCTCGACCCGTCGATCATGGGCGTGGGTCCGATCTACGCCAGCCGCAAGGCGCTGGAGAAGGCCGGCTGGAAGGCCGCCGATCTCGACCTCGTCGAGGCGAACGAGGCCTTCGCCGCCCAGGCCTGCGCGGTGAACAAGGACATGGGCTGGGATCCGGCCAAGGTGAACGTGAACGGCGGCGCGATCGCCATCGGTCACCCGATCGGCGCCTCGGGGGCGCGGATCCTCAACACCCTTCTGTTCGAGATGAACCGCTCGGGCGCCAAGAAGGGCCTGGCGACGCTGTGCATCGGCGGCGGCATGGGCGTGGCCATGTGCCTCGAAGGTCTCTGAGACCAAGGTCCGACATCGCCCTGCGCAATATTCTTGCGCATGGTGACTGACTTCTTTAATCAAATAACGGACGAGTGATCGTTCTGAGGGGGGACTACATGTCTAAAGTTGCTTTGGTGACCGGTGGGTCGCGGGGCATCGGTGCGTCGATTTCGCTCGCGCTGCAGGCGGCGGGCTACAAGGTCGCCGCGAACTATGCAGGCAATGACGAGGCGGCGACCAAGTTCACCGCCGAAACCGGGATCCCGACCTTCAAGTGGTCGGTCGCCGATTACGACGCCTGCGCGCTGGGCATCGCCAAGGTCGAGGATGCGCTGGGGCCGGTCGACGTGCTGGTGAACAATGCCGGCATCACCCGGGATTCGATGTTCCACAAGATGACCCGCCAGCAGTGGCAGGAGGTCATGGACACGAACCTGTCGGGCCTGTTCAACATGACCCACCCGCTCTGGCCCGGGATGCGCGAGCGCAAGTTCGGCCGCGTGATCAACATCTCTTCGATCAACGGCCAGAAGGGGCAGGCGGGGCAGGCGAACTATTCCGCGGCCAAGGCCGGCGACATCGGTTTCACCAAGGCGCTGGCGCAGGAGGGCGCGCGCGCCGGCATCACCGTCAACGCGATCTGCCCCGGCTACATCGCGACCGAGATGGTGATGGCGGTGCCCGAGAAGGTGCGCGAATCGATTATCGCCCAGATCCCGGTCGGCCGGCTTGGCAATCCCGAGGAGATCGCGCGCTGCGTGGTGTTCCTGGCCAGCGACGACGCGGGCTTCATCACCGGCGCGACGATCACCGCCAACGGCGGCCAGTACTTCGCCTGACCGCTGGAGGGCAGACTTGGGGGCCGTGCCATCGGGCGCGGCCCTTTTTGCTGTCTGCCGCTTGCATCCGCCGGGCGCCGCGTCAGGAATGGCGGCGCGATCACCGGGGGCAGGGCATGGGCAAGGGCAGGGCGACGATCATCGGCTTCGGGGCGATCCTGCTCTGGGCGCTTCTGGCGCTGTTCACCGTGGGCTCGGCCCCGGTGCCGCCGCTGCAGCTCAACGCGGTCTGCTTCGCGATCGGCGGCCTGATCGGGCTGGTCTGGATCCTGGCGGGCGAGGGGCCGAAGGCGCTGCGTGGCATCCCGCTGCGGGTCTACGCCTTCGGCACTGCCGGTCTGTTTGGCTATCATTTCCTGTATTTCACCGCCCTTCGGCTGGCACCCGCGGCCGAGGCCGGGCTGATCGCCTATCTCTGGCCGCTGCTGATTGTCCTGTTCTCGGGCCTTCTGCCGGGCGAGCGGCTGAACCGGCTGCACGTGGCGGGGGCGGTCCTGGCCTTCGCGGGGGCGGCGCTGCTGGTCGGCGGCCGGCTGTTCGGCACCGGCATCACCATCACCGCCGGCGCGGTCGCGGGCTATGCGCTGGCCTTTCTCTGCGCGCTGACCTGGTCGGGATATTCGGTGCTGTCGCGCCGGCTGGGCGCGGTGCCGACGGCCTCGGTCGCGGTGTTCTGCCTGGCGACGGCGGTGCTGTCGGCGCTCGCGCATCTCGCGGTCGAGGACACGGTCTGGCCCGCCACCGGCCTTGGCTGGGCGGCGATGCTGGCGCTGGGCACCGGCCCGGTGGGCCTGGCCTTCTATGTCTGGGACGTGGGGGTCAAGCGCGGCGACATCCAGCTTCTGGGGACCGCGTCCTATGCCGCGCCGCTTCTGTCGACGCTGGCGCTGGTGATGACGGGGCTGGCGGTGCCGGACTGGCGGCTGGGGCTGGCGGCCGTGATGATCACGGGAGGGGCCGCGCTGGCTGCCCGTGCCAGCGCGACCCGGAAACACACTGGACTCAGGTCTGGGCGAGGCGCGCGATCTCTTCCTTGAGACGAAGCTTCTGCTTCTTCATCTGCGCGACACGCGTCATGTCACATCCGGGGGCGCGTTGTTCACGCTCGACAGCATCAGACAGCGACTGATGCTTGCGGCGCAGCTCCGACAGGTGCGAATTGAGCGACATCCAAGTCTCCTCTTCCTGGTGGACCGTGAGCGAATTGCAGCACGAGTTCCGAGTCGTGTCACCCGCTACGTGACCGCGTGGTGACCAGAACCAGAATACACCGCGGGAAACCGCCGAGGTAGAAGATTCCGCAAAGCGGGACATTACCGATATTTTAGAAATCCAGCGCTGCGCCGTCGCGCAACAAACTCTCGGCCGTGGCGGTGAAGTCGTTGCGGTCGCCGGCGTGGCGCGCGCCGTCGTGCAGGATCAGCGGCGCAAGCAGCGCGAAGGCGCCGCGCCCGCCCTTGCGCGCGCGCAGGATCACCCGCCCCGGCGCGGCGCCCGCGCGCCCCGCCAGCGGCAGGCAGCGGATCGATCCCGCCCGCGCCGGCGGCAGCGCCGCAAGCAGGTCTGGCAGGCGCTGCGCCTCGTGGATCACCGTCAGCCACCCGCCGGGGGCGAGCCTGCGCAGCGCCGCGTCCATCCAGTCCGCCAGCGGCGTCTGCTCGCGCAGCGCGGTCTCGCGCCCGGCGTCACGCGCGGCGGTGCCGTTGGCGCGGGCGTAATAGGGCGGGTTGGCGATGACATGGTCGAAGGTCTCGGCCCGCAGCGCGGCCGGCATCCGCGCAAGGTCGCCCTCGTGCACCTGCAGCGCGATGCCGTTGGCGGCGGCGTTGCGCCGCGCAAGCGCGGCATAGGCCGGCTGCAGCTCGATCCCGGCCTGCGACAGCCCCGCGACACGATGCCCGAGGCACAGCGACGCGACCCCCGCGCCGCAGCCCAGTTCCAGCACCCGCTCGCCCGGTCGCGCCGGGCAGGCGGCGGCCAGAAGCACCGGGTCGGTCGCGGCGCGGTAACCGTCG
Source organism: Frigidibacter sp. MR17.24 (assembly GCF_037095655.1). Lineage (NCBI taxonomy): Bacteria > Pseudomonadati > Pseudomonadota > Alphaproteobacteria > Rhodobacterales > Paracoccaceae > Frigidibacter > Frigidibacter sp. MR17.24. Next base: position 89,315 of record NZ_JBAWKE010000006.1, read on the forward strand.
CGGGGTTGCAAAACCGTCAGCCTGCCGCCCAGGAAGCCGTCGGATGACAGCTGAATGTCGGAAAATGTCATGCCTCGCCCGCGTGCCAGCCATCGTCGGCGATCCCGAGATCGCGCAGTACCCGCAGCGCCCGGTCCGCGTCGCGGTCCGCCACCATCAGGCGGCGCGGCAGCAGCCCGACCGAGCCTTCGAGGATGCTCATATGGACGTCCATCTGAAACACGTCTATATCCTCGCCCTGAAGCATGACCAGGGCATAGGCGATCTTCGTGGGGTCGGTGGTGCGCAGGACTTCCTTCATGGTCCCGGACTAAGGCCAGCGCCCGGTCTTTGTCGAGCGTCTAGAGGTGGCTGATGAGCCTGGATGAAACCGCCCGCAAACCGCATGACCGGCTGGCCGCCGTGCTTGCCGACGACATGGCGGCGGTCAACGCCCTGATCCGCGATCGCATGGCCTCGAAACATGCGCCGCGCATCCCCGAGGTGACCGCGCATCTGGTCGAGGCCGGCGGCAAGCGGCTGCGGCCGATGCTGACCCTGGCCGCGGCGCGGCTCTGCGGCTATGGCGGCGCGCATCACGTGCATCTGGCGGCCACGGTCGAATTCATCCACACCGCGACGCTGCTGCATGACGATGTCGTCGACGAAAGCACCCAGCGCCGGGGCCGTCCCTCGGCCAACCTGCTGTGGGACAACAAGTCCTCGGTCCTCGTCGGCGACTACCTCTTCGCCCGCAGCTTCCAGCTGATGACCGAATGCGGCTCGATGCGGGTGATGGAGATCCTGTCCAACGCCTCGGCCGTGATCGCCGAGGGCGAGGTGCTGCAGCTGACCGCGGCGCAGGATCTGGCCACCACCGAAGAGATCTATCTCAACGTCGTGCGCGGCAAGACCGCGGCGCTGTTCGCGGCGGCGACCGAGGTCGGCGGCGTGATCGCCGGCGCGCCCGAGGCGCAGGTGCGCGCGCTGCACACCTATGGTGACGCGCTGGGCATCGCCTTCCAGATGGTCGACGACCTGCTGGATTACGGCGGCACCACCGCGGTGATCGGCAAGAACGTCGGCGACGACTTCCGCGAGCGCAAGCTGACGCTGCCGGTGATCAAGGCCGTCGCCGCCGCCGATGCCGAGGATCGCGCCTTCTGGACCAGGGTTATCGCCCGCGGTCAGCAGGACGAGGGCGATCTCGAGCAGGCGATCGCGCTGATGGGCCGGCACGGTACGCTCGAGGCGACGCGGGTCGAGGCGCTGGCCTGGGCCGCGCGCGCGGTCGAGGCGCTGCAGGTGCTTCCCGAGGGCGAGCTGCGCGATCTTCTGGCCGAGATCGCCGACTACGTGGTCGCCCGCGTCAACTGAGCAGCGGCGCCGCGGCGACCCACCAGCCGGGCTCGGCCGCCGACAGGCTGGCCGCGGCCGCATCGGCCGTCGCGGTGGTGGCGAACAGGCCAAAGCAGGTCGCACCCGATCCCGACATCCGTGACAGCAGACAGCCGGGCTGCGCCGCCAGCGCGCCGCAGGCGGTGCTCACCTGCGGTGCCAGCGCCTCGGCCGCGGGCTGAAGGTCGTTGCGCAGGCCGCGCAGCCACCCGGCCAGCGCCGCCGCGTCGGCGCAGCGCGGCACCGCGCCGAGGCCGGGGTTGTCGGGGCTGGCAAGCCTGCGGAAGATCTCGGGTGTCGCGACCGGCACCCCGGGATTGACCAGCACCGTCCAGACCGGGGGCAGGGCGGGCAACGGGGCGAGCCGCTCGCCGATCCCGCGCATCCGCTGCGGCACCGGGTCGAGGCAGACCGGCACGTCGGCGCCCAGCGCGGCCGTGTCGGCCGCGGCCGGCAGCGCCAGCCCCCAGAGATCCGACAGGAGCCGCAGCGCCGCCGCGGCATCCGACGAGCCGCCGCCGATCCCCGCCATCGCCGGCAGCCGCTTGTCGAGCGTCAGCGCCGCCCCGCGTGCCGGGTCCAGCAGCCGCGCCGCGCGCAGCACGAGGTTCTCGGGCCCGGTGGGCACGCCTTCGGCCCGCGGGCCGCTCACCCGCAGCGACAGCCTGTCCGCCGGCGCGGCAGACAGCCGGTCGCCGACGCCCGCGAAGACCACGAGGCTGTCGAGAAGGTGATATCCGTCGCCGCGCCGCCCGGTCACGTGCAGCGCGAGGTTGATCTTCGCGGGCGCGAAGCCCGGATCGGCGCGGGTCACGGGGCGGCGCTCACTCGGACTTGGTGCCGGGGGCGGGGGCATGGGCGTTTTGCGAGACGTGCAGGGGCTTTGCGCCCTCGTCCGCAAGCACCGCGTCAAGCCCCTTGGCAAGCTTGGCGCGGATGCGGTCGGCCTCGGCCTCGGTCTCGGGCTCGAACGACAGGGCGCGGCGCCACTGGAATTCGGCCTCGCGCTTGCGGCCGACGGCCCAGTAGACGTCGCCGAGGTGGTCGTTGACGACCGAATCCGCCGCCATCAGCTCCACCGCCTGTTCCATCGTCGGCACCGCCTCGTCGAAGCGGCCGAGGCGATAGAGCGCCCAGCCGAGGCTGTCGACGATGTAGCCGTCCTGCGGCCGCGCATCGACGGCCTTCTCGATCATGCCGAGCGCCTCGTCGAGGTCGCGCTGCTGTTCCAGCAGCGAATAGCCGAGGTAGTTCAGCACCTGCGGCTGCTCGGGCGACAGCTTCAGCGCCGTGCGCATGTCCGCCTCCGAGGCCGCGAAGTCCTTCACCCGCTCCTGGCAGATGCCGCGCGCGTAATAGACCGGCCACTGGCCGCGGTTCTGCTCGCCAAACAGCGCGACCGCCTTGTCATAGGCCGCGATCGCCGGCTGCCAGCGCTCGTCCCGGCGCAGCGTGTCGCCGAGCGTCGCCCAGATCACCGCCTGGTCGGCATTGTCCTTGGCCAGCTGTTCGAGCGCGTCGATCGCGGCATCGGTGCGCCCCGAGGCGACCAGCGTGTCGGCCCGGCCCAGCTCGGCGATCGGATAGGACGGGTCCTCGCGCGGGATGCGGTTGTAGGCCGCGGCGGCAAGTTCGTATTCGCCCTGCGTCTCCAGCAGGTTGGCGACCAGCAGGATCACGTCGGTATCGTCGGGGCGCAGCGCGTCGGCCAGGCGGGCATAGAGAAGGGTGAAGCTGTCCTGCGCCTCGCCGCTCAGCGCGCCGGCGACGGAATAGAACACCTCGGCGATGCCGTCGCTGGCCGAGGTCACCGCGGTATAGGGGATCTGCTCGCCCGCGGCGAGCTTGTCGCGCAGCGACTGCAGCGTCGGGTCGGGTTCGCCCCCGAAGGTGGTGTTGAGCAGCGCCAGCGCCGCGTCGGGCCGGTCAAGCTGGCTCAGGACCTCGGCATGGGTGATCAGCCCGCGCCGCGTCAGGCGCAGCGCATCGGCCCCCTCGCCCGACAGGATCGCGTTCGCCCCTTCGAAATCGCCGACCGAGGCCAGCGCCAGCGCCTTGTGGTACAGGCCGAACGGCGCCATCCCCTGCAGCTTGGCCACGGTGTCGAAGCTGGCCAGCGCGCCGTCGGCATCGCCCGCCCCCAGTTTCGACCAGGCCTCGAGCAGGCCGTTGACCAGCGGCCCGGCGCCCGGCTCGACCTTCAGCTGCGCCAGCGCGGCCGGAAAGTCGCCACGGCTCACGTCGGCCGCGATCTGGACCAGGTTCGACACCTGGCTGGACGACCCGCCCGCCTGCAGCGCCTGCGCCAGCGGCTCGGCCGCGGCGAGGTCACCGGTGCCGACCTCGGCCACCAGCGCGTTCTCGAGCAGCATCTGGTTCTGCGGATCCTGCCCCAGCGCCCGGCCGAAATACTCTGCCGCGGCACGGTAGTCGTTGACGATGCTGGCCGACCGCGCCGCGAGATAGGGCCCGGCGATGCCGCGCGCATCCTGCGCCTGCGCGGCGGAGGCGCCCAGCAGGCCCGCCAGGGCGGCGGCAAGGGCAAGGCGGCTCACTTGGGTCATGCGGAATGCGGGCACGGGCGGCGGCTCCTTCCTCTTGGGTCCGCCCGAGCCTACAGGGGGGAGGCGCGCCTTTGCAATCGCGGGTGCAGCACCGGTTCCGCCGCACCCGCTCAAACTCTCGCGAGCGCTTACATGTTGGGATAGTTCGGGCCGTCGCCGCCCTGCGGCGTGGACCAGTCGATGTTCTGGCTGGGATCCTTGATGTCGCAGGTCTTGCAGTGGACGCAGTTCTGGAAGTTGATCTGGAACCGCGGCCCGTTCTCGTCCTCGAGCACCTCGTAGACCCCGGCCGGGCAGTAGCGCTGCGCGGGCTCGGCGTATTTCGGCAGGTTGACCCCGATCGGCACGCTCGGGTCCTTCAGCCGCAGGTGGCAGGGCTGGCTTTCCTCGTGGTTGGTGGCCGAGAAGCTGACGTTGGTCAGCCGGTCGAAGGACAGCTTGCCATCGGGCTTGGGGTAGTCGATCGGCTTGAACTTCGCCGCCTCGCCGGTCGCCGCGGCATCGGTCTTGCCATGCTTGACCGAGCCCAGCAGCGGCTTGCCGAAGAGCGAGGCCCACCACATGTCGAGGCCCCCGAGCGCGAGCGAGGCCTTGAGCCCGTATTTCGACCACAGCGGCTTCACGTTCTGGACCTTGATCAGGTCCTTGGCGATCGGGCCCGAGCGCAGGTCCTTTTCATACTCGACCAGCTCGTCGCCGGCGCGGCCGGCCTGCAGCGCGGCGAAGGCGGCCTCGGCCGCGGCCTTGCCCGAGAGCATCGCATTGTGGTTGCCCTTGATCCGCGGCACGTTCACGAGGCCCGCCGAGCAGCCCATCAGCACGCCGCCCGGGAAGGTGACCTTCGGCACCGACTGCCAGCCGCCTTCCGAGATCGCGCGGGCGCCGTAGGCCACGCGCTTGCCGCCCTCCAGCAGCTCGGCGACCATCGGGTGGTGCTTGAAGCGCTGGAATTCCATGTAGGGATACAGGTACGGGTTCTCGTAGTTCAGGTGCACCACGAAGCCGACGTAGACCTGATTGTTGTCGAGGTGGTAGATGAACGACCCGCCGCCGGCATTGCTGCCCAGCGGCCAGCCCATCGTGTGGGTGACCGTGCCCTCGCGGTGCTTGGCGGGGTCGATCTCCCAGATCTCCTTCATGCCAAGGCCGAACTTCTGCGGCTCGTGGCCCTGCGACAGGCCGAACTTGGCCATGATCTCCTTGGCCAGCGACCCGCGCACGCCCTCGCCGATGAAGACGTACTTGCCCAGAAGCTCCATCCCCGGCTCGTAGCCGTCGCCGATCGTGCCGTCGGGGTTCTTGCCGAACTCGCCCGCGACCACGCCGGCGACGCGGCCGTCCTCGCCCCAGACGATCTGGCTGGCGGCCATGCCCGGGAAGATCTCGACGCCCAGCTCCTCGGCCTGTTCGGCCATCCAACGGCAGACATTGCCCATCGAGACGATGTAGTTGCCGTGGTTGTTCATCAACGGCGGCATCGGCCAGTTCGGGATCCGCATCTGGCCGGCTTCGCCGAGGATGTAGAAATTGTCCTCTTTCACCGGGACGGTGACCGGGGCGCCCTTCGCCTTCCAGTCGGGAATCAGCGCGTCGAGCCCGCAGGGATCGAGCACCGCGCCCGACAGGATATGCGCGCCGACTTCCGATCCCTTCTCGAGCACGACCACAGAGATCTCGGGGTCCAGCTGCTTGAGGCGGATCGCCGCCGACAGGCCCGAGGGGCCCGCGCCGACGATGACGACGTCATATTCCATCGACTCGCGTTCGATCTCGGTCATGTGGCTTCCCTTCGCTCGCATCCCGGCTGGCAATTTTATTGCTTGCGCACCGTTAAACCAGCACGGATCACCATGCAATCACACGGACGCGGCGTAGCAACGCCATATGCGACAGGATTTCCGCCAGTGAGCGGGGCGGGGGGCCGGGCGGCGGGCGGTGCCGTGCCCGCCAGTTGCGCAAGCCGCCGCGGCGCGGCTATAGGTGGTGCAACGCCTGTGCCAGCCTGCGGTCCCCTCGGTCCGCGGGCCTGCACGGTTTCCCGCGTGTGCGCACGCCCCGCAGTCAAAGACGGTGAGATGGAAAAGATACCGATGACCCGCGCAGGCTACACCCTGCTCGACGACGAACTCCGCCAGCTCAAATCGGTCGAGCGCCCCGAGGTGATCCGCGCGATCGCCGAGGCGCGCGAGCATGGCGACCTGTCGGAGAACGCCGAATACCACGCCGCCCGCGAAAAGCAGAGCTTCATCGAGGGCCGGATCAAGGAACTGGAATCGATCATCGGCCGGTCCGAGATCATCGATCCGACCCGGCTGTCGGGCTCGGTCAAGTTCGGCGCGACCGTCACGCTGATCGATGAGGATAGCGAGGAGGAGCGGACCTATCAGATCGTCGGCGAGGCCGAGGCGGATCTGGAGCGCGGGCTTTTGAACATCAAGTCGCCGCTCGCCCGTGCCCTGATCGGCAAGGACGAGGGGGATTCGGTCGAGGTCCGCACCCCGGGCGGCGAAAAGAGCTACGAAGTGCTCAGCATCAAGTTCGTCTGAGGCGGGCCGCGATGGCGCAGAAGGGACAGGAGTCCGCGTCTTCCGCAGCTGCCGTGGCGGCTGCCGACCCGTTCACCGAGCGGAGCGCGCGGCTGCCGATGATCTCGGCCACCGAGATCATGGCGATCGTGCTGACCGTGGTCTGGCTGGGCGTGGTCGCGGGCTATGTGCTGCTGTCGGGCACGCCCGCGGCGCCGCAGGACGGCGGCAGCCGGATCGGGATCGGCCTTGGCCTGATCGCGGTGGTGCTGCCGATCGCGATGATCTGGGTCGCGGCCGTGACCGCCCGCACCGCGCGCGAGATGCGCGGCGAGGCGCGGCGGCTCGAGGGCGCGGTCGAGGCGATGCGCCTTGCGTGGCTGGGGCAGGTGCAGGCCTCGGCGGCGCGTCCGGCCGTGGATGCCCGCATCGACGAGATCGCGGTGGCGCAAAAGCGCGCCGAGGTGCAGCTTGCGACCTTCTCGACCACCCGGCGCGACGGGCCCGCCGCCCCGGCGGTGCCGCCGGCGCCGGTCGCCCCGCCGCGCGCCGCCCCGCCCGAGGACCAGCCGCGCCTCGCGCTCGGCACCCCGGCCGAGGAGCTTCAGCCGCCGGTCTCGACCGCCGATTTCGTCACCGCGCTGAACTTCCCCGACAGCCCCGACGATACCGAGGGCTTCCGCGCGCTGCGCCGGGCGCTGGCCGACCGCTCGATGGCCAAGCTGATCCGCGCCGCGCAGGACGTGCTGACGCTCTTGTCGCAGGACGGGATCTACATGGACGACCTGACGCCCGACCGGGCCCGCCCCGAGGTCTGGCGCCGGTTCGCGCAAGGCGAGCGCGGCCGCGGCATCGCGGGCCTCGGCGGCATCCGCGACCGCTCGTGCCTCGCGCTCAGCGCGGGGCGGATGCGCAGCGACACGATCTTCCGCGACGCCTCGCACCACTTCCTGCGCCAGTTCGACCGCAGCTTCCAGGAGTTCGAGAAGGCGGCCTCGGACCAGGAAGTGTCCGAGCTGGCCGAGACCCGCACCGCCCGCGCCTTCATGCTGCTGGGCCGCGTCGCGGGGACCTTCGACTAGACCGGCCGGGTCATCGTCATGACCCGGTCGAAGCCGAACAGCAGCGCCGAGACCCGGCTGCGCGAGGCGCCGGCGGCGACGAAGCCCTCGCGTTCGTAAAGCGCGCGGGCGCGGATGTTCTCGCCCACCACGTCCAGCCGCACCTCGGCATAGCCGCGCGCCCGCGCCTCGGCGCACAGCGCCGCGATCAGGGCCCGCCCGATGCCGCCGCCGCGCTGGTCGCTGCGCACGCAGAAGCCGTCGACGAGAAAGCGCTGGTTGTCGGTGTCGCGCGTCATCATCGCCAGCGCCGCCGCGCGCAGGCTGCCGCCGATCCGGCCGTAGCTGGCCCGAAGATCCGCCGCCCCGCCCTCGACGAAGCTGCCCGCCGGGCTGCGGAACCCCACGAGGCCCAGCAGCTCGCCCCGCGCCCCGCGCGCCGCGATCGCGTGGTCGGGCCGCATCACCCGCGCGACATAGTCGAGCGCGCGGGCCTCGGGCGCCATCACCCGGCCCAGCTTGCCGCCGAAGGCCTGCCAGTACAGCGCCGCGGCCTCGGCGCGGCGCGCCTCCTCGAAGCCGAGGGCGATGCGCCAGCTCATGCGCGGGCGGCGACGGCCAGCCGCGCCTCGGCCCGGGCGAGATCCTCGGGCGTGTTGAGATTGTCGAAGCCGGCGGCGTCGGGGAAGTCGACGGGCAGGGCGCCCGCGGCCTCGGCCCAGCGCGCGACGCGCCGCTCGCCCGCCGCCAGCGCCCGCGCAAGCGGCGCGGCAAGCGCCACCGGCCAGAGCGCGACGGCCGGGTGCAGCCGCCCGCCGGCGCGGGCAAGGCGCGGCACCGGACCGGGGGGAAGGTCATCCGCGGGCCCATCTTCGGGGCGGGCGCCGGTGGCCGCGGCCAGCCGCGCCAGCGTGTCCGCGGGCAGGAACGGCGTGTCGACGGGCAGGGTCAGCAGCCAGTCGCGCCCGGTCCCCGCCGCCCAGCCCAATCCCGCGAGCACCCCGGCCAGCGGCCCCGGGTGATCGGGCAGCGGGTCGGCAAGCAGCGGCGGCAGCGGCGCGAGATCCGGCGCCGGCCCGTTCCACGACAGCGCCAGGAGCGCCCCCGGCGCGATCCGCGCGGCACCGGCCAGCGCGTGATCCAGCAGCCTGCCGCCCCCGAGCCGCACCTGCGCCTTGTCGCGGCCCATCCGGCGCGAGCGGCCCCCGGCCAGCACCACCACCGCGGTGCGGGCGAGGATCGCCTGCGCGTCTGACGCCACGACTGCCTCCATCCCCACGCTTCATCCTTGCAGCTGCCGATCGTCAATGCGTAAGTCGGGGCCGCCCGTCCGTCCAGACCCCGCGTCCCAGAGAGACCATGACCGATCCCACCGACCGCTCCGCCTTCTGGCAAGGTTTCCGCGAGGGGCTGCCCTTCGTGCTGACCATCGTGCCCTTCGCGCTGCTGTTCGGCGTGGTGGCGACCGAGGCCGGGCTCGACATCGTGCAGGCGCTGGTGATGTCGGTGCTGGTCGTCGCGGGCGCCTCGCAATTCGCCGCGGCGCAGATGATCGCCGACAATGCCCCGGTGCTGGTGGTCATCGTCACCGCGCTGGCGGTGAACCTGCGCATGGCGATGTATTCCGCCGCGCTGACCCCGCACCTGGGGCGCGCCACGCTGGGGCAGCGGGCGCTGATCTCGTACCTGATGGTCGACCAGTGCTATGCGTTGGCCGCGCAGGAATACGATCGCCGCCCCGACCGGCCGGTGCCGCAGAAGGTGGGCTACATCCTCGGCTCGGCGCTGGCGGTCTGCCCGGCCTGGGTGGCGATGACGCTGGTGGGGGCGGTCTTCGGCGGCGCGATCCCGCCGGCCTTCGCGCTGGATTTCGCGGTGCCGGTCACCTTCCTCGCGATGATCGCACCGATGCTGCGCTCGCTGCCGCATCTGGTGGCGGCCTTCACCGCGATCGTGGTGGCGCTGCTCTGCGCGGGCCTGCCGCATGGCACCGGCCTGTTCCCGGCGGCGATCGCGGGCATGCTGGCGGGGGCCGAGACCGAGCGTCGCCTGGCCCCGCGCCGCGCCCGGCTGCAGGAGGGCAAGGCATGAGCACGCTCGCCGTCTGGACGATCATCATCGCGCTGGGGATCGGCACTTTCCTGATCCGGTTCTCGTTCCTGGGGCTGGTCGGCGGCCGGGTGCTGCCGGGCTGGGCGCTGCGCCACCTGCGCTATACCGCCGTCGCGGTGCTGCCGGCGCTGGTCACGCCGCTGGTCGTCTGGCCCGCGGCCACCGGTGGCGCGCCGGACCCGGCGCGGCTTCTGGCCGCCGCGGGCACGATCGCGCTCGGGATCCTCAACCGGCGCAACCCGGTCTGGACGATCCTTGGCGGGATGGCGGTGCTGTACCTGGGGCTCTGGCTGATCGGCTGACGAAAAAAGGCCCCGCGTCGCGGGGCCCTGGGGTGTCGTCCGCTCAGCGCAGCGGGTCGGGGTATCCGGGCGGTGCCGGCGGCATCGTGCCGTCGCGCGTGACCGAGGTCGCGACGACGTTGCTGCCATCCTGCGCCGTCAGCACGTTGGAATTGTCGTCGCTGTCGTTGTCGAAATAGCGCCGGGTCTGCACGCCGGGCAGGCGGGCGTATTTCTTCATCAGCCGCGCCGGGAACCATGTGTGGGTGACGCTTTCGAAGCCGGGCAGCCCGTGCAGGATCGCGCTGGTCGAACTTGAGCACATCGCCTTGTTCACCGCGCCGTTGGCCTTCACCCGCGCCAGCGCCGTCTCGGCCACCTGCGGCGACACGAGGATCTTCTGCTCGACCACGTGGTAGGTCTCGCGCGCGTGATAGTCGATGTAATAGCTCAGCATGGTCGGGTTCATGCCGTGGATCACGTCGTGGCGCTCGGGCGCGGCGCGGTTCCACCAGGTGCCGGCCGGGTCCCACATCACCTGTTCCGACCCGTTGATCAGCAGCGCGGAATGCCCGCCCTCGCCCGAGCGGTTGTTGATCGCGGTATAGAGCGTGATCGAGGGCGGCTCGGGGGAGCGGTAGGCAAAGCGCGCCACATCGGCATCGCTTGCCCACTTGTTGTCGGCCCCGCAGGCCGCGAGCAGCAGCGGCAGGGCCGCCGCCAGCAGAAACTTGCGCATTTGGAGAGGATCCGTTCGCCTTCGTGTTGCCCGACCGGCCGGGGAAAGCCGGGCCGGGGTGTCAGCCGTTGACCAGGGCGAGGAACACGAGAAGGACGATCACGAAGCCGGCGACCCAGGTGGTCGCGCGGATGAAGCCGGCAAAGGTCTTTTCCTGGACGGTGATGTCCATCTTTCCGGGCTGGTGGTCGGCCATCTCGGGTCTCCTCGTGTCTCTTCCCTGCCTGATCGATAGCCGATTCAGGCCGCGCTGTCATCGTCTTGCGGCACCTGTGCCGCCACGGGCCGGCGCATCCGCCACAGCCAGCGCCCGTCGGCCGAGGTCTCGCGCGCGACCTCGCCGCGATGCATCAGCCAGTTCAGGTGCGCGACCGCCTCGACCAGCGCCATCCGGTAGACCGGCCCGGTGATCTCGCGCTTGAAGATCGGCACCATGCACTCGCCCGCCATCCGCGGCGTCGCCAGGTGCGGACGCAGCCGCGCCAGCGCGCCCTCGTGGTTCTCGACCATCTGGCGCAGCCGCAGCGGCAGGCCGGTGAAGGGCATCTTGTGACCGGGCAGCACCAGGTGGCGCGCCTCGGCCAGGGTCATGAACCGCGTGCACGAGGCCAGCCATTCGGCCAGCGGGTCGGCCGCCGGCTCGGTCGGATAGACGCCGATATTGGCCGAGATCGAGGGCAGAAGCTGGTCGCCGCCCAGCACCAGGTCGTCGTCGCGGCTCCAGAAGGTGGCGTGTTCGGGCGCGTGGCCGTCGCCGCAGCGGATGTCCCAGACGCGCCCGCCCATCGTGATCCGGTCGCCCTCGCGGATCCGGGTATAGCCCAGCGGCAGCGCGCTCACCCGGTCGGCGAAGTTGAAGGGACGGTCGCGGGCGAATTCGTCGAGCATCTCGGGGGGCATGCCGGCGGCGCGCCAGTAGGCGAGGCTTTCGGGCGGCAGCCGGTCCTGGACGTCAAGCACCAGCATCCGCGCGAAGATCCAGCTGGTGCGCGTGGTCACCAGCTCGGCCCCGCGCGCGACGAACCAGCCGGCAAGGCCGATGTGGTCGGGGTGGTAATGCGTCACCACCAGCCGCCGCACCGGGCGCCCGGCCAGCGGCCCGGCCAGCAGCCGCTCCCACACCGCCCGCGCCTCGGGCGTGTCGAAGCCGGTGTCGACAAGCGTCCAGCCGTCGCCCTCGTCGAGCGCGTAGCAGTTGACGTGGTCAAGCTGCATCGGCAGCGGCAGGCGCATCCACAGCAGGCCCGGGGCGACCTCGGTCGCGGTGCCGGGGGCGGGCGGCTCGGCCCAGGGGTAGCGGATCGCGGCGAGGCTCACGCCATCAGGTCCTCTGCGGTGATCTGCTCGAGCGCGGCCGGATCGGCCAGCGCCTCGGCCAGCGACCCGGCAAGGCCCGGCAGCAGCCGCGTGATGTAGTGCCGCGCGAGCCGGGTGCGGGGGCCCTGCGCGCCCTCGGCCAGCGCGGCGCGCAGGTGGTACTGCGCGCCAAGCGCCCGGGCGAAGCCGCGCAGATAGGCATCGGCGCCGCCGAACCGCTGCGCCGGCGCCCGCGCCAGCAATGCCTCGGTCGCCTCCGACAGCGCCGCGGCGGCGGCCGCCACCGGCGGGGCGAGCGGATGGTCGACCGCCGCCGTCGCGGCGATCTCGGCGATCAGCGCACGCACCGCGGTGCCGCCATCGGCCAGCTTGCGGCCCACCAGATCCATCGCCTGGATGCCGTTGGTGCCCTCGTAGATCGCGGTGACGCGGACGTCGCGGAAGAACTGCGCGGCGCCGGTCTCCTCGATGAAGCCCATGCCGCCGTGCACCTGCACGCCCATGTCCGACACCGCGATCCCGACCGCCGTGCCCCAGCTTTTCGCGATCGGCGTCAGCGCCGCCCCCCGCGCCGCCGCCTCGGCCGAGCCGGTGGCGCGCGCCATGTCCAGCGCCGTCGCGCAGTCGAGCGCGATGCAGCGCGCGGCGAAGACCTCGGCCCGCATCGTCGCCAGCATCCGGCGCACGTCGGCATGCTGGATGATCGCGCCCATCTGGCTGCGCTCGGCCGCGTATTCGGTGGCCTTCTGGCACGCGGCCTCGGCCACGCCGATGCCCTGCACCCCGACCGCGAGCCGGGCGTTGTTCATCATCGTGAACATCGCCGCCATCCCCTTGTGCGGCGCGCCCACCAGCCAGCCGGTCGCGCCCTCGAAGGCCATGACGCAGGTCGGCGAGCCGTGCAGGCCCATCTTGTGTTCAAGGCTGACGACGCGCAGGTCGTTCGCGGCGCCCGGGTTGCCCTCGGCATCGGGCAGGTATTTGGGCACCATGAACAGGCTGATGCCCCGCGTGCCCTCGGCCGCGTCGGGCAGCCGCGCCAGCACCAGGTGGCAGACGTTCGACACCAGATCGCTGTCGCCCCAGCTGATGTAGATCTTCTGCCCGGTCACGGCATAGCTGCCGTCGCCGTTCGGCTCGGCCTTGGCGCGCAGCGCGCCCACGTCCGATCCCGCCTGCGGCTCGGTCAGGTTCATCGTCCCCGACCACTCGCCCGAGATCAGCCGGGGCAGGTACAGCGCCTGCATCGCGGGGTCGGCGTGATGCTCGAGCGCCTCGATCTGCCCCTGGGTCAGCAGCGGCTTGAGCTGCAGCGACAGGCAGGCGCCCGACATCATGTCGTTGACCGCCATGTTCACGGCCTGCGGCAGCCCCATGCCGCCCTGCGCCGGGTCGGCGGTCAGCCCGATCCAGCCGCCGCCCGCGATCGCGCCATAGCCCTTGTCATACCCCGGAGAGCTGCGCAGCACGCCGTTTTCCAGCCGCGCCGGCACCTGGTCGCCGGCGCGCTGCAGCGGCGCCAGCACCTCGTCGCTCATCCGCCCGGCCTCGGCGAGGATGCCCGCCACGGTCTCGGCATCGGCCTCGGCATAGCGCCCGGTCGCGGCCAGTGGCGCCAGCGGGACGACATGTTCGAAGATGAAGCCGAAGTCGGCGACGGGAGAGCGATAGGGCAAGGTAAACCTCCGGAAGGCGGCGCAAAGCGGTCTTGGCAAGCCGGGACGGCGAGGCTATCCCCATGACCCATGCGAGCGGTTGCCGGCCGGAGCCTGAGCGCCTGCCCGCGCCTGCTCAACCCTAACGCCGCGTCAGAGCCATGCCCGCAGAAACCCGCCGTCTCGATCCGACGCCCGAGGGCCTGGCCGAGGCCGCGCGCCTGCTGGCGGCGGGGCAGCTTGTCGCCTTCCCCTCCGAGACGGTCTACGGGCTGGGCGGCGATGCGCGCTCGGACACGGCCTGCGCCGCGATCTACGCCGCCAAGGGGCGGCCCCGGTTCAACCCGCTGATCGTGCACCTGGGCGCGGTCGACGAGGTCGCGCGCCACGCGGTCATGGACGACCGCGCGCGGGCGCTGGCGGCGGCGTTCTGGCCCGGGCCGCTGACGCTGGTGCTGCCGCGCCGCGACGACACGGACCTGTCGCCGCTGGTCTCGGCCGGGATGGCGACGGTGGCGGTGCGCGTGCCGTCGCACCCGGTCATGCGCGCGCTGCTGACGGCGTTCGGCGGGCCGCTGGCGGGCCCCTCGGCCAATCCCTCCGGCCGGGTCAGCCCGACCCGGGCCGACCACGTGCTCGACGGTCTCGCGGGGCGGATCGCGGCGGTGCTGGACGGCGGGCCCTGCGCGGTCGGGGTCGAAAGCACCATCGTCGGGCTCGCCGGCCCCGAGCCGCAGTTGCTGCGCCCCGGCGGCGTCGCGCGCGAGGCGATCGAGGCTGTGCTGGGCCGGCCGCTGGTCGCGGGCGGCAGCGCCGAGGCGCCGACCGCGCCGGGGCAGCTGTCATCGCACTATGCGCCCGCGGCGCCGGTGCGGCTGGGGGTGACGGTGCCCGAGCCGGGCGAGATTTGGGTGGGCTTCGGCCCCGGCTGCCCCGGCGCGGCGCTCAGCCTGTCCGAGACCGGCAGCGACACCGAGGCGGCGGCGCGGCTGTTCCACGCGCTGCGCGAGGCGGACCGGATCGCGGGGGCGGGGGGGCGCATCGCCTTCGCGCCGGTGCCCGACGCGGGTCTCGGGCTTGCGATCAACGACCGGCTGCGGCGCGCCGCGGCGCCGCGCGACTGATCAGCCGCGATAGACCTCGGCATGCAGCGGCTGCAGGCGGGTCTCGTCGATCTCGCCAAGCGCGGCGCGGGCATTGTCGCGCCGCCGCTCGACGATCATCACCGCGATCCGGTTCATCGCGATCCCGCGCATCATCAGCGTGACCGGCAGCGAGGCCCAGATCGTCATCGTCCAGATCAGCGTGTGCGGCGAGGCCAGCGTCACCGGCTCGAAGATGATCGAGGCCGAGCGCACGAGCGCGGGGATCACGAAGGGCAGCAGGAACCCCAGCGCGACGTTGGCGACCGCGTCGCGGTTCAGCCGGTCGACGACATCGCTGCCCGAGGTCGGGTCGAAGGTCGGCAGGTTGACCCAGACGTTGAACGAGCCGCGCCGCGTCGGCCAGCCGTACCAGCGCAGCAGCACCACGAAGACCAGAAGCGTGGCGAGCGCGATGAAATAGGCCAGCCCGGCGGTGGTGCGGATCATCTGCAGGTGCTGGGGATCGGTGTCGGTGGGCATCATCAGCAGCACCAGCCGCACCGGGCTGAACGGGAAGTCGAGCGCCTGCGCCACCTCGTGCCCGACAAAGCCCACCAGCCGCGCGAGGATCGCGGGATCGGGCTGGTCCATGCAGACCACCGACAGCAGGAACACCATCACGAACAGCGACAGGAACCGGATGCGGTTGAAGGGCTGCGCGTCGCGGAACTCGATCAGGCTGGGATAGGAGGCGGCGTATTCGATCAGGATCAGCAGCGCGGCGAACAGCCCGACCAGCGCCACGACCTCTGCGGTCTCGGGCGTGACGGACTGGGTCACCACCGATGGCGTGGCGACCAGCACGAGAATCAATATGGCGCGCACGACCGCGCCCGTCAGACGGGATATCACTGCCCATTTCCCTCTGCCCGGGCGGGACCGATACGTTGCCGGTCCCTTGTTCCCGAGGAGTTTCCCCACGATTGTGGCGACTTGCCTCATTTGTGCCCCAATCCTGTCAAATTTCCCGAAGGCTGGCAATCGACGGTTAACTTTGCATCAGGACCTGGGGCGATTTGTGGGACCGGGTGGTGCGGGATTGCATCATTTCGAAGGCAAAAATGAGGCCACCCAGACGGGTGGCCTGCATCCTGTTGTAAACTTTAGGTTGATCTGCCGGCGGGCCGGCCCGGCCGTCAGACCCAGGGGCGGGCCTGTCCGGCGGTCGCCTCGAAGCTGTCGATGGCCGCGGCCTTCTCCAGCGTCAGGCCGATGTCGTCGAGGCCGTTCAGCAGGCAGTGCTTGCGGAAGGCGTCGACCTCGAAGGCGAAGGACTGGCCGTCCGAGGTGGTGACGGTCTGGCTTTCGAGATCGACGGTCATGCGGGCGTTGGCGCCCTTCTTGGCGTCCTCCATCAGCGCGTCGACCGCTTCCTGCGGCAGGACCACGGGAAGGATGCCGTTCTTGAAGCAGTTGTTGAAGAAGATGTCGGCGAAGCTGGTCGAGATCACGCAGCGGATGCCGAAGTCCAGCAGCGCCCAGGGCGCGTGTTCGCGCGACGAGCCGCAGCCGAAGTTGTCGCCCGCGACGATGACCTCGGCGTTGCGGTAGGCGGGCTGGTTCAGCACGAAATCGGGGATCTCGTTGCCCTGCTGGTCATAGCGCATCTCGTCGAACAGGTTCTTGCCGAGACCCGAGCGCTGGATCGTCTTCAGGAACTGCTTGGGGATGATCATGTCGGTGTCGATGTTGACCAGCGGCATCGGGGCCGCGACGCCGGTCAGGGTGGTGAACTTGTCCATATCTGCTGTCCTTGCTCGCTCAGGCGATGACTGACATTTCAAGGCCCCGCGCATCGCGCTGCGGCTGCGCGGGGAAGGTGGTGTGTTGCTCGCGCCGGAAGCGCATCGCGCTCCACAAAAGCGCGGTGGCGTCGAGCATGTCGTCGACCGCGCAGCCATTGGCGTTGGCCTGACCTGCGAGCGCCTCGGCGTCGAAGCCTTGGGCCGCAAGTAGCGCGATGCGGTCGGCCCTTCCGTCGGGCTGGCGCTTGCGGCTCAGTACCGGAAGGCGACCGTTCATCTCGGCGAAGGACACCTCAGGGTGGCCTTCGCGCAGGCGGGTTTGGCAGTCCCTCTCGGCGAACCTGTCGACCTCAAGCATCTTCGGGAACAGCATGAAACTCTGCTTGCTCAGGCCGATCCCGAGTTTCTCGCGGTTGACGTAGCTCGCGTCGAAATAGACCTCCTCAATGAGTGCGGCGCGGCACGGCGTGTTGAAGACCGAGGACGCCTTTCCCTTCAGAAAAGCGCGCATGGCGGCTTCGGTATCGCGGGGCTCCGGCCCGTCGACGAACCCGATGGGAATGTCGACGAGCGCGAAGGCGACGTCCGTCACGGCGAAAAGATCGGCGACCCGTGCCACAGGGCGGGGCGCGGCCGTTTCCGGCCGGCCTTCCTCCGCGACGACGGCGATCCAGCCCGCCTTGCAGCCGTCGATGCCCGCGATCCGCATCCGATCAGGCCCCGGCGGTCTCGGCCATGACCTCGCGCACGTCCACGAGGTGGCCGGCGACGGCGGCGGCGGCGGCCATCGCGGGGCTCATCAGGTGGGTGCGCCCGCCGCGGCCCTGACGGCCCTCGAAGTTGCGGTTCGAGGTCGCGGCGCAGCGCTCGCCGGGCGAGAGCTGGTCGGGGTTCATCGCCAGGCACATCGAGCAGCCCGCGAGGCGCCATTCCATGCCGGCGTCGATGAAGACCTGCGCGAGACCTTCCTCTTCCGCCTGCGCCCGCACGAGGCCCGAGCCGGGCACGACCATCGCGCGCACGCCCGGCGCGATCTTCTTGCCCTTCAGGATCTCGGCCGCGGCGCGCAGATCCTCGATCCGGCCGTTGGTGCACGAGCCGATGAACACCGCGTCGATCTTGATGTCGGTGAGCTTGGTGCCCGCCGCCAGCCCCATGTAGTCGAGCGAGCGCTTCGCCGCCTCGACCTTGCCGCCGGTGAAGCTTTCGGGCGCGGGAACCTCGCCGGTGATCGGCAGCACGTCCTCGGGCGAGGTGCCCCAAGTGACGACCGGGGCGATGTCCTCGCCCTTGAGCGTCACGACCTTGTCCCAATGCGCGCCGTCATCCGAGAACAGCGTCTTCCACCAGGTCAGCGCCGCTTCCCACGCCGCGCCCTTCGGCGCGTGCGGACGGCCCATCACATAGGCGAAGGTCTTCTCGTCCGGCGCGATCAGGCCCGCGCGGGCGCCGCCCTCGATCGCCATGTTGCAGACCGTCATGCGGCCTTCCATCGACAGATCGCGGATCGCCTCGCCGCAGTATTCGATGACATAGCCGGTGCCGCCGGCGGTGCCGGTCGCGCCGATCACCGACAGCGTGATGTCCTTGGCCGTGACGCCGGGGCGCAGCTTGCCCGTGATCTCGACCTTCATGTTCTTCGACTTCTTCTGGATCAGCGTCTGGGTGGCCAGGACGTGTTCGACTTCCGAGGTGCCGATCCCGTGCGCGAGCGCCCCGAAGGCGCCGTGGGTCGCGGTGTGGCTGTCGCCGCACACGACCGTCATGCCCGGCAGCGTCCAGCCCTGCTCGGGCCCGACGATGTGCACGATGCCCTGGCGGATGTCGGTCACCGGGTAGTAGTTCACGCCGAAGTCGCGGGCGTTCTTGTCCAGCGCCTCGACCTGGATGCGGCTTTCCTCGTTGTCGATCTTCACGTCGCGCCCTTCGGTGGTGGGCACGTTGTGGTCGGGAACCGCGATGGTCTTCTCAGGCGCGCGGACCTTGCGGCCGGCCATGCGCAGCCCCTCGAAGGCCTGCGGGCTGGTCACTTCGTGCACGAGGTGGCGGTCGATGTAGAGCAGGCAGGTGCCGTCGGGCTGCTGGTCGACGACATGCGCGTCCCAGATCTTGTCGTAGAGCGTTTTACCGGTCATCTCCGGGGTCTCCTCACGGGATTGCTGAACGTCAGAACCCGGTCGGAACAGGGGTCTGCGCGGCTGTCTGGAAAGGTCGGATGGCGCGTTGGACCGGGCGCGGGACGGCGCCGGTCCGCGCGATCAAAGTCGCGCGAGGATCGCATGGGCCACGCCGAAGAACCGGCTGGGAAGCCGGGCGCGGTCGTGGATGTCGAAGTAGACGAAGCCTCTCATGGGGCCGGGTTCTACGCCCCCGGCGCGAGTCTGGCAAGGGTGGCAAACGCCGCGAAATCGGGGCGGATCCGCCTGCGCCTGGCGCAGATCCCCCGGAGCCCCCCCGGAGCCCCCCCCCGGAGACCTCCCGGACACCTTCCTGCGGT
Source organism: Frigidibacter sp. MR17.24 (assembly GCF_037095655.1). Classification (NCBI taxonomy): domain Bacteria; kingdom Pseudomonadati; phylum Pseudomonadota; class Alphaproteobacteria; order Rhodobacterales; family Paracoccaceae; genus Frigidibacter; species Frigidibacter sp. MR17.24. The sequence continues at coordinate 108,333 of NZ_JBAWKE010000006.1, forward strand.
CGGGCTGTTCGGGGGAGCGGCAGGGAAGGGGGCTCTGCCCCCGTCGCGGCCCGGGGCCGCGACTCCCCCGGGATATTTGGGCCAATGCGAAAGCTGGCCCGGGACGAGGGGGCGCTGCCCCCGCGGGCCTTGCCCGCTCCCCCGGGATATTTGGACAAAGTCGAGGACCGGGACCGGGACCGGGACCGCGAACAGGGCCGGGGCCGCGGTCGGGCGTCAGGCGACGAGCGCCTCGGCGCGCTTGAGATCGACCGAGACCAGCTGGCTCACGCCCTGCTCCTGCATCGTCACCCCGAACAGGCGGTCCATCCGGCTCATGGTCACGGCGTGGTGGGTGATGATCAGGAAGCGGGTGTCGGTGCGGCGCGTCATCTCGTCGAGGAGGTCGCAGAACCGGGTGACGTTGGCATCGTCGAGCGGCGCGTCGACCTCGTCGAGGACGCAGATCGGCGCGGGGTTGGCGAGGAACACCGCGAAGATCAGCGCCAGCGCCGTCAGCGTCTGCTCGCCCCCCGACAGCAGCGACAGCGTCGCCAGCTTCTTGCCCGGCGGCTGGCACATGATCTCGAGCCCGGCCTCGAGCGGGTCGTCGCTTTCCACCAGCACGAGGTTCGCCTCGCCGCCACCGAAGAGATGGGTGAAGAGCGTGCGGAAGCTCGCGTTCACCTGCTCGAAGGCGGTGAGCAGCCGCTCGCGGCCCTCGCGGTTGAGGCCGGCGATGCCCGAGCGCAGCTTGCGGATCGCCTCTTCGAGATCGGCCTTCTCGGTCACGAGGCCGCCGTGTTCCTCGGCCACCGCCTTGGCATCCTCCTCGGCGCGCAGGTTGACCGCGCCCAGGCCGTCGCGGGCGCGGCGCAGGCGCGTGACCTCGGCGTCGAGCGCCTCGGCATCGGGCATGGTCTCGGGGTCGGTCCCCAGCGCGGCCAGCAGTTCCAGCGGCAAAAGCTCGGTCTCGTCGCGGATGCGTTCGGCGGCGGCGGCGACGGTCTCGCGCGCGGCCTCGGCGCGGGCCTCGGCCCGGGCGCGGGCCTCGCGGGCCTCGCCGCCCGCGCGCTCGGCGTCGCGCTCGGCGTCCTGGGCCGCGCGCAGCGCCGTCTCGGCGGCCTGCAGCGCGGTGGTGGCGGCGGCGCGGCGGGCCTCGGCGCCGGCGATCTCCTCGGCCAGGTCCTCGCGCCGGATCGCGATCTCCTCGGGCGCGGCGCGGGCTTCGTCGAGCGCCTCGGCGGTCTCGTCGCGGCGCTCGGACAGCTCCTGCGCGCGCTTCCCCGCGGTCTCGAGCCGCTGGCGCCAGCCCGAGATCTCCTTGCCGATGTCCTGCCGGCGGCGGGCGCGGGCCTCGCCCTCGCGGCGGATCTCGTCGGCCTGGGCGCGGCGAGACATCATCGCGATCCGCGCGCCCTCGACCTGCTGGCGCAGCGCCTCGAGCGCCTGGCGCGTCGCGTCCAGATCGGGCAGCTCCTCGGTCGCGGCGGCGGCCTCATCGAGCCGGGCCCGCGTTTCCTCGACCTCCTCCTCGGCCCGGGCGCGGGCGATGCGGGCGCTTTCCTGCCGGCCGCCGGCGACCGACCGGTCGGCCTCGGCCCGGCTTTGCGCCCGGCTCGCCTCGGCGACGCGGCGGTCGGCCTCGCGCCGGGCGTCGCGGGCGGCGGCATCGGCGCGGGTCGCCTCGGCCAGCGCGCGGGTCAGGTGTTCGTGCGCCTGTCCGGCGCCGGCGGCGCGGGCCGCGGCGTCTTCGAGATCGCGCTTCAGCTCGACCAGGCGGTTGAGCTGGCGCAGGCGCAGCGCGGCCGCCGAGGGCGCATCCTCGGCCGCCGCGCGCAGGCCGTCCCAGCGCCAGAGGTCGCCCTCGAGGCTGACCAGCCGCTGGCCGGGTTTCAGATCGGCCTGCCGGGCGGCGCCCTCGGCCCGGGTGACGATGCCGATCTGGCCGATCCGGCGCCCGAGGGCGAGCGGCACGTCGACATGGTTCGACAGCGGCTCGACCCCGTCGGGCAGGCGCTGCGGCACGCTGTAGGCCGCCAGCGCGACCCAGCCCGAGGGCTGGTCGCCGCCGACCACCGGCGCGCGCAGGTCGTCGGCAAGCGCGGCGCCCAGCGCGGCCTCGAAGCCGGTCTCGACACGCACCTTGTCCAGCAGCTGCGTGCCGGCCTTGGCCTCGCGCTCCACCAGTCGGGCCAGTGCCGTGACCTCGGCGCGCAGCGCGTTCGCCTCGCCCTCGGCGCCCGACCGCTGGGCGCGGGCCCCGGCCTCGCGCGACTGGATCTCGGCCCGGGTCTCCTCGGCGGCGATCAGGCGCTCCTCGGCCTCCTCGGCCGCCGACTGGGCGTCCTCGGCGGCGATGGTCGCGGCCTCGAGCGCCTCGGCGGCGCGCGCGCCGGCGCCGGCGGTCTCGGTCTCGGCGCGGCGCGCGGTCTCGCGCGCCTGCTCGGCCTTGGCGAGCCCGGCGCGCGCATCCGCGAGCATCCGCTGCGCCGACTGGTGGCGGGCCGACAGCCGCGCCATGTCCTCGGTCAGGCCCTGCATCGCGCCCTCGCGGTCGCCGAGCGCCGCCGACGCTTCGCGCGCGCGTTCGGTCGCATCGGCCAGCCGCGCGTCGTGGCCGTCGGCCGCCTGCAGGATCTCGGCCTGCTCGGCCTCGAGCCGGGCCATCGTCTCGCCGGCGTCGCGGTTCAGCGCCGTCTCCCGCTCGGTGTCGCGCTCGATCTGCAGCAGCCGCGCGGCCAGCGTCTCGATCGTCTGGCGCGCGCGCCGCTCCTCGTCGGCCAGCCCGTCGCGCCCGACGATCAGCCGCTGCAGGATCGCGCTCGCGATCGCTTCCTCCTCGCGCAGGGCGGGCAGGCCGCGCTCGGCCGCGGCGCGCCTTTCGGACGCGGCGCGGGCCGCCTGTTCGGACTGCGCCGCGGTGCGCGCGCAGGCCGAAAGACCTTCCTCGGCGGCGGTGCGCAGGCTGTCGGCCTCGCGCCAGCGGCGCCACAGCAGCATGTTCTCGGCCCGGCGCAGCGCCTCGCCGATCTCGCGGTAGCGGGCGGCCTGCTTGGCCTGGCGGGTCAGCGTGGCCAGCTGCGCGGCCAGCCCCTCGACCACGTCGTCGACGCGGGTGAGGTTGGTCTCGGCCGCCGACAGCCGCAGCTCGGCCTCGTGCCGGCGCTGGTAGAGGCCCGAGATCCCGGCCGCTTCCTCGAGGATGCGGCGGCGGTTCTTCGGCTTGGCGTTGATCAGTTCCGAGATCTGGCCCTGCCGCACCAGCGCGGGCGAGGTCGAGCCGGTCGAGGCGTCGGCGAACAGCATCTGCACGTCGCGCGCGCGCACGTCCTTGATGTTGACCTTGTAGGCCGATCCGGCGTCGCGGGTGATGCGGCGGATGATCTCGAGCTGGTCGGCATCGTTGAAGCCCGAGGGCGCGAGCCGCTCGGAATTGTCGATGGTCAGCGAGACCTCGGCGAAGTTGCGGGCGTTGCGGGTGGCGGCGCCGGCGAAGATCACGTCCTCCATCCCGTCGCCGCGCATCGCGGTCGGCCGGGTCTCGCCCATCACCCAGCGCAGCGCCTCGAGCAGGTTCGACTTGCCGCAGCCGTTCGGTCCGACGACGCCGGTCAGGCCCTCGTGGATCACGAGGTCGGTCGGGTCGACGAAGCTCTTGAAGCCGTTCAGTCTGAGCCGCGTGAAGCGCAAGGCGGGGTCCTTTGCCCGTTGGAAGGAGGGGTCATCCTTGCCGCTGCGGCGTCACGGAGTCAATCGCGGCCCGCGTCATCTGGGGCTGCTCCTAGGGCTTATCCACAAGATGCGGTGGTCACTCGGTCTCGCGCACCGGGAAATCCAGCCGCGAGACGCAGCCGCCGGCCGGGGCGTTGCGCATCTCCAGCTCGGCATCCAGCTGGATCGCGAACTGGCGCACGATCACGAGCCCGAGCGAGGGGCTGTCCTCGATCGCGAAGCCCGGCGGCAGGCCGGGGCCGTCATCGGCGATCTCGAGCAGCGCGCGCTCGCCCTCGCGCGGGGCGCAGCGGATGGTCAGCGTGCCGCGACGATCGCCGGCGAAGCCATGTTCGACCGCGTTCGAGATGAACTCGGTCGCGATCAGCCCCAGCGGCGTCGACTGCTGCGCGCCGACCCAGAGCGGCGGCCCCTCGAGCGCGAGGGTGATGCGCCGCTCGGCGCCCGAGGATTTCAGCACGTCCGCGGCCATCTCGCGCAGGAAGCGGGTGAAGTCGACGCGCTGCACCTCGGGGTCGTGCAGCATGCGCTGCATCCGCGCCACGAGGTTGATGCGGTTCACCGCCTCGTCCAGCGCCTTGGCCGCGCCCGGGTCGGCGATCTGGCGGCGCTGGATCTTCAAGAGCGAGGCGATGGCCGCAAGGTTGTTCGACACCCGGTGCTGCAGTTCGTGGAACATCAGCCGGCGCGCCTCGGCCTCGGTGTTGGCGATCTCGCGCGCGGCGTGCTGGCCGCGCAGCGCCCGGCGCATCATCTCGAGGATGGCGATGTCGGTCGCGCAGATGAAGGCGTAGAAGCCCAGCGCGACCGAGGTCGTCCCCGTCAGCCCGAACGAGTTGTAGGGCGGGATGAAGTAGTACCAGGCCAGCACCCCGCAGCCCAGGCAAGCCGCGATCCCCGGCCACAGCCCGGCGAGGAAGGTGGTCAGGATCACCGCGGGGAAGAAGGTCAGGTAGGGAAAGCCCGGCGGGAAATAGGCGTCGCCCGCATAGCGCAGGATGAACGAGACCAGCACCGCGAGGATCGCGACGCTCCAGCGCCACGAAGCGCTGCGCGGCGTGGCCGAGAAGGAGGCAAGGGTTCGGAACATGCAGCCGGGAGTTTCGTATCGTGCGGGCCGAGTCATGGGGGGAAAGCCCGGGACTGTCCATCAACTAAACCGTGGGGTGGGGGAATTCGCCGGTCCCGGGCTAGGTTGCGCCCCCATCTTCGCCCAGATGGCGCCGACCGCGGCGCGCGGCGAGCGCGATCTGGCGGGCGCGCTCGCGAAAGCGCGCGCGGTCGGCCGGGCCGTACTCCGCGGCGCAATGGTGGCAGGCGACGCCGTCCTCGAACTCGGGGCGGGCGCGGTCGGCGGGCGTCAGCGGCCGGCGGCAGGCATGGCACAGGGTCGCCGTGCCCTGCGCGAGCCCGTGGCCAAGGCTGACGCGGTCGTCGAAGACGAAGCATTCGCCCTGCCACAGGCTTTCGGCCTGCGGCACCTCCTCGAGGTATTTCAGAATGCCGCCCTGCAGGTGGAACACTTCGGGCACGCCCTCGCCCAGCAGGTAGTTCGTGGATTTCTCGCAGCGGATGCCGCCGGTGCAGAACATGGCGATGCGCTTGCCCGCGAAGCGGTCGCGATTGGCCGCCCACCAGGCCGGGAAGTCGCCGAAGCTGTCGGTGCCCGGATCGACCGCGCCCTCGAAGCTGCCGATCGCGACCTCGTAGCCGTTGCGGGTGTCGATGGTGACGACATCCGGGGCCGAGATCAGGGCGTTCCAGTCGGTGGGGGCGACATAGCGGCCGGTGCCCGCGGCGGGATCGACATGGGGCTGGCCCATGGTGACGATCTCGCGCTTCAGCCGGACCTTCATCCGGCCGAAGGGCATCGTGGGGGCGCTGCTTTCCTTCCAGTCGATCGCCGCGCAGCCGGGCAGGGCGCGGATCGCGGCCAGCGCGGCGTCGATGCCGGCCCGCGTGCCGGCGATGGTGCCGTTGATCCCCTCGGGCGCGATCAGCAGCGTGCCCCTGACCTCGGCGGCCTCGCAGGCGGCCAGCAGCGGCGCGCGCAGCGCGGCCGGGTCGGGAAAGGGCGTGAAGCGGTACAGCGCGGCAACGGTCAGCATGGCCCCGCCCATAGGGCAGGGCGGGGGGCGGCGGCAAGGGAAAGCCGCGGCGCGCGGGCCGCCGGGTCAGCCGGGCGGCGGCCCGGCCCCGCGCCGGCAGCCCTGCGGCATGGCGTGGGTCGCGCTGTAGGCGGTGGCGCCGCAGCGGCGGCACTGCCAGGGCTGCAGCCGGCCCGGCGCCATGTCGGCGGTGGCGGCGCGCCGCCAGCGACAGCGCAGCGTCGCCGCCGCGCGCTGGCGGCGGGCGCCCAGCCAAAGCAGCAGGATCATCGCCAGCGCCAGGCCCAGCCACTGGGCCAGGCTCGCCATCGGCAATTCCGACAGCCGGGCCATCGGGTCGGGGGGCATCAGGAAGCGCATCGGTCCTCCTTGAAATCGTCGTTAAACAAATGTGTGGACGGAACTTGCCAGCGAATCATGGCATTGACGGGGCAATCCCCCCTGCCTACCAATGCCGGGTCCCGGAGGAGACAGCATGCGCCCAGCCACCGACGCCCTTCTCGTCATCGACGTCCAGACCGACTTCTGCCCCGGCGGCGCGCTTGCGGTCGCCGAGGGCGACGCCGTCGTCGCCCCGATCAACGCGATGATGGCCGACTTCGCGACCGTGGTGCTGACGCAGGACTGGCACCCGGCCGACCACGCCTCGTTCGCGGCCAACCACCCGGGGGCGCACCCCTTCACCGTGACCGAGATGCCCTATGGCCCGCAGGTGCTGTGGCCGGTGCATTGCGTGCAGGGCTCGGCCGGGGCCGAGTTCCATCCCGCGCTCGCGGCCGCGCGCGCCGACCTGGTGGTGCGCAAGGGCGCGAACCCGGCGATCGACAGCTATTCCGCCTTCTTCGAGAACGACCGCGTGACCCCGACCGGGCTGCAGGCCGAACTGCAGGCGCGCGGCATCTCGGCGCTGACCATCGTCGGGCTCGCCACCGATTACTGCGTCGCCTATTCGGCGATCGACGCGGCGCGGCTCGGCTATGCCGTGACCGTCCGGCTGGACGCGAGCCGGGGGATCGACCTTGACGGCTCGCTCGCCGCGGCGCTGGACGAGATGCGCGCCGCGGGCGTGGTACTGGAGGGCTGAGCCATGGTCGACATCGCCGCGCGGGTCTGGGCGCACAAGTGGAAGATCGATCCGATCGTGCGCTCGCTGATCGATACCGATTTCTACAAGCTGCTGATGTGTCAGTCGATCTTCCGCAACCGGCCCGAGACGACGGTCAGCTTCAGCCTGATCAACCGCTCGAAATCGGTGCGGCTGGCGGACATGATCGACGAGGGCGAGCTGCGCGAGCAGCTGGACCACATCCGCTCGCTGTCGCTGACGCGCGGCGAGTCGACCTGGCTGCGCGGCAACACCTTCTACGGCAAGCGCCAGATGTTCCGGCCCGACTTCATGGAGTGGTTCGAGGGGATGCGCCTGCCCGACTACCACCTCGAGAAGCGCGACGGCCAGTACGAGCTGAGCTTCGAGGGCAAGTGGCCCGAGGTGATGATGTGGGAGATCCCCGCGCTGGCCGTGCTGATGGAGCTGCGCGCCCGCGCGGTGATGCGCGACATGGGCCGGTTCGAACTGCAGGTGCTCTATGCCCGGGCGATGACCAAGCTGTGGGAAAAGATCGAGCGGCTGCGCGAGATCCCCGGCCTGCGCATCGCCGATTTCGGCACGCGGCGGCGGCACAGCTTCCTGTGGCAGGACTGGTGCGTGCAGGCGATGATGGAGGGCCTGGGCGAGAAGTTCACCGGCACGTCGAACTGCCTGATCGCGCAGCGCCACGACATCGAGGCTATCGGCACCAACGCGCACGAGCTGCCGATGGTGCTGGCGGCGCTGGCCGAGACCGACGAGGCGCTGCGCGAGGCGCCCTATCGCGTGCTGGCCGACTGGCACGAGGAGCATGACGGCAACCTGCGGATCCTGCTGCCCGACACCTACGGCACCGACGGCTTCCTGGCCCATGCGCCGGACTGGCTGGCGGGCTGGACCGGGATCCGCATCGATTCGGGCGACCCGGCGGCGGGGGCCGAGAAGGCGATCGCCTGGTGGAAGGCGCGCGGCGAGGACCCGACGCAGAAGCTGGTGATCTTCTCGGACGGGCTCGACGTCGAGAAGATCGAGGCGCTGCAGGCGCAGTTCGCGGGCCGGGTGAAGGTGAGCTTCGGCTGGGGAACGCTTCTGACCAACGACTTCCGCGGGCTGATGCCGGGCGACGCGCTGGCGCCGTTCTCGCTGGTGTGCAAGGCGATCTCGGCCGATGGCCGGCCGACGGTGAAGCTGTCGGACAATCCCGAGAAGGCGATGGGCCCGGCGGACGAGGTCGAGCGCTACAAGCGCGTCTTCGGCGTCGGCCGCCAGCAGCGGATCGCGGTCGAGGTCTGAGACCGGCCCGCCGGGGGCCGTGGAGCGGGGCGCAGCTGGGCCGGACCCGGCCCGCGTCGCGCGCTCCCCCGGCCGGTCGCGGTCCGGCCATCGCGGTGCCGGGCCGGCCCGCGGGTCCGGGCGCGTCGCGACGCCCCCCCTCTGCGTTGGTGCGCGGACCCCGCGCGGGCCGGACCGCGACCGTCCGGGGCGATGCGCGCCGGTGGCCGGGTCCGGCCTAGCGCGCGACGAGCGTCAGCCCCCAGTAGATCGCCGCGGCGAGCAGGGCCGAGAACGGCACCGTCACCACCCAGGCCGCCGCGATCGTGGTCATGTGCGAGCGTCGCACCAGCTTGCGCCGCGCGCGTTCCTCGGGGGCGAGCACCTTGCCCTTCGCCAGCCCCAGCGCGCGGGCGCGCCGCTCGGCGTGCCATTCGCGGTAGAAGCCCACGCCGAAGATCGCGCCCACGGCGATATGCGTCGAGGAGACCGGCAGCCCCAGCCAGCTTGCCACGATCACCGTGATCGCCGCCGAGAGCGCGACGCAGAAGGCGCGCATCGGGTTGAGCTTGGTGATCTCGGAGCCGACCATCGTGATCAGCTTCGGCCCGAACAGCACCAGCCCGACCGAGATCCCGAGCGCCCCGATCGCCATCACCCAGATCGGCAGTTCGACCGCCGTCGCGACGTCGCCCGCGGCCACCGTGTGCACCACCGCCGCCAGCGGCCCGACCGCGTTCGCCACGTCGTTGGCGCCATGCGCGAAGGACAGCAGCGCCGCCGCGATCACCAGCGGCAGCGCGAACATCGGCTTGAGCGACTTCTTGCGGTTCTCGGCGCCCCGGGCATGGCGCGCGACCGCCGGCCGCGCCACCGCCCAGGCCACCAGCCCGATGACCGCGCCCGCCAGCAGCGCCTCGGCCGGCGAGACGTGGATCAGCCGCTTCAGCCCCTTGGTGATCAGGTAGGTGCCGAAGGCGCCCGCCATGATCCCCACGAGGATCGGCACCCACAGCTTCGCCGCCGACAGCTTGTCCTCGGCGTAGCTGATCCTGGCCTTGATGAAGGCGAGGAAGGCCGCCGCGATCACCCCGCCCATCACCGGCGAGATCACCCAGCTGGCCGCGATCTGCCCGACCATCGGCCAGTTCACCGCGTCGAACCCCGCCGCCACCACGCCCGCGCCGACGACGCCGCCGACGACCGAATGCGTGGTCGAGACCGGCGCGCCGAGCGCGGTCGCGAGGTTGATCCAGACCGCCGCCGCGATCAGCGCCGACATCATCAGCCGCACGAACAGGTGCGGCTCGGCCACCTGGTCGGGGGCGACGATCCCGCCCGAGATCGTGCCGACCACGTCGCCGCCGGCGATGAAGGCGCCCGAGACCTCGGCCACGGCGGCGATGGCGAGCGCGCCGCCCATGGTCAGCGCCTTGGCGCCGACCGCCGGGCCCATGTTGTTGGCCACGTCGTTCGCGCCGATGTTGAGCGCCATGTAGGCGCCCACCGCCGCCGCCGCGACGACGATCCAGCCCGAATTGTCCAGCCCGAACACCGCGAGCGCGCCCACCGTCGCCAGCACGACGAAGGCCAGCGCCAGCCCCGGCGCGACCAGCGGCCGGGCGATGAACATCGCCGCTTCCTCGAGCCGGCCGATCCGCCCGAGATCCTTGTCGAGCGTCTTCCACTGGTTCTTCGGCCGCCCCGAGGCGTCCCGGTCGCCGCGGCCGAGGTGTGCAAGCTGTGGTTCGGTGGCCATGAGCCCCCCGTCGCTGGCCGTCATCTGGCCGTTACAATCGGGGCCGGTACCTAGCGGCTTGGACCCGATGACGCAATCTGTCGCAGCACGCGCCGGCCGTCCCGTGCCCGGCGCGACGCGCCGTCCCGATCGGCGCCCGCCGTGGCCTCAGGTCGCGGCGGCCGCGTCGCGCGGCGGCTGGCGCTGGGGCAGGTGCCGGGGCAGCGCGCGCAGCAGCGCGGCCAGCTCGGGCTCGGCCACCAGCGCGGCGGCCTCGGCCGGGGCGAACCAGCCGAGGTCGCGCTGCCCGGCCTCGGGGAAATGCGGCTCGAGCCGGCGCAGCCAGAGCGGGTAGACATTGACGCTGACCCGCCGGCCCAGCCCGCCGCGGCCGTATTTCAGGTAATGGTAGGTGCCAAGCGGCGCGCGGCCGACCGCGCCGGTGACGCCGGCCTCTTCCCAGGCTTCGCGCTGGGCCGCGCCGGCAAGGCTGCGCCCCTTCATCGGCCAGCCCTTCGGCAGCACCCAGCGACCGCTGCCGCGGCTGGTGATCAGCAGCACCTGCTCGGCCCCCGCCGCGCCGCGCAGGCACAGCGCCGCGACCTGCAGCGCCGGCGGGCGGCGGCCCAGCAACCCGGCAAGCGGCGAGGCGATGCGCGCGATCCAGGCGGCGCGCAGGCGGCGGCGGGCGGCGGCGTCAGTCGGCCTCATCGACGCGCCCCCTGAGCGATTTCACCTCGCCGCGCTGGGTCTTGGCGGCAAGCCGGCGGCGCTGGCTGCCCAGCGTCGGCCGGGTGGCGATGCGCCGCTTGGGCGTGACGGTCGCGGCCAGGATCAGCTCGGCCAGCCGCTCGCGCGCCAGCTCTCGGTTGCGGGCCTGGCTGCGGGTCTCCTCGGCGCGGATCACGATCGCGCCATCGGTGGTCCAGCGCCGCCCCGCAAGCCGCTTCAGCCGCGCCTTCACCGGGCCGGGCAGGTGCGGCGAACGCTCGGCCTCGAATCGCAGCTCGACCGCGGTCGACACCTTGTTGACGTTCTGGCCGCCCGGACCCTGCGCGCGGGTGAAGGTCTCGACCAGTTCCCAGTCGGCGATCTGGATCGTGTCGGTGATGCGCAGCATGGGCAGGCGGGCCTTGGAAGCTTCGGGCGACGGGCGCGGCGGACTGGGGCGAAACGCGTTGAACGCGGATCGGCGGATCTTGTTCCCGGTAAATTGCGCGGCGGCGCAGAAAACCGGGGTCGGCGGGGCCGGCGCTTAAAATGCCGGCGCGGATTAAATCGGAAAGGGCCGTTTCCATCCGGAAACGGCCCCCGAGATCTACGGAGATGGGCCAGTTAGGGTGACGAACGGGTCGTTCGCCTAGGCCCAGTCAGGGTTCTTGACCTTGTGGGGTTGCCCTCAGGCCTCGGCCCCCCTGACTGTCCCGACACCAACCTCCAATATCACTCTAGACACTGGACCACCTCCTTTCATGAGTTGCCGATAAGCAGAGGATGGCACAGATTTAGTGTTCGTCAAATTAATTTATCCAGCCCTAGCGGTGTTTCCGAGCTGCTGTGAAACGATCACGCGGAACGGCACCAATGCCACCAAAGCGAGCAGAATCTTGACGAGCCAGTCCGCCGTCGCGAGCGAAAGCCACAGCGGCGCCATCGGCCCGAGGCCCAGAAGCGGCACGGCGTCGTTCGCCCAGCCGACGTCGTTGCCGGGCTCGAGAAACACCAGCGCGGCCGAGAACGCGGTGGTGAAGAAGATCGCGGTGTCCATCGAGGCGCCGACCAGCGTCGAGACGAAGGGCGCCGTCCACCAGCGCCCGGCGCGGTAGCGGTTGAAGACGGTGACATCGGTGAGCTGCGCGGCCAGGAACGCAAGCCCCGAGCCGAGCGCGACGCGGAAGCTCACGAGCGGCCCGAACGCGCCCTCGATCTGGCTGCCGACCAGCGAGCAGGCCACCCCGACCGCGAAGCCGATGACGATCACCCGGCGCGCGGCGGCCGCGCCCTGCAGGCGGTTGGTCAGGTCGGTGACGAGGAAGGCGAAGGGATAGGTGAACGCGCCCCAGGTCAGCCAGTCGCCCAGCAGGAACTGCACCAGGATGTTCGAGGCCACGACGATGGCGGCCATGGCAAGGATGCCGGGAAGCAGGCGGGTCATGTCCGATGTCCGTTGTGGCAGGGCAGGGGGCGGCAGAGTGAGGAAACCTCGCGGCGGCGGCCGCCGCGACGGGGCCGGATACGCCCGCAGGGGGATTCGGTCAAGCGGGGCAGGGTCCCGCGTGCGCCCCGGGTCCCGGCCCCCGGCATCGACGCGTGCGCCCGTGCGGGCGGCGTGCAGGCGGTGGGCAGGCGGCGGGTCAGCGGCCGGGTCAGCGGCCGGGCGGCAGGCGGTAGTCGATCAGCTCGGTGCGCTGCAGGGCGATGAAGTTGTCGTCCGCGATCATCGTCAGGCGGATCGCGCCCTCGGCATCGGACCAGATCGCGAGGCCCTCGAGATTGTCGAACTCGCCCACGTTGCTTTCCAGAATCGCCTCGCCCGGCAGGGGCGGACTTGCGGGCGCGGTGGCGGTGACGGGGGGATCGAAGCGCCGCACGCGGCTCTGGAAGCCGAAGGGCGGCCAGAAGGCCCGCTCGAGCAGGTAGAGCCGTCCGTCGGGGCCGTAATCCGCCCCCACGGGCTTCCAGCGCCCGTCGCGGGTGATGCGGAACGCGGCGGTCCAGCGGTTGCCCTCGAGCCGCCAGACCGGGGTGTCGGTCTCGTCCGGCAGCGGCTCCTCGGGCAGGGTCACGAGCCGGCCCTGCGGATCGATCGCCAGCGCCTCGAGCGCGCCGTTCTCCTCGAGCCGGCGGAACTCGGGCCGCACCGGGCCGGGCCTGCCGCGGGTGCCGGGCCGGTCGTAGGACATCACCCGGGCCTGCTGCTCGAACGACACCCAGAACCCGCCGTCGTCGCGCAGGGCCAGCCCCTCGGAATCCGACAGCTTGCCCGACATGGCGCCGCCACGCAGGTCCATCAGCGCCATGGCCGGACCGACGCTGGCGCCGGTGACCGCGCCCTCGGCGTCCCTCTCGAGCGTGCCCGAGAAGACGTATCCGCGGTCCGACAGCACCACGACCGACCGGCCGTCCGCCGACAGCTCGATCCCCGACAGCCCGCCGAGGGCGCGGTCGGGGCTGGTCCAGACATGGCGGCCGACGAAGGTCGCGGGCAGCCCGTCGGCGGCGGGCGCCGCATTGGAATGCAGGCACCCGGCCACGAGGAGCGGCAGCGCGACGAGGGCTAGTCCGAGCGGAGGACGGAGGCGCATTGGCGGGGGAGGTCTGCCATGGTGTAGGTGCGCGCCGTGCGGGGCGGGGGGGAGGTCCGGTCCGGACGCGCGGTGGATTTCGGCGGGTTCAGGTAATCGGTCACCCACCAGGTGAGAGTGTCGTCGCAGCCGTCGCCGCCCTTGGACAGCTCGGCCACGGTCGGGCTCTGGGTCTCGCACAGCCGCGCGCCGCGCGGGCACTTGAGCCGGACGTGGAAATGGGTGTTGTGCCCGGCGATCGGGCGGATCTTCTGCAACCAGGCGCGGTCGGCGCGGCTGGCGGTGCGGCACATCTCGATCTTCACCGCCGCGGCGACGAAGATGCGGTCGACGCGCGGGTCGCCGGCGGCGGCCTTCAGCAGCGCGGCATGGGCGGGGGTGTAGTTGGCATTCACCCGGCGCTGGTCCTCGGTCCGGACCGAGATCGACGAGATCGATTCCCGTTCCGCCCGGCTCAGGTTCAGCCGCCGCGGCGGCAGCATCCAGACATCGGCATCAAGCCCGATCTGGTGGCTGGCATGCCCGCCGGTCATCGGCCCGCCGCGCGGCTGGCTGATGTCGCCGATGTAGAGCCCCGCCCAGCCGAGCCGCGTGGCATAGGCCGACAGGTCCGCCAGGAACTGCACCATCTCGGGCTGGCCCCAGTTGCGGTTGCGCGACAGCCGCATCGCCTGCCAGGTCGGCCCCGACTCGGGCATCTGCACCAGCCCTGCGGCGCAGCCCTTCGAATAGAAGCCGATCGGGCTTGGCTGCTGGCGCGAGGGGCGGTTCTCGGCGCCGAACAGCTGGCGCGCGAGCGGCTCCGCCTGCAGGGCGGGGGCGGCGGCGAGAAGCGGCAGCGCCGCCAGCGCGAGCGCGCGCAGGATGGGTCGGATCATGCGGGAGGCTCTCCTTCGGCTTTCACCCAAGGTAGCAGGGCGAGCCCGAGAAGAAAGAGCACGATCAGCGGAACGATCCCGGCCTGCTGGCTGCCGGTCAGCTGCGTGGTCACCGCGATGCCGAGCGGCGCGAGGAAGGCGGTGGCCTTGCCCGCGAGCGCGTAGAGGCCGAAGCTCTCGGTCAGCCGCGCCGGCGGCGACTGGCGCACCAGCATCGTGCGGCTCGCGGCCTGCAGCGCCCCGCCCGCCGCGCCGATCGCGGCGCCAAGCAGGTAGAAGGCGGCATCGGGCAGCCAGCTGTCGGGCGAGACGATCGTGCCGAAGACCGCGTCGCGCGAGACCTGGGTGATGGCGAAGGCCACGAGCGCGAGCAGCGCGACGGTGACCGCGATCACCGGCTTCGGCCCGAAGCGGTCGTCGGCGCGCCCGCCGGCCCAGGCGAAGACCGCGCCGGTCAGCACCGCGAGCAGGCCGAACTTGCCCACGTCGGTCACCGACCAGCCAAGCACGCCGGCGGCATAGATGCCGCCGAAGGTGTACATGCCGTTGAGCGCGTCGCGGTAGAGCATCGAGGCCGCGAGATAGGCCGCGAGGCTGCGCTGGCCGGGCAGGGCGCGCAGCGAGGCCTTCAGCCGTGGCCAGGCCTCGCGCGCGGCGCGGCTGATCGGCACCGGGGCGATGACGCCGGGGTCGCGCACCCACAGGAAGAACGGCACCATGAACACGCCATACCAGATCGCCGTCAGCGGCCCGACGGCGCGGGTGCCCTCGCGCAGCACCGGGTCGAGGCCGAAGAGCGGCGGCAGCCCGAAGAGGGTGCGCCCCGTCGCCGCGTTCTCGGCCAGAAAGCCCAGCACCAGGACCAGCGAGACCAGCCCGCCGAGGTATCCGAAGGCCCAGCCCGAGCCGGAGATGCGCCCAAGCTCGGTGCGCGGGCCGAGGCCGGGCAGAAGCGCGTTGGTGAAGATCGTGGCGAATTCCATCGCCGCGAGGCCGAGGCCGAAGCAGACGAGGGTGAAGACAAGGTTCGGATCGTCGGGCCGCGCGAACCACAGCCCCCATGCGCCGAGCATGTAGACGACCGAGAACAGCGCGACAAAGCCCATGCGGCCGCCCGAGCGGTCGGCCATCGCCCCGAGCAGCGGCGCCAGCAGCGCGATCACCACCCCGGCCGCGCCGATGCCATAGCCCCAGGCCGCCTGCGCGAGGCTGCCGTCGCCCAGGATCTCCTGCACGTAGGGCGCGAAGACGAAGGTCATCAGCAGCGTGGCATAGGGCTGGCTTGCCCAGTCGAAGAAGTACCAGCCGAGGATGCGCTGTCGTGCGGTTGCCGCCATGGCCGTCTCCTGTCTGCCGATCCGGCGCATAACGCCCGAAATGCCGCGGCGCCGCAAGCCGGTGGCGCGACCCGAGGGGGCAGGGGGCATGCAAGCGGGCAGGCCGGTCCCGGGCAGGCGCCGGGGGGAGGCGCGCCTCCCCCCGGACCCCCCGCCCTGGCGCTTCCCGGCCGGGGCGCGCCTGCCGGGGCTCAGGTCTCGGGGGGCCAGGGCCGCTCGCGGTCGGCGCCGATCCAGCCCGCGACCCAGCCCGGCAGCGGCGGCGAGGTGTAGGGGCGCCCCATCGCGGTCAGCATGTCGGCCGGCGGCACGATCCCCTGGGGCGAGCTCACCGCGGCGCGGATCAGCACGTGGCTGGTCGCCTCGCCCTTCCGCCACAGGCTCTGGTCGACGTAGAAGAAGCGCTGGTCCCACCCGAGGATGCGCGAGCGCATCTCGAGCCGGTCGAACATCACCACCCGCCGGCGGTAGCGCACCGACGAGCCCGCGACCGTCAGCCCCCAGCCCTGCGCCTTCGCCGTCGCCACCACGCCGGTCCGGATCAGCAGCGGCAGCCGCCCGAGGTCGAACAGCGTCAGCGTGCGGCCGTTGTTCAGCTCGCACCAGATGTCGAGATCCCAGGGCAGCACCGTGGTGCGGGTGACGAGGGTCTGGGTCACGGGCAGCGGGCCCGCGCGACGGGCGGCGCCGCAGGCAAGCGACATGCGCAGGAACGGGTACATCTTGTCTCCTTACCGGCGCGACTGTCGCCGCGCCGCGGCGCCTTGGCAAGACCCGGGCGGCCGCGGCATGTTGCGCCACCGGCCCGGACGCCTTACCTAGGGCGGCGACGCCCCCTTGGAGATGACGATGGTAACGCTGTTCCAGGCCCTGATGCTGATCCTCGACGTGATCTGGTTCGTGATGATCGCCCACATCATCATGAGCTGGCTGATCAACTTCCAGGTGCTGAACCTGCGCCAGCCCATCGTCGCCCAGATCTGGTACGGGCTGTCGAACCTGCTCGAGCCGCTCTACGCCCCGATCCGGCGGATCCTGCCCAACACCGGCGGGCTCGACCTTGCGCCGCTGGTGGTCTTCATCATCATCATCATCCTGCAGCAGGCGCTTCGCAACAACGCGGGCTTCTTCTACGGCTTCGCCTGACCCCGTGGCCGCGCACGACGCCACCCTGCCGGGCGAGGAGATCCCGGCCGAGATCCTGCACCGGGTCTTCGGCTTCCCGGGCTTCCGCCCCGGCCAGGAGGAGATCGTGCGCGCCGTTCTCGCGGGGCGCGACACGCTGGCGATCATGCCCACCGGCGGCGGCAAGTCGCTGTGCTACCAGCTGCCCGCGATCTGCCGCGCGGGGGTGACGCTGGTGATCTCGCCGCTGATCGCGCTGATGCGCGACCAGGTGCGGGCGCTGAAGGCCGTGGGCGTCGAGGCGGGCGCGCTGACCTCGGGCAATACCGACGAGGAGACCGAGGAGGTCTTCGCCGCGCTCGACGAGGGGCGGCTGAAGCTGCTGTACCTCGCGCCGGAACGCCTCGCCTCGGCCTCGACCCTGCCGCTGCTGCGCCGCATCGGCGTCGCCGCGATCGCGGTCGACGAGGCGCATTGCGTGAGCCAGTGGGGCCACGACTTCCGCCCCGACTACCTGCGCATCGGTGAGCTGAAGCGCACGCTCGGCGTGCCGCTCGCCGCCTTCACCGCGACCGCGGACGGCGAGACGCAGGACGAGATCATCCGCCGCCTGTTCGACGGGCGCGAGCCCGCGCGCTTCCTGCGCGGCTTCGACCGGCCGAACATCCACATCGCCTTCGCCGCCAAGGACGGGCCGCGGCGCCAGATCCTCGACTTCGCCGCGGCGCGACCGGGCCAGTCGGGCATCGTCTACTGCGGCACCCGCAACAAGACCGAGGTGCTGTCGAAGGCGCTGAACGATGCCGGCCACCCGGCCTGCTTCTACCACGGCGGCATGGACCCCGACGATCGGCGCAGCGTCGAGACCCGGTTCCAGCGCGAGGACGGGCTGATCGTGGTCGCGACCGTGGCCTTCGGCATGGGCATCGACAAGCCCGACATCCGCTGGGTCGCCCATGCCGACCTGTCGAAGTCGATCGAGGCGTATTACCAGGAGATCGGCCGCGCCGGCCGCGATGGCGCGCCCGCGGAAACGCTGTGCCTCTACGGCCCCGACGACATCCGCTATCGCCGCCAGCAGATCGACGAGGGCATCGCGCCGGGCGAGCGCAAGGAGGCCGACCACTGGCGGCTGAACGCGCTCCTGGGCCTGGCCGAGGCCGTGGGGTGCCGGCGCCAGAAGCTGCTGGGCTATTTCGGCGAGACGGCGGAGCCCTGCGGCAACTGCGACACCTGCGACAAGCCCCCGCGGGTCTTCGACGGCACCGAGGCCGCGCGCAAGGCGCTTTCGGCCTGCCTGCGCACCGACGAGTGGTTCGGCGCGGGCCACCTGATCGACATCCTGACCGGCGCCCAGACCGACAAGATCCGCGAGCGTCGCCACGACCAGCTGCCGACCTATGGCGTCGGGCGCGACCTGTCGAAGGGCGAGTGGCAGGGGATCTTCCGCCAGATGATGGGCATGGACCTGCTGCGCCCCGATCCCGAGCGCCACGGCGCGCTGCGGATGACCGACCGCGCGCGCCCGGTGCTGAAGGGCGAGGAGAAGGTGGTGTTCCGCCGCGAGCTGCCCGCGCCCGCGCGCCGGGGCGGCCCGGTCGTCAAGGCGCTGGTGGCCGAGACCGACGCGCCGCTGCTGTCGGCGCTCAAGGCCAAGCGGCGCGCGCTGGCCGAGGCGCAGGGGGTGCCGGCCTATGTCGTCTTCGCCGACCGCACCCTGATCGAGATGGCCGAGCAGCGGCCGGCGACGCTTGACGCGATGGCGCGGATCACCGGGGTCGGGGCCAAGAAGCTCGACAGCTACGGTGCGGCCTTCATCGAGGTGATCACCGGCGCCACGGCCGACCGGCCGCACCCGGCGCGGATGCGGCTGGCGGGGCGCGAGGCGGGGTCGCTCTACGACCGGCTGGCCGAGACGGCGGCCGAGCTGGCGCGGGGCGAGGACGGGATCGACAAGCCGCTCAGCTGCCCGCCGGCGCTGCTGCGCCAGCTGGCCGAGCGCCGCCCCGCGACGCCCGAGGCCGTGGCGCGCATCCTTGGCGAGGCGCGGGCCGAACGCTTCGGCGCGGCCTTCCTCGAGCTGTTGCAGACCGCCGACTGACCCCCGCGGCCGCGGCGGCCTCCGACGAAGGCGGCACGCCCCGCGCATCCGGTCGAGCCGGGCTTGAGCCCACCGGCCGCTCGCCGGTCATCGCCCCCCCTGTCGGTCGATTGCCGGCCGCGCGCCGCCCCATGCCGGTTGCGTACCGTTTTCGCCCGCCCTCGCCCGCCGCGCGCGCACGGTAGACGCCGCGCCCCACCGCGGTCCGTCGGAACCATCCATCGAGGCCCCGCGGTCCGGATGCATTTCGGACGGCGGATGACAGCGGCGGTGCCTTGCCCCGGCAGCATCCCCTCACCCGCGCCGGCCGCACGCGCCCGACGCCCGCTACCGCTCCGCCTCACCGGGGTCCCAGCCCCGTGCTGCCCGTCCCGGAGCGGCCCGGGAGGCGGGGCAGGCGGCGCGATCACTCCCCGGCCAGCTCCAGCGCCGGGCCGGGGATCGGCGGGCGGGCATCGGCGGGGCAGTGCAGGGTGATCCG
Organism: Frigidibacter sp. MR17.24; assembly: GCF_037095655.1. Classification (NCBI taxonomy): domain Bacteria; kingdom Pseudomonadati; phylum Pseudomonadota; class Alphaproteobacteria; order Rhodobacterales; family Paracoccaceae; genus Frigidibacter; species Frigidibacter sp. MR17.24. The sequence continues at coordinate 127,479 of NZ_JBAWKE010000006.1, forward strand.
CTCGACGATCGCGTTCTTCTTCAGGGGCTTGGTCAGGTAGTGATCCATCCCGGCGTCGAGGAACTCCTGCGCGTCGCCCTCCATCGCGTGGGCGGTCAGCGCCACCACCGGCACATGGGTGCCGGTCAGCCGCTCGTTGGTGCGGATGGTCCGCGTGGCCTCCTTGCCGTCCATCTCGGGCATCGAGATGTCCATGAAGATCAGGTCGGGCTGCCAGGCGCGCCAGCGCTCGACCGCCTCGCGCCCGTTGGCGGCGAATTCAAGGTCGATGTCCAGGTCCTTGACCATCTTGCGCAAAACCAGCTGGTTCGTGCGGTTGTCCTCGGCCGCGAGCACACGCATCGCGCGGCCGCGCGGCGGCGCCGGGGGCGGCGGCGCCGGGGCGGGGGGCGGCTCGGTCCGCACCGGTGCCGCGCCCGAGATCGACTGCAGCGTGCGCATCAGGTCCGAGCGCAGGATCGGCTTTTGCAGCACCGCCGCGACCTGCCCGGCCGACGTCTGCTGGGCATCCGCCGGGTCGGACGAGACCAGCAGAACCGGCACCTCGATCCCCTTCTCCTTCAGCCGCTCGGCGAAGGCGAGCCCGTCCATCCCCGGCATGTCGTGATCGGTCAGCACCAGGTCGAAGGACTGGCCGCGGTCGACGACCGACAGCGCCTCCTCGGCCGAGCCGCAGAGCGTCACCTGGATGCCGTAGGCCGCAAGCTGGCGTTCGAGGATCATCCGGTTGATCAGCGTGTCGTCGACCACCAGCGCGCAGTTCATCCGGATCGGGTCGGCCGAGGGCCCCTCGGCCCCGTGCGGTTCGGCCACCGGCAGCGGGACCCGGAACCCGAAGCACGATCCCTTGCCCAGCGTGCTGTCGACCCAGACCGTCCCCTCCATCATCGTCACCAGCTGGCGCGTGATCGCGAGGCCGAGCCCGGTGCCCTCGAACTTGCGGTTTTGCGCCGCGTCGACCTGGTCGAACTCGCCGAAGACCTTCTCGATGTTGTCGGCGGCGATGCCGATGCCGGTGTCCTCGACCGTGACATGCAGGTCATAGCGCCCGTCGCCGCGTTCCAGCCCGACGACGCGGGCCATCACGTGGCCCTCGGGCGTGAACTTGACGGCATTGCCCACGAGGTTGGTCAGGATCTGGCGCATCCGCCCTGGGTCGGCGATGAAGCGGGTCGGCAGGAAGATGTCGTAATCGACGACCAGCTTGACCCCCTTGTCGCGCGCCGAGGGCTCGAGCAGCATCATCACCTCGTGCAGGCAGCGCTCGAGATCGAAGGGCTCGGGGTAAAGCCGCATCCGCTCGGCCTCGATCTTGGAATAGTCGAGGACGTCGTTGATGATCTGCAATAGCGCCTCGCCCGACGAGCGGATCGTGTCGGCATAGAGACGCTGATCCTCGGTCAGCGCGGTTTCGCACAGAAGCTCGGCCATGCCGACGACGCCGTTCATCGGCGTGCGGATCTCGTGGCTCATGTTGGCGAGGAAGGCGGACTTGGCGCGGTTCGCGGCTTCGGCCTTGATGCGGGCCTCGTGCAGCTCGGCCTCGCGCCGGATGGTGTCGGTGATGTCCTGCACCAGGCAGACGAGGTCGCCATCCGCGCCCCAGCGGTCGATCAGCCGCAAGTGGCGGCCGTCGGCAAGCCGGATCACGAAGGGCTCGATCCGGTCGCGCCGGATCCGCGCCGTCATCTCGTGGTGCCAGTCCAGCGGGTCGCGCCCCTCGAGGTCCAGCAGGCCCCGCTCGGCGACGATGCGCAGCACCGCGTCATAGCTGACGCCCTGCGTGATCGCGATCCGCCCCTCGAAGAACCCGAGCCAGGCGCGGTTCGCCACCACCAGCCGCAGGTCCGAATCGAACACCGCGAAGCCGTCCTTCACGGTCTCGAGCGCGTCCCACAGCCGGGTCTGCGCGATCCGGGCGAGCGAGGTCGCCTGTTCCAGGTCCTCGAGCGCGCGGGTGGTCTGCGATTTCAGCGTCGCGGCCTCGGACCTTGCGCGTTCCAGGCCGTTGCGCTGCTCGACGATCTGGTCCGACAGCAGCCGGGCATGGTGCGACAGGCGCTGGTTCGCCTCGGTCAGTTCGCGCTGCTTCTGGTCGAGCAGCCGCTCGGCCGCCAGCCGCGCGCGCCGCTCCTTCGACAGCCGTTCCAGAAGTACCGCGGGGTCGAGACCCATCTGCCAGCCATGCCTTTCCGCCCCCGGACCTTGCCAGAGGCTCGGCGATCCGGGTGAAGGCGCGGTTAAGGCGCGGTGGTCACGCCTCGTAAAGGCGCTGGGTCACGGTCAGCGCGGTGTCGAGCGCCGTGCCCTCGGCATAGATGTCGAGGCTCGCGGGGCGCGAGAGGCCGGCGGGGATCTTCGGGCAGGTCTCGGCCGCGCCGATCACGGTGCGCACCGGGATCACCCCGGCCCAGGCCGGGAAATCCAGATCCTCGTCGTCGTCGCCGACGCCCTTGGCGCGGATCTTGGCCGAGGCCTCGTCGATGCGCATGCCGATGACGGTCGTGGCCTTGGTCTCCTGCTCGGTGATCGCGCGCAGGCCCGCGGTGCGCCCGGGATAGAAGCGGTCGACGACGCCGACCAGCGCGCGCGCCTTCTCGTCGGGGTCGTCGATCAGCACGGCGGTGCCGAAGCACATCGCGGCGCGGTAGTTGACCGAGTGGTTGAAGCCCGAGCGCGCCAGCACCAGCCCGTCGAGATGCGACACCGTCAGGCAGGCGGGCATCCCGGCCCGCAGGTGGCGCAGCATCCGGCTGGCCGAGGAGCCGTGCCAGTAGAGCATGTCGCCCTCGCGCCAGTGGATCGTCGGCGTGGCATAGGGCTGGCCGTCGATGACATAGCTGACATGGCACAGCATCGCCGCGTCGAGGATCGCGTGCACCGTCTCGTGGTCGTAGCGGCCGCGCTCGTGCGCGCGCTTGACCCGGTTGCGGGCGGAGACGGGATAGCTGTGGGCCGCGTCGGTCATCTGGCTTGCCTTTCCTGCGAAGTCGCGCCACCGATAGCGCCGGGAATTGGTCCGAAGGAGATCCAATATGATGCCGAGTGATCGGACCAATCCTCCGGACCTGTCGGCGCTGCTGCCCGTGCTGCCCGCGGGCGGGCCGCGGCGGCTCGCGCTTTACCGGGCGCTGCGGGACCGGATCGAGCAGGGGGCGCTGCCGCCGGGCACCAAGCTGCCGACGACGCGGGACCTGGCGGCGCGGTTCGGCCTGTCGCGCGGGGCGGCGGTGGCGGCCTTCGAGATGCTGCTGGCCGAGGGGTTCGCGGTCGCGCGCACCGGGGCCGGCACCTTCGTCGCCGAGGCGGTGCCGCGCGTGGCGCCCGCGCCGGGGGCGCCGGCGGGCCCGGCGCCGCGGCAGCGGCTGCCGGGCACGGTCGGCGCGGCGCTGCCCGACCCGATCAGCGCCGAAGCCTTCCGCCGGCTGCTGATCCGCCACGCCACCCGCCCGGCCGAGGCGCAGTTCCACTATGGCGACCCGCGCGGCGGGGTGGGGCTGCGCGCGGCGCTCGCGGCCTATCTGGCGACCGCGCGCGGGGTGCGCTGCCACCCCGACCAGATCGTGATCACCTCTGGCAGCCAGCAGGCGCTGGACCTGGTGCTGCGCGGCGTGCTGGCCCCGGGGCAGGCGGTCTGGCTCGAGGATCCGGGCTATCCGATGGCGCGGGCCGCGGTGGCGGGGGCGGGGCTTCGGCCCGTGCCGGTGCCGGTCGGCCCCGAGGGGATCGAGGTCGCGCAGGGCATCGCGGCGGCGCCCGGCGCGGGGGCGGTCTATGTCACGCCCTCGCACCAGTTCCCGCTGGGGGTGACGCTGTCGATGGCGCGCCGGCTCGCGCTGCTGGACTGGGCGGCCGGGGCCGGGGCCTGGGTGATCGAGGACGATTACGACAGCGAGTTCCGCCATGCCGGCCCGCCGCTCGCGGCGATGCAGGGCATGGATGGCGCCGGGCGGGTGATCTATGTGGGCACGCTGTCCAAGGCGATGTGGCCGGGGCTGCGCACCGGCTATGTCGTGCTGCCCGAGCCGCTGATCGGCCCGGTGCTGGCGCTGCGCGACCGCACCGACCGCTATCCGCCCGTGCTGACCGAGGGTCCCTTGGCGGATTTCCTGTCCGAGGGGCATTTCTCGCGCCATCTGGCCCGTGCCCGGCGGCGGGTGAAGGCCGCGCGCGACGCGCTGGTCGCGGCGCTGGCCGAGGGGCCGCTGGCTGCGGCCGCGCCCGACCAGGGGCTGCACCTGATCGCGCGCGGGCCGGTGCCCGAGGCCGAGCTGTTCGCGCGGGCCGAGGCGGCGGGGCTTGGCGGGCGGCGGCTGTCGCCGCTCTATCTCGGGCCCGGCGCGACCGAGGGGCTGGTGCTGGGCTTTGGCGGCGGCACGCCCGAGGCGCTGGCCGCCGCGGCCCGGCGGCTGACCGCGGCCCTCTAGCAGGCGCGCCCCGGAAGCCGCGCCACGAACAGCGCGCCCCGAACCCCGCGCCTTAGCCGCGCAGCCGCGCGAGCATGGCGGGGGTCGGATAGCCGTCGGCCATCAGCCCGTTCGCCGCCTGCCAGGCCCGCAGCGCCTCGACCGTGTTCGGGCCGATCTTGCCGTCGGTCCCTTGCGTGTCATAGCCGCGCCGGGTCAGCAGCTCCTGCATCTCGCGCCGCTCGTCGGGGCTGAGCGAGCGGTCGCCGCGCGGCCACTGCCCCTGCAGCCCGGGCCGCCCGGCAAGCCGGTCCGACAGAAGCCCGACGCCCAGCACGTAGCTGTCCGAGGCGTTGTAGGTGCGGATCGCGCCGAAATTGGCACCGACGAGGAAGGCCGGCCCGCGCGCGCCCGCGGGTAGCAGGATCGAGGCGCGGTCGAGATCGGGGAGGCCGCTGCCCGACACCGTGCGCACGCCCATGCCCTGCCAGTCGCGCGACTGGCGCGAGGTCGCGCGGCCCGACAGGCGCATGTCGAAGTTGACCGGCAGCCGCACCTCGACCGCCCAGGGCTGGCCGCTGCGCCAGCCCGACTGCGCGAGGTAGGACGCCGTCGAGGCCAGCGCGTCGGTCGGATCGTCCGACCAGATGTCGCGCCGGCCGTCGCGGTTGAAATCGACCGCATGGGCCAGGAAGGACGAGGGCATGAACTGGGTGTGGCCCATGGCGCCGGCCCAGCTGCCGGTCATGTAATGCGCGGGCACGTCGCCGGCCTGCACGATGCGCAGCGCCGCCATCAGCTCTCCCTCGAAGAACGCGCCGCGGCGGCCGTCATAGGCAAGGGTGGCAAGCGCGGGGATCACCTCGGTCCGGCCGCGGTTGGCGCCATAGTTGCTCTCCATCCCCCAGACCGCCACGACGACCTCACGCGGCACGCCGTAGCGCCGCTCGATCGCGTCGAGGATCTGGGCGTTGGCGGCGATCTTGGCCTGGCCCTGCGCGATGCGGTCGGCCGAGACCGCGCCGTCGAGGTAGTCCCAGACGGTCTTGGTGAATTCGGACTGGTTCTGGTCCAGCCGGATGATCGAGGGCTGGTAGCCGACGCCGGCCAGCGACTGGTCGAAGACCGCCGGGTTGATGCCCTGCGACAGCGCGCGGATCCGCAGCCCCGACAGCCACTGGGCAAAGCCCTGGTCGGGCGCGTAGTCGGGGGCGCTGGGCTCGGGCATGGCGCGGCTCACCGGGGCCATCGAGGGCGGTGGCGAGGTGAGGGGGGCGTAGTCGGCACCGCTGCAGCCGGGAACGGCAAGGCATGCGAGGCCGAGCGCAAGGATCGGGTGGCGCATCGGGTCTGTCCTGCTCGGGGTCGTCTTGTTGTTGCCCCGAGCATAGCAATCCCCCCGCCGAACTCAAAGCGGATCAGCGCCGCTTGCGCAGCACCTTGCGCTTTCCTGCCGCCGTGCGCGCCTTGGCCATGCCGGGCCGGCGCGCGCCGCGCTTGCCCTTCTTGGCCGAGGCGCCGGCCGGCATCGCGCCGCCCTCGATCTCCAGCAGGTCGAGCATCAGGCCCCCGGTCACCGGCACCGCCTCGGCCAGCCGCACCAGCACCCGCTGGCCGATGCCGATCACCATGCCGGTATCGGCCCCCATCAGGGTCTGGCTGTCGGGGTCGTAATGGAAGAACTCGCGCCCGATCGCGCGGATCGGCACCAGCCCGTCGGCCCCGGTCTCGTCGAGCTTCACGAACAGGCCGAACTTCTGCACGCCCGAGATCCGCCCCGTGAACTCGCCCCCCACCCGGTCGGACAGGAAGGCCGCGAGATAGCGGTCGGTGGTGTCGCGCTCGGCCGCCATCGACCGGCGCTCGGTGTCCGAGATCACCTTGGCGGTCTCGTCCAGCGTCTCGATGTCGGCCGGGCTGAGGCCGTCCTTGCCCCAGCCGTGGCCGGTGATCAGCGCGCGGTGCACGATCAGGTCGGAATAGCGCCGGATCGGCGAGGTGAAATGCGCGTAGCTGCGCAGCGCGAGGCCGAAATGCCCGAAGTTCTGCGGATTGTAATAGGCCTGCGTCATCGAGCGCAGGGTGCTGAGGTTGATCAGCTCGTCGAAGTCGCTGTCGGCGGCCTGCGCCAGCAGGCGGTTGAGATGCGCGGTCTTCAGCACCTGCCCCTTGGCGAGGCTGAAGCCCGAGGCCTCGGCCACCTCGCGCAGCGACTCCAGCTTCTGCGGCGAGGGTTCCTCGTGCACGCGGTAGAGAAGCGGGCGCTTCAGCCGCTCCAGCTCCTCGGCCGCGGCGACGTTCGCCAGCACCATGAACTCCTCGATCAGCTTGTGCGCGTCGAGGCGGTCCTTGAAGTTCACGCTCGCCACCCGGCCGTCGTCGGTCAGGCGGATCTGGCGCTCGGGCAGGTCAAGCTCGAGCGGCTGGCGCAGGGCGCGCGCCTTCAGCAGCGCCCGGTAGGCGCCGTAGAGCGGCCGGATCACCGTGTCCAGCATCTCGGCGCAGCGGTCGTTCGGGGTGCCGTCCTCGGCCGCCTGCACCTCTTCGTAGACCAGCGAGGCGCGGGATTTCATCAGGCCGCGGTGGAAGCGGTGCGAGATCTTGTGGCCCTGCGCGTCGATGCGCATCCGCACCGCGATGCAGGCGCGGCTGACGCCCTCGTGCAGCGAACACAGGTCGCCCGACAGCCGGTCGGGCAGCATCGGCACGACGCGGTCGGGGAAATAGGTCGAGTTGCCGCGCCGCCGCGCCTCGTGGTCGAGCGCCGAGCCGGGGGTGACGTAATGGGCGACATCGGCGATGGCGACCCAGATCACGAAGCCGCCGGGGTTCGACGCGTCGTCGTCGGCATGGGCATAGCAGGCATCGTCGTGGTCGCGCGCATCGGCCGGGTCGATCGTGACCAGGGGCAGGTCGCGCAGATCCTCGCGCCCCTCGAGGCCGGCGGGTTCCCAGGCGTCGGCCTCCTTGATCACGCGGTCGGGGAAGTCGTCGGGGATGCCGTGCTGGTGGATCGCGATCAGGCTGACGGCCTTGGGCGCGCCGGGATCGCCCAGGCGCTCGACGATGCGGGCCCAGGGCAGGCCGAGGCGGCCCTTGGGGCCGGCCTGCTCGGCCTCGACCAGCTCGCCGTCCTCGGCCTCGAGCGTGGCGTCGCGCGCGACGCGCCATTCCTTGTCGGAGCCCTTGTCGACCGGCACGATCCGCCCGCCCTCGGGGCCCTTGCGGAAGATGCCCAGCAGCCGGTGCTGCGCGACGCCGATCTTGCGGATCAGCCGCGCCTGATAGTCGTGGTCGCCCCCGCCCGGGATCTCGATCAGCTTGGCAAGGATGCGGTCGCCCGCGGCCACCGGGTCATCGGCCTTGCGCGGCACGAACAGGATGCGCGGCGGGGCGCCCTTGCCCTCCCATTCCATCGGCCGCGCCCAGAGGTCGCCGTCGGCATCGGGCGGCAGCACGGTCAGCACCGTCACCGGCGGCAGCTTGCCCGCGCCGTTGTAGCTGTGGCGGCGCCGCTCCAGCAGGCCCTCGGCCTCCAGCTCCTTCAGCATCCGCTTGAGCTCGATCCGCTCCGCGCCCTTGATGCCGAAGGCTTTCGCGATGTCGCGCTTGGCCGCGGCCTCGGGGTGGTCGGAAATCCAGTCGAGGATCTGCTGTCGGGAAGGTATCTGAGCCATGGCCCACCGCTAGCACGCGCGGCTTCCGGGCGAAAGCGTCAGCGCAAGGGCCGCCACATGTCGCGGTGCGGCACCGCCCCGTCGAGGTATTCCGGCCCCTCGGCCACGAAGCCCGCGCGCTCGTAGAAGCCGAGCGCTTGCGTCTGGGCCGACAGATAGGCGCGGGCAAGCGCCGGGTCCTCGGCCAGCTTGGCGACCGCCACCTCCATCAGCCGCGCGCCAAGCCCGGTGCCGCGCGCCGCCGGCAGCACGCAGACCCGGCCGATCTTGCCGACATCGCCCGCGCTGAGCAGCCGCGCCGCGCCCATCGGCACGCCATCCACCAGCCCCAGCAGGTGGCGCGCCTGCGGGTCGAGCGCATCGGGCTCTTCCTCCAGCCCATAGCCCTGTTCCTCGCAGAAGACCGTGCGGCGCAGTGCGATGCAGGGGGCGTAGTCGGTGACCTCGCGCACCTCGACCGTCATGCGAAATACTCCTTCAGGATCCGGCGATAGACCGCCTTCAGCGCATCGATCTGCGCGGTTTCCACCCGCTCGTCGACCTGGTGCATGGTCTTGCCGACCAAGCCGAATTCCAGCACCGGGCAGTGGGTCTTGACGAAGCGCGCATCCGACGTGCCGCCGGTGGTCGACAGTTCGGGCGCGATCCCGGTCTCGGCCTGCACCGCGGCCGCGACCAGATCGACGAAGGGCCCGGGCGGCGTCAGGAAGCTTTCGCCCGAGACCTGCGCGACCAGCTCGAACGCGACGCCGGTTGCGGCGGTGACGCGGTCGGCATCGGCGCGCAGCCGCTCCATCACCGAGGCCGAGGAATGGCGGTCGTTGAAGCGGATGTTGACGCTGGCCCGGCCGCGCGCGGGGATCACGTTGGTGGCCGGGTTGCCGCAGTCGATGGTCACGACCTGCAGCGTCGAGGGGTCGAAATGCGCGGTCCTCTCGTCGAAGGGGGCGCGGGTCCAGCCCTCGAGCAGCGCGACCAGCGCGTGCAGCGGGTTGTTGGCGCGGTGCGGATAGGCGGCGTGGCCCTGGGTGCCGGTCGCGGTGACATGCACGGTCATCGAGCCGCGGCGGCCGATCTTGATCATGTCGCCCAGCCGCTCGGGGCAGGTCGGCTCGCCCACCAGGCAGACGTCCATCCGCTCGCCCGCCGTCGCCATCCAGTCGAGGATCGCGGTGGTGCCGTCGCGGCCCGGGCCTTCCTCGTCGCCGGTGATGGTCAGGATGATCGCGCCCTCGGGCGGGGCCTCGCGCACGAGGTCGCAGGCGGCGGCGACGAAGGCCGCGACGCCCGACTTCATGTCGGTGGCGCCCCGGCCCCAGATCTCGGGACCCACGATCTCGCCGCCGAAGGGATCGCGCGCCCAGGCCGCGGCATCGCCCACCGGCACCACGTCGGTATGGCCGTTGAAGCCGAAGGTCCGGGGGGCGCCCTTCGCGCCCCAGCGGGCGAAGAGGTTGGGCGTGCCCTCGCGGTCGACCCGGGTGCAGCTGAAGCCCGCGGCGGTCAGGTAGCGATCGAGCAGCACCAGCGCGCCGCCCTCGACCGGCGTGACCGAGGGGCAGCGGATCAGCTCGGCGGTCAGCGCGACGGGATCGACGGGGGTGTTGCCAAGGGCAGGGCGGTCGGACATCGGGGGCTCCTTCGCGGGTATCCTCGCGCCCCCGGGTCTAGTGCCGCCGGGCGCGGGACGCAATCAACGCCGCTTCGGGCCCTTGCCCGCGCCACCCTTGCGCGTGCCCCCCTTGCCCGTGCCACCCTTGCCCGCGCCACCCGTGCCGGCGCCGTGCGGGCCACCCGAGGGTGCCTTGCCGCCCTTTCCGGCCCCGGTTCCGGCCCCGGTTCCTTCCCCGGTTCCAGTCCCGGCGGGCCGGCCCGGCTTCGGCGGCTTCACCGCCGCCCGCGCCGCCTTGTGCGCCGGGGCCGGCTTGCCCGCGGGACGCACGGCGCGCAGCGCCTCGCCCCCGCCTGCCGCCTTGCTGCCGCCTGCCGCCTCGCTCCCTCTGGCGTCGGCGGCCTCGGGGCCGTCGAAGAAGGGCGTCATCTGCGCGACGATCACCGCGTTCTCGGCCAGCGCGCGGTCCATCAGTTCCCGCTCGTCGGCGTCGATCTCGTGGCCCTGCGCCTCGCGTTCTGCCAGCGTGCCATAGCCGGTGATGTCGACGGGCGAGAGTTCCGCGACCTTCAGCACCGCGACCGTCTCGCGCACGGCCTCATCCTCGTCCACGCCCGAGGCGAAGCACATCAGCGCGGCGCCGGTCGCGCCCTCGGGCAGGCCGTCGCCGGGCGAGCGGCCCAGTTCGACCACCAGCGTGTAGACCTGCTGCGGGCGCTTGGTCTTCTCGGGCTTTTCGGGGGTCTCGGTCATGATCGGCTCTCCGCGGGCTGGCCTGCCGTCATCTGTCGTCCTTCGGCGCGCCATGCAAGCCGGTTTCGCCGATCCGCGGCATCGTCCAGCGATCGTGGGCGCAATGCGGGCAGGCGCCGTCGGGCAGGACCTCGGCCGCGCGCGCCAGCGCCCCGCAGCGGGTGCAGCAGGCCAGCCCCCCGGGCGCGAGCGCCGGATCGGCGAGCCGGGGCAGGGGCCGGATCTCGGCCGGGGGCACGATCGGCAGGCCCGGGCGCGGGGTGCCGGCCCGGAAGGTCGAGAAGGCGCCGCCGCCCTCGATGTAGAGATGCTCGACCTCGCCGAGGTTGCGGATCCCCTGCATCCGCAGCCGCGCGATCACCTCCGGCGGGCCGATGTCGCGCGCCGCCATCCCCTCGGGCAGGAGGCGTCCATCCTGCACCAGCGCCACGGGCAGCCCGTCGATCAGCCGCTTGGCGCGGTCCAGCCGCAGGATCAGCAGGTCGAGCCCCTTGTTGATCAGCACGACCAGCGTGATCACCAGACCCGCGTTCAGAAGCGGCACGTCGGGATAGAAGGTCGCATCGCCCACCGCCGAGCCGAGCGCGATCACCAGCAGGAATTCGACCAGCGACAGCTGCACGACGCCGCGCCCGCCGACCCAGCGGATCAGCAGCAGCGTATAGCCGTAGATAAGCCCGGTCCGCACCAGGATCTCGAGCAGGAACAGCGGCGTGGTGTCGCCCAGCACCATCCGGTGCAGGTCGAAGGGAACGACGGTCTGGTCCATGCGCGGCGCTCCGGCGGCGACGACGCCGCGGCAGCATGAACGCGCCGCGCGCAGCCGCGGTTCCGGCCGGCAGCCGGGCCCGCGGTCAGCGCGCGCTCAGCCCGTGCCGGGGCCCGCCTGCGCGGCCAGCACCGCGCCGATCAGGCCGGGGAACCGGCGGTCAAGCTCGTCCCGGCGCAGCGACAGCAGCCGCCCGCGCCCCTGCGCGACATTGCGGATCACGCCTGCCTCGCGCAGGACCTTCATCAGGTGCGACTTGGTCGATTTCGGAACCTCGGGATCGCCGAGGTGGCAGCGCGCCATCTCCAGCGGTCCCTCCGCCAGCTGCGCCACGATCTCGAGCCGGGCGGGATCGCTCAGCGCGAACAGCACCGCGTCCAGCGTGATCTCGGCTTCGTCGGGATGGGGCAGGTCGGAATTCGTCGTGGTCATGGTTCGAATATAGTTGAACCTTCGCGCGGCGCCACCGATATAAGGTTCCACAATCTTCGAACCATTGGAGTCGCCATGTCCCCCGTCGCCCGATCCCGCCCCGCGGCGCTGGCCTTCGCCGTCCCGGCGCTGGGCAGCGCGCTGGTGATGGCCAGCGCCAGCGCGCCCTCGCCGTTCTATCCCGCGCTGCAGGCCGGGATCGGCTTCTCGCCGGTGGCGCTGACCGGGATCTTCGCGATCTACACGATCACGCTTCTGGCGACGCTGCTGGTCACGGGATCGGTCTCGGACCACCTGGGCCGGCGCCCGGTGCTGTCGGCGGGCTTCGCGCTGCTGGCGGTCTTCGCGGTGCTGTTCGCGCAGGCGGACACGGTGGCCGGGCTGGTCGCGGCGCGGGCGCTGCAGGGCGTCGCCTGCGGGCTGCTGATCTCGGCGCTCTCGGCCGCGATGCTCGACCTCGAGCCGCCGGCAGCGCCGGGGCTCGCGGCGATCTGCAACGCGATCCTGCCGCTGGCGGGGCTCGCGCTCGGGGCGCTGCTGGCCGGGGCGGCGATCGACCTGTGGGGGCCGGCGCGGGCGGGCGTGTTCGACGGGCTGGCGATGGTCTCGGCGCTGTTCGCGGTCGGGGTCTGGGCACTGCCCGAGACCGCGCCGCGCCACGCGGGGCTGGCGCGGGCGCTGCAGCCGCGGGTCCGGGTGCCGGAGGCGGCGCGGCAGGCGTTCTGGCGCACGGCGCCGGCGCTGTTCTCCAGCTGGGCGACGGGCGGGCTTTACCTGTCGCTCGGCGCCTCGATCGCGGCGCATGTCTTCGGGCTGTCGCGCGGGATCGAGCAGGGGGCGGTGGTGACGCTGCTGGCGGGGATGGGGGCGCTGGCCTGCTTCCTGGCGCGGCACCGGCCGGCGCCGGCGACGCTGCGGCTGGGCACGCGGGTGCTGGCGGCGGGGACGGCGCTGACGCTGGCCGGGCTGGGGCTGGGCAGCGTGGGGCTGTACCTTGCCGCGCTCGCCGTGGCCGGGGCGGGGTTCGGCGCGACCTTCTACGGCGGGCTGCGCACGATCGCGCCGCTGGCCCCGCCGCAGGAGCGTGGCGAGCTGTTCGCGGCGGTCTACACCATCTGCTACCTCGCCTTCGGCGTGCCGGTGGTGATCGCGGGCATGATGGTGCCCCTGCTGGGGCTGATCGGCGCGACCTGGGCCTATGGCACGGTGATCCTGTGCACGGCGCTGGCGGCCTCGGTGCTCAACCGCCGCTGACGCGCCGATCGGCCCTTCGTCGAGGGGCTGCCCCGCCGGCGGGCCGAACGGCCCCCAGGCGGAACGGCCCGAACGGAAAGGACCCGGCCGCTTGCGCCGCCGGGTCCCGTGTCATCCGTCATCGACCGCGTCCAGTCGCGGTGCGGCGCCTCAGGTGCCGCGCCTCAGGCGTGGCGGCCGCGCATCATCCGGCCGATCGCGATCAGCAGGCAGGCGCCGACGATCGCGACGATCAGGTTGCCCAGCAGCCCGACGGCCGAGGCCCCCAGCACCAGCGCCAGGATCCAGTTCAGGATCACCGCGCCGAGGATGCCGAGGATGATGTTCATGAAGATCCCGTGATCCGCCTTCATGATCTTCTCGGCGATCCAGCCGGCGAGCGCGCCGACGATGATCGTCATGATCCAGCCAACTCCGGTCATATCGTCCTCCATGGTTGCCCCGCGCCCCCGCGGGAGGGCGCGCATGTTCTGAAGGGCGAACGCCGGATCCGCCGCGCGGTTCCCCGCGATCAGTCGCGCAGCAGCTCGTTGATCGAGGTCTTCGACCGGGTCTTGGCGTCGACGCGCTTCACGATCACCGCGCAGTAGAGGTTCACGCCGTTCTTCGACGGCAGCGAACCCGACACCACGACCGAGCCCGCGGGCACTTCGCCATAGAAGGTCTCGCCGGTCTCGCGGTCGTAGATCTTGGTCGACTGGCCAAGGTAGACGCCCATGCCCAATACTGAGCCCTCGCGCACGATCACGCCCTCGACCACTTCCGAGCGGGCGCCGATGAAGCAGTTGTCCTCGATGATCGTCGGGCCGGCCTGCATCGGCTCCAGCACGCCGCCGATGCCGACGCCGCCCGAGAGGTGCACGTTCTTGCCGATCTGGGCGCAGCTGCCGACCGTGGCCCAGGTGTCGACCATCGTGCCCTCGTCGACATAGGCGCCGAGGTTGACGAACGAGGGCATCAGCACCACGCCCTTGGCGATGAAGGCCGAGCGGCGCACCACGCAGTTGGGCACCGCGCGGAAGCCCGCGGCGCGCCACTGGTTCTCGCCCCAGCCGGCGAACTTGCTGTCGACCTTGTCCCACCAGCCGCCGCCCTGCGGCCCGCCCGACTGCAGTTCCATGTCCTTGAGGCGGAAGCCCAGCAGCACCGCCTTCTTCGCCCACTGGTTCACGTGCCACTGGCCGTCGGCCTGGCGTTCGGCCACGCGCAGGGTGCCCGCGTCAAGCGCGCTCAGCGTGTCCTCGATCGCCTCGCGGGTCTCGCCGGTGGTGGCCGGGGTGATCGCGTCGCGGGCCTCCCAGGCGGCTTCGATCGCGGTTTCAAGCTGGGCATTCGACATGTTTCTCTCCGGAAATTCCTTGGCGTCAGGCGTTACAGCCCTATAGACCGGGGCACCGGGCCGTTGCAACGCGGCCCTTTCCGGCGGCGGCCGTTCCGACTGCTTCCGGCGCCGACAGGAGAGACCGACGATGGACGACACGCCCCGCCCCGGCCATGCATTCCGCGACAGCCAGGAGGACAGCCGCGCGGCGCGCGAGACGCCCGACACCGCGCAGACCCGGGCCCCGGCCTACCGTCTGGCCTTCGCCGATCCCGACTTCCTGCTGCGCGAGGAGCTGCGCCCCGTGCGCCTGCAGCTGGAGCTGCTGAAGCCGCAGCTGGTGATGGACGAGCGCGGCGTGCAGTCGACCTTCGTGATCATGGGCTCGGCCCGGGTGCCGGGTCCCGAGGGCGAGGGCGCGCCGCATCGCGGCCGCGCCGCGGCGCTCGCGCCTTGGTACGACGTCGCGCGCGACCTGGCGCGGCGCGCGACCGAGCGCAGCCTCGGGAGCTATGGCCGCGACTGGGTGGTCTGCACCGGCGGCGGCCCGGGCATCATGGAGGCCGGCAACCGCGGCGCCGACGAGGCCGGCGGCCAGTCGATCGGGCTGAACATCGTGCTGCCGCACGAACAGGCGCCGAACCCCTGGGTGACGCCCGACCTGTGCTTCAACTTCCACTATTTCGCCATCCGGAAGATGCACTTCCTGATGCGCGCGCGGGCGATCTGCGTCTTCCCCGGCGGCTTCGGCACGCTTGACGAGATGTTCGAGTGCCTGACGCTGATCCAGACCGGGCGCATGCGGCCGGTGCCGCTGGTGCTGTTTGGCCGCGCCTTCTGGGACGGGCTGGTGAACTGGCAGGCGCTGGTCGAGGCCGGCACCATCAACGAGGCCGACCTCGGGCTGATCAGCTATGCCGAGACCGTCGACGAGGCGATGCGGATCATCGACGCCTTCGACTACGGCTGCTGAGCCGCCCGCGCCGCCCGGTGGCGGCCCGGGTCCCAGGGCGCCGGGCGCGCAGGGGCCAGGCGCGCAGGGGCCGGGCGCGCCGCGGCGTGGTCAGGGGCGCGACAGTTCGGAGTCGAGCTTCAGCACCCGGTCGCCGTCGTCCTGCCGGATCAGGTAGGCCGGCCGCGCGCGGCTGCCGTTGCGGGTGATCTCGCGCCCCTTGATGCGGCGCTTGACTCGGCGGGTGAACACCTCGGCCACCTCGCCCTTGCCCTCGCCGCGGCCCCAGGACCAGGCGACGGTGTCGCCCTTGGAAAATCTGCTCATCGCGCACCTCCTGCTGCGGGTGGCAACGCGCCGTGGCGGCGGGCCGTTCCCGGGACGGGGCGGATGAGGGAGGCGGGCGGGGGAAGCGGGCGGGGGCGGTCCCGGGGGGCAGAGGGGGCTCCGCCCCCGCGGCTGCGCCGCCCCCCGGGATATTTGGGCAAAGTCGAGGATCAGTGCGCGGCGATGCCCGCGTCGGGCTTGTCGTGCCGGCCCAGACGCTCGACCAGGGTCTGCGAGGCGCGGTTGAGGCCGGTCAACGTGACCTCGGCGCCGGCGCGGCGGAACTTCACCACCGCCTGGTCGATCGCCGCGACCGAGGAGATGTCCCAGACATGGGCGCCCGAGACGTCGATCGTCACCCGGGCGAGGCGCTCGCGGAAGTCGAAGGCGGCCATGAACGCCTCGACCGAGGCGAAGAACAGCTGCCCCTCGACCCGGTAGTGCCGGTGGTCGCCCTCGCGTTCGGAGGTGACGGTGAACAGGCGCGAGATCTTCCAGGCGAAGAAGATCCCCGACAGCAGCACCCCGGTCAGCACGCCGAAGGCGAGGTTGTGCGTCGCCACGACCACCGCGACCGTCGCCAGCATCACCACCGAGGACGGCAGCGGATGGTCGCGCAGCTGGCCGAGCGAGCGCCACGAGAAGGTGCCGACCGAGACCATGATCATGATCGCGACCAGCGCCGCCATCGGGATCTGGCCGACCCAGGCGTTGAGGAAGGTCACGAAGATCAGCAGCATCACCCCGGCGAAGAAGCACGACAGCCGGCCGCGCCCGCCCGAGGTGACGTTGATCACCGACTGGCCGATCATCGCGCAGCCCGCCATCCCGCCGATGAAGCCGGTGCAGAAGTTGGCGAGCCCCTGGCCGATGCATTCCTGGTTGCGGTTCGACCCGGTGTCGGTCAGGTCGTCGACGATCTGCTGGGTCATCAGGCTTTCCAGCAGGCCGACGGCGGCGACCGCGACCGAATAGGGCGCGATGATCTGCAGCGTCTCCAGCGTGAAGGGCACGTCGGGCAGCATCAGGCTGGGCAGCGCGTCGGGCAGGGCGCCCATGTCGGCGACGGTGCGCACGTCCCAGCCGAAGGCCATCGAGCAGGCGGTCAGCACCACGATCGCCACCAGCGGCGCGGGCACCGCGCGCGTCAGGCGCGGGAACAGGTAGATGATCGCCAGCGCCGCCGCGACCAGCGGGTAGGTCAGCATCGGCACCCGCGACGGGTCCAGCTCGGGCAGCTGCGCCATGAAGATCAGGATTGCCAGCGCGTTGACGAAGCCCGTCATCACCGAGCGCGACACGAAGCGCATCACGAAGCCCAGCTTCAGCGCCCCCGCGATCATCTGCACCACGCCCGCCAGCACCGTGGCCGCGAGCAGGTAGTCGAGGCCGTGGTTCCTGACCAGCGTGCCCATCAGCACCGCCGTGGCCGCGGTCGCGGCCGAGATCATCCCGGGCCGGCCGCCGAAGATCGCGGTGATCACCGCGATCGAGAACGAGGCATAGAGCCCCACCTTGGGGTCGACCCCGGCGATGATCGAGAAGGCGATCGCCTCGGGGATCAGGGCGAGCGCGACGACGAGGCCCGAGAGGAGGTCGGCGCGGATGTTGCCCGTCCACTGCCGGGCGTAGCTGTCCTTGTGCATGTAATTGTTCGTTCCGGTGGTCGGGCCGGGTCGCGCATTGGCTGACCTGTGGGCCCGGTCGGTTGTCCGGCGGATCGGCGGCCGGAAGAGCCAGCGGGGATCGCACCCGCTCCTGTCTGCTGGGGCGAGGGGATAGCAGATCTGCGCCGTTGCGGCAACCTTTTCGCCGCAGCGCGGCGCCGCGCGGCGCCAGGCGGCGGGCGGGGCGGCGTCAGGCCCGGGCGAGGCGGCGGCGCAGCAGGCGCAGCGTCGCATGGCTGCAGGCCGAGGAGGCAAGCCCGCCCGCCGCGAGGATCAGGCCGACGAGGCTGGCGATGGTCTGCAGCGCAAGATCGGTCAGGCGCACCGTGGCGCGCAGGAACCGGCCCTTGCCCAGCACCTCGATCCGGCCGACGGTGCGCGGCCCCAGCACCTCGGCGGCATTGGCGATCCGGCGCGCCTCGGTCGCGTCGTCGATGCGCGACAGCAGGTGCAGCGCCGCGCGCGGGCCGGTCGCGGCCTCGATCCGGCCAAGCGCCACGGCCGTCGCGCGCAGCGGCGCCAGCGCGGCCGGGCGCACCAGCCCCGGCAGCGTCTCGCCGTCGAGCGCGCGCGCGATCCCGAGCCCGCGCATCCGGCCCCAGTCGATGCCCTCGTCCGCCGCGCGCGCGAGCATGGCGCCGAGCCGCGCCGAGACGAGGCCCATGCTGCGCGCGGTGCGCAGCGCCCCCGCGCCGATCTTGATCGGCAGGCTGGTGCCGCCGGTGGCCACGATCGCCGCCGTGGCGCCAAGCCCGGCAAGCCCGAGCGCGAGGTTGACGCGGTCGACATCGCCGCCGCGCGCCCAGGACACCGCCTCGGTACCGACGGCGGCGATGTCGCCGGCGGGGGTCAGCACCATCGGCGCCTGGCACAGCAGCTGCGCCGACAGCTGGCAGGCGGCGGGATTGGCAAGGCAGGCAAGGCAGCCCGCCGCCGTGGCCCACAGCCCCTCGTCCGCGCTCTGCGCCGCGTCGATCCGCGCCAGCATCTCGGCGGGCAGGAACACGCCGCGCTCTTCGGCCACGCCCATCACGGCGTCGATCGCGACCCAGTTGCGCTCGGGCGCGGACAGAAGCGCATCAAGCCGCCCGAGCACCCGCTCGGGCGTGGCGCTGCGCGCCATCTCGCGGTCCATCGCGGCGCGGATCTGCTCTTGCCCGGCATCGACGAAGGGGCCGAGCCCGGGCGTGGCGGCGATATGGGCCAACGACCGGGCGCCACCGATCAGCGACAGCACCAGCAGCACCAGCAGCAGCCGCCGCGCCGCCAGCCGGGCACCGCGGCCGATCCGGTCGCCGCGCGGCGGGGGCGGGGGGGCGGCGGGCCGCGGTGGCGGCCCCTCGACGGCGACGGGCCTGCCCCGGGTCGTGACGTCGGGCCGGGCCTCGCCGACGGCGGCGTCGCCGGCAGGGGCCCCGTGGGGAGGGGCCTCGTGGGTAGGGGGCGTGGCAAGGGGCATGCCGCTGCGCATCGCCGGCAGCCGCGCGAGCCTTTGCCCGAGCGCGGCGCCATCGACGCGCGGATCGCCCGAGCGCACGCCGCGCAGATGCGCCGCCGGGTCGGGGGCGGGCACCGCCTCGGCGGACGGCAGGTCGTCGGCGGGCGGGGTGTCGGCGTGCGAGGTGCCGGTGGGCAGATCGTCGGGAGGAGGGGCCTCCTCGGGGCGCGGTTCGACGGGCGGGACCGCTGGCGCGGCCGGCGCGAGCGGCCGCGCGGGTCCGGCGGCGGTGACCGGTGGTTCGCGGCGCGCGGCCGCGACGGCGGAGGGGGCGGGCGCCGCCGCGGCAACGGCCGCCGGGCGTCCGCGCCGCTGTTCGGCATGGGCCGCCTTCAGCCGGTCCATCGCCGCGCTCATGCCGCTGGCCGGCGGGCGCGCCGGCGCGTCCCGCCGCGGCGGCGGCGGGGGATCATCGCCGCCGGGGGGCGGCGACGGCGGGCTCACCGCGCCCGCGACCGGATCATGCCGACGATCTCCTGCGTGCGCGCAAGGATCGGGGCGGCGATCGCGTCGGCCTTCTCGGCGCCGGCGCCGAGGATGCGGTCGATCTCGGCCGGGTCGGCCATCAGCCGGTTCATCTCGGTGGTGATCGGCGCGATCTGCGCCACCGCCAGCTCGGCCAGCGCGGGCTTGAAGGTGCCAAAGCCCTTGCCGGCGAACTCGCCCACCACCGCCTCGGCGGTCATCCCCGACAGCGCGGCGTAGATGTTGACGAGGTTCTTCGCCTCGGGGCGCTCCTTCAGGCCGTCGAGCGTCTCGGGCAGCGGCTCGGGATCGGTCTTGGCCTTGCGGATCTTCGAGGCGATGGCATCGGCATCGTCGGTCAGGTTGATCCGGCTCGCATCCGAGGGATCGGATTTCGACATCTTCTTGGTGCCGTCGCGCAGGGACATCACCCGGGTCGCCGCGCCCTCGATCACCGGCTCGGTGATCGGGAAGAACTCGACCCCGTAGTCGTGGTTGAACTTGGCCGCGATGTCGCGCGTCAGCTCGATGTGCTGCTTCTGGTCCTCGCCCACGGGGACATGGGTCGCGTGGTACAGAAGGATGTCGGCCGCCATCAGCGACGGATAGGCATAAAGCCCGAGCGAGGCGTTCTCGGCGTTCTTGCCGGCGGTCTTGTCCTTGAACTGGGTCATCCGGTTCATCCAGCCAAGGCGGGCGACGCAGTTGAAGATCCACGCCAGCTCGGCATGGCCCGAGACCTGGCTCTGGTTGAACAGGACCGAGCGCGCCGGGTCCACGCCCGCGGCGATGAAGGCGGCGGCCGCCTCGCGCGTCTGGTTCGCCAGCGCCACGGGGTCCTGCCAGACGGTGATCGCATGCATGTCGACCAGGCAGTAGATCGACTCGAAGCCCTCGTCCTGCATCTCGGCGAAGCGCTTGAGCGCGCCCAGATAGTTGCCCAGCGTCAGGCCGCCGGACGGCTGGATGCCCGAGAAGACGCGAGGGGTGAAGGCGGCGTTCGGCGAGAGCGCGGTGGAAGGCGCTTGGGTCATGGCGGATCTTTCCGTGAAAGGGCACCGGAGGCTGGAGTTTCCGGCCCCCGTCGCTTATCGCTGGGTCGCAGTCAGGTCAACGAGAAGCGGCCCCCCAACGCCATGAACGAGCCCCGCGGCGAAAGCCCCCTGAACCCGATCCCGCCCGTCGTCTGGGCGCTGTTCCTGCCGGTCGCGGCGATGGAGATCGTGCTGTCGGCCGGCGGCTCGGGCCTCGTGGGCGGGGCGGGCGCCATCGGCTGGCGGCTGGATGCGCTGCAGCGCTTCAGCTTCTCGCCGCAGCTGTTTCGCTGGATGCTCGAGAACGGGCACTGGCCGCCGGGCCAGCTGGTGCGGATCCTGACCTATCCCTTCGTGCACGGCTCGATGACGCATGCGCTGTTCGTCGCGGTGTTCCTGCTCGCGCTTGGCAAGATGGTGGCCGAGGTGTTCTCGGCCCTCGCGGTGGTCACGGTCTTCGTGGTGGCCGCGATCGCGGGGGCGCTGGTCTACACGGTGATCCCGGGCGACCTGCCGCCGCTGTACGGTGGCTACCCGCCGGTCTACGGGCTGATCGGGGCCTTCACCTTCATCCTGTGGCAGCGGCTCGGGGCGGTGCAGGCCAACCAGTACCGCGCCTTCTCGCTGATCGGGTTCCTGCTGGGGATCCAGCTGGTGTTCGGGCTGATCTTCGGCGGCACCTGGCAGACGGTGTCCGAGATCGCGGGCTTCGCCGCCGGGTTCCTCGTGTCCTTCGTGGTGGCGCCGGGCGGCTGGCGCGCGGTGCTGCGCCGGCTGCGCGCGCGCTGATCGGCCGCCGCCGTCAGCCGCGCCGCCGCTCCCGCCTTCAGCCCCGCCGCAGCCCCGCCTTCAGGTCCGACGGCCGGAACGCGCCAAGCGCCACCGCCGCCGCGCCGTAGACCGCGACGCCCGCGCCGATCAGCCCGGCCAGCGCGGCATAGCGCGTGCCGGGGGCGTGCAGCGCCGCGTCGAGCCAGCGCGCCATCACCCACAGCACCCCGCCCATCAGCGCCGAGGCGAGCACGATCCGCGGCAGCCGCCGGCGCAGCCGGTCGTCCCAGGACGCGGCCTCGCCCATGTCGCGCGCGTGCAGCGCCAGCTGCGCGACCATGGTCCAGCCCGCCAGCGTCGTCGCGAGCGCGGCGGCCGAGAAACCGATGACCGGCGACAGCCCGATCGCGACCACCGCGTTGACGATCATCGCGTGGACGGCGAAGCGGAACGGCCGCCGGGTGTCCTCGCGCGCGAAGTACAGCGGCTGCAGCACCTTCTGCAGCGTGAAGGCCGGCAGCCCCGCGCCGTAGATCGCTAGCGCCAGCGCGGTCGGGGCCACGTCCGCGGCATCGAAATCGCCGCGCTGGAACAGGACCGAAATCAGCGGCCCCGCGATCACCATCAGCGCGACGGCGGCCGGAACGGTCAGGAACAGCGCGAATTCGGTGCCGCGGCTGTAGGCGTGGCGGCTGCCGCCGACATCGCCCGCCTTCAGCCGCCGCGACAGGTCGGGCAGCAGCACGACGCCGATCGCGATGGCGACGACGCCCAGCGGCAGCTGGTACAGCCGGTCGGCATAGGTCAGCCAGGCGATGGCGCCGTCGAAGAACGACCCCACCTGCCGCCCGACCAGCAGGTTGACCTGCACCACGCCCCCCGCCAGCACCGCCGGTCCCGCGATCGCCAGCATCCGGCGCATGTCGGGATCCAGCCGCGGCCGCACGAGCCGCAGCGGGAAGCCCATCCGCGCCGCCGCCGTCCAGCACAGCGCCAGCTGCACCACGCCCGCGACCGGCGTCGACCAGGCCATCGCCAGCCCCATGTCCCAGCCGAACCGGTCCGCGCCCAGCATCGCCGCGATCAGCACGAGGTTCATCAGCACCGGTGCTGCCGCCGCCGCGACGAAGCGCCCGCCCGCGTTCAGCAGCCCCGACAACAGCGCCGTCAGCGAGATCAGCACCATGTAGGGAAAGCAGATCCAGCCATACAGCGTGGCCAGCGCCGCCCGCTCGTCGCCGGCAAAGCCCGAGGCCATCACCAGCACCAGCCAGGGCATCGCGATCATGCCAAGCGCCGTGACCACGCCCGAGACCAGCAGCAGCCCCGCCATCGCGCGCTCGGCGAAGGCGCGGGCATCCTCCTGCCCCTCGAGCTTCTTCGAGAACATCGGCACGAAGGCGGTGTTGAACGCGCCCTCGCCGAAGAAGCGGCGGAACATGTTGGGCAGCGAGGTCGCGACGAAATAGGCCTCGGCCACCGGGCCCGCGCCGACATAGGCCGCGATCATCACGTCGCGCACGAAGCCCACGACGCGGCTGCCAAGCGTCCAGCCGCCCACGGTCAGAAAGCCGCGGACCAGCCGCACGGGTCGTATCGTCGACATCTCTGCCCCTCTCGCGGGCGTCTTGCGGCCCGTCTTGCTGCTGTGCGCGGGCGCCTTCATACGCCCGACACCGGACGGCGCCTAGCCCCGGCGGGGCTCACTCCGGCAGGCCGCCGCCGTCGCCCCCGGGCGCGCCACCGTCGTGCGCGCTGGCGCGCTTGTGGGCGCGGTCGTCGCCGGCCCGCGCGTTCGGCCCCAGCATCGTGCCGAAGCTGCCGTAGAACTCGGCCCGCCGGTCGTAGGGCGGGCTGTCGGCCAGCGCGTCGAGCCGGGCAAACACGGTGTCGCGCCGCGCGACCTCGGCCAGCAGGTCCTCGAGGATCGGGCCCGCGACCGGGTCGGTGCCCGCGACGCTCAGCACCAGCGCGGTGATGTTGCGCAGGATGTCGTCGCCGGGGCAGAAGCCGCCAAGGCCCGGAAAGCCCGGCGTGCGCAGCGAGCCGTCGCCGCCCGCGGGCACCGTGCGCCGCACCAGGCTTCGCTCGGCCTCGTAGACCTTGATCAGGTTCATGAAGGTGAAGCCGACGGCGCCGACCAGGGCCTGGCCCTCGGTTTCGGCATGGTCGTGGAAGGTCTGCAGCGCCGAGATCTTCCAGCGCGCGTTCAGCTGCGCGCGCAGGAAGGCGCCTTCCTCGGCCCAGAGCCGGTGGAACAGGATCTGCGCCGTCTCGGTATGGGGGGTGCGCCGGCGCAGGTAGGAAATCGCCAGCGCGTGCAGCACGAGGATCTCGGGGCGGCCGGCGAACTGCACCTGCAGCTTGCGCCGCTGCACGCGGAAGTCGCGCCGGTCGCCCTCGGCCGACAGGCCGGTCGCATCGACCCGCGCGGCCTTCAGCGGCGCGAAGTCGATGTCGGGCGCGGGCAGCAGGTTCTCGGCGCTCTTGTGCCGGGTCAGCCGGCGCGCCGCCGCCTCGCGCAGGGGGGCAAGCGGATCGTCTTCCCCCGCGCCGTGCGGGGGATCCCCGCCGGTGCCGTCTTCGGTGCCGCCCCGGGCGCCGGTCATGCGCCGTTCTGCGCGCGCTCGGCCCCGGCCGCGATCGCGGCGCGCAGCCGGCGCTCCAGCGCCTCCTGCCGGGCGGGCGAGAACAGCTTCAGCCCGAAGGTGTCCTTGACGTAGAAGGTGTCGACCACCTGCGCGCCATAGGTCGCGATCACGGCCGAGGCGATGTAGATGTTGTTGGACGCCAGCGTCCGGGTCAGGTCGTAGAGCAGGCCGGGGCGGTCGCGGGTATCGACCTCGATGATCGTGTAGATATCAGAGCCTTCGTTGTCGAAGCTGATGTTGGTCGGGAAGCTGAATGCGCGTTCGCGCTTCTTCAGGCGGTCGCGGTCGGTCAGCGCCTCGCGCGCGCGGACCTCGCCCTTCAGCGTCTTGCCGATCATCGTGCGCAGCCGCGGCAGCTTGCCGGCCTCGTAGGGCTTGGCCTCGGCGTCCTGCACCCAGAACACGGCCGCGGCATAGCCGTCCTTGGTGGTGTCGGTGCGCGCGTCGACCACGTTCGCGCCGACCAGCGCCAGCGCGCCGGACAGGCGCGAGAAGATGCCCGGGTGATCGACCATCACGAAGGACACCCGCGTCGCGTCGCGTTCGAGGTCGGGCATCAGGTCGATGCGGATCTCGTCGTCCTTCAGCCCGTCGAGCAGCCGCGCGAAGACCAGGTGCCCCTCGGTCCCCAGCGCCTGCCAGTAGGGCGGGTAGTGGCGCGCGATCTCGGCATCAAGCTTCTCGGCCGGCCAGAAGGCCAGCGCGGCGCGCAGCTGCGCCTTGGCCTCGTCCTCGGTGCGGTCGCGCACGACCTCCTCGACGCCGCTGTCCAGAAGCTCGCCCGCCAGCCGGTAGAGCCGTCGCAGGAGCGCGGCCTTCCAGCCGTTCCAGGTGTTGGGGCCGACGCCGCGGATGTCGCAGACGGTCAGCACCGTCAGCAGGTCGAGCCGCTTGCGGGTCTTCACCGCCTTGACGAAGTCGCGCAGCGTGCGCGGGTCCGACAGGTCGCGCTTCTGCGCCACGTCGGACATGAACAGGTGATAGCGCACCAGCCATTCGACGGTCTCGACCTCCTCGGCGTCCAGTCCCAGCCGCGGCGCCACCCGGCGCGCGATCTGGGCGCCGATGACCGAGTGATCCTCGGGGCGGCCCTTGCCGATGTCGTGCAGCAGCAGCGCCACGTACAGCACCCGGCGGTTGACCCCGGCCTTCAGGATCGCGCTCGACAGCGGCAGGTCCTCGGTCAGCTCGCCGCGCTCGATCCGGTCCAGCGTCGAGATGCACTGGATGATGTGCTCGTCCACCGTGTAGTGGTGGTAGACGTTGAACTGCATCATCGCCACGATCGGCTCGAACTCGGGGATGTAGGCGCTCAGCACGCCCAGCTCGTTCATCCGCCGCAGCGCGCGTTCGGGGTTGCCGTGCTTGAGCATGAGGTCGAGGAAAATCGCCGAGGCCTCGGCATTGTCGCGCACGGTCTCGTCGATCAGCTGCAGGTTCGCCGCCACCAGCCGCATCGCGTCGGGATGGATCAGGAAGCCGGTGCGCAGCGCCTCGTCGAAGATGCGCAGCAGGTTCAGCTTGTCGGACAGGAAGGCCTTCGGATTCTCGATGTTCAGCCGGTTCAGGTCGATGCGGTAGCCCGGCTTGACCTTCTTGCGCCGCTTGAACAGCCCTTCGAGCTTGGGCGCCTTCTTGACGTGGCGCGCCTCGAGCGCGGTGAGGAATATCCGCGTGATCTCGCCGACCTTGGTGGCGTAGCGGAAGTAGTGCTGCATGAACAGCTCGACCCCGCGCCGCCCGGCGCGGTCCTCGAAACCCATGGCAGAGGCGACCTCGATCTGCATGTCGAAGGTCAGCTGGTCCATCGCCCGGCCCGCCAGCAGGTGCAGGTGGCAGCGCACGGCCCACAGGAAGTCCTCGGCATAGTCGAACTGGCGGTATTCGTCGCGGGTGAACAGCCCGATCTCGACCAGCTCGCCGATCTCGTCGACGCCGTGCAGGTACTTGGCGATCCAGTAGAGCGTCTGCAGGTCGCGCAGCCCGCCCTTGCCCTCCTTGACGTTGGGCTCGAGCACGTAGCGCTGCCCGCCCTGGCGGGAATGGCGCTGCGCCCGCTCGCCCAGCTTGGCCTCGATGAACTGCGGGCCGGTGCGGCGGAACAGCTCGGCGCGCAGCCGGATCTGCATCTCCTCGGCCAGCGCGGTCTCGCCGACGAGGAAGCGGTTCTCGAGAAGCGCGGTGCGGATCGTGACGTCCTCGGCCCCCAGCCGCAGGCATTCGTCGACGGTGCGCGAGGCGTGGCCGACCTTCAGCTTGAGGTCCCACAGCATGTAGAGCATCGACTCGATCACGCTCTCGGCCCAGCCGGTGATCTTCCAGGGGCTGAGGAACAGCAGGTCGACGTCGGATTCGGGCGCCATCTCGGCCCGGCCGTAGCCGCCGACGGCGACCACGGCCAGCTTCTGGCCGCCGGTCGGGTTGGGCAGCGGGTGCAGGTGGCGGGTGGCGGCGCGGAAGGCGGTGATCACCACCACGTCGGTCAGCTGCGCATAGGCGCGCACGGTGATCGCGGCGGTGCGGGGATGGCTGCGGAATTCGGCCGCGATGCGGGCGCGCCCGGCGGTGCGCAGCGCGCCCAGCACCTGCACCACGGGCGCGCGCAGCTGGGTCACCCCCTCGGCCCTCGCCGTGGCGATCGCCTGGTCGACCAGCCGCTGGGCCGCGGCCATCAGCGGCTCTGGCGGGCCGCGGTCGAAGAGGGCGTCGAAGGGCAGGGCGGCGATCGCCGCGCTGTCCGCGCCCGTGTCGGGCGCGGTGGCGGCGGAGGGAGAGGGGGGCATCTGGTCGGGTCTCGGTCGGAAGGGGCGCCGGGGCGCGGGCTCAGAAGCCCGCCCCGCCGAAGCTGCGCGGGGCCGGGTCGATGATGGCGACGCGGTTGTCGCGGATCTCGGCCACGGCGAGCGCGCGTTCGGTGCTGCCGTCCGCGCGCAGGCGGAAGACGCCGCCGGTGCCGACGAAGCCGGCGCCCTGGGTCAGCGAGGCGGTCGAGAACGGGTTCGGGCGGCCCGATTTCGCCAGCGCGCCGATCGCGGCGATGCCGTCATAGGCGAGCCCCGCGATCGGGTGCGGCGCCTCGCCATAGGCCGACTGGTAGCGGCTGGCGAACTGCTGCGAGGGGCCGGGATCGGGCAGGGCGAACCAGCCGCCCTGCAGGCCCGGCAGCGCCAGCGTCTGCGAGGGGATGTCCCAGCGGGTCAGGCCGATGTACTTGACCACGTTCGGCGACAGGCCGTTCTCGGGCAGCAGCTGCGCCAGCAGCGGCAGCGCGCCGGCGGTGTCGGCGGTCAGGAACAGCCCCGTCGCGCCCGCGGCCCCGGCCTGCGAGGCGATGCTCGGCGCGGCCGACATCACGCCTTGCTGCGAGAAGTCGTAGCTCGCCTGCCCGGCGAGCGAGGCGCCCGTGCCCGCGATCGCGCTCTCGATCGCGCGGCGGCCGGCCTCGCCGCCCGCGGTGCGCTCGGAGGCGACGAAGATCCGGCCGTGGCCGTTGCGCGCGGCATAGGCGGCCAGGCGGTTGGCGCTGTTCTGGAAGCTGTTGCCCAGCACATAGAGGTTGCCGCCCGCGATCTCGGTGTTGTTCGAGAACGACAGCACGTTGATGCCGCGGCCGCGCACGGCGAGGCCGGCGGCATTGGCGGCCTCGGCATAGACCGGGCCGAGGATGATCATCGCGCCCTCGTCCGCGGCGCGGACCGCGGCGGCGCCGGCGGCGGCCGGCGAGGTGCCGGTGTCGTAGCTGCGCAGGTCGATGGTCACGCCCTGCAGGTCCTTCACCGCCAGCTCGGCCGCCTGGCGCAGGTTGCGCGCCAGAAGCTCCTCGGTCGCGTCGCCGGTGCCGCCGGGCACCAGAAGCGCCACCTGCACCGTCTCGCCGCGCCCGACCGAGGGGCCGTTAGCGCCCATCGCGCCCGGGTCGCAGGCCGCGAGCCACAGCGCCGAGGCGCCGAGCGCGCCGCGGCGGGCGAGGCGGCCAAGCCGGGCGGCAAGCCCTTCGGCCGTCTGCCCGGAGCGGGGGGCGGAGCCGATCGCGGTGCCAGTCGCGGGGCCAGCGGCTGGTCCGGTCACGGGCTTGCGCGAGGCGCGGAAAATGGCGAACATGGGCAAGGACCTCGAATGTTTCGTCGGTGCGCGTGTCCGCGCCCGGCGGGGCTGCGGCGCAGGGGGACACTAGGTGACCCGGCCATCGATGGCAATCTTTCAGGGGGCGATGTGACGGAAGCGGACGGCGGCGGCACCGGGGACGGGGCCCCGGAAACGGGCCTGCGCAGGGCGGGCCGGGGCAGCGCGGCCCCGGGCGGCCACGGCGGGTCGACCCAGGCCCGGCCGGTGCCGCCGGGGCTGCATTTCGTGGCGACGCCGATCGGCGCGGCCCGCGACATCACGCTGCGCGCGCTCGACACGCTGGCCGGCGCCGACCTGCTCGCGGCCGAGGACACGCGCACGCTGCGCCACCTGATGGAGATCCACGGCATCCCGCTCGCCGGCCGCTCGATCCTGCCCTACCACGACCACAACGGCCCCGAGATGCGGCCGCGGATCCTGGCCGCGCTGGCCGAGGGACGCTCGGTCGCCTATGCCTCGGAAGCGGGGACGCCGCTGGTCGCCGATCCCGGCTACCAGCTGGGCCGCGCCGCGATCGAGGCGGGCTTCACCGTTCTCGCAGCACCCGGCCCCTCGGCGGCGCTGGCCGCGCTGACCGTCTCGGGGCTGGCCTCGGACCGGTTCCTGTTCGCGGGCTTTCCGCCGACCGGCACCGCGGCGCGCCGGACCTGGTGCCTGGAACTCGCAGGCCTGCCCGCGACGGTGATCCTGTTCGAAAGTCCGAAACGGGTTAGGGAAACATTAGCCGACCTGGCGCTAACCTTCGGAGAGACGCGGGAGGCCGCGGTCTGCCGCGAACTGACCAAGCGCTACGAGGACATCAGCCGCGGCACGCTCGGCAGCCTGCGCGACCGGTTCGACAGCGACCCCAAGGGCGAGATCGTCCTGGTGATCGACCGGGCGCGGACGCCGCAGGCGACGGCCGAGGATCTGGAGGCGGCGCTGCGGCAGGCGCTGGCGACGATGCGGGTCAAGGATGCGGCCGCCACGGTGGCCGAGGCGCTGGGGCTGCCCAAGCGCGAAGTGTATCAGGCCGCGCTGCGGCTGGGACAGGGCGGGGAGGGCTGAGGCCCGGGCCGCCGGAACGGAGGCGGCGATGATCGCGGTGGAACGGATCTGCGGGGCGGGACCCGAAGCGGCGATGCCATGGCTGGCGGCGCGCGGCGGCGGGACCGGGGCTGTTGGCGACCGGCGCGACCGCGGCACGCTGGCGCATTACCGCGGCCTTGCGGCCGAGCGGCAGGTCGAGGCCGCCTATCTCGCCCGCGGGGCGGAGGTGATCGCGCGGCGCTGGCGCGGGACGGCCGGGGAGATCGATCTGGTCCTGTGGATCGATGGGGCCTACCGGTTCGTCGAAGTGAAATCGTCCGGCTCGCTCGACCGGGCGGCCCGCCTGCTGGGGCCGGGGCAATGCCGCAGGCTGGGGCGCGCGGCGCTCGAGTTTCTCGGCGGACGGCCCGGCGGGCTCGGGACGGATTGCGCCTTCGACCTCGCGCTGGTTGACGGGCAAGGGCAGTTGCAGATCCGCGAGAACGTGCTGTGGTTCGACAGCCTTGCGCCCGGTGGACTGGCCGCCTGACGCCCGGCACGCGCGTGCCGCCTTTGGGGTGACGTGGGGGTGACCGCGGGCCGCCGGCCCTGGTTCCGGTCTGGGCACCTCTGCGGTCTTTCCTGCGGGCCGTTGCGTGGTCCGGCGTGTCGGCGCCGATTGCATCCTGCGTCGCGGCAGTCCATCAACGGGCGGCCAGATGGAGAATGCCCATGCCCAACGCGTCGCCGAAGCCTTTGAAGGTCGCCTTCCAGATGGATCCGATCGGCCCGATCAACATCGATGCCGACAGCACCTTCCGCATCGCGCTCGAGGCGCAAGCGCGCGGGCACGAGCTGTTCTATTACACGCCCGACAAGCTGAGCTATCGCGAGGGGCGCATCCTCGCGCGGGGCTGGCCGCTGGAGCTGCGGCGGGTGAAGGGCGACCACTACACGCTGGGCGCCGAGACCGAGATCGACCTTGCCGACTGGGACGTGGTCTGGCTGCGCCAGGACCCGCCCTTCGACATGGCCTACATCACCACGACCCATCTTCTCGACCGGATCCATCCCGGCACGCTGGTCGTCAACGATCCGTTCTGGGTTCGCAACTCGCCCGAGAAACTGCTGGTTCTGAATTTCCCCGACCTGACGCCGCCGACGCTGATCGCCCGCGACCTGGCCGCGATCCGCGCCTTCAAGGCCGAGCACGGCGACATCATCCTCAAGCCGCTCTATGGCAACGGCGGGGCGGGCGTGTTCCGGCTCGACCACAACGACCGCAACCTGTCGAGCCTGCACGAGCTGTTCACCGGCTTCTCGCGCGAGCCGCTGATCGCGCAGAAGTTCCTGCCCGATGTCGCCAAGGGCGACAAGCGGGTGATCCTGGTCGACGGCGAGCCGGTGGGCGCGATCAACCGCGTGCCGCAGGCCGGCGAGACGCGCTCGAACATGCATGTCGGCGGCCGTCCCGAGAAGGTCGCGCTGACCGAGCGCGACCACGAGATCTGCGCGCGCATCGGCCCGGTGCTGCGCGAGAAGGGCCAGATCTTCGTCGGCATCGACGTGATCGGCGACTGGCTGACCGAGATCAACGTCACCTCGCCGACCGGCATCCAGGAGCTGGAACGCTTCGACGGCATCAACACCGCCGAGAAGATCTGGCAGGCGATCGAGGCCAAGCGGTCCGCCTGATCCGGCAAGATCCGGTTCCGCTCGTCAGTCCGCGTCCCGCGGCGCGGTCGAGAGCCGGAAGCTCAGCGCCTCGGCGACATGGCTGCGGCCGACGGCCTCGGCCCCGTCGAGATCGGCGATCGTGCGCGCGACCCGCCGCACCCGGTGATAGCCCCGCGCCGAAAGCCGGTAGCGTTCCGCCGCCCGCCCCAGCAGCGCGCGCCCCTCGGCATCGGGCAGCGCGAAGCGGTCGAGCAGCGCCGGCCCGGCATCGGCGTTCAGCCGCGCCTCGGGCGTGGCGGCATAGCGCTCGGCCTGCAGCGCCCGCGCCGCGGCGACCCGCGCCGCGACCGCGGCCGACGGCTCGGCCTGCGCCGGCGCGTCGAGATCGGCCCAGGGCACGGGCGGCACCTCGATGCGCAGGTCGAAGCGGTCGAGCAGCGGGCCCGAGATCCGGCCCAGGTAGTCCTCGCCGCAGGCCGGGGCCCGGGCGCAGGCCTGGGCGGGATCGGCGAGATGGCCGCAGCGGCAGGGATTGGCCGCCGCCACCAGCAGCACCCGCGCGGGATAGCGCACATGCGCATTGGCCCGCGCGACGACGACCTCGCCGGTCTCGAGCGGCTGGCGCAGCGTCTCGAGCACGCCGCGGGCGAATTCCGGCAGCTCGTCGAGGAACAGCACCCCGTTGTGCGCGAGGCTGATCTGCCCCGGCCCCGGGCTGCCGCGGCCGGCGCGGCCCCCGCCGATGATCGCCGCGGGCGAGGCGGTGTGATGCGGCTGGCGGAACGGGCGCAGCCGCGAGATGCCGCCCGCGCGCAGTTCGCCCGCAAGCGACTGGATCATCGAGGTTTCCAGCGCCTCGGCCGGGCTCAGCGGCGGCAGGATCCCCGGCAGGCAGCGCGCGAGCATCGACTTGCCCGCGCCCGGCGGCCCGACCAGCATCAGGTGGTGACGCCCCGCCGCGGCGATCTCGAGCGCGCGGCGGGCGCGCTCCTGCCCGCGCAGCTCGGCCAGGTCGTGTTCGGGCGGCGCCGCGGCGATCTCGCCGGGACGGGCCGGGGGCAGGGGCGCCGCGCCGGTCAGGTGGCGGATCGCCTGATCGAGCGTCGCCGCCGCATGCACCGCCGTCGCGCCGACCCAGGCCGCCTCGGCGCCCGAGGCGGCGGGGCAGATCAGGCCGCGGCCCTCGGCCGCCGCCGCCATCGCCGCCGGCAGCGCGCCCGCCACCGGCTCGAGCCGGCCATCAAGCGACAGCTCGCCGATCGCGAGCACCCCGTCGAGATCCTCGCCCGGCACCACCTCGAGCGCGGCGAGGACCGCGAGCGCGATCGGCAGGTCGAAATGCGACCCCTCCTTGGGCAGGTCCGCCGGCGACAGGTGCAGGGTGATCCGCTTCGAGGGCAGCACGATCCCGAGGGCGGCCAGCGCGGTGCGGACCCGCTCGCGCGACTCGGACACCGCCTTGTCGGCCAGCCCGACCAGGGAAAAGGCCGGGAGACCGGGGCTGAGCGCACATTGCACCTCGACCGCCCGCGCCTCGATCCCGTCGAAGGCGACCGTGTGGGCCCGTGCGATCATCCCGGCTCCCGGCCCCAGACATCCCCGTCCCGATCATCGATCAGGCGTGGTTACCAATCGGTTAACGCGAGCCCGCTTCCGCGATCTGGCGCTGGCCCCGCCGCCGCCGATCAGGCCGCCGCGCGCATCGCCTCGAACGCGGGCCAGGCGGCGGGATCGGCCAGGGTCTTGTCGCGGCAGAACGCGTTGCAAAAGCCCCAGACCCGGCCCTCGAGGCGCAGGAAATGGGTCACGGGATCGCCGGAATAGGGGCAGGCGCCGTTGACCGAGGGGCCGTCGCAGGCCTCGGCCGGGATCGGCGCCGGGCCGGGCCAGGGCCGCTGCGGATAGTCGCGTTCGTAGATCTGCTGCACGACGCCGTCCGCCAGCCCCATCGCGCGCCAGCGCCGGAACGCCGGATCGGCCAGGTGCGCCTGGGCATAGGCGAGCGCCTCGGGCCCGACATCGAGGTTGTAGCCCGCGATCCGCGCCGCGACCGGGGCATAGAAGGCGTCCGCCGCCGAATAGTCGCCAAAGAGCCAGGGGCTGTCGGCGCGCCCGAACCGCGCCTTCGCCGCCGCCCAGATCTCCTGCACCCGCGCGAGGTCGCGGGCCACGCCCGGGGGCGGGGCACAGTCGGAATAGCTTTTCGACAGATTCATCGTCGCGTGGTCGCGCAGGGTGGCGAAGCCCGAATGCATCTCGGCCGCAAGCCAGCGCGCCCGCGCCCGCGCCGCGGGGTCGGCGGGCCAGATCCCGGCCGCGGGGTGCCGTTCGGCCAGCGTCTCGGCGATGGCCAGCGTGTCGCCCACCGCCTCGCCCTCGGGCGTGATCATCACCGGGACCAGCCGGCTGCCGAAAGGCTGCAGCGTCTGGGCAAAGGCGGGATCATAAAGCCGCACCAGCTCCGACCGGACCGGGATCCCGAACTTCTCGAACAGCAGCCAGCCGCGCAGCGACCAGCTGGAATAGGTGCGGTCCCCGATGGCGAGGCGATAGGTCATGGCGTCTGTCCTTTCCTGTGATGCCGGCACCTTAGCCCTGCCGGGCCGCGGCCCGCCAATTCCGTTTCGTGGCGCCGCCGATCACGGGCGCTGATGGACCGCGCTAGCGCCGCCGCGCGGATAATCCAGTCGCTTTGCACTTTTCATGAAACCCGGACGCCGTCTCGCGCGTAGTTGCGATGTGGGAAACGGACCGCGCCGTTCAGACCGGCCGGCCCGAACCCCCGGATGACCTACAGCACAGAAGGGGGTTCCGACATGGCACTTGACGGATCGGCCGACGGGCTTCTGCCGCGACGCGCGATGAAGGCGGAGCTGCTGGACGCGGAAACCGAGCACCGCCTCGCCGTGCGCTGGCGCGATCACCGCGACGAGGCCGCGCTGCACCGCCTGGTCACCGCCTACATGCGGCTCGCGATTTCGATGGCGGCCAAGTTCCGCCGCTATGGCGCGCCGATGAACGACCTGATCCAGGAAGCGGGCCTTGGCCTGATGAAGGCCGCCGACAAGTTCGACCCGGACCGCGGCGTGCGCTTCTCGACCTATGCCGTGTGGTGGATCAAGGCCTCGATCCAGGATTACGTGATGCGCAACTGGTCGATGGTGCGCACCGGCTCCACCTCCAGCCAGAAGGCGCTGTTCTTCAACATGCGCCGCGTGCAGGCCCGGCTCGAGCGCGAGGCGCGCGACCGGGGCGAGGTGCTCGACAGCCACCAGATGCGCGCCCTCGTGGCCCGCGAGGTCGGCGTGCCGCTGCATGATGTCGAGATGATGGAGGGCCGGCTCTCGGGGTCCGACTTCTCGCTCAATGCCACGCAGGCGGCGGACGAGGACGGGCGCGAGTGGATCGAGGCGCTGGAGGATGACAGCCCGCAGGCGGCCGAGCGCGTGGCGGAAAGCCACGACGCGGATGCGCTGCGGCTGTGGCTGGGCGTGGCGATGGGCGCGCTGACCCCGCGCGAGCGCTACATCGTCGGCGAGCGCAAGCTGCGCGCCGAGCCGCGGACGCTGGAATCGCTGGGCGACGAGCTGCGGCTGTCGAAGGAACGCATCCGCCAGCTCGAGGCGCAGGCGTTCTCGAAGATGCGCCGCTCGCTCGAGACCCAGTCGGGCGAGGTGCGCCATTTCCTGGCGTGACCTCGCGCCGGCCCTGATCCTCGCGCTGCTGCCGGTCGCGGCGGCGGGCGAGGAGGTCGCGCCCGCAGCACTGCCAGCCCGCATCGCCGATGCGGGCGCGCAGGTCGTGCTGCTGGGCGAGATCCACGACAACCCCGATCATCACCGGCTGCAGGCCGCCGCCGTCGCGGCGGTCCGGCCCGCCGCGCTCGTCTTCGAGATGCTCGAACCGGCGCAGGTCGCGGCCGCGGCGGGCATCGCGCGCGACGATGCCCCGGCGCTGTCGCGCGCCTTCAGCTGGCAAGCCTCCGGCTGGCCCGATTTCGCGATGTATGCGCCGATCTTCGCCGCGGCCCCGGGCGCGGCGCTTTACGCAGGTGGCCTGCCGCGCGACGAGGTGCGCCGCGCGGTGACCGACGGCGCGGCCGCCGTCTTCGGCGCGGGGGCGGCGCGCTTCGGGCTCGACCGGCCGCTGTCGGTCGAGGCGCAGATCGCGGCCGAGGACCAGCAGTTCCGCGCCCATTGCGAGGCGATGCCGCGCGACATGATGGCCGGCATGGTCGAGGCGCAGCGGCTGCGCGACGCGGCGCTGGCCCGCGCCGCGCTGCAGGCCCTGGACGAGACCGGCGGCCCGGTGGTCGTGATCGCCGGGGCCGGGCACGCGGCGCGCGACGCGGTGCCCGCGGCGCTGGCGCTGGCGGCGCCCGGCCTGCGCCCGCTGTCGGTCGGGCAGACCGAGACCGACGATCCCGACGCGCCCTTCGACCTCTGGGCGCAAAGTCCCGCGCCGGCGCGCGAGGACCCCTGCGCAAGCTTCGCCGCACCCGGCGGCAACTGACGCGCCGTTCCGGGCGGTTGTCATCGCGCGCGCGCATGCCTACTGCTGGGGCCAACGGCGCGCCACGGCGGCGCGGGTGGGAAAGGCAGTGGCGGCCATGCTGGCGGGAAAGCGCATCCTGTTGATCGTCGGCGGCGGTATCGCGGCCTTCAAGATCCCCGAGCTGATCCGCGCCCTGCGCGGCCGCGGCGCCGCCGTCACCCCGGTGATGACCCGCGCGGCCGAGGAATTCGTGACGCCGCTGACGCTGTCGTCGCTGGCCGGCGAAGAGGCGCACCGTCACCTCTTCGACCTGTCGAAAGAGGCCGAGATCGGCCATATCCAGCTGTCGCGGGCCGCCGATCTGGTGGTGGTGGCCCCGGCCACCGCCGACCTGATGGCGAAGATGGCGGCGGGGCTGTGCGATGATCTGGCCTCGACGCTGCTTCTGGCGACGGACAAGCGGGTGCTGGTCGCGCCGGCGATGAACGTGCGGATGTGGGACCATGCCGCGACGGCGCGCAACCGCGCCACGCTCGCGGCGGACGGGATCCTGTTCGCGGGGCCGAATTCCGGCGACATGGCCTGCGGCGAATACGGTCCGGGGCGGATGGCCGAACCGGCCGAGATCCTGACCGCGATCGAGGCCGCGCTGGCCGGCGGGCCGCTTGCCGGGCGCCATGTCGTCGTGACCTCGGGCCCGACGCACGAGCCGATCGACCCGGTGCGCTACATCGCCAACCGCTCCTCCGGCGCGCAGGGCACCGCGATCGCGGCGGCGCTGCGCGACCTTGGCGCGCGGGTCAGCTTCGTGACCGGCCCCGCCAGCGTTCCGCCCCCCGCCGGGGTCGAGGTGATCCGGGTCGAGACCGCGCGCGAGATGCTGGCGGCGGTGCAGGGCGCGCTGCCCGCCGATGCCGCGGTGATGGCCGCCGCCGTCGCCGACTGGCGCGTGGCCAACGCGGCCGGCTCGAAGATGAAGAAGGACGGCTCGGGGCGGGCGCCGGCGCTCGACTTCGCGGAAAACCCCGACATCCTCGCCACCGTCTCGCGCGGCGCCGACCGGCCCGGCCTCGTGGTCGGCTTCGCGGCCGAAACCGACGACGTCGTCGCCCATGCCACCGCCAAGCGCCTGCGCAAGGGCTGCGACTGGATCGTGGCGAACGATGTCTCGCCCGCGACCGGCATCATGGGCGGGGCCGAGAACGCGGTGACGATCATCGACGCCGCCGGCGCCGAGGACTGGCCGCGCCTGCCCAAGGACGAGGTCGCGCGCCGCCTCGCCGCGCGCATCGCCGCGGCGCTGGGCTGATCGCGCTCAGCCCAGCGGCTGGAAGCGAAGGTGGCGGCTGCCGTCCTCGGGATCGACGAGGGTGGTCGCGCGCACGCCGAACACCTCGGCCAGCCGGGCGCGGGTCAGCACCTCGGCGGGCGGGCCCAGCGCGACCATCCGGCCGCCCTGCAGCACCGCCAGCCGGTCGCAGCCCATCGCGTGGTTGAGGTCGTGCAGCGCGATCACCGTCGTCAGCCCCAGCCCCGCGACCAGATCCAGCACGGCCAGCTGGTGACCGATGTCGAGGTGGTTCGTCGGCTCGTCCAGCAGCAGCACCCGCGGCTCCTGCGCCAGCGCGCGGGCGATCTGCACCCGCTGCCGCTCGCCGCCCGACAGCGTCAGCCAGTCGCGCGCCTCGAAGCCCGCCATGTCGGTCGCGGCCAGCGCGCGCGCGACGATGCGGTCGTCCTCGGCCGAGAACGGCCGCAGCGCCGACAGCCAGGGCGTGCGCCCAAGCTCGACCGCGTCGCGCACGGTGATGCGCTCGGTGGTCTGCGCCTCCTGCTGCACGAAGGCCAGCCGGCGCGCCACCGCGCGCGGCCCCAGCCGGCGCAGGGGCGTGCCCTCCAGCCGCACCTCGCCCGCGCTCGGCCGCGCGAGCCCCGCCAGCAGCCGCAGCAGCGTCGACTTGCCCGAGCCGTTCGGGCCGACAAGCCCCAGACGCTCGCCCGGCGCGAGCGCGAGGTCGACGTCGCGCAGGATCCAGCCCGCGCGGGTGCGCCAGCCAAGGCCGGTTGCGGCCAGGCTCATCGCGCGCACCGCCCGCGGATCAGGATCAGCGCGAAGGCGGGCGCGCCGACCAGGGCCGTGACCACGCCGATCGGCAGCACCTGGCCCGGCACGATGATGCGCGACAGCACGTCGGCCGCGATCAGGAACACCGCCCCGATCAGCGCCGCAAGCGGCAGCATCCGGCCATGGCGCGGCCCGACCAGAAGCCGCGCGGCATGCGGGATCACGAGGCCGACGAAGCCGATCGCCCCGGTGACCGACACCAGCGCCGCCGTGGCCAGCGCCGTGGCCAGGATCAGCGTGGCCTGCACGCGCCGCACCGGCACGCCAAGCGCCGCGGCGCTGTCGGCGCCGAAGGTGAAGGCGTCGAGCGTGCGCAGGTGGCCCAGCGCGACGATCAGCACCAGCCCCGCCGCCGGCAGCGCCAGCGCCACGTCGGGCCAGCGCACGCCCGACAGGTTGCCCATGAGCCAGAACAGGATGCCGCGCGCCTGCTCGGCGCTGGCCGAGCGCGCGATCAGGAAGGTGGTGAGCGCGTGGAACAGCTGCGATCCCGCGATGCCGGCCAGGATGATCACGCCCGCGCCGCGCGGCCCCGCGCCGCCGCCCGCCGCCCGCGCCAGCGCCGCGACCAGCGCGAAGGCCGCGAGCGCGCCGGCGAAGGCGCCCGCCGACATCGACACCGCCCCCGCGCCCAGCCCCGCAAGCGCCACCAGCACCGCCCCGGTCGAGGCCCCGGCCGAGATCCCCAGCAGGTAGGGATCGGCCAGCGGGTTGCGCAGCAGCGCCTGCAGGATCGCGCCGCAGGTCGCAAGCCCCGCACCGCAGCCCGCCGCGACCAGCGCCCGCGTCAGCCGGTAGGACCAGATGATGCCCGCGTCGATCGGGTCGACCGGCAGGCCCGCGTCGAACAGCCGGTTCGCCAGCACCGCCAGCACCGTGGCCGGCGGGATCCGGGTCTCGCCGATGCAGATGCCGCCGATCAGCGCCAGCGCCAGCACCAGCGCCGCCGCCAGCACCCGCGGCGCGATCCCGCGCCGCCGCCGCGCGGCCGCAGGGGCAAGCGCGAGCGTCACGGCGCCAGCGTCTGCATCGCCGCGGTCAGCGTCTCAAGCCCGTCGACGACCCGGATCGAGGCCTCCATCTGCTGGGCGTCGAGGATCACGATCCGGCCCTCGCGCACGGCCGTCATCTCGCGCGTCACCGGGTCGGAGGCCAGGAAGGCCAGCTTTTTGTCGACGTCGTCGGCGGGGAAGCGGCGCCGGTCCATCCGCGCCAGCACGATGACCGAGGGGTCGGCGCGGGCGATGGTCTCCCAGCCGACGGTCGGCCATTCCTCGTCCGACTGCACGACGTTGCGCAGCCCAAGCTGGCGCATCATCCAGGCCGGGATGCCGCGCTGGCCCGCCACGAACGGGTCGAGGTCGAGATCCGCGCTCGAGAACCACACCACCGCCGAGGCGTCGGGCAGCGACAGCGCCTGCGCCCGGCCGACGGCGGCCGCCGCGCGCGCC
Source organism: Frigidibacter sp. MR17.24 (assembly GCF_037095655.1). Lineage (NCBI taxonomy): Bacteria > Pseudomonadati > Pseudomonadota > Alphaproteobacteria > Rhodobacterales > Paracoccaceae > Frigidibacter > Frigidibacter sp. MR17.24. The sequence continues at coordinate 165,948 of NZ_JBAWKE010000006.1, forward strand.
TTCAGGTCGGCGACGATCTCGGCGCCCCGGGCCGGGCGGTCCATGATCGCGGCCATCTCCTCGATCGAGCGGTACAGCGTGGCGACGTCGAAATCGGCGCTGCGGGTGCCGTCCGAGCCGGTGAGGTTGTCCTTCGCCTCGCAGTCGGTGGGCATGACATAGGCGGGAATGCCGAGGTCGGCGAACTGCGCGCGGGTTCCGACCGCGCCCTGCGGCCCGATCATCCACTCGAACATCGTCGGCACGAAGCCCGGGCGGCGGTTGACCACCGCCTCGAAGCCGGGCGCGTTGTCGGCGATGCGCGGCACCCCGGCATCGACATCGCGATAGGCGGGCAGCACGTCGTTGAACCACAGCGCGGTGCCCGCCATCCGGTCGGCGACGCCCAGCGCATACAGGATCTCGGTCGTGGCCTGGCCGATGCTGACCACGTTCCCCGGCGGGCCGTCGAAGCGTAGCGGGTGGCCGCAGTTGTCGATCTCCAGCGGATAGCGCGTGCCCTCTGCCTGCGCGGGTGCGCAGGGTGCCAGCAGCGCGGCGAGCGCGAGGGCAAGGGTGACGGGACGGGCGGCGGGAAGGGCGGCGGGCGCCCGGTTCGGAAGACGGCTGGACGCGGGGGCCGGGGACCGCCGCAGGGAATGGGCACGCATGACTGCTCCTTCCGGGCACCCCGCCCGGGCTTGCTGATGGGGGATGGCAGGTCTCCTGACTCGCGGGTCGTGGCTTGCCCCGCCTTCCCGCGCCGTTGAGGGCGCAGTGGCATCGGGGGTCGCTCGCCGCTCACAGTTGCGGGGGCAGTCGCGGGTTCGGCGCCTGATGGCTACACCTCACCGCGTTCCCTTTTCATCCGGGCGGCCTGGCCGGCCCGGAAACCATCCGTTCCGGGATGCCCGAGCCGGGGGTGCGGGTCAAGCGGGCATGGTGGGCAAGGCGCAGCTGCATGGGGTGATCCGTATGAGTGTTATAATATAACAATCATGCCGGCCGGGGGCCGTCAAGCGGCTTTCCCTGCGCCGCGCGGGGTCAGCCCGGCGCGCGGGCCGCAGGGACATTCGGGTTGCCTGCGGCGGGGGGGCTTTGTATCGGTTGGCCATGGCGCAAGGGGCTCGGATGGAACTGATCATACTGGACGCGCGGCTGGCCGAGTGGGGCTTTCCCAGGTACCACAGCGCCGGTGCCGCCGCGATCGACCTCTTTGCCTGCATCGAGGCCCCGCTGCGCATCGAGGCGCAGGCGCCCGCGACCCTGGTCAGCAGCGGCGTCGCGCTGTCATTCGACGATGTCAGCCTTGCCGGGCTGGTGCTGCCCCGCTCGGGCCTCGGTCACCGCAAGGGGCTGGTGATGGGCAACGGCACCGGCCTGATCGATCCCGACTATACCGGCGAGATCTTCGTCAGCGCCTGGAACCGCAACCCGCCCGGCGCGGACCCGATCGAGATCCAGCCGGGCGAACGCATCGCGCAGATGGTCTTCGTGCCCGTCGTGCGCCCCAGCTTCACCGTCGTCGACCGCTTCAGCCGCAGCACCGAGCGGGGCGCCGGCGGCTTCGGCTCGACCGGCTGAGCGCCGGGCCGCGACCGCGAGGGGGCCACCACCCATGCAATCCGCCGCCAGATCGCCCGAGCGATGCCGGCCCTTCCGGGCGGGACGCTGATGCTGGTGGCCGCGATCGCCGCCGCGCTGCTGGCGCTGGCTTGGGCGCTGCGCCTGCCGCGCCGGGTGCTGGCCACGATGCTGGCGCTGCTGTGGCTCGCCGCGCTCTCGGCGCATCTGGTGCTGCCCGAGGGGGCGGGCCTGCGCCGCGCCATCGGCGGATCGGCGGCGGGCTGGTTCGCGCTGGGCCTCGCCGTGGCCGCGGTGCTGGCCTATCGCGGGGGCCTCGCCCGGCTGCGCGCCCGCGTCGCCGCAGCACCGGACCCCGCTTCGGACAGGCCCGCGGGCGCTTTCTCGTCGGCCGAGCTTGACCGCTATGCCCGCCACATCGTCCTGCGCGAACTCGGCGGTCCGGGGCAGCGCAAGCTGAAGGCCGCGAGGGTGCTGGTGATCGGTGCCGGCGGCCTCGGCTCGCCGGCGCTGCTGTACCTTGCCGCCGCGGGGGTGGGGACGATCGGCATCGTCGACGACGACACGGTCTCGAACTCGAACCTGCAGCGGCAGGTGATCCACCGCGACGCCGACATCGGCCGGCCCAAGGTCGCGAGCGCCGCGCGCGAGATGACGGCGTTGAACCCGCACGTCACCGTGATCGCGCACCCGATCCGGCTGGAGGCCGACAGCGCGGCGCGGCTGTGCGCCGACTATGACCTCGTGCTGGACGGCACCGACAATTTCGCGACCCGCCTTCTGGTCAACGCCGCCTGCGTCGCCGCCCGCAAGCCGCTGATCTCGGCCGCGATCACCCAGTGGGAAGGCCAGATCTCGCTCTACGATCCCGCCGCGGGCGCGCCCTGCTACGCCTGCATCTTCCCGCAGGAACCGGCCGAGGGCCTCGCGCCTTCCTGCGCCGTCGCGGGGGTGGTGGGCGCGCTGCCGGGCGTCGTCGGCGCGATGATGGCGCTCGAGGCGGTGAAGGAACTGGGCGGCGTCACCGCGTCGGGGGCCGGGCTGTCGCTGCGCGGGCGGATGATGCTTTACGACGCGCTCTGGGGCGAGAACCGCACCATCGCCATCCGCCGCCGCCCCGACTGCCCGACCTGCGGCGGGCTGCACGGCTGAGCCCCTCTGGCAAATCCGCCGCGCCGGTCATAGCTTCGGGGCAAAGGAGATTTGCGATGACCAACCCGCTGCTTTCCGACTGGACCGGCGCCTTCGCGCTGCCGCCCTTCGCCCAGATCCGCGACGAGGATTTCGCGCCGGCCTTCGATGCCGCGCTGCATGCCGCCCGCACCCGGATCGGCGAGATCGCCAAGGACCCGGCCGCGCCCAGCTTCGCCAACACGATCGAGGCGCTGGAGCTGGCCGAGGGCGATCTCGACCGGGTGGCGGGGGTGTTCTACAACCTGTCGGGCGCGGACTCGAACCCCGCGCGCGAGGCGCTGATGCGCGAGCTGGCGCCGAAGATGGCGGCCTTCTCGTCCGAGGTGACGATGAACGCCGCGCTGTGGTCGCGGATCGAGACGCTGTGGCACGGCCGCGACGGGCTCGGGCTCGACCCCGAGCAGGCCCGGGTGCTTGAGCTTTATCACCGCATGTTCCTGCGCGCCGGGGCCGAGCTGACCGGCGGCGACCGCGACCGCATGGCCGAGGTCAAGAAGCGCCTGGCCGTGCTGGGCACCAGCTTCACCCAGAACCTGCTGGCGGACGAGCGCGACTGGTCGCTCGACCTCGCTCCCGGGGATCTCGAGGGGCTGCCCGATTTCGTCGTCGACGGCATGGTGGCGGCGGCGGCGGAACGCGGGCGGACGGGGCACACGCTGACGCTCTCGCGCTCGCTGATCGTGCCGTTCCTGCAGTTCTCGCCGCGCCGCGCCCTGCGCGAGACCGCCTATCGCGCCTGGGTCGCGCGGGGCGAGACCGGCGGGCCGACCGACAACCGCGCCATCGCGACCGAGATCCTGTCGCTGCGAGCGGAGCGCGCGACGCTCCTCGGCTATGACAGCTTCGCCGACTACAAGCTGGAACCCGAGATGGCCAAGACGCCCGCGGCGGTGCGCGACCTGCTGATGCGGGTCTGGACCCCCGCCCGCGCCCGCGCCGAGGCCGACGGCCGGGTGCTGGAGGCGACGATGCATGACGACGGCATCAACGGCGCGCTCGAGCCCTGGGACTGGCGCTACTACTCCGAGAAGCGCCGCCTGAAGGACCACGCGCTCGACGAGAACGAGATCAAGCCGTTCTTCTCGCTCGACGGCATGATCGAGGCCGCCTTCGACACCGCCAACCGCCTGTTCGGGCTGGAGTTCAGGGCGCTCGACGTGCCGCTCTACCACCCCGACGCCCGCGCCTGGGAGGTGACGCGCGGCGGCCGCCACATGGCGGTGTTCATCGGCGACTATTTCGCGCGCGGCTCGAAGCGGTCGGGCGCCTGGTGCTCGACCATGCGGGGCCAGCGCAAGCTGGGCGGCGAGGTGCGGCCGATCGTCGTCAACATCTGCAACTTCGCCAAGGGCGACCCGGCGCTGCTGTCCTATGACGACGCGCGCACGCTGTTCCACGAATTCGGCCACGCGCTGCACCAGATGCTGTCGGACGTGACCCACCCGTTCATCTCGGGCACCTCGGTCGCGCGCGATTTCGTCGAACTGCCCAGCCAGCTCTACGAGCACTGGCTCGAGGTGCCCGAGGTGCTGACCACCCATGCCCGGCACTGGAAGACCGGCCAGCCGATCCCCGACGACCTGCGCGACCGGCTTCTGGCCGCGGGCACCTACGACCAGGGCTTCGCGACGGTCGAATACGTCGCCTCGGCGCTGGTGGACCTTGCCTTCCACGAGGGGCCGGCCCCGGCCGACCCGATGGCGAAGCAGGCCGAGGTGCTGGATGCGCTTGGCATGCCGCGCGCGATCCGGATGCGCCACGCGACACCGCACTTCGCCCATGTCTTCGCGGGCGACGGCTATTCCTCGGGCTATTACAGCTACATGTGGTCCGAGGTGATGGATGCCGACGCCTTTGCCGCCTTCGAGGAGGCCGGCGATGCCTTCGACCCGGCCACGGCCGGCAAGCTCGAGGCCTTCATCCTGTCGAAGGGCGGCAGCGAGGCGGCCGAGGCGCTCTACACCGCGTTCCGTGGCCGGATGCCGGGGGTCGAGGCGCTGCTGAAGGGCAGGGGCCTGTCGGACGCCGCCTGATCGCGCGCCGCGCGCCGGCCCGGCCGGCGCGCGGCCTGCGGGTCCCGGGCGGGTCCCGGGCGGGAACCGCGTCTGGACCGGATCAGGACCGGATCACGACCGGGCGGGGCCGTACCAGACATCCTTGTGGATGATCACGTCGCACTGCGGCCAGGTCTCGATGATCCGGCGGCGCAGCCCGGCGCCGATGTCATGCGCCTCGCGCAGGGACTGGCTGCCGTCCAGTTCCAGGTGCAGGTTCACGAAGACCCGGCTGCCCGCGGTGCGGGTCTTGAGGTCGTGAAAGCCCATCACCCCTGGCCAGTCGCGCGCCAGCTCGGCGATCGCGGCGACCAGCGCGGGGTCGGCGCGGCGGTCCATCAGCGCGTCCCAGGCGCCCTTGCCGATGCGCAGCGCCCCCGCGATCATCAGCGCCGCGGCCGCCAGCGCGACCACGCTGTCGATCTGCCCCAACCCGAACCGGCTCGAGGCCCAGAGCGCGACGATCGCGCCGATGTTGGGCAGCAGGTCGCCGATGTAATGCAGCGAATCCGCGGCCACGACCCGGTTGCCGGTCCGGGCCGCGACATGGCGCTGCCACAGCACCAGCGCGATGGTCAGCACGATCGACAGCACCATCACCGCGATGCCGCCGGCCTGCGCGGCCAGCGCCTCGGGCTGGTCCGCGACCAGCCGCCCGGCGGCGGCCCAGCCGATCACCACGGCCGAGACGGTGATGAAGATCGCCTGCCCGAGCGCCGCGAGGTCCTCGGCCGAGGAATGGCCGAAGGCATGGTCCTCGTCCGGCGGGCGCGCGGCATAGGTCATCGCGGCCAGCCCGCCAAGCGACACCATCAGGTCCATCGCGCTGTCGGCGAGCGAGGCCGCGACCGACAGCGCCCCGGTGGCCGCCAGCGCCCAGAGCTTGGCCACCACCAGCACGAGCGCCACCGCGACCGAAGCCGCGCCGGCGATCAGGTTCAGTCGGGTATGGGCCTTGTCCATCGCAGCGCTCCGCAAAGAGGCGCCGTTCTAGCGCCCTGTGGCCGAAGGTGGAAGCGGGCTTTGCCCCTTCGGCCGTTCCGCGACGGATTATCGCGGCCGGTTCGTCTGCGGATCGCCACGCCCCTCGGGCGCGCGGCCCGGTGGGCCCTGGATGTGTCGCGCGACGGGACCCCGGCGGGCGCCCCGGGATCACTCGACGGGATCACTCGAAGCGTTCGCGGGCGTCGACGCCCCAGATCTCGGTCTTGCGGACCCAGCCGTCCTGGCCGGCGCCGGTGACCTCGCACCAGTCGGTCTGGCACTGGTCGAGCCGGGCGATCGCGCCCTGCTCGGCGAAGGCCAGCACGCCGCTGGCATCGTCGGGGCTGCCGTGAAGTTCGGCCTTGTCGGCGGTGAAGACGACGGTGCGCACCCCCGAGATCAGCGAATAGTGCAGCCAGCCGCCGACGCCGTCACGATCCTCGACCCGGCGCCAGTGGCCGAATTCGGCGGTCACGCGCAGCGGCATGTCGCGGTGGCGGAACACCCAGTCGATGCGGTGCGACAGCGAGGGGCCGCGGCGGACATTCGCCTCGGACGCCTTCAGCGAGACATAGCGCGGCACCGGCAGGTTGGTCACCGACCCCTTCTCGGGCCGGACCGCCGCCAGTTCGACCATCGTGTCCAGCGTCGGGTCGGCCGAAGCCTCGATCACCGCCTCGGACGGGGTGGCCTGACCCTGCTGCAGCCGTGCCGCCTGCGCCGCCACGACCGCGGCGCCGGGGGCACCGGTGACGGCCGGATCCGGGATCGGCGTGACATCCGCCATCACGGCGCTGTCGGGCAGGGCAGGGGCGTGGTCGCTGGCACGGACATGGTCCGCCGCCACCCAGATCATGCCCGCAAGGCAGGCCACGCTTACAGAAATCCCACCAAGACGGATGCTCATGCCGCCCCCTCTCACTGTCCGCTACTGCCGGATGCGACATCTTGGCCCGGACCCCGTCGCCCGGCGCCCGGGCCGGTCCTTGCCGGGAGCCGGCCGCGTCGCTTGGCCCGATCACACCATCCCCCGCGAAAGATTTCCAGCCGGTTGCGGTCAATTCCGCACGAGGTCGGGGAACCGTTGCAAAGCTGCGACTGACGCGCCTGCCATGGCGCGTCAACTTCCGCCCGCAACCTGCTGCAATCTTGGTAGACTCGCCGCGGCGCCGTCACGTCGGGGGACTGTTTCGCCAAGATTGACCGCTTGCGCGCGCAATAATATTTCGGGCAAGATGCCGCGCATGCAGCACAGCGTCGCTGCAGCCAGCAGAACCGGAAGGCCTGAACATGTCGAAGCCGCGACTCACCGTCACCCTCACCCGTCCTCTGCCCGAGCCGGTCGAGGCGCGGCTGTCGGAGCTGTTCGACTGCCGCCTGCGCAGCGACCCCGCGCCGATGACCCGCGACGAGCTGGTGGCGGCGATGGCCGGCAGCGACGTGCTGGTGCCGACGCTGACCGACCACATCGACGCGCCGATGCTGGCGCAGGCCGGCGAGCGGCTGAAGCTGATCGCGAACTACGGCGCCGGCGTCGACCATATCGACGTCGCCTCGGCCCGCCAGCGCGGGGTGCTGGTGTCGAACACCCCCGGCGTCGTGACCGAGGACACCGCCGACATGGCGATGGCGCTGATCCTCGGCGTCACCCGCCGCATCCCCGAGGGCATGGCCGCGATGCAGGCCGGCGGCTGGCAGGGATGGGAGCCGCTGGCCTTCCTCGGCGGCCGGGTCGGCGGCCGGCGGCTGGGGATCCTCGGGATGGGGCGGATCGGCCTTGCCGTCGCGCGCCGCGCCCGCGCCTTCGGGATGGACATCCACTATCACAACCGCAAGCGCCTGCGCCCCGAGACCGAGGCCGAGGTCGCGGCGACCTACTGGGACAGCCTCGACCAGATGCTGGCGCGGATGGACGTGGTGTCGGTGAACTGCCCGCACACGCCCTCGACTTTCCATCTGCTGAACGCGCGCCGGCTGAAGTTGCTGAAACCCTCGGCGGTGGTGGTGAACACCTCGCGCGGCGAGGTGATCGACGAGAACGCGCTGACCCGGATGATCCGCGCGGGCGAGATCGCGGGCGCAGGCCTCGACGTCTACGAGCGCGGGGCCGAGATCAATCCCCGCCTGCGCGAACTGCCGAACGTGGTCCTGCTGCCGCACATGGGGTCGGCCACGGTCGAGGGCCGGATCGAGATGGGCGAGAAGGTCATCCTGAATGTGAAGACCTTCGCCGACGGACACCGGCCCCCGGATCTGGTCGTTCCCGGCATGCTGTGAGATAAGGCCCGGGTTTTCCTCGGCCCGGGTGACCCATGTCCGCTACCGCTTCCGACCGTCGCTGGACGCGCATCTTCGTGCTGGCGGTCGCGGCCTATTTCACCGCGCAGGTCGTGCTGCGCCTGTGGCTTGGCGGCGCCTACGAGACCGACGAGGCCGAAATGGTGGCGATGACGCCCGGCCTGCGGCTGGGCTATGGACCGCAGCTGCCGCTGTACAACTGGCTGCAGCTGGGGCTGTTCCAGCTGTTCGGGCGCGGGCTGTTCGCGCTGTCGCTGATGAAGCAGCTGCTGCTGGCCGGCGTCTGTCTCTTCGCCTTCGCCGCGTTCCGCCTCTGGCTGCCGGCCCGGATCGCGGTGGCGGGGGCGGCGGCGCTGATCTTGGTGCCCGACATCGCCTGGGAGGCCGAGCGCGCCACCACCCATTCCAACATCATGCTTGCGGCCGCGGCGCTGGCGCTTTGGGCCGCAGGGGCGCTGGCCCGCGCCGGGCTCGCGGGGCGGGCCGGCTGGCGCCATGCGCTGGCGCTCGGGCTGGCGCTCGGCATCGGCGGCTTGTCGAAATACAACTTCTGGCTTGTGCCCGTGGCGCTTCTGCTGGCCGGGCTGACACTATCGCGACTTCGCCGGCTGATCCTCGCGCCGCGGGGGCTTGGCGCGCTGGCGCTGGCGGCGGCGGTCGCGGCGCTGGTCATGGCGGCGCCGATGGCCTGGCTGGTGGCCGAGGCGCGGGTGGCGCTGTCGTCGACCGCGAAGCTCGACATCGGTGGCGGGCGCTTCGCGGGGCTGCCCGATGTGGCGACGGGCCTCGTCGCGCTTCTGATCCTGCCGGCGCTGGTGGCAGGGGGGCTGCGGCTGGCGGGGCGGGGGGCGCCCGCGCCGGCCGGTGACGCCGCGCTCTGGCTGGCCTGGCTCGCGCGTGCGGCGGCGATCGCGGCGGGCCTTGTCGTGATCGGCGTGGTGGCGGCGGGCATGGGCGCGGTGACCTCGCGCTGGATGCTGCCGGTGGCGGTGCTGGCGGCGCCCGCGATGGTGATGGCGGCCGCGCTGCGCGCCCCGCGCGGGCCCACGGTCACGGCCGGGCTTGCGCTTCTGCTCGGGCTCGCGGTGATGGCGGGGCTGGGCTACGACCGCTGGAAGCCCGGCGCGCGCCGCGATGTCGATTTCCGCACCCTGCCCGCCATCGTCGAGGGCATCGCCCCGCCGACGGTGCCGGTGGCGGTCGAGTTCTATGCCGCCGGCAACCTGCTGCGCTGGGCGCCGGGGCGCGAGGTGAAGCCGCTGCTGCCCTTCGTCGCGCGCGCCTTCGGCGCGGGGCCGGTGCTGTTCCTGCTGCGCGAGACCACGCCGCGCGAGCTTGGCGACGCGATCGTGCAGGCCGGCTGGCCCGCGGGCGCCGGCCGCCTGCTGTCCCAGGGCAGCTTCACGCTGCCCTACCTGACCGACGACGCGACCATGCCCTTCCGCTGGGCGCTGGTCGACATGCCCGGAGTGGCGCCATGACCGACACCCGTTTCGACCGCCGTTTCCTGCTGGCGGTCGCGCTGTATTTCCTGGCCCAGGTCGCGCTGCGCACCGCGCTGGGCGGCACGTTCGAGCCCGACGAGGCCGAGATGGTGCTGCTGGGGCGCACCCTGCACCTGGCCGAGGGCTCGCAGACGCCGCTTTATGAATGGAGCCAGTTCCTGTCGTTCCGGATCTTCGGCCTGGGCACGCTGGGGCTGGTCGCGGTGAAGAACCTGTGGCTGTTCGTCGCCTATGCCGCGATGTACCGCGCGCTGCGCCGCGCGGCCGAGCCGGCGCTCGCCGCCTGCGGCACGGTCGCGATGCTGATGCTGCCGAACCTTGGCTGGGAGGCGCAGCGTTCGAATTCGCACACGATCGCGATGGTGACGCTGGCCTGCGCGACGGTCTGGGCGCTGGCGCGGCTGGCCGAGCGGCGGGGCCTGCGCGACTTCCTGCTGCTGGGGCTGGTGGTGGGGCTGGGCGGGCTGGCCAAGCCGAACTACTGGGCGGTGCCGGCCGCGCTGGGGCTGGCGATGGCGCTGTCGCGGTCGTGGCGCGGGCTTCTGGCCGACCGGCGGATGGCGGGGGCGGGGCTGGTGGTGCTTGCCGTGATCGCGCTGCCCTATGCCAAGCTGCTCGCCTCGCCCGAGACGACGTTCGAGGACACCTGGGAATTCGCCAAGGGCGACCTGCTGGTGCCGGCGCTGCCCTTCGTGAACGGCCTCGTGCGGCTGCTGCGCGAGACGGTCGCGGGCCTCGTGCTGCCGGCGCTGGTGCTGGGGCTTGCCGCTGCCGCCAGCCGCCGCCGGCCCGTCGCCCTGCCGTTCGAGCGGCTGATGCTGGCCGCGGGCGGGCTTGGGCTGGGCATCGTCGCGCTGGTGATCGTCGCGGGCGATGTCGCCTTCGTGCGCTCGCGCTGGCTGCTGCCGCTGTTCCTGCTGATCGCGCCGGCGGCGGCGGTGGCGGTCCTGCGCCCGGCCGGTGCGCGCCTGCGCCGCGGGGTGCTGGCCGCCGCGGGCGTGCTGGCCTGCCTGGTGCTGGTGGCGATCGCCGACCTGCGCCTGCGCGGCGCCGGCAGCGATTCGCTCGAGATCGGGCGGCTGGCCGAGGCGATCGAAGCGGCCGAGCCGGGCGGGGTGCCGCCGCTGGTCGGCAACCATTACTACCTTGGCAACCTCGCGCTGGCGCGGCCGGGCTGGACCTTCCTGCCGCCCTATTCCACCCGCCGGCTGGCCGAGCCGCCGCCCGAGGTGCTGCTGGTCGACGTCGACGACAGCCCGGGCGCGATCGCCCGCGCCCTGGCCGAGCATGGCTGGACCGCGCCGGCCGAGGTCACCGGCCGGATCGAGGCCGACCTGCCCTATCGCTTCGAGGATCCGGGCACGACCCGGCACGTCACCGTCCTGCGCGTCGCGCCGGTCGGCGGCTGAGCGTCGCCGGGCCCGCCGGCGCGGCAGATTTCCGTGCCGGCCCGGGGCCATGTCGCTTTTGGCTCGTGAATGTCGTGCGAGTCATCGTGCGGCGATGGCTTTCTGGCATCTGTGGGGCAGGTTCATGCGCAGGAGTCGCCCCATGAAAACCCATGTCCGTGCCCTTGTCGTCGGTGGTGGCGCCGTCGGAAACGGGATTGCCTATCACCTGGCCAAGGCGGGCTGGGACACGATGCTGCTGGAGCGCGACGAGCTGACCTCGGGCTCGACCTGGCATGCCGCGGGTCTGCTGCCGCTGTTCAACATGAGCTACGCCACCACCCACATCCACAAGTACTCGGTCGACTTCTACAAGACGCTCGAGGCCGAGACCGGCCTGAACGCGGGCTTCGCGATCGTCGGCAACCTGCGCATGGCGCAGACCGACGCGCGGATGGACGAATACATGCTGTATTCCTCGGTCGCCGAGACCGCGGGCGTGTACCATGAATTCCTGACGCCCGCGCAGATGAAGGAGCGCTGGCCGCTGCTGCGCACCGAGGATCTGAAGGGCGCGCTGTTCCACCCGCAGGACGGCTACATCAACCCCGCCGACGTGACCCAGGCCATGGCCAAGGGCGCGCGCCAGCGCGGGGTCGAGATCGTGCGCAAGGCCCAGGTCGACAGCTACCAGTGGACCGGGTCGGAATGGATCGTCTCGGGCCGCCGGATGGTCGAGAAGGGCGGCATGCTGATCCCGGGCGAGGAGACCTTCGAGATCCGCGCCGAGCACGTGGTGACCGCGACCGGCAACCACGCCCAGCGCACCGCCCGCCTGCTGGGCATCAAGATCCCGGCGATCCCGGTCGAGCACCAGTACATCGTGACCGAGCCGGACCCGGCGCTGGTCGAATGGCGCAAGGCCGGCAACCCCGAGCACCCGGTGCTGCGCGACGCCGACGCGCTGTGGTACGTGCGCGAGGAGCGCGGCGGCTGGATCCTCGGCCCCTACGAGCGCAACGCGCCCGCCTGCTTCAAGTACGACGTGCCCGACAGCTTCCGCGCCGACCTGTTCCCGCTCGACCTCGAGCGGATCGAGGCCGAGTACATGTCGATGATCCATCGTCTGCCCTCGTCCGAGACGGTGGGCCTGAAGGACGATTTCAACGGTCCGATCTGCTACACCCCCGACGGCAACCCGCTGGTGGGACCGGCGCCGGGCCTGCGCAACATGTGGCTGGCGGAAGGGTTCTCGTTCGGGATCACCGCCGCGGGCGGCACCGGCCACTACCTCGCCCAGCTGATGACGGAAGGCGAGGCCGAGATCGACATGGCCTCGCTCGATCCCAAGCGCTACGGCTCGTGGATGACCACCGACTATGCGGTGAAGAAGAACGAGGAATGCTACGAGCACGTCTTCATCCTTCACCACCCGGACGAAGAGCGCGAGGCGGCGCGCCCGCTGCGCACGGCGCCCGCCTATGACCGCCAGAAGGCGGAAGGCGCGCAGTTCGGCCAAGTCAACGGCTGGGAGCGCCCGAACTACTACGGGCCGAAGGATGCGCCCGAGGGCTTCGACCACGACGCGCGCAGCTTCCGCCGCGGCGGCTGGTGGCAATATGCCGAGGCCGAGGCGAAGGCGATCCGCGAGACCGCCGGCCTGATCGACGCCTCGGCCTTCACCAAGCACCTGCTGCGCGGCCCGGGCGCGACCGCCTTCCTCGACCAGTTCACCTGCAACAAGCTGCCGAGCGTCGGCCGGATCAACCTGACCTACGCGCTGACCGAAAAGGGCACCGTCCGCACCGAATACACGATCGTGCGGATCGCCGAGAACGACTATTACCTCGTCTCGGCCGGGGCCTGGACCGACTATGACGCGGACTTCCTGCGCAAGTCGGCCGAGGACTTCATGGCGGCGGGCGGCGGCTATATCGACATCCACAACGTCACCACCCAGTGGGGCGTCTATGCCATCGCCGGCCCGAACGCCCGCGCGATCCTGAACGAGATCGTCTGCGACGCCGACCCGGCGACGGTGCTGTCGAACAAGCGCTTCCCCTGGCTCACGATGCGCAACATCGAGCTGGGCATGTGCCCGGTGCGCGCGATCCGCGTGGCCTATACCGGCGAGCTGGGCTGGGAGCTGCACTTCCCGGTCGAGTTCGGCCGCTACCTGTGGGACCAGCTGGTCGCCGCAGGCGAGAAGCACGGGCTGAAGCTTGTCGGCGCGCGGGCGCAGAACTGGCTGCGCCAGGAGAAGTCGTACCGCGCCTTCGGTTCGGACCTCGGGCGCGACGCGACGCCGCTGGAAGGCGGCCTCGACCGGTTCGTCGACCTCGGCAAGGAGTTCACCGGCAAGCAGGCGATGCTCGACACCGGGATCCGGGCCAAGTTCGTGACGCTGCTGATCGATGGCCCGGCGGATGCCGATCCCTGGGGCAAGGAGGCGATCCTGTCGAACGGCGAGAAGGTCGGGCGCCTGACCTCGGGCGGCTATTCGGTGGCCTTCGGCAAGCAGATCGGCCTGGGCTACGTGCGCCCCGACCTCGCCGAGGTCGGCACCAGGCTCAAGGTGAAGATGCTGCTGCAGGAATGGGATGCCGAGGTGGTCGAGGACAGCCCCTACGATCCCAAGAACGTCAGCATCCGCGTCGACGGCTGAACCGGCGCGACGGGCGGGCCCGCACTCGCGGGCCCGTGCGGCAGCCTTGCCGCGGGCCCGACATGAAAAACCCGCTGCCGCGGGCCGGGGAAACCGGTGGCGGCAGCGGGCTGACCTGAAAATCGTACGGAACTAGGGTCGCGGTGTAACTTGGTCATTGAATGCGCGGACAGTGTCGCAGCATTCGCGCGCCCTGCCAAACGCCGGGCCTGTCGTCGCCGGCGCATCGTGGCTTTTGGGAAACAGTGGCCGCCCTCCCGTTCCCGGGGGGCGGCCATGATCGTCAGCGCTGGCTGCGCCGCGCAAGCCAGCCCAGCCAGTCCGACCGGCTGCCGGCGAAGGCGTTCAGGTCGACCTGGCCCGAGAAGCCGTCGGCCAGCCCGGTGCCGGTCCACTGCCAGAAGCCCCAGGCATGGCCCGGGTAGACCGCCGAGGGATGCCCGGCGACCGAGCGCAGCCAGAATTCCTCGGGCCCCATGCGCCACATCTCGTTCTCGCGGAAGAAGTCGACGGTGGTGTAGATCACCGGGCGCTGGCCGTAGTACTGGTGCAGGATGTTGACGAAGCGCGTGGCCTCGGAGCGGTACCACTCCGGCTCGCGCCGCACCGGGCAGGTGCGCGAGCGCGTCCATTCGATGTCCAGCACCGGGGGCAGAGCGCCCGGCTCGCGCGGGACATGGCTGATGAACCAGGCGGCCTGTTCCTCGGCGGTGCGGCAGAAATAGTAGAAGTGGTAGGCGCCGCGCGGCACCCCGGCGATCCGCGCCGCGGTCCAGTTGCGGGTGAAGTAGGGATCGACCAGGTCGCCGCCCTCGGTCGCCTTGATGAAGGCGAAGGACACGCCGCCGCGACCGGCCGCCGACCAGTTGATCTCGCCCTGATAGCGCGACACGTCGACACCGTGGATGTCGTAGTGGATCGGCATCCGTCCGCGCCAGGCATGGGGCGCGGCATCGGAAAACTGTGGCGGAATGCCCGGCGGCGGGCCGCCGCAGGCTGCCAGAAATGCGAAAAGTCCTGCCGCGGCGACTGCGCGGAGCTGCTGGATCATCACGGCCTCGTCCCTGCCGGCCCGAAGCGGCCGATCTCATGCGCCGCCTTGTCGCATGGAACGGCGCGCGCGTCATCGGTCGCGCGCGATCACGATTTCGCCAAGACCTCAGGTGAGTCGCGAAGGTGACAGTGCCGCGACCGTGGCCGCCTCCAGGGCGGGCGCGCGCCCCGCGACCAGGTCGGCCAGCAGCTGCCCGGCCCCGGCCGAGGTCTGGAACCCATAGCCGCCCTGGCCGGCCATCCACAGGAAGTCCGCCGCCCGCGGATCGGGCCCGATCACCAGCACCCGGTCGGGCGCGAAGGTGCGCAGCCCGGCCCAGGCGGCGACCGGCCGGGTGACCTCGACGCGCGACACCGCCTGCCAGCGCGCCAGCCCCTCGGCCAGCACCATGTCCTCGGGCCAGGCGTCCTGCGCCGCCATCGGCTCCTCCTCGGCCGGCGAGACGATCAGCGCCCCGGCATCGGGCTTGGCGTACCACGATTCGCCCGCACCGAAGATCATCGGCCAGCCCGACAGGTCGTGCCCGCCCGGCGCCGCGATCCGCGCGACCGAGCGGCGATGCGGCACGAGCCCGAGCGGCCCGATCCCGGCCATCGCCGCGATCGCGTCGGCCCAGGCCCCGGCGGCATTCACGATCTGCCGGCCCTCGACCGTTCCCGCCGGCGTCGTCGCCTGCCAGCCGCCCGGCACCCGCGCGATCGCGCCCACCCGCCGGCCGGTCAGCACCTCGGCCCCGCGGCCGCGGGCGGCCTTCAGCAGGCCCTGCATCCACAGGTCGGTGTCGATGTCGAAGGCATGCGCCCCCAGCGCCGCGCGGTCGAACCCGGCCGGGTCCAGCACCGGCACCCGCGCCACCGCCTCGTCGACGCCGATCTCGTCCAGCTCCATCCCGACCACGTCCGCGGCGAAGTCCTGCGCGGTCTCGCGCGCGCCCAGCAACAGCATCCCGCGCGGCGACAGCACGCCCGCCTCGGCAAGCGCGGGCCCGGTCGCGCGGCTCAGCGCCACCACCGGCGGCAGGCCGTAGTTCGGCTCGAACAGCGCGGCCGAGCGCCCCGAGGCATGATACCCGGTCGAGGTCTCGGCCTCGATCAGCACGACCGAGCCCAGCTCGGACAGCCGCGCCGCCGCGACGATGCCGGCGATGCCGCCGCCGATGATCAGGAAATCGCGCATTCTCTCCGCTCCGTCCGACGTGGAAAGAGGCGCCTCGCGGCGCCCCTTTCGCATTGGTCCAAATATCCCCGCCGGAGGCATCCCCGGCCGGGCGGCCCCGCGCCTCAGCTCGGGATCTTGTCGGTGATGCCCTCGACATAGAACGACATGCCGGCAAGCGTGCCGTCGTCGACCACCTCGCCCTCGGCCAGGAAGTCCGACCCGTCCTGCTTCTTCAGCGGGCCGGTGAACGGGTGATAGGCGCCCGAGACGATGTCCTGTTCCAGCTTGGCGGCCTCGGCGCGGACCTCCTCGGGGATCTCGGACGAGAATTCGCCGATGCCCACCATGCCTTCCTTGATGCCGTACCAGTTGTTGGCCGTGGCCCAGGAATTGTCGATCACCGCCTGCACCCGCTCGATGTAGTAGGGCGCCCAGTTGTCGATGATCGAGGACAGGCGCGGCTTGGGCGCATAGTCGATCATGTCGGCGGCCTGGCCGAAGCCATAGGCGCCGGCCTTCTGCAGCGTGGCGAGCGGCGCGGTCGAATCGGTATGGGCCAGCACGACGTCGACGCCCTGGTCGAGCAGCGCCTGGGTGCCGTCGGCCTCTTTCGCCGGGTCGAACCAGGTCGACAGCCACACGACCGAGATCGTGACGTCGGGGTTGGCCTTCTTCGCGTGGATGAAGGTCGAGTTGATGCCCATGATCACCTCGGGGATCGGGAACGAGGCGAGGTAGCCGATCTTGTTGGTCTTGGTCATCTTGCCGGCGATGTGGCCGCAGACGGCGCGGCCCTCGTAGAAGCGGGCGTTGTAGACGGCCATGTTCTCGGCGGTCTTGTAGCCGGTCGCGTGCTCGAACTTCACCTTGGGGAATTTCTTGGCCACGTTCAGCGTCGCGTCCATGAAGCCGAACGAGGTGGTGAAGATCAGGCTGCAGCCGGTCAGGGCCATTTGCGTGATCGCGCGCTCGGCATCGGCGCCCTCGGGCACCGACTCCTGATAGACCATCTCGACCGCGTCGCCGAAATGCTCCTTCATCTTCGTCGCCGCCTCGTGGTGGTGCTGCGACCAGCCGCCGTCGTTGATCGGGCCGACATAGATGAAGCCGATCTTGGGCTTGGCCTGGGCGAAGGCCAGCCGGGGCAGGGCGGTGATGGCGGTCGCGGCCGCGGCGGTGCTCAGCAGTTGTCTGCGGTTCATGGAAAGTCTCCCTCTCATCTGTCGTGCCGCGAGTGCCGCACGGCGTTTCGGAACGGCCGCCCTAGCGGGCGGCGTGGAACGGTTTGCCGAGCGCGGCGGGCGCAAGGCCCCGGCCGCCCTTCCAGGACAGGATCACCAGCGCGAGGATGGTGGCAAGATAGGGCGCCATCGCCAGGTACTGCGCCGGGATGGCGATGCCCGCGGCCTGCAGCCGCAGCTGCAGCACCGAGATGCCGCCGAACAGCCAGGCCCCGAACAGCGCCCGGCCCGGCCGCCAGCTGGCGAAGACCACGATCGCCAGCGCGATCCAGCCCGCGCCCGCGGTCATGCCGTCGGTCCATTGCGGCACCCGCACCAGGCTGAGATAGCCGCCGCCGAGACCCGCGCAGGCCCCCCCGAAGGCGATCGCCAGCGTGCGCACCCGCACCACCGGATAGCCCAACGCATGGGCGGCCTCGGCATTCTCGCCGACCGCGCGCAGGATCAGCCCCGCCCGGGTCCGCGCCAGGAACAGCCCCGTGCCCAGCACCAGCAGCAGCGCGAGGTACACGACCCAGTCGTAGCCGAACAGCACCGGCCCGATCACCGGCAGCCCCGCGAGCGGCCCGAACAGCGGCCCGCCGATCGACGGCGGCCGCACGCCGGAATAGCTTTGCCCGATCAGGGCCGAGAAGCCGATGCCGAACAGAGTCAGCGCCAGCCCCGTCGCCACCTGGTTCGACAGCAGCCCCTGCGTCAGCCCCGCGAAGACCAGCGACAGCGCCGCGCCCCCGGCGGCGGCGGCGACGAAGCCCAGCACCGGCGAGCCGGTCTGCACCGCGGTCGCGAAGCCGGTGATCGCGCCGACGATCATCATCCCCTCGACCCCGAGGTTCAGCACGCCCGCGCGCTCCACCACCAGCTCGCCGATCGCGGCCAGCAGGATCGGCGTCGCCGCGACGACGAGCGAGACGGTCAGCAGGACGGGGTCGATGATCATGCCGCCACCTTTCGGCCCAGCCGGACCCGGAAATTCGCCAGCACGTCGAAGGCGAGCAGGAAGAACAGGAGCATCCCCTGGAAGGCCTGGATCGCGGCCGAGGGCAAGGACAGCATCAGCTGCGCGATCTCGCCGCCGATGTAGGTCAGCGCCATCAAGAGGCCCGCCAGCAGGATGCCCACCGGGTTCAGCCGGCCGAGGAAGGCCACGATGATCGCGGTGAAGCCGTAGCCGGAGGCGAATTCCGTCGTGATCTGTCCCGAGGGGCCGGTGACCTCGAAGATCCCCGCCAGCCCCGCGAGCGCGCCCGAGATGCCCAGGCAGGCCAGCGTCATCGCGCCGGGCCGCACGCCCGCGAACCGCGCCGCGCGCGGCGCCTCGCCCGCGACGCGGATCTGGAAGCCGAACAGGAAGCGCGAGAACACCACCTGCGCCACGATCACCGCCAGCACCGCGGCGATCCCGCCCCAGTGCAGGCCGGTGCCCGCGACCAGCTCGGGATTGTGGGCGGCCGGATAGTCGCCGAAGTTGCGGCTGCCGGGAAAGCCCATGCCCTCGGGGTTGCGCAGGAAGCCGAAGGCCGCGGCCGACAGCAGCTGCTGCGCGACATAGACCAGCATCAGCGACACGAGGATCTCCGAGGTGCCGAAGCGGATCTTCAGCAGCGCCGGGATCATCGCCCACACGAACCCGCCCAGCGCGCCCGCGACGACCATCGCCGGGAAGATCAGCGGGCTTTCGGTGGGATAGGCCGCAAGGCCCACCGCCGCGCCGGCCAGCGCGCCGACCATGTACTGCCCCTCGGCGCCGATGTTCCAGATCTGGGCGCGAAAGCCGAAGGACAGCCCGATCGCGATCAGGATCAGCGGCCCCGCCTTCACCAGCAGCTGCGGCCGCGAATAGCTGGCGTAATCGCCAAAGAGCGGGTCCCAGAAGATGGTGCGGATCGCCTCGACCGGGTTCTTGCCCAGCACCGCGAACAGCAGCCCCCCCGCGATCATCGTCGCGATCACCGCCAGCACCGGGGTCGCGATGACCCAGCCGCGCGAGGGCTGCGGGCGTCTCTCCAGCCGGATCATGCGCGCGTCACCTGCGGATGGGCGATGCCGCCCGCCTCGGGGGCGGCGGCGCCCATGCCGTGCGCGCCGCCCATCATCATCCCGATCTCGTCCATCGTCAGCCCCTTGACCGGCCGCGGGCTGGTCATGCGCCCGCCGTTCAGCGCGGCGAAGCGGTCGGATATTTCCAGAAGTTCATCAAGGTCCTGGCTGATCACCACCACCGCCGCGCCCTCGGCCGCGCGGTTCAGGATCACCTGCCGGATCGCGGCCGCCGCGGCCGCGTCGACGCCCCAGGTCGGCTGGTTGATCAAGATCACCTTCGGGCCCTGCGCCAATTCGCGCCCGACCACGAATTTCTGCAGGTTGCCGCCCGACAGCGACCGCGCCGCCGCCCCGGGCCCGGGCGTGCGCACGTCGTAATCGGCGATCACCTCCTCGGCGAAGGCCCGGGTCTTCTTCCAGTCGATCAGGCCCATCCGCACCAGCCCGCGCCGGATCGCGCCCGACAGCAGCGCATTCTCGACAAGGCTCATCGCCGGCACCGCGGCATGGCCCAGCCGTTCCTCGGGCGCCGAGACGAAGCCCAGCCGGCGCCGGGCGTTCGGCCCCAGCGCGCCCACGTCGCGGCCGGCGGCGCGGATCATCGCGGGCGCGGTCGCAAGCTCGCCCGACAGCGCCAGCAGCAGCTCGTCCTGGCCGTTGCCCGCGACGCCGGCGATGCCCAGCACCTCGCCGGCGGCGACGGTGAAGCGGATGTCCTTCAGCGCGGTGCCGAACGGGATCGGCGAGGCGACCGACAGCCCCGCGACCTCGAGCGCGGGCTCGCCCTCGGCCATGGCTGGCTGGCCGCGCTCGGGCGGGGTCAGGGTCTGGCCCACCATCATCTCGGCCATCTCGCGGGCCGAGACCTCGCGCGGGGTGCAGGCGCCCACGACCTTGCCGCGGCGCAGGATCGTGGCACCGTCGCAAAGCGCGCGGATCTCCTCGAGCTTGTGCGAGATATAGAGGATCGCCGTGCCCTCGGCCGACAGCTGGCGCAGGGTGGCGAACAGGATCTCGACCTCCTGCGGCGTCAGGACCGAGGTCGGCTCGTCCATGATCAGCAGCTTGGGGTCCTGCAGCAGGCAGCGCACGATCTCGACCCGCTGGCGCTCGCCGGCCGAGAGATCGCCCACCAGCCGCGCGGGGTCCAGTGGCAGGCCATAGGCGCGGCTGACCTCGGCGATGCGGCGGGCGAGATCGCGGGGCTTGGGCGGATCTTCCATGCCCAGCGCGACGTTCTCGGCCACCGTCAGCGCCTCGAACAGGGAAAAGTGCTGGAACACCATCGCCACGCCCGCGGCGCGCGCGGCGCGCGGATCGGCCGGGGCATAGGGTGCGCCCAGCATCCGCATCTCGCCCGCGTCGGGCTTGACCAGCCCGTAGATCGCCTTGACCAGCGTCGACTTGCCGGCGCCGTTCTCGCCCAGCAGCGCGTGGACCTCGCCCGGGGCGATCCGGAAGCTGACATCGGCATTGGCGACGACGCCGGGATAGGCCTTCGTCAGCCCCCGGATCGCCAGAAGCGGCGTCTCGCCCGTCACTTGCCCGTCCCTCATGCCTCCGCGCGCCCCTCGCCTGCGACGGGCGCGGCCACCCTGTCTTCGCCCCTCAGTAGCCGCGCGGCGACGCCGACGGCAATGGCCTGCGGGTGCTTGCCGAGGGAAGGATCGCCTATCGGACAGGCAATGCGCAATATTTGGGCGTCGGAATGGCCCAGCGCGCGCAGCCGGGACCGGAACCGCGCCGCCTTGGTCGCCGAGCCGATCAGCCCCGCCCGCGCGAAGCCGTGGCCAAGCAGCCGGTGGCAGATCTCGAGGTCGAGCGCATGCGAGAAGGTCAGCACCAGATGCTCGGCCGCGGGCGGGGCGGCGGCCATCGCCTCGGCCCCGGCGATGCGGATCGCGACACCCTCGGGCAGGCGGTCGGGAAAGCGGTCGCGCGCGGTGTCGAGCCAGGTGATCGCCAGATCCGGCAGCGGCGCCAGCACCGCGACCAGCGCCCGCCCGACATGGCCCGCGCCCCAGATCCACAGCGGCCGGCCCGCGCGCGGCGCGGCCTCGGCCAGCCAGCCGCCCGACAGGACCGGGGCGGCGGGCACGATCCCCTCGGCCCGGGCGCGGGCGCGCAGCCGGTGCAGCGGCAGCGGCAGCGGCGCGGTCCCCTCGACCCGGCGCAGCCACAGCCCGTCCTCGGGCGGGGGCAGCGCCGCCTCGGGCTCGAACACCAGCGTCACGGCGCCGCCGCAGCACTGGCCCAGCTCGGGCCCCAGCGGCCAGCGCCGGACCCGGGCGCCCGGCTGGCCGATCATCGCGCGGGCCTCGGCCACGGCGCGCCATTCCAGCGCACCGCCGCCGATCGTGCCCTGCTGGCCGGTCGCGGTGACGGTCATCGCGGCCCCCGGCTCGCGCGGGGCCGAGCCCGCGACGGCGGCGACGAGGATGCGGATGCTCATGCGCCGGCCGCCCGGGCGATGGCCTGCAGGATGCGCTCGGGCGTGGCGGGGGCATCGAGCGCGGGATAGCCGGGCCCGCAGGCGGCGCAGGCGTCCGACAGCGCGAGGAAGGCGGAAATCCCAAGCATGAAAGGCGGTTCGCCCACGGCCTTCGAGCGGTAGATCGTCTGTTCGCGGTTGGCCCCGTCCCACAGCGCGACATTGAACACCCGCGGCCGGTCCGAGCAGGCGGGGATCTTGTAGGTCGAAGGCGCATGGGTGCGCAGCCGGCCGTTGCCGTCCCAGACCAGCTCCTCGGTCGTCAGCCAGCCCGCGCCCTGCACATAGCCGCCCTCGATCTGGCCCACGTCCAGCGCCGGGTTCAGAGAGGCGCCGCAATCGTGCAGGATGTCGGTGCGCAGGATCCGGTTCTCGCCTGTCAGCGTGTCGATCGCGACCTCGGTGATCGCGGCGCCATAGGCGAAGTACAGGAACGGGCGGCCCCGGCCGGCAAGCCGGTCCCAGGTGATCTTCGGCGTGGCGTAGAAGCCGGTGGCCGACAGCGAGACCCTTCCCTGATAGGCGGCGGCCACGGCCTCGGCCCAGGGCAGGTCGGTCAGGCCGATGGCGACGCGCCCGGCCTCGAAATGCACGTCGCGGGGATGGGCGTCATGGGCGCGGGCCAGATGCTCGGCGATGCGGGTGCGGATCGTCTCGCAGGCGGCCTTGACCGCCATGCCGTTCAGATCGGCCCCCGACGAGGCCGCGGTGGCCGAGGTGTTGGGCACCTTGCCGGTGTCGGTGGCGGTGATGCGCACGAGGTCGGCGGGGATGCCGAAGACCGAGGCCGCGACCTGGCTCACCTTGCGGTGCAGGCCCTGGCCCATCTCGGTGCCGCCGTGGTTCAGCCCGACCGAGCCGTCCTGGTAGACGTTCACCAGCGCCCCGGCCTGGTTGAGATGGGTCAGCGTGAACGAGATGCCGAACTTGACCGGGCTGAAGCCGATTCCGCGCTTCAGGATCGGATTTGTCTGGTTCCAGGCCGCGATCTCGGCCCTGCGACCTTCGTAGATGGCGGATTTCTGCAAGCGTTCGGTCAGGCCGTGCAGGATGAAATCCTCGACCTCCATGTGGTAGGGGGTGCTGTTGCCGGTGTCGCTTCCGGTCGCGGCGCTGGCGCTGACGGCATGGCCCGCCACCACGGCCTCGGCCCCGCGCGAGGCAAGGTCGGTGCCCGGCTCGGCACCCTCGAGCGTCATCGGCTCGGGCTCCGGCAGGGCGGGGGCGGGCGCCATCACCACCGGCCCGGCCTCGGCGTAATAGTTGCGCCGGCGCAGCTCGACCGGGTCGATCCCCAGCGCGTGGGCCAGGTGGTCCATCACCCGCTCGATCCCCAGCACGCCCTGCGGTCCGCCGAAGCCGCGATAGGCTGTGGCGCTTTGGGTATTGGTGCGCAGCCGGTGGCTCTCGATCCGGATCGCGGGGATGCGATAGGCGTTGTCGGCGTGCAGCATCGCCCGGTCGGCCACCGGCAGGCTGAGGTCCATCGACCAGCCGCAGCGGAAGAGATGCGTGAATTCGACGCCTTGAAGCCGGCCCTCGGCATCGGCCCCGGCGCGGTAGCGGATCTTCAGGTCGTGGCGCTTGCCGGTGATGACCATGTCGTCGTCGCGGTCATAGCGCATCTTGCAAGGCCGCCCGGTGCGCGCCGCGGCCACGGCGCAGGCCACGGCCAGCGCATTGCCCTGGCTTTCCTTGCCGCCAAAGCCCCCGCCCATCCGCCGCATCTCGACCCGGACCATCGCCATCGGCAGGCCAAGCGCCTCGGCCACCTTGTGCTGGATCTCGGTCGGGTGCTGGGTCGAGGACAGGACGTGGCAGCCGCCATCCTCCTGCGGCAGCGCCATCGCGGCCTGGCCTTCCAGATAGAAATGCTCCTGTCCGCCGATCTCGATCTCGCCGGCGACGACATGGGCCGCGGCGGCGATCGCGGTCGAAGGCTGGCCGGTCTGCCAGATCACCGGCCCGCCCTCGAAGCGGCTGCCGGCCTCCATCGCCTGCTCGACGGTCAGGATCGCCGGCTCGGGGGCATAGTCGACCCGGCCCAGCCGCGCGGCGCGGCGGGCGGCCAGGTGGCTGGTCGCGATCACCAGGAACACCGGCTGGCCGATATAGTGCACCTCGCCCAAAGCCAGCAGCGGCTCGTCGTGCAGCGAGGGCGAGCAATCCGGCATGTGCTTGAAGTCACGAGAGGACAGCACCGCGACCACGCCTTCGGCTGCGCGGACCGCGCGCAGGTCGCAGGCGGTGATCCTGCCGCGGGCGCAGGTCGACAGGCCGAAGGCCAGGTGCAGCGTGCCCTCGGGCGCGGGCTGGTCGTCGACATAGCGGGCGCGGCCGGTGACATGCAGCAGGCCGCTGTCGTGGGGCAGGGGGCGGCCGACGCTCATGCCCCCATCTCCAGCACCGAGACCGGCTCGCCGTTCAGCTCGTGGCACCAGCGCAGCAGCAGGTTCTGCGCCACCCGCAGCCGGTAGCCGGCCGAGGCGCGCATGTCCGACATCGGCGCGAAATCCTCGGCCAGCGCCGCCATCGCGTCGTGGATCTCGGGCAGGCCGAAGGCCCGGCCCTCGAGCGCGGCCTCGGCGGCGCGGGCGCGTTTCGGCGTGCCGGCCATGCCGCCGAAGGCAAGGCGAACGCCGGTGGCCACGCCTTCGTCCAGCATCATGTCGAAGCCGGCCGCGACCGCAGAGATGTCCTGATCGAACCTTTTCGAGATCTTGTAGGCGCGGAAATTGCCGTTCGTTTTACGGAAATCGACCGAATGCACGAATTCGTCGGGGGCGCGGTCCTGCTTGCGGTAATCGAGGAAGAACGCCTCGAGCGGGATCGTGCGGTGCTGCGCGCCGCGGCGCAGGGTGAGCGTGGCGCCCAGCGCGATCAGCGCCGGCGGCAGGTCACCGATCGGCGAGCCGTTGGCGATGTTGCCGCCCACCGTCGCCGCGCCGCGGATCTGTTCCGAGGCGAAGCGGCGCAGGTAGCCTGCGAGCGCGGGCAGCGCGGTCTCGGTCGCCGCGCGCAGCCGCTGCACGGTGACGCCGGCCCCGACGCGGAAGCCGGTCGCCGTCTCGTCGATGCGCTGAAGCTCGCGGCAGGCATGCAGGAAGATCAGCCGCTCGGGGCGGCGCAGCTCCTTGGTCACCCAAAGGCCGACGTCGGTCGCCCCGCCGACCAGCAGCGCGCCGGGATCGGCCGCGAGCGCCGCGGCCAGCGCATCGGCCGTCGCCGGGGCGAGCGGCGCGGGCCCGGTCTCGGCAGGGGCGGCGGCGCGGATCCAGTCCGGCACCGGCTCGGCCGCGGCGGCCTCGGCGGCGCGGACGATCGGGGCATAGCCGGTGCAGCGGCACAGGTTGCCCGCCAGCTGGTCGTCGTGGTCGGTCCGCCCGTTCAGGTGTGCCGTCGCCATCGAGGCGATGAAGCCCGGCGTGCAGAAGCCGCATTGCGAGCCGTGGTGGTCCACCATCGCCTGCTGCACCGGGTGCAGCCGGCCGTCGGGGGCGGCGATGCCCTCGACGGTGGTGACCGCGCGGCCATGCAGTTGGGCCACGAACAGGATGCAGGCGTTCAGCGCCCGGGTTCCGGCCGCGTCGGTGACCATCACCGTGCAGGCGCCGCAGTCGCCCTCGTTGCAGCCCTCCTTGGTGCCGGTCAGGCCGCGATCCTCGCGCAGCAGGTCAAGCAGCGTGCGCGTCGGATCCGCAAGCTCGACGCGGACGGGCGTTCCGTTCAGGTGAAACGCGATTTCGGGCATGGATGAACCTGCCGCTGTCTGTCGCGCCGCGACGGGCGGGGGGCGCCCGATGCGGCGTAAAGCGGCCCCTGCGCCCGAGTTTCGCGGGCGCTCCATGGTCTGTAAAGGGGTTTTCCGGCCCGGGTCCGCTCTGGAATCGCCCTCGCCGGCCCGGTCCTGCCGGCCCGCTCTTGCCGGCCCGCTCTTGTCGGTCTCGGCGGGCGGCCTTAGGCAGAGGGGGCAACAGGCGGCAGGAGGCGCGGGCATGGCACTGGAAGACGCGAAGACGCAGGTCGACATGGGGTTCACGCGCGCCGAGCCGCGCGGGCTGGCCTACGAGAACGCCTTTGGCGGCGCGACGAGCTTCCTGCGCCGGCGCTATACCAAGGACCTTGCGGGCTACGACCTGGCCGTCACCGGCGTGCCCTTCGACCAGGCGGTGACGCATCGCACCGGCACCCGGTTCGGCCCGCGGGCGGTGCGCGAGGCCTCGAGCCTGATGGCCTTCGACGCGCCCTTCGACTGGGGCTACGACCCGATGACCGAGTTCGCGATCGCCGATTGCGGCGACCTCGCCTTCGACTATGCCAAGGTGTCGGACTTTCCCGACACGCTGACCGCCCATATCCGCGGCATCCTGGCCCAGGGCGCGGGGACGATCACGCTGGGCGGTGACCACTATATCACTTTTCCGATCCTGAAGGCCTATGCCGAGCGTCACGGGCCGATCCCCTTGATCCATTTCGACGCCCATTCCGATACTTGGGCGGATGACGACCTGACCCGGATCGACCATGGCACGATGTTCTACAAGGCGGTGAAGACCGGCGTCGTGGATCCGGCGCATTCGGTGCAGGTCGGCATCCGCACCGACAATCCCGACACGATGGGCATCGCCCAGATCCCCGCGCGCGAGGTGCACGAGCAGGGCGCCGCCCGCGTGGCCGAGCGCATCCGCGCCATCGTCGGCGACCGGCCCTGCTACCTGACCTTCGACATCGACGCGCTGGATCCGGCCTTCGCCCCGGGCACCGGCACGCCGGTCTGGGGCGGGCTCGCCAGCTGGCAGGCGGCGGCGATCCTGCGCGATCTGGCCGGGATCCGGCTGCTGGGCGGCGACGTGGTCGAGGTCTCGCCGCCCTACGACACCACCGGCGCGACCGCGATCGCGGGGGCGCATGTCGCGCTGGAACTCATCTGCCTATGGGGCTGGACCCGGCGCGGCGGCAGCGGCCGGGGCTGACGGCGAAGGCCCACCCCAGAAGGTCCGCCCCCCGAACGGCCGCCCCCCGAACGACCGCCAACGAAAAACGCGCGCCCGGCCGGGGCGCGCGTTGCGGGTGTGCTGACAGGATCGCTCAGGCCGAGCGGACCAGCCCCAGGATGTCTTCCTCGGGCGCGGGCACCCAGATCGTGGCGGCGCCGCTTTCGCCGGCAAAGCCGGTGCGGACCTCGGGCGGGCCCTGGCGGGTGAAGCTTTGCGCCTGTCCGGGGACCAGGCCGTTTTCCTCGGCCAGCGCCAGGAACACGTCGCGCGGGTCGCGCGCCGCGTCGGTCTCGATGCTGAATTCGACCGGGTGGCCTTCGGCGCGCAGGGTGTAACGCATGAACATAGTCGGGTCTCCATTCTCGCGTAGGGCGCCCTGAACCCATGCGCCGCCCCCCGGGTGGGGCGCGGTCGCGCAGGCCTCATCCCCGCGGCCAGGCGGTGGAGGACGGGCGGCTGATGTCGGACGTCCGGGGACCGGGGCACCGCATCGCGCGGCGCCGACCCTCCCCCGGAGGAGGTGAGCGGAAGATAGGCGGCGAGATGTCGCGGCGGAAGGGGCGGCGGGCGGAAAACCGCGCTGTTAGCGCGCACACTGGCCTGTGCACCGATCGGTTCAGATGTAACTTGACGACAATTTGCCGCAGCGCCGGCGACATTGGCGCTTTACCCCGGCGGCGGGGCGCTGTAGGTGCCTCCGATCCCGCGGGGGGCCATGCCGGCCGTTCCCCGCCATTGGCCCGGAGGCACCGGGTTCGCGGATTCCCGGGCACAGGTCGGCAGGACATCACGATGAAAACGACGCTTTCCACGGCCCTCGAGGCACGCGGCTACACTTCGCTGACCCCCGTTCAGGAGGTCGTCACCGGCGAGACCTATGCCGGCCGCGACCTTCTGGTCTCGGCGCAGACGGGGTCGGGCAAGACGGTGGGCTTCGGCCTTGCCATCGCGCCCGAACTGCTGGGCGAGGGCGAGAGCCTTGGCGTGCCGGCCGCGCCGCTGGCGCTGGTGATCGCGCCGACGCGGGAACTTGCGCTGCAGGTCAAGCGCGAGCTTGGCTGGCTTTACGCCGGCGCCGGTGCCGTCATCGCCTCGACCGTGGGCGGGATGGACGCGCGGGCGGAACGGCGCGCGCTGATCGACGGGGCGCATATCCTCGTGGCGACGCCCGGCCGGCTGTGCGACCACCTGCGCCGCGGCTCGGTCGACCTGTCGGAGCTGCGCGCCGTCGTGCTGGACGAGGCCGACGAGATGCTGGACCTCGGCTTCCGCGAAGACCTCGAGACCATTCTCGCCGCCGCGCCGGAAAGCCGCCGGACGCTGATGTTCTCGGCCACCGTCTCGCCCGAGATCGAGCACCTGGCCCGCACCTTCCAGCGCGATGCCGAGCGCATCACCGTCGCCGCGCCGGGCGGCAAGCATGCCGACATCTCGTACCGGGCGGTGATGGTCGCCGAGCGCGACGAGGAGAACGCGATCACCAACCTGCTGCGCTTCCACGAGGCGCCGAACGCGATCGTCTTCGCCAACACCCGCGCCGCGGTCTCGCGGCTGGTGTCGCGGCTGTCGAACCGCGGCTTCTCGGTGGTGGCGCTGTCGGGCGAGCTGAGCCAGCAGGAGCGCAGCCACGCGCTGCAGGCGATGCGCGACGGCCGGGCGCGGATCTGCGTCGCGACCGATGTCGCCGCGCGCGGCATCGACCTGCCGAACCTCGATCTGGTGATCCACGCGGAGCTGCCGCTGTCGGAAGAGGCGCTGCTGCACCGTTCGGGCCGCACCGGCCGGGCCGGGCGCAAGGGGATCTCGGCGCTGATCGTGCCGCCGCGGGCGATGCGGCGGGCCGAGCGGACGCTGAAGGCCGCCAAGCTGGAAGCGATCTGGGAGCCCGCGCCCTCGGCCGAGGCGGTGCTGGAGCGTGACGACACCCGGCTGCTGGAAGACCCGGTCTGGGCCGAGGTCGCGACCGAGGCGGAAACCGCGACGGTGAGCCGGCTTCTGGCCGAGAAGGGCGCCGAGGCGACGGCGCTGGCGATGCTGCGGCTGTGGCGCGGCCAGCGTTCGGCGCCCGAGGATCTGAACCCGGTCGCGGCGCGGGCCGAGCCGGGCGCGGGCTTCGGCCCCTCGGTCTGGTTCTCGCTGCCGATCGGGCGCGAGCGCAATGCCTCGGCCAAGTGGATCATGCCCAAGGTCTGCGACGCGGGCGGCATCTCGCGCCGCGAGATCGGCGCGATCCGCATCGCCCCCGAAGAGACCTATGTCGAGATCGCGGCCGAGGTCGTGCCCGCGTTCCTCGAGGCGCTGGGCCCGTCGCGCGAGATCGCCGAGGGCCTGTCGCTGACGAAGCTCGACGCGGCGCCCCAGGGCACCGCCTATCACCCGGGGCCGCGCAAGAGCTTCGGGCCGAAGCCGGGCGGCGCCAAGGGCGGCAAGCCCTGGGCCAAGGGTCCGCGCGCCGAGGGCGACGACCGCCCCGGTCCGAAAGGCGCCAAGCCTTGGGCCAAGGGGCCGCGCCCCGAGCGCACCGAAGGTGCCGAGCGCCCGGCGCCGCGCCCGAAATACGCCCGTGACGGCGGCGAGAACCCCGGCGGCTGGCAGCCGCAGCCGTCGCGCAAGCCGGGCGCCAAGTTCGGCGCCAAGCCGGCCGGTGCGAAGTTCGGCGGCAAGCCCGGCGGCGCGAAGTTCGGCGCCAAGGGCAAGCCCGGCGGCTTCAAGGGCAAGTGACCGCGACCGGGAGAGGCGGGCCTGCCGGCTTGCCTTTCCCGTGCCGGGAAGGATAGAGGAGATCGATCCCCCCGGCCTGACCCTGCGCGTCCCGGCCGCTCTCCCAGTTCCGGAGCTTGACCCCATGGCATTCCTGAAGCGGCTTGGCATCGACACCTACATGCTCCTGCTCATCGCGACGGTGGTGCTGGGGGTGGTGCTGCCGGTGCGGGGCATTTTCGCCGACGGGCTGAAGCAGGTCACGTTCTGGGCGGTGGCGCTGCTGTTCTTCCTGTACGGCGCCAAGCTGAATGCCGCCGCGGTGCGGGCCGGGCTGATGAACTGGCGGCTGCAGGCGCTGACCTTCGTCGTCACCTATGCGATGTTCCCGATCCTGGGCCTGGCGATCACCTGGGCCGCGGGTCCGCTGCTGACGCCCGAGACCCGCCTGGGGATCCTGTTCCTGTCGGTGCTGCCCTCGACCGTGCAAAGCTCGATCGCCTTCACCTCGATGGTGGGGGGCAACGTGCCGGCGGCGATCTGCGCGGCCTCGGTGTCGAACCTGGTCGGGGTCGTGCTGACGCCGGTGCTGGTGACGGTGATCCTGCACCAGGGCGGCGCCACGGTGCAGGGCGACGCGGCGGTCAAGATCGCGATGCAGATCCTGCTGCCCTTCGTCATCGGCCAGCTGCTGCGGCGCTGGATCGGCGGCTGGGTCGCCCGTCACAAGACCCTGACCATGGTCGTCGACCGCGGCTCGATCCTGCTGATCGTCTACTCGGCCTTCTCGGCGGGCACGGTCGCGGGGCTGTGGCACGTGCTGTCGCCGGCCGATCTGGTGACGCTCTATCTCGTGGTGGTGGCGTTCCTCGCGCTGGCGATGCTGGCGATGGCGGGCCTTGGCCGCGCCACCGGCATGGCGTTCGAGGACCGGGCGGTGCTGTTCTTCTGCGGCTCGACCAAGAGCCTGGCGAGCGGCCTGCCGATCGCGACCGCGCTGTTCCCGGCCGCGACGCTGGGCGCCGTGGTGCTGCCGACGATGCTTTATCACCTGTCGCAGCTGTTCGTCTGCGCCGTCGTGGCCCAGCGCGGCGCCGCGCGGCTGGCGGGCGAGGGCGCGCCCGCCCGCGCCTAACCTGCCCGCGCCTAGCCTGCCAGCGGCCAGACCAGCAGCAGCACCGGCAGGCCGACCGCGACCACTATGACCTCAAGCGGCAGGCCCATCCGCCAGTAGTCGGTGAAGCGGTAGCCGCCGGGGCCCAGCACGATGGTGTTGTTCTGGTGCCCGATCGGCGTCAGGAACGCGCAGGAGGCGCCGACCGCCACCGCCATCAGGTAGGTGTCGGGATTGGTGCCCGTCGCCTCGGCCAGCCGGATGCCGACCGGCGCCGCCAGGATCGCCGTGGCATTGTTGTTCAGCACGTCCGACAGGCACATCGTCGCCACCAGCAGCACCGCGACCGCCACCCAGGGCGCCAGCCCGTCGGTCATCCGGGCGATGCCCTCGGCGATCAGGCCAGAGGTGCCGGTGGTGTCCATCGCCATGCCCAGCGGCATCAGCGCGCCCAGAAGCACGATCACCGGCCAGTCGACATGGTCGTAAAGCTCCTCGGCCGTCAGCACCCCGCCGAGGACATAGCCGCCCAGCACGATCCCCAGCGCCACCGGCATCGAGATCCAGCCCGTCGCCACCACCGCGATCGCCAGCACGAACAGCCCGATCGCGAAGCGCGCGCTGCGCTCTTTCACCACCGGCTCGGCCCCGTCGAGCGGCAGCACGTGCAGCCAGTCGACGATCGCCTCGGCCTGCGCCTCGGGGACCAGCAGCAGCAGGATGTCGCCCGGCTCGATCCGCGTCGCGCGCAGGTGCGACCGGATCGTCCGGCCGCGCCGGATGATCCCCAGCAGGACCGAGTCGTGTTCCTGGCCCAGCCGCAGCTGCCGCGCGGTCAGGCCCGCCAGCCGCGACTGGGTCGACACTACGACCTCGATCATCGTCTGGCCCTCGCGCGCGACCATCGGCGCGTCGGCCTCGCGCCCGTCGGGATAGGACAGCCCCAGTTCGAGCCGCAGCTCCTCGAGCGCGGAGGGGACGGCGTGGATCAGCAGCATGTCGCCCACTTCGGCCGTGGCGGTGCCGCCCATCGCATAGACCCGCCGCCCGCGCCGGGTCAGCGCGACCAGCGTCGCGTCGGCCTTCTGCGCCGCCTCCTCGAGGTCCGCGCGGCTGAGCGTGGCGGCGCGGCTGTCCTCGGGCACCACCAGCTCGGCCACGTACTGGCGCATCTTCGACTGGTTGCCGGCCCCCTCGGCATCGTCGCGCCGCGGCAGCAGCCGCCAGCCGACGAGGCAGATGAAGGCCAGCCCCGCCACCGCCACCGCGCCGCCCACCGGGGCGAAGTCGAACATGCGGAACGGGGTGCCGCCGGCCTCGGCGCGGAAGCCCGCGACGATCAGGTTCGGCGGCGTGCCGATCAGCGTGACCATGCCGCCGAGGATCGTGGCGAAGGCCACGGCCATCAGCGTCAGCGACGGCGCCCGCCCGGCCTTGCGCGCGGTCTGGATGTCGAGCGGCATCAGCAGCGCCAGCGCGGTGACGTTGTTCATCACCGCCGAGATCAGCGCGCCGACGCCGCCGATGCGCGCGAGATGCAGCGCGACCGGCGCCTCGGGGCGGGTGAGGTGGCGCCCGAGCAGGTTGACGGCGCCGGTGCGCATCAGCCCGGCCGAGACCACGAGCACCAGCGCGACCGTCATCGTCGCGGGATGGGCGAAGCCCGAGAAGGCGTCGTCGGCGGGAACGATCCCGGCGACGACGGCGGCCATCAGCCCGGCGAAGGCGACCAGGTCGTGGCGCCACCGGCCCCAGATCAGCAGCGCGACGACAAGGGCGAAGATGGATACGAGGGTGATCTGGTCTGACGTCATCGCCTGTGCCGGAAGCCTGTGCGGGGAAGGCGGCCCGGATGCGGCCGCTGGGGCACAAGGCGGCGCGGCGGCCTGCGGTTCCGGCCCGGCGGATGGAAATTCGCGAAGACTTCGCGACGCTTGCCGGGCGGGCGGGGCTGTGGGATGACCATGGCATGACCGTGCCCTTCACCTCGTTCATGGAGATCGCGCTGGCCCAGGCCGCGGCGGCGGCCGCGCGCGGCGAGGTGCCGGTCGGCGCGGTGGTGGTGGCGCCGGGCGGCCGCGTCGTCGCGCAGGCCGGGAACCGCACGCGCGAGCTGTCGGACCCGACCGCCCATGCCGAGGTTCTGGCCCTGCGCGCGGCCTGCCGCGCCGCGGGGTCCGAGCGGCTGCCGGGCCATGACCTGTGGGTGACGCTGGAACCCTGCCCGATGTGCGCGGCCGCGATCGGCTATGCGCGGATCGGGCGGCTGTACTACGGCGCGGCCGATCCGAAGTCGGGCGGCGTGGCGCAGGGGGCGCGGGTCTTCGCCCATCCGCAGTGCCACCACGCGCCCGAGGTCTATGACGGCATCGCCCGCGCCCCGGCCGAGGCGCTGTTGCGCGACTTCTTCGCCGCCCGGCGCTAGTCCGCGACCCGGCGGAAGGCGAGGAAGGTCATCATCCCCGCCGGCGGGAAGGCGCGGGTCTCGATCAGCTCGAGCCCCGGGGTGCCGGTCACGCGCGCAAGGTCGAAGTCGGAATGCCAGCCGAGGTGGTCCGACAGGCCGGCGGTGCGCCGCTCGAGCCAGGCCATGGCGCCGGTCTCGGACCGGAAGTGGTTGGTCAGCACGACGTGGCCGCCGGGGCGGGTGACGCGGGCGATCTCGGCCATCACCCGCTCGGGCTCGGGCACGACCGACATCACGTGCATCGCGGTGACGGTGTCGAAGCTGGCGTCGGCGAAGCCGAGGCTGCGGGCATCCATCCGCGCCAGCAGCTCGACCGTGTCCAGCCGGTCGCGGGCGACCCGGGCCTGGGCGCGGGTCAGCATCTCGCCCGAGAAGTCGATGCCGGTGACGCGGCAGCCGGGGCCGTAGAAGGGCAGGGCAAGCCCGGTGCCCACCCCGATCTCCAGCACCCGGCCGCCGCGGGCATTGACCCAGTCGACGGTGCGGCGGCGCCCGGCATGGGTCAGGGCGCCGAAGCTCTGGTCGTAGAACCGCGCCCAGCGGGCGTAGGTGGTGCTGACGGCGCTCAGGTCCATCGTGTCAGCCCCGGTGACGCTGGCGCGGCGGGCGCACGAAGGCCAGCACGACCATCGCGGCATAGGCCGCGCACAACAGGATCAGCGTCTCCCACGGATAGGTCAGCAGCGCCGCCCCGGCGACGGCGACGCCGACCAGCAGGAATTTCACGTTCTCGCGCCCGATCCGCGCGGCCTTCAGCGACCAGGTCGGGATGCGCGAGATCATCAGCAGCCCCACCGCCGCCAGCCAGGCGCAGGTGACGATGCCCGGCAGCACCGGCTCGTGCGCGCCGCCCGGCGAGGTGAAGGCGAAGGAGATGTACATCGGCAGCATCGCGAGCAGTCCGCCCGCGGGCGAGGGCACCCCCATGAAATACCCCGGCGGCAGCGCCGGGCCCGGCAGCACGTCGTCCTCGGCCTTCATCGCGACGTTGAACCGCGCCAGCCGCAGCACGCAGCAGACCGCCAGCGCCAGCACCGCGAGCCAGCCGGCCGAGCGCATGTCCTGCAGCGCCCAGAAATAGACCAGCAGGCCGGGCGCGCAGCCGAAGTTCAGGAAATCGGCGAGGCTGTCGAGTTCGGCCCCCATCCGGCTGTTGCTTTTCAGCAGCCGCGCCAGCGAGCCGTCGACGCCGTCGATCACCGCGGCGAAGAAGATCAGCTCGACCGCCAGCAGGTATTCCCCCTGCACCCCGAACCGGATCGAGCTGAGCCCGGCGCAGATCGCCCCCACCGTCAGGATGTTGGGCAGCAGCTGCAGCAGCGAGAAGTCGCGGGCCGGGGCGCGGGGCAGGCGGCGGCGGGGCGGGCGCATCGGCTCAGCCCGCCCGGGGCGTCGCCGGCGCGACGGGCGCCGAGAGGTCGGCCAGCACCGTCTCGCCCGCGACCGTGGTCTGGCCGACCGAGACCAGCGGCACCACGCCTGGCGGCAGGTAGGTGTCGAGCCGCGAGCCGAAGCGGATCAGGCCGAAGCGCTCGCCCGCGGCCAGCGGCGCGCCGACCTTGACGAAGCACAGGATCCGGCGCGCGACGAGGCCCGCGATCTGCACCACCGCCACCTGCCGGCCATCGGCCAGCCGGATCGCGAGCGAGTTGCGCTCGTTGTCCTCAGAGGCCTTGTCGAGCGAGGCGTTGACGAAGGTGCCGGGCCGGTACGAGATCGCCGTGACCTCGCCCGAGACCGGCGCGCGGTTCACGTGGCAGTTGAACACCGACATGAAGACCGAGATCCGCGTCAGCGGCTCGGGGCCCATCCCGAGGTCCTCGGGCGGCACCGCGGGTTCGATCATCGAGATGATGCCGTCGGCGGGGCTGATCACCAGGTTCGGGCGGGTCGGGGTGACGCGCTCGGGGTCGCGGAAGAAGTAGTAGCACCAGATCGTCAGGATGACGCCGATCCAGCCCAGCGGCTCCCACAGCCAGAACAGCACGAGGGTGATCGCGGCGAAGATCGCGACGAAGCGGTAGCCCTCGGGGTGCATCGGTTTGAGGAAGGTGTCGGTCATGCGCATCGTCGGCGGGCCTCGCGGGTCGGTGGGGACGCGCGGCGGTCGGCGTCGTCGCAACCTTCCTAAGGCAAGGGGCCGGGGATGCAAGCACGCGGCGCCGGTCCGTTGCCGCGTGCCTGCATCCCCGGCCGGGCCGCGCCGGGATCCGCGCGTCCCGGCCGGGCCGGGGAGCGGGGCGCGGAGCGTGCTCCCGGCCGGCTGTCGCCGGGCGGTATCACCCGGGCGGCGCGACGGCGCCGGGATGCCCCGCGCGGGTCTTCCCGGCGGGGAGCGGCCGTCAGATCGTGATCGGGGTCAGGACCTCGGGTTCGATGACCTCGACCTCGGGCAGGGCCTCGGCCAGCGGCGCGGCCGACTGGGCGAGGGCGGGGAAGGTCCGGTAGTGGCAGGGGATGATGGTCTTGAAGTCGAAGAAGGTCTTGGCCGCGTAGGCCGCGCGCTTCATGTCCATCGTGTAGTGCCCGCCACAGGACAGGATGCCGATGTCGGGCGCGTGCAGGTCGGCGAAGATCTGCATGTCGGCCATCACGTCGGTATCGCCCGAGACGTAGATCACGTGGCCTTCGCCCGCGATCATGTAGCCCGATTCCGTGCCCATGTAGAGCGGCCCCGCATCGGTGGTGACCGACGACGAATGCGTGGCCATGACCATCGTCACCTCCGCGCCGCCCAGCGCGACCGTGCCGCCCTTGTTGAAGCCGATGCCGTCGGCGACGCCCGCGGTCGCCTGCAGCCAGCCCACGATCTCGGGCACGCCCACGACCGGGATCGACAGCTCGGTCGCGATGGCGGCGGCGTCGCCGGTATGGTCGCCGTGGCCGTGGGTCAGAAGCACATGCGTCGCGCCGGCGATCGCCTCGGCCCGCTTCTCGGCCGGGAACATCGGGTTCCCCGTCAGCCAGGGGTCGAGCAGGATGACGGCGTTCTCGATCTCGATGCGGAAACCGGCATGGCCGAGCCAGGTGATCTTCATCGTGTCTTCTCCTTGCGGTGTGTCTTGCTGCGAGACCATAGGGCGCGGCGCGCCCAAGGAAAATGCGGCGATGCGCTTGCGCCCCGGTGCCGTCGGGTCCGCCCGGGGCCACGGTGAGCGGTCGGGTCAGCCGCCGGCCCGGCTGGCGGAGGGGCTGCCGAAGACCTCGTGGCACAGCGCCCGCGCGAGCTGTGCATCAACGGGCAGGCCGTTCAGAAGCCGGTACCAGAACGCGCCGTGGATCATCGCCGAGATCAGCGCGGGGTCGCGGCCGGGGGCGATCTCGCCGGTCCGGCGCGCCTCGTCGAGCATGTCGGTCACCAGCGCCTCGCGCGGCAGCACGAAGCGGTCGCGGAACGCCTGCCGGAACGCCGCGTCGGCCTGCGCCGCGGCGATCAGCGCCGCCAGCGTCTCGCCGTCGCGCGCGACATGGTCGAAGACCGCCAGCAGGAAGGTCTCGAGCCGCGCCGCGACCGGCCCCGGCGCCGTTCCGACCGGCGGCGGGTCGAAGCCCGCGCCGGTTTCGAACACCGCCTCGAGCACGAGATCCGCCTTTGCCGGCCAGCGGTTGTAGATCGACTGGCGCGCGACCCCGGCCACCGAGGCGATCTGGCCGATCGACACGCTGTCATAGCCCCGCTCGCGCACCAGCCGCAGCGCGGCCCGCTTCATCGCCTTGCCGGCCTCGGCATCGCGGGGCCGCCCCGCGCGGCGCTCGCCGTCATCCATCGCCTGTCTCCCCGGGTTCCGGCACAGGGAACTTGATTTCTGGACCGAAGTCCATCAATTGTGACTGGACCGCAGTCCATTAATTCCTCCCGCCAGGACAGGTGCAGATGTCGATCCCCTTGCTGTCGTCCCGCCGCGCCGCGGCCATGACCGGCGTTCTCGCGCTGCTGTCGGTCTTCCCGCCGCTTGCGACCGACATGTACCTTGCGGCGATGGGCGATCTGGCCGCGGCGCTGCACGCGGGCCGGAGCGAGACCGAGCTGTCGCTGTCGCTGTTCTTCCTGGGGCTTTGCCTGGGGCAGCTGGTGGTCGGGCCGCTGGCCGACGTGCTGGGGCGGCGGCTGCCGCTGCTGGCGGGCTGCGCGCTGTTCACGATCGCCTCGGGGCTGCTGCTGGCGACCGGCGAGATCGCGGTGTTCAACGCGCTGCGGGTCGTGCAGGCGATCGGCGCCTGTGCCGGGATGGTGGTGGGGCGCGCGGTGGTCAACGACCTTTACGAGGGGCCGCGCGCGGCCAAGGCGATGACGGTGCTGGTGATGCTGATGACGCTGGGGCCGATCGCGGCGCCGACGCTTGGCAGCCTGCTGCTGCAGGGCTTCGGCTGGCGGTCGATCTTCTGGTGCATGGTCGGGGTCGGGGCGCTGGCCTTCGGGCTGACGCTGGCGGTGATCCCCGAGACGCGGGCCCGTGCGGCGCGGCCGGCACGGCCGGTGCCGACGGCGCTGCGCCATGCCCGCGCGCTGATGCGCAGCCGCGCCTTCGTGGTGCCGGCGCTGACGGCGGGGCTGGTGCAGGGCGGGATGTTCGCCTTCATCACCGGCTCGTCGGGCGTGTTCCAGGGGGTGTTCGGGCTGGGGGCGCTGGCCTACGGGCTGCTGTTCGCGGCGATCGCGGCGGCGCTGCTGGCGGCGGGGCGGCTGAACGGGCGGCTGCTGGACCGCTTCGCGCCGGGCGCGATCCTGGGGGCGGGGCTGCCGGCCTATGCGCTGGCGGCGACGGCGACGGTGCTGGTCTCGGGGACGGCGCAGCTGTGGGTGTTCGTGGTGCCGCTGTGGATCGCCATCGGCATGGTGGGCCTGCTGTCGGCGAACGCGATGGCGCTGGCGATGGAGGCGGCGCGGGCGGCGGCGGGGATGGGCTCGGCGCTGATGGGGGCGCTGCAGTTCGGGCTGGCCTTCGCGGTCTCCTCGGCGGTGGCGCTGGCCGCCGGGCAGTCGGCGCTGCCGATGAGCCTTGGCCTGCTTCTGCCGGCGCTGGCGGCGACGGCGCTGTGGCACCTTGCCGCGCCCGGGCCCGCCCCCCGGACCCGGGCCCGGGCCTGACCCCGCGACCCCGGGGTCCGGCTGCGGGCCCGACCGCCGCCCCGGGGTGCGCGCCGCGCTTGCAGCGTGGCGCCCTGATGGGTAAACCCGGCCCCGATCAGAAGGAGCCCGGGATCCATGTCCATCGACATCGCCACCGCCGCCCGCGTCGCGCAGCTGTCGCGCATCGCCGTGAAGCCCGAAGACCTGCCCCGGCTGGCCGAGCAGCTCTCGGACATCCTCGGCTTCATGGAGCAGCTGAACGAGGTCGACGTCGAGGGCGTCGAGCCGATGACCTCGGTCACGCCGATGCGGCTGAAGCGGCGCGCGGACGTGGTGACCGACGGCAACATGCCCGAGAAGGTTCTGTCGAACGCGCCCGACGCGCGCGAGGGCTTCTTCGCGGTCCCGAAGGTGGTGGAATAAGACGATGACCGAACTCAACACCCTGACCATCGCCGAGGCCCGCGACCGGCTTGCCAAGCGCGAGTTCACCGCCGAGGACCTGACGATGTCGTGCCTGTCGGCGATCGATGCCGGCGGCGCGCTGAACGCCTTCGTGCACAACACGCCCGAGATCGCGCTGGCGCAGGCGCGCGCCGCCGACGCGCGGCTGGCGGCGGGCGACGCGCCCGCGATGTGCGGCGTGCCGATCGGCGTGAAGGACCTGTTCTGCACGAAGGGCGTGCCGTCGCAGGCCGCGTCGAACATCCTCAGGGGCTTCACCCCGGAATACGAATCGACCGTCACCGGCAAGCTCTTCGACGCGGGCGCGGTGATGCTGGGCAAGCTGTCGATGGACGAGTTCGCCATGGGCTCGTCGAACGAGACCGCGTGCTACGGCCCCGCGATCAGCCCCTGGCGGCGGGCGGGCGACGACGCGAAGATCACGCCCGGCGGCTCGTCGGGCGGCTCGGCGGCGGCGGTGGCCGCCGACCTGTGCCTTGCCGCGACCGGCACCGACACCGGCGGCTCGATCCGCCAGCCGGCGGCCTTCACCGGCATCACCGGGATCAAGCCGACCTACGGGCGCGTCTCGCGCTGGGGGATCATCGCCTATGCCTCGTCGCTGGACCAGGCCGGCCCGATGACCAAGTCGGTGCGCGACGCCGCGATCATGCTGGGCGCGATGGCCGGGGCGGACGCGAAGGATTCGACCAGCGCCGAGATCGCGGTCCCCGATTTCGAGGCCGCGCTGACCGGCGACATCCGCGGCAAGCGCATCGGCATCCCGAAGGAATACCGGCTGGACGGGCTGAGCGCCGAGATCGCGAAGCTTTGGGACGACGGCATCGCGATGATGAAGGATGCCGGCGCCGAGATCGTCGACATCTCGCTGCCCCACACGAAATACGCGCTGCCCGCCTATTACGTGATCGCCCCGGCCGAGGCCTCGTCGAACCTCGCGCGCTATGACGGGGTGCGCTACGGCCACCGCGCGAAGCTCGCGCAGGGCGACGGCATCACCGAGATGTACGAGAAGACCCGCGCCGAGGGCTTCGGCCCCGAGGTCCAGCGCCGGATCATGGTCGGCACCTACGTGCTGTCGGCGGGCTTCTACGACGCCTATTACAACCGCGCCCGCAAGGTCCGCGCGCTGATCAAGCGCGATTTCGAACTGGCCTTCGAACAGGGGATCGACGCGATCCTGACCCCCGCCACGCCCTCGCCGGCCTTCGGGATCGGCGAGGTGACCGATGCCGATCCGGTCGAGATGTACCTGATGGACGTCTTCACCGTGACGGTGAACCTCGCCGGGCTGCCCGGCGTGACGGTTCCGGTGGGGATGTCGGGCTCGGGCCTGCCGCTGGGGTTGCAGCTGATCGGGCGGCCGTGGGAGGAGGGCGACCTTCTCAATCACGCCTACGTGCTCGAACGCGCCGCCGCCTTCGTTTCAAAACCGTCGAAATGGTGGTAAGCGCCGCCGCATTCCCGCGCGCCACCTGTCCCCGACCGCAGTAGCCGAGACCGCCATGACCGTCCTTCGCCTGTTCCCGCATGTTGCGCTGACCGCTGCCCTGCCGCTGCTGGCGATGACGGCCTGTGCCCCGGTGGCCCCCGATGACGCGGCGGGCGTCGGGTTCAACGACTACGCGGGCTACATGGCGCAGAACACCGGCCGCGCGGCGCCGCAGGGCAGCTATGGCGCGCAGGCGGGGCTGGTGCAGAACGGCGGGCCGCAGGGGACGATGCAGGGCACCCTGCCGGGGGCGGCCGCCGCGGCGACCGGAGCCGGCATGACGGGCACCGGCATGACGGGCGCTGGCGGCGACATCGGCACGGCCACCCTTCAGGCGCTCGGCCGCGCGCCCTCCGGGACCGCGGTCGGCCAACCGATGGGCCAACCGATGGGGCAGCCGCTGCCCGCCCCGGGCGCCGGCGTCAGCCCGCAGCTGGAAGTGACCGCCGCGCCATCCGCGGCCGCCGCCGCGCCGGTGATCGACAACGGCGGCATCTCGTCGGAGAACGACTTCTCCGCCGTGTCCTCGGAACGCTCCATCGAGGCCGACCGCGCGCGGATCCAGCAGAATGCCGCGACCTACCAGCAGATCGCGCCGACCGCCCTGCCGCAGCGCGCCGGCAACGGGCCGAACATCGTCGAATACGCCGTCAACGCCCGCAACGCGCTGGGCGAGCAGGTCTATCCGCGCTCGTCGCTGCACCTCTCGAGCGTGCAGCGCAACTGCGGCCGCTTCGCCTCGCAGGATCTCGCGCAGATCGAGTTCCTCAACCGCGGCGGCCCCGAGCGCGACCCGGGCAACCTCGATCCCGATGGCGACGGCTATGCCTGCCTGTGGGATCCGCGGCCGTTCCAGAAGAAGTGACCGCCGGCTTCCCCTCGCCCAATCACGGCGAGCGGCGGGGCGGGCTCGTGCCCAGCCACGTGGTCATCCACTACACCGCCATGGAAAGCCATGCCGCCGCCCGCGCGCGGCTCTGCGATCCGGCGGCCGAGGTCTCGTGCCACTGGCTGATCGGCACGGACGGCCGGGTCGAGGCGCTGGTCGACGAGCGCCGCCGGGCCTGGCACGCGGGCGCGGGC
This sequence comes from Frigidibacter sp. MR17.24, assembly GCF_037095655.1. NCBI lineage: Bacteria > Pseudomonadati > Pseudomonadota > Alphaproteobacteria > Rhodobacterales > Paracoccaceae > Frigidibacter > Frigidibacter sp. MR17.24. The sequence goes on from NZ_JBAWKE010000006.1 coordinate 206,975, forward strand.
AGCTGGGGCGGGCTGTCGGACCTCAATTCCCGCTCGATCGGCATCGAGCTCGACAATCGCGGCGAGCGGCCCTTCGCGGCGCGCCAGATCGATGCGCTGCACGGGCTGCTGGCGGGCATCCGCGCGCGCTGGGCGATCCCGGCCGCGGGGGTGATCGGGCATTCCGACATGGCGCCGGGGCGCAAGGCGGACCCGGGCCCGCGCTTCGACTGGCGCCGGCTGGGGCGCGCGGGGCTCGCGCCCTGGCCGTCCGCCGCCGACGACCCGGCCGCCACCGCGCCCGTCGGCGGCCTCGACGCCGATCTCCTGGCCTTCGGCTATCCGGCCGAGGTCGCGCCCGACCTGCGCCTCGCGGCGTTCCGCCTGCGCTTCCGCCCCGGGGTCGCCGGCCCGGCCGACGGGCGCGACGCCGCGATCGCCGCCGAACTCGCGCGCCGCTGGCCGGCGGGGCCGGGGGCTCACGTCCCCGGCGCCTGACGGAGCCTTCCCCGGGAAGATGTCCGCACCCCCGATCGTCGCTTTCGCATTGGCCGAAATATCCCGGGGGAGCGCGCCGCGGCGCGCGGGGGCGGAGCCCCCGTCTTGACGGCGCCGCGCGAACCACGTAGCGCAACCCCCGTGCGGGCGGCCGGATGACCGCGTCGGGGGCAACCCCGTCGAGGAAAGTCCGGACTCCACGAAGCAAGGGTGCCGGGTAACGCCCGGCGGGGGCAACCCCAGGGAAAGCGCCACAGAGAACGAGACCGCCATGCGAAGGGCTCCGGCCCGGTCATGGTAAGGGTGAAACGGTGGGGTAAGAGCCCACCGCGGACCTGGCGACAGGGACGGCACGGCAAGCCCCACCCGGAGCAATGCCGAATAGGGGCCTCGCGCGGGGCTGGTCGGCCGGTCCAGGCCGGGCGATACCGCCGCAGGGATGCTTCGACCCGAGAGGCCCGGGTTGGCAGCTTGAGCGCGTCCGCAAGGGCGGGCCGAGAGGAATGGTCATCCATGGGGGTTCGCGCCCCCGGGACAGAATCCGGCTTACAGGCCGCCCGCACAGACGTCCCGCGCAGATCGCTCCGGTCGGATCATCCCCGCCGGGGACCGTCCGGCTCGGATCCTCCGTCCCCGGGGCACTCGACCTCCGCGCGCCGCTTCTGGAAGCCGGTCTTGGTCTGCGCAAAGCCCGCGCGCCGGTAGAAGTCGAGCGTCGTGGGCCGCGACGAGCCGGTCAGCAGCATCACCTTGTAGCAGCCCGCCGCCCAGGCCGCCGCGCTCGCCGCGTCGAGAAGGCGGGTGCCGTGGCCCCGGCCGCGATACGCGGGGTCGGTCACGACATTCTCGATCAGGCCGAAGGGGCGGCCGCCGCGGGTGAGGTTCGGGATCACCATCAGCGTGCAGCTGGCAAGGACGCGGCCCGCTTGCGCCGCGACCAGCACGGCGCTGCCCGGCACCGCCGCGATCCGGCCGAGAATCGCCTCGGCCTCGGCCGGGGCCGGCGGGGGATTGCCGGGCGCGAGGTGGCGGTAGAGCGCGAGCAGGCCCGGCAGGTCGGCGGCGGTGCAGGGGCGGACGGGGGCGTCGTCTTCGGTCATGGCGCGACCCTGCCGCGGGGGCGGCGGCGGCGCAAGGACCCGCTGTCGCGCGCGCTTTGCGCCGCGGCGGCGCGCGGTGCAGGATTCGCGGTTGACTCGGAGGCCGGCATGGGTAAAAGGCGGGCTTCAAGGAATTCGAGGGGTCCGCCTGTCAGGCGCGCCCGGCTCCAGGAGAGAGACAATGGCGAAGCCGACGACGATCAAGATCCGTCTGAACTCGACGGCGGGCACCGGGCACTTCTACGTGACCAAGAAGAACGCCCGCACCATGACCGAGAAGATGTCGGTCAACAAGTACGACCCCGTCGTGCGCAAGCACGTGGAATACAAGGAAGGCAAGATCAAGTAAGATCTGCCGATCCGCCGGATGAGGGCCGCGCCGAAGGGTGCGGCCTTTTTCTTCCGGGGGAGGGGGTCTGCCGGAGGGGGCGGGGACGGATGCAGAGGATCCTGATCGTCGGCGGGCCCGGGGCGGGCAAGTCGCGACTGGCGGTCGAACTCGGGCGGCGCCTCGGCCTGCCGGTGCATCATCTTGATCACGTCCACTGGCAGCCCGGCTGGGTGGCGCGTCCGCGCGCCGACCGCGACTGGATGACCCGCGAGATCCACCGCGATGCCGCCTGGATCATCGAGGGCGACTATGCCCGCACCGAGCCCGAGGCGGCGGATGCCGCCGAGATGCTGATCTGGCTCGACCTGCCGATCTGGCTGCGGATCGCGCGGCTGTTCACCCGCGTGCTGGCGACCCGGCGCGGCGCGGCGCGCCCCGACCTGCCCGAGGGTTGCGACGAGAGCTTCAGGCGCGGCTTCGTCGACCTTGCGCTGTACGCAATCCGCTCGCGCACCGCGACCCGTGACCGCCACCTCAGGCTGCTGATGAGCCATGCCGAGGGCCGGCGGGTGCTGCGCCTCGCCACGCCGGGCGCGGTGCGGCANGCTGTACGCAATCCGCTCGCGCACCGCGACCCGTGACCGCCACCTCAGGCTGCTGATGAGCCATGCCGAGGGCCGGCGGGTGCTGCGCCTCGCCACGCCGGGCGCGGTGCGGCAACTGCTGTCGGTGCTGCCCGAGGCAGGCTGACGCGCGCCCCGGCCCAGGAGCGCGCCGCGAGGCCGCCTAGGGGGGCCGCCACGGGGCCGGATGGCGGGTCTGCTCACGACGACAGCGGGCAGAAGCTCCAGCGCATCCCGGCGGTCCCCCCCCCGTCGCGCGATCAGTGCGCCGCTCGGGCCGCGGCGCGGCGGCGGGGAGTGCCTGCCCGGCCGCCCGGGCATGGCGCCGCCATGCGCCCTGAACGAAAGCGCCGCGCGCCCGGGGGGCACGCGGCGGATGCGGTCCGGGACCGGGCAGGGCCCTCAGGCGGCGTGGGCGCCCGCGGCCAGCGCGGCGACGCGCTCGAGGATCTCGTCCACCGGGCGGCCCTCGCCGATCAGCTTGACGATCGCCGAGCCGACGACGCAGCCGTCCGCTGTGCCGGCGATGGTCTGCGCCGCCTCGGGGGTGTTGATGCCGAAGCCCACCACCACCGGCAGGTCGGTCGCCGCCTTGATCCGGGCGACCTCGGGGCCGACATCGGTCGCCTGCGCGGTGGCCGAGCCGGTGATGCCGGTGATCGAGACGTAGTAGACGAAGCCCGAGGTGTTCTGCAGCACCACCGGCAGCCGCGCGTCGTCCGTCGTCGGCGTCGCGAGGCGGATGAAGTTCAGCCCCGCCGCCTGCGCGGGCAGGCACAGCTCGGGGTCCTCTTCCGGCGGCAGGTCGACGATGATCAGCCCGTCGATGCCAGCGGCCTTCGCCTCGGCCAGGAAGCGGTCGACGCCGCGCGAATAGATCGGGTTGTAATAGCCCATCATCACGATCGGCGTGGTGTCGTTCCCGGCCCGGAAGGCGCGCACCATCTCGAGCGTGCGGTCGAGCGTCTGGCCGCCTTCCAGCGCGCGCTGGCCGGCAAGCTGGATCGTCGGGCCGTCGGCCATCGGGTCGGTGAAGGGCAGGCCCAGCTCGATCACGTCGACGCCGGCGGCCGGCATGCCCTTCATCACGGCCAGCGAGGTCTCGACATCGGGATCGCCGGCCATCAGGTAGGCGACGAAGCCCTTGCGGCCTTCCTGTTTCAGCCGCGCGAAAGTGTCGTCGATCCGGGTCATGGGGCCTCTCCTTGAACGCCCGGGTGATGCCCGCTCGCCCCGGGAAAATCAATGCCGGAAGCGGCGCCGCCGTGGCCGAAGGCGACGTTTGCGCCGCTGCGGGCGCGGTGACCTCCGCCCGGGGGCCGGGAAAGGGACGGCGCCTGCGGGTCGGACGCCTGCAGCCGCCCGCGGCACCCACCCCGGGCCCGCGCCGCGTTCATCCGCCGCGCCCCGCCTGACCCGCCCAGCCTGTCCCGCCGCGCGCGTCGCTTGCACCCGCGCGGGGCTTTGCCTAAAAGCCCTGCGACACCTGAAAACCGCTTTCGGACCGGAGAGAAGCATGGGCTTTCGCATGGGCATCGTCGGGCTGCCGAACGTCGGCAAGTCCACCCTCTTCAACGCCCTGACCCGCACCGCCGCGGCGCAGGCCGCAAACTTCCCGTTCTGCACGATCGAGCCGAACGTTGGCGACGTCGCCGTGCCCGATCCGCGGCTCGACAAGCTGGCGGGCATCGCCGGGTCGAAGCAGATCATCCCGACGCGCATCACCTTCGTCGACATCGCGGGCCTGGTGAAGGGCGCGAGCAAGGGCGAGGGCCTGGGCAACCAGTTCCTGGCCAACATCCGCGAGACCGACGCCATCGCCCATGTCCTGCGCTGCTTCGAGGATGGCGACATCACCCATGTCGAGGGCCGCGTCGACCCGATCGCCGATGCCGAGACGATCGAGACCGAGCTGATGATCGCCGACATGGAATCGATCGAACGCCGGCTGGCCAACCTGTCGCGCAAGCTCAAGGGCGGCGACAAGGAGGCGGTCGACCAGGACCGGCTGCTGCGCCAGGCGCTGGCGGTGCTGGAAGGCGGCAAGCCCGCCCGCACCGTGGCCGTGGCCGCGGACGACCGCCGCGCCTGGGACATGCTGCAGCTGTTGACCGCGAAGCCCGTGCTCTATGTCTGCAACGTCGAGGAAGCCTCGGCCGCGAAAGGCAATTCCCAGTCCGAGCGGGTGGCGAAGATGGCGGCCGAACAGGGCGCCGCGACCGTCGTGATCTCGGCCCGGATCGAGGAGGAGATCAGCCAGCTCGACGCCGAGGAGCAGGCGATGTTCCTTGAGGAGATGGGGCTGGACGAGGCCGGTCTCGACCGCCTGATCCGGGCGGGCTACGACCTGCTGGGCCTGCAGACCTACTTCACCGTCGGTCCCAAGGAGGCCCGCGCCTGGACGATCCACAAGGGCACGCTCGCCCCGCAGGCCGCGGGCGTGATCCATGGCGATTTCGAGAAGGGCTTCATCCGCGCCGAGACCGTGGGCTACGACGACTACGTCGCCGGCAACGGCGAGGCCGGCGCGCGCGAGGCGGGCAAGTTCCGCGTCGAGGGCAAGACCTACGAGGTCAAGGACGGCGACGTCCTGCACTTCCTGTTCAACGCCTGACCGGCCATGCCGGAGCATGAGCCGGAGCCGGAGCCGGAGCGTGAGCCCGGCCCGGCGCCGGTTTCGGGGCCAGTCACGGGGCCGGGGGAGGCGCGGGCCTTCGTCTACGTCCTCGGCCGGCTCGGGCCCCGGGGCGCCGCGACCTATGTCGGCTGGACGCTCGACCTCGACCGTCGGCTGGCCGAGCACAATTCCGGCCTGACCCGCGGCGCGAAGTCGACCCGCGGCGGCGGCTGGGCGCTTCTCTACGCGGAATGCCTGCCCTCGCGCCGCGCGGCGATGAGCCGCGAATGGCATCTCAAGCGTGACCGTGCCCTGCGCCGCCGGCTGGCGGCCGGCCTGCGGGCCTAGCGCCAGCCCGTCAGCCCCTCGAGCGCGCCGGGCGGGACCGGCTGGGTGACGTCGGCGCGGTCGCGCCGCTCGTAGAAGGCGTTGCCGCCGGTCACCAGCACGTAGTGCATGTTGGTGTAGCGCGCGCGGTAGCCGGCGGTGTGGAAGAACTTGGCATTGCCGATCAGCGGGTGGCGTTCGCCCGCCAGCACCGAGCGCGCGACCTCGGGGATCATCGGCGCGGTGTTCATCTGCATCCGCTTCGACATCACCCCGGGGGCGAACTGGCCGCGCTGGCCGACGACGCCGCAGACGCTGCGGGGATAGTCGCCCGATTGCACGCGGTTCATGACCACGCTGCCGACGGCGACCATGCCGTCGCGGCTGGACCGGTTCGATTCGAAGTACATGGCGCGTTCCATGCAGTCGAGTTCGGTGTGATGGCGGAAGGCGCCGCAGCCCGCCAGCAGCGCGAGCGCCAGGGCGGGGGACGCCAGCCGCAGCCGGCGAAAGGTCATGGGTGGGGTCCTGCTGCTCGATGAACCACGGTTGTTTTGCGGGCGAGTCTAGCAGCGGCGGGCCGCGCGCATCAATGCCTCCCGGTGGCGGTGGACGGTCGAAACGACCCCTTGCGCGCGTGACGGACAGCCCGTAAACAGGCCGGGCTTGCTGCGGGGGCTGTCGCGAAGCCTCGGATGCCACCCCGCAGCGCGAAGATCGACGCCCTCGCGGCGAAGATCGGGGCGGGTTGGCGGAGAGGTTACGCAGCGGATTGCAAATCCATCCGCAAGCGCCTGAAATTCCTAGATAGTCTGCTGCGGAAATCTCCGGACATGTCGTGAACATATCGCGAATGTTGCGGAGCGAATTTTAGCCCCGATCCCGGTGCTGCGTGCTGCCTGCGGTCCGCTCATTTCCGCTTTCCCTGCGCCTCGGTGGCCCGGGCGCGCTGCCTGACCGCGCCGGCATATTTCGCCACCATGCGCAGGCTCTTGTGCCCGGTGATCGACGCGATCTGCTCGTCGGTGCATCCCAGCGCGGCAAGCTCGGCGGCGGCGGAGTAGCGCAGGCCGTGCAGGTCGAAGTCCTTGGCGCCGACGGTCTCGCGCACCGCCATGACCAGATCGGCCGCGCCGCGGTAGCTGGTCGGCTTCCCGTTCTTGCCCCAGGCGCAGATCGTCAGTCCGACCCGAGGCGTCGCGTCCAGCGTGGCTCGCAGCCGGGGCGTCAGCGGGATCCATAGGGGCGTGCCGGTCTTTCCCTGCTTCACCTCGATCCCGTCGCCGTCAATGTCGCTCCAGCGCATCCTCAGCACGTCGCCGATCCTCTGGCCGGTGCCGAGGCACAGCTCGAAGATCAGCAGCGTGCGGCCGGATGCGGCCTCGCGGAACTTCTCGATCAGGGCAGGGGGCCATGCCTCGCGCTCCGGGCCGGTCGATTTCAGCAGCGAGACGCCCTTTGCTGCGTTCGTCTCGACCCATCCGAGGTCGTGGGCGTGGTTCAGCACGATCCGCAGCACCTGGACGATGTAGTTGGCGAAGCGCTGGGCGCTGGCATTCGCGTCTCGAGCCCGGATCACGTCCTTGCGCTTGAGGCCGGCGACCGGCAGCTCGCCCAGCTTCTCAGTGATCCAGGCGAGGACCTTGTCGTAATCGCGCGCGGTGCGGACGCTCAGGCTGCCATAGGCGGGGCTGGCGACGTAGAGCTTCACCAGCGCGGCGAAGGTCTTGCGGCCGGTGTAGGCCGGTCGCGCGCCTGCCAGGATCCGCGCATATTCGGCGGCGAACTCGGGCGTGTGCGGCGCGCTGGCGATGCGCGCCGACGGCCAGCCGCGGCGCTGGAAGTAGAGCACGCCGCCCTTGTCGTAGATGTAGGCAGGGAGTTGGCGCTTCATCGGCGGAAATCGATCCTGTCGAAGTCGTCGGGTTCGGCGGCCCGGTGCTTGATGCCGATGGAGCCATCGGCGCGCACATCCACGTCGTAGCCCTTGGCGAGCCATTCGTCGATGTCGCGCTTGGTGGCCTTCGGGATGGTCGGAACGGCGTGCTTCCCCATGTCAGCCCTCCTTCGCTGTGGCGGCGCCGGTGACCGGCCGCAGCTGGTCCACCCACCGCTCGCAATCGTCCCATGCCGCCTCGGCCGCGAAGCTGTCGTGGCGGCGGATGGCGGCGCGAAGGCGGTTGAAGTCCCGCAGCATCGTTTGCGCGCGAGCGCCGTCGACAAAAGGTTGGTCGGTCATGGGCGATCCTCCCTGATCTCCGGCTCGACAGTGATCAAGATAGGCGGGTGTGCCGATCCAAGAAGCGTCACGGTGATCGGAGCGCCCGAGGCCAGCGCAGCCAGTTCCGCAGGGGTGGGTTGCCAGCGGGTCTGCATGGCAGGTGTGCCGTCGGCATAGACAAAGTCCCGCACGCATAGGCCGTTGTAGCCCTGCGACTTGCCGATACGGCGCGTAGTGCCCTCGATGGCAAGGGAGATCACTGCCGGGTCTCCTTCGGTTCGGAGTACCGCCCTTCGATGCGGGCGAGGTATTCGCGCAGCATCGCTATCATGTCTTCGCGCTCGCCGTTGCTGATGTAGTTCACGCGCCCGCCGTCGATCTTGCCGAACTCGGCGGTGAGAAGGATGAAGCCTACCGTCGGACGTTTGCTTGGCTTCCTGCGTCCGTTCAGGGCAACGTCGATGTCCTTGGCGATGCGGTTCATCACAGCATGGTATTGGGCTTGGATCTGGTCCCCCATCACGCACCACCTTCCGTCTCGGCGCGCTGGCGGGCATTGATCCAGTTCCGCAGTGACAGGCGACCGCTGGGGCCGAGCGCGTCATATGCTGGCCGATACATCTCGCGCAGATGGCCCACTGCGCCTGAGCCCAGGTTGATGTCAAAGCCTTCCTCCGTCGGCCGCGCGCCGGGCGTAAGAGCAATGGGCCGCGCTATGGCAGTGCGAGCCGTCTCTACGGCTCCCGGCTCATCAAAGCCGCCATAGCTGCCGGTTGCGGTCAGGCGGTCATTGGCGAAGCTATCGTTCCAGCAAGCGATTTCATCCAGCGCCGCCCGAAGCGCGTCACGCTCGGCCTCGGCGGCTGCCACCTTGGCGCGTTCCTGATCGGCCATCCGGGAGTAGACGACATAGCAAAGCCCGATGGCCATCCCGCTGCCCTGTCGCGCATGATCGCGGGCGGAACGCAGATACTGGATCACCCAGAACCAGCTGTTATCCGCAGCGAACCGCTTTCGATCCATGGCCTCGAAATAGCCGATGAGGCTGTTCAGGAAGCGGGCGGTGCGGGACAACCTGCCCTCGACCCGCTGCGCTCGGCGGTGCATGACTTGCAGCTTGGTACGCAGCGTGTCGCGCTCTGCCTCGGCGGCGGCCCGCGGTGCCGCTATCCGTGACACATGGGGCGGATCGGCGAAGGCGATCCAGTCCCCAGAGATCAAAGGCTGTCGGTCGGAGTGATGACTGTTCGCGCAGTCTGCGTCCCTCTTCTCCCCAGCCACCGGCTCGGCGGGGGCCTTGGGGGTGAGGGTGGCGAGGAACTCGGCGAAGGCTGTGTCAGCGTGCGGCAGCGTGTTTCCAACCATGCCAGCGACAAGCGTAGCCTCTTCATGCTTCACGCCAGCGCCAAAAGCCGCCCGCATCTGCTCTTTGGTGTAGGTCATGCGTCGTCTCCCGCAGGCACGCCGACGGCGGTCGCGCAGACCTGGCCATCGGGTAGGGTTTCGAAGGTCACGCGGTCCGGATCGAACCGCCAGCCAGGCTCCATGCTTTCGCTGTGCCGGGCGACGAGACCGCGCACGGCGGGCGGGCCGAAGGTGGCGCTGCGCTCGCTGCTGACGGGCGGAAGGGGGCGGTTGCGCCAGTCGGTCATTCGAGCGGCCCGCCCTGTTTGCAGATCCCTTTACGGGCGAGCCTCTCTTGCGCCAGATTGGTGAATGCCACCAGCGGAGGGAGGAGAGGATGCTTTGCATGAAGCGAGGCGATCAGCGGCTCTGTGAGGTCGCGAGCTACACCATCGAGTTCGAGGCGGGATCCAGGCTGCTTACGGCCTACATCGTCAATCCGCCCGAAGATCTTGCGCGCCATGCGAGTGGCGTGACGCCATGGAGAATTGAGAGCGAAGACCTCGTCCTCGAGTTCGAACCGAGCGTGGTCAACTTCGGAGAAGGACACGGCACTGCCACCGTCAGCGGCTTCATCTTCGAACCGTGACACCTTTTCGGAACGGGAAACGATTTCGGGGGTTTCGGCTTCGGTCCTGCTGCAGTCCTTCGCCTCGGCAGCAGGCCCACCAAGTTTCGAGGAGGATCCAAAATGTCGAACGCTTGGGGCGTGCCCCTCATGTTGACCCTGTCCAACGACCCGGTCCGCAGCCACACCGTCAGCAATGTCGATGAAGCGATGGAGCTCCTTCTTGCCCGCGAGTGGGGTGACGTCTTCAGCACGGCTTTTGTCACGGCGCAGCGCGAGCTCTATGAACTCAGGCTCCGCGGCGGCTCGGCTGCGCGGGCGCGCGCCGCCTTTTGCCAAGCTGCGGATGCCGCTGGGCACATGGTGATCGAATGCCGCGGCGCGGTGATCGCAAGCGCTGCGGTCTTGGGCAATCGACGTGGCCCCCACTGAGCTGACCGTCGGAGCAAGGTCTTCGTCGAGGTTGGTCATGCCGCCACCTCGCCGAGCGCGTAGCCGCCCCATTGCGAGGCCCATGCCGCGGCCATGCCGGCGAAGGTCTTGCTCCGGATCTTCCACCGGTCAGGCCCGGGCGAGGCGCGGTGGATGCCCGACCAGGCCTTGTGCTCGTCTGTGCCCGGCCGGGGCGGCGTGAGCTTCAGCGTCGGCACCAGCGGCGGCAGACCGCGCAGGTAAAGCCCGGTCGCCTTGAACGCCCGGTCGCCGAACCACCACGGCTGCACGATCTGCGGGCGGATCCAGTTCTCGATCCGCTCGCGGGCGTGGCCGTGCATCACCGGGTTCTCGACCGCGACGCGCGGGATTGGTGCATTGAGGCATGCCGAGAACAGCGCGGCGCCTTCGTCCAGCTCGGCCCACATCTCGGCCTCGGTCTTGCCCGGCGGCGGGACGCTGAGCCAGCGGACACCGGAGTTGCACAGCCGGGTGCAGGGCGGGTTCGACACCAGCATCAGATCCCAGCCTTGGTGCATCACATCGCGGATGTCGCCGCGAATGTGCCGGTTCGTCGGCTTGTCCGCTGGCAGGAGGTCGCACTGCCAAGCGTCGTGGCCGAGCGCGAGGAAGGCGTCGAGGGCGACACAGCTCGTGGCGCAGCCGATGAGGACGCGGAGCGGTTGAGCGCTTTTCACCCCACCACCTCCGCCACGATCGGCACGGCGCGGACGGCCTCGATCGGCCAGCCGTTGTCCTGCGCGATCCGCTTGTCGATCGTCGCCATGTCGGCCGCGGTGGGGACGCCACCGATAAACCAGGCGCGCAGGGCGTGGATGCGCTTGGCGCGCTGAGCGGTGACGGCGATGTCGGTGGTCATGCGGTCTCCTTCCCGGTCCAGCCGAGCTGATCGCGGGTCATTTCGATGAAGTCGGTGTCGGGGCCGTACTCCTGCCGCCAGCGCTCGGGCTCGCGGTGGACGGCAATCTTGGAGGTGTCCCAGTCGCCTTGGTGGTGCCCGTCACAGAGGGGGATTGCGGTGTCATCAGGGCGCTTGGCCTGTGAGCCTCGGTCGTGGATCGGGTGGTGCGCCTGCGTCGGGGTGAGCTGGCGGAGGCCCCAGCCGGCGCAGATGACGCAGGGTAGGGCTCGCACCTGGGCGAGGTAGTCCGGGTTAGCCTTCGCCCGGGTGACGGGCTTCGGCTTGGTCCGCATCGGGGCAGACCGGCGCAGGCCCTTCGGCTCGAGCTTGTCGGCCTTGAGGCCCAGCGGCGGGCGGCCGGCGAGGTTGCCGATGTGCGCGGTCATGCGAACCCCATCATCAGCTCGACCGCGCGATCCATGTCGCCAGTGGTCCAGTTCGTCAGGAACTCGGCGAGGATCACGTCGAGCACGTCGCTGTAGAGCTGCGAGAACTCGGCCTCGTCCATCTTCGACCAGGCGATTGACTTCGGGACCACGCGGATCTCGCCGTGCGGGGTCATGTCCGCCTCGTAGTGCCCCGCCTTCACGATGACGTACTTGCGGAACATCTCGGGGCTCGTGCGGACCGCTCCGAACTTCGTCTGCATCTCGGGCCACTCGTGGTTCGAATAGGCCACGTCGAGCATGGCGAAGAACTTGCGGTGGAACTTGCCGTTGCGGGGCAAGCGCACGGATGCGGTGACGGGCTGGCCCATCTTCACCTTGGCGAACCACTCGGCAGCGGCGCTGTCGGCGGGTGCGAGCCCGGCAGGGGTGCGCATGAAGGAAAGGTCGGCCATGTCCGTCAGCCTCCGAAGTGGATCTTGAAGTGCTTGTCCCAGCCGCGCTGCACCTCGTCGCGCGCGGCCTCGCGGTTCTCGTCCGTCTCGGCCTTGCCGTCGGCGAGCATCAGGCCGGCCGTGGCGAGGTCGATCAGAAGGCCCTCATCGGTCCAGCCGGTGTTCTCTGCGGCGTCGCGGATCAGCTCTCGGATGGTATTGTCGCGGGCGGTCATGCTGCCTCCGCCATGAAGCGGGCGCGCAGGTCGGCTTCCATCTCGTCCAGCTCAGCGAGGAACTTGCGCACCTCGGCAGTGATCTCCTCCTGCATGTCGAAGTCAGCATCCACGCGGCGGACCAGAAGCTGCATCTCGTCGGGCATGCGCGGGTCAAAGCTGACGAAGTCGCACCACAGGCGGCCGGTGCAGATCATCTGGAACTGCATCTGCTTCATGTAGCCGCCGTCGATCGACGCCCCCCGGAGCGCCGCGATGTGCGTCGCAGTGTTGGGGCACTTGATCTCGATCAGGCCGAACTCTCCGATCAGGCCGTCCGGGCTTGCGCCGGCCATCGGGATCGTCGCGTGCGGGCAGAACCCGATCTCTGCCACGGCGTTACCGGTGGTCATGGTGTAGACGGCCCGAGCTTGATCCTCTGTCTCGGTCCCGTGCTGCATGGCCGCGCTCTGGAAGCTCTCGTAGGGCGCGCCGGTGAGGCGTTCTGCAACCAGCTGCGCCATGTAGTTGGCGCGGGTGGCCGAAGGCGCGCCACTGCGTCCCTTGGCCATCACGTCGCTGATCTTGCTGCCGGTGACCTTGCCCAGGCGGGCCTCGAACCATTCGGTGCTGCGCTGCTCCATCACTGGCCACCCTTCCGGGCTGCGATGGTCTTCTGCAGCTTCGCCTTGAGGCCGTCGAAGCGGCGGGCCGGGAGGAAGTCGAGCGCCGCGATCTTCTCGGCCGTCAGCACGACGTCCTCACCGATCCCGGCGTCTTCGATCAGCCGCGACAGCTCCTGCCACTGGTCGGCAGTGATGTTCTCGTTGCCCTGCCGCTGGTCGGCCTGCTCGCCGTCGTCGTCGGCAGCGGCGGCGAGCCCGAGCGCGGCCTTGAGGGTGTAGCGCTGGAGATAGGTCGTCGTGCTGCCGACAGCTTGGATGCTGTTCTTCGCACCGCTGGTGTCGGGCGCGCCGGTCAGCATCACCTCCTCGCTGTGCCCGTCCTTGTGGGCGATGATGCAGGTCACGCAGATCCTGTCGGTCTGCTGCGTGCGGAAGCGGTAGTGCAGGCCATAGCGCGCCAGCGGGGCGGAGATGGCGGCCTCGATGTCGGCCAGCGTTTCGTGCTCGAAGGCGGTCTTGCCTTGGCCGTGGCTCACCTTCCCGGACTTGCGGATCGGCTTGAACTCAGCTTTGGCCGCTGCGAGCGCCTGGTCGAAGGCGCGCCGGCCGATATTGCGCTCGTTGCGCTCCTGAAGCTCCATCAGCTTCTCGATCATGGTGACGTCCGCGCCCTTCTCGATGGCGCGCTCGATCATGCCGAGCGGGGTGATGGCCGGCAGGTGCACCGGCCCGTCCTGCGGTTCGTGCTTAGCGATGGCGTTCACTTGCGGGCCTCCGTGAGCATGGCCGTGCCGTCCGCGGTCCAGCAGCGGGGGCAGGGCGTGGTGAGGTCGAGGGCGACGGCGAGGGCGAACGGGCCGAGAAGGCCGGCCATCGCAGCGCCGCCGAGGAAGGCGAGAGAGAGGGCGCGGAAGGTCGGCATCACATCGCCCCCCACGGCCACAGGGTGACGGCCGTGGCGTAGGCCAGCAGGCCCCAGATCAGCAGCCCGGCCGGGGCGAGGATCACCAGAGCCACGCCGAGCATCGGCGGCTTGGCGCGCGCCTCATCGGGCCAGCAGCGCGCAAGCGTGCCGTCCTCGAAGGTGTCGCGAGGAGCAGGCGCGAGGCGGGAAACGTCGGCGGTGTGCATCATCGGATCTGCTCCGGTTGAAACTGGTGAAAGACGTCCCCGGCCGGGAAGAGAGAACAGCCGGGGGCTAGTGCCGCAGCGCATCGAGACAGGGAGGCGGTGCTGCGGGTGTCGGGTTGGCCGGGAGGGGGAGTCGAACCCTTCGCGCCGTCGCGCCCTCCGCCCGATTACAAATCGGGTGCTCTCCGTGAGCTGTCCCGGGTCAGTCACTCGGCCGCGAGGGCTGGGCGGCGGGTCACGTCGTAGCCCATGGCTTCAGCCAAGCTCAGGAAGGACTTGTGGCATTCGCTGTCGAGGTGGGCGATGGCGTCATCACCGCACCAGAACGCGGCGGCGGCAGACCTCATGATCTGCCCGGCCCGGCATTCGACGGTCACGTAGTGGGTGTCTCGAAGCTGCATGGCTCAGTCCTCGTCCTGGCGGTGGTCGTAATCACGCTCGCCCTCGGCTTCGGCGTGGTAGGCCTCTGCGGCGGCCTTCACGTCCTCGCAGTAGGCGGCGTAGTCCTCGGTGTGGGACACCTCCTCCGCGTCGCAGATCAGCAGAAGCAGATCCTTGGCGGCGGGCAGGGCCTCGGCGGCCTTGGTGATGGCCTCGATCGCCGCATACTTGCGGTGCCGTGTCCCGGGGGCAGCGACGCGGCCGGGGATCGGAAGGACGCTGGCGGGGTGCTGGTGCAGGCCCATCATTTGGCCTCCCGCGCTGCGAGCATGGCGTCGGCGAAGCGATAGAACAGCCGCGCCCGGACGAGCAGGCTGTAATCGGCCGCTCCCACCGACCAGACGCCGACTTCGGAGTTTGCCATCTCGCCAGCCAGCGCCTGCCCGGCGAACCAGTCGCGCAGGGTCATGCCCTCCTGCCAATACTCGCCCTCACCGGACGAAACAGGGAACGCCATGACGGGGCTTGCGGGCATATCGTCGAGAGCGCCCATCACAGCCGCCCTCCCGCGCCGCCGGTGCTGCCGGGGCCGCGCGTCGAGGCGATGACGTGCGCGGCGGGCAGCTCGGGCATCTGCGCCAGCGAGACGCGGTGGTTGATGGCGCCGATCGGGCGGCGGATGCGCGTGCCGTCGAGGTCATAGGCCCGGGCGGCGATGATCTCGGGGCGGGTCCAGATGGGGGCGGGCATCAGGCGGCCGCCCGGAAGTCGCGGACGATGCGCAGCGCGGCGCCGATGCGGGCCGCTCCGCGCAGACCGGCGGGGATGCTGCCGATGGTACCGGCGTAGCGGTCATAGACGATGTCGGTGCCGTCGATCTCGCGGATCAGCGAGGCGTCGTTGGCGTTGTCCAGCGTCACGTTCCGCTTGTTGCAGAGGTAGGCATAGCTGCGGGTGATGTCGCGAATGGTGAGGCACTGGTGGAAGGCGTAGCGGCTGGTCATCTCATGTCTCCCGTTAGAGGGGGCCGGGCTCGTCTTCGTCGCCGGCTGATGAGATGAATATGACGTGCCAATTGGCACACCGCAAGAGAAAAATGTGCCGATTGGCATATTGAAGTGCTCGGACCATACCGAATCGCACCACACCAAAGCAAAAGCCCCGCCGGGTGAGGGCGGGGCTTGGGGAGGCGGCTAGGTGCGAAGTCTGGGTGCTAGCTCATCGCACTCATGAATGCCTTGTCTGGGTCGCTGGCCGAGATCACGTGACCAGCTTGAGCGAGGATGCCGAGGTGTGGGCCCATCACATCCTTCCGGTGCACGACAGAAACGCAGATCGGATTGCCTTGTCCTGCGCGGATGTCATGGAACGCTGTACTGGTCCTGTAGATGGCGATCGGGTGGTTGGTTACCGCGTGGAAGATGACTTGTTTGCCGCCAACGCTGGCGCTCGCGGTCACTTCCCATTCCGTCTGAGAAGATCCCAGGATTCTCGCATTGTAGCGCACATGTTCTGGGATCAGCCGATCAAGTTTCGTGTGGATTTCGTCGGCAATGGTCAGCTCAGCTTCAACTTCGGCTCGCGACGACAGCGCTTCGGCCACAGAGTGAGATGCCATCCCGACATCCATGATGGCGCGGTCAAGCTCCTGTGGTGAGCATGTCGTGCAGATGGATCTTCTGATGACCTCACACCCATGATTGCTTGCTATCGAGGCTGCTACGCGGGTAAAGCCTCGGGCCACACCGATGTCCTCGGCGTCGCGATACGCAAAGCCGTTATCGCTCACTCGGATACCCTTGGGCGAATACCTGATCTCGACGGTCACGGAGTCGCCACCAGGGTAAACCATCGGCAGCGAGATATAAGACACGCCTTGGAAGGCGCGGTGTGACACCAGCCCCGCCGCAGCTTTCTCTGCTAGTGCCTTGATGTCGATCAGTTCGCCCATTGGCCAATACCTGTGAATAGGTCGCGCACCCAAGGTGGCTCCGGCACGATCTCGATATTTTCGATCCGTGTTCGCTCCCCAAAATAGTCTCGCAGCGCCTCAAAGTCATCCAGTGGCGCTTCAAACTCGCGAGCAATTTTCAAATGTGGCGTTCTCATCCGTTGCTCGGCCTCGGACCAATTCAGCGAGAATTCGTGAAGGTGGCTGTCCGACAGCCGCCTTCCAGCCAACTTTCCGGCCCACGGCGCGCGACCGCTTCGGGGGTTGCTGTGGCCGCCATTCAGTGAGCGCCAGTCAGCCCGTTCGAGTGGCAACCATCTACCTGCGTCAGTTCGAACCTTCAACTCTAAGGTGACGTGCACGTCTGGATGCTGAGCGTAGGCCCCTCCATGGAGGAAGAGGCCTGTCTGCGTCACCCCTTCGATGTCGATCGGGGCGTCGAACCAGGTGTACGTCGTCTCTCTGTCGGGCCTCGACCACTTTGGCCGCGCTGGCAGATTTTTGCTAGCGAGGTAGATGCTCTTTACGTTCGCCAAGTTCCCGCCACTGCTTGGTTAATCATAAGAAATTTCACGTCTTCCCGCCCTTCCAGATCACGCACTTAGGCCATCCCGATTCCGCCCCACCTGTCGCCACGGCCCCTAGACGTTGCGGTTTAGGAGTTCCTTCACTGGCAGGTGCTGCGGCTGGACGCGATGAGAACAAACTGCGAACATCCGACTCGGGTGACGAGGAAGGAAGGGTGATGGAAGTTGGAACTGATGACGCAGCCAAGCTCGCCGAAGAGTGGGCCAAGCTGGACTCTGGTGACCGGGCCAGGATCATGCGTCAGGCGATCAGGATGCTAGCGACGCGCGGGCGTTCAGGATCCCGCGGACCTGTGCGGCAAGCATGTTCCGCTCCTCCGGCGTCAGAAGCCCGAACAGCGTAGCCGCCTTGTCAATGTCTGCGGCTTGCTGGCGCTGCACGAACTCGTTCACGGTCTTCCCATAGAAGCTGGCGATCAGGATGGCGTTCTCGACGCTGGTCGTGACGTCTGGCCGCTTGAGAAGCTTGTTCAGCACATCACGAGACACGCCTGTGGAGCGCACGAGATCGGCGATCTTCGTGCCCTCTGCTTCCATGTGCCACTTTAGGGCCTGCTGAAACTCGAAAGCCATGCGCCATGTTAGAGGCGCACCAGATATGCCGATCAACGTGTCAGTTGGCACTTGATCTTTGATGTGCCTATTGGCACACTGCGCGGCATGACGGACATTCATGCATTGCTCTCCGAGGTCCAGCGGTACTGCGAGCTGACCGGCCTGTCGCCGGTCACCGTCTGCCGCAATGCGACCAAGAACCCGCGACTGTGGGAGCGGCTGGAAGGCCGCGCCCTTCGGACTGAGAAGGACGCCAAGGCGTTGCGCCAGTGGATGCGTGACAACCCGCCGCAAGAGCGCGGGGCTGCCTGATGGTGTGCCATTCGTCGTGCCATAAGGCACCATCTGTGACCGCGCCCCAACAACATCAAGCCGCGCCGCAGAAAAAACGTGAGAGGGGTGTGGCATGACCGACATCGAACTCGCAATCGCCCAAGCCTTCGCCGCGGTCCGCGCCAAGCCGAACGTCATGCGCCCGCTTCCCAAGCCCAAGGCGGAGGCTGAAAAAGGCCAGCGCCGAGGCATGCTATACTGCATGTCCGAGGGGCCGGGCCTTCCGGTGAAGATCGGGTTCTCGGCCTATGTCCGCTACCGCTGCGAGAGCCTGCAGTATCACACGTGGCGCGAGCTGGTGGTGAACTGGCAGGTTCCGGCGGTTCTGCGGGACGAGCGCGCCGCGCACAAGATCCTCGCCGGGCTTCGCGTCCGCGGAGAATGGTTCGCCGATCCGGCCGACATCCTGAAATCCTGCGCCCCGGCCAATCTGGCAGGAGCCATGCGCTTCGCGAGGCAGGCCGCCGCCCCGCAACATCAAGTGCAGGCGCAGAAAAGGCGCGCGAGGGTGCAGCAATGACCGCTGCCGAGATCGCCGCGCGCTACGGCGCCACTGTCGCCCCGGGCGTCGAGATCCAGCGCATCCCGCAGGGCAAGAGCGCCAACGCACAGGAATACCGGTGGAACGTAAGTGGTGCATATGACCCCTGTGGCAATGAAATAAGGGATTTCCGATACTCTGTTCACCTACCGAGGAAGCAGAAATGTCGGATGAACACCCCACCCAGACGGTCATCTGGGGCATCGAGGTCCAACGATCGAAACGCGGCAGCCTTTGGCCCGACGAGATCAGGCGGATGGCTGTTGAGAAGGTTCAGTCAGGAGCCTCGGTCAAGGCTGTCAGTCAGGAACTTGGGACCGCCCCCTCGGTGGTTCACAGCTGGGTAGCGACCAAGAGGTCGACTAACGCAGAACAGTCATTCGTCGAGTTCGTTGTTGCGCCCGACGCTCGCCCGCCGAAGCAATCTGCCGCGATCGAGAAGCCTCTCTCGGCGGCATGTGCGCCGACCCAGAACGTGTGCGTAGTCACCCTCGGTGACATCTCGATCTCCGTCCCCCCTGATTGCCTCGGTCAACACTTCGCACAGATCTTGAAGGCTGTGAGGGCGTCGTTGTGATCATGCCCGCCGGCGATGTCAGGATTTTTGTCGCCACCAGCCCGATTGATTTCCGGAAGGGAATGGATGGGTTGGCCGGTCATATTGCCAACTCCTTCCAGCTCGACCCGTATTCCGGAGCCATATTTGTGTTTCGGTCCAGGCGCGCCGACCGGATGAAGCTGATCGTCTGGGACGGCACTGGCCTGATTATGGTCACGAAGCGGATGCACCGCAAAGGCTTCGTCTGGCCGATACCTCAAGCCGATCCCTACGCGCTGAGCAAGGTCCAATTCGCCGCGCTTTTCGAGGGCGGCGAATGGCGGCGCATCGTTCCGCCGAAGACCAGCACCCCGAAATTTCTCTGAAATTGCCCCGCATGTGGAGCATTTCGAACTCTTCTCGAAAGATTCCGATGACCCGTATCCCCTTCGTCGCCTCCCGCTACCCCGACCCGCGATATAACGAGTTCGCGTTGCGCAACCGCTTCCGCGCGTTCGCGGTTCGGCTGGAGGCGCGGAAGAACCCGCAGCGTCAGGAAGCTGATCCGAACGGCAAACCTGTTTCCCTGTCCGTGCACGACATCGTCGACAAGCCGTCGGTGCCCTACGAGGTCGGCGTCCGGATCAATCGCCGGTCCAAGTGCCTGGCTGCGCAGCATGTGGCCGCCAGACCCATCGCCCAGCTGAAAGAAGATGACCGCGAGCTGATTGAGCGCGTCCGCGACGGTGTCGCCCTGGTGCGGATCGAATCCGAAGATCACGCCGATCGGATCGCCGCCGCGGTGCACGAGGAATTCCCGTGGATGGCCCCGGCGACCGTCGCGCTTTGGCATGCGATGCGGCGCTCGGTTCGGGACGGCGACCCGGGGTTCCGCTTGCCGCCTCTCGTGCTCGACGGGCCGCCCGGGATCGGAAAATCCGCGTGGGCGCGCTTCGTCGCCGAGCAGCTCAGGGTGCCGACCATCGCCATCGACGCAAGCGGCGAAGGCGCAGGCTGGGGTGTGGCGGGGCTACAGAAAGGGTGGAGTTCGGCGATGCCCGGCCGTCCTCTGACGGCGATCATCGAGCATCAGATCGGCAACCCCTGCGTGATCATCGATGAGATTGAGAAGCCCGGGGTCGATCGCAACGCGAAGGGTGAGAGCTACAGCCTCACCAGCGCGCTCCTACCCCTGCTCGAGCCGCTCAGTGCCAAAGCGTGGAACTGCCCCTATTTCCGCGTGCCGCTCGACATGTCCTGGATCAGCTGGATCATGACGAGCAACGACCAGCGGCGGCTGCCGGCACCTTTGCGAAGCCGCTGCACGATCCTGAGCCTGCGCCAGCTGACCCTACCCGAGTTGACGGGTTTCGTCCGCCGCCAGCAGCACCGGCAAGGCCTGTCGAATGGCGCGATCGAGGCCGTGGTGGCCGCGCTAGAGACCGCGCCCGGTCGGACAGCGTCACCGAGCCTGCGGACGGCGATCCGTCTTCTCTCCCTAGCGGAGGATCAGGACAACCGACCGAGGTTCCACTGATGAACGTGCCTTGGGAAATCGCTCTCGCGACCGGCGCGGTCGTCTATGGGCTCGGCGTCTCGGTGGCCTGCGCGGTGTCGATCAGGCGCATGGGCCGACCCGAGCCCGACCCTGAAGTGGTCGCCAGCGCAATCGCTTCGGCACCGCCGCTGCCGGTCCGCTCGGCGGCCGGGGTGAACCTGGAGAACGTCCGCGCCGTCGCCATCGACGCGATGAGCGTGCTCGCCGAGATCTCCGATCGCCGCAACCCGTGGCGGGAGATCGCTCGGCGGTCGGTGTCCCCTCTCGACCCGCGCCGCCATCCGGGCCCGCTCTCGGACTACGCGAGGGCAAGTGGCGTCTGGTGGGATCCGAGTTGGACAGAGGACCTTGCCGCTGAGCTCCGTTCGATGCGGCTGCGTCCCGGGGCGCTCACGGCCCTCGATGAGTTGTGCGGGTTGGGTTATCGCCTTGCCCTCATCGGCTGCGTGCCCATGGAGCACGCCGCGGCACTGCGTGCGCTCTTTGGTGGCAGGTTCGAGGCCGCAGTCTTCTCGTCGGAACAGTCGGCGCTTCGGCCCGGCCGAGAACTGCTCCAGCAGCTTCTGTCGGACCTGGGTGCTGCTCCCACAGAGGTGCTTCTGATCGGCGACACGTTCGCTTCCAGCCTGGCGGACGCCGAGGGCATGGGACTGCCGGTGATGCACTTCGAGCGAAGCCACGTCGAACTGCCACATCGGGTTGTCAGCCTGGCAGCTGTCGTCGAGCAGCTGGGGCGCTTTCCTAGGAAGACCGCGAAGCAGTCAAAGGCTGCCGCCGATCCTTGAACAGGATTTGCGGCTTCTTGGAGACCCGACCGCGCCGGATATGAACACTTCGCACCTCCGGAGCCCGACACCAGGCGCTCAGCGGGGCCACGGCCAATGCGCTCGAGCGCGGTGCTGAACTCCCCTGCTGGGTTCCATCGCCGGTCCTCCCACACGTCTGCCGCATGCAGTGCAAACTGCCAGCCGTTCGATCGAGCCCCTGTCGCGTTGCAACCCTTCGATCAATCGCATCTATCAGGAACTGAGAACGAACATGCCCCCCAAGATGAAGACTTTATTCGCCTTGCCCTGCGCGCGATGGCCCCCGAGGGACGTGGTTCCGACGATGCCGTGGTCAGGACTGTGCCGGTCGAGCACGCCTATGAGATGGGCACGTCGGAACTGCAGAGAACCGGCATCATGCTGGCGGCCAACGCGCCGACCACGGACCGAAGCATGCACCCGGGTGACCACCGAAGAGGGCCGCGCTTCCGCCAAGCTTGTGCAAAGCAAAGAAAAGACACCCGCCATGGCGGGCGACCAGCTATGCGCAAAGCCGCTTGACAAAGACGCCCCCGTTACCGAAGTCCTGAGCCTAGTCTTGAGCAACGGTCGGACGGTTGCAGTGGTCAACGGTGCTATCGCGAGAGCTCACCCCAGCCAGTAGCGCCGCCGTCAAGCACGATACCTTCCCTCGCACCTAGCGCGGGCCCTCATCCGCCACCGCGCACCGCTTGACTAACAGGCCGCTGAAAAACCCCTGCCTCGACGCCGTTGGAGGAACATGATTCACCGACACCACGGCATATGTGGAGATGGCGATGCGTGGATCGGACGAGGCGACGGGATCGCTGTTCAGCTACGTCGACCTTGAGGAACGCGTCCCGGCACG